>NZ_JAQQCQ010000020.1:0-152205 GCF_046030355.1 Paraburkholderia caffeinilytica
CGGGTGCGGGTGCGGGTGCGGGTGCGGGTGCGGGTGCGGGTGCGGGTGCGGGTGCGGTAAACATGGTGGACTCGGCCGGAACATCTAACGCTTCAGACACGGCTGACGCGAAATGAAAACCCTGACCGTCGGCCTCGGTTGTCGCTTGCACAGCTCGGCTGAGCAGATCGAAGCAGCTGTGCGCAGCATACTCGGCTCGTATTCGTTCGATGAAATCCGCACGATTGCCTCGGTCGACATCAAAGCCCACGAAGCGGGCTTGCTCGAATTCTGCACACGTCATGCGTTGCCGCTGAAGCTGTTCAGCCGCGAGCAGATCGCCGCGCTATCCGTGGACGATCCGTCGGATGCCGCACGCGAGCATCTCGGCGTAGACGGCGTCTGCGAGCCGTGTGCCTTGCTCGCCGCATCGGCCGAATCAGATGCGGCCGCTGCACCTGGCGTGGCCCCTGCGCCGGCGTTTGCCTCAGCTGCCTCAGTTACGTCAACCGCATCGGCTACCCCAATCGCCTCACCTGCGTCGATTACCCCCAATACCTCCAACGCACGCCTACTCGTGCGCAAAACCCGCCACGGCGGCATCACGGTGGCGATAGCCTCGACCACCGCCCGCCCCACCCGCGAACAGACTAGCAACGACACTCAAGAACAGGACCTTCCATGAAGACCGATCCCGAATCGCATCAGCGCATGACCGAACGCCGGCGCGAGGGCCACGAAAAAAAGCAGGCCAGCGCCACCGTCGAAAAAGGTCTGCTGATCGTCAACACCGGCACCGGCAAGGGCAAAACCACGGCTGCATTCGGCATGGCCGTGCGCGTGCTTGGGCACGGCATGCGCCTCGGCGTCGTGCAATTCATCAAGGGCGCACTGCATACGTCGGAGCGCGACTTTCTCGGTGCGATCGCCAATTGCGACTTCGTCACGATGGGCGACGGCTACACCTGGAACACGCAGAATCGCGAGGCCGACATCGCCACCGCGCGCAAGGGCTGGGACGAAGCGCGCCGCATGATCGAGAGCGGCGACTATCAGATGGTGATCCTCGACGAACTGAACACGGTGCTGAAGTACGAGTATCTGCCGCTCGACGAAGTGCTGGCCGTACTGAATGCGCGCGCCGACATGCTGCATGTGGTGGTGACCGGCCGTCACGCGCCGGACGCGCTGATCGACGCCGCCGACCTCGTCACCGAAATGCGCATCGTCAAGCACCCGTATCGCGAGCAAGGCGTCAAAGCACAGCGCGGCGTGGAGTTCTGATCGATGTCCGTGCCCCCCAAGGCGACGTCCTTCGAGGCGGCCCCCAATCTCTCCGCGGGACTTCCTTCGGAGCCGGGCAGCGCGTGCGGAACGTGCCCCGCCCTGTTCATCAGCGCGCCCGCGTCGGGTCAAGGCAAGACCACGATTACCGCGGGTCTCGCGCGCTACCATCGGCGGCTGGGCCGACGCGTGCGCGTATTCAAGACGGGTCCCGACTTTCTCGACCCGATGATCCTGGCGCGCGCCAGCGGCGCGCCGGTCCTGTCGCTCGATCTGTGGATGGTGGGCGAATCGGCGTGTCGAAACCTGCTCGCGCAGGCGGCGGCCGAAGCGGATCTGATCCTGATCGAAGGCGTGATGGGCCTGTTCGACGGCACGCCGAGCAGCGCCGATCTGGCAACCACATTCGGCGTGCCGGTACTCGCCGTGATTTCGGCGAAAGCCATGGCGCAGACCTTCGGCGCGGTCGCCTTCGGTCTCGCGCAATTCAGACCGCAGGTGCCGTTTTACGGTGTGCTCGCCAATCGCGTCGGCTCGCCAAGGCATGCGCAAATGCTCGAAGAAGCGTTACCGCCGACCCTGCGCTGGTGCGGGCACATCACGGGTAACGACGACATCGAGTTGCCCGATCGCCATCTCGGCTTGCATCAGGCCGCGGAGATCGACGATCTGGACACGCGCCTGGATCGCGCCGCCGACGCGCTCGCACAAACCGCGCTGGCCGATTTGCCGCCGCCGGTCGAATTCGGCACGCCGACAAACGAAGCACCGTCACGTCTTCTCGACGGCAAGCGCATCGCCATTGCGCGCGATGCCGCGTTCTCGTTCATCTATCCGGCTAACGTCACACTGCTGGAAACACTCGGCGCGCACATCGACTATTTCTCTCCACTCGCCGACGAAGCATTGCCGGAGCACGCCGACGCCCTGTACCTGCCAGGCGGCTATCCCGAGCTGCATGCGGCATTGCTCGCAAACAACCTTCGCAGTGCCGCAACGATCCGCGCGCACGCCACAGCAGGTAAACCGGTCGTCGCCGAATGCGGTGGCATGCTCTACCTGCTCGAAACGTTGACCGACACGCGCGGCATGACGACGCCGATGCTCGGCCTGCTGCCCGGCCATGCAACAATGCAGGCGCGCTTCACCGCGCTCGGCATGCAACAGATCGACAGCCTGCATGGCCCAATGACCGGTCATACATTTCACTACTCGAAACTGACGACGCCGCTCGCACCGCTGCGTTCAGCCACCCGGCCACATAGCGATGTCCCCGGCGAGGCCGTGTTCCGCGCCGGCTCGATCGTGGCAACTTACATGCATGCTTATTGGCCCTCCAACCCGGCCTTGACGGCCGCCCTGTTCCATGGCGAAGCCTTTTAACGATTCCGAGCGCGAAGCCGTCTACCGCGCAATTTATGAACGGCGCGACATGCGCCATTTCGTGCGCGAACCGGTCGACCCTGTCGTGTTGCAACGTCTGCTCGACGCGGCGCACCACGCGCCCAGCGTCGGCTTCATGCAGCCGTGGCGGATTGCGCGCATCACCGACCCGGCTTTACGCACGGCGCTGCACGCGGCCGTCGAAAGCGAACGCCTCGCCACCGCCGACGCCCTCGGCAAGCGTCGCGAAGCATTCATGAAGCTGAAAGTGGAAGGCATGCTGGACTGCGGCGAACTGCTGGTGATGGCGCTGATGGACGGCCGCGAGCGGCACATCTTCGGACGCCGCACCTTGCCGGAGATGGACCTGGCTTCCGTGGCGTGCGCGATCCAGAACATGTGGCTGGCCGCGCGCGCGGAAGGTCTGGGAATGGGCTGGGTGTCGCTATTCGACGTCGATACGGTCCGTACGTTGCTGCATATGCCCGAGGGCGCACGGCCGGTGGCGATCCTGTGTCTTGGTCACGTCGATCAGTTCTACAGCGAACCGATGCTGGAAACCGAACGCTGGGCGAGCCGTATGCCGCTCGCCGAATGCGTGTTCGAAAACCGCTGGCCGGAAGGCGACCAGACGCCGGAATAACGCGAGCACGGGTTTCTTACTGCTGCGGCTGAAGAGGCTGAACGGGTTTAAGCGAAACCACGTTGGGCACGCCGCCCGCCTGATCGGTCCGCAGTTTCACACGCCAATCGGGCGGTGCATCGAACGGAAATTTTGCCAGCGCACTTTTCACGAGCACGGGCATCGCGTGCAGTGGGTCGGCATCGCGATCGCTGCTGGCTGCGCTCACTTTGTAAACTTCGCGTCCGCTCGACTGCTCGAAAAACCGCAGCGTCAACGCGTGCTGATAAGCACGTCCGCCGAAAAGCGAAAACGGCGGTTCGGGCGAGCGTTCGCACGCACCTGGCGCGCAATCGTCCTTCGCGCCGACACCGACCGCTGCCGGCCGCGTGTCATACGCAATCGACAATAAATAGTGCGCGGACTTGCCCGCCGAATCGGTGAAGCCGTTCTTTGCCAGCTCATCGCGCAGCATGGTTTCAAATTGCGGATGATCCGCGCTGGCATCCTGCGACGGCAGGCGCGCAATCGTGTAGGTGCGCTCGCCCTGCAACATGGCCGAGGGATTCGCCGTGTGCACGTCGGCGTTCAAACCCGTGCATCCGGTCAGACTCGCCGCGGCCAGCGCGGCACAGATCAATATTGCTTTCACCGGCTTCTCGCTTCGATAAGGTGAGTGTTCAAAGTCATGAGCGTGGGGTTACAGACACATCGGCTTGCGTTTCATCGAGTGCCGGCAGGGAAATCGTAAACGCCGTGCCTTCGCCAGGCGCGCTGACCACCTCGACATCGCCGCCATGGCGCGTGACGACGGTCTTGACGAACGCCATACCCAATCCCGCACCGCCCACTTCCGGCCGCTCCGTCTCGTGAAAGCGCCGGAAGCGTTCGAACAGACCGGCCTGCTGCTCCTTGGGAATGCCGTAGCCTTCGTCGCGAATCGTGCACGATACCCGCTTTGCCGCGCCAGGCGCGTCTGGCTGTGCGCGGCCGGCTGGCGCGCCGGGCCCGCCGAGGTTCGTCAGGCTGCAGGTGATCCGCGTGTCCGGCGGACTGTACTTGACCGCATTGTTCAGAATGTTGACGAGCGCGCGCGTCATCAGTGAGCGGTCGGCGCAAATCCAGTGGCCCTCGTCGGCATCGGCGCCCCCGTCCGTATCGGTTTGCAGGGTGATGCGTTTGGCGTGGGCCTGCGGCCAGACTTCGTCGCTGGCGTCGATCATCAGTTCGGTCATGCTCACCGGTTCGAGCACATAGGCTTGCGATTCGGCGCGCGCGAGTTGCACGAAATCGTCGGCGAGCGTCAGCGCCCGCTGCGCATAACGTTCGATGCGTTCCAGCAAGCCACGTGCCAGTCCCGGCTCGCTACGCGCCCGCTCGATCTCCACCAGCGCCAGAATCGAAGCCTGCGGCGAGCGCATATCGTGCGACAGCAGCCGCAACGCGTCTTCCCGTTGGCGCTCGGCCGCATGCAAGGCCGATACGTCGACGAGACCGGCGATCCAGCCCGTCGTCTCACCTTGCTCGTTCGTGCAATTCGCATAGCGCAACAGATAGTCGCGCTCGTGAGCGTCGCGCACCTCGACGCCTTGCGCCATCAGCACGGCGAACTCGTCGCGCGCGGGATCGAGGAGCGCAGGCCAATGGGCATGCGCGAGCAGATTGTTTTCCGCGTCCGACGCTGCGCCGCTGTCGATAGTCTTGACCAGGGTCAGCCCGCCCAGCACCGCGCGCATCGGCAGGCCTTCCGGCAGGGGTGCGCCAAGGCGCGCGAAATGCGCCTTGGCCGCATGATTCGCGATCAGCACGATGCCTTCCACATCGCTCACCAGGATCGGCTCGGGCATGCTGTCGAGACTGTCCCACACGAAGCGCTTCATGTCCTGCACGCGCTGCGCGGCCTGCGCCATCAGCGCCATATGCTGCTCCAGCACGTCGCCGCCGAACTCGCGGCGGCGCTGCGGCGTTTCCGGCAGGAGGTGAGGCTCGTCGGCGAGGCGCTGCAGCTCTTCGCGCAGATAGGCCATCGTCATTTCGAGGCGCCGCCAGTTCCAGATCGGATACACCACGATCAAACCGGCGATCGCCGGCACCGGCGACATCCATAGCCGCGCGCCGTACAGCAGGGCTGCGCTGCCGAAGGTAGCCAGCGCGCCCAATGCGACGGTCAGCAGCAACGAGCGGCGCGGCGACAGCACCAGAAAGCCGGCGAGCAGCGCGGCAAGCGGCAACAGCGACACCATGAACAGCACCCAGGGCTCAGCGGGCTCGAGCTCGCGACCGGTCAGCAGCGTATCGAGCACGTTCGCGTGGATGTAGACGCCGGGCAGCGGCCCCAGCTCGCCGGACACCGGTGTCGCAAAGCGGTCGTACAAACCGGACGCGGTCACGCCAATCAGCACGATGCGCCCGCGCAGCTGGTCCGCGGGGACCTCGCCCGCCAGCACACTCGCGAAGCTCAGCTTCGCGTAGTTCTGCGCATTCGGACCGAAGGGAATCAGGAAGCGGCCCTCGCCCTCGTCATGATCATCGGATTGGGCCGCCGCCTCGCTAGAAGAGGGCCGACGCGGCCGCTCGTTCAGTTGCAGCGCGCCACGCTCCACGGCCTGGGCGACCGGCACCATCAATTGCGGCCAGCGCGAATTCGCATCGCCCTCGAACCGCGCGACGCTACGCACGATGCCGTCGCTGTCGACTTCAAGGTTGATATGTCCAAGACCGGCCGCGGCATGCGCGAGCGGCGCCACCGGTTCGACCGCGACGCGTTGGCCGGCGCTATCCGGCGCCGTCAGCAGCATCGGCAGATAAGTGGGACTCAGCGCGATCGCGCGCGCGAGCTCGGCGTCTTCCGGATTGGCTTCGGTAAACAGCACGTCGTAGATCACCGCTGCGGGCTTCGCCTTCGCGATCTGTTCGAGCAGTCTGGCATGAACGCTGCGCGGCCACGGCCAGCGGCCAAGCTGCGCAACGCTGGCGTTGTCGATTTCGAGCACCACGATATCGTGCAGCAACGGTTGCGCGCGCAGCCCCAGAAACCGGTCGTAGACCAGATGATCGACGCCGGCGGTCAGCCGGCCGAGCGAGCCAAGCAGAATCACCACAATGCCCAGGCAGCCGATCGCCACCCATTCGAGCAGGAAGCGGCGGCCGGCGCGCCGCCCGAGGCGAGCACGCGGGTCGAGGCTCAGACGCGTGTGTGTGGTCGGCAAGACGTGTCGTGGTTGAGGGCTAAGGAACGGGTCGGTTGTCGACCCGGCCCCGTGAATCTACCAGCGTCAGCGTGCAAGCGTAAACGAGCGGACCGTGCTGCTCTTCTCATAGAAGCGGCCGTTTTCGAACTGCTCGGCGACGATCGTCCAATAGTAGACGCCGCCCGGCAGATCGCTCACCACGATCTGGCCGCCTGTCAGATCTGTTTTGTCGACGAGCGGATGGCGCAGGTCGGCGGTCGTGGCCAGCACGAAGCGAAAGCGTGTCTCGACCGTGGAGCGGCTGACGAACCAGCGGAACTCGTAATCGCGGCTGCCGGCGCGCGGCCCCGCCGAGGCAGCCAGCCCAAGCTGGCGCCGCTCGAAACCGTAGACCTGGGGCAGGCCTTCGAGCCCATTCGCGTCGATCGCAGCGATACGAACGAAATAGGTGCCGTCGGCCAGATCGCCGAAGTCAGCATGCGGCGCGTTCACGCGTAGATCGCGAATCAGGTCGAGCTGATCGGCATCGCGCGCAATCTGCACGCGATAGGCCACGGCGTGCTCGGCGGGGACGAGGTCGAAAGCGACCGCTTTGCCGTCCTGCACTTTTGCCGGCTCGGTAAGCGACGGCGCAGCCAGCAATTCCACCGGACCGCCGATCGCCCCGCCCGCCCGCGTGACGCTGCCAAAACGCGCCTTGACGAGTTGCGCGGACGCTTGCAGCGGCACGCCGGGCAGTGGCGCGGAGGCATGGCCAGCGACGGCGGCCGGGTCGACGCCGACCGCGCCGTCCAGCACTTCCACCGCCGTGGTTTGTGCGTCGCCGTCGTAAGCGACCTTGAAGCGCGTACCGCGCACGCCCGCTACGACCGATGGCGAGCGGATCTGGAAGCGGTCGTCCTTTTTGGTGGCATGCGTGACCTGGCTCTCGACTTCACCGTGTTGCAGATTGAGCACGCGATCGCCCGCGCCGGTCAGCACGGTGCGTCGCAGCCTGCCGATATCGAGCACGCCGTCCTGCGACACGGTGACGTGCGAGCCGTCCGGCAACTCGAGCGTGACAAAGCCGTTATGGCCCGTGCGGATGCGATCGCCCTCGCCGAGCGTCGTGCCCGCCGTGAGTGGCGTATAAGGATTTTTGCCGAAAGCGTGTTCTGCCGGACCGCTCGTCGCGATCACTCGCGCCGACTCAGGGTCCTGCCTGAGCCGGTCGGCCGGCAGACGCAGCGTGATCCCGGCTGGCATGCGGCGCGGCGCGGGCACATGATTCAGGCGGCTCAACATGGCCCAATCGCCGGAGTCGCGCAGATAGCGGCCGGCGATTTCGTACAACGTGTCGCCGTCATGGGTCACGTAGGACACATAGACTGGCGCGGTTGTTCTGGTACGTGGCTTCGGTGCGCGCGACGATTGCGCATCCGCGGACATGGGTGCGAAGCAGGTCATTGCGATCAGGCCGGCCAGCGCCAGTATCGCCCCGGCGCGGCGGCCCGGTGAACTCGCGCAGCCGGGCGCTACCGCATCGAAAGCAACCGTCACGCGTCCCCCGCTTCGGGGCGTTGTTCAGCGGCCACCATGGGCGACGCGCCGGATTCGATCCGCTCGAGCCGATACCCATAGCCGTAGATTGGCGTCAGCCGGTAGCCGTGCTCCGGACGCAAGCCAAGCTTGCTGCGCAGCATCGACACGTGGGTGTCCATCGTGCGCGAAGGAATATCTGTCGCCTGTTTCCAGATCACGTCGAGAATGTGCGCGCGCGACAGCGGCCGGCTCAGATGCTGGAACAGCAGCAACGCGAGTTCGAACTCTTTCTGCGTCACGGCGACGGTCGCGCCGCGCACCACGACGTGCTTCGCGCCCAGATCGAATTCGAATTCACCGAATACTTCTTTCGCGGCGGCCGGCTTCAGGTGATACGCCCGGCGCAGCAAGGAGCCGACACGCGCGAGCAGGACCGCCGCGGAGACCGGCTTGACGACATAGTCGTCCGCGCCGGTGTTGAGGATCGAGGTGATATCGGTTTCGCGGCCGCGGCTCGTCATGAACAGAACCGGTAAGCGCTCGGAGAGGCTTTCGCGCACCCAGCGCAGCACCTCTTCGCCCGACATGTCAGGTACGTTCCAGTCGAGCACGAGAAGGTCGAAGGTCTGGCGCCGCAGTTGCCGCACCAGCTCGCGGCCCGCACCGTAAGCGTGACAAACGTGCCCGGCCGCCGACAGCGTTTGGCAAACAAGATCGGCTTGAGCCGAATCGTCATCCAGGACTGCAATTCTCATAAAACCCCGCAATGCGACATCGTCCTTCGTAATGGGTGGCCGGTGAGCCGGCAGATGGCCGGATTGGCGGTGCTGGCACCGCCAATCCGGCTTTCTGGTTTCATCTTCGGCTGCACTCTTTTTCGACTAGTGGTCCCTTGCCTTGCGCCCTGTTCAGCTTTGCTGCCGCACTGTCTCGAAATTAGCGCGTATTTTGGCTTTGTCGCGCTGATTACCGAGGGGGCAGATCATCATAATCGAAAACGGCCATGCTCTTTTCCCGGATGCGATTAAACGCCCATCCGAGGCGGCTCCGCCATTGCGAGCCGTTCCATGGGATTTTCTCCCAAGATCTCTCAGGCTCTGCCCGGTATTGAAATCGACCTCAATGGGTCGTTCTTCGGGTCAGTTGGTCTCGCCCGCACAGTAATTGGCCCCGTCTACCTTTTGTCCTATCGGGCCATGTCTCCCGCATTCGGAAAACAGCGATTTGACAATTTGCGAGTCAGTATAGGAACGGTCTCAAAATAAATCCTTTAAGAAATGTTAAACGCGTTTTCGGGCTTACTTGCATCCGAGTGCTCACACACACAGAAACCATTAAAAACTTCGTTTACTCAAGGAGTTGGGACGCGCTAGATTTGGGTCGAACATAGTTTTGTCGTGTGTTGCTGTATTGCAAAACTTCGGCGGCGGCGTAACATCTGCGGCGTAGTTTAAAAAAACCGACGCCGCCACATGACCAAGTTCGACGCCAAGCGGGCCAAGCAACTCCAGCCAGACGAGCATATCGCATTCGATGACTTCCCTGGACTTCGCCTGGAAGCCACCAAAACACGGCGCACATGGACGTATCGCTACAAGTCTCCGATCGACGGAAACATGCGCCAGATCAAACTGGGTAGTTGGCCCACAATGCCTCTGCCAGCGGCGATCGCGCTATGGGAGCAAAGACGGAGCGCGCGCGACGCAGGAGAAGACCCGGCGCTCGCCAAACGCAAGGCCCGGCAAGGAGTGCTGGCGTCAGATTCAAAAACGTCGCTCCTGCCCGGCTCATACCTCGTCAAGCATCTGGTCGCTGATTACCTGTCTGGCCACGTCGAGCATAATGCTAGTCAACGTGTTCAGACAAATACCAAATACGCACTCGGCGATCCTATCAAACCGATTATCTCAATGACGCCCGAGGCGGTTACGCGCCAGATCGCTTTCAAGTTGCTTGAGGGGCTCCGTGATCGCCCGACCTATGCGAACAGGATCAAAACTGAATTAGCCGCCGCATGGGATTATGGTTTGGATGCCGGGCGTATCAAGGAGAACACGCCGAACTGGTGGCGCCAGATCATGCGGGGGAAATTGCGCAGTAAGGGCAAAACCCGCAATGGCGAGCGCATTACCGATAAGCGCGTCCTGACGGATATTGAGATTTCAGTTCTGGTTCCCTGGCTGCCAGTACTGGAATCGGACGTTAGCGACGTCGCTCAACTCTACCTATGGACTGGGCAACGCGGAAACGAGATCGTCGCCATCCGCGGTAATGAGTTGACCGAGGAAAAGGATGGTCTCTGGTGGACGATCCCGAAGGCCAAGACCAAAAATGCCCGGGTCGAGCGAGCCACGGCCCACCGCGTGCCGCTCGTTGGGCGCGCAGAGCAGATAATCAGACAGCGATGGTCACGCCATGGAGCGGGCTACCTCTTCCCCTATGTAGCGGCGAAAACCGGGCGCAAGACGACTAAGGCGAAGCGTCATATTACGCAGGCCGCCATCGGTCAGGTCATAGCCCGATGTCAACCGTATTGGGTGCGCAAGAATCGCCTTGTCACCGATCCGCCAATTCCGGTCACTGGCTGGACACCCCACGATTTGCGACGCACTGCACGCACGATGTTGGGGTCCATGGGGTGTGCAAATGAAATAGCCGAGGAAATTATCGGCCACATCAAGGCTGGCATTGTTGGGATATACAACCTGTACGAGTACGACGCAGAGAAACGTGAATGGCTCACGAAACTGGCTGCGCGTCTTGAGTCGATCGTTGCCGTCTGACGCCAGTATTCTCCGGAGGCAATAGGTCTGCGACTGGACGCTTGTCGGCCCACTCCTGGACCTCGCGAGCCAACCAGCCGACGCGCCGGCCAGAGAGTAGGCGCGGCTCCGGGAACGTGCCTTCACGGACCATCTTTTGTACGGTCGTCGGCGATAGGGAAAGTGCCTCGGCAACTTCCTTGAGGGAGAAGCAGATTTTCATTCTTTTTCCTTTGTCCAATGCCTGCATGCCGGCGACCGAAACAAAATGTCGCTACCCATGTGGAACTCCTTTGCGTTGTTCGTATTCAGACCAGGCGCGAATGGCAGCATCGGCAGTCGGCTCGTCAAAGCCCTTTTCGAGTAGACAGCGCTTCAGCGCTTCGATCTTGCGAATGCCTTGAAAGCGAGCCATATTGACTGCCGACCGAAGCGCCTCCAACACCTTCTCGTCCATTTCTGGCTCCCAATCTGCCGCTGTGACGGCTAAGATGCGTTGCGTTGCGGCTTCCATCAGGCTCCAAGTTCCTTCTCGGCTTGCACCAAAGCAGCATTAAGAGCGGTCATCGCATCATGCGTGCCGCCCTTGTCTGGATGAGCCGAACTGGCAAGGCGCCGATACGCCGCCCTGACAATGTCCATGTTGCGTTCGCCAGGATAAAGGCCAAGCACTTCACGCCATGTCTTTTGCGCATCTGGCGCAGGAAGCGCCGTGAAACCAGTGAAGGCAGCTTCAAGCATGTCGCCAGTGCCCCAGCGGGCGATTCCGCGCAACGCTTCGATGGTCTTCGCGATAGCCTGCATGTTGTGCTCGATCTTCAGCCAACGATCGCAGGCAAACGACATTTGCCGTTTCTTGTATGTGAAATAGACGGCAACACCTGGATCGTCTGGTGCTCTCTGGTTCGCCAACGGCAATCCATCACGACGTAGGCTGACATTCGTGCTAATCACGATATTTGGGTCTCTGGCGTAACGGCCGCCGCACAGCAACGTCACTTCCGCAATGATGTTGTCGCGCGCTCGCGCAAACGAGACGTCGAACTTGCCATGTTCGCGAGCGTATCTGCCAGTTCGATTTCGGCCTGTTGGCCACTGTAATGGGTAAGCTTCGTTCACGCCTTCACCTCTGCTTCCGTAATCTCCTCCAACATTTCCAGCGCCCAGCGCAACGTGCTTTCAGTTCGCGGGCCGGAGGCATGCTCGATGCACCAGCGGAGTTCGGCTTTCAGTTGGTCTAGGTCTTTCATCCCTCACACCCCATCTGATAGTTGCCGCCGCACTTCGGTGAACAGAATTGCAGTACACGCGTCCGCACGTATGTCCTGCGCGTGACAGGATCGCGGCTACGGTCAATGATCTTCTGGTTGTGGACTGTCGTCATCGGTTGACCACAATATGGGCACTTCTTTTCGGGTTGGTCGGTCATTTTGAATCCTCGAACATATCGATAGTCTTGTCGTCGCGCTCGGGCTCGGGCTCGACCGGCCCGATAAACTTGGCGCGGTCAGCCCATCTTTGTTCGAGTTCGTTGGCATGCTTAGATGGCTCGTACGGCCATGCAATCACTACGGCTTCGATTGTCGGGGCGGATGGGCCAAACTTCTGCGCCATTTCGATGAAATAAGGATTCAGCTTCTCAGCCAATACTTCAGCCTCGCGCTTGCTCGGCGCTGCAATAATGTCGTCCGGGCCTTGGACGTGGACGGCGTAGAGAGTCATTTATGCTCCCACATAAATAGCAAACACCCTCACCGGCTCAGGCCCGAAGTGCGGATGCTGGATTGTTCGTTCGACGTAGCCACGCCACGGCTTGATGATTCGGCGCTCGTGGTCGTCGTGTTTCGGGTAACCGAGTGTCAGGACGATCTGACCGTAGCGCCGACCGCGAAGGCGCTTCGCCCAATACGGCGTGCAGAGCCGGTATTCCTCGACCTTCTCGCCGCGTTTGATGGCTTCGAAATATTCGCGCTTGAGCGGGAGAATAAGGTCGGTCACGTTTTCCCCAAGGTATGCCGCGCCCGACTCTTGGCCCATGCCTCAAACTCGGTCGGGTCGTCCCATGCAACGGTGTCGGCGTTGGCGATGTTGCGGAGTTCCTGTTCGAGGTCGGCGATTCGGGCGTTTGCGGCTTCGATGGCATCGGCGGCTTCGGTGCAACGATTTGCGAGATAGATGGCGTCTCCATCGCCTGCCGCGGAGCGCAATCGCTTAATCAGGTCACTCATGCTTTGTCTCCATCGGCAAGGGCGCGGATAACGGCGGCACATTCGGTCGCAGCAGCAGAATAAAACACCGTTCCCCTCCATTTCAGATCACGCACTGCCTCACAAGCGACCGCCGCTTCCTCCAGCGCCGCGCGGCGGGATGCTTGCCACGACTTCCGTGCGACATCGCACATTGAATTGACGAATCGAACGCCGTGCGACTCACTAATCAGCCCTTCGCTAGTCGCCCACACCTCAAACTGATCTCGATCGCTCATTCTGTCTCTCCGCTTGCTGGCTGCGCGGCGGTCATGGCGGCGTCAATTGCGTTGTCGGCCGCTGCTCCGATAAATCGGCCAAGACCATTTACCAGATTGCCGCCAGCTATCCAAAACGCCTCTGGCGTTAGTTTTCGGTCCTGCCTAAGCCACCGATACCGTGCTGCGTCGCGCGCGTCTTCAGCCAGCGCCCGCGTCTGCTCCACTGGTTGCGCGGCTGGAAATGCCTTGCGAGCATCACCGATCAATTTAACAACACGGTCCCTCATCCAGTAGGCGTCGTGGTCATAGGAGGGATCGCCGTGGTAACGACACGAAACTGCCGTCACCTCAGTTTCCAGCCAATCAAGAACGTTTTCCGACTGTTTCGTCTGCTCCACTGGTTGCGGGGATGCGGCGCGGGCTTGCCAAGCCTCCCATGCATGCTGAACAACGGGCTGCATGTATCTACCGTCAGAGCGCGCCTTGATGCTGCCAGAGTGGTAAAAGTTGTACCAATGACGCTCGAACGCCACCCGCTCATCGTCCAGCGCCACGGCAGAGGGGATGGTCGTTTTCTCGTTAAGCAATGCGCGAAGCCTCTCAATCTCGTCGGCTGCCTTGTTCATCATCAACCCATCGAACATGCGCAGCGTGGGCACAATATCGTGATTCGAGTCCATTACTTCTCTCCTAGGCCGATCGGGCACGGTGTAACAGGACACTTCGGGCAGTAGCGAAACGGCGCTGCGTGGGGACAACCGTCGTCCAGCACCACGGCAGTCGGAGAGGGCTGCGGGGCGGCGTAGACGATGCGGAAGCGCTGATCGACGGACAGAACACCATTCTTGCGGTCGTCCCAATCCGCTTTCGATGTATCGCGCCAGACACCCTCGCCGTAATACTGGTACTGATAGATCGGCTCTGCCGATTGCGCTGGTGCGGCAGTGTCCTTATCCATACTTCACCTCAACGTTTGATTGGTTCTCGCAGAAAAACTCTCCATGTAACTCTTTGGCGGCTTTCTCATATGCCTGCCGGGCCTGCTCTCGATCCTTAAACCGTCCCAGTGTCCGGTTACGTCCGTTGACGTGAATCTGCGCGCGCCACACATGATTGATCTTGTCCCAGTGGACACCCTTGAGGCCCGACGTGTTCGTGTTTCCGATGCGAGCGTTCCGATTGTTCTCGGCAACCGTGCAAATCCGAAGATTCGATCGCCGGTTGTCTAGGCGAACGCCGCTTCTGTGATCAACGCGTCGCGGGTCGCCGTTGCGTAGGCCCATAATCAGCCTATGCATGCGAACGTTGAAGCGCTTTCCGTCTATGTAGATAGATGCTTGCGCATAGCCTTTTTCGTTAAGCCGCCAAGTGTGCTGCGAAACTAGCTCATAGTCGGAGGCATCAACGATTGCGACTTCGCCGCCAGATAGAATGATCGTCCTCGAATGGTCAAGCTGTTCATCTGTCAGTTGCATATTCGCCCTCACTTCGAGCCTGGTGGGTTGGGTCATGGGGTCAATTCCATGAGTTGGGTGTCATAGCCGAGCATCAGCGGATGCTTTGGGTCGCCGCTGGCGGTCAGCCCGAAGTGCTTCACAGGCTTGCCGCTTGTCCGCAACATGGCGAGTACCATGTCGAATTCGTTATGCAGATGTCGCGGAGCCTTGGAGCGGTTTCCCCAACACGGGACCAATACGTCAGCTTCTGCGATGATCTGCCCGATGTGGTTCAGGTTCTCGTGCCATTGCGATGTCGTGATCAACACGTCGGCGAGCTTCTTGACGTCGGTTGCCCGGTAAGCCGACACGTTGCCAACAATGAAACGCCGCCCTCCCCAGCGCTTGACGAACCCAATCCACTTGCGCACGGTCGCATCGTCTATCGAGGCGTCAGCGGTGCTGGGATTCACGCCGAAGAATGCATATGTCGGTCCGCCCGTGAACATCACATTGCGTTCGAGACGAAAGCGGAATTTGCCGCAGGGGCTGATGATGGCGCTCATGTCTACTCCCTATAGTTCGATTGCTTCATGAAGCAGATCCAGTGCGTATCGGAGCGCTTTCCCGACTTGTGGCCGAACAGCGGCGCGCACTCGGTCAGCGACAGAATCTCGCTTACCTTGATCTGCGTTTCGTTCCACTTGAAGATCAGCACGCCATGCGGTTCGAGCACCCGGAAGCATTCGGCAAACCCTTTGCGAATGTCCTCCCGCCAGTCGGCGCCGAGCTTTCCATATTTGGCTGCGAGCCAGCTTCGCGGACCAGCGCGCACTAGATGCGGCGGATCGAACACGACGAGCTTGAACGAGTCCTCCGGATACGGAAGGTCGCGGAAGTCCATGAGGACGTCGGGATCGATGTTGAGCGTCCGCGTGCCCGCCGGATCGTGCGAACGATCGGTGACGACGATCGACTCGGATCGCGCATCGCCAAATACCGCACTCGGATGATTCGCATCAAACCAGAACATTCGACTGCCGCAGCACGGGTCGAGAATTGTTTTCATGTGAGGTCACTCATTGTTCGATTGCTTCGCGCGCTGCGCGGATGGGGTTAGGCTTCAGCGAGCTCGAACGGGACAGGGCGCGGGAACCACGTTGGTAACTGTTCGAACGAATCGCGCATCTTCATGATTCCGCCGAATACCTCCAGGTCGCCTAAACCGCCGACTACGAACATCAGCGGACTATCCGCGTCGCGCGTGAAGAATCGAATGCTCCCGAAGAACTGCCCGATGGTCAGGGCGTCTTTCAGGTAGGCCGGGTTGATCGCACCAGAGATGCCCTCGCTGTAGCCGATCGCCGCTGCGACGTTCTCGATGCGCGGGAAGTTTCCCTCGACCAAGGCATTACCGGGCTGGATAAACTGCGCCTGACCGTTCTCATCATTGACCATCGCCGAACCGTTCGACATCACATCAAGCGTGCTCTTGGCGTTACACGTCTTGAGCCCGTCTTTCTTGATGGACACGATGACTTCTTTCTCTGCATAGCCGTGCTGATCGCGGATCACCACATACCGATGACCATCCGTGGCAACAATCATCGTCGTACCGTCTTCGAGCGGGCGCACATTGATGCCGTTCAGGTAGTAGCGGATATCGTTCTGGGCCATGAAGGGAAACGCTACCTTGATCGCCATGGCATTCACACGCGCGATCATGTGCGGCGCTTCTTTGGATTCGGACTCGGCGGGCGCCACGCCATCAATCGCTAATTGTTCTGATTCGTTCGGTGCGTTCATATTGATCTCAAAAAAGAAGCCCCTGAACCAGCGGGCTTTAACACACACGCACGGAGACCACCGTACGTTTCGGGGATGGGGCGCACCACTACGCCAAGTTCAGGGAGATTCGTACCCGAAGGCTTCATCCCAATGGCGAGTGGTGCGGGTGAATCAGGCGGCTTGCTGGCGAAGCTGCTTTTCATACTGGGCGACGAGCATGGCGAATTGCCAGAGGTCTTGCTCCATCTTCCCAATGAATTCGTCGTCCCTTTGGACTTCGACCATCGTGAACTGCTTGCCAGCAGGCGCTAGCGCAGGGCAGTACAGGCCGATGTGCCACCACTTGCGATTCGTGAGCCAGAGACACCCTTGCGCTTGCTCAAGCACCTCCGTGAAGTCGTGATCCAGCAGGATCGCTCGGAGCTTGTCGGGCGCTATAAAGCACTTGTACTCACTGCCGCCGTCATCGCCGATCAACCCATCGGCACTCGCGCCGAACAGACCGTCATCGGTCGTTACGAACCCGGCGCGCTTCACAAATAGTCCCGTCTTGGCTTCGTGCTCCATGCGGGCCTCCGGCTCAAGGTCGTGGCCGCGTTTCATCTGCCACGTCTCGAAACCTTCGTCCAGGGGCTCGCCGCTGATTCGCTCAATGGCGAGACGGAAAGCGTAGTCTTTTGCAACATCCGCCCAGTCGCCAACCTTCTGACCTTCGAGCGCGCGCTTGATACCGTCCGAAGTAGGCACGTTCTTGTATCCGGCGGCCTCGGCGGCAGCTTTCTCGGGCGTGCCGGCGAGCCTCAGCGCGACGTATTTGGACTGACGTTCGTCAAGTTCGCCCGTCTTCTTGCGGGCCGTCGCGAACATGCTGGCCGTGATGCAGCCAGCTCTTGCTTGGTGCCAAAAATCCGAGCCTTGCGCGCATTCAATAATTTTCACGATTGGCCTCCTTCGCGTGCCATCTGACGTTGGAAATCGGCTTCGAGGTCGGCGTCGTCGGAACCCGGATCGCGGACGGCATCTGCTGGTGGCGCGGTTGCTTGCGTTGCAACTTTGGCGGGTAGCGTCTTGCTCTTTGCCTCCATGGCTGCCTTGAACGCGTCCGATGCGCCGGCGTCCTTTGCGTCGTTGATCTCCTTGACGCCTCGTTTCCAGAGCGTCTCGAATTGCTCGCGCGTTGTGACGTCCGCAACCTCGCCAACGAGTTTCACGCCCAACTCGCTCAGCACCGGCTCGCCACCACCGTCCTGCCCCGCCAGGTGATCGCGCAGCGTCTCGTCCAACTCCTCCAAATCTTGGGAGAAGATATCTGACGCCGCCGTGACGTTCAGTACCATCGCCATCTTGGCTCGCTTGCAACCCATCTTGAGCACCGTGTTGGCGAGGTCGGACGGCTCAGTGCGGACCTGATTTGCCTTATAGAATCCGCCGCCCCTCTTCTTGCCGAACTTGATGCGCCGCATCGTGACGGGCGTGATTTCAAATTCCTCATCGCAGACCGCCCCGCGCCACTTGTACTTTTCCTCGCCCGTGGACGCTTCGCCCATGCCGGAGCCCAAGCGAACATCCGACACCTGATGTCTGCCGATGCACGTCACCCGGTAGCGGATCATGTCGCCCGTTGAAAGGTCTTCGACTTCGTACTCGTCTGCAATCCGGAACGACATACACAGGACTTCCGCACCGGACTTGTATAGCGTCGGCTTGTCGGTACCTGGAATTTTTCCGTAGTGGACGTTTTCCTTCATCACGGACCGCATGACTTCCTGGACCGCGGCAGCATGCGCCACCACTTCCATCGCGGACATTCGACCGCTGTTGACCAGCGCCCCGTTCTGGCGGGGCATTTCAATGACTTCGTTCACGCTGCCTCCTTCTGTTCGGCGCGACGTTGAATCAGTTCGTCGCGCCACTTGTTGAGTTCGATCGTAAGAGAATCGATGTCGTGGAAGAACGGGATAGGAGTTCCGCAGCATTCCGAGTAATCCGACATCCCACAGCATTCCTGCCCGATCGGCTTGACAATTTCGTGCAGCACGTCTTCGAGCATCCCAAGGCCGTCATTGGCGAAATGCAGGGCATGCAGACGAGCAACCTCGGCTTCAAGCGCAGCCCGTTCTACTTCTGCCGCCGCTTCACGTTCACGGCGTTCGGCTTCTACCGCCAGATCATCGGCGACGCGCTGGGCTTCCGCGCGTTCTGCTGCGTCAATTGCCTCCTGCGTGGCCCGCGCCTCTGCCTCAATGCGTGCGGTCTCCGCTTCTTCCCGTTCGCGCTGCTCGCGGACCAATTTTTCGGTTGCTTCGCGCAATGCCTGTTGCTGGGCCAGAAGCTCGGCCTGCTGTCGCTCAAACTCCGCACGCTGCTCATCAAGCTTGCGCTGTTCGGCCTGACGTTCGGCGAGTGCCGCCGCTTCCGCTTTCGCTCGGGCGATGCGCTGCTCATCCTCGGCGCGCTGGCGTTCGATAGCGGCTAGACGCTCGCGCTCTGCGGCTTCGGCGCGATCACGCTCAAGTTGGGCGCGTTCCGCCTGGAGCCGTGCAGCTTCCGCCTCATGTTCTTGCTGCGCCTTGAACATTTCCCATAGCTTCTGGACGGTAGCGAGCTTGGCGACCTCACCTTCACCCGCGAACTCCTGGTGAGTCTCGATCGTTATCTCCACCGCTTCCAGACTCTCAATCGCCGCGGCGATCGTCTCGGACGACTTGCCGACCAGCATTGCCGGAATAGCCTGAATTTCGGCGATACGCTTCCGGATAGCCGAAATGCGCGCAGACTCGGCTAATGCCTTGGCGATTTTCTCGTCGTCCTTACGCTTTTCTTCGGCCTTGATTGCGGCATCGAAGCGCGACTCGTAGGGCGCGACCTCCTCTGCGATCTCTTTGGCGGCACCGTCGAGCAAGCGGCCAATTTCAAGGATGGGCGCCTTGCGCTCCTTCCGGGCGCTCTCGCTGGCAATTCGGATTTCGTCGCGGAACTTGGCGCGATACTCGACTGCGACCTTCATGCCGGCCGGCGTCGTGGCGTCGACGGTGATCTTGTCGGCCTCGGCCTTGTAGGCGTCGAACTTCTTGCGGAACGATTCGAACACCAAGGCTACATACTTCGCCGGCTCGATCGTAATTAGCTGTTGCGGCTGCTCGGCAACCGTGATTTCTTTTGAGTCGCTCACGATCCCTCCTTCGCCTTTTCGGCTTGTTGCTTGTTCAGTTCGAAGGCCGCCTTCAGACCGGCGTGCGTTCGTACTTCAGATGCCGGAACGAACTCCATCTCATACCCATCCGGATAATGCTCGGCGTACGTCACATGGCGATCTGGGCGACTGCCCTCAGTCACACCAAGGTCGCCCCGGGCATACTCCTCATGGCTGCACCAATGGCTGCCCAACACCGTCCCGTCTTCGGCCATCGCGTATGCGATCCCATCACCACCGCCCACCACATTTGAGAACACGTATATTTTCGATTTCATGTCTTTCCCCTATCTGCGTTATTGAGTGGCGACCGGCAAGCAATGCGAGACAGCCACGCATCCCGATTTACCTTCGAGCCAAACGACCGCGGTATGCCCGCTCAGGACTTCGGCAGGCGAACGCGTGGCGTACTCGGTGATCGGGCCATCCGGTTTGTAGGACTGGTAACGCACGCGGTCGCCAACCTTTACAGCCTTATTGAACATCGCGACTTCGTGATTCGGATCGGGTCGTTTCATGTTGTCACCTCATTCGCGTAATAATCGACGCTGTATTCCCATGTGATAACGAAGTGTTTGGCATCCGTCGAACCCATCTCGCGCACTAGAACAGTTCGCTCATGCGGACCTTCGCCAGACCGGTCGTCGGCTCTTTCGGCATACTTCACCGCAGCGCCTTCGCCGTCATGCGCATGAACAACCGTCCAATCGTCATCGGCGCGTTCGTCCGGGTCTTGCGCCTCCCATTGCGGCGGACATGTGTGATGTTCGGGGTAAAGCATGTAGGTGCCGCATGTCGGGCAATAACTCATCGCACACTCTCCGCTAACTTGCTGGCAGGCCATGTCTTGACGGTCTGAACAACGCTCGCCCAGCGCGCATCCTCATAGCCGCGCTCGAATGCTCGAACCGCCCACATTGGTATGTTCGAGTTGATCTCGCAGGCCCAGTGATTTGTGAACGCGCGCCAGCCCAGTGAGTAGAAGGCGCGCTTTCCGGATAGCGGTTTCATGCCCCTCCCCTAACACTAGCCACCCACCTCAACCTCAGCGCAGCACTGTTCTCATGATCAGCCCGAATGGCGGCGTAAAGTACGACGGAGGCGAGGATGATCATTAGGGTTAGGGCGGTGCGGGGACGTTTTGTGTAGAAGCGGTCAAAAGCGTGGATCATTTCGAGCGCTCCCCATACGGCACCGTCCGACGCTGTACTCGGTTCGCCGGATGCAGTAGGTAGCGAGAGCCTAGCCAGCGAATAATCACTTCGCGTCGGTCATTCAGCCATTGCGGCGAATCGACGTAATCGCCCCACTGGCGAAGCATTTCCTTGCGTTGCTCTGTATAGGCATCAAACATGATGGTTGGCCCCCATTTCGCGCATGATGTCGTGTGAGGTTTTCGGTATTGCGGGAACGGGACGAAGCGATCCATCCCGCCGCACCCAGTTGTTCTGCATTGCCACCGTGAGACGCAGAATCGGCCAGCCATAGCCCTCTTGAGCATGCTCGCGGATATCTTCTTCGACGGCGCCATATACCCAGCCGCCGCACTCATCGGCCAGCCACTGGCGAACGACCATGCAATGCGAGCATGTCTTGTGATAGTTCAAGTCGCCTTCGCACTTGAACCGTTCGTAGTAATACGTCTCACCTGATCCGATGGGACGCCTGCATTCGGAGCACTTGTGCTCCTTGCGTGCAGTCCGGAATCCCTCGGATAGCATCGTTACGGGCTCAGCGCCGTCGCTCATGCACATGTCAAACTCCACAAATCAAGGTGAATACACGGTCACCAAACAGTCCAACCAAAATCAACGCCGCCAGTCCCGCGCCAGACAGGAAGATCAGCGCGCAGATGCGCAGATCGTCGTAGCGGTCGGGGCAGACTGGCTCGCGGTCGATGCCGTGGATGCGGCGGAGGGTTCGGCCTGAGAGACGCTGGAGGAAATATGGGCGGGGCATCACGATTTCTTAGTGGCGGTAAGCTCTAACAGCGCTGCCGTAAAGTCCGCTTCGCTCGGGCATGCGCCGGCGACTTTCAGTTTCAGATATGCCTCGCCGATATCGAAAGTGCCACCCATCAAATGGTTATAGAGAGCGCGGCTGACGTCTGCGACGGTCACCGTTTTTTCCCCGAGCTTGGATGCACCGCACTCAGTGCATTCGCCACGCCACTCACCATCGATTGAATGCACATCGCCGGTGCCGTCACAGTATTGGCAATGTCGAAACGCCTCTGCCCGCTCCAGAGCCTTTCTCATACGTCCCACAAAGTCACCCCGAGACTCAGCGGTGTAATCGAACCATGCACTCACTACGGATTCGATCTGTTCGTCGGTTAGCTCGCTCATCGCCCTACTCCCAGCCGCACCCGCTCAATCCCCGGCGCGTACATTTCGTCGCCCAGGATGACCTTGCAAACAGGCTCCTCAGGCTCCGGTTCTGGATCGCTGACCTCTTCCTCGCATGTCGGGCAAACGTCCCGCCAGTCGTGGTGGACTTCCTTGCTGCCCCAATATTCGTATGGGCCGATACCGAAATCGGCTTTTACGCTGCGCACATTGCAGTCGCAGTTCCAGCAGAAGCCATAGCGAGCATCCTCTACGTCAACGTCTGGCTCGTATTCGGCGAAGGCCATGTGAAATGCACTCATGATTTGTAGTCCTTACATTTAGTCAGAGTTACTCGCTGCACTGCGCTTACTCGTACAGCCTTCTGCGCAGCATCCGCTTTGGCCCTGGTGGCTGGCGTCCCGGCAACTCTCCGGGGAACATCAGGCGCTGCATACGCCAGTCATCAAGGGACTCACACGTTGGCGAATTCCCCGTGAAATTTGATCGCGGCAGCCTTATAGGCTTCAGCCGCTACGGCCGGGTCATCGAAGTATCCAAGGTGAATCGTCTTTCCTTCCGACATAATCTTTGCGCACCATTTGCTCTCTGACTTCTTGAAATACACGCCGCGATATCCGCTCGATGTCGATATTTTCTTATTTGCGTAGTGCGAATTCTGTCCGTTGGTAGCTTCCCTAAGGTTGCTGATCCAGTTTTCATGGCGTACACGGCTTCGATGGTCAATCTGCCTTGCAGGCCATACTCCGTAATACAGAAGCCAAGCTATTTGATGGCCGTAATAATAGCGACCGTCAATACATATGCGGATATATCCCTCATCATTGGCATATCCCGCGACATCACCTGCTTTAAATCGACTTCGGGCGACCTTTCGCGTTAAAATTCCGGTTTCTGCGTTGTATTCCAACAATTCTTTTGCGCGATCAAACGTAATCATCAAACCCTCCAAACTCGGGGCGCCGGGTTTAGCCCCGACAGGCTTTCCGGTTAAATCTTCGCCCGCACCGTGTCGATCAACTTCTGAACCGTTTCGATGCCCCGCATCTCGGTATCGTCGATGTAGATATCGAACTCATCCTCGACGCACATCGTGACTTCGACGCAATCCAGCGAGTCGAAACCAAGGTCATGGTCGAACCTGTTCTCGCTCGCAATTGAGGGCGGCTCGAGACCATCGACGATGAATTGCTCGGTAATGATTCGCTTCACGCGCTCTTCAATGCCCTGCTGGACTTCGCTCATATCACTCACCCCTCAACTGTTGATCTCCACGCCAGGCAGCCCTGCACATAGGCACCGTGACTATCAGAATCGCCACAAGCAGAACGCTGTAGACGCACAAAATCTCTTTGACTATTGGCGACATAGCGCCTCCTTATGGCATACAGAATTGAGAGCCGCCGCAGCGGCCTTCATAGTCGCCATCGGCATCCACCTCTTCCCAGACGTACCAGCCGGTGTCACCGTTCTCGTAGGCTTTCAGATTTACAATCTGCGTCTTGCCGCAGCCGGTGCATCTGAGCCATGCGGTAGCGCCGGTATCAACCTCGGCAGGCTTCTCGCTGCCCTGCTCGCCGAACCATGATCCGAAGTCGCGCATGGCTAGTCCTCGATCTCGATAGCAAACGTGCCGAGGCAGTTCATTGAGCTACCTCGCTGGTTGTTTGCCAACCGCTGGTCTTCGTAGAGATATGGAACGATCTCTCCGCTATCGCGCTGCTTATGCAGGTTGATGTACACCGTACGCTTGATGGGAGCCATGCGAAGCTGTTCGTCGCGGCAAACCTCAACGTAATACACGCCGCTTTCCGCCCGGCGCTCGACCACCACACGCCCGTCGGTTAGCTCGCCAACAAAGCGAACGGGGATGATGTCGTGTTCGCTCGCCTGCACGAGTACAAACGGATCGCCAGCAAGAGCGCATCCGAGATTAAATGGTTTCATTTCATCCTCAACAAATAATCAACCCTTCAGCCTGAGCTGCCCCCTCGCGTTTAGCAGTCTCAAAACAGCCGATGCAACTCGTCATGCTCACGGAATAGCTGGGCCAATAGCACTTGTACTCACGCCTTTCGACAGATTCTCTGAGCGTCGAACAGTGGTCGCAGAGGGTGAAGACCTTGACTTCCATTGGGCGATTGCGGAATTGGTCGGTTGCCACAGCTACCTCCGGTCATTTGTTTTTGCTGCGGTCGGCGTTATCCCATCGCTGCCATTCTCCTTCGGGAAGTTCATTCGTGACCTCGCGAGCGGCCCACTTCTCGAAAGCCTCGATAGTCACCTTCCGATAGTGCTGGCCCAGCCCTACGCTGGGTCCGTCGAATTGCAGCGTTTCTACCCCGATCCAGATAATCACGCGGTCATTGACAAGCGGCCTCAGGAACTCGCCTGTCGGAGCGGGCTTTTTCGCACGCCATACCTGTCCTACTGAGAATTTATTGCTCATCACACCTCCTACCGTGGCGCAACAAGTCGGCCGCAAGAAAACGCAACATGAATCCGCGCCTTCGGGCAGTGAGCTAGATCAGAGAGCGTCATGACCATTAGCGAACGGTCAACGCGTGCGACAAACCGGCAGTGGCCGTCGAGGCTCTTGCGGGCTGCGCGGTGCAAAGCTTTTCGGGAGGTCACGATTGGCTCCTGTGCGCTGGGCGCAAGTTAGGCTAAAAACGCCTTGCGTTGCATATCCAGCCAGCTTTCCGCCCATTCGAGGGCAATCTTTGATACCTGATTGGTTTCGGGCGTATCGCCCTTGCTGATACCCATGAAAAAGCGCTCGGCCGGACGATTGGAGTCAGTCTGAATGCCGAAGTCATCGCCGTAGACATCAACGCCGCGCGCCGTCGCAATCGTTCCGACAAGGCAAGAACATTCGCCCGTGTAGGTCGATCCATCGACTCGCCCATTTTTAAGGGCATCGATCAGCGCCGGCACTTCCTTGCCAGCATGAGAAAGCACGTCATAGAAGTCGGCGCGGATCGGCTGCAGGTCCGCGCTACGGAGGTCCGCGCCACCGAGGTTCGCGCTACGGAGGTTCGCGCCACCGAGGTTCGCGCTACGGAGGTCCGCGCTACGGAGGTTCGCGCTACGGAGGTCCGCGCCACCGAGGTTCGCGCTACGGAGGTTCGCGCTACGGAGGTCCGCGCTACGGAGGTCCGCGCCACCGAGGTTCGCGCTACGGAGGTTCGCGCCACCGAGGTTCGCGCTACGGAGGTCCGCGCTACGGAGGTTCGCGCTACGGAGGTCCGCGCCAGACTCAACTGCCGCCCTGACCGTGAGCGCAATAGTGTTGTTTTCGACGTCATGCTCAAAGAGAACTCTGAGCGACCAGCGATGCAGGATTGAAATCTTCATGATTTTCCTCTTCGTAATTTGGTGTACTAATCACGTCAGCCAGAGCGACGCGCTTGGGAATTCTTTCGGCAGCCGCCTAGCGGGCGGCATCCCGTTTCGCTATGGCCCATCGGCCGGTCGTATACCCCTTATCCTGGGGCGGGAGTTCAGTTCTCATGGAATCGGGCCGGCGCTGATCTCCGGCATGGCGTCGATGTTCCTGTGTACCTTGACGTGGTACTCGGTATGACCATTCGCCTAATGTGGGCCATGTTGCCGGGGCGTCACCCCCAAGCCATTCCTCCAATCTCCCACCTACCCATTAGTCACTTCTGCGCGTATCAGCCTGCGCATTCCGATTCCATGAAAACCCTCGTCTTTCCGAGGTGCCAGCCGCCCAACTGTTTCGCCCGTATTTCATCGCCAGAAGGCCCTACGGCTTCATCCAGCAAAGTTCCCTGATTACCAGGCCACCGGTTAAGGGATGCGCGACCGCAACCCATCAATTCTTGCCGCTTACCCGCGTGACGGCGACGCGAATGTTCAACTACTGCGCCGGGTGGCAGACGACCCGTCCGTCTGCGAGACGCCCACGTTTGCGACTTCTACGTGGGTGCTGCGGCTTCTCGCTTATGGGTTCAGAGCCGCTAACGGCGGCAGGTCGGACAACTGCTTTTCTCCGCCAATTGGAGGACGCTTGTCATCGCGCCGGCTCTGCTCTACTGCAATTCTTTGTGAATGACGCTGTGGCCAAGGCGCTCTCGCGATCCTTTTCGCCAGTCAGGGTTCGGCATGTCCGATCAGGCCCAACCAACACGGCGGTTCATAGCTCCGACAGGCTCCACGCCGCACAACGCCATTCACGAAAAACTGCTGCGTGTGGGAACCGGTCTGTCTCCCAGCCCCACGCCTTCCGCAATCTCGCCACAGATCCTGTCTGCGCGACTACTGCGGGCGCTCCGCTTTTTACTCGAGCGGTTGCTTTGTTCCGAGCCCCGAAGGGAATGGTTGGCTCTCGCCTGTCTCGTGTGCACCATGGGCACAACGCCCGGTTGCTCCCTTACGGGTCCCGGATTAAAAACATCGATTTTTAAAGATCACATTCACTACCGGGATAGCGCCATGCTTTACCCGTGGTCCTCTACTGCGGTGCTATTCGCACTGATATGCCCGAAGACATAGCGCTGCGGACAGTTATTCCATTGCTTGATTCAGGCGATCCTCAAGATCCACAGCGCCCTCCTCGAAGTCCCCATTGCATTCAGGACACACACCGAGGCCGCGGTAAAAATCGCTGAACAGCGGCGCATTGCATTCGTTGCAGACCGGCATCATCTCTATCTCCAGTCAAACCACTTCGTATTGCGCTACCTCGGAATCAGGCGGTCACTGCTTCAATCCGGAAATCGAACTCTTCGATGTAGTAATACGTTTTGTCGTGTCGGTTGTATTCCACCGTCGCGATGGCCACATACTCGACGCCGTCAACGAAAAACCCTTGGCGATATTCCTCCGCGCCGCAGTTGTATGACCCCTCACAGTCAGCCGATGCCCTGTGGCGCAGAACATCTTCGAGCTCGTACTCTGCCTTGGCGAGGGATTCGAAAACGTTGTTCTGCGGATCGCGCTCAAACAGCTCGAGCGCCAGCTTTGCTGCGTCGTGTGCTTCGCTAGTCTGTTTAACTGTGGCGATCAGTTCTTCTAGGCTCATGCCCTCTCTCCGTTTCCGTTTGCTGTGGTGTGGGTGGTGCAATGTTCAGTGCGTGACAGCCAACTCCATGCCACGCATGTCAACGCCCAGTCGATACAACTCGTCCTCTCCGGTGAAAACCCGTTCCGAGAACACGCAGATGCCCTCGGCGTCGACAACGAAGATGCAAAACGCGTACTGGCTGATGCGGAACGCTGACGCCGGCAGCGGACGACCAGTGTGCTTTTCGACCGCCGCCCGCACTTTCTCCGTCTTGGCGACCTTGGCATTCCAGGCGATCACGGCGGCGTCTGCGTCGGGCAGCGATTCCATTCCAGCGCATTCGCCGAACTCGTACTGCGCTGCCTCCCATGCCCGTTCGATGTCGGAGTAACTGACCATCTTTACCCACGACTGGTCGCTGAAGGTCACCTTCCAAACTCGGCGGTCTGCGTTCATGTTCGGCTCCTGGCTGCTGCTGTGGTGTGGGTGGTGCGTTGAGAGAACAATAGCAAACGCTCTCGTTATACGCAAGCAAAAGCTATCGTCAATTTGTAACAGCCAATTTGATGCTTGCGAGAGCACGTCCTAAACTCTTCGAATGAGACGGAGGCCGCCATGACGCGAGAAGACGTATTGCTGCGGATGACCGAGGCGCGCCCACAAGGAACCTGGGCGCCGATCGAAAGATATGCAGATTTGCTGGCCGAGCTCGAGCGGATGCTCAGTGACCGGGAGATGGGGGTGTTGATCGACGCAGGGGCGCGCCTGGTGAGGCTGAACTATCCAGAGGTGTTCAGGCGACCATCAGGGCAACCAGACATGCAATCGCCAAAGCCATGAACAGGCCGCCGGTAAGAAAATGGTATGGATGTTTCATGCGATCCCCGATTCGTTATCCATCAAGCATACGATGGCGAAAAAGGGTGGAATGTTAAGGATGTTCAGGTGGCAGATATGAAAAAGCCCCGATCGAGGCGGGGCTTCGTGCTACGAGACCAGCATATCTGGCTTCATCGAGCTCTATGATGCGTGCGGTCCTGCTTGACCTCAAACTTGCCGAATTCAGAAGGCGCGCCTCGCCCGGTGCTGCTCATCTGGTCCTGTATCTTGGAAGCCGTTTGGAAAGCCTCAACCAGGGGGGCGAAATACAGGCGCGGCGTTTCCTTTGCGGCATCTAGGAATACTTTCACTGAACCTTTCATTTCGAGACCTCCTTGAGTGCAGCCTTCAATGCATTAAACAGGAAAAACAACAAAGACACAACGTCGGCAGCGAACAACAAATACTCGAGTCCGTGCAAGCACATCACAATGTTTGGATCCAAGCCCCAAATAGCAAGGAGGTCGACAAACTTACCTACCCCAAATGCAATAAGGGCCAGAATGATAAAGATCGCCGCCCCTGCAATTGCATGCCCCGCAAACGCGAGGACTGCTTTGTGTGATGTTGTTTCCGACATTTGCTCTTTTTGATTGACCGCATTGTAGCCTGAAAGTTTAGCTGGCTGCGCTCGGGTTTGTGCGGCGCATCGCAGTCCACCAATGGCCTAAAGCACGCTATCAGTCCACACGGCGCGGCCGGCAATCATGGTCCGATCATCTGGCGGCAAAATCTTGTCAGGAAATGTGGTCTTGTCAGGGTTATCGCTTCTCAGAATCCAGACAAGGCCTCCAACCATGGGACTGTAGTCATGAATCAGGCGCTTCAGAATCATGCCGCCGTCTGGCATGCAAATCAGATAGATCTTGCCATCCGATGGAGCCGTATCTGCGGTATTGATGAGAACCACCCTCCCGTCCTGAATTCTCGGGGCCATGCTGCCGCCTGCAGCATAGATAATCCGGGCAGCATGTTCCGGAACGCCAAACTCCCGAAGACTAGAACGCTTGAAGGCCAAACCGCCTTTGACGACGACATGATCTTCAAACCGCCCATCTCCGCAGGCTGCTGCAATGTCTAGTTGTTGCACGTAGGCGAACTCGTCTGATGTTGGATGGGGAAGGTCTCCTTCATCCAGACTATCGACGTGCTGTTCATCCGATTTAACAATTACAGTACCTTTCATCCCACTAATTGAGGCATCGGGAATGCCTGAATTGTGCTCAGCAGCGAGTGCGCTCTCCACGCCAAAGTCAAAATACAGGTTGGGGAGCCCTAGCGCCTTCTCCAGATTGCGCGCTGCACCCTCACCGAATCCGCGCCCCTCCCGATAGGTCGCGCTCAATAGTTGACGGATGCGTGTCGCGTCCTGGTTGTGCTTGCGTGCAAATTCTGCTGCAACTCCTTCCGCCTCTTTGTCTACGAGTTCCTGGAGCCGGCTTCGTCGGTATGCGTGGATATCCATCGCTCGATTAAACCCGAAAACTAGCATTTGCTGTGTTCACAAAAGCTATTGTTTTGCGAGCAAGTGCTTGCGCTTTGCGAGAGCAAATGCTATCGTCAAAGCCATGAACACTTTCCACGCCTACTTTAAGTCTCTGTCCAAGGACGAGCGCAAAGCGATTGCCGATCAGGTCGGCACATCCGTCGCCTATCTCTGGCAGATCGCCTACGAACAACGTCGTTGCGCTGAATCGATGGCCATTGAAATCGAGAAGGCTTCCAAGGGCGCAGTTCGTGTCGAAGATCTTCGCCCCGATGTTGATTGGGCATACATCCGTAGCTCGGCCCAGTCTATCGCCAATAGTGAATTTCAAGGCAATGGCGTCGTTCACAACAGCGCGGCATCGGATGATGCACAGAGTCCGACTGGCGGAAGCATCGACGACAGCAAGGAATAAGTAGTTCGATTTCATTTTTAGACGTCCTTAGTGACGTCTTTATTTGACGCGGTGCAGCACATGGAACGCTACGTGTAACACCGATAACTTTTATCTGAGGCATCCAATGCAACAAGAAATGCCGATTCTCCAAGCCATCAAGGATCCCGATTGGCTGCCTGAGTATTTGATTGAGCGTTTGCGCAATGAGCACGACTCAGTGTTGTTGTGCTGGAACAAGCGCCGAATCAAGTATTCGATGAGCGATGCCTCGGCCCTCCTTGGCCTTCCGAAGTCGCATCTATCGAATATTTTGGGAGGCAAAAAATATTTGCCATACGACATGCGAATTCGCTTTCAAACGTTTTGCGGCAACTATGCGATCCGCCAGTACGAAGATCGGGTGATGGGATTCAAAACAGTTACGGAAACGCCCGAACAACGGCGCATCCGTGAGCTTGAAAGTGAACTTGCGGCAGCGAGGGCGGCATGAATACACCGGTTATCCAGGCAAGGCGCGCGGCAATCACGATCTCTGGAGCCCGTAATGCTCATGTGGAGGTAAATAAGGCCGTCGCGCGTGGCGATCTCCCTGTCGTATCTACGCAGAATTGCGTTGATTGCGGGGTACAAGCACAAGCATACGACCATCGCGATTACGCAAATCCGCTTGATGTCCAGCCCGTTTGCGACTCCTGCAACGCGCTGCGCGGACGGGCGCTCCCCAATCCGGAAACGCTTGAGAAATATCGTGAGGCGGTTATTGAGAGTGAGCGTGGATGGAAAGCGCGCGCCGAACAACCGGCACTCGCACCGATTGATTCTGTCGCTGAATGCGAGTCATTCCGGGATGCTGTTCGGTTAGGTTGGGAATTGCGCCGCATTCAAAACATGACGCGATCTTCGCTCGCTGAACGAATCGGTGCTTACGCATCTCACGTTAGCGACTACATGCACCCGGATGATCAAAAAGCGCGCCGCAATCTTCCGGCTGATCTGATTGATGATTTTGAATGGGCTGCGGGAAACCGGGCCGTCACTCAGTATTTGCTCTACAAGGCAGGAATCGAATTGACGTTGACCATCATGGAAGAAGTTATTGCGCAGAGGGCTGCATGAACTGCACACAGTGGGACCTGGCAATCATCAGCAAGGACGGACCCCACAAGGGCCGTGAAGTTTTCATCCTTGATAAAACGAAAGCGCCTCATGTTCACTCATCGGGCCTTCCATCCTGGTACGTTGAAATTCAAGGCGAGCCGATTCTGTGCCGGGCTCCGGACGGTACCGTCGTTCCCACACTGAATTTCCACATACCCGATGAATGGTTGACGCCGGTTGAAAGTTTTTGTGACGAGGTGTCGGCATGAGCGCGTCCGAATGGATTGATGGGCCGATGGCGCTGCCGGGTCTCGCGGTAGCGAAGGAAGCAATACGGGAATTTGACCGGGCGGCAGCATGAGCCCCGACCTATTCAATCACCCACCGCCTGCCTGGCTCGAGCAATCCGAACTCGCCCGAAAGATCGCGCAGGCCCGCAAGAAGGCGGAAAAGCACCAACTGGTCAGCCTCCTGTGTACATCGCTCGCACGCATGACGGAAAAGCCGAAGCATCGGAGGCCGCTGTGAATTCACCGCGCCGACTGTCCAGAGCTGAAACGCGCATAGCCAGGGCGATGGATTCGCTGGTCAAGAAACTGCCGGCTGATGTCTTCCCGATCGCCGACCCTGACTTGGCGGCGCTGTCGGAACTGCTGCACCGGATGACCGTGTGCCAGGAGGATACGCCGGCAACGCGCATGGCTGGAGAGGCTATCCGGAGGCTGCGGGCGTATTTGATTAAGGGGAAGTGAAATGAGTTGGGGATTTGTTTATATCTTGGGGCATCACTGCATGCCTGGTGTTTACAAGGTTGGCTTTACGGAGCGCAGTCCGCGGGCTCGTCTTGAGGAGCTCAGTAAAAGCACATCGGTGCCCGGCGACTTCGATCTGATCTGTTACGCCGAATATGAGAACCCGCGTGATCGCGAACAGGAGATCCATAGCCTTTTGGACAAGTTCAGGGTGACGCCTGATCGTGAGTTCTTCAGGTGCGATCTGATGCACATCACAAACCTTGTCATGGACGAGGAAGAGGCATCGTCGCTCTGCGAGCACCAGATGCACCCCTTCTTTATTCGGACAGCAAGCTTTTCCACGAGCGCAAGCGCGTCGCAGATCAGATGGCGCGTGACGTCGGAATAAACGTGGTCGAAGAATCGCAATAAGGCGGGAGCCTAAATGGAATGGTTTCGCTGGTGGCACGGAACACTGACCGACCCGAAGTTCCAATGGGTCGCACGTAAGTCTGGCCAGCCGTTCACTGCGGTCATCTCCTTGTGGGTTGCCTTGTTGGAACGAGCAAGCAGTGTGACGCAAGGTGACGCAGATGTGACGCGAGGTGACGTCACAGGATTTGACTGTGACGACCACGATGTTTTGTTCTGCTTAGACGATGGTTCCTGCGCCAAGATTTTCGATGCCTTCACCGTCAAAGGAATGATCGCTGACGGCGTAATTGCTAACTGGGAAAAACGCCAGCCAAAGCGGGAGGATTCAAGCGCAGTAAGGACTCGCGCTTATCGTGAGCGTAAGGCTAAGGAGTCCTCTGTGACGACCGGTGACGCGTCTGTGACGCAGAGTGACGATAAGAGTAGAGAAGATAAGAGTAGAGAAAACCCTGAGCCTAACGGCTCTGTCGACAGCGTTGCTGCCGACCTGCTTGGCGAAGTCCGCGAAGGTAACGGGAAATCCGGGGAGCGCGTGACGACGAACATTCCTGCATGCCCTGCGCAGCAGATTGTCGACCTGTATCACGAGTGCATGCCTCTCAACCCAAGGGTCAAGATCCTGGACGACTCGCGCAAGGGAGCGATCCGCGCGAGATGGAAGCAAGCAGCTCTGCTGAACAGCGTTAAGCCTTTCGGCTACACGACCGGGCCTGAAGGGCTGAAGGCATGGAAAGCGTTCTTCACGATTTGCGCGCAGTCGGATTTCTTAACGGGTCGCAAAGCTCCGCAGCCCGGAAAGAAACCATTCTTCGCCGACATCGATTTTCTGATGTCGCCCAAAGGTTTCGCGAAGTCGCTTGAGAACAGATATCACGAGGACGATTAAATGAACGCACCCGACCGCATCCCCAACGAACACGGCCTCGCCGTACCGCCGCATAGCCTGGAAGCCGAGCAATCCGTACTCGGCGCCCTACTGCTCGACAACGACGCTGTAGACCGCATCGCTGAACTCCGCGCCGAGCACTTCTACCGCTACGACCACCGGATCATTTTCGAGCACATCACGCGAATGATCATGGCCGGTCGCCGTGCCGACGTGATCACGACTTACGAGGCGTTGGGCACCTCCGGCAAGGATCAGCAGATCGGCGGCTTGCAATACCTCAACGCCCTGGCGCAGAACGTCCCTGGCAGTGCCGGCATCCGCCGCTACGCCGAGATCGTGATCGAACGCGCCCAACTTCGCGGCATCCTGTGCGCCGTCGATGAGATCGGTGCGATGGTGCATAACCGCGCCGGCAAGACAGCGTCGGACATCGTCAGCGAAGCCCAAGCCAGATTTGAACCACTTTCCGAGGCTCGATCATTTGAGCCCCGCCTGCCCGGTGCTGCGTTGACCGAGATCGTGACTGAGATCGATGAGCGCTATCACGGCGCGGAGTCATCGGCAATCTCGACGGGCTTTCGCGATCTTGACCACAAGCTCGGCGGTGGTCTGCGCGGCTCAGAACTGGTCATCGTTGCCGGGCGCCCGTCGATGGGCAAGACGGCATTTTCCATGTGCATTGCCGGATATGTTGCGCAGGAAGTCGGCCCGGTGCTGATTATCTCGCTCGAGATGTCGGAGAAATCCCTGCACCAACGCAATCTGGCTCGCATTGGCGGAATTCCGCTGGGGCATATCCTCGACGGCAAGAAGATCGTCGAAGAAGACTGGCCGCGCCTGACGCATGCAGTGTCGGTCATGTCTGAACTGCCGATGTTTGTTGATGACACGTCGGGCCTGACGATGCCGGAGATCGCAAGCCGCGCACGGATAGTCAAGCGCCGGATGGGATTGAGCATGGTCGTCGTCGATTATCTCGGCCTGATGACCGGTGGGACCGACGAACGGCAGGATCTGAAGATCGGCAGCTATTCAGCGGGCCTTAAGGGCTTGGCGAAACAACTGGGAATTCCGGTTATCGCGCTGGCCCAGCTTAACCGCGGAGTCGAACAACGCCCGAACAAGCGCCCGACGATGGGCGACCTTCGTGACTCGGGAGCCATCGAGCAGGACGCCGACATCATCCTGTTGCTCTACCGCGATGAGGTCTACAACCCGGACACACCTGATCGCGGCACCGCTGAAATCATCGTTGGCAAACAACGCAACGGCGAGACCGGTCCGGTTCGACTCGCGTTCATTGGCGAACATCAGAAGTTCGCAGACATGGCGCCCGGCTATGTGTCGGTGCCGCGCAAGGCACCCGAGAAAGCACGGCGAGGGTTTGAGTAATCACATTCCGGAAGGATCGCAAACCATGAAATCCAGCAGCATGCAGTTAATCGAGCGGTTTCTTGCCACCAAGCCGCGTGGCGCCACCGGTCACGAGATCGCGGAACACGTCGGCGTCAGCTTGCGAATTGCCGCCCAGTCGCTTGTTCGTCTGCTTGAGCACAGCCAGGTCAAGCGCGCGGGCAACGGGTCGCGGTTCGATGACGTCTGGAGCCTGGCGAAATTCGACGTTGTTGCACCAGTTGCTACGCCGCCGATCTTCAGAGCGAAGGAAACGCTGCGGGGCATGCAGGAGGCCGGGCGCAGGCAACTGGCAGCCACTCCCGTATTGGAGGCAGCATGAGCAAGGTGAAATGGACAGACGCAGAAAAGGCCGTCCTGTTTGCGCATTTCGAGTCAGCCAACAGCATTTACGAACTAGAGCCGATGCTGCCGGGCCGCGACTGCACGACGATCCGCAAGAAGGCTAACGCACTAGGTTTGCACCGCCCTGATCTGAAAGACCTTTCGCATGCCAAATTGCTTGCTGCGATGGGGAAAGAGAAGTTGACGGTGAAACAGATCGCCGAGCGCCTTGGCTATCGCCCGAACTCGGTCAATTTTCTGCTGCAGCGCGCGCACGAAGAGGATCTTTGCCGAATCTGTGACCACCTTCCCTCGAAGCATCGAGGCAAGTGTGCGCCGTTGTGGATGGTTGGCGCTGGCGAGCATGTGCCAAGTGAATTCGCAATTGAACGCGAACGCAAGCAGGCCGCGATTGATGCGCAACGCGAGGTGGAGCGTAGCCGACCAGTTCGCCGCGACCCCTTCATTGAAGCCATGTTTGGTCGTGCCGCATGACCACCGTCCTCAAATTCACCCAGCGCGAGAAATGCGACGCGATCGAGAAATTCAAGTTGCACTGCTCGATTGCTGAGTTTGACGCACTCGCTGCATTTATTGAATCCGCCACTCTCGCCCAGTTTGTGGCGGTAGATGGTCCAGTCGTTGAGATTCGTGTTTTGGGAGAGACGGAATGAGCGATTTACAACCCGTCTTCAGCGGCGAAATGCAGCTAATGAACTGGGGCGAGTCTTCGGCTAACGGCGCATGGGTCAAATTCTGGATAACGCCGGAAGACCTCGAGGCATTCCGTAGCCTCAAGTGCAAGAGCGGCAAGATCGCGGGTCATCGTGTCGCTGCCGTCCTTGTAGAAATCGGCGATGACGAACAGCCGGTGCAACAGGTCGAGCCAGAGAAGCCCAAGGGCGGAGAACTTGCCCGCATGGCAGGCGTTCTCTGCCAGGACGTTGAATTCCGAGTGTTCATGAGCGCGCAGGGCTGGCACGCCGGCAACGATCAGGAGGCAGCAGAGACGATTAGGCAGATGTGCGGGGTGACGACCCGCGCCGAGCTCGACCATAACGCCGATGCGGCCACTGTATTCCATCGCGTAATTCGCGGGCCATGGGTTAAGTGGAAAGCGGCGCGGGGGATTAAATGAACATCAAAGAAAAACTCCACGAGCAATTCAACGTCGAGAAAATAGCCAGTGAGCCTGCGAGTGAACAGACCCAATTGATGCTGTTTGGAATCGGCTATCGCGAGGGGATGTTGGCTGCTGCAGCAGTCCTTGAGGAATCGTGGTTCAAGACGCAACAGGACTGCGCTGACGCTATTTTGCAAGCGGCAGGAAAACTGTGAACCGCTCCTCATTCCAGCCAAAGATGCTCAAGCCCAAGAAATGCCGCATGTGCTCTTCGGTTTTCGTCCCGCAGCGGAGCATGGCCGTCGTTTGCTCCCCTGCCTGCGCACAAGCATGGGCTCGCAAACTCTCGGAGCAGAAGGCGGCCCGCGCCAAGCGAGACGAGCGCAAATCATTCCGTGAAGCGGTCGAAAAATCCAAGACTCGCGGCACGCATCTGAAGGAATTGCAGGCGGTGTTCAATGCATGGGTGCGCCAACGGGACGCCGGACAGCCATGCATCGCCTGCCAGCGTCACCACCAGGGGCAGAATCACGCCGGCCACTATCGCAGCGTTGGGTCGTGCCCGGAATTAAGGTTCGAGCCGGATAACGTGCATCTAACCTGCCAGCCATGCAACGTGCACTTGTCTGGAAATTTGATCCAAATGCGTATCGGCATGATCAAGAAAATCGGCCTGGCGCGCGTCGAATGGATTGAGGGTCCGCACGAACCGAAGAAGTACACCATCGCCGAGATCGTGGCGTTAAAGGCGGAATACAGGGCGAAAGTTCGGGAGATGAAGAAAGTGGCAACTGTTGAATTGGAGGTCGTATGACGGCCTACTACAACGAAATAGACCCGAATGCCGCAGAGTGGATTCGCAACCTGATAGCCGATGGCTATATTGCCGCCGGCGACGTTGATGAGAGAGATATTCGAGATGTCCGACCTGATGACCTTCGCGGATACACCCAGTGTCACTTCTTCGCCGGCATTGCGGGATGGCCGCTCGCACTCCGACTCTCAGGATATCCCGACGATCGACCTATTTGGACCGGTTCCGCTCCTTGCCAACCTTACTCCCAGGCAGGCGCAGGACTTGGGTTTGCTGACGAGCGGCACCTTTGGCCATTCTGGCATTGGCTCATCGCAGAGTGTCGCCCTTCAATACTGTTTGGAGAGCAAGTTGCGAGCCGCGATGCAGAACCGTGGATCGACCTTGTTTCGGCTGACCTGGAAGGCTTGGGTTACGCCGCTGGGGCGATTGCGTTCCCGTCTGCGGGCATCGGTGCTCCGCACATCCGTGACCGACTTTACTGGATGGCCCACGCCAACCACACGCGATCACAAGGACGGCGCCGAGTGCGCGAACGTGCCGCTGAACGCTCTGTTGGGTCGGGTGGTTTGGCTGACGGGATGGCCGACGCCATGCGCGCGGGATCACTTTCCGGCTCACTCGCCGGAATACATCGCGGCGAAGAAGGCGCTGGGCCACGGCATGGCGAACTTGAACGACCTGGCGATGCTCGCGAGTTGGCCGACGCCGACATCGGCACTCGCGGGCAAGGGCGTTCGGTCAACGGAGGGCGGCATACGCGAGGCGATGCGCTCGCACGGCCCGACTAACGGCTTCTGGAGAGATGCTGACTGGCTGCTCTGCCGGGACGAAAAGTGGCGGCCAGTTGAACCCGGAACATTCCCGCTGGTTGATGGGTTACCCGCCGGAATGGGCAAGCTCAGCGCCGGGTTACGCCGATTGGTCGAAGTGGTAGGCCTTGATGCTGCAAGCCTCAAGCGAGCAAAGGCCTATCGAGTCGGAAGTCTGCGCGGATATGGAAACGCCATAAACCCACATCAAGCCGCCGAGTTCATAGAGGCATCAATGGAAATCCTGGAGATCGCATGACCCTCTACCAATTCATGGCCGACCACCCAATCCTTACGGTCATTCTTGGCTACTTTGCAACGGTATCGATTGTTAGTGTGGCGCGTGCTATCTGTGCGCCGGCTTTGTGGGGGAAGAAATGATTATCCGCATCGTATGCGCTGCAAACAAGAAGTGCTTCACGGGCGAAATCGTACTTGGCATCCGTCATTGGGATGCGTTTATGCACAAGCTGGATACGGAAGGCGATCCCGTCGAACAGGGTTTTATCGACAACCGCGGTAATTTCCTGAGTCGCATTGATGCATGGAAAGTCGCGGAGGCTGCCGGGCAGATCATTCGTCGCGTCGGTGGCGATGACACGAACGGCGGAACGCTGTATTCCGAGAACCTTTATTAAGGGGCGCAAATGAATCTCCAGACTACAAAGCCCCGCGCACGTTGGTCACCATCGCCGCACGGCAATAGGCCCGATGGATGGCGCGTGCGCTTCCCTGATTCACACATTAGTTTCGTCGCCGGAACTCTCGATAAGGCCATCGAAATGGCTTATCGACTTCGGCTCGCCCGAATCACTGGACGGAGGGACGCATGAAAACTCTGCTGCTCTGCGTTACCTGTTTTGCCGCAGGCGCTTTCTCAGTCGGCGTTCCGCTACTGCTGATGCTCACTTACCGCCCGAGGTATGTTGCGCCTGTTTTGCCGAGGAAAGATCGGAATGGCTTGCGTGAGGCCGATCTCTACGATGTGGGCGTTGAGGCGGCTTATCCGAGAGGGGGTCAGGAGTCTGATTAGGTAGTAGATTCAATGGCTTATAAGTAGTACTTACGGTAAAATACTTCAGCCTGATTGAGGCTTGGTTTAACTGAATCGGGGGTATCGCATGACGGATCAGGAACTCGGAGCATATTGTAATGAATGGGCGTTCTGGGCGAGGACGCGGCGATATCTTGCCCCGCCTGTGCCGCCGAGCATCATGGCGAAACTACAGGTCGCAGACCGCGGCGATTGGGAGCCTGACGGCCCGATGAGCGCCGACCTGTCATTCTTCAATATGGCATTACAGCGGATCGCAGAGGATGATCCCGAAGGCGGCGCTTGCTTCGCCCTCTACTATTTCCACCGCGCGAAGAACATCAAAACGCTCGCCTACGATCTCGGCATCGGACGCCAGACCTTCTATGACCGGATGCACCGTTTTGCTCGACTCGCGCTGAAGTGGACGCCGACGATCAAAAAAGTGCACCTGGCCGCAGTGGCGCACGTGGAAGATATGGCGATGGCGGATTAGTGTACGGATTTCTCCGTGCATTTTAGGCCCGTACACTTTCTCTGTTTTTGCTACCCTTTCGGCTACGGTGGCATTAGCTACCACAAGCCCGATTCGGTTGGCCCGGTCGGGCTTTTTGCATTCTGGTGACCATATGGCCCGCTCCGCTACATTCTCGTCCCCATCATTCGGACGTGAGCCGCTGGCTCAACTGGAATGGGAGCAAGCCAACGCGTCTGGCAAGAAGCCATCTTTGCGCGAGCGCTCGGAGATGGGAAATCGCCCGCTCTCGGATTCAGGGCGCCGCACTCCGGCGCTGGAATCCGTCGAGGCATGGAGCCCTGCCCGTCAGGCTGCCGAAGCGCTTTTCGCTGGGTCGGCAGACGAACGCACCGCCCCCAGTCCGGCTCGGGTAGCAGCTGAAAAGCTTTTTGCGGATTGAGCGATGGACGATATGTCGGAGCGGGATCAGGCAATGCTTTCAGAATGGGTGCGTGACGCCTTCGACGCCGCTGTCCACGCTGGATATATCTCGCCACCATGGAAACCATCCGCCGCCATGCGTAACACGCTGCAGAGCTACTATGTGTCGGGGTTGAACCCGGCCGAGGCAGCGCAGGCCCTATTCGCTACCCGCCAATGAAATCCGAAGCCGAAACGATCCTCGATAGCCTTGAGGCAGACATTGACCGGATGCGCGAGTTGGATCCCGCGCTGAAGACGTCGATGCTGGCGAGGTTGGATGAATTGCGGACGCTCGTGAGCGAGAAGTGAATATGCACTGCCCTCAATGCAATTCTCAGCGCAACGGCGGCGCATGCTGGAAATGCGGGGCCGAAACGATTGAGCCTGTCGCGGGGTGGGAATATCCCGAAATACCGCCGATTGGCCGCATCCGGGAGTTGGCGAAAGAAATCGGCTATGCGATTGGGGTGCACAGATCGCTGGAGCGCGATCTTGATCTGATCGCCGCACCCTGGTCGGAAGAGGCATTAAAACTCAACTACCTCGAAGTCATGAGCCACATCGCTGACGGATTGGGCGCTAAGCTTGTCGAAGTCGAGGCCAAACCGCTCGGGCGTCGTGCATGCACAATCCAGATGGATGGCTGGTATAAGCCGATTGATCTATCGGTGATGCCAATGAAAACCGAACCCGCATACCAGTTGGCCGGGTTCACGAATGCTGAAATTGTGTCCGCGAAATAACTCTGCTCCCCCCATCAATGCAGATCGACTGCATAGCGTGATACGGATGGCGGGAGAGCAATAACGGCAACAGACAGGAGCAATCGGGTGAAGCCGCCCGGCCCTTGTGGTCCGAGTCTCCGGTGATACGCCAGTTCATAAGCCCAAAGCGTATCCGGTTGGCTCCCGAAATTAGAGCCTCTTCATGTGTGGTGGTTTGCGAGGGGTAGCCGGAGCACTGGAAAGTAAAGTCCCGAGTACCAAGCCGCCACTCATGAGGGTGAATGCGCAGGTGCTGACTGCGTTAAACGTGTTTCCGATGGTCCGGGTAAAAAACGGTTCCGGCAAGCCAGAGATCAGCTCTGGCCATTCTCAACGATGTGACACGCCGCTAGCTTTGCGAAAGCACTGGAGCGGCTGAAGTGGTAGGGCCATTCGCGTCACTGGGGTGGACACGACGCCGAAGGAATAATCGGCCGCGTGGCTCCCGTTAAGAGCCTCTTCATGAAGCAGCCCTCCCGGGTGTGGACAGCCAAGGGAATTAGGTTGATCGGACGTCCAATTATGCCGATCCACTGAAACATAGGGTTGCTCCATGAGAATCGCGTCAGATGAAAAACCAGTAGCGTATGCCCGCCCACACCTTCGCGAAGGTCAACCGGTGACTGCGTCTTAAGCTCTGGTGTCTTCCTCAACCCATCACTCCTCGCGTCGGCTCTCACCGACGTTCGCCCAGTGGATCGGGCTTTTTCTATTTCGTCCTGTAGCTCAGTTGGTAGAGCGCTGCGTTGAAGGCGCAGGCGTCGATGGTTCGAATCCATCTGGGACGGCCAGTTTCGGAAGCGCTACCCGATTGGCGACGGGACCGGTCCTGAAAACCGTGCGAGCCGCAAGGCCTTGGGAGTTCGACTCTACCCCGCTTCCGCCATTTTCGCGAAACGTTCTTAAACCCTGTCGCTGGGCGGCAAGGTGGAATCTTCTCAAGCCGGTATATGCGCAAGAAGAAACCCGATAATTCGGCCAATCTCGCGTCGTTGCGCCCAACGCCACCCGCTGCGCTCTTCGACGAGAGCAACTGGACCAAGCACTTTGTGCCGGCTGATGGCCTCGCCGAGTGGGTAGCCAAGACCCTGATGGATGAATCCTCGCCCCTGTACAACGAGGATCACAAACACCTTCACTTCGCCGACATCGAATACCTCTGGGCCGCAGTTCCCAACACCAGGCAGATGCGCCGGGTAGTCGGACAGTGCGAGGAAGTGACCTTCCGCTGTGGCGCATGGCAGAAAGGACGGCAGGAACAGCAGATGAAGGAATGGTTCGGGCGAGTCCCGGCCTACCTCATCACGCTCGACGCCCATTACGCGCGGGAATGCTCGGACATTGAGTTCTGCGCTCTCGTAGAGCATGAATTGATGCACATCGCCCACAAGCTGGACGAGTTCGACCAACCAGCTTTCACCAAAGACGGTCTCCCCAAGATCGGCATATCCGCACACGACGTCGAGGAATTTGTTGGCATCGTTCGCAGGTATGGCGTCGGTGCCGCAGCAGGCAAGACAGCCGCTCTGGTTGAGGCTGCAAAGCGTACGCCTGAGATCGGGGGTGTGGATATCGCGCGGATGTGCGGGACTTGTTTGTTGAGGGCGGCTTGAGTTTTACTAACATCTTACGGAATACCAAATGACAACGCTCACGGAGGACGTGAAAGCGTTCATCGTGCAAGCGTTGGCATGCTTTGATACTCCCACACAGGTTTCTGAAGCCGTTAAGGAAGAATTTGGCCTCGATGTAACGCGCCAGCAGGTTGCGGCATACGACCCGACGAAGAAGACTTCCCGGACGCTAGGCAAGAAATGGCATGCGATTTTCAATGCAACACGTAAGACCTTCCTTGCCAATACTGCGGCCATCCCGATAGCCAATCAGTCTTTCCGTCTGCGCGCGCTTCAGCGCATGTACGAGAAATCGACCGGTCGTGGCAATTTTGCGATGGCAGCGCAACTGATTGAACAGGCGGCCAAAGAGGCTGGCGGGATGTTTTCGGCTCGGGCTAAGTCCGACGATGACCAGGCGCCAAAGCTCAATGACCCGGATCCAGATGTATGAAGGAATCCGTCAAGCTGCAGAAGCTTCACGAGCGGCAGATAGAGATCGCTCAAGGTTTCAAGCAGCACAAAAAAGTAGTGATCCGTTGCGGACGACGCTTCGGCAAAACCAGCCTGCTTGAGCGATGCGCTGCAAAATGGGCGTTCAATGGTGAGCGTGTTGGCTGGCTTGGGCCGAAGTACAAGTTGAATGCGCCGACGTATGGGAATCTCATCCATACGCTAAAGCCGGTCATTCAATCCAAGTCGAAGATCGATCAGCTTATCCAGCTCAACACGGGCGGCTTGGTTGAATTCTGGACGCTGGAAGACGAGAATGCCGGCCGGTCCCGCAAATATCACAAGGTCATCGTTGATGAGGCAAGCCTCAAGGCGAAGGGCCTGAAAGAGATCATCGATCAGTCGATACGTCCAACGCTGTTGGATTACAACGGCTCGATCATCATGGCCGGTACGCCGAAAGGCATCGACCCTGACAATTACTTCTATGAGGCGTGCACCAACCCCGTTGAAGGATGGGTTGAGTACCACGCCCCGACTGCATCCAATCCACACCTAGACCCGGATGTTGTCGCAAAACTGATTCATGATTATCCGCCGCTGGTCTACCAGCAAGAATATCTCGCGGATTTCGTCGACTGGCGCGGCTCAGCGTTCTTCTCCGAAATCAGCCTGCTTGCCGATGGTCGCGGGGTCGATTATCCGACTCGATGCGATCAGGTATTCGCTGTCGTAGATACGGCGCTCAAAGACGGGTTGGAGCATGACGGCACGGCAGTCATTTACTGCGCGCGCAACAAGATCGCTGGCCATCCACTGATCATCCTCGATTGGGATCTGATCCAGATTCAGGGCGCGCTGCTTGAAGAGTGGCTTCCATCGGTCAATCAGCGGCTTGAAGATCTGGCTGGTGAAACGGGCGCGCGCCAGGGCAATATCGGCATCTGGGTCGAGGACAAGGGCAGCGGCATCGTCCTGATACAACAGTCCGAGCGTCGCGGCCTTCCGGTCTACCCGATCTCGGAAAAACTGGTCGAACTTGGAAAGGAAGGGCGTGCACTCTCAGTGAGCGGCTATATATACCGCGGCGACGTGAAATTCAGCCAGTACGCATACGACAAGGTTACGAACTTCAAAGGGCAGATACGCAATCACCTTTTGGCGCAAGTTTGCGGATTTCGTATTGGCACAAAAACCCCTCATCACATGGACGCCCTCGACGTCTTCTGCTACAGCGTAGCAATATCTATGGGCGATTCAGAAGGGTGGTGAAATAAACATTGTGTTATCCTAATGACTCTTTAAAGTGGGAGTCTTGGGATGAGCGTGAAAGGTGCTGTTACTGGAAGGGCCGCTTTTAATAGAAAGGATTTGACTGGTCAGCGATTTGGGCGATTGATTGCCGGGGAAAGCGTCTCTGTGATGGGTAAGACGCAGCAAAAGCTCTACTACAAGTGCGAATGCGATTGTGGTGGTGAGGCTTTTGCGATGGCACAGAGCCTGCGTCGCGGAGCAACGTTATCGTGCGGATGCCTTCAGCGTGAGCGGGCGAGCGCTGCCAGCAAGCGCCATGGCATGTCGCACACATCCATCCATAACACTTGGATGACCATGCTGCAGCGTTGCAATGACCCCAAATCTGACTCATTCTCGAGATATGGCGGTCGCGGGATCACTGTATGCGAGCGCTGGCATACCTTCGAAAACTTCTTCGAAGATATGGGGCTGCCCCCGCAAAAAGGCATGACTTTGGACCGGTTCCCGAACAACGATGGGAACTACGAGCCGGAGAATGTGCGCTGGGCTACGGCGAAAGAACAGGCAAACAATCGTCGATCGAGTCGCTTGCTCGAATTCAACGGCGAAACCCTGACAGTTGCTGAATGGGAGGATCGTCAAGGCTTCCGACGCGGACTCATTCATACCCGTCTTTACATGGGCTGGACGCCCGAGCGCGCCATTACCCAGAAACCTCTATTCGATCAAACGGATTAATCGCCGGGCATCCAGCCTTGGCATCAACTAGGCTGGTAAATGAGCGATATCGATAATGACGGCGGTGCGGCGACAGTAAGCATCGGCGCCAGCATTCCGTCTTCGCTCATGCAGATTCTGATGGCGGAGGATATCGTCCCAGGGTCCATGCCCTCGTACGAGATGGCGAAAACGTTGTATGTGGCGCATCCGCTTGGCGCCAAGATGGCCGAGGCTCCGATCGAGGAAGCTCAGAGCCAGGAACGCGAGATCACTATTCCCGGCGGTCCCGAGGATGATCTGAAACAGGCCTTCCAGCGCGAATGGATGGCTATCGGCAGGACGGGCGCCGACGAGATTATCAAAGGTCACCAGACGCTCAAACGCGTCTATGGCATAGCGTCTCTCGGCGTGGGCGGAAAGTTCCTGAATGGTACGGAGTTACCATCCACCGATCCTTTGCCGTATGACAAACTCCACGAAATGGAGTTAGATTTCAAAATCTGGGACCCGCTGAATACGGCCGGCTCCCTGACGTTGAATCAGGATCCGAACGCGCCCGACTTCCAGCAACCGCAACACATCCGCGTCGCCGGCAAGGATTATCACTTCTCTCGGGCCGTGATCGCGCTCAACGAGTCGCCAGTCTATATTGAATGGACCAATAGCGCCTTTGGCTTCGTCGGACGTTCCGTCTATCAGCGCGCCCTCTTCCCGCTGAAGACTTATGTCCAGACGATGATTACCGACCAGGCGGTGGCTGAAAAGGCTGCACTGCTGGTGATGAAACTGCAATCGCCCGGCTCGGTCATCGACCAGCGTGCGCGCTCCTGGTTCGGATTGAAGCGGCAAGCCCTGAAAGGTGCCAAAACAGGAAATGTGATCTCGATTGGCCTGACTGAGAATATCGAATCGGTCGATCTGAAGAACGTCAGGGATGCCGCCGAGTTCTCGCGCAATAACTGCATCAAGAACATCTCGACCGCGGCGAAGATGCCCGCATCGATGCTGTATCAGGAGACACTGACAGAAGGGTTCGGCGAAGGCTCGGAAGACGCCAAGATCATCGCGCGCTTCATCGACCGCATGCGGATCGAAATGAACCCTGACTACCGCTTCATGGACGAGATTGTCATGCGGCGCGCGTGGAGTCCCGACTTCTACAAGATCATCCAGCGCAAGTATGCCGAGTATCAATCGGTTCCGTATGAGACGGCGTTCTACGAGTGGAAGAACGCGTTCACGGCGAAGTGGCCTAATCTGCTAGTCGAGCCTGATAGTGAAAAGGCGAAAGTGGACGACATCATTATGAAGTCGGCCATCTCTCTGTACGAAGTCGCATCGCCGCAGCTTGATCCGGTGAACAAGGCACGAGCGACCATCTGGCTGACCGAAGTCGCCAACGAGCGGAAAAATCTATTCTCCAACCCGCTGGAACTGGACGAAGATGCTCTTGCATCGTATGTCCCGCCCGAGCCTGTCGCAGAACCTAAACCTGTTGTCGAAAGCAGCCACGAATGAGCGACCGTCCATCCATCAACGCGACTTTTCACGAAGTCCTGACGGCGGCGGTGCGCGACATTTCGGAAAATGGCTACGACGACGTTGCGCGACTTGATGACTGGCTGAAACGCCTGAGATACGCCGCTGTTGCTGACCTCCCCTCGCCAGAGGAAATCCAGAGCCGCATGCAACTGGCAATGCAGACCGTCTTTAATCGGACGTTCTCAAAGTCTGCGGCGCTCAAGTATCACCCGGGCATGCCGAGGTTCACGCTGGAACGGCTAAAGCCTTACGCTCGAGCGGAGCTGGATCGAAAAGTTCTGGCCAGCGCGAACCTGATCAAACTGAATCGTGAACAGGCGATCGACAAGACCCTCCAGCGCTTCTCCGGCTGGGCAACGTCCATTCCTGACGGCGGCTCACGCATAGTCGAAAAGGCCGACGTCAAGGAACACATCGCCAAGCCGATCGCCCAGGTGAAATACGAGGCGCGGCGTTGCCAGATCGACCAGGGCGCGAAACTCGTTGCCGCGATCAATGATGTAGTGGCGACCCAAGGCGGCGCAATAGCATACCGGTGGCGCTCTCATTGGAAGCGCGCTGGATACGACTACCGAGAGGATCACAAGGAGCGCGACGGCAAGATTTATCTGTTGCGTAATAGCTGGGCCAAAGAGCAAGGGCTGATCAAGGTCGGGCCTGCCGGCTACTACGACGAGATCACGTCTGCGGCGCAGGAGCCCTTCTGCCAGTGCTACGTCGTGGCGATCTATGCCTTGCGTGAATTGTCCGAAGAGATGCTGACTGAAAAGGGCAAGACGCTGCTCGAAGAAACTCGCATCAAGCGCCCTGCTTATGCCTGACCCCGCCTCACTCACACACGAAGCCACCCATGCGGTGGCTTTTTCTTTTGCCTAAAGCGGATGCCAGAAAGCTGGTTTCAGATTCGATGGCGAATAGGCCATGTCGGCAAGGACGGTTGGGTATGGCGGCGCTATCCACCACTGTCCGTTCTTGAATCTGCCTTGGCATTTCATCCTTGGCGTCACGAGAAAAATCGTGGTGCCGTCCAGCGGCGCCGTCTCAATTGGTCGAAGTTCTTCGTCCATGGCTGGCTCCTAGTGCGAATCACCAATCTTACTCCTTGAAAACGACCTATGCCTCTCGAGAAAGGATCTGGCGACGAGGTAATCGGGCACAACATCGCAGAACTTCGCCACGCAGGGCATCCCGAGAATCAGTCGATCGCCATTGCAGAGAAAGAGGCGGGCAAGAGTCGCAACGACTCTACCTCGCCCCACTGCGCCGGCATCCTCTTCCGCGCTCCCGGTCCGCAATACCTGCTCGTCAAGCGCAGCGACACGGGTGAGTGGGAGCAGCCGGGCGGCCACATCGAAGCCGATGAAACGCCCGAAGAATCCGCAGCACGCGAATGTGTCGAGGAAATCGGCGGCTGTCCTGACGGCGTCCGCTGGATCGCCCGGACGACAGTCAATCCGGACGGCGGCGACTACACCTGCTTTCTGCAGGACGTCCCGGAACCCTTCGACCCGAAGCTCAACGACGAGCATACCGAATGGCAATGGGTCTCGCCTTCTGCGCTCCCCGAGCCGACGCACCCCGAAGTCGCCAAAACCATTGCGCTGGTCTCGGGTAATGAACTCGACATCGCCAAGCGGATGGCAGCACATGAGTTGCCGTCGCCCCAGCGATACGAAAACGTCTGGCTCTTTGATATCCGCATCACAGGCACAGGGCTGAGTTACCGCACGGCGCTCGATGAATATTCATGGCGCACGCCGGATGACTTCCTGACCGAAGAGTTCCGCCAGCGCTGCAATGGTCTGCCGGTCATCTTCGAACACCCCGAGACGCTGTTGAATTCGAAGGAGTACCGAGAGCGCAATCTCGGCTCAATTTTCCTGCCCTACCTCACCACTGATGAGGTCTGGGGCATCGCCAAAGTATTCGATGACGATGCGGCCGTGCTGATGCACGAGTCTCACGAATCGACCAGTCCCGCGGTTGTCTTCCGCGACGCGGGCTCAGCCGAATTCCTGGAAATAGATGGGAAGACGGTTCTTATCGAAGGTAAGCCCTCCTACTTGGACCATCTCGCAATCTGCAAGGAAGGCGTGTGGGACAAAGGTGGCGAGCCCAGCGGAGTCAACAATGGAGAAATCAGAATGGATGAAAACGTAACCGCGGCTCCGGCCGAACAGGTTCCGGCATGGGCTGACGCTTTGGGCAAACGCTTCGATGAAGTGTGCTCGCGCCTCGACACGCTGGAAAACAAGGGCGGCGATCCGATGCCGGCCGCGCCGCTGACCGCTGATTCCGCTGCTGGCGAACTCGGTGCTGCCGAGACGGCCGGTCACAAGGAGCACGAGCTCGAAGCCGCGGCTCTGGCTGCTGGCGCTGTCGAGGAATCGGCAGAGGCCAAGGCTGCGCGCGCAGATGCTGAGCGCCGCGACGCCGCAGAAACGGCACGGCTTGACTCCGAAGAAAAGGAGCGCAAGGAGAAGGAAGCGATGGAACGCAAGGACGCAGCAGAGCGCATGGATGCGCAAGCCCGCGAAAACGCCGATCTGAAGGCGAAGCTCGATGCAATGAATGCTCGCATCACTTCGCTTACGACTCCCCTGTCGGTCACTGATCGCGATGCACTAAGTTCGGCGCAAGCCCGCTGGGATTCGGTTGCGCAGATGTTCGGCGAACAGGCGTCGGCACCACTTCACGGCGAAAGCCCGCGCGCCTACATGGTTCGCCTTGCTTCGAAATATCAGAAGCACAGCCCGAAATTCAAGGCTATCCGGCTGGACTCTCTCGATATCGACTCGTTCGATGCCATCGAAGAGCAGATCCGCATGGACGCGCAAACCTACGCACGTAGCCCCGCTGTATCGCCGACTGGCCGCCTGATTCCGATCGTGCGCCGCGACGAAGCTGGTCGCCAGATCACCGAGTATAGCGGCGACATGAACGCATGGCTCGGCTTCTTCAAACACGAAGGTCAGGGTGTTCGCATCCTTGACCCCCGCCAGAAACACTAAGGAGTCGATAGATGACTGTCTCTTTCAATCCGCAGTTGACGACTTCTCCGTCGAATACGTTTCTGCAATCGACGGAAGGCTACGTCCAGGGCACCACCCTTGACGATACGTCGGCGCGCATGTGGCTGACTTCGGGCGTCGTCGCGCCGAGCGTCACGCAGCCTGTATGGGGCGGCATGGCAATTACCGAAGAAGTCGCCACGGTCAACGCCAACGCCCTCGGCAATTCGCTTGTATTGGCAAGCGCTGCTGGCAACGTGACAGGTTTCACGGTGTTCGACCAGGCGCACAACATGATCATCGTGCCGGGCAATACAGTGCAGCAGTCCGTCGCCGGCATGACGGTCAACTTTTTCCGCTTCGGTTCGAACATCCGTATCGCAGTCGGCGTGCTCTCGAGCATCGTCGCCACGCTGGATAGCGGCGCGATCAACCAGACGCTGTACTGGGATCCGGCGCTCCAGCAATTGACGGCATCGGGCACGAGCGGTGCGTTCGCGCTGCCGGCGACGACGAAGATTCTTTCGTTGAATTCCAACAGCAAGACCATCAGCTACAACTCGGGCACCGGGGCATTGACCTGGACGACGGGTAACGCAGCCATCATCCAGATCTAAGGAGCCCACCACATGGCAAATCTGTTCCCGGCTCGCGCGCGGATCAATCCGCATTTCGCCGAGCCCGATCTCATCGTCACCTATGCGCAGGCATCGGGTGCGTTCGAAGCACTCCAGGGCGGCAAGCCCCGCGTCAAGATCGGTCAGGACGATCTGTACGTCTACGTGAACTCGCTGGATCTGCGTACGGAAGCACAGGCCTCGGGTGCGGCGCCGAACTTCCTGCCGTCCGCAACGCTGGCCGGCGATCAATTCAGCACCGCCACGTACCTGGTTCGCACGCGTTCGGTGTGGGATCGGCACGACATTGCCGCAGCAGCTAACTACAACGTTAGCCTGCCGGCCGCGCAAGGTCTTGCTGCACGTCAGGGCCATTACCAGCAGTACCGTACGTCACTGCTCTATGGCTACCAGCCGTCGAACGGTGAAGGCCTGCTGAATGCTCCGGCCGCCACGCAAGTGACGCTTCCACCTGACCCGTACGGCAACACGACGTTCTCGACGTACGACAACGGTGCGATGGCTCTGTGGTTGCTCACGCAGATCGTCAACCTGAAGATCGGCATGTATCAGTCGGGCGGCAAGATCCATAACAAGATCGTCGTCATCAGCCCGCAGCGCATCTTCCTGCAGGCCCAGATCGCGAACATCGTGCAGGTCACGGCGTATCAACGTCCGGGCGCGGGTACGTCGACCACCGCGAATGTCGCGCAAGAGAACCTGGCTGCGGCTGGCGACGATCTCGTGTGGTTCTTCGATGACACCCTCCAAGGCAAGGGCTCGGGCGGTTCCGACGCAGTGATCCTGACGATCCCTGAAATCGAAGTGCCGGACATCCCGGGTATCAACACCAACGTGTTCGGCGAAACCTCTCCTTCGATGAAGGCGGTGAATGTCCAGTACGCGTCGATGGCGGCGCCGATCGAAATCCCGACTCCGACTGAAGACGGCGCGATCACCACGGTATATGAAAACCGGATCAGCTCGGGGTGGAATGTCCGCGGCGCAGGTCTGTACATTCTCAACATTCCGCATTAACGATCAAACCCGCACCTAGGATTGCGCTTCCGAAAAGCCGGTCCCTGTCCGGCCTGGTGCGGGTTCACTATTCAGGGAAACGACCGCCTTCGGGCGGTTTTTCATTTTAGGGAATGAAGATGACCAAGATCTATGTTGCCAATGGCACAAAGCAACGCCTGAAGTTCAATTACCGCCTGCCTGAATCGAACCGCATCCACGAACTGGATGTGCATTCCGGGCGCCAGGAAATGATTGGCGAAGGCTTGACGGATTCAAGTGTCGAATACCTCATCAAACAACTTGAGAGCGCCGGTTTCCGCCGATCGAGCGAAACGAACGGTCGGCTCGAGAACTTCTCGGGCTGGATGTACAGCATCGATAAAGCGACAAGCGAAACCCAGATCCGCAGCGGCCATGATGCCCGCGTCGAGGCGCAGGAAAAGATATCGGCGGTGGAAGCCCAACGAGGTGCCCTCGCGATGGATCAGGCAAACCGGCTCCCGGGTGATCGCCGCAAGCGCCTAGCGAAGGTGACGGCGGTCGAGGTCGAGCAGGATATTGGTCCTCGCGATTCGCCGACGGGGAAAGAAGTGAAGATGAGCGTGTCCGTTGATTCGGCCGCGCCGGAAAGCTCGAAACTGGCGATCTGATCATGGAATCATGCCGACTTTCCGATGAAGCCCGGGCATCTATAAATGCCGCTCTCGGCGCGGCCACCCATGCGCCGGCCATGACGCGCGCCGAAGAAGTCAAGGCGCTGATGGCGAAGGGCATGAAAATCACCGTCACCGGTCAGTGGTGTGTATGGGCGTTTGCTCCGCGCAAGATCGCTGAGGCCTTAGGTGCGCCGTTTGTTGCGGCCTTCCCTGCCGCAGCCGATCTGCCCGATTACATGTCATTTGGCGGTCATGTCGTTACGACGAGAGTGTGATGTTCACAAACCCGCTCCAGCCGAATCTGGCTGATTTCAATGCCTTCGTTCTGAATCAGGGTGTGCCATTGGCGGATCTGCCGAGCGGCACGCTCACGAACGTTGGCATTAGTACGTCTGGCAACCTGACGGCAGCAAGCACCACCGGGACAATCGCCGCCGGCATGGCTCTGGTCGGATCGAGCATACCCGTCAACACCTACATCGCCACATGGGCCGGTAGCGCGGGGACGGCGGTTCCTGTGCCGACCTCTGCAGTTGAAGCCGCGAGTGCCGCAGCGTGGTCGCCCTATCTGGCATGGGCGTTCATTGGCGCCCTCGGCGTAACGCTCATCCCACCGTCGAATATGCCTCCCATCCTGTATGTGATGGCGGTCTACAACTACGGCATGCACAAACTGCTGAAGATCGGGCAGGATCAGCCTGGCCAGACGTTCTTCGCAGACCAGCGCGCCGCATTCAAACTGCTGTCATTCAAGGCTGGCCCTGTCGGTTCCTCCGCCGATCAGGCGACGTCTCAAACGCTCGTCACGCCCGATTTTCTCAAGGGCTTGACGATGGGGGATCTAGATCTCCTCTTGACGCCTTGGGGTCGCGAGTATCTGGATTACAGCCAACAGTATGGACCGAACATCGTTGGGGTTAGCTAGTGCCAAAGTTGATGCTGGGCGTGGTTGATGTGGCCTATTCGGATGGGGACGGCGCTAAGACCACGGGAGACGTAGCTGGCTATCTTGAGGATGAGTATCACGTCATGCGCACGTTCCTCGAGATGTACGAGGACAAGATCGGCGAGTTTCTGGCCGACGCAATGATTGGCGAGATTGAATCGCTCGCGCAGGGCAAGCCAGTCACGATCTTTGGCAGGGATGTCGATACCCATCTGGGCGATCGCGTCATCGCCGGCCAAAGCGTCAACGGGAAGATCGAAGAGGCTTTCCGTGATTACCTTGACGCGCGCGAGTGGCAACAACTGAGCGGCCAGAAAGTTGAAGCCGCAGACACTGGCGTCAGTACCCGCAAGAAGCGACCCACCGCGAGTACCAATAAGGCGCGCGCGGCGTTCGTTGACACCGGCCTCTATCAGGCCTCTTTTAGAGCCTGGCTGGAAACATGAGCATCATCAATGAAGCCGCAGCGGCGCCGAGTCAGTTAGCGACCGCCCTGGCCGCTGGCGTCGATGATATTTCCAGCGACCAGACCGTCACGTTTCAGCAGTACACGAAATCAACCATCCCGACCGATGGTTATGTGTTCTGGGTGGCGACTGGATCGGCGCAACAGTTCGCCGGCTCGCTGCACATCCTGAGCGAGCGCAGGCAGGAAGAAGACCAGACTCTGGCGGCAAACCAGTTCGTCTTTACCGCCGAGGAAGAGGTATCGCAACTAAACGCGATCGCTCCTGACTCGATGTGGGTTGGGGCATGGAACGTCGACGGCGCGTCGCTACAGGTCGCCTTTTCTGCGACCGGTATGAATTATCAACAGGCCGGACTGTGGCATTACCGCGGCTTCGCGGTTTATCCGGCCCTCGCCTCACAGTTGATCGATAGCGCAGCAGATTTGCCGCTTGGGCCGATCGTATCGAACAGCCTGCCCATCTGGCTGGGACTGCCGTCGCAAGCGGCGGTCTATTCGCCGTTTGGCTACGCTCCGATCTATCCGTCGTTCCTCGTGCCCGACAACGTCGTGCCGCCTTATATCGCGGTTCATATCGATCCATCGCTCACGATCACGCAACAAGCAGCGCCCTACTTTGACTGGTCAGCAAGGAGCAATCCGAACGGTGATCCGTCGCCACTCTACGACGTGCCCAGCTTCCAGTTGATGCGCGACACCGTGAAGCTGATGTTCTACGGCTTCACGAACCAGCAGGCAATCCAGTTCCATGCTGCGCTGATGGATTACTCGGTCAACTCCGATGACTTTGGCTTCGGCAATTCTCCAGCCATAGTCGATGACAAGCGCGGGCAGGTTGAAATTGCCGCGCTCGCAATGAAGAAAACCTTCGTCATCCAGGCTTCATACAACAGCGGCACGGCTGACGCAATCGCGCGTCGTCTGATTCTTTCTGCCGGTTTCAGTTCCGTCACCGTTTCCTAGCGGGGCATCCCGACTAGTTTCCTGCCCGCCTCGAGCGGGCTTTTTCATTTGGAGTTTTCGAAATGCCCCAATACCCGTACGCCATTCCGCCTGGCGGCACCCAAACCACACTCAACGTCACGACGAACACCTTGGTAAAGGGTGCTCCGGGCAAGGTATTCCGCCTCGTTTTCAATACTGCATCGACCACCGCGCCGGCCGTCTATGACTTTGCGACCGTGACAGGTTTTGGCGCCGCAAATCTGATCTGGCAAGGTGCCACCGCGACTGCCGCACAGACCGTCGTTACCCTCGAATTTCCGTGCCTCAACGGTATCGTCGTGGTGCCGGGTACGGGCGGAAACGTATCCGTGTCGTACGCCTAACTCCGAGATCACGCATTCATTCCAGCCCCGCCATTGAGCGGGGCTTCGTTTTTCTGGAGCCTCCATGGCAACAACCATCACTCCGCAGATCGTCAATCTGACGGCAGTACTTACGGTCGCGCCCGAACCGTCACAGCTTCAGCGGAGCGGTGCGTTTGTATCGGTGGGCGGAACCACCCTGGCGACCGGTTCTTATCTATATTGCAGCCAACTTTCCGCATTGCAGGCCGTGCTGCAAACGAGCGGCTCAGGTAATCAGGTCGAACTGAATACGATGGGTACGACGTTCTATGCCCAAGGTACATCGGTGGGCGCTTACGTGCTTGAATTGGGGACGCAAAGTTCCAGCGTGGCGGCCATCGAAGCGCTGCAGACCTGGATCACGGATAACCCAGGGATCTTCTACGCGTATCTGGTGCCCGCCGAATGGGACAACCAGGATGAAGTGGTCGGGAGCGTCATTGTCACGGCTGGCGGCACAGGCTATACCTCCGCTCCTACCGTGACATTCTCGGGTGGTGGCGGCGGGTCTGGCGCGGCAGGCACCGCAGTTATCCAGGGTGGCTCGGTTGTTTCGGTGACAATCACCAATCCTGGCGAAGGCTACACGACTGCACCCACCGTAGCCTTCTCTGCCCCAGGTTCCGGCACAACTGCGACTGGCACGGCCAATCTTGCGGCTGAACTGAACATCGTGGCCAGCAACTATGCTAGTCCGACCGGTCGCACGTATTTCTTCATCACAACGACAGTTGCAAACATTGCAACATATCAGCCGAACAAGAGTGTGTATGCGTTCGTTCCGAGCCCAACTGCAACGTCGCAGGAGTTTGGTGCGGCAGCCCACTTCTACCAGTGGCTGGTGAACAACCCCGGCCCGGCCAGCAAACTCGCACCGATGGCATATCGGTTCCTGAATGGTGTAACGCCGTGGCCCGCCACTGGCTACTCGGCGAACATCCAGACAGTTCTGTCGGCTTACGGGAACATCAATCTCGTGCCTCCGCAGGGTGGCATCACCAACACGTGCATTTTCAAGGGTACGACTTCGGATGGCTCGCAGTCGTCGTGGTGGTATGGGATCGACTGGTATCAGATTGCCGTTACCAATGACCTAGCCGATGAGGTCATCAATGGTTCGAACGAAGAACCTCCCCTCCTATATGACCAGGATGGTATCAACCAGCTTGCCGGCGTCGCCCAACGCGATCTGAACACCGCCATTTCCTATGGCTGCGCATTGAGCGGAACGGTCACTGCCGCCTCGTTTGCATCCTATACGACCGCCAATCCCGCTAATTACAAGGCGGGCATCTATCAGGGCTTGGGCGCCAACATCGTGGGGCAGAACGGCTTCCTCCAGGTCGGGATTCAGCTCGACGCGATCCAATTCGCCTCTTAAAGGATATCCTGAATGCCTACGCAAAATCCCGGGATCGCCAGAGGCGTCCTGAATCGTGTCAAATGCTCGGTGGTCGTACCCAGTTCACCATCGCTGAACATCATCTCCGCGAACATGGGCCGCTCGCTGGCCCGTATCGCATTCGAGGGACAACTGGTCAACCAGATCCCCACCGGTACCGGCCTGGTGAATTCTCCCGAACCGTTCGTGATTGCGACGATCACGATTGCCCTGCTGCGCACGCAAGCCATTGCGGCAGCGTGGTTCTCGCAAATCCTGCTGGATAGCAATGTCGAGGATGCAACGATCTACAGCGATACCTCTACATTCCCCCCGATCGCATTGCAAAGTGTAGTCGCGAGCCATATGGATCCAGGCCCTTTCGATGGTACGAGCCCGGATTTTCAATTGGTACTCCGCGGAGCGCTGCCGATTAACAACCGACTCTGGACCTTCTGATGCAGATCACTGACTCGTTGAATCTTGCGCTGCCGGTTGGCGATGGCATGACGGCGTATCACACGCCGATCTCGCGCCAGGTCTATGAGATGCATTACAGCGTCATCAATGCGGTCAAGGCGGCGCTGTCGCGCAAGGGTATTCACTACCAGATGGGTTCGGGTCCGCGCATTGCCAATCTCGTACTCAAGGACGAAGGCGAGAAAGATGCTGCGGAACGGGAAAGCTTTGATGCCAAGGGCGCCGTGATCGACGATCGCACGCCCGTACTGCTGGCGGAAATCCGGCGCCTGACGATGTTGCTAGCGCCGGGCGCGAATGGTTACGAACTGATCCCTGTCGACGCGGCCATCTCTCAAGGGAAGATCGATGAGGAAGACTGGAGCGAACTGGAGGCCGCACTGGTTTTTTTTACGTGTCATGCGATGACAGCGCGGAAGGCGAATCGCCTGAACATCGCAGCAGCGACGGCTTCAGTCCTGAGTGGGTCGATTACTGCGTTGTCACCTACGGCATTCGCCGCTTCCTTGCAGACCTCGATGAAGGTCGAACCTACACCGAAGACGGCCTCATCGCTGCCTGTCTGAAATACGTCTCGCGCGAGGGTTTTGCCGAATTCGCCGAGCGGCACGATATCCCCTTTCATAGCGCCCGGCAGTTTCGGGAGCGCTTTATCCTCGAAGTCCTGCGGCCCAATCTATGAGCAATAAGCCAGTCATTGAGGTCGATGTCAACGATCAGCAGTTTCGCGCTTTTTACGAACTGTTCCAGCAATACTCGACCCAGGTAGAAGAAATGCCGGATGACTGGAAGAAGGTCTCTGGTGCGACGAAAGATGCCGGCAAATTTGCATCTGACTTCGCCAAATACTCAGACGCGTCGAAAGACGCATTGATGCTGGCGGCAATCCAGGCGGATGCTATCGGCAAGTCTGTCGGCGAGGCAATCAAGGCACAAAAGGAGTTCGCCAGCGTCGCCCGTAACGGGAGTTCCGAGCTCGAGAAAATGGCGAAGCACGCCAAGACGCTCGGATCCGAAGTCTTCGGCATCGGCAAGTTTCTGATGAAAATCGGAACCATTGGGTTTGGCCTGACTGGTGTCGGAGCGATTCTATCGGGTCTCGGGCTGCGTGATCTCGCGCGCTCGGCCATTTCGACGCAGGGCGAGGCGCGAAGTATTGGCGTATCGATCGGACAACTCTCGGCATTCGAGACGGATTTCGGCCGCTATGTTGATCCGTCCATTCTGAACCGTGCCGCGGATGCGCAGTCGGACATGCGGAAGATCCCATACGCAATGCTGGCCACCGGACAGAGCCTGTCTGCAATCCAGAATCAAAGCCCGGATGAATTGTCGCTTCGCATGATGCAGCGCGCACACGACTGGTACGCAAACACGCCAGTCGCTGCACGCAATGCGCAAACGTTGCGCGGGACTGGGCTTGACCAGTTCATGTCATTCGAGGAAGTCCGCAAGCTCGGCGCGATGACGCCGCAGGAATTCAGCGAAGCACGCGCGAATTACCGCGGGGATGTGAAATCCTTCAACGTCTCGGACAAAAGTACGGATGCGTGGTACGGGTTTGAGCGCGAGATCGAAGCGGCTGGAAAGTTGCTCAAGACAGACCTGACGGATCGCCTGGCTGAATTGGCGCCGAACCTGAGAGAGTTTGTTAGTGGGTTGAGCGGTGACGCAAAGATACTGATTGATGACGTGCTCTCGCCCCAGAATTTGAAGTCGGTCGGGGATGCTTTACATGATTTCGCAGGGTACCTGGGATCGACGCAATTCCGGCAGGATTTGAAGGATATCGCCGGACTGATAGGCGGTGTCGCCAGCGCCATACGGAAGGCGGCCAAATTTCTCGGAATTGATACCAGTTCCAACACCAGCACCAGTGGCTCACTTGATGCCAATGAGGTTCAGCGCGAGACGCACGGCTCAGTGGCTGGGTTCACTGCGGCAATGAATGGTAATGCGGCGAAATATCAGGCTCTATCTCCCACATTCACTGACAAATTGGCTGGCACGGTCCAGAAGATGAGTGGCGAGCCCAGCTATTTCAGTGCGTTCGAAAAATCGCAAGGTCTGCCGGCTGGATCGTTATACGCGCAGGAAATGGTGGAGTCACGCGGAAAGATCGGCGCAGTCTCGCCGCGGGGCGCGATGGGTCCGTTCCAGTTCATGCCCGATACGGCCAAACAGTACGGTCTTGACGATCCCTACAATCTCCACGACTCTGCCGCCGCTGCCGCCCGCATGATGGGCGATCTGATGCGCAAGTACAAGGGTGATATACGAAAGGCCCTGGCTGGATATAACTGGGGCGCGGGCAATGTTGACCGCGATATCGCGCAGAATGGCAATCAGTGGGAATCCCATTTGCCTGCCGAGACGCGCAACTATCTGAACAAGATCACTTCTGCCCTCGCACAAAAGTCGACAGTGAATCTCAAGGTCGACGTGAAGAACAGCACGTCCGCCCGCGTGGCGGTCTCCACTAATGCGTCAGCGACAGGATCATGAGTACAGCAAATGCATTAGGGAATGCCGCACGCAGCGCCTATGACCTCGCCTACCAGCAATCTCCAATCATATTTAATGGCGGTCTGTTCTCGTCATCGCTGGGCGGCATGGCACCGATTCTGACGTTGCTTGGCGGTCTGATTAACGATGTGACCGGTTCGGATTCAGCATCAACTGTGAAATTTGTGCCAGTGCCTGGCGCAACAGCAATCAGCAATACGGTTGCGACCTATCCCTTTGCCAACCGGTTTGTGGCTGGCAATGCGGTAATCCGTAACCCGAAAAACATCTCGCTGCTGATGATTGCGCCAGTCAATTCGGTTGGCGGGTATCTGCTGAAGCAGGCCACCTTCATGGCCCTGCAAAGCACATTCGAGGCGCATACCGCAGCAGGTGGGACCTATCACGTCATCACGCCCTCGTATCCGTACTTTGACTGCGTGATGGCGACCATGACAGACGTCACAAGCGGAGGCGGATACCAGCAGCAAATCCAGTGGCAGATCGACTTCGTGCAGCCATTGATCACCCAGCAACAGGCACAGACGGCATGGAATGGAATGCTGTCGATGATTTCAGGCGGCCAGCAACTTACGACCTCGTCATGGAGTGATGCCGCTCAAGTCGCGGGAACGCCAGTTCAGGGCGCATCGACTCTCTTTGGCATTTACCCATCCTCATGACAGTCATTCCCTTTGCGCCGTCGCCTACTCAGACGCCGCCGTTTCAGGTGACCGTGACGCTCGACACCGTGCCATACAACCTCACAGCGATGTGGAATTTCGCGGCACAACGTTGGTATGCGTCGCTAGTGAGCGCATCCGGGACTGTGGCGTGGTATGGCGCCTTGGTTGGTTCCCCGCTTGATTATGACATCCCGCTTGCGCCGGGGATTTTCACGACCTCGAAAATCATCTATCGCGAAGACTCCGGAAATTTCGAAATCACCCCATAAATGCGCTTTTACGAAATCGACCTTTATGCGCCGGGCAGTACGACGCCCGCGCGCACCTGGACATCGTTTCCGGGAGATCAATTCGATCCTGGCGCTCTGAATGTCGAATTTGACCTGACGGTTGCCCCCTATGGAACGCCGATCGGCGGACAGTCGATCACGATTGAGGGCATCTCGATTGCCGACCTGATGCAACCGCAGCAATTCGCCCCTCAGATCGTCAATGGCGAGACGCAGCCTGGCATGACCCTGGTCCTGAAGGGCGGCATGGGAAGAGGTCTTCCTCTCGCCAATCCAGCCCAGCAAGGAACGCTGCTCAAGGGGCAAGTCTGGCAAGCCTTTGGCAACTGGGAAGGCACGGAGATGACGCTTGATTTCGTCATCAATCCGGGTGGGTTCGATTCGGATAACCCTGGTAATTTCGTGCTGAACTGGCAAGCTGGACAACCGCTTTCTGGCGCACTGCAGAACTGTCTTTCGGTGGCCTATCCTGGCTTTCCGCTGACAATGAATATCAGTAGCCAACTTGTTCAGTCGGCACAAGAAGTGCATCACTGCGGAACACTCGAGGAACTGGCGCAATATATACAAGGCATTACGAACGGGCAGTTTCTCGGCCCGACCTATCCTGGCGTGCAGATCGCCATGCAAGGTGGCGCGCTGTCGGTATTTGATAACACATGGCAGCCGCCCACGGTTCAACTCAACTTTGCGGACCTGGTCGGGCAGCCCACCTGGATCGATGTCAACACGCTTCAGGTCAAACTGGTGATGCGCGGCGATCTACAGATAGGGACGACCGTCAAGATGCCAGTCGGGCTGTCTGGTCAGGCGGGTCAGGTTCTCACCTCTGGAAACTCATTGCCGTCGAGCACGAATTATCTGACGACCTTCTCAGGTTCATTCCAGATAGTCGAGCAGCGCCATATAGGGAATTTTCGCTCATCCGATGGCGGATCCTGGGTGACGGTTATAAATTGCGTGCCTTTTACGCCCCCTCAGAATGGCTGATAACTTTTCCAAGCTCTGGCTTCAAAAAAGTCAGAATCAGTTGGCCATTAATCGGGCTGCGCAGGAGATACAGAAACAGGGGCGTGCACTTCCCTGTCGTGTTACGGCAGTATCCGGCGCGATCGTGACAGTTGAATTCGAGATGGACACGTCGCCATGGACGTTGCCGCCAATCACGATCCCGAAAGCCGAAAGCAACTGGGTGCGCATGCCGACCCAGGTTGGAGACTTCGGGTACACCGCGCCGGCAGATGTCTATCTTGGCGGCATTTCTGGAATCGGCAAAGGCGTTGCGAGTTTTCTGCGCCGCGGCAATCTGTCAAATCTCGTCTTCACGCCAGTCAGTAGCGCAAATTCGCCGCCAATCGATCAGAATGCGGCTCAGGTGCAAGGTCCCAACGGCGCGATCATCCAGACGACCACTGGTCCGACGTCATCAATTGTGACGAATGCAACCGGCACGACAATCACATTTGAGACCACCACACTGATCATCAATGCGTCGGGCATCACGTTAACGGTTGGTGGACAGACGTTCACGTGGGGCGGCTCTGAGGCTGTCTCGACGCTGCCGATTCAGGCGCCTGACGTGATCCTGCCGAATGGCGCCGTCAACACGCACATTCATCCAGGCGTGCAGACTGGCACTGGGAATACCGGAACGATGACTGGCTAGCCATGATTCCACCAAGCGCCAGCCTTGCCAACAACGTAGATTGCCGCACCGCCAAGGAGCGCAATGCCCGCCGCATAGCCATGGTGACTAAAAAACAGGACCGGCGTGCCGATGACGACCGATGCAGCGCCAAACGCAATCATCGCCTTATATGGCTTACCGGTTCTCTGAATCGTTTGTGTCATTGCCTTCCTCTCGTTTCTTAAAGTCGTCAGGGTTAAACCTCGGGCATACATCGCACATCTTGGCAACGCCTTCGGCCTGAATCTGGTCTCGCACAGACGCCGGATGATGCTCCTGTGCTTCGAACCATTGCAGCATGTAGGAACATGGGAAAACGAAATTTCCTTCGTCGGACGCCGCAGTGATGTGTCTAAACATCGGGTGAATAAACTCGAGCTTCAGCCTCGCATGAACCGGGAAATATGGCGTATCGACCATTCTATGACAATGCGCCTGAAAGTTGTCCGTTGCGCATGATTCGGAAAAGCATTGGAGCACAGACTCCAGGTCATACGCCTGTTTCATTTCGCCAATGACCATTCGCCCTTGTGCGTAGAAGTGTGTTCCCTTCCACCCGCGAATGTAGTGAATCAGGTCGATCGCCTGAGTAGCGCCTTCGAAGGTCTGCGCAAAGCCAGACACATAGATTTTCATCGTTCCGAGATCGTGCTCAACGAATAGCGGCGCGCGACTCGCAACGTCCATCGCCAGATCAAAAGCCCCTGACCGGCTGTTCACGAACAATGCAAGCACAAGGTAATCCCGCGATAGCGTACACAGGCTTTCGTGCGTGAAGAAGCTGGGCGACTGAAGATCGGGCATATCTAGATAAAGGTTGTGCAATGCGTGCATGGGGCAGAACGTACAACAAGGACGGAACCTATCAATGGGTTGCGGCCTCGACCCAGGCGAACGGTCTAAACGACGCCTTCTACATTACCGCGCTCGCCCAGTGCCTGAAATTGAATCTTGGTGAGAGCCCAATCTATGCAAATTCAGGCATCCCTCAAATCCAGACAATCGCAACGCAGACATTCCCGGATTTCTATATGTTCCGGATCCAGCAGCAATATGCCCAGTACTTCGCATCGCTGACCATCAGCCGTGTTCCGGGAACAATCCCGCCTCAGTATAACGTGCGCGCCGTGACTCATTCCGGTGCCATCATCAGCCAGAATATCCCGACATGACGCTACCCGTCGTAATGACCGCGAGCGGCCCGGTGCCGAACTCGCCGGCTGCGCTCAATAGCGACCTGATTGCCACGGTGCAGGCGGAAGACCCCGATTTTACGGCCAATCTACCTGGCCTGTTGCTTGAGGATCTGACTTCCACCGGAACGGCAGCGCTCGCACAGATGGATCAGGCGCGCGTGGACGCAATCAACAGCGTTACGCCGCTTGGCGCGAACGCTTTTATCCTCGCACAACAAGGCGTGATGCTTGGCATTCCGCAAGGCCAGCCGACAAATACAAGCGTCCTCGTCGTATTCACCGATATCACCGCACCAGGATATGTCATCCCGGTTGGATTTGTGGTCAGTGACGGCACATACCAGTACGTCGTACGGGACGGTGGCGTGCTCGCGTCAGACGGGTCTACTGCACCATTGCTTGCTGTGGCAAACCAGAGTGGTACCTGGTCCGTGCCATCGGGTTCGGTGAATCAGCTCGTTACTTCGCTGCCGACTCCGTACAACACGACGATGACGGTCAGCAATCCGCAGGCCGGCACGCCCGCGACCTCGACTGAGTCACCGCAAAGCTATCGCTCGAGAATCATGGTAGCAAATCAGGTGGCGGGACAAGGCACTCCAGACTATCTTAAAACCCTTCTCACGAATCCCGCTGTCGTTCCGGGAGTCACGCCGCGGCTGGTTTCCATCCTGCAATCAGTGTTTGGCTGGGAAGTACTCTGTGGCGGCGGAGATCCCTATCAGGTGGCTGGCGCGATCTATGCCGGAACCTTGGATCTATCGACGATCGTCGGATCGAACACGACGTCACGCAACGTCACCGTCACGATTACGGCCTCGCCGAATCAGTACAACATTACTTACGTCAACCCGCCGCAGCAGGTTGTGTCGATCACGGCAGTATGGAACACCAATCTGCCGAACTTCACGGCTGGCGCACAGGTGAATCAGTTGGGCGCTCCAGCGATCCAGAATTACATCAATAGCATCATCGTTGGGCAACCGATGAACCTGAACGCCATGTCTGCTGCATTTCAGGCGGCGATCGCTTCGGTGCTGCCGGTTGCAAACCTGTCTGCACTCACCTTCACAGTCACGATAAACGGGTCCGTCGTTACACCGGAGGCGGGCACGGAATTGATCCTCGGCGATCCTGAATCATATTTCCAGGCATCAAATACGGCTGTGACGGTCACGCAGGGGTGATGAATGCAGATCGAAGAGTTTGCTACGTCGCCCTTAGATACCGTCATACCTACCTATGTCTATGGCCAATTTTCCGACGACCCTGATATTCAGGCATTTTTCGCAGGCCTGAACACGACGGCACAGGGCTATGTGGACTGGTTTCTACAGACGCCGCTATCGGTCTATACATCGCCCAATATCAACGGCCCCTTGCTTGACTGGATAGGTCAGGGAATCTATGGCATTGAGCGGCCAGTCATATCGACGCTGAGTTCGCGGTCATATGGGGCATACAACACGCTGCCCTACAACACGCGCGCATATGGAACACGGCAACATATCAATTCAGGGACTGCCGAGTCGGCGAGCGATGATATCTACAAACGCACGCTCACCTGGTACACCTATCTGGGCGATGGTCGGCAAATGTCGGTCGAATGGCTGCGGCGCCGGGTGGCGCGCTTCCTGTTCGGCGCGAATGGTTCGGATATCCCCGCAGACTATTTCTGGCAAGTCGGCATCTCCCGTTCTTCAACCGGATTTACCGGCTCATTCGGCAGCGCGCCTTACAACACGCAGGCCTATGGAACGCGCAAGACCCGAAAGAATCTTGCCGCCCGGTCGCTGACCATCGCGATCCCCGCAGGACAGAACTCGCAGATTTTCCAGGCGCTGTTCAATGAAGGCTACCTCGCAGTTCCTTTTCAGGTGAGATTCACCGTCGTCATCATCCCGGCACCACCCGTTTTCTCGCTTGTGCTGACCGGCGACGGAGACTCGGTAGTGACCTCGGATGGGTCATATGTTGTAGCCCTCTAGGCTATCCGCCAGCCGGAATGCCTTCCGCAACAATCCGCAGCACTTTATTCATAGCCCGCCACTGAGCGGGCTTTTTCTTTTGGGTCATCCAAATGGCGCAATTCGTCGTCGCGAACAACGTTAATACCCAGCTTGCAGCGGCATTGCCGTCGTCCGGCGCAGGGTCAACCACGGTGACTCTCGCCAGCAGCGCGAATCTACCGACGCTCAATACTGCGATCGGTCAGCAAATGCCGCTCACGCTTAATGATGCGGCAACTGGCGCGATTTACGAAACCGTATATGTGACCGCTATCAGCGGTGCGACGTTGACGGTGCTACGCGGACAGGAAGGTACGTCTGCGCTCAACTGGAACGTAGGCGATTTCGCATTCTGCGGGCCTACGGCAGGCACAGCTGGCCTTGCGACCATGCGCACGCAGTATCAGGCGTCGGCGTCGTTTAGCTCGTCCCAGACCCTGACTGCGGCCATTGCGGGTGAGTCGGTTGGCTTCACCGGAACTTCTGCGGCAACGTTTTCGATGCCCGCTCAGTCGACCGTGCCGTCTCTGACGCCCACTGCGGTATATAACGACGGCACGGCAGCGCTGACCCTGACGGCCAACGGCAGCGATAAATTCGTCGTGGCAACTGGTCAGGTGACATCCATCGTCATGCAGCCCGGTGATGATCTCTCGTTCTATGCCTCATCCACAAGCGGGCTATGGCAGGCAACTGCGGGATCCGCACTTCGTCAGTACGAACCGCTAGTCGTAGGCGCCGCCACCGCAAGCCAGCATGCGGTGCAGTTCGGGCAGGTAGCGGGAGTAGTCGGCTCTGTCCGGAATCTGGTGATGAGCGTTACCGCAGCAAGTGCTACGGCTACGCTGAGCGCGGATGAAATTGTTGTTGAAAGTGCGCTGGGCGGCTTGCGCTATTGCCTTCCGAACTTCAGCAAGACGATCAATCTTGCGACGACGGGCGTGGGCGGGATGGATACTGGGACAGCGCCGGTATCGGGCTATGTTGCGCTGTATGCGATCTACAATCCGACCACGGCAACGGCTGCGCTGCTGGCGACGAACGCCACCTCCGCTGTTGCACCGAGCGTGTATGGTGGCGCGAATATGCCGAGCGGGTATACGGCATCGGGGCTTGTTTCCGTCGTGCCGACGAACGGGAGTGGGCAGTTTGTTCAAGGCGTGCAGGTTGATAGAACGATCTATATTAATCGGGTTCAAGCTGTTAATTCCACTACGGCGGCCGCCTCGTCAACCTCATTGAATATCGCATCGCTCGTCCCAAAGAATGCGCGCGAGGTGTTTGGCGATGTAAGCGCTTCATCGACGGGTACGACGCTGACTATATCGGTCGGTTCGAGCGGAGCCGGTACTACGAACAGTCCTGGCCTGATCATCCCTACCTTCTACCAGGTGGGGCAAACCTACTACAAGATACCGATCATCACGCCACAGATCATCTTTTACTATTTCCAACAGGCCTCGGGTAGCTTCAGTGGGCAAGTCAACATTGCTGGATATACGATCTAATTATGACAACCATAACCGTTCAGTTTTCGGATGCCACTGATACAGCTATCGTGTCTAATTTTTCTGGTCCGCAGGACCCAGATTCATATTCGAATCTGGGCACGGTGGAATCAAGTGATGCTAGATGGAAGACGTATTTCGATAGTCAGCCAGTTTGGGTGCAGATTGGTATGCCGGCACCGGTCACGTCATGACAATTTGACGTCGCGCTGTGCCCAGGTCATAGTCGCGCTCTAAACCGCGTGGAGCGTGATTGTGACCCGAATCTTCGAGCCGATTTACGAAGGCAACCCGAATCTCACTGAGCCCCTGTTTGAGCCCTTGCTATTGCCGGATAGCGCGCACGCGGCATGGCGCGAGTTCCGCATCCTCATCGATTTCTACCGACGCAAGGCTCATCTAGGCGATCGCATTGGCATCTTCTCACCGAAATTCGGCCTCAAGGCAAAGGTTTCAGCAGAGCAGTTTCTAGTGTTCTGCGAATCAAACGCGTCTGCCGATGTATGCCTCATCAATCCCTTCCCGCAGATCGCGTGCTACTCGTACAACGTCTGGATGCAAGGCGAGATCAATCATCCCGGCCTCACCGGATGTGCGCAGGCACTTCTTGATGAGTGTGGTTTTGGTTGGGATCTGTCGCGCGTGCCACGCCACGATGCGCGCGTACTGTGCTACTCGAATTTCTGGGTTGGTAGTGAGGCGTTCTGGGAAAGGTATGTGGGCGGAGTGCTCAACCGGATTGCGCTGCATATCGAGCGTAATCCGAATAGCCCCGCTGTCACCGCAGTGATGGGTGAAACATGGCACACCGATGCCGCGCCGTTCCTACCGTTCATCATCGAACGGTTGTTTAGCACGTTCCTTTCACTCGAACCGACGATCCGAGTCGCGGCATATCCGCTGCCAGACGTTTCCGCATACTGTTTGACGGACTATGAGCGCGAGTTGGTGACGGGGATCGCTCCGATCATCGATGCAGCAGACGCGGCATCAAGCTTTACGCCCGAACTGATGAAGATTCAACATCTGCTGTGCAACCTCTATGTGAGATATGCGCGCGAGCACTTTTCGGCTAACGCGCATCCGCATTCTGGCCGAACGGTTGAAGGTTAGAACCGATACCCCAAGTACACCATGTGCGCCCCCTTGATCCCGCTAGGCACGTCATCTCCCGTTCCAGCGAAGTGCGGCGGTGCATAGAGATAGCTGTAGCCCAGCGAGAACGCGCCCTTCGAGACCGAGAATCCGGCTACGGCACCTAAGTGCGGCACGATCCGATGGGATACCTGCTCCGCGCTGCCCGCGGGGCCGAACACGCCGTCCTCGTTGGCAATGTAGGTCGAGCGCCACGGACCAAAGTAAATCGCCGGTCCAGCCGACAGGCCAACTTCCCAATCGTTGCCGAGGTTCCAGAATGCTTCGGCCGCCAGGCTGATGGAATGCGTGACGCCAGATGAGTTGAACGTTCGCATCTGACCACAATTGTTGTCGATACATGACTTGGTGGCCGCGCTGTAGCCGCCGTTGCCTTGCGGAAAGTTGCCGGAGTCTTGGGCGACGGTCGCAGTCCAGTTGAGCTTGCCCCAGTAGGAATAAGTCAAATGCAGACGCATGCCCGGTACCCATGAGCGGACTGGCGCGTCGATCAGATTGACGGCGATTCCAGCTCGAGCGGCGAAGGAATCGACCGGCGTCTTGTGCGGTAGGCCTTCATCGAAGTACTGCATGTCGCCAGCACGGATCGCGCGCGATGCGCCGAGCCCCGCTTCGATCGAGAAAAACGACTCTGCATGCGCCGAAACTGCGGCACATCCAAGCGTAGCCGCCACAGCAGCAGTGCGCCATGCCCTACCCGGCTTCCGTTCAGCACGAACTGCTACGCGACCACTGTGGCGGACGCGGCAAGATTGGATGGTTTTCATGATTGGCTCCCGATGATCGCCTGAACAAGTGGTGCGAGTGCCGCAGCTTGGCGTTGTGCCTTGATCGCGTAAATCGCGTCATCCGGATAGAACCCGGCGTTCAGATGACTGCAATAGTTCGGGACCGTTTGCAGATATGCGTACTGGGTGATCAGCGCCACACCGTACGTAAAAGCCGCATCTTCCATCGCCTGAACGTAATCGCCAAGCTGAGGATGATTGCCATCGCAGACCGGATTCGGTTCTTCGAGGACAGGCGTCTTGCCTGCTGCCCGCACCGCGGCGATCCACTGCGGCAGATATTGCTTGTAGTCGTCCAGTGTCTCGCCGCCGAGCGCATCGTTCATCGCGTGGTTGTCGATCACGATACTGGCTTTAGAAAGCGCGACGCGTTGCGCAAACGGTGCGCCGTTTCCATCCACGCCGAGCATTTCGTTTTGCAGGCTGCTGGATGTTCCGCCAGTCGCATGGTTTGCGATGGTGATGCCAGTGTCGTCAAGTTGGGCTTGCAGGATGGCCTGGGAGACGTCTGGTTCGGTCTGCTGGCTGACAGTCATCATTGATGACATGCCTTCCATCGAGTCATCGCCGAAAACATTGATCAGCACGACTGGCGTTGAGGGAACTGCGGCAGGCGTAGACGCTGGCTCGGGACTCGACGCCGCAACCGGAACAGATGCTGCCGGCGCCGGCGTAGTTGGATCAGGTTCGGTAGGCGATGACGGAGCAACAGTCGCCTTGACCGGAACTGGCATGCTGACCTTGACGATGGGCGATGTCTCGACGGGTTTGTCGTTGCCACCACAGGCCGCGAGACAGGCGCTCAGTCCTGCGACTGCGGCGGCTCGCCAACGGTATCCGGGTCGATAACCGCGCCGTGCTCTCGAGCTTCCTCGTACAGTTGTTCGATGGACTCGACTGGCCCTTTCATGAGGCGAAGACGCAGCATCCCGTACATCAGGACATGAAAGCCCATTTCTCGGCTCGTCCCTTTCTTCTCGGACATGGAGATGTACTTGTGGAACTGCTGGCCACCCGCCACTCCGAATAGTTCGGCCATCTGGGCATTCGTATAGCCGAGATTGTCCCTGAGGGCGAGAAGCGCGGCTGGCGTGAGCGGCTTGTAATGCATGGGCGGAATTTCCCAATGCGCGACCGAGCGCGCGAAATGTGACCTTCATGATGGTTCCTTTCGGATGTCGGGCACCGCGGAGTGCTTAGCCCTGTAGACTTCAGAATATCACCCCTAGGGTGAATGTCAAGCATCAAATAACGATCAACTACGGGCCGCCCTTCGAGGCGGCTTTTTTCGTTTACGACTGCGGATAGGTCAGGCCGACCGAACGTGCGCTTCCCGGGCGCACTTCCGCAGTCCCTCATTTCCGGGTATCTGCGGGAGATCCCCCTGTGACTGTTCCTGTTCTCAATTTCCGTGATTTCATCGCCGCCGATGGCGATCAACTCACAACGACATCCCAACAAGTCGCGGCAGTATTTGGCAAGCATCACAACGATTTGCTGAAGCGTATCCGCGCGCTGGCCGCCGAATTGCCCGATGACCGTCTGGGATATTTCGCCGAGACGGTCGAGATGCGCGCGAACCCGAGCGGCGGCGCTGCGATCCCGTCGCCCAGCTACTGCATTTCTCGTGACGGCTTCACCCTGCTCGCCATGGGGTTCACCGGAAAGAGGGCGCTGGGGTTCAAGTTGGCCTACATCGACGCCTTCAATGCCATGGCGGCGTATATCAAGAATCAGCGCGAGGGCTTGCAGTTTGACTACTTGCGCAAGGAGCTCGAATACAAGACACGCAAGGGAAAGATCAGTGCTTGCGCGCGCGAGATGCGTCACTGGCAGGACGAGAAACCAGAGCGACTGGGCGAAATGAATGCCCTGCTTGATCAGATGCAACCTTCACTTTTATCTCACTGAGCCCGGCCAAGCGCCGGGTTCTTTCGTTTACGGCCGCCAAAGAGCGGCCCACCTATCTCTACCGGGGCATCAATGAGCGAGATCGACGTGATCAACGAGCGCTTGCAGAAGGGCGATGAGCGGTTCGCTCAGGTAACAGAGGCCCTGTCGAAAATCACGGTGCATCTGCAAAGTCAGGACGCGACGATGGCCGATCTGACGGGAAAAATCGACAAGGTGGTTAAGGGGACCGAGGACGTCGTATCGATGTGGAACGGTGGCGTGAAAACCGTTCGCTTCTTCTGCCGGCTCGCCGAGTCGTGGACCTTTCTGTTGCGCAAGGTCTTCATCCCCGTAGTCCTTCCCCTCGCCGGTCTATGGACCTTGGCCCGCATCGTCAGGCACGAGGAATTGCCTGAATGGGTGTCCGCTGGGATCAAGTTGCTGATGGCGGTGCTATGAATCTCACCTCCACGATCATCGCCGCCGCCTGCGGCTCAACGCAGCTTCGCGCAGCGCAATGGATTGCCCCGCTGCAAGCCGCCTGCGATCACTTCCAGATCAACACGCCACTACGTCTCGCCGCCTTCCTCGCAAACGTCGGCGTGGAGTCGGCCCGGTTGACTGCGGTCGTGGAGAACATGAACTACAGCGCCGATGGCCTGCTCTCGACATTCCCCAGTCACTTCGATGCAGCCGAGGCGCAGGAATACGCCCGCAAGCCGCCGATGATCGCCAATCGCGTGTATGCGAACCGGAATGGCAATGGCGATGAAGCGAGCGGTGATGGATGGCGATTCATTGGCCGCGGGTGCCTGCAGATCAGCGGACGTCGCAATTACGAGCTCTGCGGAGTCGGCATCGGACTCGACCTGATTTCTCACCCCGAATTGCTCGAGCAACCGGCTAATGCTGCGCTCGCGTCTGCCTGGTACTGGTCTGCCCGCAAGCTGAACACGTATGCCGATGCCGGACAGTTTCTTCAGGTGTGCAAGGTCATCAATCTTGGCAGTGCCGGTGCATCTGGTACGCCGAACGGGTATTCGCAACGGCTCGCGCTCTATGGCGCGGCGAAGCAAGTTTTAAGCGCCTGACTCCCCTCTCGCAACACCAAGCCCGCTTCGGCGGGTTTTCTCTTTGAGCATCCAATATGGCTCTCCCTGCGTCAGTTAAACGTCTGATCAACTTCATTGCTGCGGGTCCCGCAAGCGGTACAGACGTCATCTATACCGATCAGGGTAGTGGTGAGCGGGCGATGACGGCGGCGCAGTTGGCGACGTTCGTTCAGTCAGTCTTTACGTTTTTCGTCGGTGCCGCTACTGGTCTGGTTGCCCGTACGATCATTGCGGAGCTTCTCGACCTTCCAGTCAGTGTGAAGCGGTTTGGAGTGACGGGTAATGGAGCGTCGATAGAAACAGCACTGATTCAGGCCGCGCTCAATTCCGGCAGTTCGACTGTATATTTTCCGCCAGGCGGCTATATTATCGACGCAACACTTTCGCTGCCCGAGACTGTCAAGAAGATTCTCATGGCGCCCGGCGCGACCATTACGCAGACCGTTGATCTGCCGATCTATGCGAAGGCCGGGCAGCTTGTAGGCTCTGCGATTGCGATCAATGGCGCACCCCTGACTGGTGCGGTGAGCGTGAGTGTCAACCCTGGCACATACGGTGGACTAACGACCGATGGTTGGATTTTTATCCACGGGAGCAATCACACGCCTAATGTCACGGCTGGATCGGCTATTGCATGTCTTCGCAAGATTACTCAAGTTGACAGCGTAAATAACGTCATCTTCTTTGATGCAGCGCTGTATCGCGATCAGGGATCAGGGTCTACACGGATGTATCAGGCGACGCTGGGAGGCAAGGTTGTGTTCGAAGGCGGAAACTACACGTCATCCTTGAACCAGACCAACTTCATGACGCTGTTTGATTTCCAGTTATGTTACGCCCCTGACTTCAACGGCGTGACACTCGGTGAAAATGGCGGTCCTGGTATCGCACTGGCGCACTGCGTTGGCGGCTCATTTAATGACTCGCATATTCACGATTTGCTGGACGATGTAACGAACGGTCACACGGGGTACGGCGTGGCATTGCGTGGCGCATGTCGAGGATTTAACTTTGCATCCGGCACCGTCACCAAAGTGCGTCACAGTATCACTACACTGTCGGTATTCCCCACGGGCGGTGGATTCCCGGGCACATTCCTGCCCACCTCGTCTGCCTACCCTGATTTGCAAGGCTCCGGGGAGCCAGAGGCCTGCATCTACGGTCCGAACGTCTACGCATACGACACGACAAGCGTTGCGTTCGACACACACGAGCAAGGCTTCGGAATCACGATTATGCCGAATGCGCACGGCTGTTTTGATGGTGTCGAAATGCGGTGCTCGGATGTGTCAGTGGTCGGCGGTCAATTAATCAACTGCCGTCGTGCCGGTATCCGCTCCGAAATACCCGCATCTAATCCGGTGACCGGAGCAATGACGCTGAATCATAGTGTCCGCGGCACAACGATCAGAAATGTTGGTGTGCAAGGCGTTCAGTCATACGGCGTGCTTTGTGACGCCCCAGGTGCGATCGTTAATATCAACGACATCGATATCAGGGGATATCAAAGTGCCGGCATCGCAACGACTGCGGCAGGCATCGCCGTTAATCTGAATGGTGGCACCATCGACGGCGGTGTAGCGTCAGCACAGGATGGCCTCCAGTTGTTTGATGGAAGCAGTCGTATTCACGACGTGATCATCAAGAACAACAACAACGGCATCAATAATCTGGGTGGTGCTAACGAATATCGGCACGTGAAATTCATTGGCAACACGACGAACGTAACCCCCGCTACCACGACCGACGAACTGAATGGTCATTCGGTTCCGTATGACTTCTTCACGTCGGGGCGCTTCTATGTAAGCGGTGGCCAAGGTAGTCCGTCAACGTCCGGTAGCCTTGGGAATGGCAACTTCCGTGTGTCGCCGTTCTTCGTTCATCAGGCCTCGACCTTCACGGCGATCGGTGCCAATGTCACGGTGGCGGGTTCGAGTGGGGCTGTCATCCGGCTGGGCATCTACGCCGACCTGAATGGTTATCCAAACAACCTGATCATCGACGCTGGGACGATTGATGGAACAAGCGCCACTGCGCAGCAGATCACATTCGGATCGCCGGTGACGCTTGCGCCGGGATTGTACTGGATCGGTGGCGCGATTCAGGGCGCGCCAACGACACAACCAACAGTGACCGTCAACGGAAATGGCTTGCAGACGGTTGGGGCGACGTCGCTTTCTGCCGCCATGTCAGCAACGGCCGGATTTTCTCAAACGGCTACGGGCGCATTGCCAGCGACTTTCATCGCTGGATCGAACGCTGTTGGCTCTACCCTGCGCGTGGCTCTCTGCGCTCAATAGTCCCATAACCACCGTCGCAAATTAAGCCGTCTTCGGGCGGCTTCTTATTGGCGTTTCAGCGGGTAGCGTCAGGAAGGCGCCGATAGGTCACGGTGTCGCTATCCATGCCAACAAATTCGAAGCGTGTGTCGGTGTCCATGAATAGTTGGCAGACCAGTTTCACGTGACGTGTCTCGATCTGCCGTTGATCATATTCGATAGCCGTTGCTGGGCGCTTTGCAGGCGACCACGTCGGTGATTTGCCCAGATACCAATCGTAGTCGTCAAAGATCATGTAGCCACCTGGCTTGCACAGTTCCTTCAGCACGCAGGCTGTCGGCGCATCCAGATGAAAAACATGGCCGCCGTCAATATACGCCAAGTCGAACATAGGCAACCGTTTTTCCACCGCACCGATCGCCAGTTCAAAATGATATCCAGAGTATGTATTGTTGGGTGAACCCCAATTTGCATTGACGTTTGAATACCCGCGTTCGAGAAGATCAGATGCCAGCGCGCGCACATCCTTCTCACGGCTGAAAAGCAGGATCTCTCCACTGTTATTCATTTTTTCGGTGACGGGAAGCGTAGTTGCGCCGATCCCTATGCCTATTTCATAGAAAACTGGATGCATCGGGTTGCTGGCCATAATCGCGTCGAGGTATCGAAGGACGGACTTGTCCGGTCGAGACAGGATCTGATAGGTGGGGTCCGTTAGTTTCTCAAGCATGCATCAATCCCCGAATTAAATAATTTCTTGTGTACCGAGCGAACATTCCGAATGAATGTGAAAGCCAGTTCCATGCCAGTCGTCAGATAACGGGCAGTAAAGGATATTCAGCCGGTTGCTATTAAATGTTCCCCGTAACACCCCGCCACGTTACGCCCCGTTACCCCACACACCGCCTTCGGGCGGTTTTTTGTTTTGGAGCCTTGATGGCCGAAACCCAAAATACACATGAAACGCATCGGACTTTGGCCGAGGACGTCTTTTATCCCGATCATGAGCCGCGCACCGAATCGGCCCTGTTTCGAGCCAGTAAGCACGAGATGAAACAGGAGGGGGGCTATGTCTGCGCCGTATGTGGCGACGATCAAACGGTGGAGTCGCATCATCGATTTTTCGAATGGGCGTACAGCCATGCGATCGACTTTGCGTGGATCAAGAGCGTAGCACTCAACCAGGTCGATACGTTGTGGTCGCACAAGCTCCAGCGCGCCGTGCCGATCCCAAAGAAGCACCCGGTGTGGGATTTGATCCGGCTGACGCAGGGCTTCGATTGGGATGCGTTCGACGCTTCGCAACCAGAGACATTTGTGGACAGTGTCTACAACCAGCTACCTCTTTGCGAGCTTCACCATCGCGGCAAAGACCACGGTCGCCATGAAGAGACCGATCCCGTCTGGAACGTCCAGGCATTTCTCATCAAGGGCTTTGTGTATTCGCCCGACGAACTGAAAGCACTTCACAAGGAGCATCAATGAATTCGACGCCCATGCAAACAGCCACGGTCGGCACGGTCACTGGCGCCGTTCTGACTCTCATCTCGGCATTCGTCAAGCATTACAACATCGACCTGGCTCCTGATGCGCAGGTTTCGATTGCCGTAGGTCTGGTCGCTGCGGCGCATTGGGCCGGTCAGCAGATTGCAGCACGTTCCGCACCCAAAACCACCGCTCAGTAATTCCCCGCCGCAGCAAACCTCCGGACCTCACCTCCGGACCTCTGTACCAAACCTCTGGAGTTCCCCATGAAGAATATCCTCACCGCCTTCGCGGTGTGTCTCGTCACGCTTGCTCTCGGTGCATGCACCGTCGCTCAGCAACAAACCATCGATGCGGTGGCGGCCAATGCTAAAACGCAAGTCTCGCAAGCCTGCACGATTGTTCAGCCCGTACTGCTCAACCTGAGTGCATCCATGCCGGGTGACGCCAATCTAGCGCTGCTTACCGCTGACAATGGGAAACTCTGCGCCGCAGTGGTCGCACTCGACGCCACCAGTGTGCAAAACCTAATCAACACGGTGATTCCGCAAGCAATCGGACTGGTTGCACTGTTGCCGATCGATGCGGCCACGGGGAACACGGTCAGGATTGCACTGGGCGCAGCGTCGCTCGCTTTGTCGAACTGGCTATTGGTGTATGGCGCACCGGCTGTTGCTCCAACGCCCGCATCGGCTCCGATTGGCGCGAGTGCGTAATGAGCGCTTTCCTGTCCGACCTTCAGGTCGAACTCGTCAGCGACGCAACAAACAGTGGGCGCGGAACATGGCGCCTGACTGCGCCGCTGGTGTATCAGTCGGATGTGGCAAAGCGGACGTTCACGGTGCCAGCGGGGTTCGAGACGGACTTTGCAAGCGTACCAAGGGTCGCGCTGGCATTCATGCTCTGTGGCGATTCTGCTCATGCGGCCAGCGCTGTGCACGATGCGCTTTACACCTATCACTGGGTGCCGCGGAGCGTGGCTGATGCCGTCCTGCGCGAAGCCGCTCTGGTGTCTGGTGTTCCTGCCTGGCGCGCGTTTCTGCTTTGGAGTGGAGTGAGAATCGGCGGCGGTGGCTCGCATTGGAGCAACGCAGCCGCATAAAGCATTATCCCGTCCGAGGCTTCGGCCTTGGGCGCACCACTCTCAGCCGGCCTTGGGCTGCGCGTCAGTCTACTGCCACCCTCACATATATCGTTTGACCACTCGCTTCGACAGTGAAGTGCGTAAAGTAACCGGGGGCCGGATCGAATGGGACGCCTCTAATTCCGACTTGATATACATCGTAGGGCGCTCGCCGCAACTCGTTCGTGATCTTGTTGCAAGCATAGCGAGCCGCGCCTTCATCTAGATCGGGGCACGCTCGCTTGACGCGCTCCATGAGTTCCGGGAAATAATTTTCTCCGCGGTTCGGCATCACTCCCTCCTATCGATTCGCCCGCACAGCATCGCGGATGTGGTTCTCGCGGGGTTTGTTGTCGTCTGGCTCGTGAAGTGCATGAACGAGCCCACCAAACGGCAGTGGGTCGACTTGCTGCACCTTATAGCGCCCGCGGTTCTCGATGCCGTCAAACTCGACGTGCGTGATAATGTGCAAATATCCATCAATCACTACTTCCTGACCCGACCGCGCCAAAGCTATGACGCCATCGTATGCATCGCGGCCATAGATTGTTGTCCATCCATCGCTCATCCCCTCTCCTCTCGCCATTGGCGATGATCAATCAGCCCGCACTAGCGGCGCGCCAACCACTACAGCCTGCCCCTTCGATCCGATTTGCAAGCAGAGGCGAGACAAAAACAGATCGTCGTTGTCATATCGAACTCGCCACCTATCAACCTCGTCCGGACCCTCGTCCGGCAAGTAGATCACTCGGCCGCGCTCCTTCGAGGTCGGATGCTCGATCTGATCGCCTTCGTGAATCAGCCTTCCCGCGAAGTCAGGCCATGGTGCTCGCCTCATCCCCTTCCTCCCAGCCTACGCAAGTAGCGCTTCAGTCAGCCGATCCCGGCACTTCTTCGCCGAACTTTGAAGCAACGTAGGCGCGCATGGCGGCAATCAATGGCGTCGCCCCTTCTTCGTGCCGCATGTATTCATCTTCAAGACGCTTGGCATACCACATTCCTTCTGAATTGCATTCAAGCTCTATCCGCTCGCGCTCAATGAACGGGCCACCCTGCGCCCAATCAATCGATGGTTGCCACTCATTCTTGAATCCATTTTCGGCCCATTCGCCCGTAAGGGAGGATGGCACATCATCTCGCGATGCATAACCCAAAGCCCGCGCGACCCAGTAGTCGAGTAACTCGCCCTTCAGCTCGCTTACCTTCATCCCCCCTCCCGTTCAGGCGATAGGCCAAGTCCCAAATCATCATAGCAGCGCCTCGCCGCTTCAAGCTCGGTATCGCCCATCCAGTACTGGTCATCGTTTGACCTGACGCCACCCGGACCGACCGTGCCGACGCAGGCAATAAATTTGTTGCCGAGCTCGGCATCAACGATATGCCCGACGACGATGCCCAGGGCCTTCAAATCATCCAGAGTCATTGGTCCCTCCTTTGTCCATTGCCCCATCGCGCCAGCCTTCTTCCAGCAGAATCACCCTGAGATTTTCCAGGGCCACCAGATTCCCACCGACGTCCGCTTTCCAGCACTTGTCGATTACGGCATGCAGTCGCTTGATCTCCTGCATCACGCGACGCGTCCGCTCAATCTCAAGAATGAGACAGCGGACCTCGCGATCACCTTTGCGCTCAACCCATAGGCGGCGCAAGTCGTAAATAGTAGGAATTTCGAAGTCAGGAAGTGCCATTGCAAAACCCTGTATATCCATACAGTGTAACAAGGATTCTGCGGACCGCATCTGGCACTATCATGGGAACATCCACGGAGGTTTCCATGTGTACAAACTACCGGCCGCCAGAGGCAGACCTGTTCGAAGCGTTCACGGATTTCCCGGCGCCGCGGTTCGACTATCCTCGCGAGACGTACAAGGATTACGTCGCGCCGATCCTGAGGCTGAACGACGGCGAGCACAGTACGGACCCGGCGACGTTCGGGCTTGTCCCGTACAGGCACATACCGGCGCACATCAAGAAATTCGACACGATGAACGCCCGCTCGGAGACGATCGGCGAAAAGCGCAGTTTCAGCGGAGCCTGGAAGAAACTGCAACTTTGCCTGATTCCGTGTGCGAGCTTCTATGAGCCGAACTGGGAGACGGGCAAAGCGGTACGGTGGCAAATCGGCGTTGAAGGTGGCCGACCATTCGCAATCGCGGGACTCTGGCGCGCGTGGGACGATCCAGACGGCCCGTCGCTGTCGTTCACGATGCTCACGGTCAACGCCGATGAGCATCCGCTCATGAAGCGATTCCACCGACCCGGTGCCGAGAAACGTTCCGTCGTGATCCTGCGTCCTGAGGAATATGGAGACTGGTTGGGTGCACGTTCGACCGACGAGGCGAGGTCATTCCTGAACCTGTTTCCGGCTGCTGAGATGGTGGCTGAGCCGAAGCCGTTGCCGCCGAGGAAGAAAAATTCATCGGGTTCAGCGTCAGATCCAGCGTCACTTTTTTGACGCAACCCTACCAATAAAGGCTCAGCACAATCCTTTAAGGATTGTTAGATCGTTTTGATTGAAACCAGACCTTTGACCCATTGGCAGGAAATTCAGCCCTTGGGGGTATAAACGCAGCCCGCACCTTTCACCTGCTGCTTTCAATCTCCGGCATCGGTGCGAATAGCGCATCCAGATCGTCGTCCGAGAACTTGGCAGCGCCGGCGGCGTCTTCGGAAAGAATGCTGTCGGCGAGTCCCGCCTTCTGCTCCTGCAACTCCACGATCTTTTCTTCGATGCTGCCGGCGGCAATCAGCTTATAGACGAACACGGGCTTGTCCTGCCCCAGCCGATGCGCGCGGTCGGTCGCCTGATTCTCGGCGGCCGGATTCCACCATGGGTCGTAGTGAATCACGGTATCCGCGGCGGTCAGGTTCAAACCCACGCCGCCCGCCTTCAGACTGATCAGGAACAACGGTACCTCGCCTTGCTGGAAACGCTCGACCGGCGTGATGCGGTCCGTCGTGTCGCCGGTCAGGATCACATAGGGAATCGCGGCTTCCTCGAGCGCTTCGGCAATCAGCGACAACATGCCGGTGAACTGCGAGAACAGCAGCACACGCCGTCCCTCCTCGATCAATTCAGGCAGCATCGACAGAAGCAAATCGAGCTTGGCCGAGCGGGTGGCGCGCGCGCCCTTTTCGCCCTTTTCACCCCTTTCCACCCTTTCCGCTTTGCCGCGCTTCTCGCCCGGTTCGCCCGGCGTCTCGTCAACCTTGATTTTCCGCACGAGGCGCGGATCGCAGCAAACCTGGCGCAGCTTCAGCAAGGCATCGAGCACGATAATGTGGCTGCGCGCGAGACCCTGCGCGCTGACCGCCGCCCGCACCCGCTCCTGCATCGCCGTACGCACCGTTTCGTATAGATCGCGCTGCGCGCCTTCCAGATCGACCGAACAGACGATGGTGGTCTTGGCCGGCAATTCCTTCGCGACCTCGTCCTTGCGACGGCGCAGCATGAACGGCCGGATGCGGCGCGCCAGCAGCGCACGGCGCACGCCGTCACCGTTCTTCTCGATCGGATTGCGCCAGCGTTTGGTGAAGTCTTTCTGGCTGCCGAGAAAACCCGGCAACAGAAAGTCGAACTGCGACCACAGTTCGCCGAGGTGATTTTCCAGCGGCGTTCCCGTCAGGCACAGCCGATGCCGCGCGCGCAATCCGCGGATCGCCTGCGCGGCTTTCGTGCTGGCATTCTTGACGTACTGCGCCTCGTCGAGGATCAACAGATGATAGTCATGCTCGGCGAGTACTTTCTGATCGCGCCAGAGCAACGCGTAAGTCGTGAGAATCAGTTCGTGCTCGCCGATCAGCTCGAAACGCTCCTTGCGTTGCGGCCCGTTCAATATCAACACTTTCAGTTCGGGCGCGAAGCGCCGTGCTTCCTCGCGCCAGTTGTGCACGAGCGTGGTCGGCACAACGATCAGCGCCGGACGATCGAGCCGTCCGGCTTCTTTCTCCGCGAGAATGTGCGCGAGCGTTTGCACGGTCTTGCCAAGACCCATGTCGTCGGCCAGCACGCCGGCCAGATCGTGTTCGCGCAGAAACTGCATCCAGTTCAGGCCCTGCTGCTGATACACGCGCAGTTCCGCCTTCAGGCCGCGCGGCACCGGCACCTCATGCAAACCCGGCCCAGCCTGCAAACGCTGCGCCAGTTGACGAATCGAGTCGTCGCCCTGGAATTGCCAGCGGCCGGTGCTGTTCAATGCTTCGAGCCGGCCCGCATCGACGGAAGGCACGCGCAGCGGCGCGCCGTCGGCCAACGTGCCGCCCAGTGCGTCGAACAGGTCGACCAATACGCGCACCACCGGCTTCAACCGGTCGGCGCGCAGGCGCAGACGCTTGTTTTCTTCGGTCTTCAACTCGATCGGCTCGTCGTCCGCGATGGCCTCGAGTGCGCCGCCAAGCCAGCGCCGGTCACGGCGGAACAGATCGGCAAGCAGCGGTTCGAGCCGAACATTGCGCTCGCCGATGCGGATGCCCATCTCCAGATCGAACCAGCCATCGCCCGCTTGCTGCGCGGTGCCGTCGATCGCGTCGATCTCGATGACGTTGTAGCGGAATTCCGGCGCCATCGTCACGCGCCAGCCTTTGCTCGCGAGCTCCGGCACGGCGTCGTTGACGAAGGCGGACCACGCTTCGGCATCGGGCAAGCCGAGCATTGTGTCGGGCAGAAGCCGCGACGCGTAAATGCGGCTGGTCGGGACTTTCTGCAGCCCGGTCTTGCGCAGTTCGAGCAAGCGCTTCTTCTCGGCTTCGTAGCGTCGGCGGATATGGATGACGTCGCCGCCCGGCATGGGCACCAGCGTGACGCTGCTGTCGACATTGATGCTGACGCCGTCGTAGTCGAAGCTCACGCCAGCCAGCTCGACCGCCTCGGATTTGCGCTGGCCCACCTTGGCCGCAGACGGCAGCGCATGGCTATTGAGCGTCAGCACCGGCACGGGGTCGACGTCGATCACGCGAATCGACGAGGCGTCGTGCGTGGGCGGCAGCGGCAGATCGGGCGCGATCTCACGCAACACCGAGGCGACGAGCGGCGCTTCGGCGAGCGAGATCGGCGGCATGGCGAGGTAATCGGGCAACTGCTGGAACGGCAACGACGATTCGACGATGCCTGCTTCATTCGCGACGCCGTCCACATACCAGATCGGCTCGGTGGGCAACACCATGGTGGCGCGCGGCTCGGTGCACAGGACGGGTCGCAGACGTTCGTCCACCAGCGGCTCCCATTCGATCCGCCCGGGCCGCTCGGCGCCGAGCGACAGTGGTGCCGGCTCCGAGCGGCCTGGCGCGGGTTTGAACTCGAAAAAGAGGCGCCCCGTGGCGATCAGCTTTTGCAACATCTCCGCGCCACTCGTACCGCGCAGAATGAACTGGCCGAAATCCTCGCGTGAGCGCCCCAGCCAGAGCCCGCGCAGGATCGACAGGTCTTCGTCGGAGACGAATTTTGGTTGCTTCAGCAGGGCCGCTTCCACGTTGCCCCAAGGCTCGTCGACTTCGACAATCTTGCCATCCGGATTGCAGCGCGCCCGATACAGGACGACCTCATGGCGCATGTGGAACCTGGACCAGTTCAGCAGATAGGCCAGCGTTTGGGTCCGTGCGGCACTCGCCTTCTGGGCAACGGCATCGGCGGCTTCGGCGCGCGCGCGAAAACGCTCGAGCCAGCTGACCAGTTCGGGGCGCACGCCGGACGGCGCCTGGAGTGCCGATCCGGACGGCGTCCGCGGATCGCCAGTGGACGGGTGTTCATCGGAGCCCATGTCGACGTGGGTGATGTGGTCCATCTCGTCGTGATACTCGAGCTCGGCGAACAGCAGCGCGGCGACGTGCTTGCAGTTGCGGCCGACCGGGCAGCTGCAGTCGCCCTGCGCCCACGGCGACCCGCCGTCGGTGCGAAATCGCACTCGCGTGCGGTAGGGCTGATGTTGCGTGCCTTGCACATGGCCACTGAGCGTGTCGCCGCGCCACTCCACCTTCGTGACTGCGCCGACCGAGCGCGCCTTGGCGACGGTGTGTTCACCCAGCCATTCCGTAATCCGTTCCCGATCGAAGAAAACTGACGACATCAGGGTCCATTCCTTTTCAAGCCGGCGAAGGCGCCTGGGCACAGACCCAGAAGCGGCGCGGCAGGCGATGAATGGCGACTGCCCACGCAGTTTCGGTCCCGCATAGATTGCCCGTGGTAACCCGCCATTTTACGCGTTGGACGCAATCGGCTGTGGAGACGGGCTCGAAGGCGGTGCAAGGAAGAGGGACGGCGAGGCTTCGCTCAGCGCGCAGGATTGGCAGATGCCCCGACGCTCACTTCCAGCCCGGCTGCGGCGAACACCTGAGCGAGCGCGGGCGCCGGGGCTTCATCCGTGATCAGCAGATCGACCGAATCAGGACCGAAAGCGTGTACCAGCGCGCTATGGCCGAATTTCGCGTGATCCGCCGCGACCACGCGCCGCTCGGCCTGCGCGAAGGCTGCGAGCGAAAACGCCACGTCGGCGGGCAGCGCGTCCATAAAACGGCCCTGCATATCGATCGCGGTGACCGAGACGATGGCATAGCGCACGTGGAACTGCCGCAGAAAAGCAAGCACGCTGTCACCCACGGCAGCGGAGTCGTCGGCGCGCAGTTCGCCCCCCGCAATGAACACCCGGTTGCCATTGCGCGACGCCAGCACGCGGGCGACTTCGATGGAATTGGTCACCACCGTGAGCCGCGAGCGCGCGGTGAGCGCCTGAGCGATATGCAGGCAGGTCGTCCCGCCCTCGAGAATCAGCGACTCGCCGTCCCGCACCAGTTCGCTGACGCGCGCGCCAATCGCCTGCTTGCCCTCACGGCTTGCCACCATACGCCGCTGGAACGGTGGCTCGTCGAGACGCTCGGGCAGCATGATGCCGCCGTGAACCTTGATGAGCAGACCATCGGCGATCAGCGGCTTGATATTGCGACGAATGGTTTCGTCGGAAACCTCGAAACGGCCAGCCAGATCGGTGATCGTGCAGGTGCGCTGCTCGCGGACGAGTCGCAGGATTTCGGCTTGGCGTTCAGTGGAAAACATAGGATGGCAGCAAAGATAACCGCGCCCAGTCTAGCAAACACCTCATCATTCACCAAGAAATCCCAACTCACCTCCATATGAACCCACATACGACACGCTAAAACTCAGCCGCTCTCACTTCCGCCAGCAACTCCGGATGCCGGTCCAGCACCTTCAACAGTTTGATAAGCGCGAGCGGCGGCCGGGTCTTGCCATTCTCATACCGTGAAAAAGCGTTCACCCCTCCGCCGAAAATTTCCGCTGCCTCTCGCTGATCCAGTTCAAGCTTCTTACGTACGGCAGCAATGAATGCGGGATCCACTTGCGATGCATTCACCTCCTTGTTGAAGGCCAGCATCATTTGACCCGTGCGGGTCGCCTCGTCCATGCCGAGCACTGCCTCGTCGCAGGCCGGGCAGTAGTCGCCAGTGACGGCCTCGAAGACGGCCGTCGCCCCCTTGTAGACATAGCGCATATCGCGCGTATCGCGCACCAGTTCGGCCGCGCCACAGTTCGGGCATTTCATGCTCACAACTCCTTCAAGTTCCAATCGTGCCTCCTCCCAAACATTAACCTACTTGGTTATAAAAAGGTAGTTGCGGCGGCGCCAATGCATCCATCGCATCCTTTGATCCCAAATCAGTCCAATCGATCGTTGCTTTTTGCCAAATTTTGTTGCAATCTACGCACATCAATTCAACCTAATTCCACACATGTCCACACCCATCCCAACCCACGCCCGCGTCGTCATCATCGGGGGCGGCATCATTGGCTGCTCGGTCGCGTACCACCTCACCAAACTGGGTTGGACCGATGTGGTTCTGCTCGAACAAGGTCAGTTGTCGTGCGGCACGACCTGGCACGCGGCCGGCCTCGTCGGCCAACTGCGTGCGCAGGAAAGCATGACCAAACTGATCCGCTACTCGACCGCCCTCTACGCCGAACTCGAAGCCGATACCGGTCTCGCGACCGGCTGGAAGCAATGCGGCTCGCTCTCGGTAGCCCGCACGGCCGAACGGATGACGCAACTCAAGCGCACGGCCGCCGTCGCGCGCGCCTACGGCGTGGCATGCGACGTGATCAGTCCGCAGGAAGCCGGCGATCTGTGGCCGGTGATGCGCACCGACGACCTGCTCGGCGCCGTCTGGCTGCCCGGCGACGGCAAAGCGAATCCCACCGATCTGACCCAGGCCCTCGCCCGCGGCGCCCGCACGCGCGGCGCACGTATCGTCGAGAACACTCGCGTCACAGCAATCCACACGCGCACCGCGCTCGAAGACAAGGCAAACGGCACGACAGGCGCACGCGAGGTCAGTGGCCTCGCGTGGCGCAACAAGGACGGAGAAGAAGGCACGATCAGCGCGGATGTTGTCGTGAACTGCGCGGGCCAGTGGGCCAAAGCGGTCGGCCGCCTGTGCGGCGTGACCGTGCCCCTGCATTCGGCCGAGCACTACTACATCGTCACCGAACGCATTGCCGGCGTGCATCCGGACCTGCCGGTGATGCGCGATCCAGACGGCTTCATCTATTTCAAGGAAGAAGTGGGCGGCCTCGTCATGGGTGGCTTCGAGCCGAACGCGAAGCCGTGGGGCATGACCGGCATCCCGGACAACTTTGAATTCCAGTTGCTGCCCGACGACTGGGATCAGTTCGAAATCCTGATGGAAAATGCGCTGCAGCGCGTACCGGCGCTCGAAACAGCGCAGGTGAAACAGTTCTACAACGGCCCGGAGTCGTTCACGCCTGACAACAACTTCATGCTCGGCGAAGCGCCGGAATTGCGGCGCTTTTTCGTCGGCGCGGGTTTCAATTCGATGGGGATCGCATCGGCGGGCGGCGCGGGCATGGCGCTCGCCGAATGGATCGTCGCGGGCGAACCCACGATGGACCTGTGGCCGGTCGATATCCGCCGCTTCGCGCGCTTTAACGGCAACGACACCTGGCTGCACGACCGCGTGAAGGAAACCCTCGGCCTGCACTACGCGATGCCCTGGCCGAATCGCGAACTCGATACCGCGCGCCCGTTCCGCCGCTCGCCGCTCTACCCGATGCTGCGCGACCAGGGCGCGAGTTTCGGCAGCAAGATGGGGTGGGAGCGTCCGAACTTCTTTGCGCCGAGCGTGGCTGAAGCGAAGATCGACTACGCCTTCGGTCAGCAGAACTGGCTGCCGTGGAGCGGCGCCGAGCATCGCGCCTGCCGCGAAGGCGTGGCGCTGTTCGACATGACCTCGTTTTCCAAATTCCTCGTGAAGGGGCGCGATGCCGAGAACGTGCTGCAAGGCATCGTCACCAACGACGTGGCCGTGCCGACCGGCACCACCGTCTACACCGGCATGCTCAACGAGCGCGGCACCTATGAGTCCGACTTCACGCTAACCCGTCTGGCCGACGATCAATACCTGATCGTCTCCGGTTCGGCGCAGACCACGCGCGATTTCGACTACATCGAAAAATCGATCCCACACGACAAACACTGCACGCTGGTCGACGTCACCGGCCAATACGCAGTGCTGGCGGTGATGGGCCCGCGCTCGCGCGAGCTGCTGCAGAGCATCTCGAAGGCGGACTGGAGTCATGCGGCATTTCCGTTCGGCCAGAGCCGCGAAGTGGATATCGGCTATGCGACGGTGCGCGCCACGCGCCTCACCTACGTCGGCGAACTAGGCTGGGAACTGTACGTGCCGGTTGAATTCGCGGCGGGTGTCTACGAGACGCTGCAGGCGGCGGGCCAACCGTTCGGCCTCGTCAACGCAGGCTATTACGCCATCGATTCGCTGCGCATCGAGAAAGGCTATCGCGCATGGGGCCGTGAACTGACGCCGGACTCGAATCCGTTCGAGGCAGGTCTCTCGTTCGCCTGCAAGCTCGATAAAGACATTCCGTTCCGCGGCCGTGAAGCCCTGCTGAAACTGCGCGGGCAGCCGCTGCGCCGGCGCATGGTCGTACTCACCGCCGACGGCGCGGCCGATCACATGCTGTGGGGCGGCGAGGCGATCCTGCGCGACGGCAAGCCCGTCGGCTTCGTCAGCTCGGCAGCCTTCGGCCATACGTTCGGCTGCCCGGTGGCAATGGGCTACATCAACAATCCGGACGGCGCCGCGGACACGGCGTATCTGGGCAGCGGCCGCTACGAGATCGACGTGGCCGGCGACCTCCTGCCTGCCACCGTGCATCTCAAAGCGCCCTACGACCCGCGCTCGGAACGCGTCAAAAGCTGAACGAACCGGAACCGCTCATGCCACACCTTGAAAACAGCTACATCCTGAAGCTGTCGTGTCCCGATCAGCCGGGTATCGTGCACGCCGTTTCGGCCGCGTTGCTCGAAAGCGGCGCGAATATCGTCGACTCCGCGCAGTTCGGCGACCGCCGCACCGAGCGCTTTTTCATGCGCACCCATTTTCAGTTGCAAGCCGGTGGCGGCGGCGCGATCTGCGACGATCTGCGCAAGCAGTTCGAACCGCTCGCACAACGCCTGGACATGCAATGGCAGATCGCCGACGCATCGCACAAACCGCGCGTCCTGCTGATGGTGTCGAAGATCGGACATTGTCTGAACGATCTGTTGTTCCGCTATCGCACCGGACAACTGAACATCGAAATTCCCGCGATTGTGTCGAATCACAAGGATTTCTATCAGTTAGCCGCGAGCTACAACATTCCGTTCCATCATTTCCCGCTCCTGCAGTCGACACCTGCGGCGAAGGCCGCGCAAGAAACGAAGATCTGGGAGGTGGTAGAAGAACATGCAATTGATCTGGTGGTGCTTGCGCGCTACATGCAGGTGTTATCGGCGGACCTGTGCGAGAAGCTAGCCGGCCGCGCGATCAACATTCACCATTCGTTTCTGCCAAGCTTCAAGGGCGCCAAGCCGTACTATCAGGCTTACGACCGCGGCGTGAAACTGATCGGCGCAACGGCGCATTACGTGACGACCGATCTCGACGAAGGACCGATCATCGAACAGGCGGTTGAACGCGTGGATCACGCCATGGATCCCGACGAGCTGACGATGATCGGACGCGACGTGGAATGTGTCGCCCTGTCGCGGGCGGTCAAGTGGCATCTCGAGCATCGGGTGATCCTCAACGGACATCGAACCGTGGTGTTCCGCTAACACCCCGTCAAGGTCGATCAGCAGGGTCCGCCCCTGCCCTACGACACTGCGCCGTCCTCGCCGGAAAGACGGGGGCGGCGCATCCTTCATGCCCGGCGTGCGCCGCGCGCCATGCTCGAAAACACCCCATCGCGGCGGATCAAGCCGTGAAACAGCGCAGCGGCGAGATGACCCAGCACGGTCAGAAATAATGCAAGCGCCAGATACGTGTGCAAGGCACGCAGCAAGGCATAGAGCCGAACGTCGTGCGGTACGATCGGCGGCAAATGGATCGTGCCGAACAGCGTAACCGGGTAACCCGCAGCCGACAGCATCGACCAGCCGATCAGCGGCATCGCCAGCATCAGCGCATACAGCACCCGATGCGACAGTTTGGCGACGCCACGCTGCAGCGCCGGCATATCGTCCGGCAGCGGCGGGCTGCCGCGCTTGAGCCGCACGCCAATACGCAGCAGCACCAGCAGCAGTATCGCAATGCCGAGCGGACGGTGAAGTGCGATCAATGTATCGTGCGCATGAGAAACCGTCGCGACCATACCGATCCCGACGAACAGCATCGTGAGAATCAGCAAGGCCATCGTCCAATGCAGCAGTCTCTGTAGCGGGCTGAAATGTGCATGCGTCGACGTCATGACCGGCCTCCGTTCGGCTGTGGGTGGTGCAGATTGGGGTTGAGCGCTTCTTCGCGAGTGCGCCGGTTGTACGAAAGCGAATAGGCTGCAGAACGCGCCGCGAGCAACGGATCGTCCGAAGGCTGGATACCGGTTGGCAGCACCGTGGGATCGAAGTTGACATCGCCGCATGGACCGTCGTCCTGCGAGGTCTCGTGTTCGATCACGAGCATGCCCGCATCCACCTGCTGGCGGCCGGCAGGCCATTGCAGCGTGGCGTCGTTGACGGGATCGCCGGGTGCGGCCACCGTCACGATCAGATGCCAGCGCAGTGGACCGTCTTGCAGCCGCTGGGCGAGATCGGCCTGGAGGAAGTTCTTCTCGTTCTTTTGTGCATCGGTGATCGGTGCAAATGGTGTTTCCGGGACCATTGCCCAGCGCACGGCACGGGCCTCGCCATTGGCGTCCACAAAGCGGAAGGCATTCACGCTGTAGTACGACCCGTTGGCGAAACTGGACGACGGCGCATGCCCCTTGACCCATGCCTGAAACGGCTGCGTTTCCGGATTGGCTGCGTAGAACGCCTTGAGCGCTGCGGGGTTGGGCTTACCGGTGGCCGGATCGGGTTTCGCGGCGACGAGTTGTTGATAGAACTGCTCGGGCGTATGAACTGGGAACACGGGCACCGAGTTCATGCCGGTGCGCCACTGTTCGCCATCATGCTGTGTGAACATCAAGGCGAGACTACGGATCGGCACGCTGGTATCGGGCGCAGACGGATTGCCGCCTGGAATCGCGAAACGGCCGATCACCGGCGTTTGCCCCGGCGCAAATACGCTCGCGCTCGAGAGGGCCGCGGCATTGCCGTTGCTGTCGAAATAGCCGGACACGCACACGCCTTTCGCATGATTGCGGCGAAAGCCCGGATGGCTGCCGTTGTCGGTTTCGAAGGCATTGATGACACGATGCGGGGTCAGGCGCTGTGGCGTGAGCCAGCCGGCCACGTAGGCGAAACCGCCTGCCATGACCAGCACGACCGCGCCGATCGCGGCGAGCCGGCATGGCACACATATAGGTCCAGCGTTAGGAACGGATGGTTTTGTCACGACAACTCCTTCTTTCGGAAAGACGCACTTACCGGCTAACACCCGATTCGGCGATCTATTCCATTCGATATCCGGCGCGTCCGTTCGTGATTCGCGCCAGATATCGCTTTCCTCAATTGACGCCGCCTGTCGCCATACTGCCGCTCGCGACGTGGCTCGCGGCGGCCGCCTGGGCGGCGAATGCTTCCTTGTTGCGCTCGACCTGCTGTGCGAATACGGGACTCACATCCGGATACGATGCGTCGGTCACATAGTTAAGGCCGTTCTGTTGGGCTTCGATCAATTCCTGGTAGACCTGAGCACGTGTCTTGCCTTCTGCAAATGCGCTCGATGAAGCGGCGAGAACGACGAGGGACAATGCGGCAAAAGCGATCTTCTTCATGATGAACTCCAGAGAGTGTTGTGCGGGTTCGCATGAGGGAAAACCACGCGCTGCCGGTTTTTATTCCTGCGTTTTCACTTCAGGAAAAACATATCCCGAGCGCGGAATAAAGCAGCATGCAAACGGGTTTGCTCGCCGTTCAGCAATGTCCAGGCAGTGTGATGACGGCGGCGAAAATGGCGTGCCAAATCCATGGAATAAACCGACACTTGCATGTGTTCGCCACTCGATAGCTGAAATCCGACCCATGCCGACATCATGAACTCAAGCCCCCCGCCCTCCGATTCGCCGCTTTCCGAAGCTGACATTCAGGCCTACGCCGATGGCACGCTGACGCCGGAACGCGCTGCGTTTCTGCAGGACTATCTGGGGAAAGATCCGGCCGAAGCGCGCCGCGTGGCCTTTTACGGCCGGCTCAATGCGCAGATGCAACAGGCCTTCCAGACAACTGACGAACCCGTTTCGACTCGCGCCGAAGGATGGCGCGGCGCACTCGACCGGCTGAAGGCCGCGAAACGTCGTGGCAAAACGCTCAACGTGCTCGGCGTGCTCATTCTGACGCTGGTGGCGGCAAGCGGCTGGCTTGCCGCCACCGAGGTCTCCCGTCAGGCACTCAACAATGCCGCTGTGATGGCGTTGGCGGAAACCGCCGCCGCATCGTATTCCACTGCCTCGCCGACGCGAACCGACGTGTCCGCGCCCAATCTCGCGGCGATCGGATTGCGGCTCGTGGACCAAAGGGTTCTATCGCTCGGACCGTTCCAACGCGCCACCGAATTCATCTATCTGAACGGCGACAACCGCCCCGTCGTGCTGATTTCCACGCTGGCACTACTGGCGCCGGCCCAGCCGCAGTGGGTCGCCCTGCGCATCGGCGAGATCAGGCTCTTGACCTGGACGGCGGAATGGCAGCGCTTCGTGGTCGCCGGCGACGCCCGCACCCACGGCCTGATGCGCGCCGCCGATGTGATGACCATGCGGTAAGGCCTTGCCAGTTTTTTCGCAATGCAACAAAAACAACGGAATAAAATGCGTCCACGCGTGTTTGTATCTCGAGTGCGCGTGGCGGTTCAATCGATGGCCGCCTACCCGGCGCCCCACGAGAAGCCCCACGACTGGGATGAAAAATGGATGTCCGTGACGAGTTGATGGAGCATGTGCCGCGCTTGCGGCGCTATGCGCGAGCGCTGATCAACAACCGCGATCTCGCCGACGATCTGGTGCAGGACACGCTCGAACGCGCGCTCGGCCGCACTGGCATGTTCCAGCCCGGCACCGACCTGCGTGCGTGGCTGTTCACGATCATGCATAACGTGTTCGCCAATCAGGCGCGCAAGGCGTCGGCGCGCGCGGTCCACGTGGCGGTCGACGACGACAGCGTCCACGAAAGCGAATTTGCCGTGCCATCCGATCAGACCCGTTCGCTGGAAATGCGCGACCTCGACTACGCGTTGCAGCGTCTGCCGATGGAGCAGCGCGAAGTCGTGCTGCTGGTCGGTCTCGAGGAAATGAGCTATGCCGATGTCGCGCTCGCGCTGAACATCCCGATCGGCACGGTGATGTCGCGCCTTTCACGCGGACGCGAACGGCTTCGGGCATTGATGGCGGGCACGCAGCCCGGTGCAAAATTACAGGTGGTGCGATGAGCGACCAACACACGCCGATCGGCGAAGAAGACCTGCACGCCTACGTGGACGGCACGCTGTCCGACGAACGACGCGTCGCGGTGGAGCGCGCGCTCGAACAGAACCCCGAGTTGGCCACACGCGTCAGCGACTATTTCGCGCTGAACAACATGTTTCATGACCGCTATGACCGCGTGCTGAGCGAGCCCGTGCCCAAACGTCTGCAGACGCCGCTTGCCAGCGGGCGCCGCTGGCGCATTGCCGCCAACTGGCCGCAGTTCGCCGGGATGGCGGCGGCGCTGGTGTTAGGCGTGGGCATCGGCGTGGGCACGCACATGGGACAGGACGTCATAGCGCCGGTCGCCGGCCACTCGGACACCCGCCCGGTCAGTGCGGACAGTTCGGAAATGTTCGCACGGCAAGCCGCGGTGGCGCATGTCGTCTATATGCCCGCCGTCGACCGTCCGGCTGAAATGACCGCGGATCACGAACAGGATTTCGTGCAATGGCTGTCCAACCGGCTCGGCACCAATGTGCATCCGCCGATGCTCTCGCGGAGCGGTTTCAACCTCTCGGGCGGCCGCCTGTTGCCGGGCGCCGATGGACCGACCGCGCAGTTCATGTATCGCGGGCCGAACGGCGAACGCGTGACGCTGTGCATTTCGCACCGTCAGGTGAATTCGAATACCACCGCGTTCAAGCTGTATCAGGATGGACCGGTGAACGTGTTCTACTGGGTCGACGGCGACTTTGGATATGCAGTGTCAGGCGGGATCGATCGCAAGCTGCTGTTGCAACTGTCGCATGACGTGTACTCGCAGTTGACGGGCGCCGCGCCGGGTTGAGATACCGCGCCACGTCGCGATAGCGGGTTCAATGTGCTGACCCGCTGCCGCGATCGAGCGACGCCGCGCGCATCGCGTCGCTCGGATTGGCGAAGAACTGCTGGCGCAACTGCGCGATCTGCGCGTCGCGTTGCTGAGGCGGCACATCCTGTTTGTCGATCTGCGCACGCTGGCTCGAATAGTCCGCGTAGCGGGCCTGCCAGGCGTCATCGGCCTGCTGCATCTGCACGACGCGTTGCGCCGCTTCAGGCCCAAGCGTCTGCGTGATCTGCGCACGCATCGTATCGAGCGACCCACCCTGTTTCTGCGCCTGACTGATGGCATCGAGCGCGGCCTGCTGCTGGCGTTCCCGTTCATGGGCCGCGCGTGTTTCCGGCGGCAGTGCCGCGTCTAGCGTGGCGAGACGCGCGTCTTTTTCCGCGGCGCTCAACGAGCCATCTGACGCGATGCGCAAACGCGCCAGATCCGTATGTTGCCGCTGCGATTCGGCGCCGAAGAACGGCTCGTTCCACTCGCCCATTAGCCGGGCACCTAAGGCATCGCGCTGGTCGAGCGAGAGTTGCAGCGCGTCGAAGTCCAGTTTTGCGCCACTCGGGCTTGGGATTGGCGAGGTTTGCGGCAGTTGGTCGAGCGCCGTGCGATAAGTGTTGTAGCGTTGCCAGACGCTCACCGCTTCGTCCACGGCCGGCGTGCCGTCGAGTTGTGCGGCAATCTGCCGGCGCACTAATGCGTCGAGCGTTGCGGCCGGGATTTCATTTTGCGCCGTCAGGAAATAATCGAAGAAATCGCGGACCGCACGCGTACGTGCGAGGTGGCCGTGGCCGTCGGTTGGCAGATGCGGTGGCGACGACCCGTCGAGCGAAGCGGGTAATGCGCCGGCCATCGACGCGTCGGCGGCCACGTTCTTGCCCGAAGCGAGCACGGGTTGCGCAGAATTCGCTGCGTTCGTCGCATGCAGCGCTGACGCATCATGCGCAGAAGGCGGGCGGTTCAGCCATAGCGCGGCGCCTGCCGACATCGCGCCCACCACCACGAAAACCAGCCACTGACTCCGCGCACTCCCCCGCTGCCGCGCCAATCGCCGCATCCCTTCACACGCCTTGTGTCTTCAGCCGGTTTGCCTGCGTGCGAATCACTGCCACCGGATCCGCTGCATTTGCACCACGCACGCCGAGCAACTGGTTGATCTCGTCGAGATGATTCCACTTATAGCTGGTGCCGAGCACCTTGCCATAGAGCGCGCTGCACACCGAGACGAGTCCATCGTTCTGCCCTGACTGTCGGCTCAGCATGATCGAGCCGGTGCCGTACAGCACGAGTGTCGACGGATCAAGGAGGTTGGCGGAATCGATGGGGGCGACGCTGGTGTCGGTGGCGCCAGAAATGCCGAGTATCGAGGTCGGTTGAATCGCACTGCCCGCCCACGAGTACAACAGATGCGTATTGCCGTTGACGGTTTCAGTCGCCGCGCCGGTTTGGCAGGAGCCTGGGGCGCCGAGGCCGGCGCTCGGATAACGCAAGTTGTAGGCCGCTGCGTTAGCGGTGGTCAGCGTTTGCAATGCGGCGACTGCATTCTGATTGGTGTTGTGATTGCTACTCGTCAGGATGCCGAATATATTCGCAAACGCGCCGATAATCGGTGTCGAAAGACCAGTCGGGTCTTTTTGCAACGCGTCCTGCACGAAGTCGGCGAACTCCGAACCGCGATGCGGCGTGCCGATCGTCGTGACCGAAGCAACGAGCTCCGGCGCTACCGCCGCGACATAGCGGGAGGTCAAGCCGCCCTGGCTGTGGCCGATGAGGTTCACCTTCTGCGCGCCGGTTGCGGCCAGAACCTGCTTCACGTAGGCAAGCAATTGTTCACCGCGGCCGTTCGGACCGTCGTCGCTCTGAAAGCCTGACAGGTTCGCCACATAAACGGTTGCGCCGTGCTGCTGGAGGTCCGACTGAATACCGTACCAGTAGTCGAGCACGCCGAGATATTTATCGGTCCCGGTAAGGCCGTGGACGAGGATGATCGGATAGCGGGTTGCCGCGTAATCGTCGGCACGGGTGGTTGAGGTCGCGGCAACGGCGCGATCGATGGCAACCGGTGTGGCGAGGGTGAGAAGCGCGGCGAGCGGCGCATTGGCGACAACAGCCGCGATCGCCCAGGCGACGATGCGAGAACCCTTCGATTTCGACATGTGACGGCCTCCGGTTGCGAAGTCCGCGTATTTAGCTATACAAATCGATTGAGGGCAATAGAGCAGGAACTCCAAACTGTTTATGCTGCAGTGCGTTTTGAAGGTTTAGCGCGGTGTTGCGATGCGGCGGGCATTGAAAGCATCGAGGTCGACAATGCGGCCTGCATTCGCACTTGACTTGACTAACTCTCGCGGCGTGACGCCCAACAAGCGCCCCATCCAATGCGCCATATGACTCTGATGCGCAAAGCCCGTCTCCAGTGCGATCTGACTCGCGCTCAGCCTGCCTTGAAGCAATAGCGCTCTAGCCCGCTCCACGCGTCGCTGCACCACATACTGATGCACCGGCATACCGAGCGTTTCGCGAAACAGCACCTTGAAATGCGGGACACTCAGTTCGGCGTGCGCCGCCAGTTCGTCAAGCGTGAGGCGCTGATCGAGGTGCGCTTCAATAAACTCGATCACGCGAGCGGCGGTCTTCGGCGCAAGCGTGCGGCGCTTGTTCTCGAGCCTGTCGAGCACCGGCGCGCTGCCGATCAATCGCACCACCATCGCCGTACACAGGCTTTCGGCGTAAAGCGGATCGGACGCATCGTCCGCTTCGAGTTCCGCACGCAACGCCCAGGCCAGATGCTGAAAGCGCGGGTCGCGCATCTGGAACTGCGGACGCAGCCGGGCTTCGCTCGTCTTCAATTCCAACTGCTCGACAGTCCGCTGCGCGAAATCCTCGCCGATCCACACGCTGAAAATCGTGCAGGCGGCCTCATCGGTCCACTGCCCGTCGACGCCGGCGGGAATCACATCCGCGTCGCCATGCGCCTGAATCCGCGAGTAACGGCGCTCATTGCACATGCAACGCGCCTTGACCGGCGCGCCGACATGCACGCCCACGCGATGATGCTTGAGCGCGGGAATCCGGTGCAGCCCCGCCGACACATTCACCAGCTCCGCGCCGAAGCCTCGCCAGCCGAGCGACTTGCTCGAGAGCAGCGCGATGCGGGAACCGCTGTGCGGCTGCGGTATCGGTGTCACGGCATTCATTGTTTCCCCTCGTAGATGGCGGCCAATGTGTGTGCATTGTGCTGCGTTTTTCACTCCTTCGCTTGGCTTGCACCGCCTCGATAGCAATGCTGCGTCGCCACAAGGAAAAACAATCATCCGAATCTGCGCACGACGATCCGTGCCCGCGCGTTTCCCGATCCACGTCTCCCTATGATGGCGACATAGCGACCCAGCAAGGAGTTCGACGTGTTTGTGATCTTCGGAGCAGCAGGCAATGTAGGCAGAGTGAGCGCGGCGGCGTTGCGCCGGGCGGGCCATGAAGTGCGCGCGGTCGTGCGCCACAGTAAGCAAGGCGACGTGCTGGCGGAAATCGGCTGTGAAATCGCCATCGCTGATCTGCTCGATCCCGCTTCGGTCGCACGCGCGATCGAAGGCGCATACGCTGTCCAGGTATTGTGTCCAGTGCCGCACGCGGACGCCGACCCTGCAATCACGATGCGCCGCATGATCGACGTGAGCGCGGACGCATTGCGCGCCAACCCGCCGCAACGCGTGCTCGCGCTGTCCGACTACGGCGCGGAACACGCGAGCGGCACCGGCATCACGACGCTGTTTCACAGCCTCGAAACGAAACTCGCGCCCATTGCCTCACAGTTGACGTTTCTGCGTTCAGCGGAACACATGCACAACTGGGGTCGCGTGCTGCCGATCGCGCTCGCGAGGGGCGTGCTGCCGAGTCTGCATCACCCGTTGAACAAGCTGTTTCCGACGGTCGCCGCCCAGGACGTCGGACTGCTGGCCGCCGAACTGTTGCTCGACGACAGACCGGCGAAGGTGTCGCCACGGATAGTGAGTATCGAAGGTGAAACGCGCGTCAGCGCTTTGGATGTTGCCCACACGCTCGGTGCATTGACGCACCGTCAGATCACGGCCCACGAAGTGCCACGCGGCGAATGGGCCGCCATGCTCCATGGCGCGGGACTCGGCGAGCACCACGCGCGGCTCATCACGGATCTGTACGACGCGCACAACGCGGGCCGTATCGACGTCGAAAGGGAGATCAGCGAGCGGCGCTTCGGCACGACCGCGCTAGCGGACGTGTTTGCGTCGATCCTGGCGCGCGTCGCGGCAACGTCAACAGCAACAGCACATGCCGCGGACGAAGCCCGCTAAACGGCGGGCGCAACAGGAGAAATAGCATGCATACCTGCCCTTTGCTGCGCGCATCGATGGAATCGCGGAAGAGCGTGGCGCGTCGAATCTCGCGGACGCGCGCGAGCACGAGCGCACGCTACCGGATGGCGATTCGGGCAAGTCTTGCGGGACTGACAGGCTGGCAAGCGCTTCGGGACGTGCTCAACGCAATTCCCGATAGCAACGACGACTTCGGCTTGTTCTGATCCGCCGCGGTTCGAATCGATTCGGCGGGCCCCACCCAGCTCGGCCCGACACACCTAAGCCACGCCGAAAATACGCTGAAGACCTGCGCCGCGGCGTCGTCAATACCGCGAAAACCTGCCGCGATAAAGCCGCACTGCTTTGACGAAACCGGCGCGACAACGCCGCGTCACCTTGACGAAACCGCCGCCGCAACGCCGGCCGCCGTTTGCAAAAGGCGGCCGACACCCCTGCGCCGGTTATTCGTTTTCATCAAAGTAGTGACCAAACTTCAACTGTTTGGTGCGGATATAGCGCTCGTTTTCCTCGCGCATCGGAATCGCCAGCGCGACCCGCTCGCATACCGGAATGCCATGCTTCGACAGCGTGTCGAATTTCTCCGGATTGTTGCTCATCAGGCGCACCGAGGTGACCTTAAGCGTGCGCAAAATGCCCGCCGCCGAATCGTATTCGCGCGAGTCGTCGGGCAAGCCGAGATCGAGATTGGCCTCGACGGTGTCGCGGCCCTGTTCCTGCAACGCATACGCGCGAATCTTGTTCGACAGGCCAATGCCGCGCCCTTCGTGACCGCGCAGATACAGCAGCACGCCACAGCCTTCAGCCGCGATATAGCGCAGCGCCAGGTCGAGTTGTTCGCCGCAATCGCAGCGATACGAGCCGAGCACGTCGCCCGTCAGACACTCGGAGTGCAGACGCGTCAACACGGACGACTTGTTGGCGACGTCGCCCATCACGAGCGCGAGATGTTCGGCGCCGCTTTCGGCCACGCGAAACACGTAGGAGGTAAACGTGCCGTAGCGCGTGGGAAGCGTGGCGGTAGCGTCGAGAACGACGCATTCGCCGCTGGTTGCGCCGTCTGCTGCTTGCGACGGATCGTGAGACGTGAGCATGGCGTTGGACAATGGTGCTGACATGAACCCGATCAACCCGGGGATAAGGTATGGACTGGGAGTTTACCGCTAATCGGCGCAACGCACCCGGATGTCCATGCGCCGCACAAGGAACCGCTGTGGCCGCGCGCCGCTCGCGCGCGCCAGATCAGACTGAACGCAGCGCACGCCACAGGTATTCCCGAGGTACTTCGGGCGCGCGTCGCGCCTATACTGGAATGGCCTGTCCCTCACGACAGCGCGCCGCATCGGCGTGCTGCACTGCGAAACGGAGCCGCTCCATGACAAGCGTTGCACAACTTCTTAAAACGAAACCGAACAACACCGTCGTCTTCACCATCGGGGCCGACGATTCCGTCTACGAGGCGATCAAGCTGATGGCCGAAAAAGGTATCGGCGCACTGGTCGTGACGGACGGCGACAGCATCGCCGGAATCATTACGGAGCGCGATTATGCGCGCAAAGTCGTCCTGATGGACCGTTCGTCGAAGGCTACGCCGGTGCGCGACATCATGAGCAAAGCCGTGCGCTTTGTCCGTCCCGACCAGACCACCGACGATTGCATGGCCCTCATGACCGAACGGCGCATGCGCCACTTGCCGGTAATCGAAAACGATCGGCTGGTGGGCATGGTATCGATCGGTGACTTGGTGAAGAACATCATCGCCGAGCAGCAATTCACGATTCAGCAACTCGAGTTCTATATTCACGGCGAGCGGCCCTGAAGTTCGCAGCCTATCGCCGCCGCGCCGCCGTTCGCGGCGTCGTATCCTGTTGAAATAGGGAGCAAAAAAAGCCCAATCCTTGAAAAAGGTTGGGCGAAGCTACCTTGCGGCAGCGGAGGTTCCTGAATTGTGGACCGCGAGCAGGTGCGGCGCGGCGGCATGGTCAGGCTGGCGGCATGAACAATCACAAACAGCCGCATGGTGGTGAGACGGCGACGCACACCATTCCTCGATGCGCATCGCATAAAGCGCGCATTTCCCTACCCGCATCAACGCGCTGACTGCCTGCTGATCGCAGAACGTGCGCTCAACCGCGTCGCGCACGTTCCGTTTCGATCAGGTTAATTGGGCCGGCGGGACCCGCTGGCCGCCATCGAACTTAGTTACCGAAATAAACCGACTTCGGGCCGGACATCGGCTGCACGACGCCACCCGCTTGTGACGACCCGCTCACCGCGCCACCATACCCACTGGTATCCGCGACCGGTTCCTGCGTCTGCGCGACGGCCGGGTTCTGCGCCTGCACACGGCGTTCGGCGGCTTGAATGTCGCCCGGATAGTTCGTGTCGTTGCTGGCGGCCGGGTTGTAACCCGCTTGTTCAAGCTGGATCAACTGACTGCGGACTTCCGCGCGGGTCACGGGCTGGTCGCTCGATTGAGCGAACGAAGCGACCGGGGCGGCGAGAACAGCTGCAATGGCGATTGCCTTGATGAGCGATTTCATGATGATTTACCTCCAGACCTGGTTTTTTTGCTTCGCTTGCCACACCATGTGAGAAGCGAGTGATTTCAGTCTAGTCACCCGATCATCACGGGAAAACCCTTAATTGCGAGATAGATAATTGTTTAAATCGCAAGAATGTGGCGAAATTTACCGCTGCGCATCATCAATGTCGTCGCATTACCGTAATAATTGTCGGGATCGTAACCTTTCTGTCTGATATTTCGACAATGCGCCCGCCGCTGAGCATATTTTTCCGTATTGCCTGTTGCCAATGGTCAGATTTGCGCACCCGACAACGCGCCGGCATGAGGCGGGAGCAGCAATTTTCGCGGCCCACTGACGAACGCGCTGCCCGGTTCGAAAAATCTTAACGGCCGATGCATCTCGCGCGACAAGCCAATTCGCGTCGTCACGCCAATCGGTACGTCGCCGATCTCGATCACGCCGATCCACAGGCCGCGCCCGGTGCAAAGATCGCGGCCGTCGAACGACTGATCGATGCCTAAGGCGACGGTGAGCCTGCCTGGACCACGTGCGAGATCGCGCAGCGGCACGCCTGGCCGCCGCGCTTCCATCAGGGGCAAGCCTTCCAGCGGCTCGACGGCGCGCAGCAGAATGCCGGCGCCGACCTCTTCCGCTTCGGCGGACATATTCAGCATGTATGAAAGCCCGTAGGTGAGCCGGACATAAGCGTGGCCGGGGGCGAGAAACATCGAGCCGTTATACGCGCGGCGGCCCTGAAACGCATGACTGGTCGAATCGCCGAGCGGATACGCCTCGGTTTCGACGATCCGCCCGCTGATACGGCCTTCAGGAAGATCGTGCACCAGATATTTGCCGATCATGAAACGCGCCAGCGCGACGGTATCGAGCGGCAAATCGTCACGAGATAAGGGGAGAATAGACAGCGGCTGAATTGGCATGCGATCCGGACCGGGGGTCGTTAGGCGCCTGGGCGCAGGGTTCGATCAATGTGCGACGTGGCAGCGCAGCAGACGCTCCAACGGACGTGCAACCCGCGCCGCACCAAGCGGTAGCGCGCCATCAGCCTGCCTTCATCGGCCCATTCGTTGTACCAAAACCTCACTTCCTGGCACCGTCGCATTCACCATGGCACTAATTGGAGTATCGTGTGTTTCCGGCCTGCAGCACAGCCCTTGCCGGCATGCGTGCGTTTAGACGTGCCTGATCAACTTACAGTTTGCAAGAAATCGCACGACCCGCAGCAACGTACCATCCAGATTTGATCCCGAAGTACCCGCTGGTGCACTACACCGGCCCCATCCGTGGGCCGTCGTATTCATGACAAAAGGAGAGAATTGAATGAAAGCATTCCAGGCAATCAAGATGGTCGGCGGTGCGCTGATCGTTCTGGCATCCATCAACGCCTACGCGCAAAGCAGCGACGCTGCGGCTCCGGCGGCTGCTTCGTCCGCGCCTAGCGCCAAGTCGGTCAAGCAGGCGGACCGTGCACTGGGACGCAAAGTGCGCGGCGCACTGTCGAAAACCAAGGGCCTGAGCGTGACCAACATCACTGTGCGCGCGCGTAGCGGCGCAGTGACGCTGGCCGGCACCGTGCCTGAGCAGCCGCAAGTCGACCTGGCAACCCAGGCCGCGCAAGCCGTGCCGGGCGTGACGTCGGTCAAGAACGCCCTGTCGATCCGTCCGGTCGGTCAGTAAACCGCCACGGCGGTCGGCTTTAGCTGTAACGCTGCACCTGGGCGCATCGCTTCATCACGAAACGGTGCGCCCGGACCCAAACATCCGGTTCTTTCCCTGAAGCTGTCAGCCCGGCGGTGGTGGTCTGATGACGTTTCATCCCTCGAAAACGCGCTGCATTCTCCGCGCGATCCCGCGTCACACTCCTTCAGATTCAGAACAGCCGTTGCCTGTCCGGCTGCTTTCGCCACGGCGTCGGCATAATCCGAAGCGTGAAATGACGGTGCCTCGATCGTTATTAATTATCCTTTATAATTTAATATGTTAGAGCGTGTTATTGACAGGAAGGTTTAGCATTCGCGCTCGCCCTCGGGTCTCATCGGCGCTCATTGGCGCTCGTCCGCGTGCGTCGCACCGGTCCAATACAAGTAACCAGAACACGCAATGAAAGGAAGCCCTGAATGACCACGCCCGCGACCGTTTTGCCCCGTTGGACCATCGCCGCGCCCTTCGTCGCCTGGATCGTGCTGGGTGTTGCGTATGCCCTGCCGGGCAACGGGCTGCTGCTCGCGCTGATCGGGGTCGCGCTGTGCGCAGCGGTGTTCACCGCGGTGCATCACGCGGAAGTGGTCGCGCATCGGGTCGGCGAGCCGTTTGGCACGCTGGTGCTGGCGGTGGCCGTCACGGTGATCGAGGTCGCGCTGATCGTTTCGGTCATGCTGACGTCCGGTCCGGAAAAGGCCGGGCTTGCGCGCGACACCGTATTCGCCGCCGTGATGATCGTCTGCAACGGGATCGTGGGCATTTGCCTGCTGGTGGGCGGCATCCGGCATCGCGAGCAGGATTTTCAGAGTCGCGGCGCGGCGGCCGCGCTGGCGGTGCTCGCGTCGTTGTCCGTGTTGACGCTGGTCATGCCGAACTACACGACGACTAGCGCCGGCCCGCTTCTGTCGTCGTCGCAACTGGCGTTCGCGGGGATGTCGTCGCTGGTGCTGTACGGGGTGTTCGTGTTCGTCCAGACCGTGCGGCATCGCGACTACTTTCTTGCCGGCGTCCCCGACGAGGACGTCCATGCCGCTCCGCCGAGTGTCGGCGTTGCGCTGGCCAGCGGCGGCTTGCTGGTGGTGTGCCTGGTCGCCGTCGTGCTGCTGGCCAAGGTGCTCTCGCCCGTGGTCGAAACCGCCGTGAAGAACGCGGGCGCGCCGCCGGCGGTGGTCGGCATTATCATCGCCGCGCTGGTGCTGTTGCCTGAAGGACTTGCCGCCGTGCGCGCGGCGCGCGCCGACCGTTTGCAGAACAGCCTGAATCTCGCGCTCGGCTCGGCGCTCGCCAGTATCGGGCTGACCATTCCGACCGTCGCCGCCGTGTTTTTGTGGACCGGTCAGCCGCTCATACTCGGTATCGACGGCAAGGAAACCGTGCTGCTGATGCTCACGCTGGTGGTCGGCACCCTGACGCTGAGCACCGGACGCACGACGATCCTGCAAGGCGCCGTGCATCTGTCACTGTTCGCGGCGTATCTGTTTCTATCCTTCGCGCCGTGACTCCGGGCATCACCCAGGCAGGGGCCGCGCGCTGCGCAAACAGCCGACTCCCGCCTACTCCTCCCAATGCTCCGCAATCCAGTCGCGAAACAGATTCAGCTTCTGCTGATGCGCGACTGAGTCCGGATACACGAAGTAATAGCGCCAGCCGGTCTTGAGCACCGTATCGAATGGCCGCACGAGACGCTTGGCCGCGACGTCTTCGTCGATCAGGGCAAGATCGCTGATGGCGACGCCGAAGCCCTGCAACGCGGCGTTGGTCGCCATGTCGAGCGTGTCGAAGCTCGGGCCATGTTCGGCGTCGACGCCCTGTGCATTCGCGGCATCGGCCTCGGTCACCTTGGCGAGCCACATCTTCCAGTCGCGATGATCGCGCGTCGGATGCAGCAGCGTGTGGCGCGCCAGGTCCGCCACCGAGTCCAACGGTTTGTCTTTCAGCAGATCCGGCGCGCACACCGGCGTCAAACGCTCCTCGAATAACGGCACCGCCTGCACATCCGCGCCCGGTGACGATCCATAGATGATCGCGGCGTCGAACGGCTCGAGCTGGAAGTCGACGTCGTGCTGCCAGGTGGTGGTGATCTGGACGTGCAGCTCGGGATACTCGGACTGGAAACGCATGATCTTCGGCAACATCCAGCGCATCACGCAGGTCGGCACTTTCAGCGCGAGATCGGTGCGCTGACGCGTGAGACGCAGCGATATCTCTTCGATACGCGCGAAGCTCTCCTTCACGGCCGGCAGCAGCAATTCGCCTTCGGCGGTCAGCGTCAGGCCTTTCGCGTGGCGTTTGAAAAGCGGAAACTTGTAATAGTCCTCGAGCGCGATGATTTGCCGGCTGACCGCGCCCTGCGTCAGACATAGGTGGTCGGCGGCGCGCGTGAAGCTGCGATGCCGCGCGACGGTTTCGAAAATCTGCAGCGCATTGAGCGGCGGGAGACGTCGCATCAGGGTAGTCCAGGATCAGGAAAAATCATTGCCCGGGCGTGCAGCGTTGCATGCCATCACGCCCCTTGAGGCGACAGGATACGCGATCAGAATGATACGCACGCGTTGTACGCGGGCAAATAGGCATGCATTCCGCTCATGACCTGTCTGTCAATTCCGGTCTGAACCCATTCGCTCGCACCAACTCGGGGCAATACCCGCCGGATACCGCACCAGAACCGAGCTTTCCTCATACCTCCCGCCAGCCCGCCCGCGCAAAAAAATCATGGATGTTAACCCCGATACGCCACTGGATTGGCGTTCCCACGGATCGCAGCAAAACCGCCGCTAGCGTCGCACGACAACCAGGCCATGAGATTCCGTCATGCGCTCCATGCGCATATTTCGTTTGTTGGAGGATTTTGGCAAACCTAGAGTGCATCAACACGCGACACATCCGGTATCGCGTGGGGTTGGGTACATGGGGTTGGGTACGACAGGCAGCGCGAATGGGCGATGCAGCGGCAGCGGTCAAAGCGAATATCACCACGCAACAGGCGTTCAACACAGGAGACCGCCATGCAAGAGATCAAACGGGGTAGAAGGCAGGCCATCAAAACGATCGGCGCCGCACTCGCGGCTTCCACCTTGCCGATGCCGTTCATCAACGTGCGGGCACAGGAGCACAACTTTTCCGGCAAGACATTGCGCTTGCTGACCTGGTCGGACGACACCGGCGCCGCCGCCTTGCGTAACATCGCCGCCACGTTCACGGCGAAGACCGGCGCGAAGGTGATCGCCGACCGCGCCGACGGCACCTCCGGCATGGTCGCCAAGGTCAAGGCCGCGGGCGATCGCCCCACATACGACGTCATCACGCTGGCCGGCGTCGGCGCGGCGGGTCTCGGCGATGCCGGTCTGCTGATGAAACCCGATCTCGACAAGCTGCCGAACCTGAAGGAAGTCGCGCCGCAATATCGCACGGGCGCGAACGGCTTTGGCATCGGTTATCTGTTGTGGTCGGACGGGTTGATCTACAACACGTCGACGGTCAAGACGGCGCCGTCTTCGTACGAAGCCCTGTGGGACCCGAAGTACGCCGGACGCCTGTTTCTGCCGCCGCCCGAATGGGCCGAAGCGGTGGACCTCGCGATCATCGCCGCGAAAATGAATGGCGGCTCGCAGCAGAACATCGAGCCGGGCTTCAAGAAGCTGATACAGTTGAAAGATCACGTGATGACGCTGGGCGAGAACCCGAACCAGGTGGCCGATCTGTTCCGCACGGGTTCGCTCGATATCGGCGGGATCTATTCGCCGGCTTTTTTCCCCGACCAGATTCGCAAGCCCGAGTACAAGATGGGCGTGACCTACGGCATGAAGGAAGGCTTCGCCACGCAGCTGATGTTCACGGTGATCCCGAAGGCGCATCCCGCCGACAGCGATCTGATCCACGCCTTTATCAACCATTCGCTCGATGCCGGCGTGCAAGGCCGCATGGCTGCCGACGTGCTGAACGGCCCGGTCAATTCGAAAGCGGTGATTCCCGCCGAGAGCCGCGCCTTCGTGCCGAGCCCGCAGCAGATCGCCGAGAAAGCGATCCTGCATGACGACAAGGCGCTCGCCGTCGTGCAGCCGGCGTGGATCAAGCGCTACACCGAAATTTTCTCGGCATGACCGCGATGCTCGCGCGCTTTTCGCGGCGTGCTTCGTCTACGTCAGGTGATGCGTCACCCGATGCGCCGGGCGCGGCTTCCGGCTCGCCCGGCGCCGCATCCCGCGCACCGGACGAGCAGGCGTCTTCCGCGCTCGCGAAAGCGCGCCCCTGGCTTCTGCTCGCGCCCATCCTGCTGTTTCTCGCCATACTCGGTGCGGCCGCGCTCGTCGTGCTGCGCATGAGCTTCGGCACCCAAGGCAATGAATGGCACGGCTTCACGTTGCAGAACTACGCCGATCTGCTCGACGGTTATTTCCTGAAGTCGCTGTGGCTCACGTTGAAGCTCGCATTTCAAAGCATGGTCTGCGCCGTGCTGCTGGCGATTCCCGTCGCGCTGGCGATGGCGCGCACCAAGTCGCGGCTGGCGCGGCGGCTGTTGCTCGCAGGCGTGCTGCTGCCTTTGCTCGTCAATCTGCTGCTGCAAGGCTATGGCTGGCTGATCATTCTCGGGCCGGCCGGCCTGCTCAATCACGCGCTGCTCGGCAGTGGCCTCGTCGACCGTCCGGTGATGTGGCTGTATCGCGAACACGGCGTGTTGCTCGGCCTGATTCAGACGGCGTTTCCGCTCGCCGTGCTGCCGTTGTCGAGTGCGATGCGCGCGGTCTCGAGTTCGTATGAAGAAGCTGCGGCCACGCTCGGTGCGACGCGCTGGCAGACGCTGCGTCATGTGTTGCTGCCGCTTGCCATGCCGGGGCTCGTGTCCGGCGCGTTGCTCGTGTTCGCGTACAACGCCAGCGCCTTCGCCGTGCCCCTGCTGCTCGGTGGACGCCGTGTGCCGATGCTCGCCGTGCTGGTCCACGACCAGGTCGCGCCCCTGCTGAACTGGCCGGCCGCGTCCGCATCGGGCGTCGTATTGATGGTCGCGACGCTCACCGTGATGGCGCTGTCCCAGCGCCTCGTGCGCCGCACGCAACGTCTCGCCGAGGAGCCTCACGCATGAGCACGCCGATCCAGACTCCCCTGACGCACCCGCCGCGCTCACCACGTTCGCCACGCCTGCCGCGTTTGCCACGTTTGCCGACCACCATGCCCGGCCAGCTCGGCAAGGCCACCGCGCTACTCGCGGCCATCGTGCTGTTTCTCGCCGCGCTGCCGATCCTGACGATGATCACGATGTCGTTCAGCGCAGCCGATACGCTCGAATTCCCGCCGCACGCCTACGGCCTGCACTGGTACCGCGCGGCATGGCATAGCTTCGTCTCGCCGGACGCGAGCGACTCCCTCTCGATGGGCGCCGCGCTCAGCACAAGCCTGATCGTCGCGCTCTCGACGATGCTCATCGCCACGCTCGTCTCGGTGCCCGCCGCCTACGCGCTGAGCCGCTACCGTTTTCGCGGCAAACCGGCGGTTGAACAACTGGTGGCGTTACCGCTCGTCTATCCGCTGGTGATGCTCGGTCTGTCGCTGCTGCTGGTGTTCAACGTGCTGCCAATTGAACTCGGCGTATTCCGTCTGATCATCGCGCACGTGATTCTGGCGCTGCCGTTCACGGTGAAAAATTGCGCGGCGTCGGTGGCCTCGATCGGCCCGGAGTTCGAAGAAGCCGCCTGCGTGATGGGCGCAAGCCCGACTCGCGCGCTGATCGACGTGATCCTGCCGCTGATGCGTCCCGGCATTCTCGCCGGCATGCTGTTCGCGTTCATCGTCTCGTTCAACGAATTCACGGTGACCTTCTTCCTGTACGGCATCGACACGATGACGCTGCCGGTGTGGCTTTACAGCCGCACGGTGTCGTCGCTCGATCCGACCGTGTTCTGTTTCGCCGTATTCATCGTCGCGATCGACTTCGCGCTGATCTGGCTGCTCGAAAAGCTGATCGGCGATGAAGGGGTGGCGCTTTGATCGCGCTCTCGATTCGCGCTGCGCTGATGCCTTTTTGCTGGAGCATTCGATGACCCATCTGACCTTGCAGGCCGTGACCAAGCGCTTCAATGCGGCCTATGCCGTCGACAGCGTCGATCTGAGCGTGCCCGACGGCAAGCTGGTGTGCTTTCTCGGGCCGTCCGGCTGCGGCAAGACCACGCTGCTGCGGATGATCGCCGGGCTGGAAACGCCGAGCGCAGGCAGTATCAATTTTGCCGGCCGCGACATCACGCATCTGCCGGCGAATCAGCGCGACTTCGGCATGGTGTTCCAGTCGCTCGCGCTGTTTCCACATATGACGGTGGCGCAGAACGTCGCGTATCCGCTCAAGCTGCGCAAGACCGCGAAAGAGGCGCAAGCGCGCCGAGTGACTGAATTGCTGGAGCTGATCCAGTTGCCGCACATGGCGAACCGGCCGGTCACGCAACTCTCCGGCGGCCAGCGGCAACGCGTGGCAATTGCGCGCGCGATCGCCTCGCAACCGAAACTGCTGCTGCTCGACGAACCGCTCTCCGCGCTCGACGCCAAGCTGCGCGAAGCGATGCAGGTCGAAATCCGCCTGCTGCAACAGCGTCTCGGCATCACGACGATCATGGTCACGCACGACCAGCGCGAAGCGATGACAATGGCCGACGAAATCGTCGTGATGGAGAAAGGCCGGATTGCACAGGTGGGCAAGCCGCTCGATATTTATCGTGATCCGGTCAGCGAATTCGTCGCCGACTTCATCGGGCTCGGCAACATTCTGCCGGTTACTTACGACGGCGCGGGTAGCGTCAATCTGCCGGGCGGCCGGCGTATCGCGGTCGCGCAACCGGCGCGGATGCCGGAGTCCAACAGCGATATCCGTCTGCTGATCCGGCCGGAGGACGTCTGCGTCAAAACCGCGTCCGGCGATGCCGGGCAGAACCGGCTCGCGGGCACGGTGACTTTTATCCGCGACGTGGGGGCGTCGCTCGAAGCCACGATCGATTGCGCCGGTTTCACGCTGACGGCCGCGACCACGCCGCGCGAAACGCCGGGGCTGACGCTCGGCATGCCGGTATTCGCGGAATTGCCGCCGCACGCGTGCAAACTGATCGCCGCCCGCGCAGCGCATTGAAACGTGTCACTGAAGAACGCCACCGGGGCACGCCACTGAAAAACACACTGAGGTGCGCCGTTAAAGTACGCCACCGAGCTACGCTACCGAAGCACGCCGCCGAAGCGTTCACCGAAACCCATTCCAATACCGAGTTTTCGACAGGAAAGACCATGAATCAGCCCCAAGTTGCTCAATCGAACGCACGCCGCGTCGTCGCCACCCTGGCCGCGACACTCGCCTTCACCGGCCTCGGCGCGCTGTGCGCGTTTTCGTCTGCTGCGCATGCCGATGCGCTCGACAACATCGCCAAGTCCGGCACGGTGCGGATCGGCGTATTCGAGGACTACCCGCCGTTCGGCTCGATTGGCCCGGACATGAAGCCGATGGGCTACGACATCGACGTCGCCAATCTGATCGGCAAGGCGCTGAACGCGAAGGTCGAACTCGTCCAGGTAACCGGCGACAACCGCATGGCCTATCTCGCCGACCACAAGGCTGACATGCTGCTTTCAGTCGGCCAGACGCCGGAACGCGAAAAGGTGATCGACTTCTCGCAGCCCTACGCCCCCTACTACCTCGCCGTCTTCGGCCCGAAAACGCTGACCGTGAAGGGCGCCGCCGACCTCGCCGGCAAGTCGATTTCGGTTGCGCGCGGCACGCTGGAAGACCTGAGCGTGACAAAAATCGCCCCGCCCAGCGCGACCATCAAAAGGTTCGACGATCCTAACGGCGCAATTTCGGCGTTTCTTTCTGGTCAGGTACAGTTGATGGTAGTCGGCAACGACGTCGGCGCAACCATTCTTGCGCGTCATCCGGCGAACGATCCCGAGCAGAAGTTCTCGCTGTTCAGCTCGCCGGACCATGTCGGTTTGAACAAGAACGAGCCGCGTCTGAAGCAGAAAGTCGACGAAACGATTGCCAAGGCCCGCAAGGACGGCACCATGAACGCCATTTCGCAGAAGTGGCTGCGTGCGCCGCTGCCGGCCGACCTCTGAACTTTTTTTGCGCGGACTGGCCGAGCCGGTCCCCAAGGGGCGTTCCTCCGGGCACCTCCAAGGGGACTTCCTGCGGGCGTCCGCGCCGGAGTTTGACCTCACGATGAGCGCCACGCCATGACCTATGCGTTCGATTTCAGCGGCTTCGGCCTCTATGCGGGGTTGCTCGCGCGCGGCGTCGCCGTCACGCTAGGGCTGACCGCCGTGTCCACCTTGCTCGGCGGCCTGGTCGGCATTGGCGGCGCGAGCATCGCGGTGGCCGGGCCGAAGTGGGCACGCTGGGTGATCGCGGCTTACGTCGAATTGATCCGCAATACGCCCTTCATCGTGCAACTGTTCTTCATCTTCTTCGGCTTGCCGAGCCTCGGCATTCATATCGACGAGGTGCAGGCCGCCATTCTCGCGATGACCGTCAATCTCGGCGCGTACGCGATTGAAATCGTGCGCGCCGGTATCGACTCGATTTCGCGCGGCCAGGTGCAGGCGGCGCAAGCACTCGGCCTGCACGGACGGCAGGTGTTTCGTTACGTCGTGCTGCCGCAGGCAATCGCCAATGTGTTTCCCGCGTTGCTGAGCCAGGTGCTGATCGTGATGCTCGGGTCGGCGGTGGTCTCGCAGATCTCCGTGCCCGATCTGACCTATGCGGCCAACTTCATCCAGTCGCGCAATTTCCGCTCGTTCGAGAGCTACCTGATCATCACCGCGACGTATCTGGCGTTGTCGATCGTGTTGCGGCAACTCATGAACCGGCTCGGCCGCGGCCTCTTCGCGGGCCGCGTGGCGCGCGGCGGCGGCAGCGACAGTGCGCCGCGTAACTGGCGCACCCGCCTGATGTGGCGCGCCGCCCGCACTCTGCCGACGGAGCGTTGATCATGGTCGAATTCACGCTGTGGGACATCGCCCGCAATCTGTTGCTCGCCGCCCGCTGGACGGTGCTGTTGTCGCTGATCGCGTTCGTTGGCGGCGGCATTGTCGGGCTGATCCTGCTCGCCATGCGCGTATCGCCGTTGCCGTGGCTGCGGCGGATCGTTGTGGTGTATGTGGAAGTGTTTCAGGGCACGCCGTTGCTGATGCAGTTGTTTCTGGCATTCTTCGGCCTGCCGTTGCTGGGTGTCGACGTCTCGCCGTGGGTGGCGGCAGCCGTCACGCTGACGCTTTATACCAGCGCGTATCTGGTGGATATCTGGCGGGGTTGCGTAGAGGCCGTGCCGCGTGGCCAGTGGGCCGCGGGGGCGAGTCTCGGCATGACGTTCAGCCAGCAACTGCGCTACATCATCTGGCCGCAGGCGCTGAAAATCGCCGTGGCGCCGACGGTCGGCTTCCTCGTGCAGGTGGTGAAGAGCACCGCGCTCGCGTCGATCATCGGCTTCACGGAATTGACCAAGACCGGCACGATGATTACGAACGCCGCATTCCGCCCGTTTCCGATCTACGGCATGGTCGCGATGATTTACTTCGCGATGTGTTTCCCGTTGACGTGGTATGCGCGGGTGCTGGAGAAGCGGCAAAAGGTTGGGCAGCACCGGTGACTTGCTCGCGGCTGTTCCCGGCGGCACTGAACGCCTCCCAAAACGCCTGGCGGCGCTCACACGCATTCGTAAAAAAAACGGCAACCGGTGAATGAAACGGTTGCCGTTTTTTATTGCCACAGACAGCGATTTGACTACTTCGCCGCCTGCGTCGACTTGCGTAACTTCGCTACATCAGCCGCAGCGACTGCCGACCCACCGTTATTCCACCCGCTTCGCACGAAAGTCAGCACATCGGCGATCTGCTGGTCATTGAGCACCGGCGCGTACTTCGGCATCGGATACGGCGCGGGAATACCGCCAATGACCAGATCCTCCGTACCGTTCAACGTGACGTTGATCAGCGACGACGGATCCTTCTCCAGCACGTTCGGATTCCCGGCCAGTGGTGCGAGCATCGGCGCAAAACCACGTCCATCGACACCATGACAGTGCATGCAATACGCCGTATAAACTCGCGCACCGGCATCGTTCGCGGGACGGTTCAGCGAAACCTTCGTCGCTTGCGGGTCGTACGTATAGGGCTGCGCACCGTTGCCGCCCGCCGGCGGTAACGACTTCAGGTACGTGGACATCGCGGCGATGTCGGCATCGTTCATGCCCTGCGTGCTGTTGTTGATCACGCTGGTCATCGAACCGAATGCCGATGCATGGCGATTGGCGCCGGTCTTCAGGAACGCCTGCAGATCCTGATCGTTCCAGCGGCCCAGGCCGACGTTGTGCTCACCGGTCAGGTTGGCCGCGAACCAGCCGTCGAGCAGGCCGCCGGTCAGGAACGCGCTGCCGCTTTCATCCAGCGCCTTCTCCTGGAACGCGATGCCGCGCGGCGTGTGGCACGAGCCGCAGTGTCCCAGCCCCTGGATCAGATACGCACCTCGATTCCACGCGATATCCTTGCCCGGTTTGTCCTGATAGACACCCTTCTCCAGGAAGACCATGTTCCAGAACTTCAACGGCCAGCGCATGTTCAACGGCCACTGGATGTCCGGCTCGCGGTTCGCCTGCTGCACCGGCGCAACGCCGCTCATGAAGTACGCGTACAGCGCTTTCATGTCGTCGTCGTTGACCTTCGCATAGGACGGATACGGCATCGCCGGATACAGGTTATGGCCGTCTTTCGCAACGCCTTCACGCATCGCTTTCGCAAAGTCCTCCTCCGTGTAATTGCCGATGCCGGTTTGCTGATCCGGCGTGATGTTGGTGGTGTAGATCTGGCCCATCGGCGTGGTCATCGGCAGGCCGCCCGCGAACGGTTTGCCCTTTGGCGCCGTATGGCAGGCAACGCAATCGCCGACCTTCGCCAGATAGGCGCCGCGCTGCACCAGCGCCTGATCCGCCGCGTGTACCGGCGCTTGCGTCAGAAACGGCAACGCCACGCACAGCGCCGCACCAAAACCCTTGAGTGTGTTGTTCATGTCGGGCTCCCGTCACGCGGTTTGCAGTTGGCTGCCGACCGGCAATTGCCGCAGCCGCTTGCCGGTGGCCGCGTAAATCGCGTTCGTCAGCGCCGGCGCGAGCGCCGCCGTGCCAGGCTCGCCGATGCCGCCGGGCGCCTCGCTGCTCTTCACGATATGCACCTCGATAGGCGGCGTTTGATCGATCCGCAGCATCCGGTAATCGGTGAAATTGTTCTGCTCCACGCGGCCGTCCTTGATCGTGATCTCGCTATAGAGCGCCGCCGTGATGCCGAAGATGATGCCGCCCTGCACCTGCGCTTCGATCGTGTTCGGATTCACGACCATCCCGCAATCGACTGCGCACACCACCCGCTTCACGGCCACCTCGCCCTGATCGACTGCTACGTCGACCACCATCGAAAAGAAGCTGCCGAACGCGTGCATCACCGACACGCCGCGCCCTTGCCCCTTGGGCACCGCACTGCCCCAGTTCGCCGCCTGCGTGGCGGTATTGAGCACATTCAGCGCGCGCGGCGTTTTGCCCAGCAGATCCTGGCGGTATTTCACCGGATCGACTTTCGCCTGCGCGGCGAGTTCGTCGATGAAACTCTCGACCACGAAGGTGCCGCGCGTTGGCCCCACGCCGCGCCAGAAGGCGGTGGGAACAGCATGCGGTTCCTGGCGCACATAGTCGACCAGTTGATTCGGCAGGTCATACGGCAGGTCGGCAGCCACTTCCACGGCATCGGGGTCGAGCCCGTGCTGGAAAGCAGGCGGGGCAAAACGCGCCATCACCGACGAGCCGGCAATCCGGTGCTGCCACGCGATCGGCTTGCCGTTCGCGTCGAGGCCCGCCGAGATCCTGTCGTAGTAGTACGGCCGGTACATGTCGTGCTGGATGTCTTCTTCGCGCGTCCACAGCACCTTCACCGGCGTCGCGACCTGCTTGCCGATCTTGACCGCCTGCGTGACCATGTCGAATTCGAGCCGCCGGCCGAAGCCGCCGCCAATCAGATGGTTGTGCACGACGATCTTGTCAGCCGGCAAACCCGTGACCGCAACCGCGGCATCCACCACCCGCGTCGGCACCTGCGAGCCGAGCCAGACATCGCAACCGTCGGGCCGCACGTGCACCGTGCAGTTGATCGGCTCCATCGTGGCGTGCGCGAGGAACGGCTGCTGATACACGGCGTCGACGCGGGTCTTCGCGTTTGAAAACGCGTTGTTCACGTCGCCGTCTTTACGCGCCACCGCACCATTGCGCTGCGACGCACTGGCGAGATCGTCGACGATCTGTTTCATGCCGATCTTCGCGCCCGCGCCTTCGTTCCATTTGATATCGAGCGCCTGCACACCGCGTTTGGCGGCCCACGTGTGATCGCCGATCACGGCAACCGCGTTATCGAGCTTGACGACCTGGCGCACGCCGGGAATCTTCTTCGCGTTGGTATCGTCGACGCTCGCGAGCGTGCCGCCAAACACCGGGCAATTCGCGATCGCCGCGTAGACCATGTCGGGCACACGCACGTCCAGTCCGAACATCGCCGTGCCGTCGACCTTTTCGGGCGAATCGAGGCGCCGGGCCGGCGTGCCGATCAGCTTGAAATCCTTCGGGTCTTTCAACTTGACGTTCTGCGGCGCGGGCAATCCGGCGGCAGCGTTCACCAACTGACCGTAGCCGACGCTGCGATTGCTCGCCGCGTGAATCACCTGCCCGGCCTGCGCATGACAGCTTGCCGGATCGACCTGCCATTGCTGCGCGGCGGCGCTGATAAGCAGCACGCGGGCGGTGGCGCCCGCCTTGCGCATCGGCTCCCACGCATAGCGGATCGACGTCGAACCGCCGGTGAGCTGGCCGCCTAGCAGCGGGTCCATGAAGAGTTTTTCGTTCGGCGGCGCATGGTCGAGGATGACCGAGTCGAGCGGCACTTCGAGCTCTTCGGCGATCAGCATCGGAATCGACGTGTAGATCCCCTGGCCCATTTCGACCTTGGGAATCACCAGCGTGACTTTGCCTGCCGTGTCGATCTGGATGAAGGCGTTCGGTGCGAACACGCCGCTTTGCGGCGCTTCATTGCCGTCGCCGCCAATCACGGATTTGCCGGCCTTCTGGTCCTGACTGACGGCCGGCATGCTGAAGCCGAGCAGCAAGCCGCCGCCGGTTGCCGCGCCTATCGTGACGCCGAATTTAAGGAACGTGCGGCGCGAGATGCCGCCCTTTGACGGCTGCGTGCCGTTTTGCGCATCGAGCAATCCCTGGGACATGTCAGGCTCCCTTCGCGGCTTGCTTGATCGCCGCGCGGATGCGGTTGTATGTCCCACAGCGGCAGATATTGCCGGCCATGGCGGCGTCGATATCCGCATCGGTCGGATCGGGATTGCTCGCGATCAGCGAGGCCGCCGACATCACCTGCCCTGACTGACAGTAGCCGCATTGCACGACGTCAAGCTGACGCCATGCCTGCTGCACCTTCTGCCCGGCCGGCGTGCTGCCGACCGCTTCGATGGTGGTGATTTTCCTGTCGCCGACAGCCGCCGCCGGCAGCACGCACGAACGCACCGCCACGCCGTCGAGATGCACGGTGCATGCGCCGCATTGAGCAATACCGCAACCGAACTTGGTGCCGGTCAAACCGACGAGGTCGCGTAAGACCCACAACAGGGGCATGTCGGGGGGTGCGTCGACAGTATGGGTCTGGCCGTTGATGTTGAACGTTGTCATGGGCGGCTCCGGGTGGGGTTTATTGTTGATGCGCAGCGCGAGTGCGCTGGAAGAGACCCGCAAATTGTAGTCGTGGATGAAGAAGTTCGCCGGTACGCGGACATGTCCGCAGGCGTAGCCAGCCAGCGGAAAAGACCTCGCTGCCATCGTCACTGGACGCGAAATCAGATTCGAATCAATGCGTTACCATTGCGGCATTGGCTTGATCCGCCCCGCTTTGCGTACGCGCATCAATCTTATTGATGCATCTTCGAGCGATTTTGTTAGCATGGATCTGACTTGACCCGATCGCCCGGCCTGATCCGGCATGATTATCCGAAGGAGCGGCACGATGAACGACCAGCAATGCATTCAATTCCTCTCGGAAATTCGCAGACCGCTGCTGGCGCTGCATAAGTCGATTCTCGATCACGAGCGCGCGGTGTACGAAAAGGAATTCGGCCCGGTGACGCCCGCGGCCTTCCTGCAAGTGCTCATCAACGGCTCGGCGTTCCGCTGGCTCACGCCGCTCTCCACGGTCATCGCCAACGTCGACGAGATTCTCGACGACAAGGAAGCGGAGGCCGCCGATCGGCTCGCCGCCGCCCAGGCCATCACCGGCCTCTTTTCTCCCGACCAGCCCGACAACGCGTTCCTGCCGCGCTACTTGCCACTTCTGCAAGCCGATCCGGCGATCCTGCATCACCACGGCCAGGTTTCGCAATTGCTGCGCGGTATTGAAGCGAAGTAGCCGGGGGCTACGTTACTTCGGTTGAGCTTTGTTGAGGTTCGGTGGAGTTCAGCTGGGCTTCCATTGGGCTTCGTTGCGGTTCCACGAACGTCGTCGCTCGGGTTGAATGCAGCGGCATGGCGTTCAGCGTGGGTTGTGCTTTCGGCTCCCGAATTTGCTCACCGTTGCCGGGCGCGCATTCTGGTCGTTTACGTGTCGTCGGGTCGAGGTCGCGTTGAGGACTGAATCGACGCGTCCTCGACGATTACCAGGCTTTCCGAATCCAGCCAATACAACCACACCTTATTTCAAGGTGATTTATGCTCGTTTCGTAATAGTGTGCGCTGGCTGCGCCGCTCATCGATCGATCCAGCAACGCCGTGAGTCGCGATCTCTTGAATTTGCCTGGCTTTGCTGAATAAAACAAAGGTGAGCTTTTGCGGGAGGTTCTCGGTGGAGGCTGCGAAAAGCCGGTCAGCGTGCTTCGGCGCACCCTGCCAAGGTATGCGGACTTTCTCGCGACACTCGGGAGTGTCGCTTAGCGTGCAGTCCCGTTAGCCGATCTGGCCAATATCGGGTCCGGTCGCATGAACGTGACAAGGCAGCGATCTCGTCAAATGATTGAACGGGATCGCCGCCTGTTCAGACGTCGCGAAAAAAACGCCGGCTAATGTCTAGCCGCGGCCTTGCGGCAAATACGGCATCGGATCGATCGGCTTGCCGTCGCGGCGCAACTCGAAGCCCACGGAAACGCGCGAGTTGTTTTCATCGCCCATCTCGGCAATCTGTTGACCTTGCCGCACGGTGTCGCCGATTTTGACCAGCAGCTTGCGGTTATGCGAGTACGCGGTCAGAAAGTCCTTGTTGTGCTGGACGATAATCAGACTGCCATAGCTATTCAGACCGGTGCCGGCGTACATCACCTTGCCGTCGGCCGCAGCCCGCACGGGATCGCCCGCCTTGCCGCCGATTTCGATACCGCGCGTCTCGCCCGGCTGGAAAGCTTCGACTACACGGCCACCCGCAGGCCACGCCAGCGACACACCATTCGCATGCCGGGAAGTCTGCTGTGCGACTTCACGCGCCTCGGCGGCGCTGAGTGCGGGCGAGGATGGGGCGGACTGCGCCATTGCCTGCGACGTGGTTGCCGCCGACGCCTGCTGCGCTGCCAGCGGAGTAGCGGACGCGGATGCCGCCGCGGCCTTTGTAGCGGCGTTGGCCGCATTGACTGCCCGCACCGTCTCCGGCGAGGCGACGTGCAGCACCTGCCCCGGCTTCAGGCGCGAGGAAGATTTGAGACCGTTCCACGCCTGCAACTGCCTGACACTGCAATGATGATGCTGCGCGACGCGAGCCAACGTATCGCCACGCTTGACGCGATACACCAAAGGCGGCGCCTTTTTTAGCGGCGTGCCGTCGTCAGCGACTGGCAGAACCGATGTGCCTGCGACCGCATTGGAAGCCGGCGTCGTGGCCGCCCCCGGCACAGCGGACGCGGCAGTTGTACCCGATGCGCCCACTGCCGCGCCGGTCTGCGCGCCCTGTTGCCCCACATTCGCACAACCGCTGACGGCCAGCGCGACCCACACGCCGGCCAGACTGGCCATCATCGTTCTGTCGAAACGCTTTCCCACCATGTTCGACTCCTGCTTTTTATTGGCGGGATGAGTGATGCCTGGTCGCGTGCGATATGCGCATTCTTACGAAGCGCCGCTTTTCTTCGCGACACAGCGAGGCCGCCTCGTGCGACGCTCACCCATGCCCTGCCGTCCAACCCGATCCCTTCCGCGCTGCCTGTGCCTGACACCTGATGCCTAATGCTCGATAACAGGCGATCTTCCGCGAAAAGGGCCAGATTGCCGATTAAAATTCACGCGGAATTGTAAAGTGCGTTTTGCAAAAAACGGCTTGCCACACACAATCTGATACAAACCTTACTTGCGGGTGTTGCGGACACGGTTGTGTGTGCAACCAGTCTGGCGCAAAAAAACCGTAAACGGCTGCGCCGCCGGAGAACCGGACGATAACGTTTGCTTTAACGGCAAAACGCCGCCAAAACTTGAATCGCCGGGCGCCGCAGCGCTGAGCGTAGAGGGAAAAATACGTTGGTGAGCGGACGGGCCTCTGCCCATTCCGCTCGATAAGACAGCAGCCGACTAGCTGTAAGTGTGGCCTTGATACTTCACGTAGCCGACCGGATGATGCGTGAAGTGCAGCACGGGTAGAACGGGGTTGTTGTTATCGGCGGTTGGATAGGCGCTGGCCTCGGAGATGTATTCGCCTTGCACTTCGATCGGTTGCCCCACCTGCAGTCCGGGGATTGGCTGCGCGAGCCCTTCGCTGTCGCCGAAGCGCACGGCCACGAATACTTCCGTGCCGACGAGATTCTGCGTGCCGCCCTCGAACTTCACGACCGTGTCGATCTTGATGACGAATTGCTGATGATCGGCGGTATGGTGAAATTCCGGGCTGAGGAACACCTTGCTGACCGTGGCTTGCACGCAGGCAGGCGGCGCATTCAGAGAATGGGGAGAACTATGATGAGGAAGAGTTTGCGTCGCGAGATTATTCATGAAATCTCCGTGAAGGGAATCCGATTGGTCTACGGCGAAACGTAGGCCGCGCCGCCAGGCGGCAACGGCGCGATACTGTTTGAGCAGACCGGTGCGTGCGAGTTCATTGCGCGCCATTCACAGCAGGCACGATGACCCAGCCTTCACAAGCGCAAATCGTCAGCGTCCCTCTCGCCCATCTCGCGCGCGACTGGCACCTGACGATATTCCGCCTCGCCGCCCGCGCATAAAAAAACCGGTGCCCTGGAGGGCACCGGCTCTTCCTTACCTCACACTTGACGCCAGACTTGCAGCGCCCAGCGCGTGACACGCTTTAACGCAGTGCCTTCACCGCGTCGGCCGTCACGTCGGCAGATTGGCCGCCGTACGTCGCGCGCAGATAATTCGCGAGCTGCGCGAGTTCCGTGTCGCTGAGTTGCGTTGCGAATCCCGGCATGTCCTGCATCCGCTCGAGGCCCGGAAAATCCTGCGCACCAATGCCGTCGAGCATCGCCACGATCAGGTTGTGCGCATCGCTTTGACGCACCGTCGAGTTGGCATGCATCGGCACCGCGACGTGCGGCTTGCCCTCACCGCCAGGACCGTGACAGCCGGCACACACCGCGAGATACACATTGCGCCCCGCCTCGAGTTGCGCGGCATCGGCGGAAATCGACTGCAACGGTTGCGGCGCCGGCGCCGGGTCGCCGAGCAGATACGTCGACATCGCGCGCAGATCGTCATGGGTCAGGTACTGCGTGCTCAGATGCACGACCGGATACATCTCGCCGAACGCCGAACCTTGCGGCGCAATGCCGGTAGCGAAGAACGTCTGCAGGTCAGCGGCCGTCCAGCCACGCGCCGCCAACCCATGCGGCGTGATGTCCGGCGCGGCGATCCGGCCGAGCGCCGCGCCCGTCAGCGGCTTCGCGCCATCGAGCTGGCCGAACTTGCCGCGCGGGGTGTGGCATTCGGCGCAATGGCCAAGCGCGTTCACCAGATAGCGTCCGCGATTCCAGTCCGCGGAGGCCGCGAAGGACGTTCCCTTGGGGGACGTTCCATTGGAAGGCGCTCCGGAGGAAGTTCCGTTGGGAGACGGCGCTTTCGATGCGTCCGGCAATGTGTCCGTCAGGAACATCCAGTCCCAGAAGCGCACGCCAAACCGCATGTTGAACGGAAACGACAGTTCGGGTTCATGGTTCGCTACCGCTGCCGGTTTCTGCGCCATCAGATACGCGTAGATGGCATCGCTATCCGCGCGCGACAGCTGACGGTAGGACGTGTACGGCATGGCGGGGTACAGCTGTTTGGTCGGCGTGACGCCGTCGTGCAGCGCCTTGTAGAGGTCGTCCGCACTCCAGTCGCCGATGCCGTGATCCTTGTCCGGCGTGATGTTGGTGCCGTAGAAGGTGCCGAACGGCGAAGCCAGCTTCACGCCGCCGGCGAACGGCGCGCCATCCGCCGTGGTGTGGCAGGCGGCGCAGTCGGCGGCTTTGACGAGGTAGCGGCCGCGCGCGAGCGGATCGGCCGCGGTGGATTGCGGGCCCGCTGCGGCGGCGGCCTGCATCGCGGCAGCGGAGTCGTCGTGTTGGCCGCAGGCACTGAGCAAAGCAGCCGTACCGAGCAGCAGCAGCGCGCGATACACATTCATCGAGCGGCGCATCATGCGGCGCCTCCCACGAGTGCTTGCTTCGGGGCGTCCTTTACGAGGCCGGGCGTGGTCATCACGACTTCTTTCACGGCTTCGTAGTAGCGCACGTAGCCCGTGCAACGGCAGATATGGTCGTTCAGCGCTTCGGTGATGGTTTGCTCGACTTTGTCTTTGGCAATCGGCTGACGCTTCAGACGTTCGATCAGCACGGTCGCCGCATTGACGAACCCGGGCGTGCAGTAGCCGCACTGAAAACTGAAATGTTCGAGAAACTTCTGCTGGATCGGCGACAGTTCGACGACCTCGCCTGCTTCGTTGCGCTTCGCATGACCTTCGATCGTGCGGATGGTTTTGCCGTGGAAAAAGTTCGCCCCCGTGATGCAGGTACGCACTTCTTCGCTGGTGCCATCCGGCTTGTCGACGATCACGACGCACGCGTGGCAGATGCCCTGGCCGCAACCGAGGCGCGAACCGGTCAGATGCAGATACTCATGCAGGAAGTCGATCATCATCAGACCGGCAGGCACGTCGGTCGGGCCGACGATCTCGCCGTTCACCTTGACCGACACCGGCAGCGTGCGGAAATGCGTCAACGGGCGCTCGACCACGGTTGCCGGCGAGGCGCTGGCGGCGACGCCCGAGGCGCCTGAAGCACCTGAAGCACCTGAAGCACCCGAAGCACCCGAAGCACCCGAAGCCGAAGCGCCAGAAACAATACCCGAGGCAAATGTAGCGCTCGCAGCATTAGCGGAAGTTTGTGTAGGGGCCGTCATGCGAGCACCTCCTGAATACGTTGCGGGGTGACCGGCAGGTCGGTAAAGCGATGTCCGATCGCGTGCGCGATACCGTTCACAATGGCGCCGACCACCGGAATCATCACCACTTCGGCGATGCCCTTCGGCGGATCGGTTTCGGTGAGCGGCGGCAGCACTTCGCCGGTCTGGGTCCAGACGGCGACATCGGTCGCGCGCGGCAAATGGTAGCGATTGAAGTTCCACGTACCGTTGCCGGGACCGTCTTCATAAAGCGGCAAATACTCGTGCAATGCATGGCCGATACCCATCGCAAGGCCGCCTTGCAGCTGGCCCGACACGAGTTGCGGCGAAAGCTGATTGCCACACTCCATGATCGAGTGATGGGCGAGCAGGTCCACCTTGCCGCTCGCTTCATGCACCGACAACTCGACCAACGTACCGACCGCGCTGTAGTACGTCACGGCCGCGTTGTTGCGCTGAACCGGCGGAAAAAACACGCGCTGACGGTCAAGCACGCGGTAACGGTTCGGCGTGGTTTGCAGCTTCTTTTTATCGGCCGAAGCGCTGTCGCCATAGCGCAGCGCAAGCCCGTCGAGCGGCAGACGCTCGACATTGCCGTCGATCTCGAAGTCCGACTCGGTCCATTGCCAGCGATTGAACACGTGCACCGTCGCGCCGGTGACCAGACCCAACTCGTGAGCCTTCTTCGCGAGCTGTTCGAACGGCAGCGCCTCGAGCCCCGCTGCGGACAGCCTGCCGTCGACCCAGCGTGCGTCTTCCATGCGCACCACGAGTGGCGCGGCTTGACCACCACCGGCACCCTGGCTCCAGATCGCCATCGCCGCCGGCCACAAGCCGTGCGTGAAGACGACGCGTGCCGCTTCACGCGTGCTATGCGTGAAGTAAAACGCCGAATTCGTCGCGCTCGACGGCGACGCATAACCCGGCGACCAGCGCGGATTCGCGGCCAGCTTGTCCTGGTCCGCTTGCGACATCATGTACGGATCGCCGCTCGTGACGACCGGCAGATCGGGCCAATCGGTGATCGCGACGTGCACGTCGGTGGCCGGCTTGCCAAGCCACTTCGCAACCGCGATCGCCTGCGAGGTCGACATGCCGGTGCCAATTTCGGCCGCCGTGTGTTGCAAGCCGATCTTGCCGTCGGCGCTGAACTCCACCTTCGCGAACGAGGTCTCCGCACCCGTGCCAAAGTCCTTCTGCACACACGCAAAACCCACGCCATAGCGCTTGCCCGGATGCGCAGCTTCGAACTCGGCCTTACGTTTCGCGCGATTCACCCACAGCGGATGAACTTTCGCCTTCTGCAGCACGTCGTCGACGCGAATCGCGCCGGCGGGCACCGCGCCCTGAGTGTTTTTCATGCCCGAACGCAGCGCGTTTTTCAGGCGGAAGTCGATCGGGTCGACATTCAGTTGCGCGGCGATCTCGTCGACCATCATCTCGGTCGCGGCCATGCTTTGCAGCGTGCCGTAGCCGCGCGCCGAACCGGCGTCGATCGCCCGCGAGGCGATCGCCACCGCCGAAAGATCGTTCTTCGGGAAGTAGTAAATCGATTGCGCGGCGGTCGCGCCAACCATCGCCACCGACGGCGAAAAATTGCAGCGCCCGCCGCCGTCCGCTTCCATCGCCGCCTTGAACGATTGCAACAGACCGGTGTTTTTATCGACGGCGATCCGGTAGTGCATCTTGAACGCATGGCGTTTCAACGACGTCTGGAACTGCTCGTAGCGATCGTTCGCAAGACGCACCGGGCGGCCGTCCGCGTACATCGCGCAAACCAGGCCATAGAACGGCACGTTGAAGTGATCCTTCGAACCGTAGCCCACCGTGTAGCACGGGTGAATGAACAGGTTCTTCACCGGGAACGCGCACTTCGCGACCATGCCGGCCGCGCTGTCGGCGACTTCGGACGGCGCCTGGGTCGGCACGACCATGTGCAGCGATTGTGTCGCCGCGTCGTACCAGCAGTTGGCGTTGTCGGGTTCGAGCGCGGCCGTGTCGATCGACTGCGTGTTGTATTCGCGCTCCACCACGAGCCAGTCCGCCGACGGATGATCCAGCTCCTGCTGGATCTGTCCGGCATGGAACATGCCCTGCTCGTCGAGCTTGCCGTGTTCGACGCCGTCCGGCCAGACCGGCTGGTGCTTGCGCATCATGCTCGGGAACACCGGTGCGTCTTTCAGGCTGGAGAAGATATCGTCGTCATACGGCGTCTTGCCGCCGACTCGCACGAAGCGGAACGTGCCCCACGGATCGCGCTCGAGCGGCCCGGTTGGCGCGCCATAATGGATGATCTGATCCTGGAACTTGAGCTTGTCTTTCGCGAAGCGGAAGCGTGCGAAGTCGTGATAGATCAGGATCGCGACCGCCTGGCCGAGATACGCGGGCGTCTTGCCCGGCGGCAGCAGCATGTCGTCACCGTAGAAGGCCGGGAAGATCAAGCCGTCGCGAGCCAGATCGGCCGCCGTGACCACGCGGTCAGGCTTCAGTTCGTCGCCGAGCAGCGTCAGGTCGAAGCCTTCATAGCTGCGGTCGGCTTGCGTCGTGCGCAGGATCAATGCGTGCGACTGCTGCTGCGGCCAGTGCGGCATGTCGGCGGCGCGGATGTCGCGCGCGAACACTTTCGAGCCGGTCACTTTGGCGATCCCGTCGATACGGAATTTCGCCTGACCGTTGCTCGCGTCCCACTGAACGGGTGTCAGAATTTTGTCTTCGAACAACGCAGCAAATGCGCGGCTACCCATCGGCGCGATATACACCGACACACCCGCCAACACGCTGGCCTTCAGAAAACTACGACGCGAAAGGTCGAGTTTCCCCATGGACTTCTCCTTTAGTGAACACAGCGGCAACTCGCGAGCAGTGACGATCGTGGAAAACCTCACGTCCCGCGCGAGACCGCACGCGCGTTCGCGCACGGCGAACCGGCGCTGGACGGCGATAACCACGAGGGAGGTGTTCGAACCGCGGGCGCTTGCTTGAGCCCGGGCGTACCGGCGGCATGCGGTAGCCATCGCTTCGGCTGCCGCAGTCGATCTGATTTACCTTGAACTACCGTGAGTTGCCCATTTTCCCTGCCCTACTGAGAGCAAGGGCGGGGATTATCTCGCTGATTCGCCATAGGGTGCGTCAATTTTTGTCCACTATCTCGGAAATAACGAATCAGGTATGAATCGTTATGGTGGCGAGTTTATAGCGCTTTTTAAGCTATTTCGCGAGTTGGTAATGGTGGTTATTTTTCGCAAACGCACTGATTCTGTCTGCCGTGATCAATACTTTTAAATCGCGAGCGAATTCGACTAGGCGCGCAAAATCGCCATGCCCAATGCCTCGAACGGCGCGGTCAGCACCGCTGGCGTGTTCCGCTCGACGACGATCGTGCTGGCCGCCGACACGTCCGCAATCTTGTATGCCGACGCCGCATTGAGTTTTTCCGCCGACGCCAGCACCACCGTTTCCGCCGCGTGATCCACGAGCGCGCGCTTCACGTAGGCCTCCTCCATGTCGCCGGTGCTCAGCCCCGCTTGCGGATGCACGCCGGTCACGCCCATGAAATAGAAGTCGGCGCGAATGTGGCTAAGGGCTTCGATGGCCGCGGCGCCCACGTTGACCATCGAATGCCGGAATAGACGGCCGCCGATCATGATGACCTCCAGCTCCGCGTGTTCCGCCAATTCGACGGCGATGCTCGGGCTGTGCGTGACAATCGTCGCCCGCAGGTCGCGCGGCAGGTGACGCGCCAGTTGCACGGCCGTCGTACCGCCGTCGACAAACGCAATTTGCCCGCGCCCGATCATGGCCGCCGCCGCCCGGCCGATCGCCGCTTTCGACGCCGATTCGATGTGCTCGCGCCCGGCCAAATCCACCGCAGCCGGCGACGCCGGCAATGCGCCGCCATGCACCCGCTGAAGCTGCCCCTCGGCGGCGAGTTCGCGCAGGTCGCGGCGAATCGTGTCCTCCGACACGTCGAACTCGACGCTCAAGGTCCTCGCGATTACCTGGCCGTTACGCCTGAGCGCTTCAAGAATCATCTGTTTTCTTTGCGATGTGAGCACGGTGGCTGTCCTGGAAGCATTTGGGCAAACTGCACGAAATTTCTTGTTTTTGCACGATATTGCACGATACCATGAATTGCATGCGGTGCAGACCGTGTTTCCCAACAGGACAGGATACGAGCCATGAACGAAATCGCCGGGCGGGTGCGGATTGTCGACGTGAAAGTGCTATCGGACGACTGGTATGTGCTGAAGAAAACCACCTTCGATTACCAGCGTGCGGACGGCAGTTGGCAACGCCAGAGCCGCGAGACCTACGATCGCGGCAACGGCGCAACGCTGCTGTTGTACGACGCGCGCCGCCGCACGGTGGTGCTGACGCGGCAATTCCGTCTGCCGGCGTTCGTCAACGGGCATCACGGCATGCTGATCGAGACGCCCGCAGGCCTGCTGGAGGCGGCCTCCCCAGAGGAACGCATCCGCGCCGAAGTCGAAGAAGAAACCGGTTACCGCGTGTATGAAGTGCGCAAGGTATTCGAAGCCTTCATGAGCCCCGGTTCGGTGACGGAAAAGCTGCACTTTTTCGTCGCCGAATACGATGCGGTGGCAAAGGTCGGCGCGGGCGGCGGCATTGCCGACGAAGGCGAAGATATCGAGGTGCTGGAACTGCCGGTGGACGAAGCGCTGGCGATGGTCGAGCACGGCGAGATCGTCGACGGAAAAACCATCATGTTGTTGCAGTACGCCAAGCTGAATCTGTTCGGCGCGTAAGTTTCGACTCGCGGGCCGTCCGGCGCGTCTGACTGTGGTGGCGGGCATGGGCGCTTGCTTATGCGAAATGTGGCGAGCGCCCTGCTGCCACTACGGCTGTTCTGTCCGACTGTTCTGTCAGCGGCGCAGCCACAAGCTACGCATTTCGGACTGGTCCTACTCGACATTAGGAATAAGACGATATGTTGAAGAACATCAAGAAAATATCCTTACGTATCCCCGTTGAAACCTGCCTCGCTGTCAAAGCAGCACTGGTCTTTGAGCGGGACAACTATTTCCGTCAATTTATTTTTACTTCGTCCGCCTGATAAAGCCGGCGAATGATTTGAGGTTTCTGTGGACTCTCTTAATTCAGCAAACAGATTCATGGGTGGTTTCTTTTTCGGCGCCTTGATCGCTGCAGTCATCATGGTGGGGCTGTGCAACGCGGGCGAATTTTCGCCGTTTATCGCGAAGCTGCATGCTTTAGAACAGGTCATCCTGACCGCGCTTATTTCCATCGTTATCGTCGATGCAAAGCCCTTGGCCTATAAGACCGTCTGGCGCGAACGCCGCTGCAGCTTCGTACTCGACGAAGATCTGAGCGCCACCCTTCGCGGCAGAACTTTCGGCATTCCGGCCGGCGTCGTGGTCGGGATTCTGATTCAGAATTACGTGATGAACTGATTCCCCGTCATTTGGGAAAAGCAATATCCATCACGCCTTTAACTCGCTGTCATCGTTCAATACGCGACCGGTACGCCTTGCCACGCGCCCTAGAACTTATGCCGTATCGCCGCGCGCACCACGACCTGTTTCGACGTCGATGACGGCGACTGGGTGCCGGGCGTGAAGGCATCGTCCAGAATCGAATAGGTGGCGTCGCCGGTTACCTGCTGATACTCGCCCTGAATGTACACATCGGTGCGTTTAGACAGGTTGTAGTCCGCCATCAGACCGAACGAATGAATCTTCGGCTTCACCCCGCCGCTCGAAGCGTCGTAGGTTTCCATCGTGTACACGTACTGCGCGCCGACGAACAGCATCGGCGAAATCTGATACTTGCCATTCACCTCGAAGTTCTGATACTTCAGCGAGTTCAACAACACGCCCGGCGGCACGAGCGGCGTCACGCCGAGATAGCCGTTGCCGGTTGGATCCAGGTAGTTCGAGTTGGTGTACACGAAACCGGCCGTGGCCGGGCCGAAGGTATACGTGATACCGCCGCCGAACACGCGCATGCGGGCGGCGATGAAGCTCGCGTCGTTCGCGGTGATCGCGCCGTTTGAACCGTTGCCGGGGTTGTCGGCCTGCAGATACGCCGCGGCCACCAGCAGTCCGCCATAGCTGTACTGCCCGCCGAAACTGTACGCGCGATTGTTGGCGAAGCCCGTGTCGTTACTAAAGCTGTAGACGCCGCCAAACTGGAAGCCCGAGAGCGATGGGCTGGTGTACTTGACGCTGTTGTCGAGACGAAATGAGTTATCGGTGTTGTCGTTGTCGTACGGATGCGAGAACAGCGAACCGGCCCAGTTACCGTTGGCCGTAGTGGGCGCCAGAAAGTCGACCACCGAGTCGTACTGACGGCCGAACGTCAAGGTACCGTATGGCTCCGAACTCAAGCCGACGAACGCCTGGCGGCCGAACATCCGGCCGCCCTGATTGAGCCTGCCGGAGCTGACGTCGAAGCCGTTTTCCAGCTGGAAGATCGCTTTCAGGCCACCGCCCAGTTCCTCGGCGCCTTTCAAGCCCCAGCGGCTGCCTTGCGCATCGCCGCTCGCGAGTTCATAGACATGGCCGCGGCCGACATTGTTGGTGTAGTTAATGCCTTCGTCGAGTACGCCGTACAGCGTCACACTCGTCTGGGCAAAGGCAGGCAGGGAGAAAATCGCTAACGAAGTGGCGGACAAAGCAGTGGAGACAGCCAGCGCGAACACTTGCTTGTTCATGAAGATCTCCCTGAGCTCGAGTAATAGGACAACTCGATCCGACCGCTTTCTTTTTGGCGCTTCTCGAGGCGTTTATCGACCCCGGCGCGCTTTGAAGAAATCCTCACACGCCGTTACGTCGCCGTCCATCGGGTGTCGCGCGCATAGCTCAAAACGTTGCGAAATCTCCACTGCTTAAGGCTGCCCCTTTTTTCGCGACGCTTATTCAGGTAAACGGCGCGGCGCAGCCCGGACTTAAGCCGGTTGCCGTATTGACCGCTCCGGGCCTGCGCGTCTCGCAGCGGCTTTGTCATGGAAGGAAATATAATCGAAAGCTTTTGCGGCGCTGCAGCGGAACTCTGCGTCTTCAAAAGGGTCATTTTTACTGGTCTCTGCAGGCGCGCCTCGCGTGGCCGCTTCAAGCAGCGACGCGGATGGACGGCCTCGTGAATGGCCGCCCCGCGGATCAAGCATCCGCCAGCGTTCCGCCGCCGCAACATCTAACCCAATTTCCAACGCTTTGTGAGACGCCTGCCGCGCTGAACTGGCGCGCCGTCGCACTGAGCTGTTTTTGGCACCACACAATGCAAAAGTCGCAATCCCGCTTGCTCGAGCTTGATTTTTTTCGCGGACTGGTCCTTCTCATCATCGTTGTCGACCACATCGGCGGCAGCATTCTGTCGCGCGTGACGCTGCACGCCTATGCGCTGTGCGATGCGGCTGAAGTCTTCGTGTTCCTCGGCGGCTTCGCCACTGCGACGGCCTACGCGGCGCTCGCCGAACGGCGTAACGAGGCGACCGCGCGCAGCCGTTTCCTGCGCCGCTCGCTCGAGATCTATCGCGCGTTCCTCATCACGGCCGGCTTGATGCTGCTGGTCAGCGCGGTGCTGACCGCCTTCAGTATCGACGGCCCGAATCTCACCACCACCGATCTCGATGATCTGATGGCCACGCCCGTGGCCGCCCTGCGCGACATCCTGCTGTTCCGCCGTCAGCCGTATCTCGCTTCCGTGTTGCCGATGTACGCGTTCTTCGCGCTGCTGGTGCCCATGATTTTGCCGCTCGCGCGCAGCAAGCCGTGGCTGCTGCTGGCTGGCAGCGTCGCGCTGTGGGCAGGCGCACCGGCAATCGACGCCTACCTGCCTGCCGCGCCGGACATGCACTGGGATTTCAACCCGTTTGCCTGGCAGTTGCTGTTCGTGCTGGGCGTGCTGGCACGTTGCCAGCCGGTTTATCAGCGGATCAGCGCCCACCGTCTCGGCTGGCTGGTAAGCGTGCTGGCCTTCGCCGTGGTCGTTGCCGCGGCCTACTACAAGCTCTTTATTGAACGCGAGCCGCTCGATGCCAGCTTCAAGCAAAATCTCTCCTATCTGCGCGCGGTCAATTTTCTTGCGATTGCCTGGCTTGTCGCGAACCTGATCCAGCTGGGCTGGGCAAGGAAACTCGCTCAATGGATGCCGTGGGTCGGCATGATCGGCCGCAAAGGGTTGCTGTGTTTTATCGCGGGCGCCGTAATTTCGCTGGTTGTCGATTCTGTGCTGTACGCCGCGACCGACGGCTATCTGAACTATCCCCTCGGGCTGGTCGCGGATGCGTGTGCGGTGGGCGCGCTGTTCGCCGTCGCCAGGGCATCGGAGCCGCTCAAGCGCTTCATGACGCACGTCTGGAGCTTGCGTCTCAGAACGTCGCATTGAGTGGGCGGCGTGCCACTTACGCACCCGACGAATTACCACGACGCCGCTCGCCAATTTCCACTGCCAATGCTGATAGCATGACGGCCGCGCGCGACCTGCGCGGCGGCCTCTTACCCTGACATGCGTCTATTCCTACATTCCGCACTCCTCGCGCTATGCGCCGCTGTCGGCGCGCCGGCGAGCGCCAGCACCGTCATCAGCCGAAGCTTCCATTCCGAAGCGCTCGGCCGCGACTGGGCGTATACGATCTATCTGCCCACCGGCTATCACCACGACGCCGCGCGCATTCCCGTGCTCTACCTCCTGCACGGCAACAACGGCGACGCCAACGACTGGCTCACGCAAGGCCACCTGCAAACCACCGCCGACGCACTGATCGAGCACAAGGAGATACCGCCGGTTGCGATCGTCATGCCGCAAGGCGGCACCGACTGGTATGTCGATCGCAAGGAGAAGATGGAGACCGCGTTCTTCGGCGACCTGCTGCCCGAGATCGAAACGCGCTACGCGGTCGCGACGCAGCGTAGCGGGCGGGTGATCGGCGGCGTTTCAATGGGCGGCTTTGGCGCGTTGCGCTATGCCATGACGCAACCGGAGTTCTTTTGCGGCGCGCTCCTGCTAAGCCCCGCGATTTATACGAACGAGCCGCCGCTCGCTTCGGCGGCGCGCCGCGTCGGCGTATTCGGCGACCGGCAGTTCGATCCGCACGTCTGGCATGCGCTCAACTATCCGGCGCAATGGGAGCGGTACATGAGCCGGCCGTACCGCCTGCCGATGTTCATCGCCGCCGGCGACGACGATCTGGCGATCCAGGCCGACGCGTCGACGCTCTACACGCATCTTCGGCTGGCGGGGAATCCGGCGGCGCTGCGCATCATCGACGGCGGCCACACCTGGGATGTCTGGAGCGCGCTGCTGCCCGCCGCGCTGAAATACGCACTGGGTTGCGTCAAACCGCCGGCTCGCGATCAGGAAAAGTAACCCGGCGCATTCACCCCTCCTGATCGCGCCGGCAAGTTGCGTGCAACTATTGCACGAGGTCGGTCCACAGCACCATCAGCACGGTCATGAGCGCGGGCCCGATGAAGAGGCCGAGCAAACCGAATGTCTCCGCCCCGCCGAGAATACCGAATAGCACCAGCAGGAAAGGCAAGCGCGTCGAGTTGCCGATCAGCACCGGCCGCACGAAATGTTCGGCAACGAACACCACGACCGAGCCGAACACCGCAAGCCCGATGGCCCCGGCAACCGAGCCTTGCGAGAACAGCCACAAGGCCGCGAGACCGAACGTGATCGGTGCGCAGAACGGCAGCATCGCGGCGATCGCCGTGACGAACGCGAGCAGCGCGACGTGCGGCAAGCCGGTCACGAAATAGGCGACACCCATCAGCACCCCCTCGCCGAGCCCGACCACCACCAGCCCCGACACCGTGCCGCGTACGGCCGCGGCCATGCGCTCGAGCAGCTGCGCGCCGTCGTCGCCGAAACCGCGCCGCGCGCCTTTCATCAACGAGCCGGACAGACGCGGCCCCGCCTGAAAAATCACGAACAGCGTGACCAGCATGAACGCGAACACCATCACGCCGTGCGCCGCGCGCGCGCCGAAGTGGCGGCCGAGTGTCATCACCGTGGTGCTGTGCAGCCCTTTCATCGCCGCCGAGTCGCGCAGCGGCTGAGCGAGATTGGCCTGCCACCAGGCTGAAATCTGTTGCACGCCGAACGGCAAGCGCTCGATGATGACCGGCATCGGAATACCGTTTTCCTGCGCGATCTTGAACCACTCATTCATATCGCGAGCTTCGCGCAGCGCCTGGATGATGCCGATACTGATCGGCAGCACCACCAGCAATGCGATCGCGAGCGTCAGCACCGCAGCGATCAGCGTCGTGCGGCCCGTGAACCAGCGGCTGCCCTCCACCTTTTGCAACAGCGGCCACAGCGCGATCGCGACGACGCTCGCCCACGCCACCACAGCGATGAAATCGCGCACGACCCACACCGCCAGCAACACGAGCGCGATATACAGGACGAGTGAGGCCGCTTTCTGCTTTTTCGGGCAATCAGACGGTGTTGGCGATTCGGGCGGTGCTACGGGCGGGCGTGAAATCATGTGGACTCTTGAGATCTTGTGGAAATGCGCGCGTGACGACCAGAAAAATGCAAACCCGCTACACTTGCGTCGCACGGTGACTTCATCAATAACCACATCTTAAAGGAAGCACCGGCGCCCTTCGCCGGCGGCATGCTCGTCGCGCTGAGCACAACACTGCGTTGCAAAAATCCACGCTATCGCAAATTCACGCCGCAACGATCCCGCAAAGCCCCGTCGTTTCGGGTAAGCGTGAATGTCAAGTTTCATTGTTGCTATTTCGAGAACAGTGTTTCAACGGCGGCACAATGGCTATCCGGCGCGCACGGGACTACATTCGGCACACCACAATACGGAGCCGACAATGATGACCTTAGAGTCCATCCCCCTTGACGGAACCAATGGCGTACGCATCGAAATTCTCGAGCGCTCCGATACCACACTGGTGATCCGTTGGGTCGAACCAGGGCGTTGTCATTATGGCGAGCAGCGCTGGCGGCGACGTTCGGCGCATACGTCGGGAACGTGCGCGGTGACCCGACGCAAGATCCGCCGCGGCGATGCGGTATTCAAACCCGCTGAGCGGCCGGCGCCTTCCAATGCTTCCGCGATGATTTGTGCCGAAGTGTTGTGCGAATTGGCTGAAGCCTGACTTTTTTACCTCGACGACACGTGGCTGCCGTGCGCTTACGGCGCCTGTCGTCACAGGCCTCCCTTCCCTTTCCTGATCCATTCGCGCGGGCATTCGCTCTGCCGCGCTGCCTGTTTTTCCCGACCGCTTTCCGATACGACCTGCGCCACCCGTCGACGCTCTGCCGACAATGGCATTAAAAAAAGCCGCCGGCCCTGGCGGCACGTCAGTACTCTCCGGCCCGGCCCCAAAAGCCCGATTGCGGCCCTTGACCACGTGCGTTAAGGTGATCCTCGTTGCGCCAGGTCACCACGCCCGCCAGACGCGCACCGTTAAATGAATGCCCCGCATCCCAATCGAACGCGCCGCGGCTGTCGCGCGGCAAACGAAAGGCGACACCATGGCAGAAGACACGCACGACACCCGCGCCGCAGCGATTCCCTCCCACCCGTCGGTTGCACCGCAACAATTTTCGCTGGACGTGCTGCTCGAGAAATACGCCAAAGGCGACGAGCAATCGGCCGACGACGTATTCAAACGTGTCGCCCGCGGCGTCGCTCAGGCGGAACCGGAAGCACTGCGCGCGTCGGTGGAGGCACTCTTTGTCGACAATCTGCGGCACGGCGCGCTCGGCGCCGGGCGCATCATGAGCGCGGCGGGCACGGGCATCGCCGCCACGCTTATCAACTGCTTCGTGCAGCCGGTCGGCGACGCGATTCAGGGTGTCGACGAACAAGGGCTGCCCGGCATCTATGTCGCGCTGCTGCAAGCGGCTGAAACGATGCGCCGTGGCGGCGGCGTCGGCTACAACTTCTCCGCGATCCGGCCCAAGGGGGCCCGCGTTCATACCACCAGTTCGTCGGCGTCCGGACCGTGCAGCTATATGGACGTATTCGATGCCTCATGCCGCACCGTCGAAAGCGCCGGCTCGCGGCGCGGCGCGCAAATGGCCGTGCTCGATTGCAATCACCCCGATCTGATCGAGTTCATCGAGGCGAAACATTCGAAAGGCCGCTGGAACAACTTCAATGTGTCGGTGGGCGTGACCGACGAATTCATGCGCGCCGTCGAAGAAGATCAGCCCTGGCCACTCGTGCACCAGGCCGAGCCATCACCGGCGCTGCGCGCGGCAGGCGACGTGCGGCAACGCGAGGACGGTCTGTGGATCTATAGCGAAAGGCCGGCACGCGAGATCTGGGACCGCATCATGCGCTCCACCTACGACGTCGCCGAACCCGGCATCGTGTTCATTTCGCGCATGAACCAGGACAACAATCTGCGCGCGGTCGAAACCATCCGCGCCACCAATCCGTGCGGCGAACAACCGCTGCCGGCCTACGGCTGCTGCAACCTCGGACCGTTGAACCTCACGCGTTTCGTACTCGATCCGTTCGCGCAAATGAAAGGCCGCCAACCTTCGTTCGACTGGGACGGTCTCGCCAAACGCACCCGCGTCCAGGTGCGCTTTCTCGACGACGTGCTCGACGTCACACTGTGGCCGTTGCAGCAGCAATATGACGAGTCGCGCGCCAAGCGGCGCATCGGCGTGGGTTTCACTGGCTTAGGCGATACGCTGGTCATGCTCGGTCTGCGCTACAACTCGCAGGAAGGCCGCGACTTCGCGGTGCGCATTGCCCAGGTGATGCGCGACGAGGCCTATCGGGCGTCGGTGGAACTGGCGCGTGAGCGCGGTGCGTTTGAGTTGTTCGACGCCGCACGTTACCTGGAAGCCGGCACCTTCGCCTCACGTCTGCCGGACGACATCAAAGACGCCATACGCCGCGACGGCATTCGCAACAGCCATTTGCTGTCGATCGCGCCAACGGGCACTGTCAGTCTCGCGTTCGCCGACAACGCGTCGAACGGCATCGAACCCGCCTTCTCGTGGACCTACACGCGCATGAAGGTGATGGCCGACGGCGGCCGGGAATCGTTCGATGTCGAAGACTACGCCTATCGCCTCTACCGCGAGCTCGGCGGCGATGTGAAAAACTTGCCGGACTACTTCGTCAGCGCACTCGACATGTCGGCACGCGACCACCTCGACATGATGGCGGCCGTGCAACCCTACGTGGACACGTCGATCTCGAAGACGGTCAACGTGCCCGCGGATTATCCGTTCGAAGCGTTCGAAAGCCTCTACTTCGACGCGTGGAAAAACGGCCTCAAGGGTCTCGCCACGTACCGTCCGAATGAAACGCTCGGCGCGGTGCTGAGCGTCAGCCCGCCGCAAGCGGATGACACGCTGGCCGAAACCGATCAGGATCCGCTGCGGATCGCGATCGATCACCGGCCCAAGGGGGAATTGCCGGCAATCATCGAAAAGGTCGAGTACCTGACGCAAGCCGGCAAGAAGTCGCTCTATGTGGCGGTGTCGTTCATTGAAGTGACGGGACGGCTCGGCGGTGAAGAAGTCACGATCGAGCGCCCCATCGAGTTCTTCATTCCGACCGGTCAGCGCGACGAGTCGCAGCAATGGATCACGGCGACGATGCGTTCGCTGTCGCTCGCGGCACGTGGCGGTTTTGTCGCGCGCAACCTGCAGGATATGCGCAAGGTGTCGTGGGATCGCGGGCAGGTGCGGCTCGGCGAAGTGCAGCGTCTCGACGGCCATCGCACGCCGCGCTGGCATGATTCCGAAGTGGCCGCGCTCGCTTTTGCGATCCAGCAGATTCTGCATCGTCGCGGTTTTCTTGATGCTGAAGGCAACCAGGTGCCGTCACGGATGCTCGCGCGTTTGCCACGTGGTCAGATGAAGGCCGAAACGGCGTTGCCAGCGGATTTCGGCATCCGTCCGCCTCCTGGCGAGGCCGACGAAGCCGCCTTGTTGCAACCGGGCGGCATGCAAGGGTTGCACACCATGCTCGGCCGTAAATGCGGCTCGTGTGGGGCGAATGCGGTGATTCGCAAGGATGGGTGCGACTTCTGTACGGCGTGCGGTGAAGTCGGGGCGTGTGGGTGAGGCTATATCACCCCACTTTCGCGTAATACAGGTTTTGCGGATGCTTCGCCTCGGCGAAGAAAAACCACCGTTCCGCCACCAGCCCCGCGTATTGCACGAGACATGCAGCCGCCAGCAAACTGACGGAGACGCCGATCGACTGCAGGCGGGCACCCAGCACCATCAGCACGACAGGTGCGACAAACGCCGCCGCGAGGAAGCCCCACTTGACGCCGCGCAGCGTCCCCGCCGATTTGCCGTGGAAAAACTCGCGCAGATTGAACGCGCCGGCGGTGAAACCGCGCGAGACCTGCGCGAGCTTGGGGTTCCTGATGCCGGTTGCGCTCTGCACGGTGGACTTCGGCCGTAAACGCGCATTGCGCACGAGCGATGCCGAGCGGCTCGCGCAACCCGTGAGTGTCAGCACGCAGGCACAAATCGCGAGCCCCGCCGTCAGCGCGGGCGCGAACCACGCGGTCAACGCCGTCGCCAGCGTGAAGCCGGACGCGCAACCGAGCAGCACGAAATTGACCAGCGTGAGCGGCGTGGCCCATTCCTGCAGAAAGCGCAGGCATGCATAGATCATCGCCGAGCAGACGAACAGCGCGGCGCTTGCCAGCACGCCGAGCCAGCCTATCGCGAGCGACCACGGCGAGCCGAACTCATGCGCGACGCCGTAGAAAAACGCGCAGGCGAGAAACGCCGGCAGGCACAAACATTCACGCGACAGCCACGACGTCCGCCACATCGCAACCGCGCGCCATGCGCGCTCCGGATGCCCGAGATGGAAAAACGAGGCGATCAGTCCGAGGCCGCCCAACACGACCGCCAAACCCGCACCGATGACATAAAACCCATCCGCGGGCGCCGTGACGAGTCCCAGATACGACGCCGTCTCCACACCGACGAGCGCAATCAGCAGCCCCTGTGCCGCGCCGCTCAACGTCGTGAGAAAAACCACTGAAAAAGCCGGATTCATCGCGAGGTCCTTTAGTTCTTTATTTAGATACGCGTCGCCATCGACGCAAGATGCAGCTGGCCGTGTTCGAGTTGCGCATCAAGCGATTCGACCGATTCGGGCGCTGCCAGCGCCGTACCCGTGTCCTTGCACGAGCAGGCGCCGCTGCCGCAACCCGATGCCGACGTCGTGATGCGCGGCAAATAGTGATTCGCCGGTTTGGTGTTCCACTCAGGCATCAACTGATAACCGCCGCGTTCCTCGATTGCCTTCGACACCACCGACTCCGGATCGTGAATATCGCCGAACAGTCGCGCGGAGGTCGGGCATGCAAGCACGCACGCGGGTTGCCGGTCGCGTTCGGAGAGGTTTTCATCGTGAATGCGATCGACGCATAACGTGCACTTCGTCATCTCCTTGCGCGCTTCATCGAGTTCGCGCGCACCGTACGGGCACGCCCACGCGCAGTATTTGCAGCCAATGCATTTGTCGAAATCGACCAGCACGAGACCGTCTTCCTTGCGCTTGTAGCTGGCGCCGGTCGGACAAACCGGCACGCACGGCGGGTCCTCGCAGTGCAGGCACGACTTCGGGAAGTGGATCGTCTCGGCGTTCGGGAAGCAGCCCGCTTCGAAGCTCTGCACGCGATTGAAGAACGTGCCGGACGGATCGGCGTCGTAGGGATTCAGATCGGCGAGACTGCCCGACTCGCCCGACGTATTCCACTCCTTGCAACTCGTCACGCAAGCCTGGCATCCCACGCAGACGTTCAGGTCGATCACTAAGGCCATCTGAGTCATCAATCGCTCCTTTTCCCACGCGTAACCTGGGCGCCGCGTAGTTGCTGCTCGTGCATTACCTGTTCACTCGTCGCCCGCTACCTGTGCGATACGGGGTTGCTACGTGTACGCCGCTCGCAGTTGCCTGCTCACCGGTCACTTGCCAACCGTGTGCTATTTGCGCCCCACCGCACCGCGCAGCCGTGCCGCGAATTCGCCGCGTCCCGCGAAATAAGTCTGCACGACCCGCGATATCACGCCATTCGCTCCCGGCAACGCGGGCATCGTGCCGAACTGCGGCAGCGTATGACGCGCATCCGCTTCCGCCGGGTAAATGCGCACGCGCACGTCATACCATGCGGCCTGCCCCGTCACCGGATCCGAATTCGAGAGACGCGCGGCCGCTTCGTCGCGGCCCGGCAACTCGTCGGTGATGAGGTGATTGAGCAGGAAGCCGCGCTGCGATTCGTTCGCGTCCGCGCCGAGGTTCCACGCGCCCGCGGCCTTGCCGATCGCATTCCACGTCCACACCGTCCCCGGCTCGACGGTCTCGCTAAAGCGCGCCATGCAGCGCACGCGGCCCCATTGCGATTCGGCATAGATCCAGCTGCCGTCGGCAATGCCGTTTTCGGCCGCCATCAGCGGATTCATGTAGAGATAGTTCTCGCCATGAATCTGCCGCAGCCAGGCGTTCTGCGAATCCCACGAGTGGTACATCGCCATAGGCCGTTGCGTCACCGCGGCGAGCGGAAAACGCGTGAGATCGGTGGAATCGCTTTCGAGCGGCGCATACCAGAACGGCAGCGGATCGAAATATTTTTCGACCCGCGCCCGCAGATGCCCGGGCGGTTGCCTGCCGCTCGTGCGGCCCTGCGCGGCGAGCCTGAACTTCTGCATGACGTCGGAGTAAAGCTGGATCAGGATCGGCTCGCTGAATTTGCGGAAGCCTTTTTCGACGGCCCAGTCGAGATACGGCCCATTGCAGTTGCGCATGTATTGAAGCGTCTCCGGCAAGCGGTAATGGAACACGCAGTTGTTCTTTGCGTACTGTTCCCACTGCTGCGGATTCGGCTCGCCCACGAGCGCCTTGTCGCCGTCCTTGCCGCGCCAGCCGATCAGAAAACCCACGCCGGAATCCGGCGTTGTCGTGTGATTGACGACGAAGTCGGGATAGTCCCGAAAGCGGCGCGTACCTTCGGCCGTCGTGAAGGCGGGAAACTTGAGACGCGAAGCGAGTTCGATCAGCACTTCCTGAAACGGCTTGCATTGGCCCGTCGGCGGCACGACCGGCACGCGCACGGAATCCACCGGACCGTCGAATTCAGAAATCGGCCGGTCGAGCATCGACATCGCGTCGTGCCGTTCGAGATAAGTCGTGTCCGGCAGGATCAGATCGGCGAACGCCGTCATCTCCGACTGGAACGCATCGCACACCACGAGAAACGGAATCTTGTACTCGCCGTTCGCGTGCTTGTCGGCGAGCATCTCGCGCACCTTCATCGTGTTCATCGACGAATTCCAGGCCATGTTGGCCATGAAAATCAGCAGCGTGTCGATGGGATAGGGGTCGCCGCGCCATGCATTGGTGATCACGCTATGCATCACGCCGTGCACGGCGAGCGGATATTCCCAGGAAAAGGCCTTGTCGATGCGAACCGGACCGCCGTGCTCGTCGATGAACAGATCTTCGGGCGCGGCGGGCCAGCCGAGCGGACCGGCGGCGAGCGGCGTGTTCGGCTTGACGGCGTCCGGACTGTTCGGCGGTTTCGCCGACGGCGGCACCGCGCGAGGAAACGGCGACTTATGACGAAAGCCGCCCGGGCGGTCGATCGTGCCCAGCAGCGACATCAGCACCGCAAGCGCACGGATCGACTGGAAGCCGTTGGAATGCGCGGCCAGCCCGCGCATGGCGTGAAAGGCGACCGGGTTACCGGTGACGGTTTCGTGCGTCTCGCCCCACGCGTCGGTCCATGGGATCGGCAGCGTGATCCGGTGGTCGCGGCTGGTCTGAATCATTTCGCCGGCGAGCCGGCGAATCGTGTCCGCGGCAATACCGGTGATCCCGGCGGCCCACTCGGGTGTGCAGTCGGCCACGCGTTCGCGCAGCAACGCGAACGACGGCGTGACCGGCGTACCGTCCGCGAGCGTATAGCGGCCGTCCAGCGCGGGCGTCACGCCGGATGCATGGTGCGGCACGGCACGCGCGGCGGCGGCGTCCCACCAGAGATGGTTCTGCGGAAACAGGGGATTGCCAACCGGCCGATTCGGATCGCGCACGAACAGGCCGAAGTTTTCGCTGGCTTCGTCGAGATCGACCAGCTCAGCCGCGTTCGTATAACGCTGCACGAACGCGTGATCCCAGGCGTCGGCGGCGATCAGTTCGTGCAGAAACGCCATGAACAGCGCGCCGTCGGTACCGGGTTTGATGGGCACCCATTCGTCGGCAATCGCGGCATAACCGGTGCGGATCGGATTGATCGCGATGAAGCGTCCACCCGCGCGCTTGAACTTCGAAATAGCGATCTTGAGCGGATTCGAATGATGATCTTCCGCCGTGCCGATCATAAAGAAGAGTTTGGCGTTGTCGAGATCGGGGCCGCCGAATTCCCAGAACGAGCCGCCAATCGTATAGATCATCCCGGCCGCCATGTTGGCCGAACAGAAGCCGCCATGCGCCGCGTAATTAGGCGTGCCGAACTGTTTGGCGAAGAGGCCGGTGAGCGCCTGCATCTGGTCGCGTCCGGTAAACAGCGCGAATTTCTTTGGATCCGTGGCGCGAATCGTGGCGAGGCGCTTTTCGAGCACGTCGAACGCGACTTCCCACGACACGGGCTCGAACTGCGCACTGCCCCGCTCCGCGCCCGCCTTGCGCATCAAAGGCTGGGTCAGGCGCGCGGGCGAGTACTGCTTCATGATGCCCGACGCGCCCTTCGCACAGATCACCCCCTGGTTTAGCGGATGCTCGGGGTTGCCGTCGATATAGCGCACCTCGCCTTCACGCAGATGCACGCGGATGCCGCAGCGGCAAGCGCACATGTAGCAGGTGGTCGTCTTGATCTCGAGCCGTTCGTCCTGCGTGCGGGCGTGGTGTTCCATGCGGGATCTCCGTCGCGGCTCCGGCTGTGTCGAAGCGATGTGGGTTCGATACGGAGCATCCTATTCGCCACAGGCCCGCAAGGGAAATCGCGATTTGCGAGAGAAACTATCCGCTGCGCTGATGGTTTCAGTTTGCCTTCAAATGTCAGATCGGCGTCAACACCGCCTCGCCCGCGAAATGCCGCTTCGCATTGGCCAGGAAATTGTCGACCGAAGCCGTGATCGCCTCCGGCGAGCGGCCGCCCACATGCGGTGTCAGGACCACGTTGCGCAGGGTCCGCAACGCTTCCGGCAGATGCGGCTCGCCCTCGTAGACATCGAGACCCGCACCGGCAATCGCGCCGGCAGCAAGCGCGTCTGCTAAAGCAGCGGTATCCACCACACTGCCGCGAGAGACGTTGACCACGAAACCATCCGGCCCAAGTGCGTCCAGCACCGCCCGGCCAATCATATGGCGCGTACCGGCGCCGCCGGGCGTCGCCACCACCAGAAAATCGCACCACCGCGCAAGCGCCAGGAGACTGTCGAAATAGCGCAGCGGCGAACCTTCGCGCGGTTTGCGGTTGTGATAACCGATTTCCATCTCGAAGCCAGCGCCACGCCGCGCGACCTTCTCGCCGATATTACCGAGCCCGACGATGCCGAGCCGCTTGCCGGACACGTTCGGGCGCATCGGCAAGGTGTCGCGCCAGGCGCCTTCGCGGGTGGCCTGATCGAGGTGCGGCACGTCGCGCACCACCGCGAGCAGCAAGGCGAACGCGTGATCGGCCACGCAATGATCGTTGGTGCCCGCGCCGTTGACGAGCACGATGCCGCGCGAGCGAGCGTGGTCGACGGCGAGGTTTTCGTAGCCGGCGCCGAGCGCGCTGACAAACTCGAGTTGCGGCATCCGGTCGATTTCAGCAGTCGTCAGCCCGGTCGTGCCGTTGGTCAGCACGGCACGGATCGTCTCGCCATGCGCGCCGATCGCGGCGGCCCGTTGGGTGGCGTCGGGTGCATAAACGACGTTGAAAGCGGCCTCGATACCGGTGCGGCTTGCGCCTTGCAAGGGAATCAGAACCAGCAGGGATGGCTTCATGTCGGGCATTTTTTCTTAAGGCGGTGGCGGACGGGAGACGCGACGAGTGAGTGTAACAAGCCTCCCGCCGCCCCGCTGGCAGGCGCGTCGCAGGCGGCCGCAAGCGGAAAATCCGGTTGCGAACCGGCTGCCGCGCAGCCTAAAGTCCATCCGAACTCCGCCGTTATCTTCGTGAATGGACCGGCGCGAACAGAATGCGCCACGCGTCTTTCTTTTGAGCCGAACCGAAGCCGTCTTAGAATAGGCGGAACTCCGACCACGGGAATCTCATGCTGGACACCCTGCCACGCGGCTCAGCGCCCGCCAACGACGCCCCGCGGGAAGCCCCTTTGCGGGACGACTCCGAAATGTTCGAACTCGCGCCCGTCTCGCTCTGGCTCGAAGACTTCAGCGGCGTGCGCGCCTTATTCGACGCCTGGCGGGCTCAAGGTGTGACGGATCTGCGCGCCCATTTCGCCGAAGATCCGAGCCGGGTCGCCGAATGCGCGCACAGCATCCGCGTCATCAAGGTCAATCAGAAGACTCTGACGCAATTCGAGGCCGCCGATTTCGAAGCGCTCAACAACAATCTCGCCTCGGTATTCCGCGACGACATGCTCAAGACCCACCTCGAAGAGCTATGCCAGTTGTGGGCGGGCCAGCCGCAGTTCACGAGCCAGACGGTCAACTACACGCTCGGCGGACGGCGCCTCGACGTGCTGCTCAAGGGCGCCGTGCTGCCCGGCCATGAAGAACGCTGGGACCGCGTGCTCGTCTCCGTCGAAGACATCACCGAACTGGAAGGCGCGCGGCATCGTCTGACGCTGGCCGAACAGTATGTGCGCGGCCTGTTCGAATATTCACCGGTGTCGCTGTGGGTGGAAGATTTCAGCGCGGTCAAGCGCCTGCTGGACGATGCGCGCTCGGCCGGCATCAGCGATTTTCGCGTGTTCACCGACGTGCATCCCGAGTTTGTCGAGCGCTGCATGCAGGAAATCCACGTACTCGACGTGAACCAGCACACGCTCGACATGTTCGTGGCCAAAGACAAGAAAACGCTGCTGGCGCGCCTGCCCGACGTCTTCCGCGACGACATGCGGCCGCATTTCCGCGAGCAGTTGATCGACCTCTGGGACGGCAAGCTGTTCCAGCAGCGCGAAGTGCTCAACTATTCGCTCGACGGCAACGAGGTGCACGTGCACCTGCAGTTCTCCGTCTTGCCGGGTCATGAGAAGCATTGGGACCTGGTGCTGGTGGCCCTCACCGACATCACCGCGCGCAAAAAAGCCGAAGCCTACCTGGAGTTCCTCGGCAAGCACGACGTGCTGACCAAGCTGCGCAACCGCTCCTTCTACGTAGACGAGCTGAACCGGCTGGAGCGCAAGGGTCCGTGGCCGGTGACGATCATCATGGCCGATCTCAACGGCCTCAAACGCGTGAACGACCAGCTCGGCCACGCGGCCGGCGACGCATTGCTGCGACGGGCCGGCGAAGTTCTCGCTAAGGCAACGGATGCGCCTTTTCATGCGGCGCGCATTGGCGGCGACGAGTTCGCGATCCTGATGCCGGACACCGACGAGCGCGGGGGCGCCGCGATGGTCGACGCAATCCGTCAACTGGTCGATCTGAACAACCAGTTTTATCCAGGTTCACTGCTGAGTCTTTCGATGGGTGCGGCGACGTGCCAGCGTGGCGACCGTCTCGAAGCCGGCGTGCAACGCGCCGACCTGCTGATGTATGAAGAAAAGCACGCGCACTACGCGAACCGCCCGGTTGAGGGCGCGTCGGGCGAGTGACAGCCGGGTGCGTCACGCGTTGGTGCGGGGTTTTCGATTGTTGAAAACGCCGCGCCGCGCGAGATACGCCATCAGGCACAAGAATTTCTGTCACGCCCTGGCGGTCGATAGAAGCCTCAGTCTTTGTCAGTCCGCACCGCCTCGCCATACGTGCTGACGATCCGCCGATCCTGCTCCTCCGCCGAAAACCGCTCCCATTCGAGCCCGTTGACATCCTTGCTGTTCGAGTATCCTTCCACCTCGTCGTCTTCGAACCCGACGTGCCGCAGTTGCCCCGCTTTATCCGGCATTTCGTTGATCGAGAAATTAAGCAGATCGGTGCGCCACATGGCGTAACGGCCCGGCACGACCGCGGTGGGCGGCTGATCGAGACGGCGGGTGTAATCTTCGATCGACGCGTCGAGGCTGGCGACAGCCAGGGCGATATGGAAGCGTTTCATAACCGGTGTCCTGACAATTGGGGTGAGGTGTTTTCATCGTATCGGCGAAGCGCAGCCGCAACCAGTTGCCGGATCATCCCGGTATCCGCATTACCGGTTTGCGTCATGACAGTACGGACGCCCCCGAACTCATTCCCGGAGCAACCATGGTTGATATTTCACATGAAACCGTCGAACAAACGGAGCACCGTCTCCAACGAGTAATCACCGAGGCGCGATTGCGGATATACCCCGGCGCCTATACGTTCGTTGAATTTCCCCTGGATCAATTTCCCGGGGCTGTGCGGGCCGATGCACTTGCCCTGGTGCGAGACGACAACGTGTGGAGTCAGCTTGTTCCAAGTCACGGTGCGCAGAAGGAACTGTTCGGCATCTTTCGGTTCCATTTTCCAGCAGGTGCAGACAACAGTGGCTTCGTCGGCTGGCTAGCCACGCATCTCAAGAATCGATTTGGCACAGGCGTATTTGTGACGTGCGGACAGAATCATGCAGATGGCGGTATCTTCGATTACTGGGGCGTACCCGAGGCGCTGGCGGAAGAAGTGTTTGAGGAGATCAAGCGACTTGTCCATGGGCGTAGCCACCATCCATAAAACTTACTGTTGGTGGGAACTGCCGGGACGGCGGTGACACCTGCCTAATTTCCGTCATCCCGATCCCATGGCGGCGCCCCGCCGAACGCATCGACCAGGAAATCGATCATGACACGCACTCTGGCGCTCAGGTGCCGACGGCTCGGGTACATGGCGAGTATGTCGATCTCCGGCAAGCGATACTCAGGCAGCACGTGAACGAGCGTGCCGGCACGGAGATCGCCGCCGATCAGGAACGTGGGTTGCCAGATCACGCCTTGCCCGGCGAGCGCTGCGGCGCGCGCGGTATCGCCGTTATTCGTATGCATGTGGCAGTCGACCTTCACCGGATGAGTCTTGCCGCCACTGTCGATCAGTTGCCACTCGTCGCCGGTCGCCGCATAGGTGTACCCGATGCAGCGATGCCCGATCAGGTCCGCTGGGGCTGTTGGAATTCCGGCGCGAGCCAGATAGGCCGGCGACGCGCACAGAATGTTTTGCGATGTCGCCAGCTTGCGGGCTGCGTGGCTAGCCGAGCCGGCGCGCGAGATGCGAATGGCGAGATCGTAGCCTTCATCGACGATATCGACGACGCGGTCAACCAGCCCCACGTCGAGTTCGATCCCAGGATATTTCCGCATGAACTCGGGCCATAGCGGCGCCAGATACAGAATGCCAAAGCTCACGGGCGCATTGATGCGCAGGCGTCCGCGTGGTTCGACCGACGCGGATGACACAAGCCCCTCTGTCTCGGCGACATCGTCGAGGATGGATTTGCAGCGGGCGTAAAGCGTCTCGCCGCCCTCGGTCAGAGACAGCGTGCGTGACGTGCGATTCAAGAGGCGCGTGCCCAGGTGCGCCTCCAGTTCATTCACATAGCGGGTCACGTTGGCGGGCGACGTGCCGAGCGCATCTGCTGCGCGCGCAAAGCCACCACGGCTCACCACCGTCACGAAAACCTCGAAGGCACGCAGGCGATCCATGCAACCCTCCTATCATTCATAAAAACTGAATGATAGGAGCATTTTTTAGACCTTTCCGCCATCAGGACTGAAGCCTATATTGCTTTCACGGGCCAAAGCATAGGGCACTGGCCGACGCAAGGCATCAGGAGAGAGAACATGCAACGCTTGACGGGAAAAGTCGCCATCGTAACGGGCGCCAGTTCAGGAATTGGCCGCGCTACTGCCAGGCTGTTCGCGAAGGAAGGCGCCAAGGTGGTCATTGCGGCGCGCCGCGCGGCGGAACTTGAAACGCTTACCGCGGAGATAGTCAGCGAAGGCGGCGAAGCCGTGTATCTGGCCGGCGACGTGCAATCGGAGGACTTCGCGAAGGCGCTGGTCGCACTCGCAGTGAGCCGCTTCGGCCGTCTGGACATCGCCTACAACAATGCCGGTACGTTGGGCGAGATGGGCCCGACCACCGGCATTTCCGAAGCGGGATGGAATGCCGCGCTTGCAACCAATCTGACCAGCGCCTTCCTGGGAGCGAAGCACCAGATTCCCGAAATGCTGAAGCAAGGTGGTGGATCGATCATCTTCACGTCGACGTTCGTCGGTTACTCGTTCGCGTTTCCCGGCACTGCGGCGTACGCGGCGAGCAAGGCCGGATTGATCGGCTTGACGCAAGCACTCGCTGCCGAGTACGGCGCGCAAGGCGTGCGCGTCAACGCGGTGTTGCCGGGCGCGGTAGACACGGAGATGTATCGCGGCATGAACGACAGCAACGAATCACAGGCGTTCGTAACGGGACTGCATGCGCTCAAGCGCGTCGCAAAGCCAGAAGAACTGGCGCGTTCGGTGCTGTATCTCGCGTCGGACGATTCGTCGTTCGTGACCGGCACCGCCTCACTGGTCGATGGCGGCGCATCGATTACGCGCACGTGAACCTCCTGACGGCATCCGGCGTTCAAGACCCGGTGTCGCCATTTTTACTTCATGCATCGAAAGGAAATTACTCATGGACCTGAATCTGACAGGCAAACTCGCCCTGGTGAGCGGCAGCACAGCCGGCATCGGTTTCGCTATCGCTCGCACGTTGGCACGGGAAGGCGCTCGTGTGATCGTGAACGGCCGCGCCCAGTCATCCGTGGATGACGTGGTCGCGCAACTGAAAGCGGAGACGGGTAGCGACGTGCTGGGATTTGCGGGCGATCTCAGTACGGCCGCTGCAGCAGAAGAGCTCGCGCGACGCTATCCAGACGTGGAAATTCTGGTCAACAACCTGGGCATCTTCGAGCCCAAGCCGTTTGAAGATATCCCCGACGCGGACTGGCAGCGGTTCTTTGATGTCAATGTCTTGAGTGGCGTACGCCTCGCTCGCCTGTTTCTGCCTGCGATGAGACGTGCCGACTGGGGGCGCATCATTTTCATTTCGAGCGAAAGCGCGGTGCAGATTCCAGCGGAAATGATCCACTATGGGATGACGAAAACCGCGCAACTGGCGGTCTCGCGTGGACTCGCCGAAGCCGTTGCCGGCACGGGCATTACAGTCAACAGCGTGCTGCCGGGGCCAACGAAATCGCGGGGAGTGGGTGAATTCGTGGAGACCCTTGCAAAGGCCGACGGCAAATCGTTCGACGCGTTCGAAAAGGAGTTCTTCGAAAAGGTCCGCCCCACATCGCTCATCAAGCGCTTTGGTTCGCCGCAGGAAGTCGCGTCGCTCGTGGCCTATATCGCCAGTCCGCTTTCGTCGGCCACGACGGGAGCTGCCTTGCGGGCCGATGGAGGCGTCATAAAAAGCGCCTTCTAGACCCACGCCGGCATGGGACCGGCTTCGTCACATTGTTTCCTCGATCAATGGCCCGACGCGACCGGCCCGGCTGAAGCGCTCCCTTTGTGAGCGACGTAACGATCAGGCATGGGCCGCGCTGACCTGCATTCACGCGCGGATGTGGTGATTGATCGCGTCTGACGATGGAACAACTCGTCCGGTATACTGCTCGCCCCTGAAGTTATCCGCGCTCCGCCGCGGTCTGGAAAGAAAATCATGTCGACGATCCCCGCGTGCCCGCAATGCGCAATGGAAAACACTTACCCGGACGGCGACAACTACGTCTGCCCGGATTGCGCACACGAGTGGCCCATGACCGCTGCCGCGAGCACGGATGAGACCGACGAGCGCGTCGTCAAGGACGCCAACGGCAATCCGCTGGCCGACGGCGACGCCGTCGTGCTGATCAAGGACCTGAAAGTGAAAGGCTCGTCGATTACGCTGAAAATGGGCACCAAGGTCAAAAGCATTCGCCTGGTCGGCGGCGATCATGAAGTCGACTGCAAGATGGACGCAGGCAACTTCATGTTGAAGGCTGAGTATCTGAAGAAGGTTTGACGCATCCGGTCCGTGCAGGGCCGGCCTGCTACGATCTCTGCGTGTGCTGCCATGCGCCGGACACGACCTCAGCCCGGCAGGCAGCCGGCTAGGCGCGCGGAAAGCGCAATTCGAAACGCACCACGCCCGGCGCCGGACACACCACGCGCGCCGTGCCACCGTGCAGATGCATGATCGCTTTCACAATCGCAAGTCCCAGCCCGTTCGATTCGGTGAACTCGCTGCGCGCCGCGTCTCCACGGTAGAAGCGATCGAACAGGCGATCCAGTTGCTCGCCAGGAATCGGTGCACCGTCGTTTTCCACCACCACGGTAGCGCCCTGTTCGTCCTGCGTGCCGCTCAAACGCACCACCGTATCGCCCGCACCGTATCGCACCGCATTGACGACCAGATTGTTGATCGCCCGCCGGCATAACATGGGATTGACCGACGCCACACCTTGAGCCTCGACGGTAAAGCGCATGCCCCGTTCGTCGGCCGGGCCTTCAAAATAGTCTGCGATCCTGACGAGTTCGTCGCGCAGATCGACCGGCTCACGATCGATGGACAACGCGGCATGGTCCGCGTGCGCGAGAAACAGGATGTTCTCCGCAATGTGACTCAAACGGCTCAGTTCCTCGAGATTCGATTCGAGCAGTTGCTGATATTCATCGGCATCGCGCGGTTTGGTGAGCGTGACCTGGGTCTGGCCGATCAAGGCGCCCACCGGCGTGCGAATCTCATGCGCCAGATCGGCGGAGAACTGCGAGAGGCGCTGATAGCCGTCGGCAAGACGGTCGAGCATGGCGTTGAAAGCATGCGTGAGCTGGCGCAATTCGACCGGCGCGGCGCCGCTGTCGAGCCGCACCGACAAGCTCGCCGGGCTGATCTGCGCAGCCCGCGTGGCAATCTCGCGCACCGGCCGCAGCGCGCGGCGCAGCACATAGTAGGCGAGCAACGTCGCCGCTAGCATACCCATCAGCATGGCCAGCACGATGCGATTGCGGTACGCGGCCAGCATCTGCACTTCCTGGGTCATTGGATGCGCGGCGATCACTTCGATCTCACTACCGTCCTCACGCGCTTTGACTGCGGCGATCGCCCAGTGAACCGGCACACCGTCCGGCAGCATAGTCTGGCGGATGTCCGGGAGTGTCGGCAAGCGGTCCTCCGTGCCGGGCTGCAGAGCAGGCACCGCAACGTTGGCGGGATTCACGTCGATGAAGGGCGCTTCACCCGGACGGCGAAACAGCAGCACGTCTTCCTCCCCGCCGAGCATGCTCTCGAACAGCAAGGGCCGGCTCTTCAAATCGCTGACCGAGTAGAGATCGCGCACGATGCGGCTGAAATGCTCGACACGGCCGGTGAGCACCAGGTCCGCGCGGCGCTGCAACGACAACTCAGCGGAATGATAGAAATACACGCCCAGAGTGCCGATCACCACGCATGCAATCGAGGCGAACAGCACCGTGGTGCGCGCCGTCAACGACCATTCGGTCCACAGTTTCATGAGCCGTCGCCGAAGGTGTAGCCGATGCTGCGCACCGTATGAATCAGCTTCTTCTCAAACGGATGATCGACCTTGGCGCGCAGCCGTTTGATGGCCACGTCGACCACATTCGTGTCGCTGTCGAAATTCATGTCCCACACTTCCGAAGCGATCTGTGTGCGCGACAGCGCTTCGCCCTGCCGGCGCACCAGCAAGTGCAGCAGCATGAATTCCTTATTGGTCAGCGGAATCTCAACACCTTCTCGCGTGACCTTGCGGCGCAGGACGTCGAGCTTGAGGTCGGCGATCTCGAACACATCGCTCTCGCGGATCACGCCACGGCGCAACAGCGTGCGAATACGCAATACCAGTTCGGTGAACGAAAACGGTTTGACGAGGTAATCGTCGGCGCCGAGTTCGAGGCCGCGGATACGGTCGCTGACGTGATCGCGCGCGGTCAGGAAAATCACCGGCAGATCACGCCGCGCTCGCAGCGCACGCATGATTTCCCAACCGTCGATGCCCGGCAGCATCACGTCCAGCACCACGAGGTCATACGCGTGTTCGAGCGCCATATGCAGGCCGTCCGTGCCGGTGCGCGCGAGGTCGACGGCATAGCCGCTCTCACGCAACCCTTTCTTCAGGTAGTCGCCGGTTTTCGGGTCGTCTTCAATGACGAGGATGCTCATGGTGCCTGGTGCTCCAGCCCCGCGCGCAGCATTGGGCGTGGGTCATGGACGTGGATAGGGTGTCCATTCTACGTGGCCGCGGCGCGCCGTTCATGACGTTTTTGTCATCCATCCGTCACCCGCCGGAGCCGTTCGCGCACCTAACCTGACGCTATCCTTCACCCACCCAGAGCAGACTCATGAAGATTGCCTCCGCTAATGCCGCTCATGCAATACGCGCCTTTGCCGCTCCCGTGCTCGTCGCCGCCTCATTGTTCGCAGCAGGATCCGTCGCACAAGCTCAGACCGCCGCACCCACCGGTGTGCGTGGCACGGTGACCGCGTTCTCGGGTGACGTGCTCAAGATTCACACGCGCGACGGTAAAGACGTCGACGTGAAGCTCGCCAAGGACACGCCGATTCGTGGCGTAACCATTGCCGACGTGAACGACATCAAGCCGGACAGCTATGTCGGCACTGCCGCGATCCCGCAGCCGGACGGCACGCTGAAAGCGCTCGAAGTGCACGTATTCCCCGCCAGCATGCGTGGCTCCGGCGAAGGTCATCGCCCATGGGACCTCGGCTCGAACAGCACGATGACCAACGGTACGGTGGGTTCGCTCGTGGTCAGCAACGGCCGCACGATCACGGTCAAGTACAAGGACGGCGAAAAGAAAATCGTGATTCCGCAAGACGTGCCTATCGTCGCGCTCGAACCCGGTGACCGCGCGCTGTTGGTGCCGGGCGCTAAGGTCGTGCTGTTTGCCCACAAGGAAGCCGATGGCACGATGGCGGCGAATTTCATCTCCGCAGGCGAGCACGGTGTCACGCCGCCGATGTAATACGGCCTGCCGGTAGCCGTTCGAACAGCCGCGTGCCTCGATGACGCGGCTTTCAATTTCCACCCTGCTTCACCCCTACGCACCATGCCCGAACCGCAAGCGCGCTTCATCGTTCACCCACTCGTCGTACGAATCACGCACTGGATCAACGCATTTGCGATGGTCTGCATGGTGATGAGCGGCTGGGCGATCTATAACGCGTCGCCCTTCTTTCCGTTCAGATTCCCAGTGTGGGCAACCGTCGGCGGCTGGTTGGGCGGCTCGATTGCCTGGCACTTCGCGGCGATGTGGCTGCTGTGCGCGAACGGTCTGCTGTATCTGGCGTATGGCATCGGGCGTGGGCATTTCCGCCGCAAGCTATTGCCGGTCTATCCGCGCGATGTCGTACACGACGCCGCGTTAGCGATGCGGTTCAAGCTGCCGCACGATACCGGCAAATATAACGCGGTGCAGCGCGCGCTCTATCTCCTCGTATTGCTCCTCGGCGTGTTGCTGGTCGCGTCCGGGCTTTCGATCTGGAAGCCGGTGCAATTCTCGTGGCTTACCGCCCTGTTCGGCGGCTTCGATTTCGCGCGTCGCGTGCATTTTGTCGCGATGGCCGGTGTGGTGGGGTTTGTCGTCGTGCATCTGACGTTGGTGCTGTTGGTGCCGCGTACGCTGCTGCCGATGTTGACCGGCCGCACCCGGCCATCCACGCACGAAAGGAGCGAGGCATGAGCGAATCAGAACGCAAAGACTCGCGCGGCACGCGCATTGTCCTCGCCGACCATAAACCGCAAATCGAACGATTGCAACGGCGCCTGTTCCTACGTTCGTCGCTTTCGATCGGCGCGCTGGCGATGCTCTCGGGCTGCAACATGCAGGACGGTGATTCGGTCGACAAGGTCTTGTGGGCCATGTCGCGGTGGAACGATCGCGTGCAAGGATGGCTGTTCGATCGCAACAAACTCGCGCCGACCTATTCGGCGAGCGAGATCACCGATCCGTTCCCGTTCAACGCGTTCTATCAGGAGTTCGACGCGCCGGATATCGACGGCTCGACGTATGAACTGGAAGTGTCGGGTCTGGTGTCGGACAAGCGCACGTGGAGTCTCGATCAACTGCGTGCGTTGCCTCAGGTTTCACAGATCACGCGGCACATCTGCATCGAAGGATGGAGTGCGATCGGGCAATGGCGAGGTGTGCCGTTTCGCACGTTCCTCGAACGTATCGGCGCCGATCTGAGCGCCCGCTATGTCGGCTTCAAATGCGCGGACCGTTATTACTCGAGCCTCGACATGGCCACCGCCTTGCATCCGCAAACCCAACTCACGCTCGATTTCCGTAACGCGCCGCTGCCGGCCAAATACGGCTATCCGCTCAAGCTGCGTGTGCCGACCAAACTGGGCTTCAAGAATCCGAAGCACATCGCGGCGATCTTCGTGACCAACACGAACCCCGGTGGCTATTGGGAAGACCAGGGATACAACTGGTTTAGCGGGCTATAACGCTTCCTGAGCGCGCCCGCTCATACCGCAGTCACATAACGCGCGACCGGCTGAACCACGCGCGGCGGCGGCGCATCGTACACGGTACGCATGCGCTTGACTTCATCGACCGGGCTCAGGCCGAACAGACGCTTGAACTCGCGGCTGAATTGCGACGCGCTTTCGTAGCCGACGCGCGCCGCGGCGGCGCCTGCATTCAAACCATCCTGCACCATCAGCAAACGCGCGTGATGCAAACGCGTGGTCTTCACGTATTGCATCGGCGAGGTCGCCGTCACGGCCTTGAATTGCGCATGAAAGACGGCGAGGCTCATACCCGCTTCAGAGGCGAGCGTATCGACGTCGAGTTGCCCGTGATAGTCGGCATGAATACGCCTTAGCGCCTTGGCGATGCGGCCGAAATGATTCTGATGCGTGAGCGCCGCACGAATCGCATCGCCCTGCTCGCCCGTCAACACGCGATAGCAGATTTCGCGGACCACGCCTGGCGCTAGAATGCGTGCGTCGAGCGGCGAGGCTAACGCTTCCATCAAACGCTGCACGGCATTGCTCAAGGCGGGATCGAGCGGCGTCGAATAGATGCCTAGCGGTTCGTTGTGCGCGGTGCCCTGGGTTTCATTCAGCGCCATCAGCAACTCGGCCACCATGCTCAAATCGACGCGCACCGAGATGCCGAGGAACGGCTCTTCCGGACTCGCCTCGGTTTCGCATTCGAACGGCAGCGGCACCGATAGCACCAGATATTGCTGCGCATCGTACTGGAACACCTGACCGCCGAGAAAACCGCGCTTGCGGCCCTGACAGACAATCACGATGCTCGGCTCGTACATCACGGGCATACGCGGCATGGGACTATTGGCGCGCATCAGATTGACACCTTCGAAACTCGACCGCGTGATACCCGGTTTGGGCGCGAGCAAATCGAACAACTCGACCAGACGCTGCTGGGCAGGATCGACCGGGTCGCGATCGACCGGGCCTCCGGCGGTCGGGGCGTGCTCGGCCGGATCACGCGTGACGGATGCGGGTTCGGATGAACGGGATGACATGACGGTATAGTGACGCGCAAGAGAATAATGCTTGAAATTTAGCACCAAACGACCTACTGCGCTCATCGCCAGGAGTTTTAGGCAAACCTTCAAGATATTCAGGTATTCCCCCATTCGCCCCCGGCTCCTACTATGGGAACCCTGCCGGATCATCCCGCTCCGCGCTGCGCCGGGCTCGGTTGCCCGTTCACCGTTTCGGTGAATACGTCGACCACCGCCTGCGCAGTGATCCCGGTTCACAACAAGGTTTGGCCGCATCGGCGACGCGCGTCGCCCATCGCCGGCGCCTTGCGACATCACCCTCTTTGCTGGAGTTACCCATGAGCACGACTTATGCCTATGCAGCGACCGACGCCACTGCGCCGCTCGCCCCGTTCGAAATCCAGCGCCGGGAATTACGCGCCCATGACGTGCAGATGGAAGTCCTGTTTTGCGGTGTGTGCCATTCAGATTTGCATCAGGCACGCAACGAATGGAAGAACACGGTTTTTCCGGTGGTGCCGGGCCATGAAATTGTCGGCCGCGTGACGGCGGTCGGCCCGGACGTGACGAAGTACAAGACGGGCGACCTGGTGGGCGTGGGATGCCTGGTCGATTCGTGCCGTACGTGTGCGAGTTGCGAAGAAGGTCTCGAGCAGTATTGCGAAAACGGTTTTGTCGGCACGTACAACGGCGTGGACCGGGTTGACGGACAGATCACCTACGGTGGTTATTCGACGCAATTGGTGGTGGATGAGGCCTTCACGCTGCGCGTGCCGGTGAATCTCGATCCGGCGGGTGTAGCGCCGTTGCTGTGCGCGGGTATCACGACCTATTCGCCGCTGCGCACGTGGGGCGCGGGTCCGGGCAAGAAGGTCGGGATTGTCGGCCTTGGCGGCCTGGGTCACATGGGCGTGAAGCTGGCCCGGGCGATGGGCGCGCATGTCGTGTTGTTTACGACGTCGCCGTCGAAGATCGAAGATGCCAAGCGGCTGGGTGCGCATGAGGTTGTCATCTCGAAGAATGCTGACGAGATGAGCGCGCATGCCAACAGCTTCGATTTCATTCTGAATACTGTGGCAGCGCAGCATGATTTGAATCCGTTTTTGAGTCTGCTGAAGCGTGATGGGACGATGACGCTGGTTGGTGCTCCGGAGCATGATCATCCGTCGCCGCAGGTGTTCAATCTGATTTTCAAGCGGCGGCGCCTGGCTGGGTCGCTGATTGGTGGGATTGCCGAGACGCAGGAAATGCTCGATTTTTGTGGCGAGCACGGGATTACTTCGGATATTGAAGTGATTCCTATGCAGGGGATTAATGAGGCTTATGAACGGATGCTTAAGAGTGATGTTAAGTATCGGTTTGTTGTTGATCTGGATTCTTTACGGAAGTGATTTTTTTGCCTGTGAGGCGCTTTTTTTTGCGCCTTGTAGGCAGAAGTGGTTTTTTGTCTGTTTGCCTACGGCGTGGGCGTTTGCTTGATCTGTTTTTTTCTGTTTGTTTTGGGGTCTGGTTGATTGCCTATGGT
>NZ_JAQQCQ010000021.1:0-149659 GCF_046030355.1 Paraburkholderia caffeinilytica
CATAAAGGTGGGGTTTCTGCGTTTACCGCCTCAAACGCCCGCAAGAAACCCCTCTGGAAACAAGCGTTGCCGTGAGCATCCTCAACGGTGCAGCTCCCGTTCCGCCACAAAAAACAGGCGCCTCATTCCTTCCCGATTCGCAGCGCGTTCGCGTAACCCGTCAGCTCCAGAACACATTGCCGCTATCTGGCGCGTCATTGATGCGGTCACCAATGGCCCATCACTTTGCTAACCGCGCCGCTGCCTCGCATGGGCGCGATTAGCGTTTTACCTTCAAATCCACATCAGTGCGTAGTGACGTCCCCATCCCCAATGCTAGCCGCATGAACAGGCGCCACGCCGCCCGCTGCATACATCTGGCCAACCTCCGCGAGTAATGCTTCGTCGCGCGCAATCACCTTCGGCAGATGCGTGCGTAAAAACTCAACCCACGTCCGCGTTTTCGCATCGATGAACTTGCGTGACGGATACAGCGCATAAACGTTCATCTTCTGCAGCGTATATTCGGGCAACACGCGGACTAACGTCCCGTCACGCAGTCCGGCGATCGCAGCATAAAGCGGCACCATACCAATGCCCATTCCCTCGCGAATCGCCACGATCAGCGACTCCGCGATATTCACTTGAACGGGGCCGTTCACTTCCATCATTTCGCTGCCGTGGGGGCCGTCGAGCACCCATTCGTGGGGCGGAAATGCAGGCGTGTGCAAGATCAGACATTCGTGATGTGCCAGATCGCTGGGCTGTTGTGGCGCGCCGTGAGCGCGCACGTAAGCAGGTGATGCACACAAGATGCTGAAAGTTGTGCCTAGCGGGAGCGACACGAGATCGGAATTCGGCAGAGTCGAGGCCCCGATCACCGCGACGTCGGCGCTACCTTCGAACAGGTCGGGCATGCGTTGCGACAACGTTAGTTCGACGCTCACTTCCGGATAAAGCGCGCGATAGCGCGAGATGGCCGGCAGCACGTAATGCTGGCCGATACTGGCAAAGCTGTGCATCCGCAGAGCGCCGGCAGGGCGTTCGTGAGCGCAGCTTGCTTCTTCTTCCGCTGTGTCGACATCTGCAAGTATCTGCTGGGCTCGCTTCAGATAACACTCGCCAGCGGTGGTGAGTGCGAGTCTCCGCGTCGACCGGTTCAGCAAACGCGTACGCAGATGAGCTTCGAGTTCCGAGACGGCGCGGGACATCGCGCCCGTCGTCGAATTGAGCGACTGCGCGGCGGCGGTAAAACTACCGGCTTCAACCACGCGCACGAACACTCGCATATTTTGTAACGTATCCATCAAACCTTCTATTTCACGGCAGAAGCCGTATTGTCCGCCTGTCCCGCCAGCCCATTGTTGTTCATTCTGGAAGGGACGTTTCGCGGCCGTCCTATTAATGCGTGTAGCGCACGCTCCTACAATCGGCACCTTGCCTGCCGGTGTGCGCAGCGTTTGCCGGTGCTTCTTTCAGCGATGAACCGGGACGCGTTGCTTTCAGATGAAACGCCAACATGCGATCAAACCGACGGCGGATTCTCGCCGGCAGTGGTGCGTCATGTTGCCGACGCTCAATCCGGCCGTTCGCGAATGGGCGAACAGCGACGGTCTGATCTGGCTGCATCTGCTGAAAACGGTCACTGCGGGTTTGCTGGCGCTGGGAATTGCCATGTTGCTGGATCTCCAGCAGCCGCGAATCGCGATGACCACGGTGTTCGTGCTGATGCAGCCATTCAGTGGCATGGTGCTCGCCAAGAGTTTCTATCGGATTCTCGGCACTGCAGTGGGTACGGTCGCGGCCCTGGTGCTCGGCGCGCTGTTCGTCCAGCAGCCCGAGTTGTACATGCTCGGCATGATCGGCTGGGTGAGCGCCTGTATCGCGGCAGCGGTCCGGTATCGGCATTTCAGATGGTACGGCTTTGTGCTGGCAGGTTATACCGCCGCTCTGATCGGCATTCCGAATGTCACGGCGCCTCACGACCTGTTTCTGGCGGCGCTCACGCGCGCGGCGGAGGTGGCGGTTGGTATCGTGTGTTCAAGCGCAGTGAGCGCGCTGATCGTGCCGCAGCGTTCCAGTCTTGCATTGCGGCACGCGCTACACATTCGATATACGAATTTTACTGCGTTCGCTGCTGACGTGCTGGGTCGTGGAATCGAGCGTGGTCAATTTGAACGGCGCTTTGCGGACCTCGTCGACGAGATCGTCGGCTTTGAAGCGACGCGAACATTTGCTGCCTTCGAAGATCCGGCCATGCGTTCACGCAGCCAGCATCTCGGCCGTCTGAACGGCGAGTTCATGGACGCATGCGCGCGGCTGCACGCGCTGCATCAGTTGCTCAAACGTCTGCGAGTAAGCGGCCCGAGTTGGACAGTCGACGCCATCACGCCATATTTTCGCGAGCTGTCGGCACTGCTGGCATCCACGCAGCCAGCGAACGCTGATGCATCGCGCGTAGCCACCGGTTTGCGGCTCTTCCAGGCGAGCTTGCCAAGGCGCGTGCGCGAAACGAGACGGCCGCTGGAAGCCGCGTCCATTGAATCGCTAGCCGACTTCGATACAGCTGCGGAACTGCTATATCGTTTCGTCGACGAATGGATCCGTTATTCCGAGACTTACGCGTCTTTGGCGCGGCGCAAGCCGGAAGCCGGGCAGCGCACCGCCGGCCGCTATGTGAGCAAGACGAACGGCTTCGTGGTCGCGTTTACCTTTGCCAGGTCGGCGGCGGTCATGGCGATCGCCGGCTGGTTCTGGATCGCCACCGACTGGCCGAGTGGCGGTCTGGCGGTGATCGGCGCGGCGCTGGTCTGTGCATTGACGTCGACCGCGCCGAACGCATCGAAAATGGCTGTGCAGATGGCAGTCGGCGCGGTGGTGGCGACCATGACCGGCTACCTTTTCACGTGCTACGTGTATCCCAACATCGACGGTTTTCCGCTGCTTTGCGCGATGCTGGCCCCGGTGCTGGCACTCGGCGCCTTCGTCGCATCGCGCAAGCTCACGGCAGGATACGGCATCGGCTTTTCGGTGTTCTTTTGCCTGCTCGCCGGACCGGACAACGTCGTCACGTATGCACCCGATCTCCTGATCAACAACGGCATAGCGATCACCGCGGCGCTCCTGGTCGCGGCGCTTGCTTTCGCAGTGATTTTTCCCGCGGATATGCCGTGGCTCGCCGAGCGAATCAAGGGTGATCTGCGCGCGCAAGTTGTGTCTGCGTGCAGGGACGAACTGCCCGGGCTCAACCAACGTTTCCAGTCGAGTACACACGATCTGGCCTCGCAGTTGCGCATGCTGCTGACGCGGCGCTCCAGGCGCCGCCGGGATGCCCTGCGCTGGATGCTCGTTACTCTTGAGATAGGGCACGCCGTGATCGATCTGCGCAATGAAGCGGCATGTGCCGGCTACGTGCAAGTCCTTCATTCGCACTGGAACAGCGGTCTCACGCGGACTTGCGACGACCTCGCGCGACTCTTTGCGCGACCGGACCCGCTTGCGCTCGAGCGGGCGCTCGTATCCGTGCGCTCGGCCACCTGGATCGCGCAGGACGTACTCAAAACCGTCCATGCCGACCGCGACAAACGACACGATCTCCAGCGCATCCTGAGTTGCCTGCACTTCATCCGCACGGCGTTGCTGGACAAGGACGCGCCTTTCAATGCGCATTGACCCATGCGCATTGGGTCGGGCGTGCGCGTCGATCCTTCTGCCAGATGGAAAGATCACTTCCGTCCAGCGCCGTTTATCTGTGTAGGTGGCAGTCATATAGTTTCACCACTGCCACGCAATCCCCCAAGGGGACTTCCTGCGAGGCGGACCGTAAGTACTGGAGAACGAAATGAATGTGTTGAAGATTGCCCTGATTGCCTGCTCTTTGTCCGTTGCTGTCGCTCATGCGCAGACGGAGCCGGCTGCCCCGGAACAACAGGTCGCGCAGGCGAATACACCGCGCGCCAACAGCGTCGCCACGCAAAACCGCGTGGTGGTGCCGAAGGCACGAGCTGAAGAGTGCGTCGGGCCAGTGAGCTTCTGCAATATCTATTTCGGCAGCTAAGCAGCGCCACGCGCAACACCAGCAGCATCTGCAAGACCTGTCGCGGGAATGTTGAACGCGACGAAACACCTGGCCGCGACGCCGTCTCATCAAGACGCCGCGGCTGGTGCGACAGGCCGGCTACTGAGCGAAGCACACCGCAGACGTGCGCACCGGTAGACTCGATTAGTGACTATGGAGAGACTCAGTTTCATGTATCAAGACCGGATTCGTTGCTCCGCGTTGCGCGGAAAAATCACCTCTGCCGCCGAGGCAGCGCTTCTGATTCAGGATGGCATGCGCGTCGGCGCCAGCGGCTTTACGCGTGCGGGCGACGCCAAAGCTGTCCCTGTCGCACTCGCCGAGCGAGTCCGGCAGGAAGGTAAGCCGCTGCAAATCACGCTGATGACCGGCGCATCGCTTGGTCATGACGTGGATCGCATGCTCACCGAGGCGCATGTGTTGGCGCGGCGCTTGCCGTTTCAGGTCGACAAGACCTTGCGTGATGCGATCAATCGCGGCGAAGTGATGTTCGTCGATCAGCATCTGTCCGAGACCGTCGAGATGCTGCGCGCCAATCAGCTCGGCAAACTCGACATCGCCATTATCGAAGCTGCCGCGATCACTGAAACCGGTGGCATTGTGCCCACCACGTCAGTCGGCAACTCGGCCAGCTTCGCGATTCTCGCCGACAAGGTCATTGTCGAAATCAATCTTGCCCAGCCGCTCGCCCTCGAAGGGCTGCATGACATCTGGATTCCAGGACGCCGGCCGAATCGCGAACCGCTGCCGATCGTGCGTCCGCAAGACCGTGTCGGCTCGCGGGCCATCGAGATCCCGCTCGACAAGATCGCGGCGATCGTGATCACCGATAAGGCGGACAGCCCGTCCACGGTGCTGCCCGCGGATGCCGAAACCGAACTGATCGCCGGCCATCTGATTGAGTTTTTCCAGCACGAAGTATCGTGCGGGCGTATGCCTCGCCACTTGCCGCCGTTGCAGGCGGGCATCGGCACGATTGCCAATGCGGTGCTGGCCGGCTTTGTCGATTCGCCCTTCGACGCCTTCGAAATCTACTCGGAAGTGTTGCAGGATTCGACCTTCGATCTGATGGACGCCGGCAAGGTGACGTTCGCCTCGGGTGCGTCGATCACGCTGTCGGCCGCGCGTCAGGCGCAAGCGTTCGGCGAACTCGAGCGTTATCGCGATCGCCTGGTGCTGCGTCCGCAGGAGGTCAGCAACCATCCTGAAGTGATTCGCCGGCTCGGTCTGATTGCGTTGAATACCGCATTGGAGTTCGACATTTACGGCAATGTCAATTCGACGCATGTGGGCGGCACGCACATGATGAACGGCATCGGCGGCTCGGGTGATTTTGCGCGCAATGCGTCATGCGCGATCTTTGCGACGAAGTCGATGGCGAAGGGAGGCCGCATTTCGAGCGTCGTGCCGATAGTGCCGCACTGCGATCACAATGAACACGATGTGGACGTGGTCGTGACGGAGCAGGGCCTGGCCGATCTGCGCGGGCTGGCGCCGCGAGAGCGCGCTACGCTGATCATCGAGAATTGCGTGCATCCGCTCTATCGCGATCTGCTGCGCGACTACTATCGGGATGCCTTGCAATGGGGTGGGCAAACGCCGCATCGGTTGGACCAGGCTTTCACCTGGCATACGCGGCTGCGTGACACCGGCTCGATGTTGCCGGCATTGGAAGCGCCTCTTTAAACTCTTTAAGCGCTGCGCAAAGCCGGCGTCAGGTGACATTCGCCCCCGACGCCGGAAGACATCAGCTGCTACGCTCAGGTACCGCGCCGGACGAGCCGGATAAGAAACAGCAGAATGACGGCGCCGATCACAGCGGTAATGATCGAACCGATCCAGCCGCCGCCGAGCGAAATGTGCAGCACACCGGCAAGCCAGCCGCCGATGAACGCGCCGACAATCCCGACGATGATGTCGACGATCAGGCCGAAGCCGCCGCCCTTGACGAGCACACCGGCCAGCCAGCCGGCGATTGCGCCGATGATGAGCCATGCAATGATGCCGTGTTCCATAATCGAGACTCCATGGTTGAGTGTGAAAAATTCACGGTGACAGAGCTTAGTCGAAGGTTATGGGACAGTCCATATTCAGGACGCGGAATTAACATTGTCTGAATCTATTGCAAGCTAAGTGTAGACGATGCGCGCGAATATGGGGAGCTTACGCGCGGCGACTCACTCTGGCGTCGGCTCCGCTTCTTTGGCTGTCCAGCTGACGCTCGATACGCTCTTTTCCATGCTGATGCGGCTCGCCATCTGTTCGAGCTTCGGCTGGTCTTTCGGATGCAGCCTTAATGTTGCCGTAACGCGAATGCGTCCCGTATCGTCGTCGACGTCTTCGCTTGTCAGGCTCTGGAACGACAACGGCGTCGAATACATCGAGTTGGACACCGCGGTCCGAATGTGAATCTCGTCAGCCTCCCGGCATACGATCGTCAGCACATATTCACGCACAAGGTCCGCGTTCGAAACAGGCGTCGCGTTGATCATACGGCTCACTTCACGCAGCACGGTATTGGTCAGCAGCACGACCGCGGTGCCGGCGATCGCAGGGCCGTAATGGCCCGCACCGCACAATACGCCGACTGCTGCTGAGCACCATAAGGTCGCGGCGGTGTTGATCCCCTGAATGGAACCCTTGTCGCGCATGATCACACCGCCGCCGAGAAAGCCGACGCCGGAGACGACATACGCGGCGATCTGCGTGATGCCGGCGGTGCCGGTGCCCGTCAGCACGCCGAGCGTGACGAACAGGCACGCGCCGCTGGCGACCAGCGTAATGGTGCGCAGTCCGGCGCTGCGCTGACGCATCTGCCGTTCGAGGCCGATTGCGACGCCGCAACTGAAGGCGGCGAAGAGCCGCAAGACGAATTCAATTGTCATCGGTAAGAAAGCTTGAGGCGTGTGTCCGCACAGTGTGAACCCTACGCATGACAGCCGCACGTTTCCGCAGTGGGGAACGTGGCCGCAGTCAGGCGTGACGAGGCAAGCGAACCCAAGGCTCGCGCGCTAAAAGTCGTGGAGCAACGGCCTGGCATTGAGCCATGCGGTGCTTCACTGGCAGTACGAGGGTATAAAACGACGTGCACCGTCGGGCCCGAAGGCAAGACGGCGACAGGCAAAAGCTGGCGCGGAAATCTTGCCGATCAGGCGATCGGGCGAATCGAAGCTCGACTGGTCCTACTGCTACTGTCCAAGATCGTGATTCCGGTTAAATGAACTGGCCGAATTTTAGGCAGCTCTGCAAAATTAAGTCAAGCCGCAATGAAGCCGGGCGGCTGAATGCGTTTTCCGATGATTGCGGAATTTTCCATGCCAACTCCAGCGTTTTCCCGACATAAATACGGACTCCGAATATTGACGGTACCCATCCCGGAAAACACACTGTTTGCACACTTCGACATACGTCGTGCGGTTTTGGCGCTCAGTCCGCGTGTCCTCAGTCCGCGTGTCATTTCTCACGGATTCGCGCAGAAATTTTCGGTTGTCCTCGCGCTATTCCCAGCGCGTCCGATCCACACCACGTCGTCTCTTTACGCTGTTCACCCAATTGAGGAATGTATGAAAGATAAGGCTCTTGGCATCATTGCCGGTGCATTGATTGCAGCTGTTCCGCTCGTGTCGTTCGCCGCCGGTTTGCCCGCGCCGTTTGAAGGCAGCAGCACGCTGCAGGCCGATGGTGTCGTGAAGTCGGTCGACCAGCTTAAACATTCGGTGACTGTGCTCGACTCACAGGGCGGTGAAGCTTCGTTCGACATCACTGATGCGAGCAACCTCGCGCAGATCAGGCAGGGTGGCAAGGTCCACATCCGGATGATGCGCAACGCCATGATCAGCGTTACGCGTGGTGCCGACGGCGTCGGCAGGGCTGCTCAGCCGGTACAGCAGAACACGGTGCAGAACGTGACCGCCGAAGTTCAGTCCATCGACCACGCGTCCGGCATCATGGCGTTGAAGGGCCCGAATGGCGCGGTGTTTCATATCCAGGGTCGCGAGCCGGCAAAGGTCGCGGGCGTGACGCCGGGCATGCAAGTGTCGGTGGCGTACGCACCGCAGGTCAGAGTGGCCGTGGCGCCCGCGCAGTAACCCGGATTAGCTGGAGCGGTGCCGGAGTGCCGAAGCGCGGATGTTCTTTGCAGACGTCCGCGTTTTTTTCGCGCAATCCCAATCCCTATCCCAACCCCTGTGACGCCGCCGAACCGATACCTCGCACCCTGATTCGACGCTTCAGTCGGGTTCGCCAGGCACGAGGCGCAATCGCGTGATCTCCGAGGGGGCGCCCAGGCGCTTCGGCGGCCCCCAATAGCCCGTGCCGCGACTGGTGTAAACCCACAAGCCGTTCAGTCGTGCGAGACCGGCCGTGAACGGCTGCTGAAAACGCACAAAGAAATTCCACGGAAAGAACTGCCCGCCGTGCGTATGCCCGGATAGCTGCAGCGTGAAACCTGCGGCCGCCGCCGCCTCGGCGGAGCGCGGCTGGTGCGCGAGCAGCACTTTGATCAGCACGTCGCCAGGCGCACCGGCGAGGGCCGCAACCGGGTCGCTGCGATGCAAGGGGTCATGATGGCCCGCTGAGTAATCAGTCACCCCGGCAATTACGGCGCGCGCCCCGTCGTGCTCCACGATCACATGCTCGTTGAGCAGAACGTTCAACCCGAGGCGCCGGAATTCGTCGATCCAGGCGTTCGCGCCGGCGTAATACTCGTGATTACCGGTCACGAGGAACGCGCCGTGACGCGCACTGAGCCGCGACAGGGGTTGCGTGTGTCTGGTCAACTGCGGCACGCTGCCGTCCACTACGTCGCCGGTGACGGCAATCAAATCCGGCTTCAGACGATTCACCGCGTCGACGATCGCATCCACGTAACGGCCTTTGATGGTCGGGCCGACGTGGATATCACTGATCTGTACGATCGTGAAGCCGTTGAGCGCTGCCGGCAAATCGTCGATCGGCACCTCGATCGTCACCACCTTGGCGCGGCGCCGTGCATTGAACAGGCCGACGAGTGTCGAGAGCAGCGCAAGCAGTGGTACCGCTGCTGCCGAGCCGATGCGCCAGTGCGCGATTGCAATGGTGTTCGGCCAGATTGCATCGACGGTGAGCAGCGAGGCGAGCGCCAGGTCACGCGCGAACGTCAGAACCAGTAGCGACGAGAAGAAGCCCATCGCCAGCAGGCCAATCCATGCGAGGCGATCGCTGAGCGGTTGTTGCTGGATGGTGCGCGCCAGCATGCCGAGCGGTATCAGAAAGATCGACACCACCAGCCACAACGCGCACAGCCACCGGCCGGTGGCGCTGACCGGCATGTCGGGAATCAGACGAAAGCCGACGTAGATATGCAGCAGGATGCCAATCAGGATGATGCGAACAAGAAACGATGAGCGGCGCATAGAGAAAGGTAGAGGCGGGAAGGGGCCGGCACGTGCGGAGCAACGGCGGCGGCTCGCCAATTGCGACCGTGCAATAGCGGACGAGCCGGATCATTCTACCGACATGTGCCACCCCTTGCCGACGGCTTCAGATTTGCTGGCCACGCGCGACGATTGGGCAGTCATCGACCTCGCGGTTTTACCGCCGGTGCGTTCAATCTGGGCGGGTTCTCACAAGTGCGGTCGGCCACATCCGTATTTAACGCGGCGGCCGGATATCGCATTGCAGCAATTCCGCTGACGCATACCGCCGGCCTGAACTGCTGCGGCACCCTAATTAAATGGGCTTTGAATTGCATTCGGGGTAGACTATTCTCAAATAGAACCCGTTTGCCTTTGGGCCACCGCGGCCCACTGGTGGTTCGTTTGTCGTCGGTAGATGGCGAGGCAGGAGACGCATCATGAAACTGCTTGGATCAGGCAATCACGTACGCCACGTACTTCATGGGCATCACGTCGGACGGGAGGGCAGCCACGTCATGCTGCCGCTGGTGGGCATATCGCTGATGGCGCTCGCCTTGTACTTCGGCGTGCGCGACATCGACTTCTCCGAACTGGGCAAAAACGCGCTATTCGACGTCGTGATGGTATGCGTTGCGCTGGGCATCGCGGGCCTGTTCGGCGTCGTCGGCGCGTGGTTGCGTTCCAGTGGCGACGACGCCGATGAGGGTTTCTGCTTTATCGGTGCAGTGATCGGCGCGGTGGTGTTCTACGTGGCGCTCTTCAGATAACTACACCGTCGGCCTAAAGCCTGTCAGACGATCTGTGCGGCTTCGTCGAAAGAGAAGCGCGGGCTGCGCGGGAACAGCTTCGCCGGGTCGCCGTAGCCGAGATTGATGAGGAAGTTCGACTTCACCGTCGTGCCGGCGAAGAAGGCCTCGTCGACCTTGGCGGCGTCGAAGCCCGACATCGCGCCTGTATCCAGGCCAAGCGCGCGGGCCGCGAGAATCAGATAGCCGCCTTGCAGCGTCGAGTTGCGAAAAGCCGTATCCGCGATTGCCTTATCGTTGCCGGCGAACCAGCTGCGCGCGTCGGCATGCGGAAACAGTTTCGGCAGATGCTCGTAAAACGCCATATCCATCCCGACAATCACCGTGACCGGCGCTGCCATCGTCTTCTCGAGATTGCCCGCTGACAAGGCCGGACGCAGTTTCTCCTTGCCCTCGGGCGTTTTCACGTAGACGAAGCGGCCGGGGCTCGAATTGGCCGAGGTCGGGCCGAGCAGCACGAGTTCGGTGAGTTGCTTGAGCACGGCGTCGTCGACCGGTTTGGCCTGCCAGCCGTTATGTGTGCGCGCTTCGCGAAAGAGCTGATCGAGTGCCTGATCGGAAAGAGTCATGGTGGTAGTCCGTTGAAATAGCAGAGTGAGAAAACTGGATGACAGCGCAAGCCACGGGCGAGAACGTCGTCGTCGTTGCCGCCATAATAGCCAGGGTTCTCACTCGCGCGCATATCGCACACGTATCGCACGCGCAAACGCATTCAGGTAATTTCATGGCGGACCTTTTCGATGACCTTCCCGCACCGGACGTGGACTGGTATCCCGAGTGGCTCACACCCGAGGCCGCGGCGCACGCTTTGACGCAACTCATCGGCGAAGTGGAATGGCGCCAGGACATGATGGGCACGCCTGCCGGCCGTGTGCCGCTGCCGAGGCTGACTGCCTGGCAGGGCGAGCCGGACGCGGTCTACGTCTACTCCGGCATTCGCAACGTGCCGCAGCCGTGGACCCCGACCGTCGCCGACCTGCGGGTCGCCGCGGAAGCAGCCTGCCACACGCGCTTTAACAGCGTGCTGATCAACCGCTACCGCAGCGGCGCCGACAGCATGGGGTGGCACGCGGACCGCGAGCCCGAGCTTGGCGCTCGGCCGGTGATTGCGTCGGTCAGCCTGGGTGTCGCACGCACTTTCGACTTGCGGCACAACAGGACGGGCGTCGTGCAGTCATTTTCGCTGAGAGGCGGCAGCTTGCTGGTGATGAAGGGCAACACGCAGGCCGACTGGCGGCATCGCGTCCCGAAGGAGCCGCGTGTGGCCGGAGAGCGGATCAACCTGACGTTTCGCTGGGTGACGGGCCGGTGATCGGTGCAGACTTAATCGAAGGGGACCGCGGTGGCGGTCACCGGCTGGGCCGATCGCTAGAAGAATGATCCAGGTTGTGAGCACCTTCGAGGCGACGCAGCAGCGGTGTCCGATTCCCATGTGATCGGACGCGTACCCGAGCAGGCGTTATAGCGCAGTTGTGCGGCTTAAGCGTCGAGTTCACGTCCTTTGGTTTCCGGCAATGTCAACGCGGCGAGGATCACGATACCGTAAGCCGCCGCGGCGAATACACCGATCGCGTGACCGAGTGTCATGGTCTGCGAGACATAGCCGATCAGGAACGGAAACGTCGCGCCGACTGCCCGCCCGAAGTTGTAGCAGAATCCCTGGCCGGAGCCGCGAATGCGGGTCGGAAACAGCTCGGTGAGGAATGCGCCCATCCCGGAGAAAATGCCGGACGCGCAGAAGCCGAGCGGAAAACCGAGCACGAGCATCGTGAGGTTATCCAGCGGCAGTTGCGTGTAGACCAGTGCGATCGCACATGAGGCGAGCGCGAACGCGATGAACGCGCGCTTGCGGCCAACCTTGTCGCTGACGTATGCCCCCGTCAGATAGCCGCAGTACGAACCGACGATCACCACGCTCAGGTAGCTGCCGGTGCCGATTACGCTCAGATGCCGCTCGGTCTTCAGATACGTCGGCAGCCAGGTGGTGACCGCGTAGTAGCCGCCTTGCACGCCGGTTGCGAGAATCGACGCGCGCAGCGTCGTCCAGACGATATCGCCGCGGAAAATGTCGAGCAACGAAGGATGCGTTCGTGCCGCGGTTTGCGCTTCTTTCTGCTGCCGATGCACCGCTGGCTCCTCAACGAAGCGGCGGATCCAGATCACGAACGGCGCCGGCGCAATGCCGATCGCGAACAGCACGCGCCACGCGTAATCGGCGGGTACGAATGAAAACACGGCCATGAACAGCAAGGTCGACACGCCCCAGCCGATCGCCCAGCCGGCCTGCACGAGGCCCACGGCTTTGCCGCGGTCGCGCGGACGAATGACTTCGCCGATCAGTACCGCGCCCGCTGTCCACTCACCGCCGAAGCCGAGTCCCATCAGTCCACGCGCCCATAGCAATTGCGAAAAATTCTGCGCCAGCGCGCAAGCCAGCGTGAAAACCGCGAACCAGAGAATCGTGATTTGCAAGGTCTTTACCCGGCCGATGCGATCCGACAGCACACCGGCTGCCCAGCCGCCCAGCGCCGAACTCAGCAGCGTGACCGTCCCGATGAGACCGGCGTCGCCCCGCGTGATGCCCCATGTCGCGATCAGCGTCGGAATCACGAAACTCAGGAATTGCGTGTCCATTGCGTCGAGCACGTAGCCGATCTTGCAGCTCCAGAACGCACGCTTCTCGCTGGTGGAGATCTGCTGATACCACGCAAACGGGTTTTTGCCTGTGCCGGGCGCGCTGTAGCGCTCGGTGTCCGCGGTCAATTGCGCTTCGGTTTTCATACCTGGGCTCCGGTCGTAGTCAGTGGCCGCGTCTGATCGCGCGGCTTGTGGTGGGACAACTCAAATAACGCCGCAACTAGAGAATCGCCAGCGTGGTGTTGGGAATGTCGGTAACGAGCATGTGTCCCGGTTTGTGCGCGATTGCGAACGGCAAGCGCGCGCTTTCTATCGCGGCCTGAGGCGTGACGCCACAGGCCCAGAACACCGGTAACTCGTCGCTACGCACCTCGACTGCATCGCCGAAATCGGGCCGCGTGATGTCGCGAATGCCGATCAGCGCGGGATCGCCGATATGAACCGGCGCGCCATGTACCGCGGGAAAACGGCTCGTGATCTGGATGGCGCGGATTGCGTCGGCGGCTTTCATCGGCCGCATCGAGACCACACGGTGGCCGCCGAACACGCCGGTGGCCACGTTGCGTTCCCGCGTGCGATACATCGGTACGTTGACCTGCTGTTCGATATGGCGCAGCGGAATGCCCTCGCGCCGCAACATTTCTTCGAACGAAAACGAGCAGCCGATCGCGAACACCACCAGATCGTCGCGCCACAGTTCGTCGAGACTGCGCACCTCCTCGGCACGTTCACCGTGGCGGTACACGTAAAACGCGGGCACGTCGTTGCGTATGTCGAGATCGGCGCCGAGCGACGGGACGCGCCATTCACCCGGCTCGCCGATGCCGAGCAGCGGGCAAGCCTTCGGATTGAGCGTGCAGAAGCGCAGGAAGTCGTCGGCGTATTGGCTGGGCAGGATGGCGAGATTGGCTTGCGCATAGTCGCCGCAGTAGCCCGCAGTCGGCCCGGACAAACGGCGGCTGCGAATCTGCTGACGAAATTCGGATGGCGTGTAGGACATGAACGGCTTGACTCCAGCTAGGTCCGGGTGACTGATGGAGACCAGATTAGTAACGCCAAAAATATCCATCCAGCGAGTTATTCTTGCGTTTCGTTAAATTAAACTTAACAGCGAAGTCGGCGGTTTTGCGGCGATGATCGAGTCTTTCGGGGCGCTGTTGGGAGAACTCATGCAATGAATACCCGTTTTGTCGAAACGTTTCTGACGCTTGCCCGTCTAGGCAGTTTTCGCGCAACCGCCGCTGCAATGCACGCCACGCCCGCCGCGATTTCGCTACGCATCAAAACGCTTGAAGCCGAGTTGGGCGTCGAGTTGATCGAGCGCGACGCCGCCGAATTCCAGCTCACGGAGCATGGCGAACGGCTGCTCGCGTATGCGCGTTCAGTCGTGCAGGCCACACGCTCGCTGCAACTGGCCGCACAGGACGAAACCCTGGTGACGAAGCGGCTGCGGCTCGGCGTCATCGAAACGGTGGTGCATAGCTGGCTGCCGGATTACATCCGGATGCTGAACGTCGAGTACAACCGCATCGTCGTCGATCTGACCGTCGACTCGAGCGCCGTGCTTGGGCCCCGCTTGCGTGCCGGCGAACTGGATCTGGTCATTCAGGTGGAGGAACCCGGCGAGCAGGACGCGTCGATCGTTTCGACCTTGCTGGCGAGCTATCCGGTGCGCTGGATCGCGCGCAGCGATCTGATTCCGGCGAGCCGCCCGAAGCATGTGCCGACGTTGTTGCAGAAACCCGTGCTGACGTTCGGTCGTGGCACCGCGCCGCAAATCGCGGTGGAGGCGATCGTGGAGATGCTTGCCAAGCGCGCCGGTGTGCCGCTCGCGGATACTCAGGTGACCTGCATGCCGTCGGTCGCGGTGATCGTCAAGCTGTTGCGTGATGGCTATGGGATCGCGGCGGTGCCGGCGCTGTTCGTCGAGCCTTTTCTGAGCAGCGGCGAACTGGGGCAATTACAGGTGCGTCCGCTGCCGCCGCCGATCGACGTTGCGATGATCTACCGCGACGACGCCGACGTCGGCGTGCTGGCGGCTTCACGCGTCGCACGCAGCGCGTGTGATCAGTATGCGAAGGCGATGGGACGGCAGTTGATCGAGAGGCGGTAAAGACTGTCACCAGCCATACCCAGATACGTCATTCGTCTTATGCCGTTTGCCGTGCTACACTGTAATAACATTGTGTTTACTTTTGACGCCCAGCCGCTTACGATTCCAGTTCAGGTGCAGCCATGAAAACGACCATCCGCAGAATGGGTAATTCCCATGGTGTACTGATTCCGAAACCGATCTTGACCCAACTGGGGCTGGAGGACGAAGTGGATATGCAAGTGGAAGGAAACGCGCTGGTGATACGGCGGCCGCAGAAAAAAGCGCGTACGGGGTGGGCGGAGGCTAGCCGTTCGTTGGCGGCGTCCAAAGACGATGGTCTCGTGATGGGCGAGTTCCCCAATGCCGATGACGCGGGGTTCGAGTGGTAGCGCGCGGCGACGTCTGGCTGGTGGCGTTGGATCCCGCCGTCGGCAGCGAGATTCAGAAAACGCGTCCTTGCGTGGTGGTGTCGCCGGCAGAGTTGCATGATCACCTGCGGACCGTGATTGTCGCGCCCATGACCACGACCGGTCGCGCGGCACCTTTTCGTGTTCCGCTTACGTTCTTGCGCAAGAAAGGGTTGATCCTCCTCGACCAGATTCGTACGGTAGACAAGACGCGGCTCGTGAAGCGAGCCGGCGCGGTGTCGGATACGGCGCTATCGAATGCGTTGTCTACGTTGCAGGAAATCTTTGTCGAATGAGCGGCGGTGTGTGCGTTGGCCGAGTGGCCGTCTAGCCGTGTAGCTGTGCTCTAAAGCCCATCCATCCCGAGGCGCCGGCGGGCGGTAGCGACCAGCTTGTCGAACGAGAAGCTGCTCGCGGCAAGCGAGGTGGTATCCGGAAAGTTCTCGCGCGTAATGTCTGTCAACACCTGCCCGGGTGGCGCTTCGATCAGCACACGGGCGCCCATTTCCTGCATGACGGTGAGCGCGTCGAACCAGCGTACGGTGTAGCGCATATTGGTCGCGAGATCGCCGCGAATGGCGTCAGCTGTGTACAAGGGGCGGCCGCCGCGATTGCCGATATAGATGCTTTGCGGCGTGTGAAAAGGAACGTCGTGTGCGTACGCAATCAGCTCGTCCGTAGCATGCGCGAGCAGTTCGCAATGTGACGGCACGCTGACCGCAAGCCGGACGGCTTTGCGTGCACCTGCCGCCAGAGCGCGTTCAATGAACGTGTCCAGCGCGCCGTTCGCTCCCGCCATGACGATCTGACGCGGCGCATTCACATTGCCAACATAAACACGTTGATTGCCCGCATCCGCATCCGTTTGCTGCGCGGCCAGTGTTTCCAGTTGGTGTTCAGTCAAACCCGACACGGCCGCGAGACCGTAGCCGGACGGGTACGCCGTTTCCATCAATTCGGCGCGCTTGCGCACCATCTTTAACGCGTCGTCAAAGTGAACTGCGCCGCAACTGACCGCTGCTGCATACGCGCCCACCGACAAACCCGCGCTGATCGCCGGCATGAGTTGTTCCGCTGCCAGTGCTCGCGTGATCGCCACGCCGGCGACTGTCAAGCCAATCTGAACGGCGACGGTTGAGCGCAGGGCGTCTGGCGTGTCGAGTGTGAGCACATCGATGTCGAGTACCTGAGACGCTTCTTCGAGTGTGCCGGTCACGGCGGGATGTTGCGGCAGACGGTGCAGAAATCCGTCCGACTGCGCACCTTGGCCGGGAAACAGAAGGGCAAGCATCAGGCATTGTCGTGAGCGTGCGCCCACGGATCGGTAACCAGCTGCGGGCCGCGAGCATGGCGTACCATCGCGCGTGGTTTATTCGCTGCCCACTCGGCCAGCGCAACGCCGCCTGCGGGCGTTTCCAGTTGCGCATCCACACGAATGCTGGCGGGTTGCGCGGTTGCTTGAAGATAGTCCAACAACTGAATCGCCATGTGGCGCGATAGTTCTTCCGGCACGCGGATCAGCAGATCGAGATCGCTGGAGAACGTGACCGTGGGAGTTTGAGTGGCCAGTTCGAAGCCCACGCTGCCGGTGGGTCCCCAAACGAATCCAGCCAATGCGCCGGCCGTGTCGCGTTGTAGTGCGGCAAGGGCCGCGAAAGCCGGCAACGCATTGCGCTCCGCAAGCGGGCTGCGTCGCGCTAGCGCTTCCGGCGGCACGGCGATTTCAATATCGTCCCGATGCACCCATGTGCCATAACGCTGCGACCGTTCTGTCCCGCGCAAGCCGATCGCGACGAAGCCGTCGGCGGCCAGCGCGCGTCTTACGACCGCATACGGCGCGCGCGCGAAAGACGCCCGCACCCACGCCGGTTCGCCGTCAAACTGTGACAAGCGGTGCAAGCGCAGCAGATCATGCGGCCGCCAGCGCGCATCGCACGACAACGCGTGACTGGCTGCGAACGGTGGCGCTGCGCAGACCTGCATTACACGGCATCCCATTGTTCGGCGAGACGCCGCCGCACTTCGATCGACGCCGCGCGATTCTTTTGAGCCGCAGCCGATTCCAGCCGATGCGACAGACCGCGGCCGCCGGCGCGCGCGCTGCGAATCTGGTCGGTCAAGACCTGGCGCACGCGCTCGATTTGCGCGGCATCGGGTGCATCGGCGTCGACGCCTTCGATCAACTGATCGAGCAGGCCGAGTTTGGCGAACGACGTCATCGAATAGGACATCGGCACAATGGTTTCGCCGAGCGCGTCGAGTGCTTCGACGGTGCGCCGCGTAACGCGTGCGGCTGCTTCCTTGCCCATTGCATGGACCATCGTGCCCGGCGCGTCGAGTGCGACGATTCGGTTGGCCTGATAGCCGTGCGCGAGGAACGCGCCCGACATGGCGGGTCCGACGATCAGCGCGATCACAGGATGCCCGGCGTCGCGCGCCGATGCATACGCATCGACCGCAGCGGCGCAGGCGAGGTGAATGCCGAGCATCTCTTCGCGATAACCATACGCCTGGCTTTTCACATCGACGATCGCGACGATCGGGCGGCGCGTCTCGCTCGCTTCGTCCTGCGCGATGACCTCGCGCACCGCGCGTGCGAGCAGCCAGCCTTGTTCGAGGCCCACGACGTTGTCGGTCGCGCGGGGAAAGCGATTGTCGGGATCGGGGACGACCGAAATGAAATGTGCGGTTTCGCCGCCGAGCGACGCATCGCCGCTCCACACGGGCGCTTGACCGGACGGGGTGCCTGCGAGTGCATGGAACCAGCGCGCGCCGCGGCTGAGGGTGGTATCGCTCATGCGTGCTCCTTGCGCGCGTTGTTCTGCGCATGTGGGTTGTACACGTCACGCATCGTTTCCGGCGTGACGCTGGCTGGGTCGATCCGTGCGAGCCGGTTAAGGAAAGTGTCGACCTGCTCGCTGCGATGCGCAGCCGGCAGCCCCTGAGTGAATGCCGAACGCACGGCGGCGCGCACCGCGTCCGCATCGTCGTCGACCAGTTGATCGGCGAGCGCGGTCGCCGCCCGTTGTTCGCCGCCGATCAACTGCCACACCCGGCGCCGGTCGCTTGCATCGAGTTCTTCGATACCGGCTTCCTGTTCGATTACTTCGGGGCCGTTCATGCCGAGCCGTCCCTGTTTCGTCACGACGAGATACGAGCACAAGGCTGCCGCCAGCGACATGCCGCCGAAGCAGCCCACCATCCCCGCGATTACGCCGACCACCGGCACATGCCGGCGCAACGCCACGATCGCGGCCTGAATCTCCGCGATCACCGCGAGACCGAGATTGGCTTCCTGGAGTCTGACACCGCCGGTTTCGAACAACACGACAGGGCGGACGATCTTGCCGCGTTCGCAGTCGCGCAAGGCCATGTCGAGCGCGGCGGCGATCTTGCTGCCCGATACTTCGCCGATGCTGCCGCCCTGGAACGCGGACTCGATTGCGGCGACCACGGCCGGCTCGCCGTCGATGGTGCCGCGCGCGATCACGCAGCCGTCATCCGCCTGGCAGACGACGCCTTGTAGCGGCAGCCACGGCGACTCGATTTTGTCGAACGGTCCGAGCAGTTCGCGGAACGTGCCGGCGTCGAGCAGCGAGCGGGCGCGTTCGCGCGCGGACAGTTCGATAAAACTTTCGCGCAGCATTGGCGCGGCACGTGTAGTGGCGACAGTCGTCATGCGGCGTCTCCCTGTTCCGCCGCTTCAATGGCCTCCGCGAGCCGCAGCGCCACGACGCCGGGTGTCGCGCCGAAGTCGTTGATTTCGATTTGCGCCGCGCCGTCGTAGCGCGTGAAGAAGCGGTCGAGCACGCTCTTCCAGATGTGGCTGTAGCCGTCGACGCTGGTCCGCACGACCACATGCGCACTCAGGGCCGCGCTGTTTTCAGCTGGCGACAGCAGGACTTCCAGATCGCCCGAACCGACCACGCCGACATGCGCGCGGGTGGTGACGGCGCGTTGCGCCGGATAGTCGAAGGTCAGATGTTCCATGAGGCTGAGCTCCCACCGGCGTCGTGATGCGCCAGCATATCGAGAAAGAGGGTGGCGGCGAGCAGATCGGCTGCGCCACCAGGCGATGCGTTGAGCGACAGCAGTTCGCTTTCGAGCGCGACGAGGGCTGTGTGCCCATCCGGCGTCGAGCTGCCGCCGGCTTGCAGCACGCGGCGCGCGCCGTGTTGCGCCGCGTGCAAACCCGGCAACCCTGCGCGATGGAGCAGGCAGGTGTCGTCGAGCGAAACCATGATCGAGAGCAGGGTGTCGATGCGCGCGGCGTTTTCGTCGATTCCTCGGCCTCGCGCCGCGAGTAAAGCGGGCAAGCCGATTGCGACCACATGCGGGAAACCGTCTTGCGCTTCACGGCGCGCGCCACCTACCTGATAGCGCTGCCGCGCGCGTTCGCCGTGACTGTCGGCGGGGGCGGCGAAGCGATCCGGGAAGCAGGCGATTTGCGCCGCGAGCGTGCCAACGCGCGAAGCACTCGGAGGCGCAGCGTCGCCGGTCATCGAAGCGCCCGCCACCAGCAGGCCGACGATCCAGATCGCGCCGCGATGCGCGTTGCTGCCGCCGGTGGCATGCAACATGTCCTGCTCGCCGGCGCGGCCGATTTGCGCGAGTTCAGCACGCAAAAGCGCGGATGGCTCGCCGCGGCGGCGAGCCGCGCGGGCGAGCGCCGCGAAGGTCGGTTCCAGCGCATGTGCCGAGCGCAGCATGGTGGCGAGATCGAGGTCGCGATGCGCACCGCTGCCGCGCCGGTCGACCAGCGCGGGTTTCGGTGTGAGTTGCGCTTCTTCGATGAGAGCGGACACTGCGAAGCGCGCGAGCTGGGCATCGGTCGGCGCGGGCCGTAGCCTGACCGCTGGCCTTTCTACTGTGCCTGCTGCGCGCGAAACCGTGGCGTGCTGGCGTGCTGGTGCGATGCGCCGAAGCACGTCGACCTCGGCCATCGCTTCGGCATAAGCCATGGACCTGACCGTGCCCGTTTCTCGCCCAGTCATGGCGGCAGTTCGGGACGCGAGTTCCGTCTTCGCTTCCGGCATGGCGTCGGCCTCGCACTCGAGCAAAACAGCGGGCGCCATCGTTACCAGCTCCTGAAGCGAGCCGGCGGCGCGTACAGCCCGCCCGACCACGTCACCAGATCGTCGATGCTGCGGGCGGCCAGCAACGAACGCTTCGCTTCGCCGCGTCGAATGCCGAGGTCTTCCGGATACGCGACGATGCCACGCCGGCGCAATTCGGCCGTCTTCTCCGGCTTCGCCCGCAGCCCGATCGGCGTGACACCGGCTACTGCGGCCAGCGCCGCGCGCCGCTCGTCGACACCTTCGGCTTTGTGCAGATGCGCGATGCCTTCCTCGGTGACGACATGGCTCACGTCGTCGCCGTAGATCATCACGGGCGCGATCGGCATGCCGCTCTTCGCGCCGACCGCGACCGCATCGAGTTCATCGACAAAGGTCGGTTCGCCGCCTTTCTTGTACGTTTCAGCCATCTGCACGACCAGCTTCTGTCCACGTGACACCGGACCCTGGTCCTTCAGCAATTTGAGCCATGCCTCGCTCGAATGACGCCGCCCACGCGGATCGTGGCCCATGTTCGGCGCACCGCCGAAACCGGCGAGGCGGCCGCGCGTCACCGTCGACGAATTCGCATCCGCGTCGATCTGCAAGGTCGAGCCGATAAACAGATCGACGCCGTATTGACCCGCTAGCTGGCACAGCACACGGTTCGAGCGCAGGCTGCCGTCGTTGCCAGTGAAAAAGACGTCGGGGCGCGCTTCGATGTACGCCTCCATGCCGACCTCACTGCCGAAACAGTGGATGCTGTCGACCCAGCCCGATTCGATCGCGGGGATCATGGTGGGGTGGGGATTGAGCGTCCAGTTGCGGCAGATCTTGCCTTTCAGGCCGAGCGATTCGCCATAGGTGGGCAACAGCAATTCGATCGCCGCGGTGTCGAAGCCAATGCCGTGATTCAGCGAGCTCACGCCATACGGTTCGTAGATGCCGCGAATCACCATCATCGCGGTCAGCACCTGCAGGTCGCCGATATGACGGGGATCGCGCGTGAACAGCGGCTCGACGGCGAAGGGCCTGTCCGCCTGCACGACCACGTCGACCCACGAGCCCGGAATATCGACGCGCGGCAGTTCATCGACGATCTCGTTGACCTGCACGATCACGATGCCATGCCGGAACGCGGCGGCTTCGGCGATGGTCGGCGTGTCCTCGGTGTTCGGACCGGTGTACAGGTTGCCGTGACGATCGGCCTTTTCCGCGCACAGCAGCGCGACGTGCGGCGTGAGATCGACGAACATGCGCGCGTACAACTCGACGTACGTGTAGATCGAACCGATTTCCAGTTGCCCGTCTTCGAGCAGTTGCGCGACGCGCAAACTCTGCGGCCCGGCAAACGAAAAATCGACCTTGTGCGCGATGCCGCGCTCGAACAGCGTCAGATGTTCAGGACGGCCGATGCTCGATATCAGCAGATGCACGTCGTGAATCTTTTGCGGATCCACCTTGGCGAGCGAGCGGGACAGGAAGTCCGCCTGCTTCTGGTTGTCGCCTTCGAGTGCGACGCGGTCGCCTGGTTGAATCAGCGTTTCGAGCGCATCGACGATGCGGTTTGCGGGCAGCACGCCGTCTTCCAGCCACGGTGCAATGGCTGCGAGGCGACGATTCTTTTCGTCGCGGCGGGTGGTCCAGGAACGAACGGGGGTAACAGCTTCGGCGGGTCGGTTCATCGGCGGATTCAGCTCCCGGAGGGGATGCGCGTGCGTCTGGCGCGCGGCTTGGGTTGATTCGCAAGCGCGGCTTCCGCCTGCGCGCGTTCGGTCAGGAAACGATGGAGCAGGTCGCCGGTGCCGAGCAGATGCGCGACGACCAGGGACTGTGCAGCAGGAATGTCACGGCGTTGTACAGCGTCGAGCAAGGCGGCGTGTTCATTGTCCGATTCGCCCTTGTACGACGGCAAGCCGAACTTCAGGCGCAGATAGCGTTCGCCACGCCGATGCAGCGTGTTGATCATGTCCTCGAGTTGCGCGCGGCCAGCGGGCGCATACAGGCTCATATGAAACGCGACATTGCGTGCCACATACAACGACGGGTCCGGCTCGCGTTCGGCGGCGCGGCAGAGCGTGGCGGATTCGCGCAGCGTGGCGGCGGTGTGGTTCGGAATCGCAAGGCCAATGGCGAGGCTCTCCAGCGCGGAGCGAATCTCGTAGATTTCGCGCGCTTCGTCCGCCGACAAAGGCGCGACGGTCGCACCTTTGTGGACGGCGGCTCTCGCCCAGCCTTCGCTTTCGAGCTGACGCAAGGCCTCGCGCACGGGAATTGCGCTGACGGAGAAATGCCGCGCGATCGCGTCCTGCCGCAGCGGTGCGCCAGGCGCCAGGGTGCCGTCGACAATCGCCGCGCGCAACGCCTCGGCGATCACGCGGGACGTGCTCTCGCGCGGCGGCGCCGCAGGTAGAAACGGACTGCGCGCCGCGGCATCCAGGGGAAAACCATCTATTGCGTCGTTCATGATATTGAATATTATATATGAAATTGTGCGCTTAACAGGCGGGCAAACCCGGAAAGTTTTTCACTACCCGGCGCCCTGCGATGTCCTCTCATCGTTATACGAGGCACATCGATCCACAAGCAAGCGCGCCATCTCGTCGTTGCCTTTATGTAAGCCAGGTACGTCAACCGCAGGGCCGGAGGAGCATGATGAATTCACTAACCGACCGCACGCCGGTCGTGCGGCGCCGCACGCCGCTCAATCGCTCGCAGATCGCAGGTTTTTGGGGCGCGTGGGCCGGCTGGACGCTCGACGGGATGGACTCGTTTATCTACGCGCTCGTGTTGACGCCGGCGTTGACCGAGCTGTTGCCGCGCTCGGGGTATGCCGCGACGCCCGCGAATGTCGGCCTCGCCGGCTCGATCCTGTTCGCGCTGTTTCTGGTGGGCTGGGGGCTGTCGTTTATCTGGGGGCCGCTGGCGGATCGCTTCGGCCGCACCAAGGTGCTGGCGGGCACCATTTTCACTTTCGCTATTTTCACGGGACTTGCCGCGACCTCGCACAACGTATGGGAGCTCGGCATTTACCGCTTCATTGCCGGGGTCGGCATTGGCGGCGAGTGGGCGTTGGCGGGAACGTACGTCGCTGAAGCGTGGCCGGAAGACCGCCGCAAGATGGGCGCCGGGTATCTGCAAACGGGCTACTACGCGGGGTTCTTTCTGGCGGCCGCGCTCAACTACACGATTGGCGTGCATTACGGCTGGCGCGCGATGTTCCTGACCGGCGCAGTGCCGGTGGTGGTGGCGATTCTGGTGCTGCTGCGCGTGAAGGAATCGGAGAAATGGCAGAAGGCGGAGGCGCGCACCGTCCAGGTCAAACCGCTGCGCGAAATTCTCGGGCCGACGTATCGGCGCCGCACGTGGGTCGCGTGCATTCTGCTGACCATCGCGATTGTCGGATTGTGGGCGGGTGCGGTGTACGAGCCATCGGCCGTGATTCAGCTGGCGACGAAGGCCGGCATGGCGAAGAACGATGCGATCAGGACGGCGTCGCTGGCAACCGGGTTGTTGTCGATTGCGACGATTCTGGGCTGTCTCGCGTTGCCGCCGCTGGCCGAGCGTATCGGCCGCAAGAAGACGCTGGCGATTTACTTCATCGGCATGGCCGTGGCGATTGTCGGCAGTTTCGGCTGGGCGTTCTATCTGCCGAACGGGCTCGCACCGTTCATTGCGTGGCTCTTCGTGCTGGGTTTCTTCGGCGGCAATTTCGCGCTGTTCAGCCTGTGGCTGCCGGAGCAGTTCGAAACCCGGGTGCGGGCGACGGCGTTCGCGTTCTGCACATCGTTTGGGCGGTTTGTGGGGGCTGGCGTGAACTTTCTGCTGGGCGCGGCGGTGTTGCATATGCATACGCTGGGCGTGCCGGTGGCGCTTACGGCGCTGGCGTTCATCGTCGGCTTGTTCGTGATTCCGTTTGCGCCGGAGACGAAGGGAGAGGTGCTGCCGCAGTGAAATTGGCCGTTTGGCTGAGTGGCGGGCGTGGGTTGTGGCCGGCATGATGTGTGTCGGTCGGCGCTCGCAAGCGGGCTGTTCATCTGGTTGTCGAAACGTATCCTGTTTTGTACAATTAATTCGTTATCCAGAGAATATATTCAAGAAATCTGGATTGATAGGATAGTGGTGAAACTTGGCACACACTACGTCGCCGACTATTTTTATGGGCGACTTGGGGTGAAACTCGGAGTCGATTAGATTAATGAACTTTTTTGCTTTTGACGAGGCGCGCGCTGACCCCATCAAGGTGAGGGGCGCTGGTTGCAGCGATGGTGCGCGGGAGACATTGTATTTGCTGAGCTCCGCTAAGAATGCACGGAGGCTGGCTAACTCTATCGCGCAACTGAATGCCGGCGGCGTGGCGCCACGCGAGCTGTCGAACAATGAACAAACAAAAAAACCGAAACGAGGAGACCGCAAGGTCTAACAGTGTTTTTGCTTTTTCAGACGAAGCATGGGATGACTATCTTTATTGGCAGAAGTTTGACTTGAAGGTTTTACGAACCATCAACACCTTCCTGAAAGAGTGCAGTCGGAATCCGTTTTCAGGCTCGGGTCAACCTGAACCTTTACTCGGCGAACTTGCCGGTTATTGGTCCCGTCGCATTACTACCATCGACCGTTTGATATATCGACCGAAAGACGGATTGATCTACGTTGCTGCATGCCGCTTCCATTATGATGATTGAAGAAAAAACCGGGCGCAATGCCCGGTTTTTGTTTAACGCATCCACGCTCAATCGGCGTGATGCCGTGCACGTGCGCCGGGGCGCAACATCGACAGTAGCGGCCAGCCGAGATTCACGCCGAGGCTCGCCATGACAATCAATGCCATGCCTGCGAGTTGCGGCAGCGACAGCGCCCGCCCATACACGACGGCATCGACCACGATCGCCGTCAGCGGATAGACGAACAGCAGCACGGCGATGACCGGCGTGGTCAGTTTCGGCAGCGCGCCGTAAATCAGCACGTACGACAATCCCGTGTGCAGCACGCCCATGCCGACCAGCCAGAACCACTGCATCGGCCCGATATGCACGGCGGTAAGCGGCGCAATGAACGGCAGGCACACCACGCCGACCGCGCATTGCGCGAGCGTCAGCAGATGCGGCCGCAAATTGCCGAGTCCTTTGGCGATCAGCGTGACGCTTGCATACAGCACCGACCCCGCCAATGCCTCGCCGATACCAATCAGATAGCTCGTATGCCCCTGCAGATTCCCGGTCGCCGCGACACCCGAGGCCAGCACAAGGCCGACGAACGCGGTCGCGATCCAGCCGAGCCGGTCGGCGCCGAGACGTTCGTTGAACAGCGCCGCGCCCATCAGCACGACCCAGAACGGCTGCACATGAAACACCACGGTCGCCACCGCAATGCTGGTGCGATGAATCGCGTCGAAGAAGCCGACCCACTGCGTGACCATCAACACACCGGAGATCAACGCGAGCACGACGGTGCGCCGCGTGAAATGCGCACGCGTGAAGAAACCTTTCCACGCGCAATACGCCGCGAGCGAGAGGAAACCGAACAGGCAGCGGAAGAACACCAGCGTCAGCGCGCCGAGCCGCGCTTCCTCGACGAAGATGCCGAGCGTGCCCATCAAAAGCCCGCCGCTGGCCAGCGTAATGGCGCCTTGTTGACGTTGGGTGAGGAACATGCGAAGCGGCTCCGGAAATGGGTCACATGAGGTGGAGTCACGAGTATTGCGCGGCTTGCACAGCACGGACAAACGAATTAAATTGAGTAATTCCATAAGCTGGATTGATAAATCATGCACCCCGAATTCGACGTCGATTTGCTGCGCACCTTCGTCGCGGTGGTGGAAACGGGCAGTTTCACGAAGGCTTCGACGACCGTGCACCGCTCGCAGGCGGCGGTCAGCATGCAGATCAAGCGGCTCGAAACCATGCTCGGCACCACGCTATTCGCCCGCAACACGCGCAATCTTTCGTTGACGCGGCCCGGCAATACGCTGCTCGAATACGCGCGGCGCGTGCTGGCATTGCATGAGGAAGCGTGGTCGGCGATCGTGCGGCCGGAGGTGACCGGGCGCGTGGTGCTGGGCGCACCGGACGATTACGTGTCGTCGCTGCTGTCGCCGGTGTTGCGGCGCTTTTCGAATCTGTATCCGCATGTGGAGATCGAGATCGTCTGCGCGCAGAGCACGTCGCTCGCGCCGATGCTGGCGGACAACAAGATCGATCTCGCCTTCGTCACGCGCGATCGCAAATTGCGCGGCGAATTCGTGCGCAGCGAGCCGATGGTGTGGGTGGGGGCGTCGGCGGATACGCCGGTGCTGGCGGCATCGCCGTTGCCGGTGGGGCTTTACGAGCCGGGCTGTGTCGCGCGCCAGCATACGCTGGCGGCACTGGACGGTGCGCGTATCCGCTACCGGGCGGCGTTCAGCAGTGCCAGTCTGATGGGTTTGGTGGCCACGGTGGATGCGGGACTTTCAGTGATCGCGCTCACGCGTTGCAGCGTGCCGTCGCGGCTGGCGATTCTGGGCGAAGCGCAAGGCTTGCCGAAGATCGCGCCGCTGGAAATCGTAGTGGCGCGCAGCGCCAAATCGGATCGGCCCACCTGCGACTATCTGGCCGCGCAGATGGTGCAGGATTTGTCGCTGCGCAGCCAACCGCGTGGCTCGGCGGTGGCTCCGTGATGGAGGTAACGTAGACGCGTCGCGGAACGACGTTGCCGAACCGCGGCACTTGGCTGTGTCGCTTAAATGCCCGTTTACTGCGTGGCTTGACGTGAGACTGTGCAGCTCGGCCACGGGGGGCAGCCGTGTAGCTTAGCTGTGCCGCTCAACCCCGCGCATAAGCCGTCACTTCGCCATCCACCGCGAGCCGCACGTGTTCGCCCGGCCGTGGCGACAGATAACCCGGCACGCGAGCCCGCACCATCGTCCGCTTACCGGACTGCAATTGCAGCGCGACGCCTGCATCCTGCCCCTGGAAGATCACGTCGAGCACGATGGCCTCATAGGACGCCGCGCCATTCGCCATTGTTTCTCCATCGCGCAGCAAACGGATCTGTTCAGGCCGCACCATTACATCGACTGCGCCGTTGCCCATCGGCTCGCCCAGCGGCAAATCACCGAGTTCGCAGTTGACGCGATCCTGCTTGACCACGCCCGGCAACAACACCGCTTCACCGACGAACGATGCGAGTTCACGCGTCACCGGCCGGCGGTACAGCGTCTCCGGCGTGGCGGTCTGGATCAGCCGGCCGTTCCATAGCACCGCGACCTCATGACCGAGCGACAGCGCTTCCGATTGATCGTGCGTGACAAGAACCGCCGTTGCACCCGCCGCCGCCAGGGCGCTGGCCACCGCTTGCCGCGTTTCGAGCCGCAAGGCGGCATCGAGCGAGGAGAAAGGCTCGTCGAGCATCACCAGCGTCGGTGACGGCGCAAGCGCGCGAGCCAGCGCCACACGTTGCTGCTGACCACCCGACAGTTGCTGCGGCGCACGCGTGCCGAAGTTCGCCGGCAAGCCGACCAGCTCCAGCAATTCAGCCACACGATGACGTGCGCGCCGCTGCGTGCGCGGCAAGCCGAACACGATATTGTCCGCCACGGACAGATGCGGAAACAGCGCGCCTTCCTGCGGCACGTAGCCGATGCGACGCTGCTCTGAAGGGACATGCAGATTGTCGCCGGCCACGCGGCGGCCGTCGATTTCGACGTTGCCGCTATCCGCGCGCTCGAAGCCGCACAACAGCCGCAGCAAGGTTGTCTTACCGCTGCCGGACGGTCCGAGCAGCGCGAGCAGCGTGCCGCGCTCGACAGAGAGATCGATGCCGTGCAGCACGGGAAGGCCGTCGAACGATTTTTGCAGTCCGCGAATACGAAGTTCGCTCATGTAGTTCCGATGTCTGAGAGCAGGGCGCTGGTGCGCGACGTTTAGCTTCGTTCGCCGAGCAGCGCCGATTTGCCGAGCAACGCGAACAGAAGGCCGGAGGCGAATAGCGAAATGCCGGTAAGCAACGCCGCGTAGGGCGCCGCGGCGGCGAACGCCATGGTCGACGTGTCGGCCCAGACTTGTGTCGCGAGTGTCTGCGTGTCGATGGGAGAGAGCAGCAGCGTGGCATTCAGTTCGGTGACGACCGAGATGAACACCATCGCCGCAGCTGCGCCGAGTCCTGGGCCCGCGAGCGGCAGCACCACGCGGAACAGGGTCTGCGACCAGGTGAGGCCGAGTGCGCGGGCCGTTTCTTCGAGGCGCGGCTGGGCCTGCATGAAGGCGGCGCGCACGCTGACCAGCGCCACCGGCATGAACAGCATCGCGTAAGCGATCACCAGCAGCGTCGCGCTCTGATAAAGCGGCTGCAGCGCGTGCACCGCGAGTGACACGATGGCCAGCGCGATCACCAGCCCGGGTATGCCTTGCGCCAGAAACACGGTGCGTTCGAACAGCGTCGCGAAACGCGTCGGATAGCGCACCAGCAGGAACGCGAGCGGCACGACCAGCAGCGTGGTCAATAGGGCGGCGGCGAGCCCGAAACCGAGCGACGAGATCGTCGCGTTGAATAGCAGTTCGGGCGAGACGTCGGCCGGGGTGACGGCGGCCGCGCCCGGTTGCGTGAGCCAGTAGCCGATCATGCCGAGCGGCACACCGAGCGTTGCGATCGCCAGCGCGGCAAAGCCGGCAACGACGATCCAGCGCCACGCGCCGAGGTCGTAGCGCAGCACCGCGCGACGTGTCCCACGATCGACGCGTTCATAGCGCGCCACGCCACGCACGCGAAACTCGAACGCCAGCACGACCAGACAGATCACGATCAGCAGACACGCGAGCAGCGAAGCACCGCCGCCATCGAAACTGGTACGATATTCCGCATAGATTTGCGTGGTGAAGGTGCGAAAGCGCAGCAGCGTAAACGCGCCGAATTCGGACAGTACGCCGAGCGCCACCAGCAGCATGCCGCCGAGCAGCGCCGGACGCAGTTGCGGCAGCACGACGCGAATGAACGTGGTCCAGCGATTGCAGCCGAGTGCACGCGCGCTTTCTTCGAGCGCCGGGTCCATGCTGCGCAGCGCGGCGGCCACGGGCAGATAAACGAGCGGGAAATACGCGGAGCTCAGCACCAGCAGCGCACCGTTGAAGTCCTGCAAATCCAGACTCAGCGACACCCAGGCATAGCTCGAGATGAAGGCCGGCATGGCGAGCGGCGCCGCGGTGAGCACGGCCCAGACGCGACGCCCCGGCAAATGCGTGCGTTCGACGAACCATGCCGCCGCCGTACCGACGACAGCGCAGACCAGCGTGGTGGATACGGTGATCAACAGCGTGTTGACCAGCAGTTCGCCGACCAGCGGCCGGACGATCAGATCGACCGCCTCGCCGATACCGAAGCTCGCCGCGCGCCAGAAGGTAAACGCAATCGGCAGCAACACCAGCAAAGCGCTGAGTGCTGCTGCCGCAAACAACCCGCGAGGCGCGCGCGAACGGGCGCGCGCCGGGGCGGGATTTACAGCCGGAGGCCCGGCTGACACGGCATCGCTCATTTACAGCAAGCCTGCCTGACGCAGGAGTTTGCCTGCCTGGCTGTCGTCGCCGAGTTGCTGGATCGTCAGCGCCGGCGGGTTCAGTTCAGCGAAAGGTTTGAGGATCGGGTCCGGTGCAACGCCTGCGTGCAGCGGATATTCGAACATGACGTGGCTCTTCGCCATTAACGCCTGGGCGCGGTCACTGACCAGATAGGCGAGAAACTTCTGCGCGCCGTCCGTGTTGTGGGCCGACTTCAGCACCGCTGCGCCCGACACGTTCACCAGTGCGCCGGCGTCGCCGTTGCCGAAGTGATAGATCGCGCTGCGGGTTTTCGCATCACCGATTTCGGCGTGCAGACGCGCCCAGTAGTAGTTATTGATCAGACCCGTCGCCACACCGCCGCGGTTGACGGCCGCCACCACGCCTTCGTCGTCGTCGAAAATCTGCGCGTTGGCTTTCAGGCCCTTCAGCCATGCGACGGTTTGTGCTTCGCCCTTCAGTGCGAGAACCGCGCTCACGAGCGGCAGGAAGTCGCCGTCGCTCGGTGCAATGCCGACCTTGCCTTTCCATTCCGGCTTGGCCAGATCGAACAAGGACTGCGGCAGTTGCGATGCCTGCACCTTGGTCGTGTTGTAGGCCAGCACGTTTTCACGCGCGGTCACGCCCACCCATGCGCCGGTCGGCGAGTTGAAGCGTGCCGGCACGGTTGCGAGCGTCGCGCCGTCCACTTTATTCAGCAGGCCCTTTTCTTCGAGCAGCATCAACTCCGGCGAGTTTTCCGTGAAGTAGACGTCGGCGGGGGTGGCAGCGCCTTCCGCAACGAGTTGCGCGGCCATGGCCGGACCTTCGCCGCTGCGGATCTTTACCGAAATGCCCGATTCTTTCTCGAAGTCTTTAGCCAGCAGATTGACGACCTGCTCGTGTTGCGCGCTGTACAGCGTGATCGATGCCGCGTGAGCCGCCGACGGCACCGTTGCGAGAGCAACCAGCGTGAGCGCGGCAGCGCTGCTGACGAGGCGCAGGCGAGTGCCAAACCAGGAATGAGCCATGATCCTAAAATCCGTTAGTGATGTTGTTGTTGGTCTTTGATGCGCCGCTTGCCGCCAGCCTCGCGGCCGGCGGCCTGCCTTGCGGCTTGCATTACGTCTCGAACAGCCCGGCGCCGATATACGAACCCGGCTTCGCACCCGGCGGCACCGCGAATACCGCGCTGCCTACGTGCGTGGTGAACTGGTTCATCATGTCGAACTTCGCGAGCCTGTCGTTGATCGGAATGAAGCCGGTACGCGGGTCGCTCTGGTGAGCGACGAAAATCAGCCCCGCGTCGTATTCGGTTTCCTGACGCCATGGCGGCCAGCGCTCGATGTAGAAGTTCGTGCCGTCGTTGTACGAATACGAGCGGCGCAGAATCTGCGCACCGTTGTTGCTCGCCTGATTCGACAGACGCACATGCGAGTTCTCCGGAATCACCGGATTGCCGTCCTTGTCCTCTTCCTTGAGGTCCACGGGATCGAACTCGTTCTTCTTGCCGATCGGCGCGCCGCTGTATTTATGACGGCCGAACACCTGCTCCTGGAAATCCACCTCAGTGTTATCCCAGTGTTCGAGCGTGATGCGGATGCGCCGCACGACGGTGTAGGTGCCGCCTTCCATCCACGGTGCGTCGGCGGTGCCGCGGGCCCAGACGAATTCGTTCATCAACTGCGGTTTCGCGGTCGACGGATTGTTGGTGCCGTCCTTGAAGCCCATCAGATTGCGCGGCGTCTGACCGCGCGGACCCGACAGGAAACCGGACTGGCCCCAACGCATCGCCGCGGTGCCGTAGGCGAGACGCGCCAATTGCCGGACCGCGTGAAACGCGACTTGCTGATCGTTCGCGCAGGCCTGGATGTACAGGTCGCCGCCGGTTTTTTCGGGGATGAGCTGGTCGCCGTTGAAGCGCGGCAGATCGACGAGCGCGGCGGGGCGGCGCGAGGCCAAGCCGTAGCGGTCCTTGCCGTCCTTCGTGAACAGGCCCGGGCCGAAACCGAATGTGATCGTCAGGCCGCATGGACCCAGGCCGAGTACGTCGCCGGAATCCGGCGCGGCTTTGGTGTTGACCGGGCTGTAAGCTGTGTCGTTGGCCTTGGGGTCGGCCTTCGCATCGGTCTTCGTGTCGGCCTGCGTATCAGTCTTCGTGTCGGCCAGTGCCGTTCTGGTAGCGGCGCCAGTCGGCAGCGGTGCGGCCGTGGCGCCTTGCGTCAGGCGTGCGGCAGCATCGGTCCAGGCACGCAGCAGCGCGATCACGTCTTCGCGTTTGTCGGTTGTCAGATCGAGCGCGGCAACGTACGTGTGACTCTGCTGCGGCGTGACGATGCCGCCTTGATGCAAACCGTAGAACGGCTCGACCGCCAACTGCGGATCGGCCGCGTGCGCCGGCGTCTTGCCGAGCGCGGCCTGGGCGACGCCGGTCGCACCGAGGCTCGCGCCCGCTGCGACCGCGGCGCCGCCGGCCTTCAGAAAGCCGCGCCGGGAAGGCCGCGGGGGTTGATCGTTTGCCATGGTTCCTTCACCTTCATTTGGCAGTGGGGTATGCCGGGGTTGCGTTCCGGCTCACTGGCCGGATCTGCGTCAGTCTTTGCTGCTCTTACTTCGCGAGCACCAGGGTGTTCACGTCGTCCTGCACGTAGTAGAAACCGTCGCCTTCGGGCGTCATTGCGAGACCGAACAGGTCGCCGTTGCCCGGGGGCGATTGTGCCTTGTCGGTGTCGATCCAGCGTGCGTAGATCTGCTTGCCGCTGGCCGGATCGATTTCGACGATCTGGCCGTTCAGCGCGTTCGTGACGAGCAGGTGGCCGTTCGGCGCGGTGACCATGGCAAGCGGGCGATGCAGCAGACCGTCGGCGGTCAGCTGGCGGCCCACGCCTGCGCTGGTGTCGCGCGTCATCGGTTCGTCGATTTCGGTGATGCGATTGCCGATCGCGTCGGACACGTACAGCAGTTTCTGGTCGTTCGAGAGCGCGAGTCCGGTCGGTCCGACGAGGAACACGCCCTTGTCGGCCTGCGCGCCGAAGCCGCTGCCCACCACGGTTTCCTTCTTCACGACGGGCGGCTTGCCGGCCGGCACGTCGAGGTCCAGACGCAGCACGGTGGCCTGCTTGAACACCGGCGGATTGCCTTCCGCACCGCCTACACCGAAGCCGGCGTTGCTGACGAACAGCGTCGCGCTGGTGCCATTATCGACGACCGCCATGTTGCCCCACGGATCGTTGATGTTCGGGCTGGTGATGGTCGATGCAACCTTGCCGTTCGGATCGATCACGATCAGGCAGCCGGCGCCCTTGGTGCCGGTGGTGCCGTCATTGCTCGGCGTACTGCCGACGATCACGTAGCCCGACTTGAGCATCGTCATCGCCGTCGACAGGCCGATGCCGCCCGGACATTCCTTCAGATCGCGCGGCACCGTGGCGAACACCGTCATTTCCTTGGTGTCCGGGTGATAGTTGATGATCGTGCTGCCCGTGCCTTGCAGATTGGTCGAGTTATTGAAGTTGCCGACCAGTACGTCGCCTTGCTTGACGGTGCCCACCGTGACCGGAGCGACCACCACCGCGTACGGATTCTGGTCGCCGTTCCCCGGCACGGTGTTGATCAGCGTGGTGTGATGCTTGATGGTTTCGAGGAAACCCGCCGGTTCGGCGTGCGCGATGCCAGCCGTCGCGAATGCGGCCATGCTGACTGCGGTGGCGATCAAGGCGCGCGCGGCGCGCGGCGAAAATTTGCGCGTGGAATTGTTCATGAGTGAGCCTCGGAGCCTGCGCACAAAGCGATAGTTGCGGTCATGATCGAAAGTAGGGGATTCGATGGGTCTTGAGCGTGTGGGGTAATGGCGAACGGCATCAGAACGTAATATTGGTGCGCACGCCGATGACGAACGTGTTGCGCAGCGGTTGCGTCGGATCGTTCGGGTTCTGGCCGGCGCCTGCATTGAACGTGTATTGCGCGTCAGCCTGCAGTTGCCACCACGGGTTGACCTGATACTGGTAGGTCGCTTCGAGCGTGGTTTCGCTGGTGCGCACGCCGTAGGGGCCGCCGCTGAATGCCAGGTTATCCTGATCAAGACCATTCACGTGGTTGCCGATCTTGATGTACGTAAGCGCGATGCCGGCGCTGTCGTTGTCGCGGCCGGCGAACGGCGCCTTCAGCACGACGCCGAGGTTGGCGGCGACGCTCACGAGGTTGCGGTCGCCCGGTGCGCCCATCACGCGCGCGAAGACGCTGAGGCTGCGCGGTTCGTCCGGATCCGGGCGCCAGACCATCTGGTCGGCTACCGCGTAGAAGCTGTAGTCGCCGTGATGATTCTGCGCGACGCCGGTGGTCGCCGGGTTCGCGAGCGAGAGACCGGTGTTGTCGAAGCGCTGATCGGCGAAGCTGCCGTTGTTGTACCAGACGCCGAGCTTGTAGGTGCCGGGCAACCCGCCGCCGCCCGCACTGACCATTTCGCCGTCGGCCGGCTGATTGATCGCGTACTGCAACTCGCCGATGAACAGCGTGCCGTTGTGCAGGTTGAAATTGGTGCCGCTCTTGTTGTCCGGGTTGTTGCCGAGCGGATCGCCGTCGAATACGCCGGCGAGCGCCGTCAACGAAGGCGTGATCTGTCCGCGCACGCGCACGCCGAGGTCGGCCAGCGGATAAGCGGGACCGCCGGACGGCATGTCATAGGAAGGCAGCGCTGGCCAGCCGAACATCGTGTTCACGAACAGTGCCGAATTCGTGCTGGTGATGAATTCCTGGTCGATACTCTGCTGGCCGATCTTGACGTCGACGCGCTTGTTCAGGAACGACTGCTGGTACCACAGTTCCCACAGGCGCGTGGTGTCGTCGGCTTCGATACCGCTCGCCGTATTCAGCGTGCCAAGCTTGTTGGCGCTGAGGTTGGCGCCGTGGATCTGCAAGGCGCTGACGTTGAACAGGCCGCCTGGCAAACCGAACGCTTTTTGCGTATCCATCTGCACGGTCGCCGTGGTCAGGCCATCGTAGTCCGCGCCGCGCGCGAGACCGCCGCGGACATTGGCGAGCACTTCGCTGGTTTCCGTGAGCGCGAACGTCACGCCGTATTTGCCCAGCCAGGGGCGCAGACCGCCGATGTCGCCGAGCATCGTCTGGCGATTCCAGAATCCGGTCCACTGGTCCGTCTGGGTGGCCTTGATGTTCAGGTCGGCTTCGGGCGCTTCCGGCGCGGCATCGGGATTGGCTTCCGCCATCGCTGCGCCGGCGGTGAGCGAGGCCCACGCGAAAGCCGTGCAAAGCGCGATGCGGCGCATGGAAGGCAAACGCGAACGGCGCGGGGCGGAGTCGTGAAGCGAACGCGCCTGAATGGCGGGTTCGACAGGATGGGCGAACTTCATCGAAATCCTTATTTGTGTTGTATCGACTGATCTAACCATTGCGACGTCGCGTTGCCGTGCGCCAACAATTCGCTGCATCGGTTCGCGAGGCCTGATGCAGCAGATAGCGAGACTTTACGCATGCGAAATAGGTGCGTCAACACAAATGAGAACGATTCGCATCAATATTACTAGGGTGTAATTTTGAGCTTTACGTACTGCTACTAAAGGTTCTTTGTGTGTAAATAAAATGGAATTAAAACGTAATGTTTTGGTAGGGTTGTGGCCGTATCGAACGAGTGCCGGACAGAGGTCGAAGGCGGGTGTCATGGGCAGGCAACAAAAGACGCTATGATCATCTTCCGAGGCCGCGCGGAAGCGGGAAACCCTTTAGTGCGCAGCGCCCAAAACCATACCGGGACGACACCGATGTCACACACAGTGAATCTGGACAACTACTTCACCCGCATAGGCTACCAAGGGCCGCGCGCGGCGACGTTGGAGGTGCTCCAGGAACTCCACACACTGCACCCCAGCGCGATCCCTTTCGAGAACCTGAACCCGCTTACGCGCCGCGCGGTAAAACTCGATCTCGAATCCGTGGAACACAAGCTGATCACGCAAAAACGTGGCGGCTATTGCTTCGAGCAGAACGCGCTCTTCGCGAACGTTCTGACGCAGTTAGGCTTCAACGTCACGCCGCTGCTGGGCCGGGTTCTATGGGGCCGCGAATCCAGCGCGATTCCGCCGCGCACGCATATGGTGTTGCGTGTCGACATCGGAGACGAAGCATGGATCGCTGACGTCGGTTTCGGCAGTGTCACATTGACGGCGCCGCTGCGCCTGATCGCAAGTACCGCGCAGGCCACACAGCTGGGCACCTTCCGCCTGGCCGATGCAGCGCATGGCGCGCTGTACCTCGAAGTCCAATCCCGCGACGAAAGCTGGGCCCGCGTCTACCGTTTCGACCTGCATCCGGTCGAGTGGATCGATTACGAGACCTCGAACTGGTACACCTCGACCGCGCCGGACTCGGTCTTTCTGAGCAACCTGATCGTTTGCCGGGTTTTGCCGGAAGCACGGTTGACCTTGCTCAACGACCAGCTGAACGAACGCGCCGCGGACGGCCAGCTCATCAGCGAACGGCAGCTCAAAAGCGCGGATGAACTCGCGGCCTGTTTACGCGATCAATTCGGCCTGAACACGGGTGACATCGACATTGCGGAAGTATTCGGGCGCGTGCGCTCGCCGGCGGTGGCCTCCGCTTGAGACAGGAGCGTAACGGGAGCCAACAACTATCAATAACCACCCATGATCGCCACGAACGAACCATGATCACACGGCTCATTCTGCAAACTGTGGTCTGGATGATGTGCATGGGCGCGCTGCTGTTCGGCGCCGCGGGTACGCTCGCGTGGCCTGCAGGGTGGTGGTATCTGATCGAGATCGGCGGCTTGAGTCTATGGGTAGGTTTCTGGCTGGCGCGCCACGACCCCGGCCTGCTAGCCGAGCGTCTCGCTCCGATCGTTCAGGCCCAGCAAAGTCGCTGGGACCGCTATTTTATGGTGAGCGTGGCGTTGATATGGTGCGCCTGGCTGGTCCTGATGAGCTTCGACGCAATGCGCTATCGGTGGTCCGCGCCGCTGCCGGTATGGCTGGTGAGTTTCGGCTCGCTGTGTATCTTCGTCTGCATCTTCATGTGCCTGGTCGTGTTCCGGGCCAATAGCTATGCCGCGCCCGTCGTGAAGATTCAGGCAGGCCGTGGTCATAAAGTCATCGACACCGGCCCCTACGCCTTGGTCCGTCATCCGATGTATTCGGCCGCGTTGCTGTTGTTCATCGGCACGCCGTTGCTGCTTGGCTCGTGGTGGGGGCTTGCCTGTTTGCCGGTGCTGGTGATCGGCATTGGCTGGCGCGCCGTGCGTGAGGAACGCGTGCTGGCAGCGCAACTCGAGGGCTACACCGCCTACACCACGCGTGTGCGTTATCGCTTCGTGCCGTTCATCTGGTAGGGCAGTGGACCGCCAGCGCACGCAAACCCGTTGAGCGATCGCCGATGAAACACCGCCGCCGCTGCCAAACCTGGGTAATATTCGGCCCGGGCTGGATGCTTCAGTTTGCCTCAGTTAGCGGCGCAGGTTCTGCCGCATTGGCGAGCGCTGCTTGATGGAGACAAAGCCGGTGAGCGGGCTTACCCGCCGGTGAACCGGCCTGACATGGACCACCCGCGTACCACCCACGAGGTCGACGTGAACACTACTACAAACACAAACGCGCAAACCACAGACACGCAGGACCGCCCTGGCCGCACCCAGGAGACACCCGCCAAGGCGATGCCCGCCTACGAGCAGATCAAGCGCTACGTGATCAGGCGCATCAGCGAAGGGGACTGGAAACCGGGCGGCTTGATCCCGTCCGAAACGGAGCTGGTCAAGGAATTCGGCGTCGCGCGCATGACGGTATCGCGCGCGCTGCGCGAACTCACCACCGAACGCGTGCTGACGCGCGTGCAGGGGTCCGGCACGTTCGTCGCGCCCCAGCGCTACGAATCCACGGTGCTGGAAATTCGCAATATCGCCGACGAAATCGCCGCGCGCGGCCATCGCCATTCCGCGCGTGTGCTGACGCTCGAACCCAGCGACGATCCGCACGCGCTCGAAGCGCTTGGTCTCGCCAGCGGCCCGGTGTTTCACTCGTGCATCGTGCACAGCGAAGAGGGCGAACCGATCCAGTACGAAGATCGCTACGTCAATCCGAAGGTGTTCCCCGATTATCTGCAACAGGACTTCACTGTCGAGACGCCGAATCATTACATGGTGCGGCTCGCGCCGATCCAGCGCGCGGAGTTTCGCATCTATGCGCAGAAGCCCGACGCGCATGTGCGGCGGCATCTGATGATGGAGATCGGCGAGCCCTGCTTGCAGCTATGGCGCCGCACATGGGTCGGTGATGACGTGGCGACGTCGGTGCAGTTGTGGCATCCGGCATCGCGTTTCCATCTGGCGGGGAATGTGTGAGTGGCAGGGCGCGGGGGAGGGTGAGGGCACGGCGTGCGCGTCGTTAGCCCTGACGTTGCGACAGATCGGGCGTGAACCGGCAACCCAGCCGATACCGTGAGCCCGGATGCACGAAACGCGCGAACGTGACCGCAACGCCGCTCGTCCATGTGCGGCGCATCAGCGTCAGGCATGGCTCGTCGGCACGAATTTCCAGCCATTCGGCTTCGGCGCGCGTCGGCAGACCCGCGTCGACGACATGCTCGACGTCGTGCGCCGGAACGGTCTCGAACAGATACTCGGACGGCTTCGTCGTAGAGAAATCCTGCTTCAGGAAGTCCGGCGCCGTGACCGGATTGACGTAGCGGTCTTCGAGCTGCACCGGCAAACCGTTCTCGCGATGCACGCAAATCACATGAAACACAGAAGCGCCGGGCGCTAGCCCCAAAGCGTTCGACACCGTTACCGGCGCGGTTTCGCGCAGCGAGAGGACCGTCTCGTAGCTGTATTCGTGACCGCGTGAGCGGATCTCGTCGCCGATATGGGCGATCATCAGCAGCGTCGATTGCGGCTTGGTTTGCGCGACGAATGTGCCGACGCCGGACACGCGGGTGACGAGGCCTTCATCGGCGAGTTCGCGCAGCGCGCGGTTCACCGTCATGCGCGATACGCCTAACGTCGCGACCAGGTCCAGCTCGGAAGGCAGGCGGTCGCCTGCTTGCCGCGCGCCCGATTCGATGATCTGGCGGATGTGATGCTTGACCTGTTCGTAGCGCGCGGCGGGCGCGTCGGTCACCGCGCGCGCGGTTTTCATCGCCGCGGCGGGTGGGGTGTCGTGAGCTTTGCTACGAACGGTGGAGGACATCGGCGGCCCTTGCGCTACAGTCCGTGCGAACCAGGCGAACCAGGAAAGCGTCGGCGCAGACTCATACCGGCTCCGCGTCATCAGGACCGCGCGCCCAGAAGGCATTGCGGTCGAAGTAGTTTTGCAGGAACTGCCGCAAGCGCGGCTGTCCGGCATCGTGAAAGACTTCGCGCGGCTTGCCTTGCACGGCGATGCGCCCCTGATCGATGAACATCACCTTGTCGGCGACCTGGGCGGCAAAGCCCATTTCGTGCGTGACCACCGCCATCGTCATGCCGTCGCGCGCGAGCTGCTTCATCACCTGCAACACTTCGCCGACCAGCTCGGGATCGAGCGCCGAGGTCGGCTCGTCGAATAGCATGATGTGCGGCTCCATTGCGAGCGCGCGGGCAATGGCAACGCGCTGCTGCTGGCCGCCCGAGAGCTTCGACGGGTAGGCATCGCCCTTGTGCGCGAGGCCAACCGTTTCCAGCATCGTATTGGCGCGGCGGCGCGCTTCATCGCGAGACAGATTGCGCACGCGCAGCAACGCTTCCATCACGTTGCCGAGCGCTGTCATATGCGGCCATAGATTGAATTGCTGAAACACCATGCCGACGTTGCGCCGTACGCGATTGATCTCGCCTTGCGACGCCCGCACGCGTTTCCCGTTGCGCTCGCTATAACCGAGCAATTCGCCTTCGATGCGCACGTCGCCCTGATCATAAGTTTCGAGCGCGGCAAGGCAGCGCAGCAGCGTACTCTTGCCCGAGCCCGACGGCCCGATGATGCAGACCACTTCGGAGCGGGCGATCTCGAGATCGACGCCGCGCAGTACTTCGACTTCGCCGAAGCGTTTCTTCAGGTCGCGTACTTCGACCAGCGGCGCGCCGCGCGGCGTATCGAAGGTAGCGGTGGACGTGGAGGACGGCATGTCGGCGATAGCGTTCATAAGAGGGTCCGGATTCCGTTCATGCCATGAAGCGCGCAATGCGGGTTTCAGCCCACAGCCCCAGGCGCGAGGTCAGTTCGACCAGCGCGAGATAGCACACGCACAGCACCAGCAGCGTTTCGACGAAAGCAAAGGTGGCCGACCCGATGCCGGTCAGCACGAACGTGAGTTCGGGCACGGTGACGATCGACAACACCGCGGTTTCCTTGCTCAGCACGATAATCAGATTGGTCAGCGCAGGTACGATCAGCACCAGCATTTGCGGCACCTGAATGCGCAGGACGGCTTGCCAGCGGGTGAGTCCGAGACAGGACGCGGCTTCGAGATGACCCGGGGGCACGGATTGGAAACCGGAGCGGAAGGCTTCGGCAAAATACGCGCTGCCGTAAAGGCCCAGGCCGAGCACACCGGCCGTCATCGGTTCGAGCGTGAGGCCGAACGAGGGGCCGCCGTAGTACAGCAAAAACAGCTGCACCAGAAACGGTGTGCCGCGAAACAGTTCGATATAGAAGCGCAACACGCCGCGCACCAAGCGTCCGCAAAAGAGCTGCAGCACGGCGATGAGAAAGCCGACCAGAATGCCGATTGCGACGCCCGCCGCCCAGGTGCCGAGCGTGGTCGCGAGGCCGGCGGCAATCGGCTGCAGATTGTGCGTGATGACGGTGGGGTCGAGCTTTTGCATGGCCTATTTCAATCTCGAGCTCAAGGTGGGTCAGGCGTGCTGCAAACGGTATTCGGCGGCATGCGCGACGAGCGCCAGCGTGCCGCAGATCACGAAGTAAATCAGCCCGGCGGCGAGGTAGGCTTCGAGCGGCCGATAGGTGCTGGCCGCAATGTTCTGCGCGGTGCGCGTCAACTCGGCCACCCCCACCACCGAGATCAGCGACGAAGCCTTGATCAGCAGCACCATTTCATTGACGAGCGAAGGCAGCGTCAATCGGAATGCCTGCGGCACCAGAATGCGCCGCAACATATCGAACGGGGAAAGCCCGAGCATGCGCGCGGCTTCGAGATGACCCGGTGGAATGCTGAGGAAACCGCCGCGCAGAATCTCGGCGATATAGGAGGCGGAACACAGCGACACCGCGCTGATCGCCGCGACGATGGGCGATACGTTGATTCCGGCGAACGGCAGCAGGTAATACACCAGCAGCAGTTGCACCAGCATCGGCACGCCGCGAAAGAAGAACACGTAGGCGCCGCCGAACATACGCGCTGCGCGCTTCGGGGAGAGCCGTGCCGCGCACACACCGATCGCGACGAAGAAACCGATCAGGAGACCCGTCAGTGAGATGCCGATCGTGGCGAGCGCTGCATGCAGCAGCAGCGGCAAGCCCTGGAGAAAAACGGTGGTGCTGAACATAAGCGTCGCACTCGCTAGATCGGGGAGGGCGATGCGGCTCTTCCGGAGACGCGCATCGCGCACTTCAAAAACGCTTGTGTCGAAACCTCAGGCCGTCAAAGCATCGCGCCGTCAATAGTTCGGCGCCGGCATCGTAGTCGGCGCATCCATGGCGACACCGAACCACTTTTTCTGCAAGGCCGTGAGGCGCCCGTCGTTGTGCATTTTCACGAGCGCCGCGTTGAAGGCATCGGCGAGCGGCTTGCTGTCCGCGTCCTTACGCAGGCAGTAAGCAAAGTACACTTTCGCGCCGAACGGCGGCTGGACCACCGCGAAAGTTTCGGGGCGTTGTTTGGCGACGTACGCGATGTTGGTCATCGAGTTCGCGACTGCGGCGATGCGGCCGGCCGCGAGGTCGGCGTAAGCCTGATTGTTGTCGACGTATTCGCGGATTTCAGGCGGCTTCGGCAAGGTGGCGACGTAGGTCTTCAACTGGTCGAGCTGGGCCGAGCCTTTGCCCGCGCCGACCGTCTTGCCGGCGATATCCGACGATTGCTTGACGGAGGGATCGTTGGCGCGCTTGAGCAGCGCGTCGGTGGCGTCCGCGATCGGCAGGGTGTACGTGTAGCGTTCCATGCGCGCCTTAGTGACCGTCAGCGGGCCGCCCACCATATCGAACTTGCCGGCTTCGAGCCCTGGCAGCACGCTCGGCCACGGCAGGTCGATGAAGCGCACTTTCACGCCCATTTCCTTGCCGATCTCGGCGAACAGGTCCTTATTGAAGCCCGCTTGCTGACCGTTTTCAAGGAAGTCGAAGGGCGCGAACTGCATCTCGGTGCCCACCACCAGTTCGCCCGCTTTCTTCACTTTGGCGAGCTGATCTTCCGCGTGGGCGGTGACGCTTGCCGCGCACAGCGCCAGCATGACCAAACGACACTTCCAGCCTGCAAGGATGCTCATGGGATTCTCCGGTTGGCAAAGCGGTGTCGCGCGGGAACGGTTCGTCAGCATGGACCGGCGCGAGTCGTGTGATGCAGTATATACCGCAGTTTTCGCGCGAAATAAATAAACGCGCGAGTAGAGAAAAGCCCTTACGTGAAGCCTCGCAAAGCAACTTGCGGGGGCGCTTTTGGCGGTATATACAACTGGAATGCAGGAGGCGCGCGAGTTTGTCGCGAGCGATTCATCAGCCTCTTTCGTCGGTTGAATTGACTAGCCCTTCAGGGAGCAACGCAATGCCCGTGACCCGCATTCCGATCATCGATCTTGCCGGCGTGCGTGCCGGCGACCCGCGGGCGTTGACGCGCGTGGCGCACGAAATCCGCGAAGCGTGCACGACGATCGGCTTCTTCTACATCGTCAATCACGGCGTGCCGCAAACAGCAATCGATGCAGCCGAACAGGCGGCCCGCACATTCTTTGCGTTTCCGGTGGAGACGAAGCGGCACGCGGCGGTCAATCAACGGCATCGTGGTTTCAACGCGCTCGGCGACGCGACCATGTATCAGGCGAAGCGTCCCGATTACAAGGAGTTCTTCAGCATCGGCCTTGAGTTGCCGGAGGACGATCCCGATGTGCTCGCCGGGCAGGCGCTGCGCGGGCCGAACAACTGGCCGGATTTCATGCCTGAGTTGCGGCCTGCGCTCTATGGTTATTACGAAGCAGTCGGCGCATGCGGCGCCGATCTGCTGCGCGCCGTGGCGGTGAGTCTCGGTGTCGACGAACATTTCTTCGCGCCGCGCTATACGAAGCGGATGCAGCGCACGCAGATGGTCTACTATCCGCCGCAGCCACCCCAGTCGGATGCGGATCAGTTCGGCGTCGCGCCGCATACCGACTACGGCTGCATTACCCTGCTGTGGCAGGACCAGGTGGGCGGCCTGCAGGTGCGTGAGATCGCCAACGATACGTGGGTCGATGCACCACCCATCGAAGGCAGCTTCGTGGTGAACGTCGGCGATCTGCTGGCGCGCTGGACCAATGACCGTTTCCGCTCCACCTTGCATCGCGTGATCAATGCGTCTGGGCGCGAGCGCTATTCGATCGCGACGTTCTATGATCCCACCTACGTCGCGATGGTCGATCCGCGCGAGCTCGGTACGAGCGACGCCGACCTCAAGTATCAACCGGTCGCGGCGGGTGACTACATCCTCGGGCGAATCAACGATTCGATGGGTTACCGGAAGAAACGGGCGGTTGAAGGAACGCAAGGAACCACTGCATGACAGATAACAGTTTGGCAAACAGCGTAAGCAGCGACGCAGGAAGCAATGCAACTCACGGCGCGGCGCCACTTTCCGCGACACTCGACGCGCTGCGTGCGGCACTCGGCGCCGACGCGGTGCGGGTCGGCGAGCAGATCGGTGAACGCGCGATGACCGATTGGACACGCCACGACCCGACACGTCCCGCCGCGTTGCTCTTGCCGCGCAACACGGAAGAAGTCTCGCGCGCGCTGGCCATTTGTCACGCAGCGCATCAACCGGTGGTGCCGCAAGGGGGCATGACCGGTCTCGCAGGCGGTGCGATTGCGCGTGCGACCGATATCGCGCTTTCGCTCGAACGGCTCACCGGTGTCGAGGAAATCGACACCGCCTCGGCCACGCTGACCGTGCGCGCCGGCACCACCTTGCAAACCGCGCAGGAAGCCGCCGTTGAAGCCGGCTTTGAACTCGCTCTGGATCTCGGCGCACGCGGCTCGTGCCAGATCGGCGGCAATCTGGCGACCAACGCCGGCGGCAATCGTGTCATCCAGTCGGGCACCGCGCGCGATCAGGTGCTCGGCCTCGAAGTCGTGCTCGCCAACGGCGACGTGCTGACTTCGCTCGGCAAGATGGTCAAGAACAACACCGGCTATGACCTGAAGCACTGGTTCATCGGTTCGGAAGGCACGCTCGGCGTCATCACGCGCGCGGTGCTGCGGCTCCATCCGCCACGCGCCGCGCGTCACACCGCGCTTGTCGCACTCGACGGTTATGACGCCGCCGTGAACCTGCTGCGCTGCCTGTCGACGCGCTTCGGCAATGACATCGGCGCGTTCGAGATCATGTGGCCGGATTTCTACGATTTCGGCGTGAAGCTGACGGGCACGCGCTCGCCGTTCGCCGACTCGCACCCGCTCTATGCCCTGATCGAGCACGCGAGCTTCGACGCGAGCGACGACGGCGAACGCTTCTCCGCCGTGCTGACCGACGCGCTCGACTCAGAAGCGATCCGCGACGCGGTGATCGCGCAATCGGTAGCCGACGTGCGTGCGCTATGGGCGATTCGCGAATGCACCGCCGAGTTTCCGGTGCGGCTCGATGCAATCAACTTCGACGTGAGCTTGCCGATTGGCGAGATCGGCGCTTTCGTCGACCGTTGCCGCGCGGCGCTCGATCAGCGCTGGCCGGGCAACGCGTCGTATTTCTTCGGGCATATCGGCGATTCGAATCTGCATGTCACCGTCGACGGCCATTCGATCCCGGGCGTCGATCATCACGCGGTGTATGCGTTTGTCTACGAGATGCTCGGGCCGTTGCGCGGGTCGGTGTCGGCGGAACACGGGATCGGCTTGCTCAAGCGTGAGTTCTTGCCGATCTCGCGCTCGCCTGCTGAATTGGCCGCGATGGGCGCCATTAAACATGCGCTGGACCCGCACGGCATTCTGAATCCGGGCAAGCTGTTCTGAGCGAAGGCGTGCCGCGCGATTTAACGCGGTGCGTCTTCGGCGTGCGTCAGCAGCTCGCTGGCGTAGCGCCGGTACAGCCATGACAACGAGGCCGCTCCGATCACGAAGAGCACGGCATTGAACAGCGTTTGGCCAATCGCCGTGATGGCGAGACCGGGGTGCTGACCGGAAGCCAAAGACTTTGTGCCGATCACAATGTCGAAGATGACCACGAGGATGACTAACGGCAGATAGGTCACCACGGTCACGCCGAATATGCTCCACATATGTCCGCGACTGTCGTTCCAGGCCGCACGCAGCTTGACGCGGCTGCCTAACGCGATTGCGGGATAGATGAGGCTCAGCCGGGTCAGCACGAACACGAATACGACAACCACCGGCACATAGATCACAATGGCAAGGGAACGGACCGAGCGCATCGTCAGGAACAGGACCACGCCCGTCACGAGCATGCTCGCCGTGACGCCTAGCCAGACCAGTACATAGCGGCCAAGGGGCTTGCCGTTCAGGGGGAGCAAAGGCTGGGTGCCCTCGCCGATTAGCACGAAGCGATGGGTCTTGATCGTCAGCACGCCGTAGAGCGCGGTCTGCAAAGCGAGGGTGCCGAACCAGAGCAGTGCCTTGCCTGGCGTGGGGACGGATTTGAGTTGGCCGGTGGAGTCCGTTACATGCGGGTCCAATAGCAGCGAAGTACAGATCATCACCGCACAGACGCCCAGAAACAACCAGGGCATGGCGAGAATCGCTTGCCACGTGCTGATCCACGTTTTCTTGACGCAAGTCCCGAAGGTCAACTGTTCCATAGCATTGTTCTAGTGATTGATGGGTTCGATGCACGGCTGCATGCGCCAGTATCAGCGGGATTCTCTCATGCTATGGGGAGCGCTTCAGTCAGCCATTCGTCAATGTGCATTCAGATACCTGGCAATCACCGGATAAACATCTACCGCCGCGTTTTTACCGAAGAGACAGTCGATGTGTCCGTAGCCGGGAATCAGATGCCGCTCATACGGCTGCTCGGGGAAGTGCTCGACCAGCATGTCGTAGGTCAGCAGGGTGCTCTTCGGCAGATAGGTTTCGTTTTTCTCGCCGTGAATGAAGCCGATCGGCAGGCGCATGCCCTCCAGACCCTTCATGCCGTTCGCGCCGCTCAGGTAGACGTCCCGGCCTTCGGCATCGACGACCTTGCCAGCCCGCACCATCGCAGCGAGATGCTTGAAGACGGAGACGTCGTGCACACCGAGCAGTTCCTGCAGATTGGCATGCAGCGTTTCATTCAGTTGTTCGTGTTCGTAGAGCAGGCCGTAGAGGAAGGTCGCCCGGTGGCAGATCGGGCTGCCGCAGCCCTGTTTATGACTGAGCGGGTAAAGCCGCAACGCTTCATCGAGCAGGTTCTGGGGCCACGACCTGTGCTCTGTAAACGCGGTCAGGTCGAGTACGCCGAGGTGTTCCATGATGTCGGGGACGTGCAACCCGCACTTGATCTTTTCCAGCGTGCCTGGCACCGGATGCGCGGAGACCTGCGATATGACCGCCGAGCGTACGCCCTCGAGGCCGTACAGCAGCGACATGGTTAACGCCAACCCACCCATGCAGTGTCCCAGCACCTGAATGTCCGGCACGCTGGTCAACTCCCGCACTTTGGCGACCGCGGCGGGAATGTCCTCGCGAGCGACCTTGTCGACGTTGGTCGGCACCAGCACGCTCGGCATTTCGATGCTGACGCGCAGATCGACGAGCCACACGTCGTAGCCGGCCGCACTGAGATATTCGACCAGATTGGTCGCGATCAGGTCGGTGGAATAGATGCGGCTCGATACGCCCGAGCCGTGGATCAGCAGCACGGGACGCAGCGGTTTATCGGGCAAGCCGGCGTAGCGCGTGAGTCGCAGCGTGGTTCCGTCGGGCGTGTCGAAAAAGACCACTTGCGGCACGGGTGCGCGCAGCGCGCGCTTCATGCGCGGCGGCGCCTTCGGATCATAGAACTGCAAGGGCGCGGCCACGCCGCCGTATTCGGTGAACAGCACACCCGCGAAAAACTTGCCGAACTTCAGGGTCCATTCAAGGCGCGTGGCCAGATCGGGCGTGTTGGTGACCTCGAGCGTGCGTTGTTGTTTGAGGAAGTTCTCGGGCGTGATGATCAGCGTTGCTTTGCCGATCGCCGGTGCATCCGCTTGCGACGACTCGCGCAGTTCGGCGTAGAGCGTGTTGGTCTGTTCCCACAGGTTGATTGGCGACGTGCGCGTGATGATTTTCTGTCCGCTCAGGTAGTACGTCTTGCCTTCGGTGGCATTGAGCGTCATGTGGTAATTCATGTTGCGCTCGTCCACGTCGGATTCGTTGACCACGAACAGATTGAAGGTGCCGTCCGTGATCGTCATCGGTTGCGTGGAGAGCGCGGGGCAGGTCAGCGTGCCGGTAGTGTGAGCCAGATGTTGCGGATTGCTCAGCATATCGGCGAGATCATCCGATTCCACTGTCAGCGTGAATTCGATCGGACTGGTGGCGGCTTCGCCCGCCACGGCCGGTGTATAGGTGCCGATCATCGTTTCGGTGAAATGCAGGCCGATCTTTTGCGGCGGTGGCGTACCTGCCGTGCCCTTCGCCAGATAGTCGATGTTCCAGCCGCGTGCGTCGGCAAGCAGTGCGCAATTGCGTTCCGCCAGCGCGGAAATCGTCAGCAGCGGATTGACGCCGAGCGACATCGGCATGACCGCGCCATCCATTACGTATAAGCCTTCGTGCACCGCATTGCCGGCCGTGCCGCTGAAGACCCGACCCTCATGATCGACGACGCCGCGCATCGCGTCCTCGCCCATCCCGCATCCGCCGAGCGGGTGCACGGTGACGATCTGGTTGCCGAGCAGCGTGGTCGAAATCGGGTCGCGCATGTATTTGCCGCCGAGCGGCGCCTGCGCTTTCTCGAGCGTTGCTTCGATGGTTTGGAAGATCGGCTGTTTGCCGGCGTTCGGCCAGTCGATGCGTGGCCTGCCTTTGTCGTTTACGCTGATCTGGCCGCTTTCGTCGTCATGCGCCATTACCAGGTAGGTTTGCGTGTGATTGAGGGCGCCGTGATAAGGGCCACGCAGGAAGCTTTCGATCACGCGCGCGTCGTATCCGAGCGGTTCACCGGCGGCGCGCGGTGCGGGGATGTCGACGCCTTCGAACGGCGCGGCGCCGCCGAGCAGGGCGACCAACGCGGCGCCGACCGGCCCGGCGAGCGAGCCCTCTTCGATCACGAAGCCGTCGGTCACGTTAGCGGTGTTGCGGTGGTCGATGATGCCGGTAATCGTCGGCCCGACCGGCGGGATGTCACCCTTCTTGTGCGCACCCCAGCCGACGCCGTTGATTACCTCCCCGGTGTTGTACGCGAAGGCCAGCACGTCGCCGTTACCGGTGAAGTGCTGGCCGAGCATGTCCGACACGCTTAAGCCTTCCTTGCGCGAGCGCAACAGCAGGGCGGTCGAACCGATCGTGCCGGCCGACAGGATGACGACATCGGCGCTCACGAACAGATCGGGTGCGTCATAACTTTTGCGGCCGAGCTTCACCTCCTGAAAGCGCACGATCCACTTTTGCGTGGCTGCGTCGCGCAATACCGAATGTACCGCCGCGCCCGTGAAAATATGGGCGCCATGTGCGACCGCATCGGGCAGGTAGTTCATGTGCGTCGAATTTTTCGCGTCGTAATTGCAACCCGAGTTGCAATCGCCGCATCCGACACAGGCTTGCTGCGCGACGCCCGCGGCGTTGACGCGGTCCTCGAAGGTGACCGTGACCGGCGGGGGGTAAAAGCGATCCTCCATGCCGAGCGCCTGCGCGGATTGTTTGAGCGCCTGCAGTTTAGGCAACTGCAAAAAATCGCCGGACACCGCCGACGGTTGCAGCATGGCGCGAGCAAGCGCGTAGCCTCTGTCGCGCCCTGCCTTGTCGGCGCGTAGCGCAGCGGGCCAGCGGTCGTCGTCCCATAGGCGCGGCTCGGCTTCGAGCGCGACATTTGCGTTGATCAGCGAGGTGCCGCCCAGTCCGCAGCCCACCACCGCATTCACGTCTTTATTCACATGCACTTCGAGCAGCGCGAGCGGCGAGCCGATTTGCGCGAGCGCCGTGTTGTATTGCACCTGAGCGGCGCCTTCGAGCGGCGTGCGCGGGTAGTCGCCGGCCATGAATTCGCGCCCGCGTTCCAGCACGCACACGCTTTTGCCGGCGCGCGCCATCCGGCTCGCGGCAATCGCCCCGCCATATCCCGAACCCACCACCACCACGTCGTAATGCGGCTGCATTGCTGTCAGTGCGCTCGATAAGCGGTTCATTCAGGCCACCTCGTCAGGAAGGGGATGCCGGGTAGGGGAACCCGGACTTCGGAAGGAAGACGGCGTGCGGCTGCGGCTTTTTTATCGTAGGCGGTGCGCGATGTCAAAAAAAGGCGCATCGTACGTGGCGCGTGGCGCTTGCGTGGAGCGCGGCCGATTTCCGGAAGGGGGAAAGTCGCGGTCGGCCCACGCCGGTCTGTCAATGCGCGATGTGCTATTAGGCGGCCACTTCATTCATTTCGCTGTCGCTCGATTCGGCGGCGAGCAGGTTGAGCGCGAGCAGAATGACCGCGCGATTGTCGAGATCGATCTCGATGCCGAGCACGTCGGTCAGCCAGCGGCCGATCTTGGTATTGGAAAATTCGTCGGCCCCGGCCGTCTTTTTCATGGTGACGCCAAGTTTGACGGCGCGATAGTGATACGAGGGCACACGATGCTGAGCAGCGACAGCCGACAGGCCGCCTTTCCCTTCGGAGCACCAGCCGAGGCTGCCGGCCAGCACGATGCGCTCGGGTTCGTCGAGGCTGTCGATAAAGGCGCGCGCCGCGAACCGTACGCGTTGTTCGTCGAGGCCGTATTGCAGCAATACGCTTTCGACAGGGTCTTCCAGCGCTTGCGCGTGCAGATCGATCTCCTGCGCCATGCCTTCGTTTTCCATCGACACGTTGCGTTGATGGCCCGCGCTGCGCAGGCAGTCGATCAGGTAACGGCGAAAATACGCGCACAGTGCGTAACTGTTGGACGGCGCGCTGTCGGCGCAGGCATTCGTTTCCGTGTGGCCGGGCGCGAGGCGCAGTACTTTCGCGTAGATGAACTGCGCGACCAGTTCTTCCTTGTCTTCGCCGAGCGCCTGCAATTCAAGCGGATGGTAGGTGCGCAGCGCCCGCTTGACCAGGTCGACCATCGACACCATTTCGTCGGCGGACAACTGGGTGCGCCGACGCCACAGGTCGGGCAGGATCGCATCGTCGAGATTGCGGACGAACGCGTGGCTCGGAACTGCGCCCATGAAAACCTCCATAAAGGGTTAGGCAATGAGCGCGGGGAGCCCGGACTGCGGGCGCACCAGGTGGGGGTGGAGCGTTAAGCCGCGCTGGAATGTGAAGCCAGTATGGTTTCCGGCGGCGGCTTCGCCTATATGGATTAAGTGGTAGCTGATGGGTAAACTGCCGGGTAAACCATCCGGTCGACCGCTTTGCATGGGACTGGAATAAACGCTGAAGCGCTAACTCCGGTCGACCGCTTTGCATGGGACCGGACTAAGCGCTAAAGCGCTAACTCCGGTCGACCGCTTTGCATGGGACCAGAGTAAGCGCTAAAGCGCTAACTCTGGTCGACCGCTTTGCATGGGACCAGAGTAAGCGCTAAAGCGCTAACTCTGGTCGACAAAGGAGACCGCATGACGCGGGCCGACCCTATCCAGCGTGCAATCGACGAAGATCTGGTGCGCGTGCTCTACGCGCAAGATCCCATCGCCTTCTTTTCGCACTGGTTCTCGATCGCGGTGCTGGTGGCGATTTACTGGCCGAACGTGCCGTCGCCGCCGCTGTTCATCGCGTGTTTCGGGTTTTACGCGGCGGCCAATTGCGGTGGCCTCGCGCTGTGGATCTGCAATCGCCGCTACCCGCACCTCGCGACGCCGCGCGGCTGGATCAACCTGCATGCGCTGCGTGGCGTGCTGCTGTATAGCGCGCCCGGGCTGGCGGTGTGGTTCGCGTTCCAGAGCCCGCAAACCGATTTGCCGCTGCTGCACACTGTGATGCTCGTCACGCTGGCGGCCGGCGTGTTCATGTCGAACGGCTTCGATCTGCTGAATTTTTCGACCGCGATTCCATTTCTGCTGTTTCCGTCGATCGTGTTGCATTTCGGTACGCATACGTTCGACCGCACGATTCTCGCCATCGTCCTCGCGTTCTTCTTCTGCGCGATCAACGTCTACGCGCTGAGTTATCGCAAGCTGTTCCGGCAGGTGGTGCAGGCACGCGTCGATCAGCAGTATCTGGCGGAGTCGCTGGCGGCGCAAAAGCGTGTCGCCGAAGAGGCCAGCCTCGCCAAAACGCGATTTTTTGCGGCCGCGAGCCACGATTTGCGCCAGCCGTTGCATGCGATCGGCCTGCTGGCGGCTTCGCTCAACGACCCGGCGGCGACGCCCGCGCAGCATGCGAAGACGGCCCAGCACATCGTTTATAACGTCGAGGCGTTGAATCAGCTGTTCAACCAGGTGCTCGATCTCGCCAGGCTCGAAAGCGGCGTGACCCAGGTGATCCGCTTGCATTTCCGGCTGTCGGAACTGTTCGAGCGCGTCGGCAGCCAATACCGCCCGCAGGCGGCGGCCAAGGGGCTGGCCCTGCGGATCGCGCCGTCCTCAGTGGTTCTGCATGACGATCCGGTGCTGCTCGAACGCGTGCTGAGCAACCTGCTTTCGAACGCGGTGCGCTATACGGAGGAAGGCGCGATCTGGGTCGGCTATCGCCGCGCGGGGCGTCCTTCGGGCGGCTTTATCGAGGTGCGCGATTCCGGCATCGGCATTCCGGCCGAGGAACATGCGCGCATCTTCGAAGAGTTCTACCAGGTTGCCAATCCGCAGCGCGACGCGCGCCAGGGTCACGGTTTGGGCTTGCCGACGGTGAAACGTCTGGTCGAGATGCTCGGCGGCGAGCTGCAGCTGCGCTCGGCACCGGGCCGCGGCTCGGTGTTCCGTTTCCCGGTGCAGGCGGGCGACGTCGGCGGGATTGTCGCAAGCCTGAACGAGGCGGTGGCGGGCGGCCCGTCGGCGCAAGGGCGGCACGTGCTGTGCATCGACGACGAGCCATCGATACTCGAAGGCCTCACCAGTTTGCTGGGGCGCTGGGGTTGCATTGTGCGCGGCGCACGCGACGAGGTCGACGCGCTCGTCGCGCTGGAAGACGGTTTCGTGCCGGATGCCGTGTTATGCGACTACCAGTTGGCCAATCACCGGACCGGCGCACAAGCGCTGTCCGCCGTGCGCAATGTGCTCGCGCGGGCGGGGCACGAGGGCGTGGTGACCTTGCTGATCACGGGCGACATGGCGTCGGCAGAACTGGCGGCGCTGGCTTTGCAAGGGATTCCGGTGCTGCATAAGCCGGTCACGCCGGCGCGTTTGCGGCGTACCCTGGAAATGCTTTGGCAGCAAGCGGAACTGGACAAAGGGCGGGCGCCGCCTGCGATGGATCTGCGCGCAGCTGATGGCCGGCCTGAACCGGACGGATGGGCGGTGAAGACGCCGAGCTCATCCCCAAGCGAGTCGTAAAAATAGACCGGCGAGTAGGCAAAGCGAGTCGTAAAAAGTAGGCCAGCGAGTAGACGGGCGGCCAGCGGCGCGAACGCCTTACCCTCGGCGATCACTGATCCGCAATTCCGCAATTCCGCAATTCCGCAATTCCGCAATTCCGCAATTACAGGGTTTTCCCGGCCTCGAGCCAGCCGTTGATCACGGCGATCGCCGTGGACCGGTTGTGCACGCCGAGCGCCCGGAAGATCACCGACAGATGGACCTTGACCGTCCCTTCCGCCACGCCCAGTTCGCGCGCGATCATCTTGTTGGTCCAGCCGCGATGGACGAGCCGCATGATGTCCTGCTGTCTCGGCGACAGATTCTCCAGCAAATGTTGCTGATGCGGCTGCAGCGCCGGGATTTGCGCAATCGGTTCGGTGAGCGCCGTGCCGCCTTGGGCTGAGGCGTGAGCGGCGCTCTGAGCGGCAAGCTCGGCGGCCGCCTCGGTGCGCGCCGGGGCAGCTTGCGTCTCCCGCGAGCCCAGCAGGCTGAGCGCCTCCATCGGCACATAGGCGCCGCCCGACAACACCAGTTCGATCGCCTTGAGCATGACGCTGGCGGGTTGCCGCTTGGGTACGAAGCCGAGCGCGCCGGCGGCCAGCACGGCGCGCATTTCGTCAGGCGACTCTTCGGCGGAGAGCACGACGACCGGCAGCGCGGGGTTTGCCTTCAATAGCACTTCAAGCGACGAAGCGCCGCTCATTCCCGGCATATGCAGATCGACGATCGCGAGGTCGTGATTGGCGTCGGGCCGCGCGGCGGCGGCCAGTGTTTCCCAGGTATCGGCTTCGTCGAACTGCGCGTCGGGATCGAGCCCGCGCAGCAACCCCTTGACGCCTTGCCGGATCAGTTCATGGTCGTCGGCCACAAGAAACTTCATGATGTCTCCGCGAGTCGAGCCTGCGCGTTGTGGACTACCCCCGCCGTGCTTCTGGCTTCATTTCCCGTTTTACTTCTATTTTCGAATCGCGTCATTGCCGGCTACCCCGCGATCATATGCCGATCGGTGGCGCGGCGCGCCTTCCGGTTCGCCGCATAATTAACACGCTATTTGTATGATCGCCGGCTGGTTCGCCGAACCAGTATTATGGTGTAAGGCAGGTCTCCCGCGCATAGGTTCCGGCTTGCTACGTAGACGAGCGGCGCGCGCCTATTTTGAAGCCTTCCACGCAGGAATCCGAAGGTTATGCGCACCGGATCGGATCCTGCGCCGGCAGGAGTCATTTGACTGCAAATAACGTCGCATTCATCAGAAGCTTGAACGCGAAGCCGAGCGACACCGCCGAGGCCACGCCGAAGCACCAGAGCGCGATGAACCACAGCCATCCCGGCAGCTTGCGCGCCGGCGTTGGAGACGCGCCGCGGGCCGCGTGGGCGCCCGCGTCCTTAGTGATAGTGATGTTGGTCGCCATGACGCACCTTGCCACGAAATACCCAATAACCCATCGTCGTATAGGCGATGATGACCGGCAGAATGACCGCTGCGCCGACTAGCGTGAACATCTGGCTCGAGCGCGGCGCAGCCGCTTCCCACAGCGTCATGCTCGACGGAATCGCATACGGCCACAGGCTCACCAGCAACCCGGCGTAACCGAGCAGCACCAGCAAAAGTGCCAGCACGAACGGCGTGTTGTGATGCCGCGCCCGCACTGCCCGGTGCATGAAGAACGCGCAGACCGCCACGAGGAACGGGACCGGCAGCAGACGATAGAACAGATTGTCGTGGAACCAGCGTTGCGCGATATTCGGATCCTGCAGCGGCGTCCACAGGCTGACCATCGCGATGAACCCGAGCAGCACGAGCGTCAGCGGCCACACCACGCGATGCAGGCGACGCTGCAAATCGCCTTCGGTTTTCGCGACCAGCCAGCAACAGCCGAGCAAGGCGTAAGTGATCACCAGACCGAGGCCGGTCAGCAGACTGAACGGCGTGAGCCAGCCGAAGGCGTCGCCCGCATAGCCGCCGTCGATCACCGGAATGCCTTGCAGGAACGCGCCCAGCACGATGCCCTGAAAGAACGTCGCGCCCGCCGAACCGCCGATGAACGCCAGATCCCACAGATGTTTCGTGCGCTTGGCCTTGGCGCGAATCTCGAACGACACGCCGCGGAAAATCAGGCACACGAGCATGAAGATCAGCGGCAGATACAACGCGGACAGCACGGTCGAGTAGACCACCGGAAACACGGCGAACAGCGCGGCGCCGCCGAGCACCAGCCAGGTTTCGTTGCCGTCCCACACGGGCGCGACGGTGTTCATCATCAGGTCGCGTTCTTTCTCATCGGGGAAGAACGGGAACACGATGCCGATGCCCAGATCGAAGCCGTCCAGCACCACATACATGAATAGGCCCAGCGCGATGATCGCGGCCCACGCTACGGTGACATCCATTTTCTTTCTCGCAAGCAGTAAGTGAAGCAGGAAGTGAAGCAGTGAGGTTAGGCGGCGTCGATCATCTGATCGGCGGCGGACAGCGGGCGGCGCGCGGTCTGATTCGGCGTGTGCTCAGGCACGCCGTGCGGCGTGTGTCCCGGCAGTGCGGGACCCGAGCGCATCAGCTTGAGCATGTAGTAGATGCCGGTGCCGAACACGAGGAAGTACACGACCACGAAGGCCATCAGCGAGATGCCAACCTGCTGCGTGGTGAGCGGCGACACTGCCTGCGAGGTGCGCATCACGCCGTATACCACCCACGGCTGACGGCCTGCTTCCGTGGTGACCCAACCCGCCAGCAGCGTGATGAAGCCGGTCGGGCCCATCGCCACGACAACGCGCTGGAACCACTTCGCTTCGAACAGGCGTTCGCGGCGGCGCAGCGCCCATGCGGCCAGCGACATCAGGATCATCAGCACGCCAAGCCCGGCCATGATGCGAAAGCTCCAGAACACCACCGTCGAGTTCGGCCGGTCTTGCGGCGGGAATTCCTTCAGGCCGCGGATTTCGCCGTCCCAGCTATGCGTGAGAATCAGGCTGCCCAGGTGCGGAATCGACACGGCATACCGCGTGGTCTCCGCTTGCATATCAGGAATGCCGAACAGGTTCAGCGCGGTGCCGCCTTTCTCGGTTTCCCACAGACCTTCGATCGCGGCAATCTTGGCCGGCTGGTACTTGCGTGTGTTCAGACCATGCTGATCGCCGACGAAGGCCTGGATCGGCGTGAGGATCAGGAGCAGCCAGAGCGCCATCGAGAACATCTTCCTGACCGCCGGATCGCGCCGGCCGCGCAGCAGATGCCAGGCGCCGACCGCCGCCACCACCAGCCCCGCGACGATGAAGGCCGCCAGCGCCATATGCGCGAGCCGGTACGGGAACGACGGATTGAAAATGATCTTGAACCAGTCGAGCGGCACGACATGACCGTCGACGACTTCAAAGCCTTGCGGCGTTTGCATCCAGCTATTGGACGCGAGAATCCAGAAGGTCGAGATCAGCGTGCCGATCGCCACCATCAGCGTCGCGCCGAAGTGAGCGCGCGGACTCACGCGCTGCCAGCCGAACAGCATGATGCCGAGGAAGCCCGCTTCGAGGAAGAACGCGGTCATGACTTCGTACATCAACAACGGGCCGGTGATAGGGCCGGCGAAACTGGAGAAACCCGACCAGTTGGTGCCGAACTGATAGCTCATCACCACGCCGGAGACGACGCCCATACCGAAGGCGACTGCGAAGATCTTCGACCAGAACAGGCAAAGATCTTTGTAGTACGCCTTGCCGGTTTTCAGCCAGCGCCATTCGAGGACGGCGATGAAGCTGGCGAGGCCGATGCTGAGCGCCGGGAAAACAATGTGAAACGAGACGGTGAACGCAAACTGAATGCGGGCGAGATCGAAGGCCGAGATTGCGGAGTTCATGAGCGTGAAAGTCGTGATGCCGGTGAGGGCGGACTACGCGCGTCGACCGTTGTCGGTGCGCACTGCGCTGGGCAGATGGCGCAAGAGTAGGGGATGAGCGAAATTTTTGCTGCAATGCGACGTGCGTCAAAAAACCGCGTTGTTTTGCGCGTATTTTCGTTTTTGAGACGGCAAAGGCTTGATAGGTATCAAGTTTTCCTTATTACGCGTTTGCGTGTGTTTCTGGTGATCGACACCGAACTGCGGCAATAGACCGCGCTGCAACAATGAGGCGCCGACGCGTTCGCGGCCCATTGCACCGGCCTGGTGTTTCCCCTCATCCGGCTTGACTTCGATATTTCCTGGGCATAAAGTTTTATTCATGTACAGGAATAAACGGCCGTGGCGCGTCCTCGGTCATTCAGGAGACAAGCCTTGCTCAATCTCACGCCCGGTTCGCTCGCAGGGATTCGCATCGTCGATCTGTCACGCGTGCTCGGCGGCCCGTATTGCACGCAAATCCTTGCCGACCACGGCGCCGAGGTGATCAAGGTCGAACCGCCGAACGGTGACGAAACGCGTACGTGGGGCCCGCCGTTCGACGGCGATACTGCGTCGTACTTCATCGGCGTGAATCGCAACAAGCTCGGGGTGGCGCTCGATCTGACGCAGGAGCCGGACCGCCGGAAACTGCTGACGCTGCTCGACACGGCCGACGTGCTCGTCGAAAACTTCAAGATCGGCACCCTGGAACGCTGGGGTCTCGGCTACGACATGTTGCAGGCACGCTATCCGCGCCTCGTGCATTGCCGCGTGTCCGGTTTCGGCGCGGACGGCCCACTCGGCGCCTTGCCTGGCTACGACGCCGCCGTGCAGGCGCTGACCGGTTTGATGAGCGTGAACGGCGAGGCGGGCGGCGCACCGTTGCGCATCGGCGTGCCGATCGTCGATCTGGTCACGGGGCTGAACGCGGCGCTCGGCATCCTGATGGCGCTGCGCGAACGCGAGACGAGCGGGCGTGGTCAGTTCGTCGAATCGACACTGTTCGACAGTGCGCTGTCGATCCTGCATCCGCATACGCCGAACTGGTTTTACTCAGGCAAGGAGCCGCAACGCAGCGGCAACGCACATCCGAACATTACGCCGTACGACATGTTCCATACGGGCAGCGTCGACATTTTTCTGGCGGTGGGCAACAACGCGCAGTTCGCGGGATTGTGCGCTGTGATTGACGCTCAGGCGCTCGTCGACGATCCGCGCTTTGCGAGCAACAAGGAGCGCAGCGCCCATCGCCGCGAATTGCGTGCCGAACTCGAGCAGCGCTTTGCGTCATGGGAAGGCGAATTGCTTGCCGATACGCTGATCAGGCGCGGCGTGCCGTGTGCGCCGGTGCTGGGGCTGGGTGCGGCGCTGGAGCATCCGCATACGGCGCATCGCGGCATGCGGGTGGAGATCGGCACGTACAAGGGCATTGCATCGCCGATCAAGCTGAGCCGCACGCCAGCCAGTTACCGCAGCACACCGCCGGCGCTCGACGAGCATGCCGGGCAGGTCTTCGGCAAGCGACCCGGGAACGACTGACGGTTCGCTTCGCCTCGCTCAACCTCGTTAATCCCGTCGATACATCAAAGAGCGGCCGCGTGCCGCCAAGGAGACAGCATGTGCACGAACCGCGCAGGACGACGCTCGCCGTCGGGTTTTACGTCCCGTTCCATGGGGCGCATTGAAGGGACGTCCAGCACGCACGGAGACGCACAATGCTCGCGCTGATCGGCACGGTCGCCATCGTCGCGCTGTTCGGGCTGATCATCACGAAGCGCCTTTCGCCGCTGGTCGCGCTGATCATCGTGCCGATCGTGGCGGCGCTCGTTGCCGGCTTCGGGCTTTCGACGGGCAAATACATCGTGCATGGCGTGCAGAATATCGGGCCGGTGGCCGGCATGTTCGTGTTCGCCATTCTGTTCTTCGGCATCCTGACGGATGCGGGCATGCTCGATCCGATCATCAACGGCGTGTTGCGCGTAGTTGGTTGCCACCCGACGCGGATCGTGATGGGCTCGGCTCTGCTCGCGCTGCTGATTCACCTCGACGGTTCCGGGGCGGTGACGTTCCTCGTCACCTTGCCTGCGATGCTGCCGCTCTATACGCGCCTCGGCATCGACAAGCGGATTCTCGCGTGCGTGGCCTCGATGGCGGCGGGCGTCAATTTTCTGCCGTGGGTGGGGCCGATGCTGCGCGCCTCGGCGGCCTTGCATATTCCCGGCACGGTGATTTTCTATCCGATGATCCCGGTGCAGATCGTCGGTCTGATTTTTGTATTCGGCACGGCATATATGCTCGGCAAGCGCGAAGAAAAACGCCTCGGCCTCGATCGCGCGAGCGCCGCCGCGGTCGCGGCAACGACGCGCGAATTGACCCCCGAGGAGCAGGCGTTGCGCCGCCCCGGCCGCTTCTGGATCAACCTCGCGTTGACGCTGGTCGTACTGGTCACGCTGGTATCGGGCATTGTCGATCCGATGGTGATGTTCATGCTCGGCACGGTGGCCGCGTTGATCATCAACTATCCCGACGTCAGGCAGCAGCGCGAGCGAATCGACGCGCACGCCAAAGCCGCGCTGATGATGGCGAGCGTCCTGCTCGCGGCGGGCGCGTTCACCGGCATCATGTCCGGCACCGGCATGCTCACGGCGATGGCGCAGGTGGTGGTGCAGCACGTGCCGGTCGACCATGCGCGCCATATGCCGTTCGTGCTCGGGCTCGTCTCGATGCCGTTGAGCCTGCTGTTCGATCCCGATTCGTTTTACTTCGGCATTCTGCCGGTGCTGGCTGAGAGCGCGAAGATTCTCGGCGTGCCGCCGGTGCAGATGGCGCAGGCCGCTTTGCTCGGTCAGATGACGACCGGTTTTCCGGTCAGCCCGCTGACGCCCGCAACCTTTCTGATCGTCGGCCTGACCGGTGTCGAACTTGCCGAACATCAGAAATTCACGATTCCCTTTCTCTTCGCCGCCACGCTCATCATGGTGTTGACCGCGGTGCTGGTCGGCGTGTTTCCGCTTTGAGCGCGCTTTGCATGTGTTTCGCATGTGCTTTGAACGTATTGCGCATGTATTGCGCGAGGCGCAGGTAACTTAGGACATTGACATGAATTTCGATCTCACCGAAGACCAGCAATCGATCCAGGCCGCGATCGAAAAGATCTGCGAAAAATACGACGACGAGTACTGGCTCGCCCGCGATCGCGACGGCGGTTTTCCGCACGACTTCCACCGCACGCTAGCCGATGCCGGCTGGCTCGGTATCGCGATGTCGCCGGAATACGGCGGCTCCGGTTTAGGGATGACCGAGGCCGCGCTGATGATGCGCACGATCAGTGGATCGGGCGCGGGGTTATCGGGAGCCTCGGCGGTGCATATGAACATCTTCGGGCTGAACCCGGTGCAGGTGTTCGGCAATGAAGAGCAGAAACGCCGCTTTCTGCCGCCGCTGATCGAGGGCCGCGACAAAGCCTGCTTCGCAGTGACCGAACCGGACGCCGGCCTCGATACCACGCATCTGAAAACCCAGGCCATACGCGACGGCGACCACTATGTGTTGACCGGCCGCAAGATCTGGATTTCCACGGCGCAGGTCGCGAGCAAGATGCTGATCATCGCGCGGACCACGCCGCTCGAGCATGCCGCCAAACCGACCGACGGTCTCACGCTGTTCTACACCGACCTCGACCGCGAGCGCGTGGAAGTGCGCGAGATCGAGAAGATGGGCCGCAAGGCGGTCGATTCGAACATGCTGTTCATCGACAACCTGCGCGTACCGGTCGAGGATCGCATCGGCGACGAAGGCGCGGGCTTTCGCTACCTGTTGCACGGGCTGAACCCCGAGCGCATCCTGATTGCCGCCGAAGCCGTCGGCCTCGGTCAGGCGGCGTTGAAACGCGCAACGCAGTATGCGAAGGAGCGCGTGGTGTTCGGCCGGCCGATCGGCCAGAATCAGGCGATCCAGCATCCGCTCGCCCAGGCCTGGATGCAGCTCGAAGCGGCCAGCCTGATGGTGTTCAAAGCCGCCTCGCTCTACGATGCCGGCCAGCCCTGCGGCGCCGAAGCCAACGCGGCCAAGTACCTTGCTGCCGAAGCCGCGTTCCAGTCGTGCCAGACGGCGATCGCCACGCTCGGCGGGATGGGCTATGCGAAGGAATATCACGTCGAACGCTATCTGCGGGAGTGTATGATTCCGAGGCTCGCACCCGTGAGCCCGCAGATGATCATGTGTTTCATCGCGGAGAAAGTGCTGGGCCTGCCGAAGTCGTACTGAGCGTTTCTCCTCACCGCCATGGATGTCAAACTCGTTGCCCGCACGTTAGACCTGTTCGAATTGTTCGCCGCCGAGCAACGGCCGCTGCCGCTCACTGAACTCGCGCGTTTGCTGAACGTGCCGGTGTCGAGCTGTCTCGCGCTCGCTCGTACGCTGGTGAGCCGCGGCTATCTGTACGAGGTCAGAAAACGCGGCGGCTACTATCCGACGCGTCGCTTGCAATTGCTCGCGAACGCCATCAACGCGGTTGACCCGATTGTGGAGATGGTGCATCCACGGCTCGTCGAATTGCGCGACGCGAGTGGCGAGACGGCGGTGCTCGGCAAGATTCACGGCACGGCCGTGGTGTATCTCGATGTGGTCGAGTCGACCAAGGCGATCCGCTACACGCGCGCGCCCGGCGAGTTGCGGCCCTTGCACGCCAATTCTATCGGCAAGGCGATTTTCGGTGAGCTCGATGCTGCCGCGCAGCAGTCGCTCGGCGCGCAACTGTCGTTCGAACACTTCACCTCGGCGACCGTCGCCGATCTGCCCGCGCTCGTCGCGCAAGCGGCGGATGCGAAGGCTCAAGGCTGGTGCTCCAATCTCGGCGAAAGCGCGCCGGAGTTGTCGGCGATCGCGGTGGCGGTGACGATTAGCGGAGACCTGTACGGTCTTTCGGTTGTGGGCCCGACCGAGCGCATACAGAAGGATCAGAAGGCCCACGCGGTCGAATTGATGCGCGTGAAGCAGGCGATCGAAGCACAGGAAAAGCAAGAGCCGCAGGAATAAGCGGTGCGTGGGTGTCATGTTTCAATCCTGCGAGGTTTTAACGTTGCGATTCAATGTTGAAACCTACCGCAGCGGCCCATTGCTGCAACCCACCGCTGCGACCCACCGCTGCGACCCACCGCTCCAAAGAGTCCCCCCGCAAAACGCGCTCCTGCAAAAACTCAACACCGCTGTTACGCCGGCTACGCGATCGAGATAAACAGTTGCTTGCCACACGCGGCGGCGTATCTGCGCAAGGTATCGATAGAGGGTGAATGCTGCCCCGACGCAAGCGCCCGCTCCAGCCGGGTGATGGCCGGTGCTTTCGTGCCCATGCGTTCGGCGACCTGCGCTTGCGTCAAGCCGGCTTCGCGGCGCGCGGCGAGCATCTGGTCGAGCAGCGCGAATTCTTCGCGGTTCAGCCGCTCGTATTCGGCGCGTACTTCGGGATCGGCGAGCGCCCGTTCGCGCATTGCCTTATAGGTTGCCATTTCGGGTCTCCAGCAGTCTTTTGCGCGCCACGTCCAGTTCATTGCGCGGCGTTTGTTGCGACTTCTTCACGAAGCTGTGAAGCATGACGATTTTCCGTTCCACGATCGAGCAGTAGAACACTCTGGCGATGCCTTCGGCGCCTTTCAGGCGCATCTCGAACAAACCACCGCCCATTGACGCGGTGTGCGGCTCGCCGAGATTCGGGCCGTATTCCTCCATGCGATCGGCCAGCGCGATGAAGCGTGCAAGCAGCGTTTTCGGCAGGGAGGCAACGTTCACTTTGACCTTTTCGTTGTAGAAGTCGATCGTAAATGCCATTGAAATTGATGATAACAAATATGTTATTTGTGCGCAAGCAGGCCGGCTCGCGGTGTGCTGCTGTGATTCAGCAAACGGCGGCCGCGCTGCGAGGCAAGGATCGAACGACGAGAAGAGGGCGAAGGCAGGACCGCGATGAGCGGTTACGACGGCGTTGGCGCAACTAGCTGTTCGGCCGGGTTGAGTGGTGCTGAACGCGATATCGGGCGCGGCACGATGGAGGTCTCCTGTGGCATTGGCTGGCTGAATGGGCGGCGCGAATCAGATCCGCGCGTCATTCACCGACAATAACTCCGTTCGCGCCGACTTTCTATTAGCCGGATGGCTAGCCAATCCGTCAAATAGTCGGCCAGCCGATGAGCGCCGCGCGGCGCAACGTCGAACGAACCACCAGGCGGTGGAACGGTGCGATGGCAACGATATAGAACCGCCCGAGTCCGTTGTGACACTGCACGACAGTGGACAGAGTCAGATAGCGTGCGCTGCCCTCGCGGGTATCGCGCGTTTGCTGCAATACCGAAAGCCTGAAGTCGAGATGACTGTCGTTCTCGCCGAGGATGATCTCGCGCGCGCTGCGCGTGTAGATTCGGAAAATGTCGACTCGATCCCGCGCGCCGGGGGAAATCGCCGCGCGCAACTCTTTCGACGTTTTGAGCCCGAAGCGGGTGACCAACGCATCGCGTAGTCCCAGTAACTTCGCCACCCATTTCGCCTGATGCGCGAACAGAAAACGCGCGAGCAATTCCGGATCGTCGATCGCGTTGTCCGGCAAGCGGATCGCGTACGCGTCGGCAAGGTCCGGCGCATCGTACAGGCGAGCTACGCCGGATTCGGCCGGCAAAGCGACGGAAAGCACGGAACGGTTGGCGTCTGGCATGGGAGGGGGCTGCGCTAAAAGAGATCGGGGTGGAAAGGGCGACCTCGCCGCAGGATGCCGCAGGTCGATCGCGCGCGTGCGCATCAAGTCTACGCGTGCGCGACGATGCGCGCTCGGCAACGCGTGCTAAAGCGCCGGTGCTCGTCGAGCGTTCGGGGCGGCGCGTTGCTGGCATATGACTCAGCTTTATTTGCGCTTCTAGTTATATGACGTCGCATGAGCGGCGTGCTGATATGTGCTTGTTTGCAAAAGATAAATCTCCGCCTGATTAAGGCTCGTACGGGTAAATGCCTAGTTGAAATTCACTCGTGAATCGATAATAGTACGTTATCGTACAACTAGCTTATCGAAGCTGATCCGCTGCCGCCACGGCTTAACCGCTTGCCGTCCTCCGGCTTCAAGCGCGCGGCGCTGTAAAGGAACCTTATGAAAAAGATTGCCCTGAGTGGGGCCGGCGGCCAGCTCGGCTCGGTAGTGCGGGCGGCGTTAGTCGGCCGTGGCATTCCGTTGCGTTCGGCTGCGGGTTCGAAGCCCCTCGCACCGCTGGTGGAAGGCGAAGACGTGATGCACGGAGACCTGCGCGATCCCGCCGTCGTGGATCGACTGCTGGCAGGTGTCGACGTGCTGATCCACTTCGCCGGCACCAGCGTGGAGCGTCCGCTGCCCGAAATCATCGACAACAATCTGCGCGCGCTGGTCGAGGTGTACGAAGGCGCGCGCCGGCAAGGCGTTCGGCGCGTGGTGTTCGCCAGCTCGAACCATGCGATCGGCATGTATCCAGTCACTGACCACCTCAGTCTTGATTGCGCGCTGCGTCCGGACGGTTTCTACGGCCTGAGCAAGGTGTGGGGCGAAGCGCTGGCAAGAATGTATTGGGACAAGCACGGCATCGAGAGTATTTGCGTGCGCATCGGCAGTTGTCTTGAGCGGCCGACCGAGCCGCGGCACCTGAGCACCTGGTTCGGTCATCGCGACCTGCTGCATTTCCTCGACCGCTGTGTCGACGCAGAGGACGTCGGTTTCATCACCGTGTGGGGTGTGTCGGCCAACACACGTAGTTGGTGGGACAACAGCGGCGCGGCGCGCCTCGGCTATCAGCCGACCCAGAACGCTGAAGTCTACGCCGAGGAAATACTGGCGCGGCCGAACCCGCTCGATGCTTTGGGGCAGCGTTACCAGGGCGGCAGCTTCGTCGGCATCGATTACTCGCGCGACGACGCAGTTGGCCACGGCACAGCGGGCCGGCCGTTCTGATCGGTTAAGGAATACGAGGAAACGCAGTCATGAAAATCAAGGGCATCCGCTGGTGGATGGTCAGCCTGGTCGCGGCCGGGCTCATCATCAATTACCTCGCGCGCAATACGCTGTCGGTGGCGGCGCCGACGCTGATGAAGGACCTCGACATCACGACCGTGCAGTATTCGCATGTCGTGGTGGCGTGGCAGCTTTGCTATGCGTTCATGCAGCCGGTCGCGGGCTACGTGCTCGATACCGTCGGCACCAAGATCGGCTTCGCGGCGTTCGCGCTGGCCTGGTCGCTGGCCTGCGCTGCGGCGGCATGGTCGACGGGCTGGCGCAGCCTGGCGTTTTTCCGCGGCGTGCTCGGAATCGCCGAAGCGGCCGGCATCCCGGCCGGCGTCAAGGCGACGAGCGAGTGGTTTCCGGCCAAGGAGCGTTCCGTTGCGATCGGTTGGTTCAATATCGGCTCATCCGTCGGCGCGTTACTGGCGCCGCCGCTGGTCGTCTGGGCGTTGTTGCACGGTCAATGGCAATGGGCTTTCCTGATCGTCGGCGTGGCGGGGATAGTCTGGAGCGCGCTGTGGATGCTGCTGTACAAGCACCCGCAGAAACAGAAACTGTTGAGCGACGCCGAGCGTGATTACATCCTCAGCGGGCAGGAAGCAAAACACAGCGACGCCGGTGCGGCCAAACGCAGTTGGGTGTCCATGCTCGGCAGCCGCGATTTCTGGGCAATCGGCATTCCCCGCATTCTTTCCGAGCCGGCCTGGCAGACCTTCAACGCGTGGATCCCGCTGTACATGATGACCGAGCGGCACATGAACCTGAAGGAAGTCGCGCTGTATGCGTGGATGCCTTTTCTGGCCGCGGATATCGGTTGCGTGCTGGGTGGCTATCTCAGCCCGCTGTTTCATAAGTACGCGAAGGTCTCGCTGTTCACGTCCCGCAAGATGGTATTCGTTGTTGGCGCGCTCTGCATGATCGGGCCGGCTTGTGTCGGGTTGGTGGCGAGCCCTTATGCGGCCGTTGCGCTGCTGTGCGTCGGCGGCTTTGCCCACCAGACCCTGTCGGGTGCGTTGTACGCGATTACCTCCGACATGTTCGGCAAGAACGAAGTGGCGACCGCCACGGGGATGGGCGGCATGGCGGGTTACCTGGGCGCCGCGGCGTTCACGGCGCTGTTCGGCGTGCTGGTCACGCAGATCGGATACAGCCCGCTGTTCGTGGTGCTGGCGGTGTTCGACATTGTCGCAGCGGCTGTGGTGTGCCTGCTGGCCCGAAGTGGTGATAAGACCGTCGACCCGCGCTGGGTGGCGGCGGGTGCGGCGGCCAGGTGAGTTGCGGTTGTTGGGTCCGGGCCGCGAAGTGAATGGACGCGCCGTTCCCCTTTCTCTATTTGCATGGAGCAGGGGGAGCGGCGTTTGGAGTTGGATCTTCGGGCTTAAGCGGTCTTCTGGCCGATTTCGTGATTGGCCAGTATTTCGAGCGCGCGCACCATGGCGGAGTGATCCCACGCCTTGCCGCCATGCGCCACACAGGCGTTGAAGAGCTGCTGGCAGGTGGCCGTGTTCGGCAAGGAAACGCCGAGCGCCTGGGCCGTCGAGAGCGCGAGATTCAGATCCTTCTGGTGGAGCTCGATCCGGAAGCCCGGATCGAAGGTGCGCTTCGTCATCCGCTCACCGTGCACTTCGAGAATGCGCGAGGACGCAAAGCCGCCCATCAACGCTTCGCGCACGCGCGCCGGATCGACGCCGGCTTTGGAGGCGAGCAGCAGCGCTTCGCCGACGGCTTCGATCGTCGCAGCGACGATCACCTGATTGGCCACCTTGCACACCTGGCCCGCGCCAACAGCGCCGATCAGCGTGACATTCTTGCCCATCATGTCGAAGAGCGGCTTGACGCTCTCGAAGGTCGCCGTTTCGCCGCCCACCATGATAGTCAGCGAACCGGCCTTCGCGCCGACCTCGCCACCGGAAACCGGCGCATCCATATAGTCCGCGCCATGCTCACGCACGCGGGCGGCGAAGTCGCGGGTGGCCATCGGCGAAATCGAGCTCATGTCGACCACGGTTTGCCCGGGACGCAAGGCCTCGGCGAGGCCGTGTTCGCCAAACAGCACGCGTTCCACGTCCGGCGTGTCCGGCACCATGACGAAGATCACGTCGGCATGCGCGGCCACCGCGGCCGGGCTGTCACACGCGACGGCGCCCGCCTGGACGAGGTCGTCGGGTACGCCGCTGCGTGTAAACGCCGCAAGCGCCACGCCGTTCTTGAGAAGGTTGGCGGCCATGGGCTTGCCCATGATGCCGAGTCCGATAAAGCCTGCTTTTTGCATGGAAATCTCCGGAGATGTCGTGGCGGCCGTCTTTACTTCCGGTCCGCCTGTTTCTGCATGAAGTGTTGCTGAACGGTCTGCGCGGCGGCTTTCAGCAGCCCCATATCGGCACAGACTGCGATGACGCGGCAGCCCATCGAGAGATAGCGCTCCGCGTCGGCCTGCACGGGCGCGAGGATGCCGCTCGGCTTGCCGGCGGCCTGGGCGCGCTCGAAAACGCGCGCTATCGCCTGTTGCACGTCAGGATGATTCGGCTTGCCGATGTGGCCATAGGCTGCTGCGAGATCGGACGGTCCGACGAAAACGGCATCGACGCCGTCCACGGCGAGAATCTCGTCGATATTATCGACCGCCTTGCGGCTTTCGATCTGAACGATGACACAGACGTTGTCGTTGGCGATGTCGAAGTAATTGGCAATGGTCGCGTAGCGATTGCCTCGTTGACTCACCGAGACGCCGCGGATGCCCTGAGGCGGGTAACGCGTCGCCGCGACGGCGCGCGCCGCATCTTCGGCGCTGTCGACGAACGGCACCAGAAAATTCGAGAAGCCGCTATCCAGGAGTCGCTTGATGAACACGCTGTCGTTGGCCGGCGGGCGCACCACCGGCGCGCTCGGGCTGTCCTTGAGCGCCATCAGCTGGGGAATCAGCGTCAGAACGTCGTTCGGCGCGTGTTCGGCATCCAGCAGCATCCAGTCGAAGCCGACCGTGCCGAGCAGTTCCGTGGCAATCGGGCTAGCGAGCGAAGCCCAGCAGCCGATCAGGGTTTCGCCACTGCGGACGGCGCGGCGAAAGCTATTGGGTAAGGGCTGGTAAGGCGTGACGGCTGTCATGCGGGTGTCTCCTCGAACTGTGCGGTGAACTGGGCGAGCTCCAACGTTTACTAAAAGTGGATGTTATAAGTCATCGTATGTCTTGGTGAAGGTTAGCATCGGTGCGATAGGTTGTAACGGCCACGTAAACCCGGATTACTCCTAGGGAAAGGGTTTCAGGTTGCGCGGACGCCATTTAATGTTATAGGATGACTTATATCTATGGTGTCCATCCAAGGAAAGTGAAATGTCTATTACCGGCGAAATGTTGATTGGCCGCAAAGCAGTGCGTGGCGAGGAAAAACCCCTGCGTGCGTTCAATCCTGCCACGGGTTCCGATATCGCCGAGCCGGTGTTCGGCAGCGGGTCGGTCGCGAATGTCGAGCGTGCCTGTGAACTCGCACAGAAAGCGTTCGATCCGTACCGGCATTTGCCGCTCACGTTGCGCGCCGAGTTTCTGGAGCGTATCGCGGACGGCATCACGGCGCTCGGCGACGCGCTGATCCAGCGTGCGCACGAAGAGTCCGGCCTGCCGAAGGCTCGTCTCGAAGGCGAGCGCGGCCGGACGACCGGCCAGCTCAAACTGTTCGCGCAAGTCGTGCGCGCCGGTCAATGGCTCGCCGCCACGCTCGATTCACCGTTGCCCGAGCGCAAGCCGCTGCCGCGTTCCGATCTGCGGATGCAAAAGATTCCGGTGGGCCCGGTCGCCGTGTTCGGCGCCAGCAATTTTCCGCTCGCGTTTTCGGTGGCGGGCGGCGACACCGCTGCGGCACTCGCGGCGGGCTGCCCGGTGGTGGTGAAGGCGCATCGCGCGCACCTCGGTACGTCGGAGATGGTCGGCCGCGTGATCCAGCAGGTCGCGCAAGACATGGACCTGCCTGAAGGCGTGTTCTCGATGATCGTCGGCGCCGGCAATGCCGTTGGTGAAGCGCTGGTCGCGCATCCGGCGATCAAGGCGGTGGGCTTCACGGGTTCGCGCGCGGGCGGCACGTCGCTGATGCGTGTCGCGGCCGCGCGGGCCGAGCCGATTCCGGTCTACGCGGAAATGAGCAGTATCAACCCGGTGTTTCTCCTGGCGAATGCATTGTCGCAGCGCGGTGAGAGCATCGCGCGGGGCTTCGTCGATTCGCTGGTGCTCGGCGCGGGGCAGTTCTGTACCAACCCGGGGCTTGCGATCGCCGTCGACGGCGAGGCGCTCAAAGGCTTCCTTGCAACGGCGTCCGAAGCGCTGAGCGGCAAGCCGGCCCAGACCATGCTGACGGCCGGCATCCACGCCGCCTATGAAGAGGGCGAAGGCAAGCTGGCGGCAACGCGGGGTGTCGAAACGGTCGCGCAAGGCGTTGATGCGACGGGCCCCACGCAAGCGCGCGCAGCCTTGTTCGTGACCGACGCGCTGACCTTCCTGTCCACGCCGGCGCTGGAGGACGAGGTTTTCGGGCCCGCGTCGACCGTCGTGCGATGCAAGGACGAGCAGGAACTGCTCGCGGTTGCCGAGCACTTCGCCGGTCAGTTGACGGCCACGGTGCAAATGGATAGCGCGGATCTGGCGGTGGCGAAGAAATTGGTGCCGATTCTCGAGCGCAAGGCCGGGCGGATCCTGGTCAACGGTTTCCCGACCGGCGTCGAGGTGTCGCACGCGATGGTGCATGGCGGCCCATTCCCGGCCACGTCCGATAGCCGCGCGACGTCAGTGGGGACGACGTCGATCGAGCGTTTCCTGCGTCCGGTGTGTTATCAGGATTTCCCGGCTGATCTGCTGCCGGAATCGCTGGCCGATGCCAACCCGCTGGACCTGTGGCGTTGTCGTGATGGCGAGATCACGCGTAGCTGACCGATGCATGAGCGGCGCCTGAGCGGGCGCCGCGCGAGATAAAAAATGGCCGGGATGCATGTCAATGCTCCCGGCCATTTTCTTGCGTTTGGCTGTATGGATCGGGGAGATGGATAACAGGAATGAGCGGACTATGTGTTACCCATGTCTCCGCACACCTGTTACCTATGTCCCCGGTCCATACCGTTCAGCGTAATGAATCAGAGGAACTGACGCGTGCCCAGCGCAAAATTCTAGCTATTGGCTTCCGCGCTTTCGTTGGCGCGCCGCAACCGCTCGCGGCTATTGGACAGGTGCATGCGCATTGCCGCGCGCGCCCCTTCGGCGTCGTGCCGCGTGATCGCCTCGAGAATGCTTTCGTGCTCAAGGTTGACGAGCGACAGATACGCGTCAGGTTCGGCGCGTGCGATCCCCGCCGAATCCAGCCGATTGCGCGGGATCAGCGCGCTGCCCATTTGCGTGAGGATGTCGACGAAATACCGGTTGCCGGTTGCTCGCGCCACGGAGATATGGAACTGCAGATCGGCGTCGACGCTATCCAATCCGTTGTGGCGGGTGGCTTCGATCGCATCGAGCGCGGCGCGCATGCGCGCGAGATCGTCCGGTTTGGCCCGTTGAGCCGCCAGACCCGCGCATTCCGTTTCGAGGCTGATGCGCAGTTCCAGGATCGACAGCACGTCGCGCAAGGTGGTGGCGGGCACCATGTCGATACCCAGCTTTTCGCGCTGCGGTTCCAGCACGAAACTGCCGATGCCGTGGCGCGTCTCGATGATCTTGCCCGCCTGCAGGCGTGAAATCGCTTCGCGGATAACCGTGCGGCTCACGCTTAGCGTGACCATCAATTGCGACTCGGTCGGCAGTTTGTCGCCGGGCTTCAAGGCGTTAGACGCGATTTGCTCGGTAACGTAGCTGACGACAAACTCGGCAAGATTGCGCGCGCGTCGTGGCGGTACCGCGGATGCCAGTGGTGTAGCCATCAAAAACGCCCCTCGAATCAGATAGTTGCAGATACTTTCTGTGATTCATTATACCGTCGTCTGACGACTGATTATATAAACGCCAGATCATTTTTAGGCATCGGCATTAAACCCGGTGTCGATGCCCGGTTTCAGGTGCCTGGCGGACGCGCCGCCTGGTTTTGCAAGGTGCGCAGGGAAGTACGATAACAGCCTGACCGCGGGCTCCGGCGCAGTTTGATCCGTTTGATGGCTTTCACGATCACGGGGTAGCTAACGCCGTCAGCAGGGCGTTCAGGCCGAAGAAAACCGGCGCGCTGTTGAGCACCAGGTCTTCGCGAGGGACGGGGGGCGGGCTCGCGGTGCGGCTCCATTCCGCCGTTGTCTACAGAATTTTTATCAATGAAAAAGCGCCCGGCGACGTTGCCGTCCCGGGCGCTCTTTGCGGTGCTGCATGCGTGAGCCAGCTTTGCGCTGGCTTCGCGCGTTACTGCGTTACTGCGCGCCGAGCTTCTTGATCAGCGTGTCGAGTTGCGCCATTTCTTCTTCGGTCAGATCGGTCAGCGGCGCACGCACCGGACCTGCGCTGTGGCCGACCAGTTTCGCGCCGGCCTTCACGATGCTGACCGCGTAGCCCTGGCGGCGGTTGCGGATCGCCAGATACGGCAGGAAGAATTCGTCGATCAGCTTGCCGACCGTTGCATGGTCGTCCGCGGCAATCGCGCGATAGAAATCCATCGCCGTCTTCGGGATGAAGTTGAACACGGCCGACGAGTACACCGGTACGCCCAGCGCCTTATAGGCTGCGGCGTAGACTTCAGCGGTCGGCAGGCCGCCGAGGTACGAGAAGCGGTCGCCGAGGCGGCGGCGGATCGACACCATGTTCTCGATCTCGCCCACGCCGTCCTTGAAGCCGATCAGGTTGGGGCAGCGCTCGGCCAGCTTTTCGAGCATGTCGGCGTTAAGCTTGGAGTTCGCACGGTTGTAAATGATCACGCCCATGTTCGGCACGGACTTGCAGACTTCTTCCGCGTGCGCCGCAATGCCTTCCTGGCAGGCTTCGGTCAGATAGTGCGGCATCAACAGAATGCCGTTCGCGCCATGACGCTCGGCTTCTTGCGCATACGCGATCGCCACGCGGGTCGGGCCACCCGCGCCGGCCAGAATCGGCACCTTGCCTTTGCAGACCTCGGTTGCCGTACGCACGACGTTCGAGTAGTCGTTATGCGTGAGCGAGAAGAATTCGCCCGTGCCGCCGGCGACGAACAGGGCCGACGCGCCGTAAGGCGCGAGCCATTCGAGGCGCTCGGCATAGGTGTCGGCGCGGAAATCGCCTTGCTCGTCGAAGTCGGTAACGGGGAAGGACAGAAGGCCTTCGGAAACGATCTGCTTCAGTTCCTGCGGTGTCGTCATGATGAGTATCCAGGGCGTCGAATAGGGGCGGTATGTAGAAATGAAGATTTCTTATACGTCATCGTACAACAACAATTCGACTAACTCAACGGGGTTTTGGCGGCATAATGCACGCTATAGGGTAAATACGGAACGTCTGAGCAATCTTTCATGTTGTAGGATGACGTATGAATGATTGATGCAGCCGGCGTGAAATCGCCACAAGGATCGATGTGATGCAACAAACTCCGCTCTACATTCGCGTTCACCCCAATGACAACGTCGCGATTGTCGTCAACGACGGCGGTCTGGGTGAGGGCGCCGTATTCCCCGATGGCCTCGCGCTGCGCGAGCGTGTTCCGCAAGGGCACAAAGTCGCGCTGGCCGATCTCGCGGAAGGCGACGAGGTCATCCGTTATAACGTGGTGATTGGTTATGCGCTGAAGGCCTTGCCGAAGGGCAGCTGGATCAACGAACACGTGATCCGCATGCCGAGTCCGCCGGGACTGGAAGATCTGCCGATCGCCACCATCAAGGCGCCGGACATGCCGCCGCTGGAAGGCTTCACGTTCGAGGGCTATCGCAATGCCGACGGCTCAGTCGGCTCGCGCAACATTCTGGCGATCACGACCACGGTGCAATGCGTGGCCGACGTGGTTCAGCACGCGGTCACGCGTATCAAGGCCGAGCTGCTGCCGCACTACCCGAACGTCGACGATGTGGTGAGCCTCGGCCACACCTATGGTTGCGGCGTCGCGATCGACGCGCCGGACGCGATGGTGCCGATCCGCACCGTGCGCAATATCAGCCTGAATCCGAACTTCGGCGGCGAAGTGATGATGGTCAGCCTCGGTTGCGAGAAGCTGCAACCCGAACGCCTGATGCCGCCGGGCACGATTCCGATTGCCGCTGCAGCGAATGTCGCCGAAGTGGCTGACATCGGCGACGTCGAGGCCGATCTGAACGGCGACGTGGTGGTGTTGCAGGACGAAGCGCACGTCGGCTTCCAGTCGATGATCGAGTCGATCACGAGAATGGCCGACGGTCACCTGAAACGGTTGAACAATCGCCGCCGCGAGACCTGCCCGGCCGCCGATCTGGTGGTCGGTGTGCAATGTGGCGGCAGCGATGCGTTTTCCGGGCTGACTGCGAATCCCGCTGTGGGCTTCGCCACCGATTTGCTGGTGCGCGCCGGCGCGACGGTGATGTTCTCCGAAGTCACCGAAGTGCGCGACGGTGTCGATCAACTGACGGCGCGCGCGGCGAACCCGGGGGTGGCTGCCGCGATCATCCGCGAGATGCAGTGGTACGACGATTATCTGAAGCGCGGCGGCGCGGACCGCAGCGCCAACACCACGCCCGGCAACAAGAAGGGCGGTTTGTCGAACATCGTTGAAAAGGCGATGGGCTCGATCATCAAGTCGGGCAACTCGGCGATTTCCGGCGTGTTGTCGCCTGGCGAAAAGGTCAGGCAGAAGGGCCTGATTTACGCGGCCACGCCGGCCAGCGATTTCATCTGCGGCACGCTGCAGGTCGCAGCGGGCATCAACCTGCATGTATTCACGACCGGCCGCGGCACGCCCTACAGTCTCGCGGAAGTGCCCGTCATCAAGGTCGCGACGCGCTCCGATCTCGCGCGCCGCTGGCACGATCTGATGGATATCAACGCCGGTACTATCGCGACCGGCGCCGCGACGATCGAAGACGTGGGTTGGGAGCTGTTCCGGCTGATGCTCGACGTTGCAAGCGGGCGTAAAGAGACCTGCGCGGAAAAACTCAAACTTCACAATGCGCTGACGCTGTTCAATCCGGCGCCGGTGACCTGATAGTACCGATCGTAATCACGACAAAGACTGAGACATGACTGACTCGAACCTTGACCGCCCGGCGGCGCAGAAACCTTTCCGCCGTCTTCTGCTTACCGGCGCGGCCGGCAACCTCGGCAAACAGTTGCGCGGTGCGCTCGTTGCCTGGGCCGACGTGGTGCGCGTCACCGATATCGCGCCGCTGGGCGAAGTGGCGGCGCACGAAGAAGCATCGATCGTGAATCTCGCGGATGAAGCCGCCGTTCACGCGCTGCTCGAAGGTGTGGATGCGGTCGTTCATCTTGGCGGCATCTCCGTCGAGGCGCCGTTCGAAGATCTGCTCGAAGCGAATATCCGCGGCCTGTACAACCTCTATTCGGCCGCGCAGAAGCAGGGCGTGAAGCGCATCGTGTATGCGAGCTCGAATCATGCCGTGGGCTTCCATCCGACGACATCGGTGGTCGATATCGACGCGCCGCTGCGTCCCGACAGCCTGTATGGCGTGACGAAGTGTTTTGGCGAATCGCTGTCGCGCTATTACTTCGACCGCTTCGGTCTCGAGACCGTGTGTCTGCGAATCGGTTCGTCGTTCGAGCAGCCCAAGAATCCGCGCATGCTCGTCACCTATCTGAGTTTTCGCGACTTTATCGAACTGGTGCGCTGCTCGCTGTTCACCAACCGGGTTGGGCATGCCATCGTCTATGGCGTGTCGGATAACCGGACCAAGTGGATCGACAACACCAAGGCGGCGTTCCTCGGTTTTCGCCCGCAGGACAGTTCGGTCGAGTTCGAGCACCTCTTTCCGGTCACGGCGCCTACGGCCGACCTCGGCGATCCGACGCAGCATTTCCAGGGCGGCCCTTTTGTGCTGGCCGGTCCGATGGAGCCGAAACGGTGAGCGCCATGGCGAATCCGCGGGTGGAGCGTGTCGAGGCGGCAGGGGAGGCGCCCGCGTCGGTCGGCGAGAGTCCGGTGTGGCGTGCGGTGGAACAGGCGCTTTACTGGGTGGATATTCCGGCGCAAAAGATCGTGCGCTTGCGGCCCGATTCGGGGGAGCGCGCCGAGTGGCAATTGCCGGAGCGGGTGGCGTGCATCGCCTTCGATCATCGCGGCACGGTGCTGGCGGGCTGTGAGACGGGGCTCTTCGCGGTCGCGCTGACTGAAGGCGCGGCGCGCGGCGAACCGATGAAGGTGGCGGGCAGAAAGCTCGCCGCGCCGCACTTCCCGTTTGCCGACATGCGCTTCAACGACGGCCGTTGCGATCGGCAAGGGCGCTTCTGGTCCGGCACGATGGTGCAGGACATGGCTGCGGCAAATCCGGCGGGTGCGCTCTATCGTTTCGACGAGCGCGGCGTGCTGTCGGAGCCGGTCATCGACGCGTTGATCACGCAAAACGGTCTGGCGTGGTCGCCCGACGGGACCACGATGTATCTGTCGGACTCGCATCCTCTGCGCCGGCAAATCTGGGCATTCGACTACGACATCGAGTCGGGCGTACCGCGCAATCGGCGCGTCTTCGCTGACCTCCATGATTACGCCGGGCGTCCGGATGGCGCCGCGGTGGATGCCGACGGCTGCTACTGGATCTGCGCGAACGACGCCGGCCTGTTGCTGCGCTTTACACCGCAAGGCAAGCTCGATCGGCAGATCGCTGTGCCGGCCGTGAAGCCTGCCATGTGCGCGTTCGGCGGCCCGGATCTGGATACGCTGTTCGTGACGTCGATTCGCCCCGCGACGGGCGCGAGCGAACATGACGGCCACCTGTTTGCCGTGCGCCCCGGCGTGACCGGGCTGCCCGAGCCCGAATACGCGGGCGAACTCTAAAAAGCGACGTACATGGGGTAGGGCGCCGGGGTATTAGCACGTCGGCGCCCAACAGTTTCAGCTTTTTATTCATCACTTGTCGTACAACATAGTGGCAAAAATGCCACTCTCGGGTCATCTTCCTCTCTACGAAAAATATCAAGCCGCCAGGTGGGGATTTTGCTCGACTCCCATTCTGACATGGCTTTTAAGCCATTTTTCGGCCTGAAAATTTTTAGCTCCAATTCATCGTCGTGCGGGTAAATACCGGCTGTACAACTCAAACTGCGTTTTATAGACTTCATATGTCGTCGTACAACATATGAGCCCCAACAAATTCATTTCAAGATAGTTTGAGGCTGCGGGACAAAGCGGGCAACGTCCTCCAAGCGCATGACGCCGTGCGTGGGATTTATGCCGAAGCAGTCGGAGTAAAGAAGTCGAGTTGTCTGACAGGAGTGCTGAGCATCTGTGCCGGGGAAGTCAAAGCAGGCCAGCACGGCAAACCGCTCGCTACCCAAAGGGGCTGCGTGTGTGGAGCCGGGAGACGCATCAAAACCATGTCGCATCCATAAGCGGCCCTCCGTAAGCGGCCCCGCGAAAGCGGTCTTCCGCAAACGGCCTTCCGCATCTGGATGATCTAATTTCAAGGAATGTCACGATGAAAAACAAGTTTGCCTCTTCCCGTGTTTCGATGATTGTCGCGGCCTCCGTGCTGGCGTTCAGCACCGTGTCGGCACACGCGCGCGTGTTCCGGGTGTCGGACGTGCATGGCGACACCTATCCGACCAATATGGCCGTGAAATACATGGGTGAAGAAATCAGCAAGGCAACCGGTGGCAAGGATTCCGTGAAGGTCTTCGGCAACAGCGCGCTCGGTTCCGAAAACGACACGATCGACCAGGTACGGATCGGCGCACTCGATATGGCGCGCGCCAACGGTGCTGCGTTTAACGAGATCGTGCCGGAATCGATGATTCCGTCGCTGCCGTTCCTGTTTCGCGACATCGACCATTTCCGCAAAGTGATGTACGGCCCGGAAGGCCAGAAGATTCTCGACGCCTTCAAGGCGAAGGGCATGATCGCGCTGACGTTCTATGAGAGCGGCGCGCGCTCGATGTACGCGAAGAAGGCCATCCATTCGCCCGCCGACATGAAGGGGCTCAAGGTGCGTGTGCAGCCTTCGGATCTGATGGTCGACGAAATCAAGGCGATGGGCGGCACACCGACGCCGATGCCGTTCGCCGAAGTCTATACGGGCCTGAAGACGGGTCTCGTGGATGGCGCGGAAAACAATCTGCCGTCGTATGAAGAGACCAAGCATTTCGAAGTCGCGCAGGTCTATTCCGAAACCCAGCATTCAATGACGCCGGAAGTCCTCGTGTTCTCCAAGAAGGTATGGGACACGCTGACGCCGCAGGAACAGGACATCATCAAGAAGGCGGCGGCTGACTCCGTGCCTTATTACACGAAACTGTGGACTGCGCGTGAAAACGACGCGGCAAAGACGGTGACCAAGGGTGGCGCGACGATCGTTACCGCGTCGCAGATCGACCGTCCTGCTTTCGTGAAGGCGATGCAGCCGGTGTGGGCGAAGTATGAAAAGACGCCGCAAATGAAGCAGCTCGTCGACGAAATCCAGGCAGTCAAATAAGTTCGGAAATAACGTGGCGGGGAAAGACCGCGCAGCACGCGCTGCGCGGGTTTCCCGGCACGCGGTTTCCTGAATCCGGTGATAGTCAGAAGGATTCCTGAAGATTAAATATAAATCCGCCGTATGCAAGGATGGGGTCAATGAGATTCATGAAACGCCCAAATGATTTTCTCTTCCGCGTGCTGGTGGTCGTGGCGTCGGCGAGTCTCGCCACGCTATGCCTGCTGGTGATTTATAGCGTCGTGATGCGCTACGTCTTCAGCGATGCACCGGATTTCGTCGAGCCCATCGCCCTCCTACTGGTGATTGTGATCGCCATGTTCGGCGCCGCGCTCAAAGTTCGCGAAGGCGGCCACATCGGGCTTGACTCGCTAGTCAAGAAACTGCCGCCGAAAGGCCAGTTGATCGCCCATGCGTTCCAGCATATTTGCCTGATCGTGCTGGCGGTGGCGATTTTCTTCGGCTGCGGGCAAATGGCGGAGACCACCATGGACGACAAGATCCCGATTCTGGGCCTTCCGGAAGCGCTTCGTTATCTGATTCCGGTCATTGCCAGCGCCTGCATCGCTCTGTTCTCGTTCGAGAACCTGCTGGGGCTTTTCGCACAGAAACACAAATAGAAGAATCATGGAACTTGCCATCCTCTCAGTTAGTTTCCTCGTTTTCCTCGTATTCGGGGTTCCTGTTTCGTTCGCGTTGGGACTCTCGTGCGTCCTGACGTATCTGTATGAGGGCTTGCCGGCGGCCACCGCCATGCAGTCGATGATTTCGGGAATGAACGCGTTTTCGTTTCTCGCGGTCCCGTTCTTCATTTTCTCCGGCGAGTTGATGCTGCACGGCGGTATCGCCGACCGCATCCTGCGCTTCGCGCAGGCCACGGTGGGGCATTTCCGCGGCGGGCTCGGCATGGCTAACGTGGTCGCGTGCACGCTGTTCGGCGGCGTGTCAGGTTCGCCGACGGCGGATACGTCCGCCATGGGCGGCGTCGTCATTCCGTTGATGAAGCGCGAAGGCTACAGCGCGGCCTACGCGGTCAACGTGACGACCCATTCGTCGCTGGCGGGCGCGCTCATGCCCACGTCGACGAACATGATCATCTATGCGTTCGCGGCCCAGGGCATCACCGGCACGCTGAACGGGCATCAGATGAGTGGTGTGTCGATCGGCGATCTGTTGTTTTCGGGGCTGTTGCCGGTTCTGTGGGTGATGGGTTTCGTGCTTATCGCCGCGTACTGGCAAGCGGTCAAATTCGGCTATCCGCGCCGCGCTGACGGCTCGACCGAATTGCAGCGCTTTCCGGGCTGGTTCGCGGTGGCCCGCACGTTCCTCGGCGCGCTGCCCGGCTTGATGGTGATCGCGATCATTCTGTTCTGCGTAGCGAGAGGGATTGCCACCGCGACAGAAGCAGCGGCGATTGCCGTGGCTTATTCGCTAGTCTTGACCATCGTGGTGTATCGCACGATGACGATGAAGAAACTCGCTCATGCGCTCGCCAAGGCGGCGAAAACCACCGGCGTGGTGTTGCTGCTGATCGGCGTGTCGAACATGCTGCGCTATCAGATGGCCTATCTGGAGATTCCCGACGCCATCGAACACATGCTCGACGGTGCAACGAGCCTGCCCTGGTTGATGCTGCTTTACATCAACATCATCCAGATTTTTCTCGGCACGTTCGTCGACATGGCCGCGCACATTCTGATCACCACGCCCTTGTTCCTGCCGATGGCGATGCATGCAGGCGTCGGCCCCGTTCAGTTCGGGATCATGATTCTGCTGAACTGTGCATTGGGCCTCGTGCATCCGCCGATTGGCTCGGTGCAGTTCATCGGTTGCGCGATCGGCAATGTATCGATAGGTGAAACCACCAAAGTGGCGTGGCCTTATTACCTGGCGATCTTCAGCGCGATCAATATCGTGACGTACGTACCGATGTTCTCGACATGGTTGCCTAGCCTGATCAATGGTCACCCGGTGTTCTGAACGCTCGATCCAGAATCGGCGCCGGTGTGGCACTGCCAGATACGACAAATAAGTTTTTTACAGAGGAGCAGAAATGAAAAAGGTAATAGCAACCTCGGCCCTTGGGTTGGTCGCCCTCGGCGCACACGCCCAAACCAGCGTGACGCTGTACGGGATCATCGATACGGGGATCGGTTATCAGAGCAGCCAGACGTCACTCGGTTCGACGACCGGCGGCCGCTCGGCCGTCAAGATGGTGAACGGTGTCTGGGCAGGCAGCCGCTTCGGCTTGAAGGGTGCCGAAGATCTGGGCGGCGGCACGAAGGCGATCTTCCAGTTGGAAGAAGGCTTTAACAGCGCAACCGGCGCGCAATCGACCTCGGGTCTCGCGTTCAACCGGCAGGCGTATGTCGGCGTGGCCAACGCAACCTACGGCTCGCTCACGGCCGGCCGTCAATACACGTCGTACTACACGCTGCTGTCGCCCTATAGCCCGACCACGTGGCTGACGGGCGCGTACGGCGCACACCCGGGCGATCTCGATTCGATGGATACGCTGTACCGTGCGAACAACTCGCTGGTGTACACATCGCCGAACATGTACGGCCTGACTGTGAGCGGTTCGTATTCGCTGGGCGGCGTAGCGGGCAGCACCAATGCGGGCTCGACGATCAGCGCGGCGATCCAGTACCTGCACGGTCCGTTCGGGATCGCGGCGGGCTACCAGCGCATCAATAACGCGGCGCCGGGCGGCGGTGCGTGGGATCCTAACTCCACGACGTCGAATGCGGGCGCGCAGACGGCTGTGTCGGGCATCAATAACGGGTACCAGACGGCGCAGGCGCAGCAGCGCGTTGCGGTGACGGGCGGCTATGCATTCAGCTCGCAGTGGGACGTCTCCTTCTCGTATTCGAACGTGCAATATATTCCAGGCGTCAACTCGCTGTTCCACGGTGAGGCGATCTTCAATACGGCTGGCGCGGTGCTGCACTTCAAGCCGTTGTCAGCGCTGGACCTGGCGGCTGGTTATAGCTATACGCGTGCAACGGAATCGAATGGCATCTCGAGCTCGGCACGTTATCAGCAATTCAACCTTTCGCAGTACTACAGCCTTTCCAAGCGTACTGGGCTGTATGCCGTGGAGGCCTATCAACGTGCGGGCGGCCAGACCTTGGCGCCGACGAAGACTGGCACAACCATCATCAACGCAACGGCCGATATCGGCGATGGCCAGAACAGTGCGCCGTCCTCGTCACGCAGTCAGTTTGCTGCGGGTGTGGGCATCATTCACCGGTTCTGATTGCCTGGGGGTGTAGCGGCGTTTGTCGACGCTGCTACGGCGACGCGTTTCAGCTACGCGTCGCCCGGAAATACCTGCTGCGCGCGCAACGCGCGCGGCATTTACGCGTCCGCGTCGGACCACAAACGCCCACCCGTCGCCCAGTTTTCGCGTTTGACGTCGGTCAGGATGATGTCGACTGAATTCGGTTCAACGCCGAGCGATTCGCAGGTCGCTTTAGTAATGGCTTCGACGAATTGGCGTTTCTGTTCCACCGAGCGGCCTTCGAAGAGTTCGATATGAAACGTGGGCATTGTTGTGGCTCCGTTTAAGAATGTGATTGAGGACGTTAAGGCTGAGGACGTTGGGGCGCGAATTCAATCGCGATAGGCGCGATCGATCCGGTCGAGCTTGCGTAGCAAAGCCGGCCATTCCAGCGCGCCTTCGATCGCACCGCCGTCATACAGTTGGTCGGCAGTGCGTGCGGCTACGGCATCGCCCGGCACGACAAGCTCGCTGCCGCATGCTTGCGCCTGCAACTGGATTTCGCAGGCCTTGATCAGCGTCGCCATCAATACATAGGCTTCCGCAACGGTGCGGCCGGCGGTCAACGTGCCGTGATTGCGCAGCAGCATGGCGGGTTTGTCGGCGAGATGCGCGACGAGGCGTTCACCTTCGGCCGGCGTAAAGGCGAGACCTTCGTAATCGTGATACGCGAGGTGACCGTAAAAACGCAGCGCATGTTGCGACGCGGGCAGCAAACCGGCCGGTTGCGCGGAAACCGCTACGCCCGCTGTATTGTGCAAATGCATCACGCAAAAAGCATCGGCGCGGGCCGCGTGCACGGCGGCGTGCAAGGCGAAGCCGGTGGCGTTGACCGGATGCTCGCTCGCGCCGACGATATTGCCTTCGATATCGATCTTCACCAGGTTCGACGCGCACACTTCGTCGAACGCGAGGCCGAACGGGTTGATCAGGAAGTGGCCGGGTTCGCCGGGAACGCTCGCTGAGATATGCGTGTAGATCAGATCGTCCCAGCCGTTGAGCGCCGCGAGGCGATAGGCGCCCGCCAGGTCGACGCGGGTCTGCTGTTCCGCTTCGGACCTTGGGCCTGCCTCGGCGACACGGCCGGTGGGCGTGTGGGTGAACGACATGTCTGTCTCCTGAGATTGCTTGACGGGCTGCGGCCTTGGCGGATTAACCCGCGCGCCGGGCCGATGCCGGCGAAGTCACGCGCCGTCTGCCTTCTGCACGCTCCGCCGGTTCGGGCACTGCCGTACCGCGCGGAAAACGATTAGCGAGCCACTGCATGCTCCACGTCGCGAGTACGAACGGCGCGGTCATGGCCGGTAACGCATAGTAAGCGGCCGCCATCTGCAGCGCGACCGAAAATACGATACCGCCGAGCGTCATCGCGATGCCGCAATCGGCCAGCGCGATCGCGGTCAGCACGCCGTTGAATCCTAACAGGCCTGCGTCGAACGAGCTTGCAGTCGCACCTAGCAGCAGGTGCACGGCGCTTGCCAGGCCCGCGCCGACCAACGCCCACAGCGCGTGCCGTCTCGAGGCAGCCGCAATGCCGATCAAAACGAGCGCACCGGGCAACGCGCCGGATGCAAAGCCGGTTTGCGCGAATCCGGCAAGTAAGCCGCTGCTCAATTGCGCCGCGCTGAGCGTGGGTTCAGTGGCGACGCCTGCTTGCTGAGCGACGTGTGCCACCAGCGGCAGCCAAAGCCACGTGACGATCAAACAGGGGCTTGAGAAATAGCCGAGGCCGCGCGCGCGCAACCAGCGCGACCAGGGTTCCAGCAGCCATGCTGTGCCCGTCGCGGCCAGAATGGCCACGGCGGCGGCTGTCGCGTTGTCGGCGATGAAGCTGAACGCGGCGAGACCGGCCAGCGCGCCATTAAATCCGTGCAGACCGGCGCGGGTCTCGTCCTCGCCGTAGCCGGCCAGCACCGCGCTCACATTGGCCGCGATTGCGCCAATCAGCGCCGCACAGGCGAGGCGCGGATCGTATAGCAGCCACGCGCCGAGCAGGCAGGCGCCGGTGAAGGCGTTCGGCTGCAGCACGATCTGGCCGAGACTGCGCAGCAAGGTGCGCAAGGCGGCGGATTGTGCTTCGGTTGCGGCGGCGTGCATGGTTTGAAGGCGGCGAATTCGATGCGGCACGACTTTGTCGTGCGCAGATCAGCTGCGCGCAGCGGGCCAGGTTGAGAATGAACCGCGAGCATAGACTACTGGTGCCGCGCCGGGCATCGCCGCCGTTGATAGTGGCTATTTGCGACAGACGCGCAACCTGGCGTCATGCGCCGAAAGCCGAAAAACCCCTGTGTCGGCGAACCGAAAGCTTTCGCGCTACGATAGAAACCCGGCGCGTTTGCCGCGCCGTTTCACAAGGAGACGGGCTGATGCGTGAATTAAGGTGGGCATCGGAAGAGGGTGATGGCTTCGAACATCTGGCGTTCGAAGCGGGCGCAGACGGCTTTGCGGTGGAAAGCGTTCTGGTTGGGCAGCGCTACGGCAAGGCATACGGCCTGCACTATAAGGTGCGCTGCGATGCGCAATGGCGTACCACGTACGCATGGCTGAAAATCGTCGGCGGCGGCGAGCTGGAATTGCACGGCGACGGCGCCGGCCATTGGCACGACGGCCATGGCCTCGTACTGAGCGCGATTGAAGGGTGCATCGATATCGATATCGCCGCCACGCCCTATACGAATACGTTGCCGATCCGCCGTTTGCAACTGACTGAAGGCGAACGCCAGCCGATTTCCGTGGCCTATATTTCTACGCCGGATTTACAGGTCACGCGTGCCGAGCAGGCCTATTCCTGCATCGAGTTGAATCGCATATATCCATATATCGCTACGAAGGTATCTTCCGCAATTTCACCGCAGACCTGACGGTGGATGAAGACGGCCTTGTGATCGACTATCCGACGTTATTTACGCGCCTGCCGCGCGGGCGTTGACCGCCGAGGTGCCGGGACCGCCGCTGTCTGCTGGCTGCAGCGCCCGGTGCTGCTCGACAAAGCGCGCGATGCCGGCCGCGATACGCTCGGGTTCGCGTAATACGACCCAATGGCCGGCATCGATTTCAGTGCGGCTATACGCGCCGAGCCAGCCTTCGAGCCCGATGGAGAGCTCGGGCCCGACATAGCGATCGCGCAGCGGCACGATGAATTGCACCGGCGCATGCGCGTGGCGCGCGCGGGGGTGCAGCAACCTGTCGATGAAATTGGCGCGATAAAGATTCAGGCCGTTGATCGCGTTGCGCATCTGCGCAGGATCGCGTTCAGGACGCACCCGTTCAGTCAGGCGCAGCCATACAGGCCACATGCGTGCGCCGCCCGCGCGCCACACCAATTCCGGCAGCAACGGCAGGTGAAAGAAGAAGATGTACCAGGATTTGAGTGTCTGCCGAAGACTGCCGCCGGGCGGCCGCCTGGTTGCCTGAAGCGCATTGGACTGTTCCGCACGATCCGCGCCGGCGCCGCGTAAGCCGAAAGACGCGTGATCCAGGCACGGCCCGGAGATCGACGTGTACGACACAATGCGGCCTTTGAAAGCCGGATCGGTGACCGCTTCCCAGCTTTGAATCGAACCCCAGTCGTGGCCGACCAGGTGAAATGGCCGCGCGCCGCATGTCGCATCGGCGACGGCCGCGAGATCAGCGGCCAGCCGTTCGAGCCGGTAAGCCGCGCGCGAGTCAGGCGCGTCGGACGCCCCGGCGCCGCGCATGTCATAGCTGATTACGCGGTAGCGCGCGTCGAGCTGTGCGCGTACCGGTTCCCACACTGCCGCCGAATCCGGATAACCGTGCACCAGCACGATCGGCGGCGCGTCGCGCGGCCCACTTACGTAGACTGCGAGCCGCACGTCGCCGGCCTCGACCGACAGCGTGTCGCGTATCACGCGGCCGCCTGCACGCCGCGTCGCGCGGCTTTGCGTGCGCTCGGCGTGGCCGCGTTGGTGGCGTCGACCGCTGCGACGAGGCCGTCGATGCGCGACAGTTGCGCGCGATTGTCGTGATCCCACGGATGGAAGCCGGGCCGGAAAAAGCTCAGCCATTCACCGGCAATACGCGGAAACACGCCATGACGCGGGCCGTACAGATACTTCACGACGCGCCACATGCCGCGGATATGCTTGCCACGCTTGCGGTCGGCGATCAGCAGACGCACGTGGTAGTCGAACACGATCAGCCAGAACAACAGCGTAGTGGACAGCATCGTGCCGGTGCGCAGCAGATAGCGTCCGAGTCCGGGTTTGAGCACGGTATTCCACACGTCGTACGAAACCGACTTGTGTTCGGTTTCTTCGAGCGCATGCCACGTCCACATCTGCGTATAGCCTTCGACCGAACCGCCGATCCGCGATGCGTCTTCCAGCAGCAAACCCGCCAGCATCGCCGTGTAATGCTCCAGACAGACCGTGACCGCAAGTTGATACGAATGCGGCAGAATCTTGCGGCCAAAGTTGAGAATCGCCCACAGCCGCTTGTCGAGTTTATGCGCGGGCAAACCCGCTTCCTGAAGCAGATCGTTGTATTCGACGTGCTCGCGCGTATGCATCGCTTCCTGGCCGATGAAACCGAGCACCTGCTTCTTCAGCACGGGGTCGTCGATCTGGTCGCGGTAGTTGCGCACGCTGTCCATGAAGAAACGCTCGCCAGCCGGGAATAGCAGCGAAAGCGCGTTGAAGAAGTGTGTCACATGCGAGCCCTGTTCGTGCCAATCCGAGGCACGTTCGGGCGGTAAGTTGAAGCGAAGGTCGCGGCGAACCGGCATCATGGCCATTCTCCTTGTAATCCCTTATGTCCTGTTGATGGTGCTGACCGGGCGGATTGCATTGCGCGCTGTGTGCCAGCGGGTGGCGGGCGGCGCATCACGCACGCCGGCCGTCCAGTTGCGCGGCGCGGCGTGCGCGCTTTTCCGCAATGCGTTTCATGCGGCGCGTCTGCATCACGACCAGCGCCTGATAGGCCGCCGGCAGCGTGCGGGCCAACCAGTCGGCGGCGCGCGCATCGCGGCCGATCAGCACGCGCCGCTTGTTCTTGCGCACGCCGTCGAGAATCACGCGTGCGGCTTCGTCGGCGGTGGTGATGAAAAACTTCTCGAAGTCGTCTTTGCCCTGCTGTTCGTTTTCCAGCATGAAGCCGACCATGTTCGACGAGATCCGGCTCGATTGCGCGATGCTCGTGCGAATGCCGCCCGGGTGCACGCACGTCGCCGACACGCCGCATTTCATCAGATCGAGTTCCTGGCGCAGCGCTTCGGTAAAGCCGCGCACGGCGAACTTGGTCGCGTTGTAGCCGCTCATGCCGGGCTGCGAGAACAGGCCGAACACGCTCGAGGTATTGACGATGTGTCCCGCGCCGGATGCCTTGATATACGGCAGAAATGCCTTCGTGCCGTGCACCACACCCCAGAAATTGATGCCGACGATCCACTCCAGGTCGGCGTACTCCATGCCTTCGATGGTGCTCGACAGCGCCACGCCCGCGTTGTTGAACACGAGGTTTACGCGCTGATGCTGCGCGGCCGTTTCGGCGGCCCATTCGAACATTGCGGCGCGGTCCGATACGTCGAGCACGCGCGTGGTGATACGCAGCGGTGAGCCGACGATGTGCGGCGCGGCAGCCTGTGCGAGTTGCGCGGTTTCGGCGAGGCTCGTGGCGTTGCGGTCGGCGAGCGCGAGGTGGCAGCCTTCGCGTGCCAGCCGGATCGCGAGCGAACGGCCCATGCCCGAGCCGGCGCCCGTGATCGCGGCCACTCTGTCGGTGAAGTTTTTCATTGGCTTATCTCCTGTCCTCTCTGAACGGTGCCTTGTCGTTATGCTTTTTTGTAGCGTGCTTTTATCAGGTTGCTTCCGCGGATGTCGTGGCCGCAGGGGTGGCCGCTGGGTTGGCCGCATTACCATGCGTATGCACAGGTTGCTGCTGCGAGCCCCCGTGTCCGCTCAGCGGTTGCGCCGCGGGCGAATATGCGAGGTAATCGTCCATGCTGAAGGTGCGGGTCGCCTGGCGGAATTTGTAGGCGAATCCCGGCCACAGCGTCGTGTTCTTGCCGGTCTTCGGATCGAGATACCAGCTCTTGCAGCCGCCCGTCGACCAGATTGCCCGGCCGAGTTTCTGCTGGATCTGCTCGTTGTAGGCGCGCTCGACATGCGGACGCACTTCGATCGCATCGGCGCGTTCCGCGTTCATCGTCTTCAGCGCGCGCAGGACGTATTCGACCTGCGACTCGATCATGAACACCATCGAGTTGTGACCGAGGCCGGTATTCGGACCGACGATCATGAAGAAGTTCGGATAACCAGGCAGTGTCGTACCGAGATACGCATGCGCACCATCGCGCCACGTATCGACGATATCGACGCCGCCGCGGCCGCGTACCACGCCCGCCGGAAACGGATCGGCCACCTGAAAGCCGGTGCCGAAGATCAGGCAGTCGGCGGGATGGCGCGCGCCGTCGGTCGTGATCACCGCATCTTCTTCGACACGGGCGATGCCGGTGGTCGTCACCGACACGTTCTGGCGCGAGAGCGCCGGGAAGTAGTCGTTCGAGATCAGAATGCGCTTGCAGCCCATCGTGTAGTTCGGCGTGAGCGTGGCGCGCAGTTGCGGATCGGGCACCTGGCGGCGCAGATGCCGCTCCGCGACTTTCTGCGCGGTCTTCATCAGCGAAGGATGAACCGCGAAGCCGAAGGCGCGCGATTCGAGCATGCAGTAGAGCGCTGAGCGCATGATCTTCTGCGTGAACGGCAGACGCTTGAACAACCACTGTTCGAATGGCTTCACCGCGCGGTCGGCCTTCGGCATGATCCACGGCGGCGTGCGCTGGAACAGGTTCAGATGCGAGACGTGCGGCGCGATCTGCGGCACGAACTGAATCGCGCTCGCGCCGGTGCCGATCACCGCGACGCGTTTGCCTTCGAGCGGATACGTATGGTCCCAATGCTGCGAGTGGAACGCTTTGCCCTTGAATTTCTCGATGCCGGGAATGTTCGGAATAGCCGCGCGCGACAGTCCGCCCATGCCTGAGATCAGCACGCGCGCCGACCATTGCTGACCGTTTGCGAATGTCAGTTGCCAGCGATGGCGGGTTTCGTCGTAGATCGCGGAGGCGAGTTCATGGCCGAAGCGCAGATGCCGCTGAATGCCGAACCGTTGCGTGCAGGCTTCCAGATACGCGCGAATTTCCGGTTGGCGCGCGAACATGCGGGTCCAGCGCGGATTCGGAGCGAATGAGAACGAATAGACGTGGGATTGCACGTCGCAGGCACAACCGGGGTAGTGGTTGTCGCGCCAGGTGCCGCCGACCGATTCGGCCTTTTCGGCAACGATGAAATCAGTCATGCCGGCTTGCCGCAGGCGGATCGCCATGCCAAGGCCCGCAAAACCGGAACCGATGATGGCGATATCGGTATCGACGGGCGCGTCGTCGGGGGGCATCATGCGTGCGTTCATCCGATCCGTCTCCTTTTGTTCGTTCTTAACTGTTACATTGGTTGATGTAACAATAGAGGCTGTCAACGGATGACGCAAGTGGGCGGTTAGACGCCCGGCTCTAAGACAAGTCGCGCGATTTTTCGCAATGTGAAATAAAGGCGCGGACGTCAGACGTAAAAAAGCGGACCTTGGGTCCGCTGTTCCTAGTCACGCTGCTCAGGTGTAAGACGCGCAGCAGGGCAGCGTGCTGCCCCGTTTCACTTCGCGGCCAAGGCCGCAGCCACCTCGCGGTTCTGCCAGACGTTGTCCTTCACGGTGATTTTTTGCGGAATCAGGTGCGCGCCGTAAAACGCATCGGCGACGACCTGCTGCGAGCGCGCGATGTCGTCGGTCACGGCGGTGGTGCCATATGGATAGCGACGCACCCAGGTTTCGACCAGCTTCTGATCGAGACCGACCTTCGGCGCGATCAGCGCAGCAGTTTCCACCGGATGGGCGTTCACCCATAGGCCCGTGGTGCGCAACTGCCCGAGAATCTCGCCGATCACATCCGGATGCTGCTGCGCGAAGTCACGCGTCGCTTCATAGAAGTTGTAGGGGCTGTTGAGCTCCGAATAGTCCACGAGCGTGCGCGCTTTCAGCGCCTGCTGCGCGGCCGCGTAGTACGGATCCCAGATGACCCATGCGTCGACAGTGCCGCTTTCGAAGGCGGCTCGCGCATCCGCGGGCGCGAGATACACCGGCCGGATGTCCTCGTAGCGCAGGCCCGCTTTCTTGAGCGCTTCCAGCAACAGATAGTTCGAGCTCGAACCCTTCTGCAGCGCGACGCTTTTGCCCTTCAGTTCCGCCACGCTACGCAGCGTCGAATCGCTTCTGACCAGAATGGCTTCGGCATGACGCCCGGACGGCTCGGCCCCCACGTACACGAAGCGCACGCCGCCGGCTTGCGCGAACACGGGCGGCGGTGCGCCGGTGTAGCCGAAGTCGACGCTGTTCGCATTGAGGGCTTCGAGCAGTTGCGGACCCGCCGGAAATTCGAACCATTTGACGCTGTAGCCGAGCGTTTTGAGCTTGTCGTCGAGTGAGCCTTGTGCCTTGAGGATCGCGAGCAAGCCTGATTTCTGATAGCCGATGCGCAGCACCTTGCCCGCCTCCTGGGCGCCGCCGCTACCGCTGCTTTGCGCGGTTGCGCTCAAGGTGGTGAATGCCGCCAGCAACGCGGCGGCGACGTGAAGCGAAATACGGGTGTGACGGGCCATCTGGCGGATCTCCATTGCGTTCGATTGATCGAAGATCGTCGCATGGACGTCCCGCCGGTCAAACGAAGCAATGCAGATTTGAATATGACGCGCGCGCGAACGGCGGGGGCATGAAAGCCCTTGCGTGAACGCTGGAAGCGAGCGCGTTTGCCGCGGACACAAAGCAACAAGCAGCTTAGCTAGCGAGCGCAAATGGCCGCGTGCAAACGCTATTTTTTAGGCTTATCTTTCTTTGCCGCGGCACGTAAGGCAGCCGCGCCTTCGGGTGCGTGACCCAGCTTCTTTTCCATGATCGCCGCGACGCGGTCGCCGAGATAGTCGCCGGAGGCTTCTTCCAGCGCGCGGTTCATTTCGCTTTCCACCAGCACCATGGCCAGCGGCCGCACGCGCCAGATGGCGTCGACCAGGGCGGGCACGTCGGCGGGCGGCGGCAGGGCGTCGGCGTCATAGCGATCCAGTTGACGAACCACCAGATCGACCAGCGCCTTGGCGACCGCATTGAAATGCGGCCTGGCGATGCCCACGGCGTCGAGCAGGTCGGCGAGCGGTATACCTTCCCTGGCCATGGTCGCGCCCGCGGCGAGCGCGGTAGGGCTGCCGGAAACGAAGGAGAGGCCGTTGCGCTCCAGCAAACCCAGATCGACCGCTTTGCCCAGCGCGCTTGGTGAGGCTTTGTCGCCGAACATTTGCAGCAGTTCGATCAGCGAGTATTTTTTCGGCCGCTCGCGCGACCAGCGGCTGCCGATTGCGGTTTCAAGACCGAGGATCGAACGCAGGTCGTGGCCTTCGTCGACGGCCATGATCAGGTCCTGGATATTGGCGAGCGTGTAGCCGCGCGCGAGCAGATGGTTGATCAGCTTCAGACGCGAGACATGCGTGTCGTCATACACGCCTACGCGGCCGCGCTTTTCCGGCGGCTCGAGCAGGCCGCGGTCCTGATAGGCGCGCACGTTGCGCACGGTGGTGTCGGTGACGCGCGCGAGCTCGTCGACCGTGTATTCGTTGCGCGGCGTGGCGCTTGCCGGGACGCCTGGGGCATCGGACAAGGACGGCATGGGGGGCGGCGTAGGGGTGGGCATGGGGGGATTTTAACGCGCCACGTCGTCCGGCACGGTTGAATTGCCTACGCCCAGGGTTCGCTGCATCAACGTGGTGTCGAGCCAGCGGCCGTGTTTGAAGCCGACCGCCTTCAACGTGCCGGTCAATTCGAAGCCCAGTTGCGCATGCAGCGACAGTGAGCCGCCGCTGCCGCCGTCGGCGATCACGGCGACCATCTGACGCCACGGGCCGGTTTCGCAGCGCGCGATCAGCGCCTGCAATAGCACGCGCCCCAAGCCTCGCCCGCGATACGCGTCGCCGACGTAGATCGAATCTTCGATGGTGTTGCGATAGGCGGCGCGCGGCCGGTACGGCGTCGCGTAACAATAGCCGGCGACTTCGCCGCCGATCTCGGCCACCATGTACGGCAGTCCGTGACTGCGTACCGACGCGAGGCGCGTGCGCAGTTCGTCGACGGAAGGCGGGATTTCTTCGAACGAAGCGACGCCGGTCAGCACGTGGTGGGCGTAGATCGCCTGGATCGCGGGCAGATCGGCTTCGGTGGCATCGCGGATCAAGGGCGCGGTGGACAGCGGGGCGGTAGTGGAGTCGGCTGAATGAGGCGCGGAGGGCGCGGGGCGGGTGGTGCTCATACGGGTTCCTGACGTGGCCGGTGAGTCTGCGGATTCTTTTACTATGCCCGCCGCGCGCGAGAATTTGAAGCGGGTCAAAAATCGCCACGCTCTATAGGGGGTATCAGTGCATGCATAGGCGGCCGGCGCGATCGAGGTGTGGTGCGTAGCGCCCGGCCATGTGGTTGTGCCGGGCGCTACGGATTTTCGTCGCGAAGACGCATGCACGTGGCATGCGTTTCGCCTATTAGTTGTGCGAGTACGTATCCGGCTGCGTCACATGCCCGCGATGACGCCGGTGATGCTTTGCCTTGTGCTTCGGCTTGGCCTTGGACGAAGCATGCTCCGCGGGAAGCGGTTGCTGCTGGGCTTGCTGCGGTTGCGACTGTTGCGCCTGCGCGCCGGCTGCCGGTGCCGGATGGGCATTGCCGGACGGCAGCGTGCTCTGGCCTTCGCCGAAGCGATAAGTCTGCGAGGTTTGCGCGTACGAGGTGGCGGACAGCGTCAGGGCGGCAACGGCGAGGCAAATCGAAAACTTCATGAATCCTCCTTCTGAACGAGCCGGTGAGGATACCGCAACGCGGCTCCCGTATGCACCGATGCCTCGCTCGGGCATTACGCGCCAGCTTGCGGAAACACGGGTTCGCCAAGCGTCAGCATCAACCGGTTGGCCCAGGCGAAGATTGCGATAGCGTGGGTCAGGTCGAGAATTTCCGCGTGCGTCAGGCCGTTCGCTTCGAGCCGTTTGATTGCCGCGGCGTCGACGTTTTCCGGGTGATCAGTCAATTCGATCGCGTACCGGATGATCGCGCGCTCGCGTTCCGTGGTGCCTGCCGTCGATGGCTCTTCGAAAACCTGTTCGATCGCGTCGGTTCGCTTCGCGAGCTGGCCGAATCGTTGTGCATGCACCGAAGCGCAATACACGCAGCCGTTCACGCGCGACACTACGGTACTGGCGAGTTCGCGCTCGGCGCGCGGCAGGCCGCCAGGCGCATACATGATCGCGTTGAAGACCCCGGAGCGCTGCCGCAAAATTTCCGCCTGTTGGACCAGCAGCAGATAGTAGTCGGAGGTTTTTGCGTGCGGATGACTTTCTTCGAGCACGGCGATCTGCTCCGGCGTGGCGTCGGCGAGGCTGACTGTGTCGAGCCATGCGCGCCAGCCGAGCGTTTCGAAGGTGAAGCCGTTGAGGCGGTCAACTGGCGATGTACTGGTGTTCACATGACTCATGCTGCCTCCTGCACTGCGCGCAATGCCTTCAGGCCCGCTACCACGCGTAATTGGTAGGTGACGAACGCAATCAACTGCGACAACGCGACGATGCCGCGTGTCGTGATACCGGCTTGCTGCAGCGTATGCAAATGCTCGGGGCGCGCATCGACCGGTTGGTGGGTCAGCAGCTTGACGTGCGAGAGGATCGCGATCAGGCGTGCGTCGGTGGCGGCGTCGAGCGTGCCTGCTTCAATTGCGTCGAGTGTGACCGGTTGTGCGCCGGCGGCGATGAGCTTCGCCGTGTAGGCGTCGGCGAGATCGTTGGCTAGCGAGAGGCGCGCGGCATACCACGCGGCAAACAAACGCTCCTGCAGCGACAGGTCGGGCAACGCCGGATCGAACAACGCGTCTTCGCTGCGTTGCGTGTGCAGCGCGACTTTGTCGCGAGCATGGCGGAGCGCGGCGAGCGGGCTGCCGGCTTGCAGGCCGGCGAGGGCGTCGATGGTATCGATGGTATCGATGGTATCGGCGCCTGAGGGCGCGGCGGGTTGGGTCGGTGACGCGAGGTCGGGCATGTCGGCTCCGGCGGGTTAGTCAGTGTTTTCAGCAGCGTTCTCTACCGGCAAGCGAGCGCGCGAAGTCTCGGACGATGCATCCGCATCGGTCCATTCATCCCCTCGCAATTCCGCCGTATCGAAGGCGAGCAGCGCCTGATAGTGCCGCTCGCGATCCGCATCGAACAGGCGGCTGGCGATGCCGCGCGCAAGACGCTGCGCGCCGTCGCTGATCGCGGGGATGTCGCCGGAAAGCTTGCCGTGGCTGAGGCTTGCCGCATGATTGAAACAATGAATCTGCGTCAGCGCGGCACACGTGCCGGGCTCGCGCTCCTGAAACGCGAACGCGGCGCCGAGATCCGGCGACTCGGCCAGTTCATACGAAGGCAGCGACGGGTCCGCCCGATAGCGGTCTTTCCAGCGCCGCACGAAGCGGGCGAACGGCGCGAATTCGGCGCGCGTGTCGATATCCGAGTGAAAACCGGTCGCGAAGATCAGAAAGTCCACCACGTAGCGGCCTTTCGGCGTCGTGACCGCGAGCGCGCCGTCGAGTTCGTCGAGCGCAAGCACCGGGCTGCCGACGTGAAAGCGCGCGCTGGCATGGCGTGAAACTCGCAGCACGCTGTCTCGCGGCGGCGGCGTTTGTTCAGTTTGCGCGTAATGCAGGAAACGCCATTTGGATGCGTCGTCGAGATCGGCGAAACCGTGCACAAGGCCAGGACTGCCGATGCCGGTCAGCTTGTTCACGCGCGGAATATCGTTGCGGCGGATGAACAGATCGACGCTGGCGGCCCCCGCTTCGAGCGCGGTCGCCGCATTGTCGAAGGCGGACGCCCCCGCGCCGATGACACCGACACGCTTGCCGGCCAAAGCGGCGAAATCGATTGCATCCGCGGAATGCGCCCAGTAGCGGCGTGAGACCGTATTGGCGATAGCCGGCACGGATGGGCCGCCCAAACCGTCGCGTCCGGTGGCGAGCACGACATGCCGCGCGAGCACCGTGCGTTGTACGCCTGCTTCTTCGAGATCGAGTGCAAGCAGACCGTCGTCGCGCGGACGCAATGACGTCAAGGTGGTGTCGTTGTGTACCGGGAGATCGAGCACCTCGCGATACCAGCGCAAATAGTCCATCCACTGCGTTCGTGGAATCTTGTAGAGCGCGTCCCACGCGGCGCCGCCGAATTGCGCCTCGTACCACGCGCGAAACGTGAGGGCCGGCATGCGCAAGGCAGGACCTGTCAACTGCTTGGGCGAGCGCAGCGTTTCCATGCGCGCGAAAGATACCCACGGGCCTTCATGTCCCGCTGGCGCGCGGTCGAACACCTGCAGATTGTCGATGCCGAGCCAGCGCAGTTCCGCCGCCGCCGCGAGCCCTGCCATGCCGCCGCCGATCACGGCGACATCGAGTACGCGTTCTGCGCCGGCGAAACGCGGTGGGACCCATGAAGGCGCGGGCAATTCCAGCCAGCGCAGATCTTCACGCAAGCGGGCTTCGAGAGCGGCAAGGCGGTTCATACGGTGTGTTCCGGATGTTTGGTGCGCGCACGGGAGACGCGCGTTTCGCGCTGTAGCAGCGCATCGTGTTGCTGGGCAGGATGCAGCACCACGCCTTCCAGCAGATCGCGGGTCGCCTGTTCGATGGTTTGCAGCAATGCGTCGACGGCGGCGCGGCGCGGTTTGCCCGCCGGCGTCACGACACCGAAGAAGAACGGAATCGCGCAGTCGAGCGGTCGCGCCGTCACACCTTCGATCGAAAGGCCGAGCCCGGTGGCGGGATCCACGATCGCGACACCGGCGCCCGCGCGAGCGGCCATCACCGCGTTCAGCGAGGCATTGGTTTCGAGAAACACTTCGGCGGACAGGCGCGCGGCCGCGAACGCCGCGTCGATCCGATGCCGCAGCCGAAACCGGTTCGCCACGGTGACGATGCGCCGGTCGACCAGATCGCGCAGCGCGATGTGCGGCTGCGTGGCGAGCGGGTCGCCGCTCTGCACGAGCGCCACGCAGGGCGCTTCGGCGATCCAGTGGATGTCGAGCCCCGCATGCCCGATCGGCAGCGTGACCAGACCGATATCCGCGGTACGGGTCAATACTTCATGCACGACGTGTTCCGCCGACAAACTGCGCAACTGGAATTGCGGCGTGTGGCCGAGCGGCGGCAGCGACGCGATGGCGGGCGGCACGATCGACGCCGCCAGCGAAGGCGTGGCCGCCACGCGCAACGGTTCCGCTTCGTCCAGACCGATGGCACGCGCCCGTTGCTCGATGGTCTTCAGCCCGATAAGCGAGCGCTCGACTTCTTCATAAAGCAGAAACGCACGATGCGTCGGCGTGACACGCGGGCCATTGCGATTGAAGAGCGCATAGCCGAGATCGGCTTCGAGTTCCTGAATCTGGCGCGTGACGGCCGGTTGCGAGCGGTTGAGCAAACGTCCCGCGCCGGTGATGCTGCCGGCGGACATGACCGCCGAAAACGCTTCGAGTTGATGCAGCTCCATGACTCGCCCTGGCAATTTGGTCTGCGCATTGTAGGGTTGTCTGAATGCGGGATTTATATAATCAATTCCGATATCGACAGCCAAAAAAATGCGAAGCGAGTCGGCGGGCGAGCGCGCGACGCCGCCGATTTTCTTTCATGCGATGCGTGCCGGAAGAGAGAAAAACCAATTGCGTCAAAGGGATGCCTTAACGTGCCGGCGCACGGGCGTGAACCGAGGCTCGTCGCGTTGCTGTGCGCGAGCGAGGACATCCTCTGCGGCGTGATAACCATATTCCCAAAACTTCGTTGGTTCGCCGGAATTCACCGTGGTTACATGGCCCCACTTTGAAGATGACAGCAGGGGCAATCATGAAACACGTATCCAAATCATCGCGAACCAGCTGGTCACGCTGGCTGAAAACGCTGCCGGTGCTCGCCGCAATGGTGGGCATCACCGCGACCTCGGTGGCCTATGCAGGCGCCGCGACGGGCGAGCCGTATCTCATCGGCGTGAGCGGACCGTTGACCGGACAGGATGCGCAATACGGCACGCAGTGGAAGCGCGGCTTCGATCTCGCATTGGAGCAGATCAACAGTGAGGGCGGCATCAAGGGCCGTCCGCTTGCTTATGACTTCGAGGATAGCCGTGGCGATCCGCGCCAGGCGGTGTCGATCGCGCAGAAGTTCGTCGGCGATCCGCGTATTCTGCTGGAGCTGGGTGACCTGTCGAGCACAACCTCGATGGCGGCCTCGCCGATCTATCAACGCGGGCAACTCGTGCAATTCGGCTTCACCAATTCGCACCCCGACTTCACCAAGGGTGGCGACTACATGTGGAGCACGGCACTCAGTCAGGCCGAGGAGCAGCCGCTGCTCGCGCACTATGCGACGAAAGAACTCGGCTTCAGGCGTATTGCCGTGCTCTATCTGAATACCGACTGGGGCCGCACCAGCAAGGACATTTTCGCCAAGGCCGCTGCGCAGGATGGCGCGCAGGTTGTCGCGGCAGAAGGTTATCAGCCGACGGAAAAAGATTTCCGCGCGACGCTGGTGCGCGTGAATGAAGCGAAGCCCGACTCGCTCGTGCTGATCTCGTACTACGCGGACGGTGCGCAGATCGTGCGCCAGGCGCGTTCGTCGGGTTTGACGCAACCGATCGCGGCGGTGGGCTCGGTGTATTCGCCGAAGTTTCTCGAACTGGGCGGCGAGGCCGTGAACGGCGTCTTCACCGAATCGAATTTCTTCCCGGGCGACAAGCGGCCTGAAGTGCAGGACTTCGTGCGGCGTTATCGCGCGAAGTACAACGGCGAACCCGATACCTTCGCCGCGCGCGCTTACGACGCGATGATCGTCTCGGCGGAAGTCATGCGCCGCTACGGTGCGACCCGTCAGGCGGTGCATGACGGTCTGAAGCAGATCAAGGATGTGCCGAGCCTGATTTTCGGCAAGGTGCAGTTCGATCAGGAGACGCGCCGCGTGGCCGGCGCGCGCAGCGTGTACCTGGTCGTCAAGGACAACCAGTTCACGCAATGGGACGGTGCGAAGCCGCAGATCGCTTCGAAATAACGTTTCAGCAATGCACAGGCAACGCCTGAGCAACGTGTCTGCTTTTCACCGGATCTGAATGCTATGGCTTCATGGCTCGACTACACGATCAACGGACTGATCGTCGGCAACATCTATGCTTTGCTGGCGGTCGGCCTCGCGCTGATTTTCGGCGTATCGCATCTGATCAACTTCGCGCACGGCTCGGTGTACATGATCGGCAGCTTTATCGGCTGGTTGTGTTTGACGCGGCTCGGTTTGCCCTTGCCGCTGGCCTTGCTGGCCGTGGTGGCCGGCTGCGGGCTGCTGGGCATCGCGATCGAGCGCATCGGCTTGCGGCCGCTGCAGGGCGCGGCGCGGATTGCTCCGCTGCTGGCGACGATCGGCATCAGCTTTGTGCTCGATCAGTGCGCGCAGTTGCTGTTCGGCGCCGATCCGCGGCCGGTGCCGAGCACGCTGCCCGAGTGGCACATTCGCCTTGGCGGCGCGACGATCGGCTCGCTGGATCTGTTGATTGCCGGCATCGGCGTGACGGCGGCTGCCGTGCTCTATGTGTTTTTGCGTTTCACGCGTTTGGGCTGGGCCGTGCGCGCCACCGCGCAGGACCGCGACGCGGCGCAGCAGATGGGCGTCAACGTCAACGGCGTCAATCAGGCGGTGTTTGCGATCGCCTGCGCGCTCGGCGGCGTGAGCGGCTTGCTGGTCGGCATGTACTACAACAGCATCGATCCGGCGATGGGCTTCCAGGCCACGCTCAAGGGCGTGGTGGCATTGCTGATCGGCGGTCTGGGCAACGTGCCGGGCGCGATTGTCGGCAGCCTGCTGCTGGGTCTGGTCGAGAGTTACGGCGTGGCGATCTTCGGCACCAGTTACCGCGATCTGTTCGCCTTCGTTTTGCTGTTGCTGTTTCTGGTGTGGCGTCCCAATGGACTCTTTAGCGGCAGCCGCCGTTTGCCGCCCGAGCCGATGACCGGCACGTTCCTGTCCGCCGGCAAAGCGGTGAAAGTGCCGCGTGCGGTGGTGATTGCGCTGACGCTGGCTGCGATCGCGCTGCCGTTCGTCGCCAGTTCGTCCTACCTCCTGCAAACACTCACCAATGCCTGGCTGTACGGAATGTTGGCGTTGAGCCTGACGCTGGTGGCGGGCACGGTCGGGCAGATTTCGCTCGGCCATGCCGCGTTGCTGGTGATCGGTGCGTACGCGTCCGCGTTGCTGTCGACGAATCTCGGCTGGTCCCCGGTCGTGACGATCTTTTGCGCCGGTCTGATCACCGCCGCGCTCGGCACGCTGCTGGTCTATCCGGCGTTCCGTTTGCGCGGCCACTACGTGTCCATTGCGACGCTCGGCATCGGCGAGGTAGTGAGTCTTGTGATTCTCAACTGGGACAGTCTGACGCGCGGCCCGCTTGGTATCGCCGGTATTGCGCCATTGTCGGTATTCGGCTGGACGCCGGATAGCGCGCGTGCGATCTACTGGTTCGCGCTGGGCGTGCTGATCGTGCTGGCGCTCCTGCAAACACGGTTGTTGGGCTCGCATCTGGGCCGTACGCTGCGTGCGATTCGCGAAGACGAAGTCGCCGCGCGCTCGCACGGTATTCGCCCGAACCGCTACAAGGCGATCGCATTTGCGTTCGGCGGACTGGCGGCCGGCATCAGCGGCGGGATAGCGGCGCATCTGTATAGCTACATCAACAACCAGACCTTCGACTCGCAAGTATCCATCCTCGCGTTGACGATGGTGATTCTCGGCGGTCTCGGCAACGTGCTGGGCGGCATTGTCGGCGCGGTTGCGCTGATCGGCTTGCCGGAGATTTTTCGCTGGGCCGCCGACTACCGGATGCTGATCTACGGCCTGGTATTGCTGCTGCTGGTGCGGTTCAGGCCGCAAGGGTTGCTGGGAACGGTATGACGGAGCGCACATGACACAGATTCTTCTCGACGTGCGCGGCGTGACGCGGCGCTTCGGCGGACTGACCGCGGTGAACGGCGTCGATCTTTCGATTGCGGAAGGCGAACTCGTCAGCGTGATCGGGCCGAACGGCGCGGGCAAGTCGACACTGTTCAATCTGATCACCGGGCTCGACACGCCGGACGCAGGCAGCGTGCAATTCGACGGCCGCGACATTACCGGCGTGCGGCCGGAAAAACTAGCCGCGCTCGGACTTGCGCGGACGTTTCAGCATGGCCGCGTGTTCGGCAATCTGAGCGTGCTCGACAACGTGTTGATCGGCGCGCATGCGCGTTTGCGCGCCACCCGCACGGGTTGGCCGGTTGTCGGCGCGATTGCCGAAGTCGCGCGCGCCCTGATCGGACCCGCGTCGATCCGCCGTGAAGACGCGGCGCTGCGCGATGAAGTGCGCGAGATCATCGCGGGATTCGGCGAGCGCCTGACGCCGCGCACCGATCACCCGGCGCATAGCCTGTCCTATGCGAACCGGCGGCGCGTCGAGATTGCCCGCGCGCTTGCCTTGCATCCACGCATCCTGTTGCTGGATGAGCCGACCGCCGGCATGAACGAGTCCGAGACCGCCGAAATGCTGGTGCTGATTCAGCAACTGAAAGCACGCGGACTGACCATCCTGCTGATCGAACACAAGCTCGACATGGTGATGCGTTTATCGGATCGCGTGATCGTACTCGACAACGGCGGGAAAATCGCTGAAGGGCTGCCGCGTGACGTACGCAATGATCCGCGCGTGATCGAAGCGTATCTGGGGCATCGCAATGTCGGCGGCGCGGCGGCTGTGCGCGTCGCGGCCTGAACTTCTGGAACATCGACGATGAGCGACGCTCTACTGAAACTCGAACACATCGAGACGTTTTACGGCCCTGTCCAGGTGCATTTCGACGTCAATTTTCAAGTGCGGCGCGGGCAGATCGTGAGCTTGCTCGGCGGCAATGCGAGCGGCAAATCTACCACGATGAAGCTGATTCTCGGTCTGCACAAGCCGCGCTCGGGCAGCATAACGTTCGAAGGCGAGGCGATCACAGGACTCAGCACGCCGCAGATCGTGCGGCGCGGCGTTGGCTCGGTGCCGGAGGCGCGGCGGCTGTTTGGCGACATGACGGTGCGTGAGAATCTGCTGATGGGTGCCTATACGCGGCGCGACCGCGCTGCCATCGACGAAGACTACGAGCGTGTGCTAGGCCTTTTCCCGCGGGTGAACGAGCGCTTGGCGCAAAAGGCCGGCACGCTTTCCGGCGGCGAGCAGCAGATGCTGGCCATGGCGCGCGCGCTGATGAGCCGGCCGAAACTGATCTGCATGGACGAACCCACGATGGGTTTGTCGCCGCTTTACGTCGATAAAGTGCTGGAGTTGATCGACACGATCAACCAGCAAGGCGTGACGTTCTTCATGGTCGAACAGAATGCCAGCCTCGCGCTGGAGATCGCGCATTACGGCTACGTGCTGCAGACCGGCCGCGTCGTGCTCGAAGGCACGGCTGAATCGCTGCTCGGTGATGAGCGGATCCGTGACGCGTATCTCGGGGGTGAGGCCGCGGCGACGACTGCGTCCTGACGCGCTTGACTTGGTGTGCCGGATGCTGGGCACTGGGCACCGGACATGGCGGGCGGTTTGTGCGGTTGCCGATTCGACTGCCCGTGCTTGGCGCCGCGTAGCAATATGCGCATGCTTTGCTTTGCTTTGCTTTGCTTTGCGTTGCGTTGCGTTGCGTTGCGTTGCGCTGCGTTGCGCTGCGTTGCGATGCAATGCGTTGCGATGAATTGCTTTGCGCGGGGCCCCGGTGGGCTGATCGTCAATCACGCGCTTATCGCGAAAGCCGCCTCAAAGATCGAACTGGTCGAATTCGCTTTGCAGCTCGCGGTTACGTGCAACGCGCTCGTCGATGCCCGGTCCGAGCCGTTCGACAATCGCCGAAATCAGCAGGTTGAACAGGCACGTGAGCGGCGCCAGCGAATCCCAGAACTGACCGACATCGGTCTTCACCTGCAAAAGATCACCGTCGAAGTCGCGTGCCCACGGACAGTAAATGTCGGTGACGAGCGCGAAGGGCAGGCCACGGCGCGTGGCCGCCTCGCAATAGCGGCGCGCGATCATCGAATAGGCGCGCGTATCGGTAACGATCAGATACGGCGACTTGAACCCGGAGTTCAGCGAATCGACGTATGACCCCGACATGCCGTCGGAATAGAACACGCGCGGGCGGATGTACTCGAGGTAACTGTAGAACGCATTGCTGATGCCACGCGTGGACTGAATGCCGAGGATATAGACGGCATCCGCGTTTGAGATGCGCTCGGCCACGCGGGCAAACACCGGCGATTGCGCGAGCTGGTAGACATGCTGGATCGCACCGATTTCAAGTTCGAGCGAGTGGCCGAGCGCCGGGTTGGGGGCGGGGTTGGCAACCTCGGCCCCGCTTGCTGACGATGTGGTTTCTTCGTGCTGGCCGGAGGCGCGGCGAAACGCGTCGAGGCGGTCGGTAATCAGCCACGGGCGCTCCTGCGCGCCGCGCAACTCGCGCTTCAGGTCATCCAGGTTCTGGTAGCCGATGCTGCGCAAGAACCGGCCCACGGAGATGCCGCTGGTGCCGGCTTGCTGGGCGATCTGGTCGGCGTTTTCAAGGCCAAGCCGGTCGAGATTCGCCAGCATGTAGCTGGCGACGCGCTTGGAGGTGGGCGTGAGTTCGGCAAAGCGGGCTTCGACGGTTTGAGCAAAAGCGGTCGGCATCTTGGTCGCAGCGCGAGTGGTGGGTCGATATCGAGATGATGACATATTCATCCGACAGCCGACCCCGCTCAGTCCCGAAAATCAGGGAACGCATGTGCGGCCGAGATGCCGTTCAGACAGCCGGCCGCACCGGCGCGCTTCGGGAGAAGCGCCGCGCGCCCGCCACACACGCCACTACCACGACGGTCACCAGGATCATCGCGGGAGGCACCTGTTCGTGCAGCAGCAAGCCGGCGAGCAGCAGACCGAAGAACGGCTGCAGCAACTGCAGTTGCCCGACCCCTGCGATGCCGCCGAGCGCCAGGCCGCGATACCAGAACACGAAGCCGATCAGCATGCTGAAGAGCGACACGTACGCGAGCGCCCATAGCGCCGCGTGGCTCACGCCGTCAAACGAAGCAGGCCGCGTCCACCAGGCGAGCGGCAGCATCACCGGCAGCGACAGCACGAGTGCCCACGAAATGACTTGCCAGCCGCCGAGATGGCGCGACAGCCGCGCGCCTTCGGCATAACCCAGACCGCAGAGGACGATCGCCGCGAGCATCAGCGCATCGCCGACCGGCGACGCGTCGAGCCCATGACGCAAGGCGAACGCGACCACTGCGCCACTGCCGAGCGCGGAGAACAGCCAGAACGCCGGCTGCGGGCGCTCGCCGCCGCGCAGCACGCCAAAAATCGCGGTGGAAAGCGGCAGGAGTCCGACGAACACCACGGCGTGCGCTGCGCTCACGTGACGCAGCGCGAGGGCAGTCAGCAGCGGAAAGCCGACCACCACGCCGAGCGCGACCACCACTAGCGGGATGAGGTCGCGCTTGACAGGTCGGGCCTGGCGAAACACCAGCAGTAGCAGGAGACCCAGCGTGCCCGCGATGGTGGCGCGCGCGACCGTCAGAAACACCGGATCGAGGCCCTGCACGGCGATGCGGGTGGCGGGTAGCGAGCCGCTGAAAATCAATACACCCACCATGCCGCTCACCCAGCCGTTCGTTGTCTTGTCCATCGAAAGAGTCCATGCGCATTGAAAATGGAACCTGCAGCATGCGCTTTCGAGCGGCAAAGGGTAAGCTACGGATCAGTACAATTCGTACAAACTGTACCGAACATGGAGCAGTACAGATGGCGGAAAGCGATAACAACCGGGCGGTCTTGGGCGCGTCGGCGGGCACGCGGGTCGGCACGGTGATGGACAGCTTGCGCGAGCGCATCGCGAGCCGTTCGCTGATGCCGGGCGCGCGCGTGCCGTCGATCCGCGTGATGACCGAGACACTCGGCGTGTCGAAGTCGACCGTGGTGGAGGCGTACGACCGGTTGGTCGCGGAAGGCGTGATCGTGGCGCGGCGCGGTTCGGGCTTTTTCGTGTCCGGCCATGCGCCACCCCTCGCGCTGGCCGATCTCGGGCCACGGCTGGATCGCGAGGTCGATCCGCTGTGGCTCACGCGGCAGTCGCTGGAGGCCGGTGCGAAGGTGTTCAAGCCGGGCTGCGGCTGGATGCCGCCTTCGTGGCTGCCGGAAGACGGCGTGCGCCGCGCGTTGCGTGCCGTGGCGCGCGATCCGCAGTCGCCGCTCGCCGAATACGCGAGTCCGCGTGGTTTGCCCGCGCTGCGTCAGCAACTCGCCTGGCGGCTCGCGCAGCACGGCGTGGAAGCGCCGCCCGAGCAGATCGTGCTGACCGACGGCGGCACGCACGCGCTCGATCTGGTCTGCCGCTTTCTGCTCGAACCCGGCGACACGGTCCTGATCGACGATCCGTGCTACTTCAATTTCCAGGCGCTGCTGCGCGCGCATCGCGTGCGCATCGTCGGTGTGCCTTATACGCCGTCCGGGCCGGATCTGGCGGCATTCGAGCGGGCGCTGATCGAACACCGCCCGCGGCTCTATGTGACCAATTCCGCGATCCACAATCCAACTGGCGCCACGCTTGCGCCGGCCGTTGCGCATCGGCTGCTGAAGCTGGCGGGGGAGCACAACGTGCTGATCGTCGAGGACGATATTTTCGCGGACTTCGAAGACGAACCCGCGCCGCGTCTTGCGGCGTTCGACGGTCTCGCGCGGGTGGTCTCGATCGGCAGCTTTTCGAAGACCTTGTCCGCGGCTGTGCGCTGCGGTTATATCGCGGCGCGCAGCGAATGGATCGAGCCGCTGGTCGATCTGAAGCTGGCCACCTCGTTCGGCAATGGCCAGCTCGCGGCGAGCGTCGTACATCGTTTGCTGGTGGATGGTACTTACCGGCGGCATCTGGAATCGATGCGCGCGAAGCTCGCGGACGCCATGGGCGAGACGATCAGACGGCTGGGTTATGCCGGCCTTGAAGTGTGGACGCGGCCACGTGCAGGCATATTCGTATGGGCGCGCCTGCCGGATGCGCTCGACGCCGCCGATATCGCGCGTCACGCGTTAACTGAGAGTGTGGTGTTCGCGCCGGGCAATGTGTTCAGCGCGTCGCATTCGGCGGCCGGCTTCCTGCGTTTCAACGTGTCGCAATGCAACCGGCCGAAGGTGTACGAGGCGCTGCAACGGGCGATGGACGTGTCGGCCGCAGCGAAAGAGCGTGTCTGAACGCGCGCGCCTCGCTACGCGACGTTACTTGCACAGCAACAGCAGACGCTCCTGATCCGAGCAGGAGGCGCGTGGTTTCTGCGCGGCTTGCGCCGCTGTCGCGCTGATCGCCGCACTCTTGTTCGCAAGACACGCGCGCAGATGTTTTTCCACCGGCCCGTAGTATTTCCAGCCGCGCACGAGAGGCGGCAATTCGAGTTTCACCTGCTTCCACTTCGGGTGCCCGTGCTCCTGCAGATTGTCGAAGTTGGCGCAGAGCGAGTCCGCAAAGTGATTCAGATTACCGACGGTATCGCGCAGACCGTAATCGTAAGTGACGAGAAAGGCCTTGACCGTTAGCGTGGGGACATCTTCCTTCAGCCAGTTCGGATAGCTGGTCGCACGCAGCGTCGTGGGGAAATACGTTTGCTTCGCACGGGCGGTTTCGGGCGCGTTGGGATCGATCTTCAGCGGGCGGATCTGTTGCAGCAGTTCGGGATTCATGTCGTTGAACAGTTTTGCCGGCTGCCCGACCACAATGATCGCAACGTCCACCTTCCTGACGATCAATGCGGCCAGCGCATCTTCGTTGCTCAGGTGCTGGATGTTCTGCTCGGGAATCGCCTGTCCGAACATCAGGTGATAGAGCGTCGTGGCGGTCTGGGCCGTGCCGCTGCCGAGCAGGCCCACGCTGATGCTCTTGTCCTTGATGTCGGCGAAGGTTTTCATCGGCGAGTCCGCGCGCACCACGACGTTAATTTCCTCGTCGTAGAGCGGCATGATGAGCCGCAGCGGCCGGATTGTCGTGCCCGCGTCGGCATTGCCGGTGTTGGCCATGTCGATGAAGGCCTGATACACGTCGGACTGCACCAGCGCGAGCTTCACGCCCGGCTCGAAGCGCATGCGCTGCACGTTTTCAGCCGAACCCTTCGACGCCAGCACTTCCAGATCGATGCCCGCCGGCTGGGCCACCCATTTCGACAGATCCTGGCCGATCTGAATATAGGTGCCCCGTTCCGGACCGGTGACGATCTTGTAGTGCGCTGGCTCCGCGCCGGCAAACGAGGACATGATCATTAGCGCCAGCCCCAGCCATCCCGCCAGAAGTCTCTTCAGCATGATCGATCTACCTATCGTTCAGGGTTGAACAGCCTCTTGCGCCGGCGCGCGCGAAGCACCGGCGAGCCGGCCTGCCTTCTCATGTTCAATGTATTGCGCCTGCCATGTCCGTCTGTTGCCGCTCAGAGGGCACGCGAAACGCCAGTGCGATCGGGCGTGCCATGCTTCATGTGATCAGTCAGACAAATCGGTCTTGCGAACGGCTATGAGATTCGGTATCCGAACGATTTATCGAAGACCGGAATACCTGTTTACGCATGCGGCTTGAGCGGCGCCCAACCTGTCTCGCGAATCACACGCTCGAGGATCGATTTAGCGGTGTCGTTGCCCGTGTCGATCGCGAGCGCCTCGTTGGCGTGCTGGCGTGCACAACTCCACGACTGCTGCGAAACACATAGTTGCGCGGCCTGCAACGCGGCGTCGCGGCGCGCGGCGAGCGGCTTCAAGTCGGTCTGCAGGCTTTGTGCGTCGGCGTTGCCGGGTTGCAGCGTCTGTGCTGCGCCGAGCGCCGCTTGTGTCGCGGAGAGATCGTTGGCGTGGAAGGCCAGACGCGCTGCCTGCAGCGCTTGCGCGGCATCGCGGAACTGCGGCGCCGCTGGTTTTATGGGCGCTGCGGGCGGTGGTGGCGCGATGGGCGTGGCTACGATTGCCGGTGTGGTCGTGGCGGGACTGGCAGGGGCAGTCGGCTTAATCGCAGCAGTCTGATTCGTCGACTGAGATGGGGCGTATAGCGCAATCGTGCCGGTTGCCGTCCTGGCATCCTGAGGATTGTCCGCGGTCTGCTCCGTGCTGCCGGTTTGCGATTCGTGGTTGTCGCTGTATAGCGTGAAGGCGCCATACGCTAGTCCGATTGCGCCAATCGCCACGATTGCGAGTAGCACCCGGCGCATCGGGAACATGCCGCGGCTGACGGCATACGGCGGATCGGCGAGCTGCGGAATCGGCACATCCGAAGACTCGAGTACCGGCGCTTGTATCGGATCGGGTATGGGAGGTTCGAGAGGCGCGGCTTCACCGGTAATCGCAGTCTGCGCGGCGAGGCCGGCTTCATCCAGTTGGGTCGGATCAAAGCCGTTTTTTTGCGCTGTCTTGCTGACAGCACTGGCGCGGCTGCCGGGAATCACAACGCGCTTGTGCGGGCCGGCGTCAAGCGGATGCACCGCGCCGCAATACGGGCAATAGTCGACTTGCCGGTACAGCGCACCGCCGCAGCGTTTGCAAGGCGTCGGGAAACTATGGCCGAGTATTGTCTGGGTGGACATGCTGTGGACCCACCTGTGGAAAACGGTGCCGTTACGGCATGCTCCCGATCGTGCTGACGCAGGCGTAATGTCCGCGGAAACCACGATCGACATGCGCTGAAGAATCCTGGGACGCAAGTCCTCGCTTGCGGTGCCGCTGATTGCAATATGTGGCGTTTCAATGAGAACGTCAATCGACGTTCTTACCTACTTTATATACGGTGAGCACATTTGTAGGTACGACGAAACACTGCATATGTCGGTAGGACGAATGGGCCGATGATTTTTTTCATATCGCTTGTGCCGTCCTAGCGCACAGGCGACGAAGCAAATGGAGCGATGGCGGAATTGGCAGAACGAAATGGAACGAAATGGTCGCGATGAAAACAGAGCGAGGTCGAAGCGCGCGGCGTTCGACCTCTTCATCAAGCGTTTGCAGAAAACGTTTGTTGGAAACGGGATGCCGGATCAGTGCTTGCGCAGCGGATGATCCTTCAGAAACCATGCAAGTGCAAAGGCCAGCACGACGACGCAGGCCGCCGACAGATACACCGTGTGCAATGCACCGGCAAACGCTTGCAGATAATCGTCGCGCAATGCTTCAGGCAACTGGTGGATGGCTGCCGGTCCGAGCGTGTGCGGCAATTCGGTGTCGGGCGGAATCAGTTTTTCCAGACGCGCGGCGAGGCCGTTCGAAAACACCGCACCAAAACTGGCGACGCCGATCGAGCCGCCGATCGAACGGAACAGCGTGGCTCCCGACGTGGCAACACCCATGTGCTTGAACTCGACCGTGTTTTGCACGGCGAGAATCAGCACCTGCATCACCATGCCGAGGCCGAAGCCGAGAATGCCCATGTCGATATACATCACACGAATGGGTGTGTTGATCTGCAGGCGTGCGAGCAGCAGCATGGCGATGGCCACGAGGAACGTGCCGGCGATCGGGAACATGCGGTACTTGCCGATCTTGCTGATCAGGCGCCCGGTCACCATCGACATCACGAACAGACCGCCCATCATCGGCAGCATCTGCATGCCGGCTTCGGTCGGCGTCGAGCCTTTGACCACTTGCAAATACAGCGGCAGGAACGTGACCGAGCCGAATAGCGACACGCCGATGATGAAGCCGATCAGACTGCTCAGCAAAAACGTCCGCTGTTTGAAGAGCTCGAGCGGCATGATCGGTTCGACGGCAGTGCGCTCTTCGTGGATGAAGCCCCAGATCGCTACCAGCCCCATCCCCAGCGTGAACCACAACTGCGGCGACGACCACGGCAGAATCGTGCCGCCCTGGCTCGTGAACAGGATGATGCAGGTGAGCGCGCCTGCGAGAAACGCGGCGCCCATGTAGTCGATGGTGTGCTTCACATGCCGCACGTGCGGTTTGAAGACCGCACCGATGACAGCCAGCGAGATAATGCCAAGCGGCAGGTTGATGTAGAAAATCCAGCGCCATGACAGGTGCTCGACGAGAAAGCCGCCGAGCAGCGGCCCGACCACTGTCGCGAGACCGAACACGCCGCCGAATACACCCTGGAAGCGGCCGCGTTCAGCCGGCGGAATCACGTCCGCGATGGCGGCCATCGTCACGACTAGCAGACCGCCGCCGCCGAGCCCTTGCAGCGCGCGCAGCATGATCAACTGCGTCATGTTCTGGGCGATGCCGCACAGCGCGGAGCCGACGAGGAACACGACGATCGCCGTCTGCAGCACGATCTTGCGGCCGAACAGATCGCCGAATTTGCCATACAGCGGCACAACGATGGTCGAGCTGAGCAGGTAGGCGGTGACCACCCACGAGAGGTTGTTGAGGCCGCCGAGTTCGCCGACGATAGTCGGCAGCGCCGTCGAGACGATCGTCTGATCGAGCGCGGCGAGCAGCATGACCAGCAGCAGCGCCGGAAACAGCAACCGGATCGGCGGGTGGCCGGTGGCCTGCGGGCCGGATTGCGCTTCGGGTTGCGCATCGGGCCGCGTCAGTCCGGCGGGTTGAGTCGTTGTCGATTGTTCCATGGCGCCACGGTGTTGAAATTAATTAATTCAGAGATTAATATATGCGACATCGCGTCACTCGTCAAATTGAATGCAATGGCAAGGATTCCGTCAGATGACCGGGAAGTGAAACGCGCGCCGCGCAGTGCGGCCGCTGTGAAGGCACGCAGGCTGTCGAAACCGGCGGCGTCAGTCGTAGTGAGCGATTCTACTGACGCTCCAGATTCCGCGCCGCCGCCTGCGTCCACGCGTCGCCCCGGAAGGCCATCGGGTTCGGCGCGCGGCCCGGAGCAGCGCAGCCGTCTGCTGGACGCCGCGCTCGCCTTGTTCGCGCGGCAGGGCATCGTCGACACCACGCTCGGGGAAATTGCCCGCGAGGCGGGTTTCACGCCCGCGATGATGCATTACTACTTCAAGACGCGCGATCAGCTGCTCGACGTGTTGATCGATGAGCGTTTCGCTCCGCTGCGCGCAGGGCTTGGCGTGCCGTTTCAGGAACATCCCGACGACCCGGTGGCAGCCATCACGCAACTCACGCAGCGTCTGGTGAAGACGGCGAGCGACCATCCGTGGTTTCCATCGCTGTGGGTGCGCGAAGTGATCAGCGACGGCGGCCTGCTGCGCCAGCGCATGCATGAACGGTTCGGCGATACGAATCAGAAGGCGTCGCTGTCAGCCATCGCGCGCTGGCAGAAGGAAGGTCGCCTGAATGCCGGGCTGGAGCCGTCGCTGGTGTTCGTCACGCTGCTGGGTATGACGATTCTGCCGTTGGCTGCCTCGAAGCTGTGGCGTAACGATCCCGCGCGGCGCAATATCGGCAGCGAAGAAATTGCGCGGCATGCGGTTGCCTTGCTGGTGCAGGGCGTCGGTCCCGGTCCCGGCAAAGCGAACTGACGCCCCCGCTGACGCAACAGCAAAACTCACGAAGCCGCCGCGGCACGCAACGTGCTACCTAGAAGTGGACATGAACGCCGCGCAAGAGATGCAACAGCGCCGGCGTCGCAACAGAACATGAATGTCAGAACAGACGCTGGGGCGGGCAAGGCGGTAGACATGGGTTTGCATCAGCCGCTACGGCGAATCGGGTGTCGGCATCGGTCAGCCAGTGCAATGGGGCCGAGGGCCGATTTTTCATCGGCGTGCAATTTTGGCGCGTTACTGTGCGCACGCGTTGCGCCCAGGCCATGTTCTACAATCGCGGGCCTGCATGCAACTCGACGCCTGAAATCGAGTCGGAACCATGAACAGCCATACCGCAGCAGCGCAAATCAGCGGCAAACAGCAAGACGATACGTTGGCCGCGTCTGACGGCCTAACCGGTTTTTTAGAGCAACAACAGAACATGAACGGAGCATTGAGACTCGATCAGGCCACGATCGTGCTCGTCGAAGACGACCCGGATAGCCGGGAATCACTGGCCTTGTTACTCGAGGCGGAAGGGGCGCATGTCGTCGCCGTGGCGGATGCGGAAGAGGGCGTCGAAGCGGCGCTGCGGCTGTTGCCGGACGCCGTGGTGTGCGACCTCGACTTGCCTGCCATGGATGGCTTTTATCTGATCCAGCGGCTGCGCGATCACGAGATTCGCGGTGACCACGCGCCTTCGGTGGCCGTGGCGCTCACGGGCCATACCGACGATGCTTACCGCTTACGCAGCATCGGCGAAGGCTTCCAGCATTTCATGACCAAGCCGGCATTGCCCGAAGACCTCGTGACATTGCTGCACGACGCGATCGACGCTCGCGCGGCGGGCTGAGAGGTTCGGCGGCCGGACGGCGGTTTCTTGCCGCAGAGCCGTGCAGGGCACGCTTTGGTCTGCTGAAACGGCCTGCAATCAGGATGCGATTCCGATTGCGGGCGTCGTTGTCATTTGGCCGCGGCGACAGGTGCAGCAGCACTGGCGCTGGCCGCTTCCACTGCCTGACAGGCGGAACACAATCCCTTCAATTCGATTTCATCGCTGGCAAGGCGGTAACCCGCGTCTTCTATTTGAGCGACGAGCGCCTGGCGCAGCTTCGGCTGATGCAGCTCGGTGACGTTGCCGCATTGCTGGCAAACCACCAGAATGCCGTGCTGGCATTGCGTCAGGTCGTGACAGACGGTGAACGCATTGATCGATTCGATTCGGTGCACGAGCCCTGCCGAGAGCAGAAAGTCCAGCGCCCGGTAAACCGTGGGCGGCGCCGAGCCGGGGTGGATCTGGCGCATGTCGTCGAGCAGCGAATAAGCTTTGGTGGCGCGCCCGGAATTCAGCAGCAATTCGAGCACTTTACGGCGGATCGGCGTGAGTTTTTCGCCGCGTTCGCGGCAATATTCGTCCGCGAGAGTCAGTGCGGCTTCCTGCGATTTACCGTGCCCACCATGCAAATGCCCCGGCTCATGATGATGAGCGGAGGCGGCAGGGGTGGCTTTCTCGGTGGTCGCGGCGGGCTTGGCGGTCTTCATGCGTCGATTATAAAGGCCATCGTGCCTGGCTGTGCCGCTGTGCGTTGAGCCTGCCGCCCGCGGCTGGGCGCAGCGGCGAGGCATGGGCCCGCTCAGAGGCTTACGTCAAGGGCTTACCCCAAGGGCTTACGTCAGCGGGAAATCAACGTATTTCTTGAAACCCGGGCGCGTCGCAATCCGCGAGTACCACCGCTCCAGATTCGGCAGCGGCGGACGCTCGACGCCGTCCAGCCCGAACCAGCGTTTCGCGTACGCCCCGATCACGATATCGGCGAGCGTGAACTTCTCGCCTTCGAGGAAGAAGCGGCCTTGCAGATGATTGTCCAGCAGGCGCCACAGCAACGTGACCGCGCCGAAGTCGCTGGCGAGCTTGTTGGCGTCGCGGTCTGCGGCCGGCGTACGCACGAGGGCCCAGAACACCGGTTTTTCCGCGGGTTGCAGCGTGGTGAGCGACCAGTCGAGCCAGCGGTCGATGCTGGCGCGCAGCTTCGGATCGGACGGATACAGGAGGTTCGATTCGTCGTATTGCAAGACCAGATAGCGCAGGATCGAGTTCGATTCCCACAGCACGAAGTCATCGTCGACCAGCGTCGGAATTTTACCGGTCGGGTTCATGGCCAGATAGTCGGGCTCGTTATTGCGGCCGAATTGCAGGCCCGCGTCGATGCGTTCGTATGGCAGCACCAGTTCGTCGCAACACCACAAGACTTTCTGTACGTTGACTGAATTGGTGCGTCCCCAGATCGTGATCATCCGGTCAATCCTTTCTTTATATTGACAGTTGGCAAGCCGCGCCTGGCGCGCGGCGTTCAGCCAGTAACGATACACGATGCGCATGGATTTGCGTGCCGGCAGCCGGTAATCGTTACTTGAAAGCTTGCCCGAAGCGTTGACGACGCGCTTTGCCCATGCAACCCCGCGTGCCGCCCAATACGCCACGCCGGCAACACGCGGGCGTTGCGTACAATGAGCGCACCCGAATACGACGAGGCACCGCATGGCCCGCATTGTCCCCGACGACTGGAAGAGCTTCGCCGCCACCGGCGCGGCGGCACGCGAACGCGAAACCCTTGCGTTGCTGGAAGAAGCGCTTCCCGATGGCTACACCGTCTATCACGGCGTGCATTGGACCCGCCTGAACCAGAACTTCTCGGTGTTCGGCGAGGCCGACTTCGTGATCGTCAGCCCGGCCGGGCGCGTGATGATCGTCGAGCAGAAAACCGGTTTTCTGCGCGAAACGCCCAAGGGGCTCGTCAAGGTCTATCTTCAGACGGAACGCAATGTGGCGATCGCGCTCGCGCACACCGTCGAAACGCTGCACCGGCGCTTCACCGCGGCGTTCGGCGCGGGCACCTATTTCATCGAAGAACTGCTGTATTGCCCGGATCACATCGTCAAGGACGCGGCGATTGCCGGCGTGAATCCCGCGCGGATCGTCGACGCGACGCGTAAGGAGCGGCTTGCAGCGATCATTCGCGAAGCCTTGCCGGCCGACGAGCCGCGCCTTGCCTGCGCACCGAAAATCCACCACTTTCTCGCCGACGAACTCTCGCTGACGCCCGACGCCAGCGCGCTGGTCGGCCAGGCCGGCACGCTCGTCACGCGTCTGGCCGGCGGCCTCGCGACCTGGGCGCGACGGCTCGAGTTTTCGCCGTTCCGGCTGCGCGTGATCGGCACGGCCGGTTCCGGCAAGACACAACTGGCGGTGCAGGTGATGAAGGACGCCGTGGCGCGCGGCCAGCGGCCTTTGTACGTGTGTTTCAACCGGCCGCTCGCGGATCACATTGCGCGCGTTGCGCCGCCTGAGGCCAAGGTGGCGAACTATCACCAGCTATGCGACTGGATCGCGCGCGACGTGGGCCGTGAGCCGGATTTCCAGTCCGGCGACGTGTTCAATCAGCTTGAAACGACTTTCGCCGAAACGCCGATCGACGCGCGCTGGCAATTCGACGTGTTGATCGTCGACGAAGGGCAGGATTTCCAGGAGCCGTGGGTGGCCGCGCTAGAGCGCCTGTTGCGGCCGGGGGCAGCATGGTGGTGGCTCGAAGATCCGCTGCAGAATCTGTATATGCGCGAGCCGGTCGAGCTGTCCGGCTGGACTACGCTGAAAGAGACTACCAACTACCGCAGTCCGCGCGACATTCTCGACTATGTGCGCGACGTGGTCGGCGCCTCGGTGCCCGTCGCGGCGGCTCTGGCGTCGGGCAGTCCGTTCGACGGCTCCGATATTTCGCTCTCCGTCTACGACGAAGCGAATGCCGCCGAAGGCAGCATCGAGGCCACCAAGCGGGCGATCACGCAGGCCTTGTCGCTCGGCTTTCGCAAGCAGGACATTGCCGTGCTGTCGTTTCGCGGCCGCGAAGGCTCGGCGATGACCGGGCAGGATCATCTCGGACCGCATCGGCTGCGCAGTTTCACGGGTAAATACGATCTGTTCGGTAACCCGGCGTATCGCGAAGGGGACGTGCTGTTCGAGTCGATCTACCGCTTCAAGGGACAGGCGGCGCCGTGCGTGATCCTCACGGAAGTCGATTTCGACAGGTTCGACGAGCGGATTGCACGCAAGCTGTTCGTCGGCGCCACGCGTGCGACGATGAAGCTGATCATCGTCGCTTCGCAGCGGGCCGCCGCGCATTTGCATCTGCGTGATGGCAAAGAGGTCAAGGAAATCAAAGAGGCGAAAGAAGCCTAGCCGCTCCGCTCACGTCCACGCGCGCGCGCCCACCAATATCCCCGTTTGCGTACGCGCGTCCCACCAGATCACGCGCAGCAACGGCGCCTGCTGGGCGATCAGCAGCGCCTGCACCGGATCGCTCTCGACAAAATGCGTGACACCGCCGCGCAACGCCGCCGCAGCCTTGTGAGCGGCGGCGCCGGCGGCGCTTTCGTCGTGAGTGCCGGGCGTGCGCATCACCAGTTGCATATGACCGAAACCGTGCCGCGCGAGCCACGCTTCGGTGCGCGCGCGATCCACTTCCGGCCGGCCGGTGATGATCGTGCGCACGCGTGGCAGATCGATGCCCGGCAGCACCTCGAACGGCAGCAGCGCGTCGCGTTCGGCGAGCGCCGCGGCCAGATCCTCGTCGTAGCGCGCGAGCGGCACGTCGGGTAGCAGAATGCCGTCGAGGTCGATCGCGTAAGTGGCATATTCGTGATCGTCGGCCATGGCGGGCGCGGCGCCCGCCTGGGCGGCCCCCGCTTCGACGCGCTCCCAGTCCTCGCGATAACGCTCGGTGTAGGCGTGCCGCTCCCACGGAAACAGCGCGAAGTAGCCGCGGGCGTCGATCGCGTAGTTGGGTTGCGTGCGGCTCAGGTCGTCGACGGCGGCGGTCAGCGTCCTGACGTCGAGACCATGCTGCTGAAGGAACGCGATGCAATCGGTCAACGTGAAACCGCGCCCCGCAATGTCTTCGCACAGCAGCACTTTCGAACCTGCGGACGGGATCGGCAGCGTCGAATCCCAGGCGACGCTGCGCGACTGGCGGTCGTAACGCAGAAATGCGACCGGCGTGCCGGCCGCATGCGACACCATCAGCGCAAGCGGCGCGCCGCCACGCAGAATGCCGATTGCCATCGTGAAACGCTCCGCCAGCAAGGCGGGTTGCAGCGATTCGATCCAGTGATCGAGTTGTTCGTACGTCAGGGGCAAAACCGGCTTGTTCATGACTCTTGAGGCGTCGCAATGCGCACGTAGGGCAGGTGTCCCGTAGACGGAAAGCGGCGTACGGCAAAGCGCAACGACAGTTCCCCGTTTTTGAGACAAACAGATTTGGCGATATTATGCCTGCGCTTCAGTGTCGCGCGTCGAGGTGACGCGCGTCGCCGGACGGGCGTGCGGCAAAGACCCATGCTGCGGCCGGAGAAGCATGCAGCAGGTTCGCGGGCAGATCGTGCCGATGCAGCGTAGCGGTCCACAAAAATAACAAACGATGGAAAAGCCAAACAGATGACCAAGGTAAGCGTAGCGGTGAATGACAGGAAGGGCGCATGGTGGGGATTGGGTGTGATCCTCGCTCTCGCCGCATGGAGCATGCAGGCGCAGGCGCAGGCAGAGTCGTTGCCGTTGTCGCTCGACGTGAGGGGCAAGATCAGCAGGACCAACGACGCGGCGCATCAGCTGTATCACTTCACCGAGGCACAATTGCTCGCGCTGCCGGCGCATTCGATTACGACCGCCACCACGTGGACCCCGCGTTCCACCTTCACAGGACCGCTGCTCGCGGATATCCTGAAGACAGTCGGCGCATCCGGCAGCGCAGTCGAGATCCATACGCTCGACGACTATACGTACACCATTCCGGTGTCGGACTGCGATCGCTACGGCGTGGTCGTTGCGTACAGCATGAACGGCCGGCGCCTGAAGATCAGCGACTTCGGGCCGCTGTTTCTTATTTATCCGCGCGACGTATTCCCCGATGAACTCATGGGTGCGGCGGGCGATTCGAAATTCGTATGGCAGATCAAGGCACTCATCGTCAAATAACGCGGCGCCCCTGGCGTCGTGTCCTCTATGTGCTGATCTGGCTGACCGCGCTTGCGGCGCCGGCAGGCGCGATCGGCTATCTGCTGTACGCGAACCTGCTCAATCCGCGCGCCACCGAACAGCTGACCGGTCAATACGATGGCTTCTACTGGGACGCCGCGCAGCTGCAGATCGCCTATGCGCGTTTCGAGAACCAGTTGCTGCTGTACCAGTCCGGCGTCGACGACGACTATCCGCGGCTCATGCTGCGCTACCAGTTGCTGCAATCGAAGCTGCACGTCATGGCCGGCTCGACACAACGGCTGACCACGCAGCTCGCGCTGCTGCAACGCCAACAGGAGGAAATCCAGTCGCTCGATCATTTGCTGGACGGAATTCAACCTGAAGTGGCTGCGTTGCCGAAGGATCGCAGCCGCGCCGATCAGATCGTCGCGGCGCTGCGCCAGCATTGGAACGAGGTCAACGATCTCGCGCTGAGCCGCCGTTTCGCCGACGTAGCCGACCGTGAGGCGATGAACCGCGATTTCATCGACAAGCGCCGCATGCTGTTCGCGGGCGGCCTGTTGCTGCTGTTGCTGTCGGCGGCCGCGACCACGCTGCTGGTGTTCAATGGCCGGCGCCGCACGCGCCTGATGCGTCAGCAGCACGCGGCGCTCGAAGCGGAGCATCAGGCGAGCCGCGCGGCGCGCGAGGCGAGTTTCGCGAAAGACGCGTTTCTCGGCATGATCAGCCACGAATTGCGCACGCCCTTGCACGCGATCGTGTCGTCGATCGAATTGCTGGGCTTCAACTATCACTCCGAGGCCGACCGCAAGGTCATCCAGCGCCTCGAAACCGCGGGGCGGCATCTGGAAGCGCAGATGAAAGACCTGACCGACTATGCACGGCTCGGCGCCGGCAAGCTCGAACTGCGTCACGAGCATTTCGAGCCGCGCGAACTGCTGGCCTCGATCGTCGACGAACACGCGATGTCAGCGGCCGCGCGCGGCCTCAAGCTGGAGAGCGAGGCGAGCGGCATGAGCGGTCTCGTCGATTCGGATCCGCATCGTATCCGCCAGATCGTCAACAACCTGGTGACCAACGCGATCCGTTACACCGAAACCGGCACGGTGCGCGTGCAACTGAAACAGCGGCCGGCGGTGCTGATCTTCGTCGTCAGTGATACGGGGCCGGGCGTGCCGCATGCGCAGATTCCGCTGATTTTCCAGGAGTTCACGCAACTGGACGCGTCGCGCACGCGCCGCTTCGAGGGCGCGGGGATGGGGCTCACGATCGTGCAGGGGCTGGTCAGGTTGTTCGGCGGCACTGTCGAAGTGGCGAGCACAGTGGGCGAGGGCACGATCTTTACGGTGACGATTCCGGTTACGCCGGTCGTGGCCACCGCGGCGCCTGGCGTGGCCGCGCGCGCCGAACCGGGCGGCGCGCGTCCGTGCGTGTTGATCGTCGACGACAACCGGTTGATTCGCGAGTCGCTCAGCGAAATGATCGCGCACATGGATTTCGACGCGCACGCGGTCTCCAATGCCGACGATGCGCTCGCGTGGCTCGACGCGCGTCGCTGTGACGTGGTGTTGCTCGATCTGCATATGCCGGATCGTGACGGTTATACCTTCCTCGCAGATTTTGCGGCACGCAGCGGGCCGTCGTCGGGGGTTCCGGTGATCGTGGTGAGTGCATATGCGCCAGAGGCGGATCGCGTGAGGAGCGCGTCAGGGGAAGGGGGAGAGGCCGGCTCGCAGCCGTTCTTCGACGCGTTATTAAAGCCGGTACATTACGAGGAGCTGCGCAGCGCGTTGCAGCGTGCTTTGGCTTCGCGGCATACGGCGTAACGAGACGCCTTGGGGCAACGCAGATGGAGGCGTGCTCAACCTGAGCACGCACCGTCAGCCGCTTGCCGGCGCGCCAAGGTCGACGTCAAGGCCGGTTGAGACGCTTGGACAGATCGGCGACCAGGATCGCCATGCGTGCCGGCTTTTCATAGCATGCAACGTCATAATTGCGAATCACCTCGCTGATTTCCGATTCGCTGGCCTTGCCGGTCAGCAATTCGCCCGTCAGCACGAAAATCGGCGCGTCCGGATTCTCCGACGCCCGCACCGCGCGGATTGCCGCCGCCGAGGTTTGCGAGCCGAACAGCCAGTCGATCACGATGCCGTCGAAGATCTGCGTTTGCAGTTGTTCGGTGAATGCCGCGAGGCCGTAAATCGCCACCGCTGCGAAACCGCTGCGCTCGAGATAATCGCGCAGGTTGTCGGCGGAGGCACGATCGTCGTCGACCACGGCGATGGTCGGCTTGTCGGTTTCGGCACGGCGCGGATAGATCTCGATCTTGTGGACTTCGTACGCGCTTTGGTAAAGCGTGCCGTCGTGACGCGCCACGCGCCATTGGCCCAACTTCGAATACGCGACGAATTCAGGGCGGCTGCCCGGTTCGAGCGCGGCGCCGACCCACGCGGTGCAAGCCAGCTCGAGCGGGCCGACGCAGAACACCGCCTCCTGGGCGATGGCGCCGACCATGCCCGGATCGAGCGACTGTGCGCCGAATAGCTGAGCGGCAGGTTCGCCGAACACCTCGGCCACCTTCTTGATCTGCGAGAGGGTCCACGGACTGTTGCCGCGCAGCTTGCGGTGCCCCTGCGAAAAACTCAGATCGAGGATGCGGCATAGCTCAGTGGTTTGCTGGCGTTTGCCGATTCCATGCCGGCTCATCAACTCGCGCACGCGCTCGGCGACGGCAATGGAGTCAGGTGAGTGTGTTTCGTTGGTCATACTGCGCGAAGATCTGCCTTCTTGAAGGGTGGCTGGGGCATGCGATACGGCGCGCGCGGCGCGCCCATGCACATTGGATGCGTATTGAGGCGGCTACACAGGGGACAGCAAATGTACAGTAAAAAGTTTCACGGCCTGAGTTTCGGTATGACCGCCGCCGAATCTGTCGGTGCGAGATGCGAACAAACAAATTCGGCGATCCGTTTATGCTTTTAGCATTGGATGTATTTTACCGATTAACCGGACGGAATCTGTAAGTAATTCCGATTGAATTTTTTCTCATGCGTCATTGCGCCGGCGGCATCTTGTCGAGCCTGGCCGCTGAGTTTTTCAGACCTTTGAAAATCCGCTCGGCGACCTTGCCCGGAAAGCGCTCGGGCAATTCGGCCGAGACCCGGGCGATGACCTCCGGTGTCTGTTCGATCAGCCTCTGGATCAACGGCTCGGCGTTCGCACCGTATGAGCATCTCAGCGCCATGGTATTGAAGTGGCGCCGCTGCACGTCGCGAAAGGCGTCGTGTTTGCTGCGCGACCACATTGCCATGGCGAGCCTGGCCTTGAACCATGACCACTGGTTCGGGCCGCTGCCTTCCACTGGCCAGATCGACATGACGTCGTAAAGCGGCGTCAGGCGGTACTGGCCGCCCGCCAGCAGGCGAATGCTGAAGTTCTTGGCGTGGCCGTCCGGCGCCGCCAGCATCCAGAAGAGAATCTGGCTGGCCAGCAGCGTCTCGATGTCCTGTTGCGCCGACACCGATTGCTGGAGAATCCGCGCGAGGTCCAGGACGCCCGGACCGCCTTCGTTTTCGTACTTGCGATGCGAGGGCACGCCGTACACCTGGCAGAAGTCTTCCTGTGGCAGGCGCAGCAGCCATTGGCCGCTCGAATGCAATTGCCGGTCGAAGCGTTCGACGCTCAGCACGCGCTGCTTGCCGAAAGTCATGATCTCGGTGTTGGCCACCGGCAAGCCATAGGCGCGCAAAATCCGCAGGCACAGCCATTCGTTTTCGACCGAGGTGCTGAGGTCGGCGAGTTTGTTGCCGACCAGCCCAAGCGGCAGTTTGAAAATATGCGTGGTGGGCGTGGCGCCATGCGGGCGTTGCCACTTGCCGTCGTGCCACAGCAGGGCGGTTTTCTCCTGCGCGCCGGCGAGCGAGATGCGGAAATCGTCCGCGTCGTCGGCGGCGCCAAGGGCGGGCGTGCTGACGGTGCGCGCCAGCATGGTTTCGATCTCGCTGTCGGAGAGCGGGGTGCCCTCGATCCGTTCGACGCCGGCCGGCGCGTCGTCAACGGCCAGCAACTGAACCGCGCCCACGCAATCGCGGCCGATGGCTTGCAGCAGGTCGAACGCATCGAGCGTATCGGTCTGGTAGCGCTGGGCGATGCGCTTTCTGATCGCCTCGCTGTCGGGTAGCAGATTGTCGAAATAGTTGAGTACCCGTGGCCCTTTGTGCGTCACATTGCTGGGCGTAAACGGTAGTGAGAGCGAAAGCGGCCGGCCCGCGGGCGAGGCGACCCATGCGGGATCGTAGGCGAACTCCATGGGGCCGCGGGTGGGCAGACGCCAGACGCCGACGCGCTCGCCGTTAGCCCATACCGAAAGCGCCCGCGAATGAGTTTGACGGCCCATGCTTACCACTCGATCAAAGGCGCCGGTTCAGGCACCGGCTGGTTTTTGTCGCGCACCTGCAATTGCAGGCCGTAGGCGCCGCACAGCGCCAGTAATTGGGCGAGGGTGAGGGCGGTGGCGTCGGTTTCCAGCGCCGAGATGCGGCTCTGGCTGACGCCGATGCGTGCGGCGGCTTCGGCCTGCGTGAAGCCGGCCTGGCGCCGGCCGGCCGCCAGCAGTTGGGCCATCTGGTCAGGCGAGGCGACGAGGTGGATCATGGTAAATTATCCGCGTAACGAATAAATGCACTTTATGCGTCACACGGATATTTGTCAAATATTCGTGTGACGCATATTCGACAAATATCTGTCTGGCGAATAAATGGCAAATATCTGCATGACGAATAAATTCCGTTTGCGTGTCCCGCTGGCGGGACGGCCGGGTAGCATGCTGTGAAAATATTTTCTACCGACTCCGCGCAACCGATGAACCGACCGACACTACGCCATACCGAGGTGCCGTATCACACGCAATGGGGCAGCCCCGAATGGGTGCGCCATATCGTCGAACAACAGGGCGACCCATGCGACGATCCGGACTGGCAGCGCAGCGGTTTTGCTGACCCGGAACGTTACCGTTTCTGGGCCAAACGCCTGTGCGGTCTGACCTGCCTCGAATCCGCACTCGACTACTGGCGCATCGAACACGCGCCGCGCGCCGCGTTGCTGGATGAAGCGTTGCGCCACGGCGTGTACCGGTTGCGCGATGACGGCGGCGTCGACGGCTTGATCTACCGGCCGTTCGCCGACTGGATCGGCGAGGCATTCGGCATTCAGGTCGAGGTGCTGCCGCAGGCGCCGCTCGAAGAGATCGCCGCGCGCATCGACGGCGACACGCTGGCGATCGTCTCGGTGAGCCCCGAGATCCGCTATCCGGAGCGGCCGAATCAGCGCCAGGGCGGGCATCTGATCCTGCTGCACGGGCGCGATCGCGATGGCGTATGGTTTCATAATCCATCGGGTATTGCGCCTCACCAGGCGGATGTCTATCTGCCGTTCGCAACCATGGCGCGTTTCTATGCAGGGCGTGGCATGACGCTCACCCGCATGGTGGGCTAGACGCCGCAGCAGGCAAGCCGCACGGCAAGCGTACTGATCGGGCCCGTTTTCTGCTGAGGAGCTTCATACCGACTTTTGCGATACCGGAACCCGTCATGAAGCGAACCTATGCCGTGCTTGCCGCCAGCCTCGTCGCGCTCGGCGCCGTCACCGCAGCGCATGCGGCCACCGAGGACGATCAGGCCAAGGCCTGCCGCGGCGACGCGATGCATTTCTGCGCCACCGACATTCCGAACAAGGAAAAAATCACCGCCTGCATGAAACAGCACCTCGACGAACTCAGTCCGGCGTGCCGTGCGATGTTCAAGGGTGGCAAGAAAGACGATGCCAAAGCCGCCTCGCAATGAACGCAGCGGCGGCGCGCCGCTGCTTTTCAGTGAGTTGCGCTAATTCCCGGCTGCAGCCGCGTTCCCGCGTTCCCGCGATCCGGCGATCCCACGATCCCACGATCCCACGATCCGGCCCCACGGCGCGCCGGGCGTCGTAGAATCGCTTGTCCCGATTCCCGGAGTAGCCGCGTGTCTGACCAGCCACACCCGCAGCCACGCCCGCCACGCTTTCGCCTGCCGCGCCGTGCCCGCACGCCCTGGCAGGCGCCGCGCGCCCGTACGCTGTTTACGCGCCCCGCGGCCTCGCCGCAGCGCGTGCTGCTGCGGCGTATCTACCTCGTGCTCGGCCTGTGCGTGCTCGCCTTCGCCGTGCTCTATCTCGACCGTGACGGCCTGCGCGACGCCAACCGCAAGGTGCTCGGCATCGTCGACCTGATGTACTTCACGATGGTCACCGTCGCCACCGTCGGTTATGGCGATATCGTGCCGGTCACCGCCCGTGCGCGCCTCATCGACGCCTTCTTCATCGTGCCGATCCGTATCGTTATCTGGTTCGTGTTTCTGGGCACCGCTTATCAGTTCGTCATTCAACGCGTCATCGAGGAATTCCGTATGAAACGCTTGCAAAAACAGTTGCGCGATCACGTCGTGGTGTGCGGCTACGGATTGAGCGGGTCGGTCGCGGTGCGCGAGTTGCTGGAAAGCGGCTTCGCCGCGGAGTCGATCGTCGTCATCGATTCGCAGCAGGCGGCGCTCGAAGCGGCCACGGCGCTGGGCGTGGCAGGCCTGCTCGGCGATCCGGCGCGGGAGGATCTGTTGCAGCAGGCGCAGGCGCGCATCGCCAAAGCGGTCATCATCGCCGTCAGCGACGACGCCATCGCGATCCTGCTCACGCTGACCGTGCGCAGCGTCGCGCCGGACACGAAGATCGTCGTGCGGATCCAGGAGCAAACCTACCAGCGCCAGTTGCGCCAGGCCGGCGCGGATGTGATCGTATCGTCAACCAAGATCGGTGGACTGCTGCTCGCGGACGCGGTGGGCAGCAACTACATCGTGCCGTTCGTCAACGATCTGCTGTCGGCGCGCGGCCGTGTCAATCTGGTGGAACGTCCGGCAACGGCCCTGGAAGTCGGCCGCTGGAGCAATGCGCTGCCGGGCGCAGTGGTGGTCGGACTGATACGCGCGGGGCGCATGCTGTCGTTCTATGAAGACGCGCCGTGTCCGATCGAATCAGGGGATTTGCTCATGGTGATCCAGTCATCGCGCCATGTGGACGAAACCGAAACGTGAGCCGACTGCGAGCCGAACGTGAACGGAGCGTCCAGCGGCGAGTGCCTGATGCCAGGAGCACGACCGGGTCCACGCGCCGAAGTTTTCCCTAACGTTTTCCCTTTTCCACCAGCAGGAAGGCCGTCAGCATGAAACTGAACCGCATGATCAGCACGGTCGAAGTGCACACCGCCGGCGAGCCGTTTCGTATTGTCACGAGCGGCTTGCCGAAGTTTCCCGGCAAGACCATTGTTGAGCGGCGCGCGTGGCTCAAGGAGCACGCCGATCACCTGCGCCGTGCGTTGATGTTCGAGCCACGCGGCCATGCCGATATGTACGGCGGTTATCTGACGGAGCCGGTGAGCGAAGGCGCGGACTTCGGTGTGATCTTCGTGCACAACGAGGGTTATAGCGACCATTGCGGCCATGGCGTGATCGCCCTCGCGACCGCGGCCGCTGCGCTCGGCTGGGTCGAGCGCAGCGAACCGGAAACGCGCGTCGGTATTGACGCGCCGTGCGGCTTCATCGAAGCATTCGTGCAATGGGACGGCGAGCAGGCGGGGCACGTGCGCTTCGTCAACGTGCCGTCGTTCATCTGGCAGCGCGACGTGACGGTGCACACGCCGACCTTTGGCGAAGTGCGCGGCGATATCGCCTTCGGCGGCGCGTTCTATTTCTACACGTCGGGCAAGCCCTTCGATCTGAACGTGCGTGAAGCCGAGATCGATCGGCTGATCCAGTTCGGCGACGAAGTCAAACGCGCGGCCAACGCGGCCTTCAAGGTCGAGCATCCCCTGATTCCGGAAGTCAATCACATCTACGGCACGATCATCGACAACGCGCCGCGTCACGCCGGCTCCACGCAGGCCAATTGCTGCGTATTCGCCGACCGGGAAGTGGACCGTTCGCCGACCGGCTCCGGCACCGCCGGCCGCGTCGCACAACTCTATTTGCGCGGTGAGTTGGGACGCGACGAGACGCTGGTCAACGAATCGGTGATCGGCACGATTTTCCGCGGCTGCGTGTTGTCGGAGACGAAGCTCGACCGCTTCGACGCGGTGATCACGGAGATCGAAGGCGATGCGCACGTGTACGGTTTTGCAAACTGGATCGTCGACGAACGCGATCCGTTGACTTACGGTTTTCTGGTGCGCTGAATCGAACGCATCAACTTGCCTGGACAGGAAAAGCCCCTTATGACGCACCCGACCACGCAGATTTTCGACGCCGCCGCCACTGCGCGGCTGATTCCGTATGCGACGCTCGTCGACGCATTGAAGCGCGCGAATATCGACTACGCGCAGCAACGCATCGCGAGTCCTGAACGGCTCGTCGTGCCGCTCAACGACGGCGGCATCATGCTGTCGATGCCGGCCACCGCGCCCGATCTCGCGATCCACAAGCTGGTCAACGTGTGCGCGAGCAATAGACCGCGCGGCATCCCGACGATCCATGGCCAGGTGATGGCCTTCGACGCCGACACCGGCGAGACGCTCTTCATTCTCGATGGCCCGACGGTGACCGGGCGTCGCACGGCGGCGATGTCGATGCTCGGCGTACGCACTTTCGCGACAACCAGGCCGCGTGAATTCCTGCTGATCGGCACCGGCACGCAGGCGGCGAATCATCTGGAAGCGATCGGCGAACTGTTTCCCGACGCACGCGTGTGGGTGAAGGGCAGTGCGCCCGCGCGGGCCGAAGCGTTTTGCGCCGCACATGGCACGCACGGTGCGCACGGCGGCAAAGTGCGCGAACTGCAACCGCTGGCCGACCCTGATGCGACCACGCCCGATTCAATCGACGTGGTGATCGCGTTGACCACCAGCAAGCAGGCCGTCTACGACGAAGCCGCGCGCGCGGACCGGCTGGTGATCGGCGTGGGCGCGTTCACGCCGGCCATGGTCGAGATCGGCGCGCGCACGATCGCAGGCAGCGCGCTATTCGTCGACGACGAAGCCGGCGCGAGGCACGAGGCCGGTGATTTCATCCAGGCCGGTGTCGACTGGTCGCAAGTCGGTGGAATTGCCACCGTGGTGGAAAACGCCGCGTTATTACCGTCGAAACGACCCATTGTTTTCAAAAGCGTCGGCTGTGCGGCGTGGGATCTGGCGGCCTGCCGCGTGGCGCGCGAAGCCTTGTCAGGCGGCTGATCGCGGCCCGTTCGCCGCGCCCGGCGCGTTAGGGTTCGCCAGTTCGGGTTGGCATCTTGCGCCAACCTGCGGCACATGTTGCCGTGCAAACAATCTCAAAACGTTGCACCATAGGCGTTTGCCAGAAAAAAGCGCCGGTCCGCCGGCGTTTTTTTGCCCTTTGTCCGTTGATTTGACGCCTACCACGACGCTGCGACCGCGCTATGACGACCCAACATGCTTCTGCCACCCCCGACCTGCCGCTCGACATGATCATCTTCGGCGGCACCGGCGACCTGTCGTTCCGCAAGCTGCTGCCCGCGCTCTACATGGCGCATCTGCACTGCAATCTGCCGCCGGATACCCGCATTCTCACGATCGGCCGCAAGCCGTGGTCGCGTGAGGAGTACATCACCGGATTCATGGAAGCGAAGGCGAAGCCCTTCATCGAAAAGAAGGCGTTCGATGCCGCCGCCTGGGATAAATTCCTCGCACTGTTCGAGTACGTGCGGATGGACGTCGATTCGATCGAGGATTACCAGCGTCTGAAGGAAGTGTCGCGCGAAGGCGTGCGGCGCGTGTTCTATCTCGCGACCTCGCCGGACCTGTTCACGAATATTTGCGACAACCTTTCGGCGGCGGGACTGGTCGACGAGAATTCGCGTGTCGTGCTCGAGAAACCGCTGGGCCACGATCTGGCGTCCGCGCAGGAGATCAACACGGCGGTCGGCAAGCATTTCAGCGAAGCGCAGATTTACCGGATCGACCATTACCTCGGCAAGGAAACCGTGCAGAACCTGATGGTGCTGCGCTTCGGCAATGCGATTTTCGGCCCGCTGTGGCAGGCGCCGTATATCAAGCGCGTGCAGATCACCGTGGCCGAAGAGGTCGGCGTGGGCAGCCGCGCGGGCTTCTACGATAAAACCGGCGCGCTGCGCGACATGGTGCAGAACCACCTGTTGCAATTGCTGTGCATCGTCGCGATGGAGCCGCCGGTGTCGCTCGATCCGGACGCGGTGCGCGACGAGAAGCTCAAGGTGCTGCGCTCGCTGCGTCCCATGACGCCCGAGGATATTGCGCGCGATACCGTGCGCGGCCAGTACACGGCCGGTGCGGTAAATGGCGAGCCGGTGAAGGGCTACCTCGAGGAAGACAACGTGCCGGCCGGCAGCCGCGCCGAGACTTTCGTCGCGTTGCGCGCACATATCAACAACTGGCGGTGGGCCAACGTGCCGTTCTACCTGCGTACCGGCAAGCGTATGCAGAAGAAGGTGTCGGAAATCGTCATCGAGTTTTCCGAGTTGCCGTTCTCGATCATTCCGAGCGGTGGGCGCAACTACGGCAACCGTCTCGTGATCCAGCTACAGCCGGAAGAGTCGATCCAGCTGCAAATGCTCGCGAAGGAACCGGGCAGCGGCATGCACATGCTGCCGGTGAATCTGAATCTGGATCTGCAGCAGGCTTTCACCGAGCGTCGCGCGGAAGCGTATGAGCGTTTGCTGATCGATGTGATTCGCGGCCGCCTTACCCATTTCATGCGCCGCGACGAACTCGAAGCCGCATGGGCATGGGCCGAACCGATTCTGGAAGGCTGGAGCAAGTCGGGCGACAAGCCGCGTGGCTATACGGCCGGCACGTTCGGACCGGCTGCGTCGACGGCGCTGATGGCGCGTGAAAACGCCGTGTGGGCGGAAGAATCGCAGTAAGCAGAGCAGGCGGTCAGTAGGCGTCGGGGGTACGTCGGCGCTTTGACCTGTGCGACTGGCATTGAAAAAAGGCGGCCCGTTTTTGCGAGCCGCCTTTTTTGTTACGTGTGAGCCGTTCTGGCCTACGGCAACGAAATCGTCAACGTGGCCGATTGCGGCCCGAGCTTGACCACCTGCGAATACGGCGCAAGCGTGCGCAACGTCTGATCGCGCAGATACGTATTCAGGCCGAGATAAGCGAGCAGCCCAACCAGCGCGAACACCGCACCGATTGACCACAACGGCACCTCGCGCTTGAGCCGGTGGGCGACCTGATCCGGCAACGGCCAATGCGGCGCGAACGGTGCGCGCTTGCCCTTCATGTGAGCGATTTCGTCGCCGATGCGCGCGGTCAGATAGGCGAGCTTTTCCGGTCCTTCGAGCAGATACTTGCCCTGGAAGCCGAGCAGCAGGCACATATGGAACACTTCGAGCGATTGCAAACGCGCGGCGCCTTGCGCACGGCATTCCTCGAGATACTGGAAGAATTTCTCGCCGGCCAGTTGCTCGCCGAACAGCACCAGTTGCAGCGGCCGGCGTTCCCATTCCGTGCGAATCTTGAAAGTCGACGACAACACCGATTCGTCGATCGCGGCGCAGAACGCAAACTTGGATGCGTAGACATCTTCCGCCGACGCATTGAGTTTTTTCGCACCGCGCTCGAAGTCGCCGAGAAACTGCTGGATGCGCTGGCTGAATTCGTGCGCCTCGCCAGGCTCGCGGCCGTTCTTCAGCAAAAACAGCATGAAGAAACCGTCGTACAGCAGATCGAGCAGCGAGCGGACCTGATAGCTCGGCTCGGTCATGGGGGCGGGCGTCGCGGCAGGCGTGCTGCCGCCAAACAGGGAAGGCGCGTAGCTCATGATGTGACGGCGATCAGTTCGAGTTGAAGATCGTTGATGCCCGACGGCGCGTAGATCATTGCCGATTGGGCCTGCAACATGCGGTCATACAGGGCGCCGCGCGATTCGCAGGAGAAGTAGCACGCGCCCGGCCGCACCGGAATGGCGGGCGGCACTTGTGGCGTGTAGACGAGGCGCACGCCCGGCATGGCCGAGAGAACCAGCTTGTCGACGTCGTCCGGCGCACCGACCTTGAAGCGGGCGGGTACGGCTTCGACGAGTTCGGCGGTGGGCATATCCGCGGAGACGGCAATGTAGAACAGGGTCTTGTCGTCGATCTTGCCCGAATCGAGACGGCCCGCATGAAACGACGGGCGCACTTCTTCGAGCGAGATGGCGAAGTAGCGCGTGGAGATCACGGTTTCGAGCAGATCGCGCAGGATCGTGTCGAGACGCGCAAAACCGGGGCCCGGATCGTCATGTCGGTAAGCCGGCAGATCGGATAAGGCATAGCCCTTCGAAAACGTCATCAACTGGCCGGCCAGACGCAGCAATTCCTGAAACAGACGTTCCGGATGCAGCGCCGAATGCTGATACAGATGCGCGAGCGAGGCGAACGCGGCGCTCGCGGTGTGCAATAGCCAGAACGAGGCGATGTCGCCCGAACGGAACTCGATGATGTTCTTGGTGGGTTCGCGGTGAAAACCATACAGCGCGTTGACTTTGGCCTGCAGCGCGTCGATCAGCTGGCGCAGCCGCTGATGCAGGATCGGCGACGCGTCGATGGCGAGGCAGGGCGGCACGAACGTGTCGTCGATTTCAAAACCCGAGGTGGCCGTGCGGCGCACGCGCACGAGCGGCACCGACAGCAACTGGTCGCGCGGCTCGCTATGCGCAATGAGTTTAACGCTGGTCTTCAGGAAGGTGATGTCGGCTTCGGCGGCGTCCGTGAAATGATCGGCCACGGGCGTCTGCTCGCTGACATAACGCGACACGAAACCCGCATTGCTGTCTTGCGAATAATTTGCGCCGGCTTCGCGCAACGGATGCAGCGCGAGATAAAAAGTGAACTCATTGATGCCGTCGGGCAGCGTGTCGAGCGCGATCGGCGGCGGCAGTCCGTCGGCTTGCGGCGCGGAGTAGAGCGCGCCATCCGGAAACACCAGCGAGAGTTCGCTCACGCGCAGCACATTGCTGCCGAGCGCGTCGCGGTCGAGGCGCGCCGAACGCACGCCCCAGTTGTACGGCTGGATTGCCTGGATCGATTCGAACAGGCGTGCCTCGTGATAGGCGTCCTGACGCTGAAAATGCTGCGGCCTCAGAAACAGGCCTTCCCCCCAGAGCACTTTTGCTGAATAACTCATCTCAAACCTGTTATATGCGTTCAGCGTGTGGCGCGTCCGGAGATAACCGATTCCAACGCCACATTGTTAATTCTCTAAAAACTGTTAAATCGTATTTGCGCGGCATCTTTAGCCGCAGCTTACCGAAGACAGCATATTTAACGGCTGGGCGGGCAATCCCTGTTCTGGCGGGATCACCGTACCGTTGGTCACCGTCATTGCACAGTTATGCAGCCCGATCATTATGCCGGATTTCTCCGACTTCGCCGGGTCGAAGGCGAATTTCCAGCGTTGCATCGCCGGATCGCGAAATAGAGCGACGATACCGAATGCCTGCGCTTCACGCGAGACTTTTTCTGTCACGACGTAACGTTGACCGGGGATCAGTGTCACTTCGCGCACACCCAGCAGATCGCCGCCGAGTAGGGTCTTTTCCCTGGCCGGATCGGTAAATGCGTCGAATGGCGCCTGCTGGAATGAAGTGGGGTCTTTCAGAACATAAAGCCGCACGACCAGCGCTAATGGGCGTTTGTCATTGGCGGCATTCAGATTCGGCGCGGCATATAACGTGAGGCCGACATCGCGTGGCGGTTTTTGTGCGTCCGGCACCTCGGGCTTGCCGAGGCCGCTCGCCTGCAGAACCGCGTTGGCAGCGGCTCCCAGCGCCGGCACGGCGGCCGCGCAGCCGCCCAGCAACGCGCACGCCGCGGCACTGGCAATCAATAGCGATGCATGGCGAACAAGACGCGAATTCATATACATCGACCGGCTCGGCGCCGTCCCCCGTCAAAACATCAATAACGAATTCAATCCGGAAAATTTGCAGCAACGCTATGCCGCGTAATGCCGCTTTATGCAAGACGCATTGTTCTCCCGCACTCGGCTCTTTGCAGACCGGTGTACGGAAATTTTTTCCGTTCTCCGCAATGCGACTATTGCACCAGGAAACAATTTCTGCCTGTTTCGTTTAAATCATCCACATGCATTTTTTTGTGCAATGCTTCTTCACACGAAAGTTGAATTATCGAAAATTGGCCTGTACTATACCCGCGCAGTTGAAGCAAAGCAAAATCCGGTTTCTCCTTGAATTAAAAAAATCGCACGTCGGTGAAAAACGATGAATGAGCGTCTGTTAGTAAAACTATCTGGGGTAGTGTTGGCATGCGGCGTGATTGCCGGTTGCGCGACACAAGGCAACAATACAGCGACCACACCGGAGGCTTTTAATAAGCAACTCGCGGACGCGGATACCGTCGCCAAGGGTGGTGATCAGGATCGCGCCATCGCGCTTTATCAGCAATTGTCAAAATCCGATCCGACACGTGAAGAACCGTGGTCGCGCATCGCGCAAATCCAGTTCACGCAGGGCCATTACGGTCAGGCCATCGTCGCCGCGCAAGAAGCGTTGCAGCGCGATCAGACGGATCGCCAGGCCAAGAGCGTGCTGGCGGTAGCCGGCCTGCGCGTGGCCACGCAATCGCTCGGCGAACTGCGTCAGGACGCATCGCTCGCGGGCGATGCGAAGTCGGACGCGCAGGCGCTCGCCAAGCAGTTGCGCGATACGCTCGGCGAAGCCACGTTGTTCCCGCCTGACCCGAACGACAAGCCCGCCGTGAAGAAGAAACGCATCATTCGCCACGTCGCCAAGGGCAAGCCCGCGGATACGCCGGACGCGACCACCAGCGCCGCGGCTCCGGCCACGTCGCCGGCTGCTCCCGCTGCTCCCGCCGCACCGGCGCCTGCGGCACCCGCCAAAGCCGCGCAAAGCGGCGGCGCGTCCGATCCGTTCAGCGCGCTGCGCTGAGCCCCACGCCTGATCCATCTGCATCCGGGAGCCGACGATGGCGAAGAAAGAAAGTATTCAAAAACGTTTGCAAAAAGTGCGGCCACCCCGCGTTCAACTGACGTATGAAGTCGAGCGCGGCGATGCGATCGAGGTGAAGGAACTGCCGTTCGTCGTCGGTGTGATTGCCGATCTGGCAGGCCAGTCCGAAGTCGAGCAGCCGAAGCTGCGCGATCGCAAGTTCGTCAATATCGATCGCGACAATTTCGACGACGTGATGAAAGCGATCGAGCCGCGCGCCGCGTTTCAGGTGGAAAACCGCCTGAGCGAAGCGGGCGGCAAATTTGCCGTCGACCTGCGTTTCAAGTCAATGGCCGATTTCAATCCGGATGAGGTAGTCGCGCAAATCGAGCCGCTGCGCCGTCTGCTCGAAGCGCGCTCGAAGCTCGCCGACCTGCGCAACAAGCTGGCTGGCAACGACAAGCTCGAGGACCTGCTGAGCGAGGTGCTCAACAACACGCAGCAACTGCAGACGCTGGCGAAAGATCAGGGCAACGCAGCAGACCAGCACGCCGGTGCGCCGGATCACGACAAGCAGGGCGAATAAGTACGTACGGGGTGTGAGATGAACCAGCAAACGGCAGCAGCCCAACTCGCCACCGCGCAAGGCGGCACGGAATCCACGCTGCTCGACGAAATCGTCGAGAAAAGCCGGGTGGCGAAGTCCGATTCCGAACATGCGCGCGCGAAAGACCTGATCGGCGAACTTGTGCACCAGGTGCTCGACGGCACCGTGGTGGTGTCTGACAACCTCTCGGCCACCATCGACGCGCGCGTCGCGGAACTCGACCGCCTGATCTCCGCGCAATTGAGCGCGGTGATGCATGCGCCGCAATTCCAGCGCATGGAAAGCACGTGGCGCGGCCTCGACTACCTCTGCAAGGAAAGCAATACCGGCTCGACAGTCAAGATCAAGGCGCTCCACGCGCCGAAACGCGACCTCGTGCGCGACTTCAAGAACGCTATCGAATTCGATCAGAGCGCGCTCTTCAAGAAGGTCTATGAGGAAGAGTTCGGCACCTTCGGTGGCGCACCGTTCGGCACGATCATTGGCGACTTCGAAGTGACGCGTCAGCCTGAAGACGTGTATTTCATCGAACAGATGGCGCATGTTGCTGCCGCGGCGCACGCACCGTTCATCGCCTCGGCGTCGCCTGAATTAATGGGTCTCGAGACGTTTGCCGATCTGGGCAAGCCACGCGATCTCGGCAAGGTGTTCGACACCGTCGAATACGCGAAGTGGAAGTCGTTCCGCGACTCCGAAGACTCGCGCTATGTCGGCCTAACCTTGCCGCGTTTCCTCGGTCGCCTGCCTTTCAATCCGAAAGACGGCGCCACTGCGGAAGGCTTCAACTTCGTCGAAGACGTGGACGGCACCGATCACAGCAAATACCTGTGGTGTAACGCAGCGTGGGCTTTCGCAGCGCGTCTGACAGCCGCGTTCGACGACTTCGGCTGGTGCGCGGCGATTCGCGGCGTGGAAGGCGGCGGTCTGGTGGAAGACCTGCCCACCCACACGTTCAAGACCGACGACGGCGAAGTCGCGCTGAAATGCCCGACCGAAATCGCGATTACCGATCGCCGCGAAAAGGAACTGAGCGACCTCGGTTTCATTCCGCTCGTGCACTGCAAGAACTCGGATTACGCGGCATTCTTCGCCGCGCAATCGGTGCAGAAGCCCAAGAAATACAGCACCGATAGCGCGAATGCGAACGCCGTGCTGTCCGCGCAGCTGCAGTACATCTTCTCGGTATCGCGCGTGGCGCACTACCTGAAGGCGATGATGCGCGACAAGATCGGCAGCTTCGCATCGGCGCAGAACGTCGAAGTATTCCTGAACCGTTGGATCTCGCAGTACGTGCTGCTGGACGACAACGCGACCCAGGAGCAGAAAGCGCAGTTCCCGCTGCGCGAGGCATCGATACAGGTCTCGGAGATTCCGGGCAAGCCTGGTGCGTATCGTTCGGTCGCGTTCCTGCGCCCGCACTTTCAACTGGACGAGCTGTCGATCTCTTTGCGGCTTGTCGCTGACCTGCCGAAACCGGCAAATTCATAAACGAAGCCAGAAAACCCGTGCCGGCCGCGCGGGTTAGCTGTTAAAACCACCTCTTTGGGGAGTCGATGAGTTATGAAGGACATCTATTTAAAATTCGGCAATCCGGCGATCAAAGGCGAGTCTGCCGATAAAGATCATGCTGGCTGGATCGAAATCGATTCGTGGAGCCACTCGATTACGCAACCGCGTTCGGCAACGGCTTCGACGGCAGGCGGTCATACGTCCGAGCGTTGCGAGCACGCGGACATGCAGTTCACGAAAGACATCGACGTGGTCAGCCCGCTGATCTATCAACACGCATCGGGCGGCACCACGTTCGACGAAGTGACGATCGACTTCATGCGTTCGGACGGCGAAGGCAATCGCATCAAGTACCTGGAAGTGAAGCTCAAGTACGTGATCATCTCGAGCGCCACGCCGAGCGTGGTGGGCGAAGGCCTGCCGACCGAACAGTTCTCGCTGAAGTACGCTGCCGTGCAGTGGAAGTACACGCAGCAGAAGATCGGCGGCAACCAGGGCGGCAACGCGCAAGGCGCGTGGAGCCTGACGAAAAACGACAAGACGTACGCGGTCTGATGCCGGGGCACACGCGGCGCGCGGCCTGAAAAGGTTGACGCACGCCGCGTGCGCCTCGCGTCGAACCGGTTTTTCGGACGCTGATGAAACGCTTCGAACCCAGCTTTCTCGACAAGCTGTTCGACGACGAACCGCATCTGCCGGCTTCTCCGGCGATGCGGCAATTGTCGTTGGACGAGTTGAAGGCCACCGTCGCACGCGACGTCGAGGCGATCCTGAATACGCGGATCGCCCTGACCGAGCACGAACTGGCGGCGCTGCCGGAATGTCAACGCTCGGTGCTTACCTACGGCCTGAACGATTTCGCGGGCTTGAGCCTCGCGAGTCACTACGACCGTACGTTTATCTGCAAGTCGATTCAACAGGCAATCGCACGGCATGAGCCGCGCTTGCAGCAGGTAGCGGTCACGCTCGAATTGAACGAACAATCCACCAACGCGTTGAACTTTGCGATTCAGGCGCTGCTGGTGGTGCATCCGGCGGAAGAACCGGTGAGTTTCGATGCGATGCTGCAGCCTTCTACGCTGCAATATTCGGTGACGCGCGCACGCGCGAAGCTTTAGTACCTGATTTTGGCGGCTGGATTTTAGTATCTGCGTTTTAGTGTCTTGAGTACCGCTTTGCCGCCGCCGTTACGCGCAATGGTGGCGATAGTTTGGGCGGAGACGGTTCAGGTTCGGGGATAGATCGATGGAAGAATTGCTGCCGTACTACGAGCGCGAATTATCATTTCTGCGGCGCTATTCGCGCGATTTCGCCGAACGCTATCCGAAGATCGCGGCGCGCCTCGCGATGTCAGGCGAGCACTGTGAAGATCCGCACGTCGAGCGGATGATCGAATCGTTCGCGCTATTGGGCGCGCGCATCAACAAGAAGCTCGACGACGATTACCCCGAATTCACCGAAGCGCTGCTGGAAGTGCTATATCCGCACTACCTGCGGCCGTTTCCCTCGTGTTCGATTGCGCAGTTGGGTACGTCGGCGGCGCTTAGTCATCTGACCGAACCGGTGCTGGTCGAGCGGGGCACCGAACTCAAGTCGCGCCCGATTCGCGGGGTGCAATGCCGTTTCCGCACCGCCTACGATGTGACGCTGGCGCCGATCCGACTCTCCGAGGCGAAGTACACGTCGGTGGCGATGGCGCCGAGTGCGACCGTGTTGCCGGGCAATGCCACGGCGATCGTGTCCATCACGTTCGAATCGACGGCGGCGCAGCTCGATCTCTCCGCATTGAAAGTCGGCACGCTGCGCACGCACCTGCACGGCGAACAATCGTTTATCGCGGCGCTGGCGGACTGCCTGTTCGTCAACGCGATGGCCACGTATGTCGAAGCTGACCGCCGCGGCGTGTGGACACAACTGCGTGAATCGCCTGTCGTACAAGCGGGTTTTGACGAAGACGATGCGCTGATCGACTATCCGGCCAAATCGCATCCGGCGTACCGGTTGCTGACCGAATACTTCGCGTTCCCCGAAAAATTCAATTTCGCCGATTTCAATCTGGCGGCGATGACGCGCGCGAGCGGCCGCTGCCAGCGTCTGACGCTGCACGTCGTGCTCAAGGAAGTACGCAGCGATTCGCATATCGCGCGTTTGCTGGATTCGTTGTCCGCGCATCATTTCCGGTTGTTCTGCACGCCGGTGGTGAACCTGTTCGAACAGCACGGCGAACCGATCCGCATCAGTCATCAGGCGATTTCTTACCCGGTGATCGCCGAAGCGCGCCGCGCGTTCGCGTACGAGGTGTATTCGATCGACTCGGTGAAACTCGTCCGGCAACAGGCGCATGAAGAATCGGTGATCGAATTCCGGCCGTTCTATTCGCTGCATCATGGCGAAGCCGCCCGTGCGGGGCACTACTGGTTCGCGCGGCGCAACGAGTGGGTCGCGCAGAAAAGCCCGGGTTACGAAACCGAAATCTCGATCGTCGATATCGATTTCGAACCGGCCGCGCCGCAAACCGATACGCTGAGTCTCGATCTCACGTGTACCAATCGCGACCTGCCGGCCGGGCTCGCTGTGGGCCTTGAAGGCGGCGATCTGTTTCTGGAGGGCGGTTCACTGACCGGCAGCATTGCGATGCTGCGCAGGCCGACGCCCAGCGTGCGTTTCGAGCGCGGGCGCGCCTCGCACTGGCGGCTGATTTCGCATCTGGCGCTGAATCATGTGTCGCTTGCCAATAGCGGCCTGTCGGCGCTCAAGGAAATGCTGGTGCTTTACGATTTGCGGCGCACGGCAGTGTCGGCGCGGCATATCGACGGCCTGGTCGGCATCGAGCAGCGCGCAGCGGTGCAATGGCTGCCGGGCAAACCGTTTGCGACCTTCGTGCGCGGCATCGAGATTCGCTTGACGATCGACGAAGAGCATTTCGTCGGTACGAGTCTCGCCTCGTTCGTGCGGGTGATCGATACGTTTTTCGGGCTGTACGTGCATCTGAACAGCTTTGTGCAACTGGTCGTCGTGTCGAAGCGCACCGGCGAGGAGATTCTGCGATGCAAACCGCGCAGCGGCGAATCGATCCTGGCGTAGTCGAGCAACTTCTCGACGAGCCGCATCGCTTCGAATTTTTTCAGGCGGTGCGGATTCTCGAGAAGTGGTTCGCCCAGCAAACGCCGTCGAATAATGGACGCCCCGGCGAAATCGTCGCGCAGCGGATTGCCTTTCGCAATTCGCTGTCGATGTCGTTTCCGCCTAGCGAAATTCACAGCGCACAGTCTTACGACGATGAAGGCGCGGCGCTGAAAGAGAAGCCGCAACGCACCGCCGCGCTCGAAACGGGTTCGCTCCACAAGGTCGATATCACGCCGGCGTTTTTTGGTTTGCTGGGTGGGCAGGGCGCCTTGCCACTGCATTACACCGAGCAGATCATCGCGCGCGAGCAGATCAAGCGCGACCGGGCCGCGCGCGAATTCTTCGATGTATTTTCGAATCGCGCGACCGCGCTGTTCTACGCGGCGTGGAAGAAGTACCGGCTGCCGTTTCATTACGAACTGGATCGCGACGAACGCTATCTGCCGCTGTTGCTCGCGCTGGCAGGCGTTGCCGACGACGACACGCGCAACAGTCTGCAAAACGGCGAAGGCGCGCTATTCGACGAAGCGATCGCCGGTTATGCATTGGCGGCACGGCACCGGCCGGTTTCAGCGGCCTATTTGCAACGCACGCTGTCCGAGTACTTCAAGGTGCGGGTGCGCGTCGAGCAGTTCGTCGGCAAATGGTACGACGTGCCGCGCGATCAATTGACCGTGCTCGGTGGTGTCAACGCGACACTCGGCGCCACCGCGCTGGCGGGCGAGCGGGTCTGGCAGCGCGACATGCGCGCGCGGCTGGTGATCGGACCACTCGACAAATCTGACTACGAGGCGTTTTTACCCGGTGCCGACCACGCGGTAGCGCTCGAACGCATGTTGACGCTGCTCGCCGGCGTGACGCTCGAATACGAGGTCTCTCTGGTGCTGCGCCGGAAGGAAGTGGGCCCCAGCATGCTGAGCGGCGGCGCGCGCCTCGGCTGGGACGCCTTTTTGTGCACGCGGGAAGCCGACCGTGACCGAGCGGACGCCCGCTACGAATTGCACGTGATTCACTGACCATAACGATAGAACCAGGACCTGGATCGCACGACATGAGCACGTCCCTCAATACCCTGATCGCCAAACTGAATCCGACCTGCCGGCAGGCGGCGTTGCTCGCGGCGAACAACTGTCTCGCGCGCGGTCACTATGAGGTCGACCTCGAACACGTGTTGCTAGCGCTGCTGGATGAACCGGCGAGCGATGTCGCGCTGGTGCTGCGTGTGAGCCGGGTCGACGCCCATGCTTTGCGCTCGGATATCGAGCGCGAATTGCAGCGGTTGAAGACGGGCAATACGCGCACGCCTGTGTTTTCGAAGCATCTGATCGATTTGCTCGAACAGGCGTGGTTGATCGCGTCGCTCGATTCGCAGATTGGACGGATTCGCTCGGGGCATTTGCTGCTCGCGTTGCTGACGGCGCCGGACCTCGCGCAGTTTGCCGAGCGCATGTCGCCGCTGCTGCGCGAAGTGCGGGTGACGGATCTGAAGCACAAGTTTGACGAAATGACCGCGGGATCGCGCGAGGTCGAACGTAGCAACGCGGCGGAGAACGCTGCAGAAGGTGTGAGCGATGCAGCGACTGCCGATTCAGCACCCGGTGCGCCTTCTAAAACCCCTGCGCTCGACACCTACACCAGCAATCTCACGCAGCGCGCGCGCGAAGGCAAGATCGACCCTGTGATCGGCCGCGAAAGCGAGATTCGCCAGACCATCGATATCCTGATGCGTCGGCGGCAGAACAATCCGATCATGACCGGCGAGGCGGGCGTCGGCAAAACGGCGGTGGTCGAAGGCCTCGCACTGCGCATTGCGGCGGACGACGTGCCCGCGCCGCTGAAAGGCGTCGCGTTGCATGTGCTGGATATGGGCCTGCTGCAAGCCGGTGCAAGCGTCAAAGGCGAGTTCGAGAACCGCCTGAAGAATGTAATCGACGAGGTGAAGAAGAGCCCGCATCCGATCATTCTGTTTATCGACGAGGCGCATACGATCATCGGCGCGGGTGGCCAGGCCGGGCAGAACGACGCGGCGAATTTGCTGAAGCCGGCTTTGGCGCGCGGTGAATTGCGCACCATCGCGGCGACCACGTGGAGCGAATACAAGAAGTACTTCGAGAAAGACGCGGCGCTGGCGCGGCGCTTCCAGGTCGTGAAGATCGAAGAACCGGGTGAGACACTCGCGGCGGCGATGTTGCGGGGCATGGCCGCATTGATGGAGAAGCATTTCAATGTCCGCGTGCTGGACGATGCGATCACCGAAGCGGTACGTCTGTCGCATCGCTACATCAGCGGCCGTCAATTGCCGGACAAGGCGATCAGCGTACTCGACACCGCCTGCGCGAAAGTCGCGCTCGCGCATAGCTCGACGCCTGCTGCGATCGACGACACGAAGAAACGGCTCGAACGCATCGACGCCGAAATCGCCGCGCTGGAACGTGAAGTGGCGAGCGGCGCATCGCACGACGAGCGGCTCGCGGAACTGCGCAGCTTGCGCGAAGAAGACGTGAAAGAGCTGGCCACTGACGAGGTGCGCTACGACAAGGAACGGGCATTGGTGACCGAGATCGTCGGCTTGCGCGCGGAAATCGACGCCGCGCGCGTGAGCAGTACAGATGCCGCGCAAGCCGACAAGGCGCAGCAGGCGCGCGAGACGCTGGCCACGCGGGTTGCGGAATTGCATGCATTGCAGGGCGGCCAGCCGATGGTTCCATTGCAGGTGGATGGCCACGTGGTCGCTGAAATCGTCGCTTCATGGACCGGCATTCCGCTCGGCCGCATGATCAAGGACGAAATCCAGACTGTGCTGAATCTGCAGCCGCTGCTGGCCGCGCGTGTGATTGGCCAGGACCACGCGCTCGATGCGATCGCACAACGCGTGCGCACCGCCAGTGCGAATCTTGAAGACCCGAACAAACCGCGCGGTGTGTTCATGTTCGTCGGACCCTCGGGTGTCGGCAAAACCGAAACCGCGCTAGCGCTCGCCGATGTGCTGTACGGCGGCGAACGCAAGATGGTCACGATCAACATGAGCGAGTACCAGGAAGCACACAGCGTGTCGGGCCTGAAGGGCTCGCCGCCGGGCTACGTCGGTTACGGCGAGGGCGGTGTGCTGACCGAAGCGGTGCGTCGCAATCCGTATTCGGTGGTGCTGCTCGACGAAGTCGAAAAGGCCCACCCGGATGTGCTGGAAATGTTCTTCCAGGTGTTCGACAAGGGCACGATGGATGACGCAGAAGGACGCGAGATCGATTTCCGCAACACGCTGATCATTCTGACCTCGAACGTCGGCTCACAGGCGGTGATGCAGTCATGCCTGAACAAAAGCGCCGAAGAACTGCCCGATGCGGACGAACTCGCGGAGACGTTGCGACCGCAACTGTACAAGACGTTCAAGCCGGCATTCCTCGGCCGTATGAAAGTGGTGCCGTACTACCCGATCTCCGACGACGTGCTCGCCGAAATCATCGATTTGAAGCTGGAGCGGATTCGCCGCCGCATCGAGTCGAATCACAAGGCGGTTTTCGAGTGGGACGAATCGCTTGTCGACGCCGTGCTGGCGCGCTGCACTGAAGTGGACTCCGGCGCGCGCAATGTCGACCACATTCTGAATGGCACGCTGCTGCCCGAGGTCGCGCAGCAGGTGCTGGAGCGTATGGCGAATGGCGCGGCGATCGAACGTATCGCGGTGCGTGCGAGCGAGGCGGGTGAGTTCGAATACACAGTGGTGTAAAGCGGCATGTTCCTGCCGCTGCCCATTTTTTAATGCCGAAGTACCGGATACTTATTGCTTTCTGTCATGCCGACTAATCTGAACACGCTGCTGGCGCCGATCAGCGATGCCTCGCCTTGCGGCGAAGACCTGCTGTTTTCCGCGGATTTCGACGCGATCCAGCACGCGCGCCGATTCGAAGACCCATCGCTCGATCAGGGCGAATGGGTCACGGATATCAAGGAGGCCGACTGGCCCTTCGTGGTCGAACGCTCCAGCAACTTGCTGCAGACGCAGACCAAGGACTTGCGTCTCGCTGTCTGGCTCACCGAAGCGCTGGCCATCGAAGAAGGCGTGACGGGTCTCACGCAAGGGTATGGGCTGCTGACGGGGCTGTGCGAACAGTATTGGGAGCACGTGCATCCGCTGCCCGAAGGCGACGACACCGAATACCGCCTCGGCAACGTCGCATGGCTGGTCAGCCGCACCGGCGATCTGCTGCGGGCAATGCCACTCACGTCCTCGCAAGGCAGTTCGTACAGCACGATCGATTGGGACGTGGCCACGCATGTCGCACAGGCGGTCAAGCGAGATCCGGATCACGCCGACGACATCGCGCGCGGCAAGCCTTCCATCGAGCAGATCGAGGCGTCGAAACGTGCCACGCCATCAGCGTTCTATGCGACGCTGCTGGTCGATCTGAAAGCGTTCGAAGCGGCGATGCTCGCACTCGAACAGCAACTGGACCAGCGGGCCGCCGATTCAGCGCCGAGCTTCCGTCAGGCGAAAGATGCGTACGAAAGCGTCTACCGGTTGGCGGAACGCTTCGCACGCGAACTGGGTGTCAGCGCCGAGGCGTCGCCGCCGAAAGCGCCGAAGCCGGAAGAGCACGAACGCGCCGAGCCTACCTTCAAGACTTCACCGCAACGCGAGGAACCCGTGTTGACGACCATGCCGACCACGATCAGCCCGATTGCCGGAATCCAGAGCCGTGCGCAAGCCGTCGCGCAGTTGCGTGCTGTGGCCAAATTCTTTCGCAGCACCGAGCCGCATAACCCGGCCGCTTACCTTGCGGACAAGGCGGCGGAATGCGCGGATATGCCGTTGCATCAGTGGTTGTCTTCGGTGGTGAAGGACGATGGGTCACTCGCGCATATTCGCGAGTTGTTGGGTGTAAAGCCCGAAGAAAACAGCTAGCGTTTTATTGAGTGCAAACAAAAAGCCTGGCAGCGAAATCGGTGCCAGGCTTTTTTTTCACCAAGTCAAGCAAGCAGCAACTCAAGACCCCGCGCGAAACTCAATACGTCGGTTACGCGCTCGCCCATCGGTCGTATCGTTCGATGCGATCGGCTGATCCGGACCCACGCCTGTGGTCGACATCTGCTCGGGCGGGATGCCCTTGGCGACCAGATAACCCTTCACCGCGTCCGCCCGCGCCTGACTCAGCGCGATATTCGAGGTGCGATTGCCTGCGTTGTCGGTATGGCCGATGATCGCCACCGTCTTCGTTTGCATCTTCGACAACACGGCCGCCATCTGATCGAGAATCGCGCGGCCTTGTGGCGTAAGCGTTGCGCTGCCCGTCTCGAACTCGATCGTGCGATTCGCCAACGTCTGATCGAGCAGGCCCTGTTCCGATGCGCTTACGCGCAGGCCGTTCTTGATCGTATAGGTCGGGTTCAGCGCATTCGCCATATCGCTTGCGAGCTGCTGGCGCTGCGATTCGTTGTGCACTTCGCCCTTCACGTCGATCTGCGTGCCGTCGATCTTCAACTGGCCTTTGCTGATCTGCTTCAACTGCGGGCCGATCAGCTTTTGCACGTTGGCGGACCAGTTCGGCGGCGTCGCGACGTCGGCGACTTCGATCTGATCGACCACGTTGGCCGCGCCGTAGGTGTCGCGCAGACGCGCGAGCACCGCCGCCTTGGTCGCTTCGTCCGGTACCTTGCCGCCTACCACCACCTGGCCCGGCGTTGCATTGGCGGGCGGCGGCGATGCGCTGATCGCGCCGGTGCCGGCACCGGTGGTGCCGCTGGCGAGGCCGGCCGTGCTGACCGCGGGCCCGGCATTGCCCGGTTGCGCCGGCGAAGGTGCGGGCAGAATCGTCGTGCGAATCGCAATGCCGCTGTTGTCGACCGGCGTGACGCGCGCCGGGCCGTCGTTGTCGGCATGGGCGAACGCGCTGATGAGAAGGCCCGCCAGAAGCGAGGCTATACGCATGGGTTGGCTCGACATCGTGTCACGCTCCCGTGAAGGCTTCGCGGAACGTGTCGATGCTGACACGCAACGACAGTTGCGGTTGGTCGAGATAGCTGACGAGCTTGCTGATGCCATGGTCGTTTTGTGCGTGTTCGTCGATCCACTCGGGATCGTCGATATCGATGTTATGTGCCGCGTACGCCTGCGGATCGACCACGCTGTGCAGCGTTTTGGCCGAGGCGCCGTTAAAGCCGATGATGAGCCGTTCGCGCTCGGCAATCGTGCCGATAAAAATCGCCAGTTCGAAATCGGCCTGCGAGACGAACGGTGCGATCAGTTCGAGCCAGAACGCGGCGACGAGCGAGCGATAGAACGGATCGTTCGGCAGCGGCAGCGTCAACCCGCGTTCGAGATGCGATGAACCGCTTTGCATCACCGGACGCAGCAGCGAACCGAGCGCCAGCATCGCGCCGCGCAAACGCACCGGATGGCCGCTGGCGAGCAGCATCTGTTCGAGGCCGGAGAGCGTCTGATGTTCGACGAAGTCGTTGAAGGTGCCGTCGTGCGGATTGCCCGGGCCGCCGCCGATTTCGATCGGCACTTGCGTTTCGCCGAGCGCATGTAACGCGCCGGCCGGCTCGCTCGTACCGAGCAGCGGCTTCATCTGCGAGGCGATGCGCGACCACAGGCGCGCAAAGGCCAGTGGACTGTGCGCGAGGAACGTCAGTGGTTTTTCGACTTCAAGCGCCGTGGCGGCAAGAAACGGAAAGCGCCGCGACGATTGATCCTGGCTCGCCACCATATGGCCGGCAATGGCCAGCTTGCTGCGCGAACCGAGGAACGCGAAATGCATCGGCTTGGCGTTTTCGTAGACGATCTTCCAGCGCGGATCGTCGGTGAGTAACTCCATCGCTTCGGCGATCCAGCGGTCGAGCGTGGCCAGCAACTGCGGGTTATGCGCGCTTTTGACGAAGTCGCCGCGCGACGGAATCTTGCCGAAGTAGGCGATTTGCGCCTGCACGGTTTGCGTCATTGCGCACCCCCTGTGTTCGAAACCGTGGCGGCCGCCGTTGCGGACCGTGCCGCCGGCGAAGCCGGCACGACAACTGGCGCGGCGCCTGGCGCCCCCGGTGTTCCTGTTGGTACTGGCCCACCCGCGGCCGTCGCATTGACCGAATTCGCCGCGGCGCTCACGTCCGCCACCGAGGAAGGCAGTCGCAAGCCGCGCAGGCTTTGCTGTTGCGGCGCGTCGCTGCTGCCGCCCGACGCTTGCGACGTGCTGATGATGCGCATGCTGACGGCCACCGTCACGTTGCCTTGCGTCCACGACAGATCGAACGTGCCGTCCGGACGGCGCTTGCGTTGCGCCGAGTTGATCAGCTTCTCCAGACCGTAGCGGCCCGGCTCGTTGACCAGTTGCAGCGTACGGCCGTCGAAGGTGGTGGCATTCAGCGTCGCACCAGGTGAGCCCGACGGATTTGGCCACACGAAGTTGGTCCACTGTGGCGGCGTATTGCGGTAGCGCATTTGCTGGCCGTCGATCGCGAGTGTGTATTCCGTGGTGCCGCTGCTAGGCTGCGGCAGGATCTGGAACACGGTCTGCGGTTCGGCGGAACTCTGGCCACCCGAGGTGGCAGCCCCGCCGGCAAGCGGGGCCACCCAGCGCGCGAAACCGCTGGTGAAGTCCGGCGTCAGGGCAAGACCCATATCGCCCCACGTGCGCGAGGTCAGCGTGTCGCCGCGGCGCACCGCGAGCGGTCCGAGCGTGGTGCCGACAAACTTGGCGATTGCGCCGTCCGGCCCAAACACCTGGGCAATTTCACCGGCGCCGGCTTCGACTTTCGCATCGCCCGCAAACGGATACTTGCTTGCCAGCGAGCTCTGGAAGGTCTGATAGACCTGCGCGTTCCACACCTTGTTGACTTCGACGCTGGCCGGCTGGATCACCACCGCATACGCCGCCATCAGCGGACGCACCAGCAGCGGGCGTAGCGCCTTGCGTTGCGAATCGGTGAGGCCCGTGAGCATCTGTTCATCGACGTACTTCAGCGAATCGGCCAACTCGGAGCCGCTGCCGTCGAGCGTCTGCTGCATCAGCTGACGCGCGCCCGGTCCCGGATCGCCCTGGTTCTTGATGACGTTAAAGCGCGTACGCACCTTCGAGAGCGTGTCCATGTAGCCCTTCAACATCGAACCGTTGTCGCCGGAGACGACGATACGGCCCAGTGCCGCGAACTCCTGACCGATCGGTCCCATCGGTACTTCGACCGGATTGCCGTTGATGTCGATGTTGGCGTTCAATTGACCGGTCGGCGCACGCGAGAACCAGTTCTTGAACCAGCTGGTCACACCGGTTTGCGCACGCTTCAGGTTCGCATTGAAGAGCGACGGGTTGTCCCACGAGGTCTGGTCGTACGCGGTTTCGAGCACCTTGCGGATCGGCGAATCCTGCGGATCGCCGAGACGGTTCATTGCATCCACGGCCTGACCGAAGCTGCCGAAGTTCTGCACGGCAATGCCTTGCATGAACTTCTGCCAGTGCATTGCGTATTCCGTCTTGTACATCGCCACGAGTGCTTTCTGGATCTGCTCAGGGCTGCCTTCGAGCGTCAGGTCGTCGTGTGCGGAGGTGTTGAGCACCCAGTCCTTGGCCTGCAATTCCTTGGTAGCGGCGTCACGGATCGCCGGCTGCACGTACTGGAACCACGCTTCACGCGTGAAGGTGCCGGGGATTGCGTAGCTGCCGGCCACCAGCGCCGTATTGTTTTCGCCGACGATGCGCGCGATGGTCATCGGCGCGAAACGGGTCGACGCACGCGCCTTGATTTCCTCGTAGACGCGCTGACGGGCCGGCATGCCGCGCACCACGCGGCGCAGATTTTCCCGCGTCTGGTCGACGAGGCCGAGGTTCTGGTCGATCATCGGCCAGTCGTTGTCGGATACGCGTGACAGGTAGAAGGTGATCATGCGCTCGGCGCTGCGGATCATCTCGTCGCGGGGCATGTTGCCGCGATTCGTTTCGAGCCAGCCACGCCAGAAGCGGGCGACCTGATCGGTCAGGTGAGCAGTTTCCACGTGACGCTTGTCGCTCAGCATCAGGTAGGTCTTGAGCGCGTTGTACGCGTCTTCGACGTTGGTCGGCGACGCGTCGCTATACAGGCCGCCCTGGCTGTTCGCCGCCATCGCCGTGTGCGCGGACACTGGAATCGCAGCGGCGTCTGGCGTGCGGTTCAGCGGCGCGAGCTGATCGGGGTGCGCGTTGACGTCCTTCAGGAAGGACGCGAGATTCTGCGAGACCGGGTCGAGCAGGATCTGGCGCACGCCGTTGTAATACTCGGTGAGCAGGTGCTGTTCGAGGCGGTCGCCCTGATACAGCCCGAGCGACACTGCCAGCGGTTTGTCGCGGCGGAACTGTTCGAGCTGGTCGATGCGGTCTTCGAGAATATCCATGGCCTGCAGGCGCGATTGCAGGTCGTTGCGGTTCTGCTGCAGGCGCACCACGTTGTCGAGGTCGGCCTTGACGTTGTCGGCGAGCTGTTGATTGCCGATTGTCGACCACGTCCAGCCGCCGAGCGCCAGCGCGAGCACCGCGACGAAGCCAAAGAACGTGGCATAACGCATGCGCGTCTTGGCGGGGCTCGCGAACTGCTTGACGGTCTGCCGGTCGGCGAAAATCACTTTGGAGAACAGGTCGCGCAGGAAGAAGCCGTTCTTCGAGAACGCGCTATGCGGCTTGGGCAGGCTCTCCGCGGAGAGGCCGAAACGGTTGGCGATGCGCGTGGCGGCGGCGCTGTTGGTCTCGCCTTCCTGCAGCGCGCTGGTGAAGTAGAAGCCGCGGAAAATCGGCTTGTGCTGGAACGGGTTGGTTTCGAACAGCGTGGCGAGGAACGCGCGCAATGCGGGCTTGATCGTCGAGAATTCGAGCGGGAAGCTCAGTTGACCCGGCGACAGCTTGTTGCCACGATTGATCGACATCTGCGCGACACTGATTTCTTTCAGGCCGTCGTAGAGCTCTTCAAAGTGCTCGTCGAAGAGGCCGACCACGTCACGCTTTTCGTCCGGCTCATAGGGCAGGGTGGCGCCCCACACGCGGTCGTATTCATGACGGTCGCTGCCGCTGAAGAATTCGGTGAAGCCCGTGATCAGGTCGGCCTTGGTGAACATCACATACACCGGCGCGAACACTTCGAGCTTCTCGGTCAGTTCCTGCACCCGTTGACGCAGATTCTTCGCGAGGTTGATGGCGAACTCGGGCTTGCTGCCGGTCAACTCGGCAATGCTCGCCGTGACGATGATGCCGTTGATCGGCGCCTTCGGCCTAAAGCGCTTGAGCAGGCCGAGAAAGCCGAGCCACTCGGTGCGGTCTTCCTCGTGCACCGAATAGCGGCCGGCGGTGTCGAGCAGAATGCCTTCGGTCGTGAAGAACCAGTCGCAATTCCGCGTGCCGCCAATGCCGTGAATGACCGCGTTGTTCTTGTCAGCGAAAGGAAATTGCAGGCCGGAATTCAGTACCGCGCTGCTCTTGCCTGCGGCCGGATTGCCAATCACGATGTACCAGGGCATTTCATACAGCGCCGAGCCGCCGGACATCTGACCGATCTTCGAGGTCTTGATCGTTTTCACTGCGTCGACGAGGCGCGTGCGCAGCACGTCGAGTTCGGCCTGGCGCGCGGGCGTCGGCGCGGGGCCGGTGTCGCTCTGCTTTTCGGCTTGTTGCTCGAGCATCTCGCCGAGCTTGTTGTTCGCGCGCCGCGCGCGCAGACGGCGGACCACCCAGACCAGCAACCAGAGCGCGATCACCGCGCCGAGCACGATGGCGGGCCACATCAGGTCGATCTGCAAGGTATCGGCGCCGATGAATAAAACAGCGGCGAGCGCGAGTAGGCCGATGATCGAGAGCGTGCGTGGATGGGTCAACACGTTAAGAATGCGTCGCATAAGCCGTTCAGGTCTTGGTGATGGGTGTTGTGGCGCGTGTGTGACAAACAGCATGGCGCGAGCGCGGGCAAAATCGGCCTGCGCGGCGTTTGAAACAAAAAGAAAGCATATTCAGGCGAAAGCAAATGCGGCCGGATTGTTAAATCCGCCATAAGATGTTCCGCCGGCGGCGATTGGATGAATGCCGTTATGCAGGCGGCATTGCCGATTTTTGCCAGAAAATTTACTTGAACACCCCATTGCCAACCTCGTTATTACCGATTTCGCCTTAATGACCACGCCCCAGGACGAAGCCGGGTTTGTGATATTCAACGTGCCCGAGATCCATCAATTTCCAGCGGCCACCCCACGTCAGGCCGACCTGTTCGGCCGTCTGTCCGTATAACTGATAACCTCGCATGGCCCAGGGATCTTTTTCTGAAATGACGAGCTTGCCATCGCGCAAAAACGCATTGTCCGCGGCAAGACCGTATTGGTGATAGCTTTGAAACGCCGCGGCATTGGTGACGTTGCCCCCCATTTGCGCCAGGCGGTTTTGCCGCTCTGGACTGCGATAACCTTCCAGCAATGCCATTTCATACCCATACTGCTCGTGCATGATTTTGTAAACGAGCAATAAACGCGTTCTGAAATCGGCGTCGAGCAAATTCCAGTCGCGGCTCGCATCTTTCAGCGCAGGCCGGATCTGCTCCACTTCCTGCGTTGCAAATACCTCGGGCGGCAGCGGCGGCGGGGGCACGAGCTGTTCGCCATTCAATAACGCGGCAATTTTCTCATCCGGTACTCGTGCAGTGTCGTCGAATTGGAATAATTGCCGGCCGCGTAAAGCCAATGCCACCAATGGAGGCGTCGCAAGAATACCTGTGGTGGTAAAAATCAGCAAGCGCCGCTTTGCCAGTAACTTTTGCATATCGGCTGCAGTGGATTGCGAAATTTTTGCCGAGCGTGCTAATTGACCGCGAGCCCGTAAAGCACCTTGAGATGCTCCACGCATAACGCGGCCATGAATGGCGAGTGCGGCGCCTAATAAAGAGGCGCGTACCGCCGGCAATAGCAGCATTGCGGCGATCACAACGGCGACGGCGAAATAGGCGAGAAGTACTACGGCAATCAAAGTCGACCCCGGAAATTGGAAACAATTGTATTTTGTAATGCTTGCTCTTAGAATCAGGCCTGCTCGGAGAGGAGCCGGAACGGTATTATCACGGCGAAATAATCCAGGATTCAATGAGACAGTGAATGAGTGCGCCGGAAAGTTCGAATTCCAAAGCCCCACCTAGCCTGTTATCCGATAAGGCTAAGGGCGCCGATGGCAATGGTTCGCGAATTCTCGCGAATCTGGAAGGCCGCGTCGCGCCGCCTGCCGATAAACCACGCCGGTCGAAAACGCCGCTCCTGCTGGTCGCCTTGCTGGTGATCGCGGCCGGTGGTTGGGGGGCGTGGCACATGCAGCAGCGTTTGCAGACAGCGTCGCTGGCGTCAGCCACGCCCGTCGGCGCCGGGAAAGCTGCTGCGCCTGCGTCGGCCGCCAGCGGTGCGCCGCAGGTCACTGCGAAAGCGGAGGCGCCGGCGGCTGCATCGTCGCAAGCGGCTACGATCGTTGCTGACGACAGCGATAGCAAGGCGCCGGCGGCGTCCGCGAGTGCACCCGCAAGCGGTGATGAAAACCGCTTGTCGCGCGCGCTTGCCGATGGCGCCGAGCCGAGCAACGCGTCCGCACCCGTTGCGTCCGCGACGGCCGCGTCGGCGGTTGTAGTGCCGGCGGCAAAGCATCGCAAGAGCTCGACGGCTATTGCCGGCAATGCGAAACACGAAACGGCAGCGCACGGCAAGAAGGAAAACGCGAGCGCAAGCAATCATCACGCGAGCGCGCCGACGGCGGTGGCTCAAACGAAGAAATCGCGCCCGGCCGGTAACGCTTCGAAAGATGATTCGGATGCCGATCTATTGGCCGCGCTCGTGGCACGAACCAAGCCGGCTGACACGAAAGCGGCGGACGGCAATGCGGCCACCAAGGTCAGCGCATCGGCTGCTCCTGGGAACGCCAAGCTGGCCGAACGCGTAAAAGAGTGCGGACAACGCGGCTTCTTCGAAGACCAGTTGTGCCGCTGGCGCGTGTGCGATGGATCCTGGGGTAAAGACCCCGCCTGTCCGGGTTCGGCGCCGCAGGCGCGCCAACCGTAATCAGGTATGTGCCGCGGGTCCTTGTGACTCGCGGCAACCAGACATGTGATCCGCACGGCTCATATCCGCCGAATCCGAACTGCACCACGAACATCTGGGACACGCTGACGCTCGCGTATCTGATGCGTCCGTCGTTTGCGACGCAGGCGGTGGAGGAATGGGGGCGTGGATACGAGCTTCGGCGCCAATGACGGCAAGTCGACCGCTTACACCAGTTCGCCGCCGGCGGGTTTGAAGATGACAGTGGTTAAACGCTTCGACAATCCGGGCTTTTCCAATTTCCATGTTGATCTGCTGACGCATCCGGTGCCGGTGACACTACCGAACTAGCGCGTCCGTGGTGTTGCGCGCCTGCCTGAAACCCGCCTCAGGCGGGATGCAGGCCGCGCAACAGTTGACGGACCCGCGACAGGTCCTGATCGACGTGTTCGGTCTGCTCGAACAACTCCGCGAGCCAGTCGACGAAGGCCCGCACGCGTGGCGACACCCGGCGATTCTTCACATACGCGACCGAGACCGGCATCGGCACGGGTTTCCATTGCGGCAGCACTTCGCGCAAGAGTCCTGAGTCGAGATAAGGTTGCGCGGCGATTCGCGCGGGTTGAATCAGGCCGAGTCCTTGCAATCCGCAGGTGAGATAAGCCTGCTCGTCGCTGACTTTGACGAAGCCTTTGACCTTGACGTTTTGCGCTTCACCGTCCACTTCGAAATCGAAGTCGACTTCGCGGCCGTTATGCGGCGACATGCAATTAACGGCTGCGTGTCCGCGCAGATCGTCGAGGTCGACGGGCGTGCCGTAGCGGGCCAGGTAGGCCGGGCTTGCGCACGTCACGTGCTCGAGGGTGCCTAGTTGCCGTGCGATCAGATTCGAATCCGGTAATTCGCCTAGCTGGATGCTGCAGTCGATGGCTTCCGAGATCAGGTCTACCGAGCGGTTGCTGATGCCGATAGCGAGATCGAGATTCGGATAGCGGGTGTGGAAATCTTCCAGCGCCGGCAGGACGATGGTGCTTGCTACTGCGCCGGGCATTTCAATGCGCAGGCGGCCGGTCAGGTTGTCTGTTGCGTGACGGAGGCTCGCTTCCATTTCGTCGATGTCGGCGAGGATTTGCGCGCAGCGCTCGTAGTAGGCTGCGCCTTCCGGGGTAATGCTCAGGCGCCGCGTCGTGCGGGTCAGGAGGGCGGTGCCTAGCAGCGCCTCCAGATTCTGGACGATGGTTGTCGCGGTTGCGCGGGGGATGTCGAGGGACTCCGCTGCGCGGGTGAAGCTGTTGGTGTCCACGATTCGGATGAATGTCCGCATTGCAGTTATTCTGTCAATCACGATTCAAACTCCAGTTTGGGGGATAAGGTTTTTTTCTGTTTGTTTTGGGGTTGGTTGTTTGCCTGGGGC
>NZ_JAQQCQ010000022.1:0-146992 GCF_046030355.1 Paraburkholderia caffeinilytica
TACAAGCTCGCCTGATGGAATGGGGCTTAAGTTGAGAGCATTGCCCCGCACAGGGGCAACGCTAATAGACCACTAGCAATTCAAAAAAAGGCCAACACCCCAAACACATACAAAAAAACACCCACGAAAACCAAAAACCTCAAGCCCCCCCCAACACCCGCGACTCATCCGCAACATCCCCCTCATCCCGCGCATCATTCCCATACTCAACAAGCCGGTTATAAAGCGTCTTCAAACTAATACCCAGAATCTCAGCAGCCCGAGTCTTCACCCCACCACATTGCTCAAGCGTAGCCAGAATCAACTGCCGATCCGCCTCAGCAAGCGAAGTACCAAATGGAATCGTAATAGCCGTCCCAGCCGCAGGCTTCGACAACGTAATCTGCAACGGCACCGTAGCCGTACTATCCGAATCCGAGCCCGACATGATGTGCGCACGCTGCACGTAGTTCTTCAACTCGCGCACATTCCCCGGCCACGGATACGACATCAGCATCTCCTTAACAGCAGCCGGAAAATGCTTCTTCGTGCCATGACGCTCATTGAGTTCATCAAGAAACGCCTGCGCAAGCAAATCAACGTCCTTACCCCGATCACGCAGCGGCGGCAGGCTGATCGGAAACACATTCAGACGGTGGTACAAATCGAGCCGCAACTTGCCTTCCAGCACCGCCTGCTCAGGATCACGGTTAGTAGCCGCAATCAGGCGCACATCCGTTTCGATTTCCTTGGTCGTGCCGACCCGCATGAACATGCCGGTTTCCAGCACGCGCAGCAGCTTCACCTGCAACTCGATCGGCATTTCAGTGATTTCGTCGAGGAACAGCGTGCCGCCGTTCGCACGTTCGAAATAGCCTTTATGCTGACGGTCCGCGCCAGTGAACGAGCCGCGCTCGTGCCCGAACATTTCCGATTCGATCAGATTCGGCGAAATCGCACCGCAGTTCACCGCGAGAAACGCATGCTTACGGCGCAAGCTGAGCTGGTGCAGCGTCTGCGCGGCAACTTCCTTGCCGGTGCCCGACTCGCCCACCAGCATGACCGAAGCCGCCGTCGGCGCAACTCGGCCGATCTGGTCATAAACCTCCTGCATGGCCGGCGAATTGCCGAGCATCAAGCCAAACCGGCCCATGCGTCGCAACTCACCACGCAAGGTGCCGATTTCCGCCTTCAGATCGCCGGCGCGCGGCAGGCGCGACAGAATCGCCTTCACGCGCTGCATGTTGATCGGCTTCACCAGGTAGTCGGTGGCGCCCATCTTCAACGCGTTGACCGCCGACTCCACCGTGGCGTGGCCCGTAATCACAATCACCTCCACGCCGGAGCGCGGATCGAGATCTTCAAACAGATCGACCCCACTGCCGTCGGGCAGCTTCAGGTCGGTAAAGACGACGTCCGGCATCTGCCGGACCAGTTGAATGCGCGCTTCGCGCAGATCGCCCGCAGTGGCGGTAGTCAGACCGTCTTCCCCGATGATGGCGGATAGCGCCTCGCGGGTACCGGCATCGTCATCGACAATCAGTACGTGTGGCATCGCGTCTCGAAAGCCCGAAAGCGTGAATGGGGAACATGCAAAACCGCATGCTGGAAAGCCGGTCGGCAGCTTGCCGGTGCGGCGTGGGTGCGCTCGGATGTGAGCACACGCTAACGTCTCGCAATCGTGCCGACCCTCTGACTTGATTCAATATCGCAACAATCAACAGCAGAAACACCCCGCGTTGCACGGCATTGTTGTTTATTTACCTATTATACGGCTTTATCGAGACAAAATTGTAATGTGTACCAGGCGCTGCTTGCCAAAGCGACACGCCGGTGCGGCCGCAGCCGCAAGGTCCTTTTTCGCGAGCCCTCAACTGCGTGGAAACGGCCATGCGCCGTCCTTGCCGTTCGGACGCGCTGAGTCATTTTCGCCATGCGCGGCGTCCGGCGTGGACGGAGCAGACAGGCCGGCCACCGCCGCCGTCACACTTCCGGCCGGTGTAGCCGGCTGCGGCGCCACCGTGCCGCCCTCGCCCTCCCAACGGCTCAATTCACGCGCCGCAGGGATCTTCGCGCCACGGTTGCGCTGCACGTAGCGCACAGCCAGAAATCCGCCGAGGGCCATCAGCGCACCAAAGATGCCAATCTTGGGTCGTCCCATCTTGAACTCCTTGTTATCGTCAAGCGAATCGGCGTCGAGCATCGCGTATTAGCGCGTGCAGAGGACGCCAAGCAGGAAGCCGACGCTCGCGGCAATACCGATCGAACGCCACGGATTACGCCGCACGTAGCGTTCGGTATTGACGGTCGCAGCCCGGTAGCGACGGTGCGCGTTCTGCTGCGCATCACCGAGCGCCGATTGCAGCGTTTCGACATGCGCCCCGAGGCGTTCGCGCAGCGCATCGACGCCTTCGCCGGGCACGTTGGCGGCAAGCCGCAACATTTCTTCCGAGTCCGTCAGCAGCACTCTCAAATCCTCGACAATCTTCTGCCCGCCGAGAGCAAGCTGTTGCGTGGTGTCAGTCATCATTCGCTCCTATGTCTGAATTCGGCGTTTGCGTCTTCCGGTGGCGCGTCGCGAACGTTCGGCGAAATTCGGCGAATCGAGTCCGTCGCCGGCGCGCTTCGAACCGGGTTACTCAAAAGCACACGCATATCGAGGGAAATCAGCAAACGCCGTGCCCGGTAACTTTGCCGCGCTCGTTCGCTGAAGGCACGGGTTCAGGCACTTTCGACCGACATGCACCGGCCTGTTTCGCCGACCGTCACATGGATTGCCGCAAGCGGCGTCAAAGTGGTTAAATCGAATTTCTGTGAGATAGTGGCCGCACGGTCCGTCTTGCTCCAAGGCCTGCGCGCCGCAATACCGAACCTCAATTTGCACAGGACCCCCGTTTATGGCGTCGATCGATCTGGCCTCGCCCACCGTCTCCACCGGCGGCAATGCTTCGTCACCCACGAAGCAGCGCGCTGCGGACGGCATCGCGGGACTGAAATCGTACGGGCTGCTCTATGGCTCGTCGCCGGTGATGCTCGATCTGTATGAACAGATCGAACGCGTCGCCAGCACCGATGCGACCGCGCTTATCATCGGCGAATCCGGCACGGGCAAGGAACTGATCGCCCGTACGATTCACGATCAAAGCAGCCGCAAGGACGCGCCGTTTGTCGCCGTGAACTGCGGCGCGATTCCAGACGAACTCATTGAAGCCGAGTTGTTCGGCCACGAAAAAGGCAGCTTCACCGGCGCGGTTCAGGGCCGCATCGGCTACTTCGAACATGCGAACGGCGGCACGCTGTTTCTCGACGAAATTACCGAAATGGCGCCGGTACGCCAGGTCAAGCTCTTGCGCGCGCTAGAGACCGGCACGTTTTTCCGGGTCGGCGGCAACGAACTGATTCATGGTGACGTGCGCGTGATCGCGGCGACTAATCGCGACCCCGCCGTCGCCGTGAAGGAAAACGGACTGCGTGAAGACCTGATGTACCGGCTCGCGGTTTTCCCGTTGCGCGCGCCGCCGTTGCGCGAGCGTGAGAACGATCGCGAACTGCTCGCGCAACACTTTCTCGCCTTGCTGAATCAGCAGGAAAACGCAAGCAAGAGCTTCAGCAAACGGTCGATCGAAACGCTACGGACCTGGTCGTGGCCGGGCAACGTCCGCGAGTTGAAGAACGCGGTATATCGCGCGTTCATTCTCGCGGAGAAGACGGTCGAGTTGCCGCATCCACACCTTGCGTCGCGCGTAAAAAAACCCGTGACGCAGGGCGACGCGATGAGCGTGTGGATCGGCACGCCACTCGCCGATGCGCAAAAGCAGATCATTCTCGGCACGCTCAAATATTGCGGCGGCGACAAACGGCGCGCGGCCAAAGCACTCGGCGTGAGTCTGAAAACGCTGTACAACCGCTTGAGCGCCTACGGCGGCGACGAAGGCGCGGAAGAAGAAAACGAGCAATAAGGCAGGCTACGCGCTCATGCGGTGTGTTTGCATGAGCCGGTGTTTTCTGTGCTCGCCGTCTACTTATTGAGCCGTCCTTGTGCGCTTGCAGAGCATTCCCCGCTCTGCTGAAACGGCCCTTTTTGCGCGCCTGTCATCTCATAATTAATCTCTTCGCACCGCCAATCAAATCGGATTTCCCCAACCAGAAACCGATTTGACTCGCACCATCTTTTGCAATTGCTTGCACTTTCCCACTGCCAATTACAAATGGCATCCTGCAAAATGCGGCAGCGCACGTTGCAACATGAGGAAGACGTGCCTTTCGCTCACGCACTGCTAACACGCTTGAACCACATGGGTGAACGATGCGTGAGCGAAAGGCACCTGCCGGAGCAGAGACAGGGAAATGCAGAAAAGTATGGTGTGGGTCGATTGGGCAAAACAAACAGCCAAAGCGTCCAGAGCAGCAACACGCGGGCGTCCGAATACAACGGCGCTCGTCGCGTTGGCAGTCGCGATCACGTCGGCGTTGAGCGGCTGTAGTTCGCTCTACTCGGAAGGCGCCACCGCTGGCGCCGGTATCGCAGGCGCCGCGCTCGCGGCCAAGGTCACCAGCAATGCGGCAGTCGCTACCGGCATCGGTCTTGGCGCGGTCGCCGCGGCCCGGGCTGGCGTGCAGTACTCGGAACGTGTGGTGCACACGAATACACAGGACGGCATCGCCAAAATCGCCGGACCGCTCGAGGTCGGCGCGATCGCACCGTGGAGCGTGACCCACTCCATGCCGATCGAAGACGACGAACACGGCCGCGTGACCGTCAGCCGCACGATCAGCACCGGCGCGCTCGACTGCAAGGAAATCGTCTTCTCGGTCGATCAAACCGCCACCAAGAATGTGCCGGCGAGCAGCGCGTTTTACGTCGCGTCGATCTGCCGGGACGGCGACAACTGGAAATGGGCCTCGGCCGAACCCGCTACGGAACGCTGGGGCGCGCTGCAATGAAGGCGCTGTCGCTTCCACGCTCGCGGAATGAATCTGCCCTTGGGCGCATCGACGGCGCGCGTCCCCCCCGGGTTCCGCGCACGCCCGCGGCGGCGCTTTCGGGCAACCGGCTGCGGCTCGTGCTGGCTGGCGCGATCTGCGTCGGCGCCAGTCTGCTGACGAGCGGTTGCTCGTCGGTCGGCGCAGCGAGCGGCGCCGCAGCCGGGGTCGCGTCAGGCCTCGTGACATCGAATCCGGCCGTCGGCATCGGCGTCGGTATCGCCGTGCAGGCCGCGACCGACGAAGCTATTGGCCGCTACATGCGCACCATGCACACCGATCAGCAGAACATGATCGCCGCATTAGCGGGTGCAATGCCCGTCGGCGAGACGCGGCCCTGGGCGGTCAAGCACACGCTGCCGATCGAGAACGGCCACGGCCAGGTGCGCGTAACGCGCGCGTTCAACTCGGCGCTCGCGTTGTGCAAAGATTTCGTGTTCTCGGTTCAGGACGGCGACGGTCCGAACGCGCACGAAGACTGGTACACGGCCAGCGCCTGCCGCCAGGACAAGGGCTGGAAGTGGGCGTCAGCGGAACCGGCGGTCGAGCGCTGGGGCAATCTGCAATAAAAAAGCGGCAGAGTCTCCCCTGCCGCTTTTTGCCTGAAGCGTCTTAATCGACTCGACAGCGCTTAAGACTCCACGTCTTCCAGACTGAAGATTTCGGTCTGGTCGTTGTACGAGAAGATCTCGCCATAACGGCCCCAGTTGATGACTGCGTCGAGCGTCTCTTCCGCGGCGCTGTCCGACAGAAAATCCTCCAGCTCCTGCTCGAAGCGCACGCGCGGTGCACGATGCCCCGGCCGTTCGTTCAACACCTTCTTGATCCGCGCAGCAAGTGGCACATGACGCAGCAGGTGCTCGGCGAACATCATCTTGCGTTCCTGCGTGCCGAATTCCGAGAACACGCGTGCCGGCGGCGTCAGGAAAATATCCCCTTCGCGGATGTCGGCAAAACCCAGGTGCTGCAGCACTTCGGCGACGGGGAACAGATCGTCCACCTCCAGGTGCAGCGAGCGGGCGATTTCCGGCATGTCCGCGCGGCCATGATACGGCGCGGCGGCCAGCGTTTCGATCAGACCGGCCATCAGGTTGGTCGACACATGCGGCAGCCAGCTGTGCAACTCGAGGCCCTTCTTGGTCTTCTCATCCGTCTGACGCGCGGTCATCTTCGCGTAAATGTCATCGACCAGCCGGCGGAACGCCGGGTCCAGACGGTTGCGCGGATGCTTGAACGGCACCTTGATCTCGGCGATCACACGGCCAGGATTCGACGACAGCACCAGAATCCGGTCGCACATGAACACCGCTTCCTCGATGTTGTGCGTGACGATCAGCACCGCCTTGATCGGCATGCGGCCTTGCGTCCACAGGTCGAGCAGATCGGTACGCAGCGTTTCGGCGGTCAGCACGTCGAGCGCGGAGAACGGTTCGTCCATCAGCAGCAGCGTAGGGTCGACCACCAGCGCGCGCGCAAAGCCGACGCGCTGACGCATACCGCCCGACAGTTCGCGCGGATACGCGTTTTCGAACCCGTCGAGACCGATCAGGTCGATTGCCGCCAGAGCGCGCGTACGGCGATCACTCGCACCGACGCCTTGTGCTTCGAGACCCGCTTCCACGTTTTGCAGCACGGTCAGCCACGGGAACAGCGCGAAAGTCTGGAACACCATCGCCACGCCCTTGGCCGGACCGTCGAGCGGCTTGCCCATATACGTGACTTCGCCATCGGTCGGCTCGATCAGACCGGCGATGATGCGCAACAGCGTCGACTTGCCTGAGCCCGAGCGGCCCAGCAACCCGACGATCTCGCCTTCGCGCAGCGACAGATTCGCGTCGTCGAGGACGAGCAGCTCGCCCTGCGACTTGTTGAACCCGCGGCACACGTCCTTGACGCGCAGAATCTCCTCACCGAGGCGCGGCGGCATCGGCGGGGTCTGGATCGGCGCGGCGGTCATAGCAGCTTTAGGATTTTGCATCGCGTTTAGCCTTTAATTCTCAATCTAGCCGGAGCTTCGCTTCAGCGTAGGCGAACATCGGACGCCACAACAGGCGGTTGAACAGGGTCACGAACAGGGACATCACGGCGATGCCCACAATGATCTTCGGATAGTCACCTGCTGCGGTGGTCTGCGCGATGTAGGCGCCCAGGCCATGCGCGGCAACCTTGGTGTCGCCCCACTGGACGAATTCAGCAACGATGCTGGCGTTCCACGCGCCGCCCGACGCGGTGATCGCGCCGGTCACGTAATAAGGGAAAATGCCCGGCAGCATTGCCTGGCGCCACCATTGCCAGCCGCGAATGTGGAAGTTCTTGGCCGCTTCCCGATAGTCGTTCGGATACGAACTTGCACCGGCAATCACGTTGAACAGGATATACCACTGCGTGCCCAGCACGATCAGCGGCGACAGCCAGATGTCCGGGTTCAGGTGAAAGCGCACGATGGCGATGACGAACACCGGGAACAGCAGATTCGCCGGGAACGCGGCAAGGAACTGCGCAATCGGCTGCACCTTTTCCGCCAGCGCCGGCCGCAAGCCGATCAGCACACCGATCGGCACCCAGATCACGGAGGCGATCGCAATCAGCACTACCACCCGCAGCAGGGTGATGAGCCCCAGTACGAGCACGTGCCAGACTTCGTCGAGCGACACGCCGGTGCGCACATAGGCAATCACGCGCCATACCACGTAGACCGTGGCGAGCAGCACCACAGCCGCCCAGACAATGTCGCCGATGCGCGAGGTCTTCTCGCGCTGCGGAATATGGAAACGCGGGCCGCCAAATGCAGGCAACGTGAAGTTGACGCGCGCAGCCTTGGCGAACATCCAGCCGAGCGGCACCAGCAGACGGTGAATCAGATGGGTGCGGCGGATCAGGTCGAGCAGCCATGACTCAGGCGCGTCGCCCGAACTGGTGTTTTCCATACGGAACTTGTCGGCCCACGCAACGAGCGGGCGGAACATGAACTGGTCGTACGCAAGAATCACGACCGTCATGGCAAGGATCACCCAGCCGATCGCGTGCAGGTTCTTGTCGGAAATCGCCTGCGCGAGATAGGCACCGATCCCCGGTAGCGTGATCGTGTTGTTGCCGACCGTAATCGCTTCAGAAGCCACCACGAAGAACCAGCCGCCCGACATCGACATCATCATGTTCCAGATGAGGCCCGGCATCGAGAACGGCACTTCCAGTTTCCAGAAGCGCTGCCATGAAGTCAGATGAAAGCCGCGCGATACTTCATCGAGATCGCGCGGCACCGTGCGCAGCGATTGATAGAAGCTGAACGTCATGTTCCACGCCTGACTCGTGAAGATCGCGAAGATCGCCGCGAGCTCCGCGCCGAGCACACGGCCCGGAAACAGCGCGAGGAAGAACGTGACCGTAAACGAAATGTAGCCCAGCACCGGTACCGACTGCAGGATGTCGAGAATCGGCACCAGCACCATGCCGGCACGGCGGCTCTTGGCCGCCAGCGTGCCGTACACCAGCGTAAAGATCAGCGAAGCGACCATTGCCGCCAGCATGCGCAGCGTGGTGCGCATCGCATACTCGGGCAGATTCGACGGGTCGAGCGAGATCGCCTGAGTCTTGAGCGTCGACATCGGCGCCAGCGTCTCGTGAAAGCCGATCGCCGCCATCGCGATAATGCAGATGATCAGCGGAAAAGCGACGAAGTCCCAGCGATTGGGCAATACCCGCCATGCCGACGCATTGGCGGTGCGCTTCAGGTTGAAGCTGAAATCCATCAGACACTCTCCCTATTCAACCAGGTATTCAAACACACGAAGGGAGCCGCGGCTTCGGCGCGGCAGTCTGAAGATCGGTCCAGAAAACGGAAATCAGGCATGGCAAAACGCATCTGCGCGGTAAATCGTTAGCGTTGGAGACACACAGACCGGTGCGGACGTGTCCATGGGCGAGCTGCCCAGGACCGGTACCACGAAGCCGGAATCCTCTGTCGCCGCGGGCGCCGCCCTAGGGCTGGCGGGCTTTCCTTGTTTTGGACGGCACGACACTACACCATCCTATGTTTCGGGCACAACCTTTCATGGCAAATAGCAGCAAATAGCGGCGAATGCCTCGCCAACAGCCTTCGGCCGGCGACGGTGAGGCGTTGCAGCGAGCCCGCTACTGTCCACTACTGTCGCGCGCAGGCCACTTTCCCGGCCATCGCGATTGCAGCGCGCAGCGGATTTCAAGCCCCCGAAAAACCTGTGCAGCCATTCAGAAAGCGGATGCGCTGCCGTTAAGAACCTGATGGGCACGACGGATGCATTTCGCATTCCCGCAATAACGGTGGCGTCAGGCCCCATGACGGTTAAAATCAAGAGACGGCATGCCGCTTCGCGGTTAGGCAGGCCCACAGCGCGGAGCACACCGGGGGCGTATCGCCAGCGGCTTGCGCAGGGGCAAAGCAGCGCCAGCACGCTGCCATAAATGAGCTAGTTGCATATCACAGCCAGACGAATCAGAGGGTCGATGAACAGGACAACCTTGCGCCAGGCAACCGGACCGATCAGCTTCATGCTGGTCGTGCTCGTTTGCTGGTTCGTGGCCGGCATGGTCGCGGACCGGATGGTACAGCAAGAGCTGGACGCGGCCTTGCGCACGCAGCGCCAGATGTCCACGTCGATCGTCGACAACATGGCGGAGGTGATCGCCAGCGACCTTTCCATGTCTCGGGCCATCCCCGCAACCATGGCCGAAATGGACGTAGTCCAGCGCGCGCTGGTGCAATCCCAGAATTATGCCGCGAACGGCGAAGCGGCGGAACCCGCCCTGCGCGCCGCGTTGTTAAAAGACCCGCAGATGTTCGCCGTGAGCAATTTCCTGCACGACGCGCAAGGCTTCTCCGGGCTCGACCAGGTCTGGCTCGTCAACACCAACGGCGTCTGTGTCGCTTCGAGCAACTCCGTCAATAGACCGCTTGCCGCGGAGCGCTCCTTCGTCGGCGCCGACATGCGCGTGCGCGGCTACCTGACGAACGCCCTGCTCGGCGCGTTCTCGGAAGCCTATGGCGTCGGCCGCCAGAGCGGCGAACCGGGCATCTTCATCGCGGCGCCGGTGTATGCCGACGGCCTGCTGGTCGGGGTGGTGGTGGCCAAGGTAGGGATCGCGCGGCTGCGCCACTGGGTAGCGCATGCCGGCACCTTCGTCGCCGACGAAAACGGCGTCATCATCATGGCGCACAACAGCGAACTCGAAGGCCACGCGCTGCCGAATTCGCGCGTCACGCAGATGAGCGCCGCCGAGCGCATGACCCTCTATCGCCGCGAAATCTTCCCCGACATCCAGATTCAGGTCGACACGCAGGTGCGCGAACAGGCGCCCTGGGTGCCGGCAAGCGTCGCCGAACAGCTGTTCGGCATGAGCGAGCAGCCGGCGCCGTCGCTGTATCAGGCACGCAGCGGCCTGAACTCCGGGCTGTCGGCGCACCTGGTCGATCCGCTCGCGGCCTGGCCCGAGCTGCTGCGTAATCACAAGCGCGACCATCTGCTGGTGTTCCTGACGCTGGCCGGCACCGTCGCGCTCGCGTGGGTGATTACCGTGTCGTACGTGCGCGAGCGGCGCCACCATCGCGCCACGCGTGACCTTGCAGAACAATTGCAATCGGCCAATACGCTGCTCTCGGCCGAGGCGCGCCACGATGCGCTGACCGGCGCGCTGTCGCGGCGCTACTTCCTCGACCTGCTGCGCCACGAGATCGAACGCGCGCATGCGGGCAACGAGCCGCTGTGCATGGCGATCGCCGACCTCGACCACTTCAAGCAGATCAACGACCGCTTCGGCCACGCCGCCGGCGACCGCGCGCTCGAACATTTCGTCGACACCTGCCGCGCCGAACTGCGCGGCACCGATGCGATCGGCCGGCTGGGCGGCGAAGAGTTCGGCTTGCTGCTGCCGGCCACGAATCTGGCCGGCGGCCGCGAAGTCGTCGAACGCTTGCGCCTGCGCCTGAAAGCGATTCCTTCGCCGAAGTTGCCGGCCTCGGTGGGCTTGAGCGTGAGCATCGGCATCACCGAACTCGCGTCCGACGATCTGCCCGAACGCATCATGAGCCGTGCCGACACGGCGCTTTACGCGGCAAAGACGGGCGGCCGCGACCGCACCGAAGCCCTTCCGCCCGACGACACCGCACCCCCCACGCGAACGGTGGCCAACGCCTGGTGACGCCCGGCGCCGGTACCCGGCAAGCCATCCCGTCCGACCCACTGCCCCCCGCCGATGAGCGTGGTCCCTGATGCAAAGCAAGTCGAGGCCTCGGGCTTCCCGTAACGAAGCAGGTATCATCAACCCTGACATCGAGGTTGCCGCTACCGCTCTAACGGGAGATTCGCATGAAGGGAAATCTGGTCATCGTCTGTCGCGATCAGGATGCTGACGCGTTCGACCATCTGCTGGCCGAATATGGCGCGTTCCAGACGCGTTTGTCGTCGACCGCGTGGTATCTGAAACTGGAGGTCGCGCCGGAACTGATTCAGGAAGAGATACTCGCGCGTCTCGGCAAGTACACCACGCACTACATTTTCGAAGCCGAAACGGTAACGTGGAATACCGTGGATAGTGACGCGGCGAATGCGTTGAACACGCTGTTTTCAGACTAGCGAACCGGGTGCCGGACGCGCGTTCCTGACGACGCATTCGGCATTGCATTGCGGACGCCGCATTCCGAACCTTGCGTTCGGACCTCGCATCGCGGCATGCGCATAGCGTGGCAGGCGCCTGCCACGCTTGCCCCGCTCAACCCCAAACGCTTTCCGACGTCGCCATGGCACGTGGCACCACGTCGAATGGAAAAGTCATCAAGACCCGCAAGCCACGGCCGCCGTGGTTGCCGATCTCCCACTCGCCACCCGCACGCCGCACCAGACGCTCGACAATCGCGAGCCCCAACCCGCTATGGCCGTTGCCGCCACGGGCCGGGTCGAGCCGGACGAACGGCCGGCTGGCATTGATCAGGTCCTGCGCGGCGATACCGCTGCCGTTGTCGCTTACCGAAAGCGTGAAGCCTTGCGCGTTGCGCGCCGTGGCGACGACGATCGGCGGCGCGCCGTAGGCATGTGCGTTGTCCAACAGGTTCGACAGGATCCGGTCGAGTGTCGCGGCGGGCAGCAGGAAACCGGGTCCCGCGTTGAGTTCGGTCCGCACGGTGGGTGAGCCGGCCGCGACCGCGCGATAGCTGCGGACCACGCGGTCGCACTGTGCGTCCACTTCGACCGCTTCGCTACGATCGGCGCCGTCGTGGGCGAACACCAGAAACTGCTCGACGATATGCGTCATCGAATCGACATCGCGCACGACGCCGTCACGCATCTTCACTTCTTCCATCATTTCGGCGCGCAGCCGCAAGCGTGCCAGCGGCGTTTTCAGATCGTGCGCGACGCCGGCCAGCATCACAGCCCGGTCGTTTTCAGTACGCGCCACTTCCTGAACCATCTGGTTGAAGCCATGCGTCAACTGCCGTAACTCGCGCGGACCGCGCTCGGGCACCGGCGGCACCGGCAGGCCGCGGCCGAAGCGCGCCACCGCCTGGGCGAGCGAGCGCAACGGCTGCTGCAGCGCCCACGCGGCAAAAAGCGCCGCCATCACCGCGAACGAGAAAATGATGGCGAGCCACAGCACCGTGCGATCGAGCGAACGCGGCGGGCGCAGCGGCTGCACCGGCACCACGATCCAGCTGCGATCCGCGGTGCCGCGCACCCACAGCGTGGGCGGGCGACCCGGCTGACCGACCCGCACCAGGGTGCCGGCGGGCATGCGATCGCGCACGTCCTCGATGAAACGTTCGAGGGGCGCCGGCAAAGCGGCGCTCTCCGGCGGCACGTCGGGACTCGTCGGATCGACCAGCCTGACACGCGACGGCAAAGGCTGATCCGGCGTTCGGGCGACGTGCTGGCGCACCGCGTCGACAAGGAAAGTGGCTTCCTCGACTGCGTAGCGCGTTTGCAACTGGCTGCGCTCGAGCCGCATGAGCGAGTACCACGCAAAATGCGACAGCAGGAGCACTGCAATGACTAGCAGCGCCAGGCGCCCGAACAGCGAATCAATGGGCCGGCGCATGCTGTTCGCCGTCCGGCACGAACACGTAGCCGCGTCCGCGCACCGTTTGAATGAAGCGCGGCGTGGACGGGTCGGTTTCGAGAATGCGCCGCAAACGCCACACCTGTACGTCGATACCGCGGTCGGTGCCGTCGTATTCCGGGCCATGCAGCAGTTCGAGCAGGCGCTCACGAGTGAGCGTGCGCATGGGGTGATTGACGAAAATTTTCAGAAGCGCGAATTCGCTGCCGGACAGCGTGAGCGGCTTGTCTTCGAGATGCAGCGTGCGCGACTGGAAATCCAGCGTGAAGCGGCCGAAGTTGAACGGCTCGCGCTGCTCCGGCGCCGCCGCCGACGGCAGCGTGCGGCGGCGGCGCAGCACGGCCTGCACGCGCGCCAGCAGCTCGCGCGGGTTGAACGGCTTGCCGAGATAGTCGTCCGCGCCGAGCTCCAGCCCGACGATGCGATCGACGTCGTCAGCGCGCGCGGTCAGCATGATCACAGGAATGTCGTCGCCCGACGCACGCAGCTTGCGCAGCGCGGTCAGCCCATCTACGCCCGGCATCATCAGATCGAGCACGATCAGATCCGGACGCTCGCGCTCGAGCCTGCGCTCGAGCGTGCCTGCGTCGTGCAGCACCGAAACTTCGATGCCCTGACGGGCCAGATAGTCGCGCAGCAGATCACGCAATTCGACGTCGTCGTCGACAACCAGTATTTGAGTAGCCATGAGATGAAGTTTAACGCGCAGCAGGAAGGGTTTTCGATTTCAGACGGCCCGCAAGGGTTACCGGGTGTTACGGTGAAAGCCGTACGTAATGACCCGTAATAGCCGCATCAAGCCACGTAACACAGCGCCGGGCACAGTTCTCTACGCTGTGACTTACCGAATGCAGGCCGTCCATATCACCCCGGTCGCATCGTCGGCTATTCCATTACAGGGAGTCTTACATGTCCACCAAAAAAATGTCGCGCGTTCTCGCCGTTGCTGCCACTGCCCTCGCCATTGGCGCGGGCGCTGCCTATGCTGCCCAGCCCGCCGGTCATGGCGGCCCCGGCGGCTGGCATGGCCACTTCATGAAGGAACTGACGCAACTGCACGACCAGTTGAAGCTGAACGCGGACCAGGAAAAGCAATGGCAAGCCGCGCTCGACACCATGAAACAGAACCACGAAGCCATGCGCGCCAACCATGAACAGATCAAGAACCAGTTCAAGGCCGCCCAGCAGCAGCCGATCCTGGATCTGAACGCCATGGCTGCCGCGCACCAGCAGGTCGAGCAGAAAGACGCGCAGCTGCGTCAGCAAACCTCGGACGCGTGGCTCAAGTTCTACAACGGCTTGAACGACCAGCAGAAGACCACCGTCAGCACGGCGCTGAAGCAGCGTTTTGCGAAGATGGAAGCGCGTCACGAAAAGATGCGCGATCGCTGGGAACATCGTAAGGGTGCTGCGTCGGCGCCGGCTGCGAATCAGTAAGCGGCAGTCGGATCGACGTAACCGGAAGGCGGCCTGCGCGGCCGTCGTCCGGATGCAAAAACGCCACGGAAAACCTTCCGTGGCGTTTTTGTTTGTACGCTGAGTGCGCCTCGGGGGCTCGCTGCGCCAGTAATCAGGCGCCTCCGGCAACTGGCAACTACCAATAGCACCCGGCGCCGACCAGCCACCGGCCGATGAATACGCGGCCGGTGATTGGCACCTGGCCACGCTTAGCCGTTGAGCTGCCCCAGATCGAACAGCAGCACTTCGGCGTTGTCGCCCTTTTCGAGCGTCACCGTATCGGTCTCGCTGAGCTTGGCGGCGTCGCCGGCCTGGAGCGTTTCGCCATTCACGGTCAGCGTGCCCCGCGCCACATGCACATACGCCAGCCGGCCTTTCGGCAACGCGAACGTGGCCCGTTCCGCGCCATCGATCAGCGCCGCGTAAATCGATGCATCCGCGTGAATCGTCACCGAGCCGTCGCGGCCGTCGGGCGAGGCGACCACGCGCAAACGCCCGCGCTTGTCGGCATCGTCGAAGCGCTTTTCCTCGTAGCCGGGCAGGTCGCCCGCGCGTTGCGGGATCACCCAGATCTGCAGGAGGTGCGCCGGTTCGTCCTGCGATGCATTGAACTCGCTATGCTGCACACCCGTGCCGGCGCTCATGCGCTGCACGTCGCCGGGACGGATGGTCGAGCCGTTGCCCATGCTGTCGCGGTGCGCAAGCGCGCCCTCGAGGACATACGTGACGATTTCCATATCCCGATGGCCGTGCGTGCCAAAGCCCTGTCCGCCGGCGATGCGGTCTTCGTTGATCACCCGCAGCGGTCCGAAATGCACGTGTTGCGGGTCGCGGTAGTCGGCAAACGAAAAGCTGTGATACGAGTCGAGCCAGCCGTGATTGGCGTGGCCGCGTTCATCGGAACGGCGAATCTCGATCATGGGAGTCTCCCGGTGAGTAAATAGCGATGGGCAGAATGTAGGGGCGCGAAGCGCGCTAAACAATCGGCAACGATGCACCGGATCGTTTCATAAATCCGCGCAATCGCTCGCCGGTGGGGCGCCGGGCGCGGCCAGACGGGCTACGGGCGCGGCGGCTCTTCTCGCCATGCCGGCCGCCGGTTTGTCGAGCATTCACGCAAATGAGCGTGGGCACAAGCCAGCCTGAGTGCGGCCGGGCACCGTCGCGCATGCACAACGCCTGCCCCGCCCACTGGCAGCCGGCGGCGTCCCGCACTGGCGCCCTGCCCCTGTTCGGGTAAAATACCGCCCTTTTCAAGACACGTGGGCGCCGAAGGCGTGCTGGCGGCCCCGAAGCAGCACCCACACGCAGCGCGACAATTTTGACCGCCTAGAATAGCGACGGTCGGCCATGAGCCGGCGGTCGTCGAGATCGGCGCACCACGACGATCAGTTTGATCCAGGAGAAACATGAAGAAGGCCGCACTGTGCGTGGCGCTTGCCGTCATGGCCACCGGCGCCATGGCAAAAGAATGGAAAACCGTGCGCATCGGGGTGGACGCCAGCTACCCGCCGTTCGAATCGACGGCGGCCAGCGGCCAGGTCATCGGTTTCGACGTCGATCTGACGAAGGCGCTGTGCGCCAAAATGAACGTTAAGTGCGTGTGGGTCGAGCAGGATCTGGACGGAATCATCCCGGCGTTAAAAGGCAAGAAATTCGACGCGATCGTGTCGTCGCTGACTGTCACGGACAAGCGCCGCGAACAGATCGATTTCTCCGACAAGCTGTTCGACGCGCCGGCCCGCATGATCGCCAAAGCCGGCTCCCCGCTGCTGCCCACGGCTGAATCGCTGAAGGGCAAGCATGTCGGCGTCGAACAAGGCTCGACTCAGGAGGCCTATGCCAAGGCGTATTGGCAACCCAAAGGCGTGACTGTGGTGTCCTACCAGAATCAGGATCAGGTGTACGCCGACATTGCGTCGGGGCGTCTCGACGCCGCGCTGCAGGACGAATTGCAAGCCGACGCCGGGTTCCTGAAAACGCCGCGCGGTAAAGGCTTCGCCTGGGCCGGCCCGGAAGTGAAAGATCCGAAGACGATCGGTGACGGCACGGCCATCGGCCTGCGCAAGGATGACGTCGAGCTGAAAGCGATGTTCAACCAGGCGTTGGCGCAGGTGCACCAGGACGGTACGTTCAGGAAGCTCGAAAAGCAGTACTTCGACGTCGATATTTATCCTGGTCGTTGAGCGGGGTCATTCACTCGGGGCTCGCCCGCATGGGCTTTCCCGAGGCTTCGTAATACAGTCGCAAGAGATTTAGAAGCCGCTTCGACGGCAGTTTCAGAAACAGCTTCAACCCCGATTCACAACGAGAGTCGAAAAGCGCGCTGCAAGACCGGCAACGGCCATGCAGTCATGATTTGCACAGCGGTGCGCTGTGCGCCGCAGGAAACGGCGAGCCCAGGCTCGCGGCAAACGCGGCGCACAGCTGGCCGCGTCTTTCGCGGTGCGTCGCAAACGCATCGTCAAGGACCCTCTATGTTCCTTCAAGGCTACGGCCCGCTGCTTCTCAACGGCACCTGGCAAACCGTCAAACTGGCGGTGTTGTCGCTGGCGTTCGCTTTCGTGCTGGGCCTGCTCGGCGCGGCGGCGAAACTGTCGAAAAACCGCTTCTCCAATGGAGTCGGCACCGTCTACACGACGCTCGTGCGTGGCGTGCCCGACCTGGTGCTGATGCTGCTGCTGTTCTACAGCATCCAGATCTGGCTGAATAACCTGACCGACCTGCTCGGCTGGGACCAGATCGACATCGACCCATTCGTGGCCGGCGTCGCTGTGCTGGGCTTCATCTATGGCGCGTACTTCACCGAGACTTTCCGCGGCGCATTCCTCGCGGTGCCGCGCGGCCAGCTCGAAGCGGGCGCGGCCTACGGCATGACCGGCTGGCAGGTGTTCTCGCGGATCATGTTCCCGCAGATGATGCGCTTCGCACTGCCCGGCATCGGCAACAACTGGCAGGTGATGGTGAAAGCCACGGCGCTGGTGTCGATCATCGGTCTTGCCGACGTGGTCAAGGCCTCGCAGGATGCCGGCAAGGGCACCTTGCGGTTCTTCTTCTTCACCCTGTTCGCGGGGGCGATCTATCTCGTCATCACCACAGTGTCCAACTTCGTGCTGATGTACCTCGAAAAGCGTTACTCGACTGGCGTGCGAAAGGCGGATCTATGATCGAGATCATTCAGGAATACTGGCGCAACTATCTGTATACCGACGGCTACCGTCTCACCGGTGTCGTGATCACGCTGTGGCTGCTGGTGGTGTCGATCGGACTCGGCTTCTGCCTGTCGATCCCCCTCGCGGTCGCGCGCGTGTCGAAGAAGAAGTGGCTCGCCGGCCTGGTGTGGCTGTATACGTACATCTTTCGCGGCACGCCGCTCTACGTGCAACTGCTGCTCTGTTACACCGGCCTGTACAGCCTCGAAATCATCCGCAATCACGAGCTGACCAACGCGTTCTTCCGCGACGGCATGCACTGCACGCTGCTCGCCTTCACGCTGAACACCTGCGCGTACACCACCGAGATTTTCGCGGGCGCGATCAAGGCCACACCGTATGGCGAGATCGAAGCGGCGCGCGCGTATGGCATGTCGTCGTTCACGCTATACCGGCGCGTGATTCTGCCGTCGGCGCTGCGCCGTGCGTTGCCGTACTACAGCAACGAAGTGATCCTGATGCTGCACGCCACCACCGTCGCGTTCACCGCGACCGTGCCGGACATTCTCAAGATCGCCCGCGACGTGAACTCGGCCACGTACCAGTCGTTCAATGCGTTTGGTATCGCCGCCCTGCTCTATCTGTTCATTTCTTTTGCGCTCGTGTGGCTGTTCCGCCGCGCGGAGCGCCGCTGGCTCGCTTACCTGCGGCCGCAAGGCAAGTAATTAAGAAGGGCACCGCGCCCCCAAGCAAGTAAGGCCGCCAAGGATCCTGATGAACACCAAGAAGCAAAAGCTCTTCGTCGACGAGCTTCACAAACAGTACGGCGACAACGAAGTCCTCAAGGGCGTCTCGCTAAAGGCCAACGCCGGCGACGTAATCAGTGTGATCGGCTCGTCCGGTTCGGGCAAGAGCACCATGCTCCGCTGCATCAACTTCCTCGAGCAGCCGAACTCCGGGCGCATCTTTGTCGACGGCGAAGAAGTCCGCACGCAGCTCGGCAAGAACGGCGCTTTGCGCGTGTCCGATCCGAAGCAGTTGCAGCGCGTGCGCACCCGGCTGTCGATGGTGTTCCAGCACTTCAACCTGTGGTCGCACATGAACGTGCTCGAGAACATCATCGAGGCGCCGGTCAACGTGCTGGGTCTGAAGCGCAAGGAAGCCGAAGAGCGGGCGCGTGAGTATCTGGAGAAAGTCGGCCTCGCGCCTCGTCTCGAGAAGCAGTATCCGTCGCATCTGTCGGGCGGTCAGCAGCAACGCGTCGCGATCGCGCGTGCGCTGGCGATGCACCCCGACGTGATGCTGTTCGACGAACCGACTTCCGCGCTCGATCCCGAACTGGTCGGCGAAGTGCTCAAGGTCATGCAGACGCTCGCCGAAGAAGGCCGCACGATGATCGTCGTCACCCATGAGATGGCGTTCGCGCGCAACGTGTCGAATCACGTGATGTTCCTGCACCAAGGACGCGTCGAAGAAGAAGGCCATCCGGACGAAGTCTTCAAAAACACGAAGAGCGAACGGCTCAAGCAGTTCCTCTCCGGCAGCCTCAAATAAGACCGCCGGACAGCCCGATATTTGGGCTGTAGTCAAAGTAGCATTACAAGGCGCTTACGAGCGTCTTTTTTACTTCGCTCACCTGTGCATTCCGGCCGTTCTGGCCGCGAAAATGGGCCCGAACCCGCCTCGGGCCGCCCTCCTCCCGCCTTACTCTGCCGGATTTGAGGCGTCAATAGTGGCAATCCTTGACATCCCCCGTCCCAATCCGTGATTCCCTTACGGCACAAGGGTTTCCCGTCTTTTTGGGGATATCGTAACGGTTCCTTGCACACATTCGTATTGCAATTTGGAGACACCGGCCCAAGCCGGTACTAATTTCTTCTCCCACTCCAGGGTATTTTTGATAAATTAGTAACCAAAGTAGCAAAACAAAGTTCATTAAAAGTAGTTTCACTTCAAAGCAACAGAGGAGAACCGGTCGGCGAGGGATCGGCATGGCGCGAAGAATAGCCCGCTGAGGCTATCCGTCACGGCAGGAGACCCAATCCACCCGCTAATCTCCCTGGTACCGATTTCTGTTCGGCGTGCTGCGTCCGAACACCATTCGCAGTACTGGGTTTCACTTTTTGACAGGGTATGGAGGAGAAGATGAAGAAAGCTTTGCTCGCCGCTGCGTTGATGACAGCCGGTGTAGTTGCGCACGCCCAAAGCAGCGTGACGCTGTACGGCCGCCTTGACGCTGGCCTGGAATACATGACGGGCGTTCCGCAAGGCGTTGGTGCAAACGGTCAGGCAACTGGCAGCACGAACCGTTGGCGCGCAGAAAGCGGCGACTGGGGTACGAGCCTGTGGGGCTTGAAGGGCGTTGAGGACATCGGTGGCGGCAACAAGGTCCTGTTCCAGTTGGAAGGCTCCTTCAACACCATGACGGGCGCAGGCCCTGGCGGCGGCGGTCTCTTCAATCGTTGGGCAACTGTCGGCTTGTCGAACGACCAGTACGGTACGTTCACGATGGGCCGCATGCTCTATATCTCGAACGGCGTGTGGGACTTCGACCCGTTCGGTCAATCGAACTGGTCGTCGGCATCGCTGGTGCGTGGCCGCAACTGGCCGCAATCGAGCAACAACTTCGCCTACCAGTCGCCGAAGGTCGCAGGCTTTGACTTCTACGGTCAATACGCGCTGTCGAACGCAACGAGCTGGAACGGTAACGGCACGACCGCTCAAGGTCGCGAAGCCGGCGCACAGATCACCTACACGAACTCGCTGTTCCAGGTTCGCGGCCTGTACGACGAAATCCGCAACCCGGCTAACGGTAGCCTGTACGGCCCGAGCGGCACGGGCGTCAATACGGCCAACATCGGAACCGGCGTATTCGCGGCATCGCGTGAATACTCGGCTCTCTTGAACGTGTTCCTCGGCCAGTTCAAGATTCAGGCCGCTTACCAGGCTGTCCGTTCGGCAGGTGCGACGGGTGTTCTGCCGGGCACGCCGACCACGCTCGATCATGAATGGGGCGGTGTGACGTGGCAAGCAACGCCGGCTGCAGCGCTGATCGCAGCGGTCTATCACGTCAACGGCAACAATGGCGCAGGCAATGCGACGATCTACACGGTCGGCGGCTCGTACAACCTGTCCAAGCGCACGCTGCTGGATCTCCAGGTCGCCACGACGCAAAACAGCAAGACGGCTAACTACGGCCTGAATGCGAATAACGCGGGCACAGCAGTCAGCACGGATAACCCGCTGCCGGGTCATAGCCAAACTGGCGTGTACGCAGGTATTCAACACTCGTTCTAATCGAACGGTGGGCCCCGGGGGAATTTTCTTCGGGGCGATGTAACGATTTCTTCAAGAGAATCTTTTTCACGCTGCTGCGAGAGGCGCGTATCGGTGCGATGTCCGAAAGGGTATCGCACCGTTTTTTATTTGCGCGCGCGGTTTTGCCACTGCTCCGGCGCACCTGATCGGTGCGTGCGTGCTGTGGAGGTCAATCCCGGCGCTTCAACTCTGCGCTTTAACTTTGCGCCTTAACCGTGCGGGTCGAACCGCTCAAACTGCCGCTTCGTTTTCCTCGCCCGTGCGAATCCGGATCACACGCTCCACGTCCGCGACGAAAATCTTGCCGTCGCCGATCTTGCCGGTGCGCGCCGCGCCGATGATCGCGTCGATCACCTGATCGCATTGATTGTCCGCGACCACCACTTCGATCTTCACCTTCGGCAGAAAGTCGACCACATACTCTGCACCACGATAGAGCTCGGTGTGACCTTTTTGCCGGCCGAAGCCTTTGACTTCCGTCACGGTCAACCCCGTGAGGCCGACTTCAGCGAGCGCCTCGCGCACTTCGTCGAGTTTGAACGGTTTGATGACTGCAGTGATGCGCTTCATGGCGGACCTCATCTCGTGATTGGAAGGTTGAAAGGGAAATGGATGATTTTTATTCTACGCCGCGCCGGATGCGTTGCGGCAATCCGGCGCGCTTCTGGTCTGCCAGGGGACAAGTCCGCAGCAGCCGGTCGTTTCAACTCACTCCACCGGCTCGGTGTAGCGCGAGGTAATCGGATAACGCCAGTCGCGGCCGAACGCGCGATGCGTGACGCGAATGCCGATGGGCGCCTGACGGCGTTTGTATTCGTTGATCTTGATGAGGCGCGTGACGCGTTTCACGTCGTCGACCGCGTAGCCGGCAGCGATGATTTCGGCAAGCGAGCGGTCCTCTTCCATATACATGCGCATGATCGCGTCGAGCACTTCATACGGCGGCAAGCTGTCCTGGTCGGTCTGGTTCTCGCGCAGTTCGGCCGACGGCGCGCGTGTCAGAATCCGCTCGGGAATCACGTTCTGCTTGCTGAACGTAGTGGCCTGATTGCGGTAGTGACACAGCTTGTAGACGAGCGTCTTGGCAATGTCCTTGATCACCGCGAAGCCGCCGGCCATGTCGCCGTACAGGGTGCAGTAGCCCACCGCCATCTCGCTCTTGTTGCCGGTGGTCAGCACGATCGAGCCGAACTTGTTCGACAGCGCCATCAGCAAGGTGCCACGAATACGCGCCTGAATATTTTCTTCGGTGGCGTCTTCGGCACGGCCCGCGAATTCATCGGCCAGCGAGCTACGGAACGCGTCGAACATCGGTGCGATTGCGATTTCGTCATAACGCACGCCGACGCGGCGCGCCATCTCGGCGGCGTCGGTGGTGGAAATGTCCGCGGTGTAGCGCGACGGCATCATCACCGCGCGCACGCGGTCCGCGCCCAGCGCGTCGCACGCGACGGCCAGCACCAGCGCCGAATCCACCCCGCCCGACAAGCCGATCAGCGCGCCCGGAAAACCGTTCTTGTTGATGTAGTCGCGCACACCCATCACGAGCGCGGCATACACCTGCGCTTCCAGCGAAAGCTCCGGCGCGATCGCCGTGGGCACCGGCTTGCCGCCGTCGAACTCGACAATCGCGTTGCCTTCCTCGAACTGCGCCATCTTCGCGACCAGTTCGCCCTTTTCATCGAGCACGAACGAGCCGCCGTCGAACACCAGTTCGTCCTGCGCGCCGACCATGTTCACGTAGACCATGGGCAAGCCGGTTTCGCGAATCCGCGCGCGCAGAATGTCGAAGCGCACCGCTTCCTTGTTCAGGTGATACGGCGAGCCGTTCGGAATCAGCAGCACTTGCGCGCCCGCCGCCTTCGCCATTTGCGCGGCCGACGCATGCCACGCGTCCTCGCAAATCACCACGCCGTACTTCACGCCGTCCAGTTCGAACACGAACGGCTTCGGGTCGGAAGCGAAGTAGCGCTTCTCGTCGAACACTTCGGTATTGGGCAAATCCTGCTTGCGATAGGTGCCGACCACCTCCCCGCCGACGATCAGCGAGGCCGCGTTGAAGGTATCGACCGGCGGGACGCCGCGCTCGATCGGCGCGTTTGCATTACCATGGCCGTGCGCCGCGCTGTGTGCCGCCGAGTGTGTCACCGCGTGGGTCACAGCGTGTGTTGCATCACGCAGCGGATGGCCGACAACCACATGCAAGCCGGCGAACGGCTTGAGTTGCGCGGCCAGATCGGCCAGCGCCGCCGCACTCGCGGTGTAGAACGCAGGGCGCAGCAGCAGATCTTCGGGCGGATAGCCGGAGAGCGCGAGTTCAGGCGCGATCAGCAGCTTCGCACCATCGTTGTGCGCGGCGCGCGCGGCGGCGACAATCTTCGCGACGTTGCCGGCGAAGTCGCCGACGGTGACATTGATTTGAGCAAGAGCGATTCGGGTCTTCATGGCAGGATCGGCAGGCAAGCCAAAGGGCTTGCGAGTACCGCGGCTGGTTAGCTCGACGGCAACGGACAAATCGGATAAACGAACGGCGCATCGCACCACGCGTGGCGTCGCTCATTGGGAACAGTCACACAGATTGAACCAGGAACGCTTTGATTATCGCACGGGCATTCTGGCGTCGCCCTCCGAGGTGGACGCCGCGGAATGGAATGCCCTCCTCGCCCAGCAGGCTCAACCCACGCCGTTTCTGCGGCACGAGTTCCTGAGCGCATTGCACGCGACCCGATGCGCGGTCGCCGATACCGGCTGGGCGCCGCAATTCGTCACGCTCACCGACCCGCGCACGGACAAGCTCGCGGCGGCCGCGCCCGTGTATCTGAAGGGGCACTCGTACGGCGAATATGTCTTCGATTGGGCCTGGGCCGATGCGTACAAGCGCAACGGTCTGCCGTATTACCCGAAGCTGCTGTGCGCGGTGCCGTTCACGCCGGTGCAAGGCAACCGGCTGTTATCCGCTGATACGCACGCCCTCAGGCATCTCGCCGCGACGTTGATGGCGTTCGCCGAGCAAGCCGACGTATCGTCGCTGCATGTGTTGTTTCCGACCGAAACAGAAAGCGCTGCGCTGACCGGCATGGGCATGATGCAGCGCGAAGGCGTGCAATTTCACTGGCTGAACGACGGCTATCGCGACTTCGACGATTTCCTCTCCACGCTCGAACAGAAGAAGCGCAAGAACATCCGCGCGGAGCGTCGCAAAGTACAGGAAGCCGGCGTGACCATGCGGCGGATTCGCGGCGAAGATATCCAGGACGCCGACTGGCGATTCTTCAGCAAGTGTTATCGGCAGACCTACCGTGAACACTTTTCGAGTCCGTATCTGAACCTCGATTTCTTCCGCATGATCGGCGCGTCGATGCCGGAAAATCTGCTGCTGGTGATTGCCGAATACGAAGGCAAGCCGATCGCCAGTTCGCTCGTGGTCTATCAGCGCGATGAGAAAACCGGCGGCACGCTGTATGGCCGTTACTGGGGCGCGTTGGAACACGTACCCTGCCTGCATTTCGAAACCGCTTACTACCAGCCGCTCGAATTCTGCATCGAAGAAAAGCTCGGTGCGTTCGAAGGCGGCGCCCAAGGCGAGCACAAGATGGCGCGTGGATTTTTGCCCACCGTGACGCGCTCGGCGCATTGGCTCGCGCATCCGGCCTTCGCCGATGCGGTCGGGCACTTCCTCGATAACGAAAAGAACAGCATCCACGCGTATGTGGACGAGCTGCGCGAACACAATCCGTTCAAAGGCTGAAGCGTACTCATGGCGTGGTTTCTGTATCTGCTCGAATGCTCGGACGGCAGCGTCTATACCGGCATCGCCACCGACGTGCAGGCACGTTTCGACAAGCACGTGAGCGGCGCGGGCGCGCGTTATACGCGTTCGCGCAAGCCGGTGCAGGTGCTGGCCTCGTTCGAGTTGACGAATCGATCGAGCGCGTCGAGTGCGGAGTATTGGGTCAAGCGGTTGTCGCCTTCGGAAAAGCGCGCGCTGGCCGCCGGACTGCGCACGCTCGAATCGGTGTTGCCGCCGCCCGAACCCGAGCCGGCTGCCACCGAGAAAGCAGAAGAAGAAACCGGCACGCGCTGACAGCGATTTCGCTTCGCAACGCACATTCTGGCTGCGAAGCGAGCGTCAGCCGAGCATGCCAACGCGGACGCTTCTGCTCACCACCTAGCCCCTCGCCTCGCGCATACGCTCTGTCAGCAACCGATGCATCAGCGCGATTTCGCCCACCGCGTCCGCCTCCAGCGACGTCAGCTGGTCTCGCGCAGGCAGATCGCGCCGTATCGGCCGCAGGGTTCGATTCAACGCCGCCTCGATGTCAGCGCTCGCGGCCGCGATCCACGCACCGAGTTCATCGTGCATGCTGCGCCGGTTCGTACTCAGCCGTAGTTGCGTCGCCGTTCCCGCCATTTTCCGCAACACGCTCAGCACCGTCAGCGTCACTGTATCGACCATCGAGTCCTCGAGCTTTTCGAGTCGAATGCGGCCGATGGCTTCCTCGGCGTTATTGCTGCCCAATCCAGCGGCCCGGCGCATGCGTTCCATCTCCTTCCCGCTTCGATCCGGCGACTCGAGTGCCGCCCGCAGATACGCGAGATTGGCCCGCACCGCTTCGCGCAGATAGGCGCGATAGTCGACTTTTTCTCGCGTCGGCCATAGATAGAACGTTGCCAGCAGCGCCAGTACGCAGCCAAGCACGTTGTTGCCGAGCCGCATGAGCGCGTAGGTGAATTCGCTGGCGCCGGGCGTCGCGAAGTCGGCCACGAGCACGAAGGTCGGCGTCAGAAACAGCACGAAGAGGCTGTAGCTGACGGGACGCAGCGCCATCGTGGCCACCACCAGCGGAAAGACCGCCAATGAAATGCCGAGAGGCGAATGGATCGCATAGCCGATACCGGCCGCCAGCACGCCGCCGACGATGCTCCCGGCCGCGCGCTCGATACTCCGTGGCCAGGTCGCGGCAATAGACGGCTGCAGGATCAGCAGCGTCGCCATGGTGGCCCAGTAGCCGAAGGGAAGCCCGAGCGCCCGGATGACCAGAAAGCCCGCCGTCGTCGTCACGCCGACGCGCGCGGCGTGACGCAAGCCGACCGATTGAACGGAGAGGTTTGCCTTGAGGGTCGACCACGTTCGCGTCAGCAGTCTGACGGCACTCTCCGGCCATCCGGGCGGCTCGACCATCGTCGGCGCGAAATCGACCAGTTCGAAGTCGGACTTCAATGTCACGGGTTCCATCAGCGCGGATTCGAGCCGCTGCGCAAGACGCCGCAAACGAAGTTGCAGGCCGGCGAGGCGGTTCCATTGCGCGTCCTGGGTGGCCGAGCCGATTCTTCGCAGCACCTCGCCCAGCCCGGTCAACAGGCGAGCCGTGCGTCTGATACGAAGGGCATCGTCTGGCGTTTTTTCGCAAGCGCCCGTGACCGCGATCAGGTACGCAAAAAGCGCTTCACTGTCGGTCAGCAGGGCGAGGAGATTGTCGTAGGTCTCCCGGCCGGCCGTTCTCGAGCCAGGCACGTTCGCGAGGGCCTTGCGCGAGCGCTCCAGCGAAACCCGTGCATCGGCGCGAAATTTCGCGGCGTGCGTGGCCCACTGCCCGGAGGCCGCGCGCTGCTCGAGCAGGCGTGCGCTGTCGAATGCGATGTCAGCGAGGCGCACATACACGGCACGCAGCGAAGCGCGGCTCGTGCCGAACGGATGAATGCGCCAGACGGTCAAGCTGAGCACGACGGCAAACAGGCATCCGGCCAGGTAGATGCCGAGAAACGCCGCACCTTGCCGAAGGTCGTGCACGGGACGGTCGACCATCACGACGCAGGCGGTTGCCGTGAGAATCGTCACCTGCGATGTCGCCGCGCCCCAGATCCTGCCGAACGCGCCGAGCGTCGTGAATACCAGAATGGCGAGCGCCGCAAACACGGTCCCTTCGCCTGACGCGAAGGCAGTCGCGCCGCCGCACACGGTGGACAGAAGCGCGAAGCCCATCATCGAGGCGAAGCGTGTGCGATTCGAGCCGGCTGCGTCCGCGAGACAGGTCCAGAAAGCGCCGATCGCAGCCCATGCGAAAAGTGGATCGTGCAGCAGATTGCCGATCACCAGCATGGCGGTCGACGCACACGCGGCTCTCAGCCCTTCCGACAGATTGGCCTCGCTCGTCGAAAACGACACCATCCATACCGGCCGGCCGCGGTAGATCGCGGTGACGAGCGCGTACAGGCGGCTCGACCAGCGTGGCGAAGGGTTGGACTTGCGATTCAGCATCCGGACGGTGGGCTCCCAAAACAAGAACGCGCATTGGCCCTACGTCAGCGCATTAATACGCCAACAGCAGGAAACCTGCTACGACCGTCGCATGATAAGGGTTAACACCGAGATATAAAAATGCCTTCGGTTCATCCTGCCGATGCGCTGTGTCTATGCGTTGTGCCTATGCGCTGGAACCGCAGGCCAGCAGAGCGTGCCACCGGCACTAGGTCAGCGAGTGAAGTGTCCGAACCTTCTCGAGCAGCCACTGAAACACTGACTGCTCCGGCGCGGCGGCCGGCAGAACCGAAGTGGACAGCTTGCCCAACGTCTCCTGCCGGCTAGACAACAGGCGACACATCCGTTTCGCGACTTCCGGGTTGTTCTTGAGGATAGGCGTAAGGTCATCCTTCTTGAGTTGATAGACGACGCTCCTTCTGAGCGCTGTAATCCTGACCTTGGCCGGCAAACCGGCCAACAATCCGGCTTCGCCAACAGAATCACCGGGACCCAGACGGCCCACCTCGACCTGACCGCCCTGCTCTTCCATGGTCGCGGACAGCACACCGGAATCGACGATGCTTAGAGAATCCGGGACCGTGTCTTCATCCATCAGCATTTGCCCGACGTCGAACTCCTGTCGTGTCAGATGAGCCGCGAGGCGTTTGACGTCATCGCTTTCAAGCGCTGCAAACAGGTCGATGCGACGAAGAAGCCGCTCCCTCGGGTCTAGTGATTCACGAACCGGGCCCGCCACGCTGAGCGGGCGCAGGTCGATGCCCGCTGCCGCCAGATGCCTATAGCAAAGGTCGTAGAGTTCGTTGGAGACCGCAAGCTTCCTGCCCATATCGTCGACGTAGGCGGTCACCTCATACTGAATCGAATTGACATCGGTCTTCTTGACTTGCGCATAGGGGGCCGGCGTCCGCAAGATGGAGCATATCGCCGCCAGCGCGTTTTCCAGCGCGGCGATTACGGTCCCGGGGCGTTCCTCAGGCGATATCTCCAGCACGACGCTGACGCCGTGCAACGCAGGCGGCCGGTTGTTGTTCGTGATTTTCGTCTTTGCGGCCACAGCGTTTGGCACGATGACAACGTTGCCGTGTCCTGTGAGGAGATGGGTGGCCCGCCAGTTCATCTCGAGAACCTTACCCTCAACACCGTCAATAGCAACCCAATCACCGATCTGATACGGCTCGGTGGTATTGATGACGATACCCGCAAAGACGTCGCTCAGCGTGCTCTGGATCGCAAGGCCGAGCACGATAGCGAGGGCTCCCGACGTTGCGACCACACCCCGGATAGGCAACTCAAATACAAAAGCGAGCGCCGCGACAATCGCCGCGAGAAAGACAACGGCGCCGAACACGTCCTGGAAAAGACGCTGCTTGCGCCACGTCTTGGGTAGCAGTAGCGAATCGAGCGCAAGCGACAGGAGGCGTGCCCCAGTGAGCCACCAGATGACTTCGAGAATCTGTCCCGCGATGCGCAGGGCCGTTGACTGCGCAAAGCCGGGTTGCGATAGAGGATTAAGACCTGTGCTGAACAGAAGTGCGGACAGCAGAGCGAAGACGAAGAGTCGAGCGAACAGTCGGCCGTTCTCGTTCAACGGAAATCTGAATCTCCACAGTAACAGGTCGACTGCTACGAGCGCATACCCTGCCAGTAATGGATGATCCATAACCTTCGCCTTTTTCGATGTGCTCGTCGTTGCTGCCAGCATGCCGCCCCCTTAGTTCTACCACTAGCCAAGGAGCAGGCGCAAGCCAGCGATGAAAAGCTGCCCGGCCGCAAAGCGCCTCCGCAATTGCCTGCCGGGGATGCGTCGCGGGTTTGCTATCGCACCTTTTAGAACTTTTTAGGATTGTGAAAGGACTTTCAGATGCCATCGTCTTACTCTTTGATCGACATCGAAACGACGTCGGCTGCGCTTGAACTGCGGGGCCGGACGTAACAGTCGAGTCCCTCATGGTCGCGGGATGCGCCGTGATGACCCCTTGTCGAGTGAACTGAAGGAGCCCTCCATGGCGCACGAACTGCTCACCCCCGATACTTGTGCTCTCGCGCTAATCGATCATCAACCGCAGATGTTTTTCGGCACGCATTCGCATGAACGAACGGGCGTGCTGCAGAACATTCAGATTCTGGCGAAAGCCGCGAAGCTGTTCAAAGTCCCCACCATCCTGACCACGATCGCTGCCGATACCTTCAGTGGCCACCTCCTGCCGGAAGTGCAGTCCGTCTTCCCGGAACTGAAACCGATTGACCGAACCTCCATGAACTCCTGGGAAGACGCAAACTTCCGCAAGGCAATCGAAGCAACGGGCAAGAAGAAAATTGTCATCGCGGGACTTTGGACTGAAGTCTGCGTCGCTTTCCCATCCGTGCAGATGCTCGCCGAAGGCTATGAAATCTACGTGCCAACGGACGCCTGCGGAGACATCACGGAGGAAGCCCACGAACGCGCTGTCCAGCGCATCATCCAGGCGGGCGCCGTTCCCATGACGTCGTTGCAGTTCATGTGCGAACTCCAGCGTGACTGGGCGCGTGGCGAAACATACGAAGGGTGCATGGATATCTTCAAGGCGCATAGCGCCTACGGTATCGGCGTTCGCTATGCCAAGCAGATTCTCGGCGAGCACGCCAGCGAAGCGGGTTAATCGGTCCGTCGATTAACGCATCGGCCCGGTGCCTCTTGCGCCGGGCGTTACCGTACGAGGATGACATGACAGTGCAAAGCGATGCCGCGGTGTACGCGGACGCCGTGTTCTTCAACGGCAAGATTGCCACGCAGGATGAGAAGCGCTCGTTCGTCACAGCCGTTGCGGTCAAGGACGGCAAGGTTCTGGCGACGGGAAACGACGCGGCCGTGATGCAACGCGCCAACTCGCAGACGCAAAAGGTCGACCTCAACGGCCGTACCGTCATTCCTGGATTGAACGACTCACATCTTCACGTAATTCGAGGTGGGCTCAACTTCAATCTCGAGCTCCGCTGGGACGGCGTGCCCTCGCTCGCCGACGCGCTCGACATGCTGCGCCGTCAAGTCGCGAAGACGCCTGCGCCGCAATGGGTACGTGTTGTTGGCGGATGGAATGAACTTCAGTTCGCCGAAAAGCGTGGTCCGACGCTCGAAGAAATTAACACCATTGCGCCTGATACACCGGTCTTCATTCTTCATCTCTATGACAGCGCGCTGTTGAATTCCGCGGCGCTCCGGGCCGTTGGCTACACCAAAGATACGCCGAACCCGCCGGGCGGCGAAATCCAGCGCGACCGCTCGGGAAATCCCACCGGGATGCTGATTGCGAGACCGAACGCCGGCCTGCTTTACGCGACACTCGCCAAAGGCCCCAAGTTGCCGCTGGAGGACCAGACGAACTCCACACGTCATTTCATGCGGGAGCTGAACCGTCTTGGCATCACCAGTGCAATCGACGCAGGGGGCGGTTACCAGGCCTATCCGGACGACTACGCGGTCATCATGAATCTCGCGAAGCGCGGCGAACTGACAATGCGTATCGCGTACAACCTGTTCACTCAAAACGCGAAGAAGGAAATTGACGATTTCGCCAAGTGGGTGAAGATGACAAAGCCCGGCGACGGCGATGATTTTCTGCGAATGAACGGCGCCGGCGAGATGCTGGTGTTTTCCGCCGCCGACTTCGAGGACTTTCTCGAACCGCGGCCCGATTTGCCCGCATCGCTTGAAGCGGAACTGGAAGCTGTCGTGAAACTGCTCGTGCAGAACCGATGGCCGTTCCGGCTGCATGCAACCTATGACGAATCCATAGACCGCTTCCTGAACGTGTTCGAACGCGTCAATCAGGAAGTGGCGTTCGACGGTCTGCGCTGGTTCTTCGACCACTGCGAGACCATCAGCCAACGCAATATCGACCGCATCGCTGCGCTCGGCGGTGGTATTGCCGTGCAACATCGAATGGCCTATCAGGGCGAATACTTTATCAACCGCTACGGGGCCGAAGCTGCAGCCACGACGCCGCCCATTCAGAAAATGCTCGCCGCCGGGCTTCCGGTGGGCGCGGGGACAGACGCAACCCGCGTCGCCAGCTTCAACCCGTTCGTCTCACTCTACTGGATGATTTCCGGCAAGACGGTGGGCGGCACCCAACTCTATGGCCGCGACAACCAGTTGGACCGGATGGAGGCACTGCGCCGGTATACCGTGGGCAGCAGTTGGTTCTCGGGCGAGGACGACCGTAAGGGCGCACTCGTTCCAGGCCAGTTCGCTGACTTCGCCGCGTTGACTGAAGATTTTTTTACGTGCGATGAGCTTCGGATCAAGTACCTGACCTCGGTTTTGACGGTTGTCGGCGGAAAGATCGTGCACGCCGATGATGAGTTCAGTCAGCTTTCGCCGCCCGCGTTGCCGGTCAGCCCGTCCTGGTCGCCCGTAGCTGAATTCGGTGGATATAGCCGCTACAAGCCCGCTGCAATGAATAGCCAGGCATGCGTCGACGGCTGCGTCAATCTGTGCGGCGTACACGCGCATGGGCATGCGTGGGCATGGCGCAGTAACGTACCCGCCGGCGATAGCAACGCGTTCTGGGGAGCCTTGGGTTGTAGCTGCTTCGCCTTTTGACAATGCGTGCGCCTCGCTGCGACGACAGCCGCCAGGCGCGCAATCATTCTTGAGCTCGTTATATGAGCAATGTACAGACTGCGAACAGTCCCTTCCCGGTGGACCTCGGATTGCTGTTTCTGCGCGTCTCGGCAAGCCTTCTGGTGCTCGCGGTACACGGCTTGCCGAAGGTTCTTCATTACACGAGCGAAGCGGCCGCGATAGAGGACCCGTTCCACCTTGGAAGAACCCTTTCCATCGGGTTCGCGATATTCGCAGAAGTGATTTGTCCGCCGCTCATGATTCTCGGCCTCGGCACCCGTTTCGCGGCCGTGCCGATTCTCATCGTCACGCTGATCGCCTTGATTGTTGTTCATCGTGACTGGACGCTGGCGCAAGGGCAATTCGCCTGGATGTTGCTCATCCTGTTCGGAACGATCGCCATTGCTGGACCTGGGAAGTACAGCCTGGACCGGAGGCACGAAATCTCGTCAGGACGCACGTCGCACTGACGGGAATCGGCGTGACGCTGAAGCGCATCTTCGTCGCAGCGTGAGACGGATGACATGACTTGAAAATTCGACGTGCCGGCGAGCTTCCGCACCGCTTCTTCACGTCGCGAATGAAACAGGGTCGCTCGAACGTTCGGTCACCGGGACACAATCCCGAGAGCCGCACTGAGCGGATTGAGAGGGCCGGACATTACCGGCGAAAGGAGTCGCTATGGCGGTGTGTGTAGCCGGAATAGCAATCCCGGACAGCGCAATGGCATGCGCGGCGACGAGCATCGTTCGCGAATCGGGTCCGGACATCTTGTTTCGTCACGCTTGCCGGGCATTTTTTTTCGCATCGCTGATCGGTCACCGACGGTCGATGTCGTTTGACCCTGAGTTGCTCTACGTTGCGTCGATGTTTCTTCACTATGGGCTCGGCCCGCTGTGCCGGGAGTCGAAAAGGCGATTCGAGGTCGACAGTGCCGATGCCGCCGGAAAGTTTTTGCGGAGCCACGGCGTGTCTGAGACGGCTATTCACGATGTGTGGAGTGCCATCGCACTACATACGACCTTCGGCATCAGTGATCATCCTTCACCGCTAGTCGGTCTATTGAACGCAGGCATCGAGACGGACCTGATGGCGATGCATTTCGACGAAGTTGAAGAGAGCAAGCGGACCGCTATCGTGATTGCCTATCCGCGGGGGCATGCATTCAAGTCGCTCGTCATCGAAGCGTTCGCGGAAGGCATGACGAGCCGCCCTGAAACCACATTCGGGACTGTCAACGCCGACATACTGGACCGTTGCGACCCGGACTATCGGCGTGTCAATTATTGCGGGCGTATCCTGGGCTCCGCATGGACCGAATGAAGATGACCTTCGTTGCGAGCGTCGAACTTTGAGTGCGAGGTGGAAAATGCCTTATCTGATTTCACTGGGTGCAGGCTTTGTGGTCGGTTTGCTCTATTGGCTCGTGCGTGTGCAGTCACCCGCGCCGCCGCTCATCGCGCTTGCCGGATTGCTTGGGATTGTGCTGGGCGAGCATGCGGTGCCGGTAATCCGCGCCCAGCTATTTCCGTCCACCCATGTGGCGCAAGTATCACAAGCCAATGGTCAAACAAACACGACGACGCTGACGACGGACGCCAGAAGAGGCGAGGAATGAAGTACGAAGACAACGCTCTCGCTGTGATTGCCGGCTTCGTCGACACGCTCGGGTTCGTCGCTCTGTTCGGGCTCTTCACGGCCCACGTGACGGGAAACTTTATTCTCATCGGCGCTGAAGTTGCCGGCTACGGTCAAGGCGTGCTGATGAAGTTGATGGCGTTTCCCGCTTTCATTGCGGGAGTAATGCTAAGCAGCGTATTGATCAAGACGATTCATCCAGAGGGAGCGTTGCGAAGTGCATGTCTGCTGTATAGCGTCCAGGCTATTTTGCTGCTTGGCTTTTGCCTGCTCGGCGTAAAGGTTGCACCCGTTGTCGACGTCGACAAGATGCCGGTTGTCCTCTGCGGCATGTTGGGGGCGGCCGCAATGGGTGTCCAGAACGCTCACGCCCGGCTCGTCACGCGACCGGGTGTCCCGCATACGGTCATGACGGGAAACGTGACTCAGGCCGTGCTTGACGTGCTGGATATCGCTTCGCGCAAGACGACGGCTGACACCCGATCCGTCGCACGAGCACGTCTTGCCAAGACGCTGCAGGCAGTGATCTGTTTTGCCGTAGGCGCAATGCTCGGTGCTGGCATGTATCGGCTTTTTTCTTTCTGGGCGCTTCTGTTGCCGCTGGCGGTACTCGTCTGGCTCGCGGTATCCACCCGGGGCGGCGAGCCCAGTGCAACGCCCCGGCCCAGTGCGTCAGGTCCTGCTGTATAGCGGAAATAAACGGGACGGGCACTGCCGTCCATCAAATCACTTACTAGCGAAACTCAGGAGCTTTTCATGGCACACACGTTATTGTCTCGCTTGCTCTCAATAGCGGGTATCACTTGTGCACTTCTGCTTACGGGACTTGTACCGGCAGGCGCGTACGCCGAAGCGGATTATCAAACAGGCACAGCAGCGACACCGAGCGTTTCGGTCGGACCTCAGTACGACACAACGCATGTCTACGTTTCGAACGAAGACATCGACGCGTTCGTGAACAGCTTTGTCGCCACATTCGGCGGAAAGGCGTCGCCACGAGCCGTCTTCACCGTAACCCCTACGCCGAGCAAGACCGCCTCGCAGTATGTGCAAACTCCCGTTGGCATGTTATCGGTCTTCGCGTTCCAGACACCGATACCCTACCCTTTCGGGTTGGAACGGCACGGGTATCTGGTGAACAATATCGATAAGGCCGTCAAGGCAGCTCGCGCTTCAGGCGCTGATGTTCTTGTCGAGACGTTCGACGACCCCATCGGCAAGGATGCGATCATTCAGTGGCCGGGCGGCGTCAACATGCAACTGTATTGGCACACCAAGGCGCCGTCCTATGCGCCTCTCGAAACGATCCCCGATAACCGGGTGTATGTATCGAAGGAAGCCAGCGGGAAGTTTGTCCGCAGTTTCATCCGGTTCTCGCACGGGAAAATTGTCTCGGACAATCGAAGCGCGGACGCCGGCGAAATCGGACGCCCGGGCGAGACCGTCCATCGCCTCCGCATCCAGTCCGGATTCGGAAAGATGGTCGTCTTCGTGACCGACGGAAAGCTGCCCTACCCCTTTGGTCACGACACGACGGGTTATCAGGTTGCGGACTTAGGCGCAACGCTGGAAAAAGCCCAGGCTAATGGCGCGAAAGTGCTGTCGCAGCCGTTTCAAACCGATATCGGCAAGTCCGCCATCGTTGAGTTCCCCGGCGGCTACATAGCGGAAATCCACGACACGGCGGCCCAATGACCATTGCAAGGTCGAAGCCGCAGCATCTCGTTCACGCTGCGGCGATTACTTACCTTGCAGCTGCGGGTCTGGCGCTTGGCCTGAGTGATGCCGCTCGCGCGGACGCCGAGGAGATCGCTTCCGGCGCCGCCACAGCGACTTCTGAATGTCCGGTCAAGCGTCCGGCCGTGATGTTCAATCGCTGGCAGGAGGATTGGTCTGTGCTCGCCAATCCCTGTGTTCCCAGAAAACCGCTGGACAGCCTGAAGTACATCCCGCTCGGCGGTGACCCATCCTCTTACCTGTCGTTGGGCGCGAATCTGCGCGAGCGTGTCGAGGTCAACGATGCACCGCTCTTCGGGATAGGTTCGGGTCGATCGGATACCTATCTTATCCAACGGGCGGAGGTCAGTGCGGACGCACGGATAGGGTCCCACCTGCAATTTTTTGTCCAGCTGGAAGATGCGCGGCCCTTCGGCAAAGATTCTGTGAGTCCGGTCGACAAGAATCCTCTCGATCTTGAACAGGCGTTTGTCGCCTGGGTCAGCCCTCTGGGCGGCGGGACAGTGAAGTTCAGGATTGGGCGCCAGGAAATGGCGTTCGACTTGCAACGCTTCATTTCCGTACGCGACGGTCCGAACGTGCGGCAATCCTATGACGGTATATGGGCCGACTACGAGTATGAGAAGTGGCGCTTTATAGGCTATGCGACGCAGCCGGTACAAAACCGCGATGTGACGACGTTCGACGACGTCTCCAACCGGAATCTGACGTTCAGCGGCGTGCGATTCGAGCGGCAAAACATCGGGCCCGGCGATCTGTCGGGTTACTACTCGCGCTACAACCGAACGGGCGCCCACTTCCTGGATGCCACGGGCGATGAGCACCGGGACGTGTTCGACCTGCGATATACAGGAAAAGCCGGGCGAACAGACTGGGACGTCGAAACGATGCTCCAGACTGGGCACGTCGGTCAAAAAACCATTGGCGCGTGGGCGGTCGGCTCGCTGGCGGGATATACGCTCGACATGCCGTGGTCACCCAGAGTCGGCGTGCAAGTGGACGCCGCTTCCGGCGACAGGCATCCCGGCGATGGTCGGATAGAAACCTTCAATCCTTTATTTCCAAACGGGTACTACTTCACGCTGGCTGGCTATACCGGCTACGCCAACGTTATCCACGTCAAGCCATCCATCACCCTGAAGCCCTCCAGCCGACTGACACTTCTCGCGGCGCTGGGCTTTCAATGGCGCGAAACAACCGGCGATGCGGTCTATCAACAGGGCAGCGCAGTCGTGCCCGGCACGGCGGGACACGGCAGCCTATGGACCGGCATGTACGCGCAGGTTCGTGCGGACTGGACCATTGCTTCGAATCTCGTCGGTTCCGTGGAGGCCGTGCATTTTCAGGTGGGCGATTCAATTCGAAACGCCGGCGGCAGCAACGCCGACTATATCGGCGTAGAAATGAAGTACGGATGGTAGCCGGGCCACTATCCGGCGAGCAGGTATTCACGCGCCATGGTGCGGGCGCGGTGGAGCCGGCTTTTGGTCGCGGGTACCGTTGTGCCCATACGTTCCGCGATTTCGGCGATAGTCAGTTCCTCGAAATCTCGTAACAGCAGCACGTCGCGATAGTCCGCCGGCAACGATTCCAACGCGTCGACCAGTTCCCGGCGCAGGGCATCGTTGTCACGATTGCCGAGCCAGCGGTCCACTGCTTCCTCGTCATAGGGGTCGAAATCGAACGCCCTTCGACCGAGGCGACGACACTCCCGGCGAACAATGCTGAACAGCCACCCGGAAAATGCCGCGGTGGCTCGCACCGTAGAGAACTTGCGCGCAAGAATGAGCAGCGCTTCCTGTACGGCATCGTCAACATCCGAAATCAGACAGTTGCGTTGCGCGTACCGGCGTATATCCGGTTGGCACAGGCGCAGGAGTCTCTCCAGTGCCTGTGGGTCACCGGCGCGGGCTGCCTCGATGATTGCCAGCTTCTGTTCACCGGGTTCCATCTCAATGCCTGGCCTGTTGCTTCGACAGTCGACGACCGACCAAAGCGCATGCGGGGCAGAAACCGACCAGCCCCGACACGACGATACCGACCGCCGCGACCGCTACGACAGCGGCTACCAGCCCTTTGAGGAAGGTCACTGCCAGTGCAATCACGAGGGCGCCTGCCACGACACGAACAACGCGTTCCCATGCTGGGACATTCTTCACATAGAACATTTTGCATCTCCTTTGAGCGTTAGAGAGAAGAGAAGTCCTCTCACACGCTAAGAGGAGGCGAGCACACCTATTGGTTCGCGCCCTTATTTAAATATACTATGCGACGTTATCTATGAATGCATGGGCGACGCGCATTTCCTGCGCAGCCCCCCGGTCCACCTTCGCGTAGGAACAGGCTTGAAATCTCAGCCCGTTGAGGGCGGTGGATGCGATTCCACGTCTTGAAAATGCACCTTGTGGGTGCAATACTGTTTTACATTGCTTAACAAATGTAGGGATTCTCTCAGTCGCCGTGCATCAACCAGGGTTAGTCCTCTCCAATACCGCAATGCTATAGCCGGCCTGCCGGAGCACCAGGCTGAAGCGATGTCATCACATCGATACCAGCAAGACACGCAGCACCCTATACAAAGGTGAGATTTCCCGACAAGCAGTCCACGACACGACAGTCGGATAGTTGAAGTCCACAAGCCCACTGCCATTGCGGCGGTCCGCACTCACGGCATCCAAGTTCCAGCAAAGAGCCTTGCACAATGATTCGGATTGGGAACCTCACTATTCTCCCCGAAAGACGGGAGGTCTATGCCAACGGCGAACTCGTCACCCTGGGGGCACGCGCGCTGGACATGCTGTTCGTGTTGCTCAAGGCAAACGGCGCGTTGGTGACCAAATCAGACTTGTTGCGGGAGGTCTGGCCCACCACGGTCGTCGAGGAAAACAATCTTCATGTCCACGTCTCTACCCTGCGTAGACTGTTGGGCGACAATCGAAGGCTGCTGGTCAGCGTTTCGGGCCAGGGATATCGGTTACTGCGATCGGACGCGTCGGAGGACGTTGCCCGCAACGACAGGCTTTCTGTCGGGATAACACCCGAAGAGACGGCGCGCGCCTACGGCTCGCACTTGTTTGGGCGCGAGGAATGCATTAGACAGATTCTCGAGGCGCTCGAACAACATAACGTGGTGACTTTGGTAGGCACAGGCGGCATAGGCAAGACGTCTCTCGCACAGGAAGTTGGCCGGCTGAGCACCGGGCGCTACCCAGGCGGCGTGTGGATGGTCGAGCTTGCCCAACAGACCGACCCCGACGCGATTCCTGCAGCCGTAGCTTCCGCCATGGGTTTTGCGATTCCAAGGGATTCCAAAGCGACGGATGCCATTTTCAGTTTGATTGGCCGGGACCGAACCCTGCTCATCCTTGATAACTGCGAACACATCATCGATGCAGCGGCTGATTTTGTTCACCGTCTGGTTTCATCCAACACCTTGTGCAAGGTGCTCGCAACCAGCCGCGAATCCCTTCGCATCCCTGAGGAGCGGCAATGTAACGTCGAGCCACTCGACGTCCCCGGAAACGAAGAACTGGGGCCCTCGGTTTTAGAACGCGGCGCTGTTCAGCTTTTCCTGGCGCGAGCACGTACCGTCGATCCGCGATTTGGTTCCGACATGAGCGCCCTGGAGCTGATAGGGCAAGTTTGCAAACGGCTCGATGGCATCCCTCTGGCGATTGAATTGGCCGCAGCACGCGCGGCAATCCTCGGAATCAGAATTCTTGCCGAGAACATCGATGCTCGCATTCAGACCTTGACCGGTGGCTATCGCGATGCCCTTCTTCCGCGCCACCAGACCTTGAAGGCTACGTTCGACTGGAGCTACAAGCTGCTCTCGAAAGTAGAACGGCTGGTACTTAATCGCCTGGCGGTGTTGCGCGGGGATTTTTCGTTAGAAGATGCGTGTGCCGTAGCCGAATCGGAGGGAATTGCTGCTGAACATATCAGCGAGGCAATCTTCGCGCTGGTGAACAAATCATTGGTCGCGCTCGACTCGGCAAAACCGCAGACGCCATACCGGTTGCTTGAAACTACCCGCAGCTATGCATTGCAGCGATTAATCGACGACGGAGAACTCAATGCGACGGAACGTCGACGCGCTCTCTACCTCTGCCATAAGTTCGCCTGCATGCAGGACAGCGCAGAAGCAAGACCCGTTGAAGACTCACTCACCGAAATACTGCGGCGTTTCGACAATTTTCGCGCCGCGTTAAGCTGGAGCTTTTCCGCGACGGGAGACGCTGCGCTTGGGCGAAAACTGGCGGCGCTCATCGTGCCGAGTCTGTTCGACCTGTCGCTGGTAACGGAATGCGTGAGCTGGTCTGCACAAGCTCTGCACGCAGTCACTGCAGATGCCCCATCGGCCGCCGAACGCGGGACCACACTGCGCTTGCTTGCCGCGTACGCCTCTGGACTCGTCTACGTCGAAGGGCCGACCGGAGAGACGCTCCAGACATGGGCCAAAGTTAGAGATTTGGCCATTGCCGAGAAGGAACCGTGGTTCGAGGCACGCGCGTTATGGGGACAGTGGAATTGGTATCAATACGGCGGAAGACCGCGTGATGCCCTGAGCAACGCAATACGCTTTGAAGAACTCGCCCTTCGGGATGGAAACGAACCTCATCTGATTCTGGCCCAGCGAATCATTGGTATCGCAGAGCACTATTGCGGAAACCAGCTCGAAGCCCATGATCGAATCAAACGGATGCTGGCTCGCTATGTACACCCGATACATGGGCGCGATGTCGTCGGTGTGGGAATCAATCATCGGATCGTTGCCCAGGCGACCGTGTCCCGCATTCTTCTGGTGAAGGGCAGGATTGATGAAGCGCGTCAGCTATGCATCGATACGCTCGACGAGGCCGTTACCTACGATCAGGGAATGACCACCGCCTATGTGCTGGTCGAATCCGTTCTTCCCATGTCGCTCCTCACAAACGACTGCAAACTTCTCCGCTCGGCAATCGGGTTTCTGCAAAACCTCCTGATGAGATTTGGATTCGAAATCTGGAAGAAGTGCGGTCAATGCTTTTCCGTTCTGGTGGCGTTGATGGACGAGTACGACGACCAACTGGCTGCCCGGTTCGACGAGTCCACCTCAGAAATGTGTCAAACCGGTTATCTGGCACCCTTGACGTTGCTCCAGGGCATGATGGCCACGGTCTTTGCACGCGCCGGGATGGCAGACAACGCGCTCGCCGTGCTGGCATCTGCCCTGCAACATTGCGAAACTACTGGCGAGTACTGGTACCACCCCGAACTGTCGCGGATCAAGGCTGAAATTCTTGGTCAGACAAACGGTAGTCACTACGCGCCAGAAGAAGCTGAGTCGCTCCTGATAGCGGCAATAAGACTGGCAAGGAAACAGGGTGCCAGGTTGTTCGAATTTCGCGCAGCAGTTAGTCTTGCGCAGCTATACAAGGCACAGGGCCGCAAACGGGCCGACTGCGCTTTTGTACAGAAGATATTCGATGCCCTCCCCGAGTGCGGGCGGGACTTGAATCCTGATCGGTTTCAGGAACTGCTGGAAACGCTTTGAGGCCACCTTAAAACTGCGCGGAAAGTGGCAGCGGGTCATTAGGAATAACGGTCACAGCATTCGAAATCCTTATTGGCTCGATGCCTCCGTGACGCTCAGTGTGGTGACTGGCAGGCCCAGCCGCAGGCCAAGCGCTACGGTCTGCCCCACCCTAAGGGGTTCTGAATCGTGCGCAGCGGACTTCCTCGGCGACAGTATCGAATTTCCGGTGGTCAGTTTGCGATAGGCAAGCGCCCCAAGACGCCGCTCCACCGCGCGTCGCTCGCCGTTATCGTCAAGTTTCTGCAGCGCGTAAGCTCGCGAAGTGAAATGAAGCCGATATTCTCGTCCCCGCTGCCCTCGGTCATCACTGATAAGCAGGGACTTCGCGGATAGTCCCTGAAGAGCGGCTGCGACTTCCGTGCCGACCATCTCTTCGTCCGCCGTGACGGCATACGCATCCTCTAGCGAAAAGTGGGCTGGGAAAATCCCTAGTCGACGGAACACTTTCTTTTCATTTTCTTCCAGCAGCTTATAGCTCCAGTCAAACGTGGCGGCCAACGTCTGGTGACGAGGCAGTGCTGTCCGAAAACCACCTGACAGGTTATTGAATCGCTCGTTTATGGCGCCCAGCAGGGCATCAATTCCTAGCACTGCCGCACGTGCTGCCGCTATTTCAATCGCGAGAGGCAGACCGTCGAGCCTTTGGCATAGCTGGCTAATCAGTTCAACGCTGTCTGGCGCGCGTCCGAACTGCGGGTCGATTGCACGGGCCTGAGAGATGAACATGGCTACCGCGCTCGGAACGGCAGACGGTTTCATCGGGCGCGCGCACGCCACTTGTAGTGGCTGAACCTGATAAACCACTTCTGCGCCAGTTCCGAGCGGCACTCTGCTCGTGGCGAGGACAGTGAATGAGTCGGCTGACGCAATCCGCCCGGCGACCGACTGTGAAACGGCCTTCACGACATGTTCGCAGTTATCCAGCACCACCAAAGCTCGCGGTGCGTCATGGCGGTGATCGCTCTTTGGACGAACGCTACGGTTCTGGATGATGCGCACGACCTCGTCAATGGTTGCGTGGACGGAGTCGGCATCGTCGAATCGCGACAGTTCGACGAAGAAAACGCCCTCCGGATAGTCCGCCTGTATGAGCTTCACAGACTGGGCTGCCAGCCTGGTTTTGCCGATGCCGCCAGCGCCCGTCAAGGTCACGAGGCGGGATGTTTTCAGCAGTCTATGTATATCCTTGATCGCATCGTCACGCCCGAACAATAAGGAATGCGACATCGGAAGCACATAGCGCTCCGTTGCTCCGTCGCCGGCAGCCCGCGCAACGGAGGCATGCTCAGGTTGCGCTTCGATGTTCAACTGGTAGCCCCGCCCCGACACGCCGACCAATAAACGTCTATAGGGTCCAAGCAGTTTCCGGATTGCCGAAACGTGTACATACAGGTTACTTTCATCAACCGCGGTTCGCGGCCATACCGCCTTAATGATGTCCTTCTTCAGAATGAGCTGCCCCGGCGCCTCGATCAGCAGAAGTAGCAGATCTAACGTTCGCGCGCTGAGCGAAACCGGCACGCCGTCCTGGTACACCTCGCGGCGCGATTTGCAAATCTCTAGATTTCCGACACGGATCATGATTACGACGCTCGGCACGGTTAGGAGATGCTCCGGGGCGATTCCCATTCCAATTATTGGGCAGGGAGCGTGCTCGAGCAGTACGAAAGTCTCACAATTTGTATGTGAGTGCGCTTTTTTCCAGGTTCCGCCAGCGCCCCTCACGCAGAATTCAGGTCAAAACGCGTCGCCCGGCGCTCTGCCATTTGTCTTGCGAAACAGCGAGGGCGTTACGGCGACTTCACGCGTGAACACTCTGCTGAAGTGACTGTTGTCTACGAACCCACAGCTCAACGCGATTTCCAGAAGACTCAGGCCAGAGTTTTTCAGCAAGGTTTTAGCCTTCTCTACCCGCTGCAAGCGCAGCCATTGGTGAGGCGCCATTCCCATCGATATCTTGAATGCGCGCGCGAAATGGCTTCGTGACAGCTTGCAGGCGCTCGCCAGTTCGTCGAGCGAAACTTCGCCGTCGAGCCGCGCCAGCAGGAGTTCCCGCGCTCGCTTCTGTTGCCAGTTTGCAAGTCCGCCACGGACACTCCGCATGTTGATGCTCATTCCGCCGTACTGTTCACACAGATGAACGCTGAGGGCCAAAGCGACCGATTCGACGAACAATGTACTGGCGCGTGCCTCGTTTTGAAGGGCCGGCAACAGGCTCGTGGCAAGCCCATACACAACAGGGTCACAGGTATTCTCGCTTGGCGGCAGCCGCAAGGTACCGATCGGCTGAACGCCTATTTCGTCTGCGACCTCGTTTAGCGCTGCACGCGGCAAGTGAATGTGCAACACGTCGAAGGCTTCGCGCATGTTGCCCCTCCAGCGCTGGTCCAAAGGAAACGCGACGACCGCCCCTTTCGCAAATTGGCCTCTCGGGGTCGGCTTGCCGTTCATCCACAAGTCCGACCCGTCAAAGGAATTGCGCAGCTGGATATAAATGGCGAACGCGTCCATCAGTTCGCTCTCTGGCGTCAAACCGAAGTTGGGCGAGTCGCAGCGCTCACGGGTGATGTATAGCGTTGACTTGTTGAGAACCTGAACAAAGACGGTGGGAGCGTCCGACACGCCGGTATAAGCGGTCCGCACCTCGCTGTTCGAATTGCTCCGGGCCATTGCTGCTTCTCCTCCATACCTGTTGGTTGAAGTGCCGTGCGCCAATCTGGACGCAGCGTTGAAAATCCAGCTCCTGTATTACAAACGCGCTCCATTATGCGGTCAATGTAAGCAATTCCACACCTTTCGCCAACCTGCCTTTCATCTTCATTACGCCTCGGGATGGGCCCAATGCGGCCCCGTCACACCTGCTCCAACTATCTCTCGCTAATTAGACATTTTTAGAATTGGCAAAGGATTATTCAGGTCGGAGTCGGTAGCCTAACCGGGTATTCACAGTTATCCCAGCCCGTCTCCGGTCGATTTCACTGCCTCTCAGGCGTTCGCGGCCATGGGCAATTTTCGCCTCACAGCGAGGTACTCCATGGAAAACTTGGGTAGTTGGGCATCGGTGATCTCGTCCTTGCAATCGACCAGGTCAGCCGGCCTCGCATCGCAAATGCAGCCGCCACACACGGCACACACGGCACACACCCGGAGCGCGCAAACCGGCTCAGGGTCCAATTTGCCACGTCCTGGCAAATCCGCTTTGAGCTCTCCGTCGCGGCCGCGTGTGCGCATCCTTCAACTGGAACGCACAAGCCCTACGTCACTGATGGTCTCGTGGAGTGATTCGACGCAATGTTGTTACCTGGACCAGGCTTGGGTCGCGGTCTCGGCGCGTCAGAGTGGCTACTGTGCCCTCACGGGGAACGCGATTCGTCGAGGTGACGCTGTATTTAAACCCCGCTGCAAAGGCAAGCGTCGCCCTGCGAACTACCAGGAGATGATTCTCGCGAGAGAAATTGTTCACGACAAGCTGGTGTTTTAGGTTTTCAGAACGAATTAGCGTGGTCAGTTGGCCACTTTTTAAACCCATGAGGAGCATTCCATGAGCAAAATCGTAACCAAAGACGGGACGGAAATTTTCTACAAAGACTGGGGCCATGGGGCGCCTGTCGTCTTCTCGCACGGATGGCCGCTGACCGCCGATGCATGGGACGCGCAAATGCTTTTTCTTGCGAGCAAGGGCTATCGCGTCATCGCTCATGACCGGCGTGGACACGGCAGGTCGTCCCAACCTTGGGACGGCAACGACATGGACACGTATGCCGACGATCTCGCTGCGCTCCTCGATCAGTTGAATATCGAAGGTGCGATGTTGGTCGGGCACTCGACCGGCGGCGGCGAGGTCGCTCACTACATCGGTCGTCACGGCACGAAACGGGTAGCAAAGGCCGTGTTAATCGGCGCTGTGCCCCCGCTGATGTTGCGCACCGAAGGGAACCCCGGCGGGCTTCCCATTGACGTATTCGACGGCATACGCGGAGGCGTCGTCAAAGACCGTTCACAGTTCTACAAGGATTTGGCGGTACCGTTCTTCGGTTTCAATCGCGAAGGCTCCAAGCCATCGCAAGGTGTGATTGATTCGTTCTGGGCTCAAGGCATGCAGGGCTCCATAAAAGGCCAATACGACTGCATCAAGCAGTTCTCGGAAGTGGATTACACGGAGGACCTCAAAAAGATCTCGGTCCCTACGCTGATCCTCCATGGTGACGACGACCAGATCGTGCCCATCGACGATTCGGGAAGGCTTTCAGCCAAGATCGTTCCGAACGCCACGCTCAAGGTGTATCCGGGAAGTCCTCACGGCATGTGCCAGACAGAAGCGGACAAGGTGAATGCGGACCTGCTCGCGTTCCTGGAGCAGTAACGCTTCCCATCGAAGTCCGTTGAGAGAAGAACTTTTGGTGAGGTGGTTTCAAACCGTTAAATAAAGGATTCCTATGTTAGGCCTAACCACATTGGGCGTTTTTCACACGCTGATCAGTCTGATAGCGCTTGTTGCCGGCTTCGCCTCGTTCGTCAGATTTAAATGTATTCGAACGCAGACGCCGCTCGGCATGACCTATCTTGTGACCACCGCCATCACGGCGGCCACGGGCCTTGGAATCTTCGAGCATGGTGGGTTCGGCAAACCGCACGTACTGAGCATTCTGACGCTCATGACGCTTGCGGTAGCGTACGCAGCCGGAAAACTGCATGCGTTTGGCTCTCGATCCAACTTCGTCGAGGTCATCGCCTATACGCTCACCATGCTCTTTCACTTCATTCCGGGCGTGACCGAGACAGGGACCCGCTTCCCCCGTGGCGCACCACTTTTTGCCAATCCCGATGTCGTCGAACTCAAGATTATCGACGGCGCTCTGTTTCTGCTGTTCCTGCTTGTCGCCACGATTCAATATCAGTGGCTGAAGTCTGAGACCATCCGCGTTCCGCGAGCGTCGGTATGAGCGGAGAGGCACTCCCGGCCATGACGCTCGTGAAATGAGGCGTGTTTTTGCGGTCTATCGTCGAAACATTGGGTCGGCTAATCCGACCCAATGTGGTTAAGGCAATGCCGGCTCATGGGCTCACGGACGCTTGACCGCAAACATATTCCACGAACTTCTGCTGCACGGCGCCTTCTTCGCCGTTGTCAACGAGCTTCTGGCGCGCGTAGACCCGACCTGTTTCGAGAAGCCGATATCGCATATAGCCATTTTTCATTTCGGAGACGAGCAGAGATTTGTCCAATAGCGCGCACACTGCACCCATGATCTCCGTCGAATCCTGTTCGTCTTCCGTTGCAATCCGGATGGCGGCTTTGACGTCAAACAAGGCGGGGAAAATGCTGAGCCTTCTGAATACTCGCTGCTGGGAATTGGACAGCAGTGTGTAGCTCCATTCGAAGGCGGCCTTCAAGGTCTGATGCTGGGGCAACGCTGTGCGGTAGCCGCCATTGAGCGTCAGGAGACAATCGTCGAGATACTCGAGAAACTCGCGGATGCCTAAAGTGGCGGCTCGTGTCGCCGCAAGCTCGATAGCAAGCGGCAAGCCATCCAGCCGGCGGCAAATCGCTCCGGCGATCGGGATACTCGATTCCTCGCTTGCAAAGCGTCCGCCCATTGAGCCTGACCGATCTAGAAATAGCTGAACGGCGCTGCTTTTTATCACTTCCGCGTTAGTGTCTGTTGGACGCGGAAGATCCAGCGGTTGCAGTCTGTGAACGACTTCCCCCGGCAAGCGAAGCGGTTCGCGGCTAGTTGCCATCACCCGACACATGGGAGCCAAGGTCAGTATGGTCTGAGCCAGTTGTGCCGCCGCCTCAATGATATGTTCGCAGTTATCAAGCACGACTATCGCATGCGTGTCCCGCAAACGCTTCACTATCCGTTGAAGTGGCGAACCGCTGCGGATCGAGACATTGTCGATGACGTCGGCAACCGTAGCAGAGAGGAACTCCGGTACATTTACCTTTGCCAGTTCAACGAACCAGACCTCTCCGGCGTTGCTGCTCTCAACTCGACGCGCGACTTCTCTTGCGACGGTGGTCTTGCCCACCCCTCCCGGGCCAACCACGCTCACTAACGACGATTCGCTCAAGGCATGCATGAGCTCGTCAACCGCGCCGTCTCGTCCAAAAATGCGCGCCGTACATAAAGACTGTGGTGGCGCTCCCGTAGCGGCTTGTGACAGCGCCGTGACTGACGATAAGACTCGCTGACTGCTCGACTCAGGCGCCAGGCAGTATCCCTGTCCTGGCACCACGCCGAGGCGGTCTGCACGGGGACCAAGCATCTTCCGGATGGCACAGATCTGCACGTAAAGGTTAGCCTCCTCTACAACAGTATCCGGCCAGACACGGCTCATAATCTCGTCTTTCGACACCAGTGCGCCGTTTGCATCCGCTAGCACCTCCAGGAGCTTATAGGCGCGCGACCCCAGCTTGAACGGTTCGTCCGACACCCGTACATGACGCCGGTCCGGCAGCAGTTCGACGTCGCCATAGGTGAGCACAATAGCCTCCGTTTGCCCGTCTCACGGCCGGACGCTGTTCAAGAGATCATGTCGTTATCTGAATGCCTGCAGCGCGCAGAACCGCTCACGTTCTGATGAACGCCAGAAGGTCGGCGTTAATCGTCTCGGCTTCTGTCGTCGGCATGCCGTGCGGGAACCCCTTGTAGGTCTTGAGCGTTCCGTTGCGAAGCAACTTCACGGTCAATGGGGCAGAGTCGGCATAAGGCACAATCTGGTCGTCGTCGCCGTGCATGACCAGGGTCGGCACGGAGATTTTCTTCAGGTCCTCAGTGAAATCAGTCTGCGAGAATGCAACGATTCCATCGTAGTGCGCTTTTGCTCCACCTTGCATCCCCTGACGCCACCAGTTCTGGATCACGCCCTCGGAGATTTTTGCACCCGGCCTGTTGAAGCCGTAGAACGGACCCGCCGGCACATCGCGATAGAACTGCGCACGGTTGTTCGCAACCTGCGCCTGGAATCCGTCGAAGACGTCTTTCGGAAGACCGCCTGGATTTGCTTCCGTTTTGACCATCAATGGTGGCACGGCGGAAATCAATACGGCTTTGGACACGCGGCTCTCGCCGTGGCGCGCGATGTATCTCACGACTTCGCCGCCGCCCGTCGAGTGTCCCACATGAACGGCGTTCTTCAGGTCGAGATGAGCCGTCAATGTAGCCAGGTCGTCGGCGTAATGATCCATGTCGTGACCCACGGCTGTCTGCGTTGACCTGCCGTGGCCACGGCGGTCATGCGCAATCACGCGGAAGCCGTGGTTCAGGAAAAAAGACATTTGCGAGTCCCAATCGTCGGCGCTCAGCGGCCATCCGTGTGAAAAAACGATTGGCTGACCGGTACCCCAGTCCTTGTAGAAAATTTCGACACCATCTTTGGTCCTGACTGTGTTCATGACGCCACCTCCTTGCTGTAAGCCATGTTGTACGGACGCCTTCGCTTCCTGCTGGGAAGCGTGCGCCGCGCGGGAAACCGCGAAGATGGCCGCAATGGACGCGGCCGTCTTGAGAATCTGTCTGCGCGTAGCGCCTGCAACTGATGAGTACTCGTCCTTCATTTCTGTTCCCCTCCGGTAGACAGTGAATTGGCGTGGATTGCATCGACGCGCGTCGACAAAACGAAGAAATTCAGCACAACCGGGCAATCCAGATTAGCGCTGCATGGCTCGACTCAGCCAGGTCAAGGCTGCACCACAGATACACCTCTTCAGTCGCGCGTCCACAAGGTGCGGCCGAGAAACGTAAATGTCCGATCCCACGCTTTTTGCGCCCACACGGGGTCGAACTGTGTGCGGGATATGCGGCCTGGACCCACGGCGGTTTCGTTCGTAAATCCGTGATGAGCGAGATAACGATAGAACTCGACATTCACGCCGGCGTCGCGCAGTCGGTGTTCCAGTTCGTTCACGGTTTCGATGGGAAAAAAGACGTCCTGAACGGCCCAATGTCCAATGACCGGTGCGTGAATTTTTGTCGGGTCAATGTATTCAAGCGGCGGAAAGCCGTAGAACAGAACCCCTGCGGAAAGCGCCGCATGGTGGCACATGGCGAGCAGCGTCAGGGCAGCCCCCATGCAGTAACCCATCCCGGCAATACGGTCCGTTTTTGTTCCGAGGTATTGCAACGCGCCGCCCATATCCTGCGAAGCGACTTCGGCAAAATCGAGGCCATTCATCAGGTGGTGTGCCTCTTCCTCATCAACCGTTATCCGGCCTCTGTACAGGTCCGGGACAAGTGCGAGGTAGCCGGCGCTCGCCAGCCGGTCCGCAACGCCTCGTATCTGATCGTTTAGCCCCCACCACTCCTGCATGACGAGAACGGCAGGCGCATTAGCCGGTTCGGCCGGTTGGGCCAGATAGCCTTCGAGTTCACGTCCGTCCGGCCGCTTGAAACTGACCATCGTTCCTTGGTTTTTCATGAACGCTGCTCCTCTAATGCATGCCGCTCAGGCGGCACGTGCATTCAGACTACCGGGCTGCTGCGTTCATCTCCCCTTGTTTTGCTGAAAAATCCTGAAATCTCCAAGTTTCAGACCGCAGCGTCATTCGCGCGGAACGGAGTTGCATGCGGAACAACAATGGGTTCGAATGGCTTCGGAAGTGCCGCTTCAGGTTGCTCAGGTCCGGTCAACGACTTCACGGTGATGTTCCGAAGCCGTTCGAGGCTACGCTCGCAGCGTGCCTCCCAGGCGATATACCCACGGTGCTGCGCAACTCGAAGCGCCTGCACAAGCATGGTTTCTGCGCGGCTCACCTCATCCGCATCCGGCTGTTCAAGCATGACGTCGGCCTTCGCGCGCAGCAATTCCACCCAGGAGAAGGTGTCATGTATGCAGGTTGCTTTTGCAATTGCCCGGTCGAGCAGCGCAGCCGCCTCGGCCTTCTTCCCGTGCCGGGCCAGCGCGGTGGCGGTTTCCGCAAGAAAGGCGGTCAGTACGACACAATGCTGCGCGTCCCCGATTTCATCGAGCGACGGTGCAATGCTGGCGTCGTACGATTCGACCTGACCGGCGCGCAGGGTGAGCAGGCCGCCCCACATTTCCGCGCGCGCTTTCCATGTGGACACGCCATGCCGGCGGGTCGCATCGGCAAGTGCATGCACCGCGTGTTCGAGTCCGTCGTTGTCGTCGCGCAGCAATGCAGTAGGGCACAAGGCCTCGCTCAGCGCGTAGCAGATTGACGCTGTGTGGCCGAGGGCACGCGCAGCATCAAGTGCCTGCTGCGCCGTCATTGCCGCTTCGTCGAACCGTCCGAGAAAGGCTAATGCCTGCGCGAGAATCGACTGGGTCATGCTGCGCTCGTCATAGAGGAAGCGGATACGCTCTGCACGGTTCGCGCGGCAATCGGGCATCTGGATATGTTCCAGTTCGTCCAGCGCCTCGTTTAGTTGCCCGAGACAAAGATGAGAAATGCCGGAGATTCTCCGTGCCACCATCCGGTCGCCGGGCCAGCGCGACTGCGCGGCCACGTCCGCGAACCGCGATGCCAGTGCAAGCGCCTCGGCATACTTTCCGTTGAGGTATGCATGACTCCAGCACCCCCACAAACCACGCAGTTGATACTCGCAGTCGCCCGCCTGCTCCGCGAGCGCCAGCGCTGTCGCGAATGCTTCGCCGGTCTGGGCGCCCACGCTTTGAAACAACAGGCAGGCCCCTCGCCCTGCGTGCAATTTCATCTCCCATTCGACCAGAGGTACGGATGCGCCGTTGGCAGCAAGGGTTGGGAAAGCGCGCAGCGCTCCCTCAATGCGGCGCAGACATTCCTCGATTAGCGAAAACTGCATCGACGATGCAATACTGACCACAGAAAGCTCGACAGCGATCGCCGTGGTCGCATCACTCGAAAATCCCCAGTCAACCGCCGCCCGCAGGTCGTCCAGATACAGTCCGAAGGTGCGGTTCCAGTCTATTTCCGCCCGTTCAGTGGCGAATTTTTCCGCCGTCCGGAAGACGTCGAGCATGTGCTGGGCGTGACGGGCCAACCACTCGCGGCTCGTGCCGCTTTCGACAAGACGGTCACGTGCGTATGCGCGAATGGTTTCCAGCAGCCGGTAGTGCACGTGTGGAAGGGATGGAACAGCGCACAGGAGCGATTTTTCGACGAGTTCTCCAATCGCCGTCGTCACCTCGTGTTCCGATAGATCGCCGCCGGCAATCATCCGTCGTGCGGAATCGAGCGTGAAGACGCCTGAGAACAGACTGAGCCGGGCCAAAACGGTCTGCAATCCGGGCGGCAAGAGCGCGTACCCCCAATCCACCGTGGCACGCAGGGTCTGCTGCCTGGGAAGTGCAGTCCGTGAACCATTTTTGAGCATCTGAAAGCGGTCGTCGAGCCGGTCAGCGACACCGTGGATACCAAACGCGGCGGTACGTGCTGCCGCGAGTTCGATTGCCAGTGGAATGCCATCCAGCTGTCGGCAGATACGCACGATAAGCGCCAGACAGGGGGCATTTTCGGCGTCCGTTCCGGCAGCCGCACGCTCAAGAAAGAGTTCGATGGCGCCAAAGCGCTCCGCGTCGGGCGCGTCGTCCAGCACAGGCATGTCGAGCGACGGCACACGATAAACGTGCTCGCCGGCAATCCTCAATGCTTCCCGGCTGGTGGCAACGACGGTGGACGCGGGTGTGACCTGCAGCAGCGTTTCAACCAGCTGGGCCGCGCTCTCGACCAGATGCTCGCAATTGTCGACGACGATAAGGAGGCGCCGGTCGCGCAGACTTGGCGCGAGTTTCTCCAGGTCGGGGGTTCCGTCACCCAGCGGGAAACCAAAGGCGGCGGCAACAGTAGCCGGCAAGTATTCTGCTGACGACGTAGCGGCCAGTTCGATCAGCACGATGCCGTCGGCGAAGTCTGGCAGTAGCTGGCGAGCCGCCTCAATTGCAAGGCGCGTTTTGCCGACCCCGCCAGCGCCGACGAGCGTCACGCAGCGGCGGGATAGCACCAGCTTCATGACCTCAGACAACTGCCGGTTGCGGCCAATAAGACGTGACACATGGGCAGGAAGACCTCTTGGGCGAAGAGCAGACGGGCTGTTCCGCGCTGGGCGACCGGTGCTTCCAGAATTCGAAACCGGCGATGACACGACACTCACATCGCCGACGAACTGATACCCTCGCCCCGCAATCGTGCGAACCATGTCCCGGTCGCGATGCAGCGCGCGCCGCAGCAACGATACCTGCGCCTCAAGCGTATTCTCGCCGATGATTCTCCGAGGCCAGACCACCTGCATGATGTGGTCTTTGCTCAGGACCGTGCCGCGCTGCTCGATGAGAAGCAGCAGGAGATCGAATGCCCGGTCCCCAACGTTGACGCGCTGGCCGTCATGAATCACCTCACGATGGCCTGGATCGACGTCCGTTGCACCAAAGCGGTACCGTGCGGCGGTTTCGGGTTGCACTTCCATGGCGGAGCCTTTGGATGAGCTGCGTTTCGAGAAGTTTAGCTATAGAAAACCAGCGCACATAATGCTTCCAACGTTTGCCTCGTTGATGATCTGCGAACGGATTTTTGTCTTACTTAAGAATGCCCTGCTATTTCGAGTGAAATAAACGCCTCGTAAAGAAAAACCAGCGGTACACGCAAGTCCCGCCGCCAATAATCAGTCGAACAAACGCAAAAGGGCAAACCATCATGGCTTGCCCTTTAAAGTCCTACCGAATGCTGCGCGAAGCAAAATCAATCGTTCACTTCGCGATGGCTCTGCTTTACTTCTTGTAGTTCGCCGCGCCTTCCGTGATTTCCTTGTGAGCGGCTTCGATGCCCGCCCAACCGTCGACCTTCACCCACTTGCCCTTCTCGAGCGCCTTGTATTGCTCGAAGAAGTGCTTGATCTGATCTTTCAGGTACGCCGGAACGTCGTCGATGGACTTGAGATCAGCGGTCATCGGGCAGACCTTGTCGTGCGCGACGGCGACCAGCTTGGCGTCGACACCCGATTCGTCGGTCATTTGCAGCATGCCGAGCGCGCGGGCGCGGATGACCGAGCCGGCCAGCAGCGGGAACGGCGTAATCACCAGCACGTCGACCGGATCGCCGTCGCCCGACAGCGTTTGCGGAATGTAGCCGTAATTCGCCGGATAGCGCATGCCCGTGCTGATGAAACGGTCGACGTGGAGCAGGCCCGTTTCCTTGTCAGCTTCGTACTTCACCGGATCGCTTTGCGCCGGGATTTCGATGATGACGTTGAAATCTTGCGGAAGGTCTTTGCCTGAGGGGACGTGATTGAAGCTCATGAGCGCTCTCTGATCAGATGGAATTCGGAACACGGCGGCCGGCGCGCGGGCTCGAACGGCATGAATCGTGAAACTCGCCAGGACGAAGCGCTACGGCCGGACAGTGCGGAATACGTCATTATAGCCAATCGGCCGATGCCACCTTCGGTTGGATCGGCGCGATAATCGTCTGACGTCGCTCGATTGTGCCTCTCGTTTGTGAACACCGCGCATCTGAACCTCGGCTTGAATCACGGCAGCGTGACACCTCAAGGAGCATGCATGGAAGAAGCCCGGCATTTCATCGGCGGCGAATGGTCCGCTGCATCAGGCGGCGAGACCATCGCCGTGCTCGACCCTTCGGACGGCCAGCCGTTCACGCGGCTGGCGCGCGGCACCGCGGCGGATATCGACGCCGCCGTCCACGCCGCCCGCCGCGCCTTCGAAGGTGCATGGGGCGAGGCAAGCGCCGCCGAACGGGGCCGCGTGTTGTACCGGCTCTCGACGCTGGTGGCCGCGCATCAGGAAGAACTCGCCCAACTCGAAGCCCGCGACACCGGCAAGCCGCTCAAACAGGCGCGCGCCGATTCGGCTGCGCTGGCACGCTACTTCGAGTTCTACGCCGGCGCGGCGGACAAGCTGCACGGCGAAACGCTGCCCTATCAGGCCGGCTACACCGTGCTGACGATCCGCGAACCGCATGGCGTGACCGGCCACATCGTGCCCTGGAACTACCCGATGCAGATCTTCGGCCGCAGCGTCGGCGCGGCGCTCGCCACCGGCAATGCGTGCGTCGTCAAACCGGCGGAAGACGCGTGCCTGTCCGTATTGCGCGTCGCCGAACTGGCGGCCGAGGCGGGATTGCCGGCGGGCGCGCTGAATATCGTCACCGGTTACGGGCATGAAGCGGGCGCGGCCCTCGCGCGGCACCCCGGCATCGATCACATTTCCTTCACCGGCTCGCCGGAAACCGGCAAGCTCGTCACGCAGATGGCCGCCGAGAACCACGTGCCGGTCACGCTGGAACTGGGTGGCAAATCGCCGCAAATCGTTTTCGCCGACGCGGATCTCGACGCGGCGTTGCCCGTGCTGGTGTCGGCGATCGTGCAGAACGCCGGGCAAACCTGCTCGGCGGGCAGCCGCGTGCTGATCGACCGGGCCATTTACGAGCCGTTGCTCGACCGGCTGAGCAGCGCGTTCCATGCGCTGCGGGTCGGACCGTCGCATGCCGATCTCGACTGCGGTCCGCTGATCAACGCGAAGCAGCAACAGCGCGTGTGGGACTTCCTCTCCGACGCCCAACACGACGGCATCCCGATGGCGGCTCACGGCGAAGTCATCCCCGAAGCGCCCGAAAGCGGCTTCTATCAGGCGCCCACACTGCTGCGCGATGTGCCCCCAAGCCATCGCCTCGCGCGCGACGAAGTGTTCGGTCCCGTCCTCGCCGCCATGTCGTTCGCCGACGAAGACGAAGCGCTCTCGCTCGCCAACGGCACACCGTATGGCCTCGTCGCGGGTATCTGGACGCGCGACGGTGCCCGGCAGATGCGCCTTGCGCGGCGTCTGCGCTCCGGTCAGGTGTTCATCAACAACTATGGGGCGGGCGGCGGCGTGGAATTGCCGTTCGGCGGCGTGAAGCATTCAGGCCATGGGCGTGAAAAGGGTTTCGAGGCGCTGTATGGCTTCACCGTGTTGAAAACCATCGCCATTCGCCATGGCTAGGCATGGCTGAGTTAATACGGTTGAGTTCGCGGCAAAGTCAGTCAAAGCATCACCTTCCACAACAAACAACGGAGACATCATGCGGTTGACAGGTAAAACGGCCATCGTCACGGGTGGCGGCTCGGGTTTCGGCGAAGGCATCGCGAAGACCTACGCGCGCGAAGGCGCGAACGTGGTGGTCAACGATCTGAACGGTGCGGCGGCCGAACGTGTGGCGAGCGAAATCGCCCTTGCCGGCGGCAAGGCGATCGCGGTGGCCGGCAATGTCGCGCACCGCGACGACTGGCAAAAACTGCGCGAGGCCGCGCTCGAAGACTTCGGCAGCGTACAGATCGTCGTCAATAATGCCGGCACCACGCATCGCAACAAACCGGTGCTCGACGTGACCGAGGCTGAGTTCGACCGCGTCTATGCGGTGAACGTCAAAAGCATCTACTGGAGCGTGCAGGAATTCGTGCCGTATTTCCGCCAGCAAGGCGGCGGCGTTTTCGTCAATATCGCGTCGACGGCCGGCGTGCGGCCGCGGCCGGGCCTCGTCTGGTACAACGGCAGCAAGGGCGCGGTGATCATCGCCAGCAAGTCGCTCGCGGTCGAACTGGGCCCGGACCGCATTCGGGTGAACTGCGTCAATCCCGTGATCGGCGAGACGGCGCTACTGCCGGAATTCATGGGTGTCGAAGATACGCCGGAAAATCGCCAGCGCTTTCTCGCCGGCATTCCGCTCGGGCGCTTCTCGACGCCGCAGGATATCGCCAATGCGGCGCTCTATCTCGCCTCGGACGAGGCCGAGTTCATCACCGGTGTATGTCTCGAAGTGGACGGCGGCCGCTGCGTGTAAACGCCATGCAAGCCAAACCGTCCAGCACGGCTAGAATCGCGATCGAAGCAGGTACTTCATTTCCACAAGAAAAAAGGAGACACCATGGCTAGTCCCGCAAATCCGCTCCACCATCCCGGCGCGGGGGCGCCCCCTTCCACGTTCGAGGAGGCGACCTATCGCAAGGTCACCTGGCGGCTCGCGCCGCTCCTGATGCTCTGCTATGTGGTCGCGTATCTCGACCGCGTCAACGTGGGCTTCGCCAAGCTGCAAATGACCACCGACCTGGGCTTAAGCGACGCGGTCTACGGCTTCGGCGCGGGGATTTTCTTCATCGGCTATTTCATCTTCGAAATTCCGAGCAACGTGATCCTGCACAAAGTCGGCGCACGTGTGTGGATCGCGCGGATCATGGTGTCGTGGGGCGTGATCTCGATGCTGACCATGTTCGTCACCACGCCGGCCATGTTCTACGTGATGCGCTTCCTGCTCGGGCTCGCCGAAGCGGGTTTCTTCCCCGGCATCATCCTGTATCTCACGTACTGGTATCCGGCACACCGCCGCGGCCGCATGACTACCTGGTTCATGACGGCCATCGCGTTGTCCGGCGTGATCGGCGGGCCGGTGTCGGGCTATATCCTGAAGAGCTTCAACGGCATGAACGGCTGGCATGGCTGGCAATGGCTGTTTCTGCTCGAAGGGATCCCGTCGGTGATCGTCGGGATCCTCGTGTTCGTGGTGCTGGACGACCGCATCTCGAAAGCGAAGTGGCTCACCGACGAAGAAAAGCAGATGCTCGCGAGCCACATTTCCGCGGAAGACGCCACCAAGCACGACATGCCGATCCGTCAGGTGCTGACGAGTGGGCGCGTGCTGATGCTGAGCCTCACCTACTTCTCGTTCGTGATGGGTCTGTACGGCGTGAGTTTCTGGCTACCGACCATCATCAAGGCGACCGGTGTCACAGACGCGTTCATGATCGGCCTGCTCTCGGCGATTCCATTTGCGGGCGCGGTGATTGCGATGGTGTTCGTGTCGCGCAGCGCGGACCGCAAGCGCGAGCGGCGCTGGCATATCGCGTTGCCGGCATTCGCGGGCGCGATCGGCCTCGTGCTCTCCGTGGTGTGGGCGCATAACACGGTGCTGGCGATGGCGTCGCTCACGCTCGCGACCATGGGCATCCTGACCACCCTGCCGCTGTTCTGGAGTCTGCCGACAGCGATCCTCGCCGGCACGGGCGCCGCCGCCGGCATCGCGATGATCAATTCAATCGGCAATCTCGCAGGCTTTCTGAGCCCGTACGCGGTCGGCTGGCTGAAGCAGGCGACGGCCGCGAACGACTCCGGCATGTATATGCTGGCGGCGTTCATGATTCTCGGCGGTTTGCTGGCGATTAGCGTGCCGGCGAAGATGGTCAATAAATGACGCGGCTCGCTCCGTGATGTGAGGCAGAAAACGCCGTCAAATGGCGCTCGTCACGAGGCGTGAGCCATGAGTCACGGCGTGCGAGCCCCGGATGACGTTTCATGCAATGCGTGTCACGCGCCACGCCGCCAACGAAAAAGTCCCCGGCATCTATTGAAGCCGGGGACTTTTTTTTATCTACTGCCGCGCCCGATCAAACAAGTGGCGCAGCGATCAAATCATCAAACGATATTCATCGCCAACGCACTCTCGCGATAATGCTCGCTCGCCTTGGCGGAATCGCCGATCTGTTCATGCAAACGCGCCAACGCGCGATGCGAGCGAATTTTCAGCGTCTCGTTATCGGCCAGTTTCAGCGCGCGCTCGAGGAACGATTGCGCTTTGCCCCACAACTGCTGATGCAGGCATAAACGGCCCAACGCGAACATCAGGTCCGCATCTTCCGGGCGGTCCTTCTGCCAGCCTTCCGCCTTCTGGATCAACGGCAACGCATCGCCGCCGGTCGTGTCCGGATAACGGCGCAGCAGACGCGCGTCCCAGTTCTGCGCCAACGCTTCCTCGACGATCCTGCGTGCTTCCTGCGGACGATTCAACGACACCAGCAGTTCGGCAGCGAGATCGGCGAGACGCGGCGAATGGCGTTCAGTCGCCGACAGCGAATTCCACAACTCCAGCAGCGCATCGGCGTTATGACGCCGGTCGCGCAGCAGGTTTTCCGCCGCGAGCTGACGCAAACGCACCGCTACTGCCGGGTGAATCGCTTCGCGCTTTTCCAGCGTTTTGACGAGCTTGAGCACTTCGCCCCAGTTCTTCAATTGCTGTTGCGCGCGCAACGTGATCTGCTGCGCGTGAATGCGCCGTGCGCCTTGCGACTGCATCTCGGTGAGCGCCGCGAGGGCGCCGTCCGCGTCGCGGCCATCGGCGCGCATGTCGGCGGTGGCCATCAGGCGGGCGTCCTGCCAGTCGGCTCCATCGATCTGGGCGAGCCATTCGTCGCGCCGCGCATATTCATGCATGCGATGCGCCGCGGTGGCCGCGATCAAACCGGCCGCGCCCTTGTTGTCGCCATTGGCGAGCGAATCTTTGGCGGCCTTTTCAGCGCGCGAAAAACGCCCGGCGTACAGATTGCCGATCGCGTCACGCAACGCCGCGTGCGCCTTCGCGACGCGCGAGCGCGCACGGTAGGCGGCCACGCGCTGCGGCATGCGCCAGATGTTGCGCACGATGCGCAGCAACGCATACAGCAGGATGAACAGCACCACCAGCCCGACCACGAACAGATTCAGCGAAATGTCGACGCGGTACGGCGGATAGATCAGCAGCACCTGCCCCATGTCGAAGCGTCCAACCACCGCCAGCACCACCGCGATGGCGAACAGCAACGCGAGCCATAGAAGTCCCCGGATTGCCATGATTAACCTCGGCTCCGGTATTGATTGACCGCCTGCAGGCTGGTGTTCAGATTCGGCAGTTCAACCGCGGCCGAACCCGCATCCACCTGCTTGACCAGATCGACCACAGTCTGCGTTTTCTTCGACGTGTTGTCGAAGTAGCGCGTGAGCGCGGCCTGCGCAGCCTGCAAGTCGGACTTCAGCGTGGTCTGGTTGCGCGAGAGCAGCGCGAGCCGCGCCGACAGCAGACGCAGCTTCAGATTCTCACGCACGAAGTAGCCTTGATCGGGCGTGACGAGCATGGCGTCGGCATTGTCGATGCGGCGCACCTGCACGAGGCTCGTGAGTTGCTGGCCGATGCCTGTCGTGACTTCACGCCACCACACTTTCCAGCGCGGCTCGCCGGTGGCCGCGGCCACCTTTGCCGTGTCGGCCCAGGTGGCGGCCTTCGGCGTGGCGTGGGCAATCGGCGCCTCGCCGGAGAGCGGCAAGCTGTCGACCTGATCGATCGCGTTGTCGAGCTTGATCGCCATGCCGGTCAGATCCGTGGAAGGCGCGGCCTTCAGCTTGTCGATGTCTTGCGCGATGGCCTTGCGCACGGTGACGGCCTGCGGGCTATCCGACGCGGCAAGACGCGTGTCCGCACTTTGCAGCGCGAACAGCGCGAGTTGCGTGTTGCCGGTGAGTTGCAGTTGCTGGCTCGCGGCCGACAGCATCTGGCCGACTTCAGCCATGGTCCAGTCGTCGCGATTGCGGGCGAGATCGGTGTATTGCTGTTGCAGCGCCTGCTGCGCGGTTTGCGCATCGGCAAGCTTGCCTTCGAGTTGCGCGACCTGTGAGTCGGACTGATGTACCGTGGCCAGCGCCTGATCGGTCTTGACGCGCAGTTCGTTGGTCTGCGCGTCGTTCGCCTGCTGGCGCTGCACGAGTTGCTGCTCGGTGCGCTCCACCTTGCGATTGAGCGCATAACCGCCCACACCCGCTGCACAAGCAATGATCACGACGACAAACCACAGCAGCGGTCCGCTCGCGCTGCGGCGCTTTTGCGCTTCGTAGGGCGTGAAGGGTGGGTTCGGCGGCAACGCAGTGGTTGCGGCCGGCTGGGGGGAAGCGTTCGTGGATGCGTTCGTTTCAGTCATGCGTGATTTAGCCGGTGAATAAGCCGGGTTGGTCGGTACCGGTTGAACTACGGTCGGCACGGCAGCAAGCAAGGCACGGGCAATGCGATCGTCGCCCGCGCCGGACACCGTAATGCTATCAAAACCCAATGCCCGCGCGGTCTGCGCGATGCGCGGATGCGGCGTGACCAGGGTGGCGTGCTTCAGTTGCGCGATTTCGTCGGCCGTCAGATGCTCTTGCGCGAGTTCGTGCAGATTGCGCACGCCTTCCGAACTGGTGAGCAGCCAGGCGTGCGGTGCGCCGGCAAGCAGCGCATGCACGCGCGCCCAACCGCCGATCGACGGTTCCGGCACTAGGCGGCGATAGGCCGCCACAGTGTCGACTTCCGCGCCGGCTTCGCGCAAGCGATCGGCGAGCCATTCGCGGCCGCCGTCACCGCGCACGATCAGAACGCGCTTGCCTTCGAGCGTGCTCGCGCCGAGCGCCGTATCGACCGCAGCGAACAGGCCTTCGGAATCGAAACGTGCCGTGTCCTCCTCGGGGATGGACGACGGGCTGATGACGTTGTACGCGGGCGCGGCGACACCGTGGCGCGCCAGCGCCTGCACACTGCCCGGCCCGACTACGCCGATCGGCAGCGCGTGCGGCCAGATCGCATCGCTGCGAGCAAACGCATGATCCACCGCGTTGGGCGAGACGAACACCACCAGCGCATAGCGCTCCAGCGAGGCCAGCGCGGCGCGCAACGGCGCGTCGTCGGTGACAGGCGCGATGTCGATCAACGGAAAGTCGAGCACGGCAATGCCCGCCGCCGCAAGTTGCGCGATCAATTCGTTCGACTGACCGGCCGGTCGCGTAATCACGACCGTGAACGCCGCCTTGCCGACGGATGAGGATGCGCTGCCCGGGATATCGGCCGCCATCACGCGCCGGTCGCCGCGCTATCCGGCGCGCCGTCTGCGGACGCTGCCGCGGGACCGCTGGCCGTGCTCAGCGCGCGGACGATGTCCATCGCGCCTTGCTGTTCGAGCGCGTTCGCCACTTCCTGGCCAAGCGCCACAGCCCGTTCGACGGTGGGCGCCGGCGCCGATGCCTGCGCGTTCAGAACACGCTGGCCGTCGGGCGTGGCGACGATGCCGCGCAAATGCAGCGCGCCGTCATGCCAATGTGCATACGCCGCAAGCGGCACTTCGCAACTGCCGCCGAGCGCACGCGAGACCATGCGCTCCGCTTCGACCGCCGCTGCCGTATGTTCGTGATGCAGCGGCGCGAGCCATGCCGCGAGGTCCGCGCGATCGGCGCGAATCTCGATGCCGAGCGCGCCCTGACCGGCTGCGGGCAAGCTGTCTTCGGGATCGAGCAGCGCGCGGATACGCTCGCCGAGACCCAAACGCTTCAAACCGGCCGCCGCCAGAATGATCGCCGCATAGTCGCCGCGATCGAGTTTCGCGAGACGCGTGTCCAGATTGCCGCGCAACGGCTGCACCACGAGGTGCGGGTAACGCATGCGCAGCATGGCCTCGCGGCGCAGGCTGGAAGTGCCGACCACGGCGCCGGCCGGCAGCGCGGCAAGCGAGTCGTAAGCATTGGAGACCAGCGCGTCGCGCGGGTCTTCGCGCTCCATGATGGTGGACAGCGCAAAGCCCGCGGGCAGCTCCATGGGCACGTCTTTGAGCGAGTGCACGGCCAGATCGGCGCGGCCGTCGGCCAGCGCCGCTTCCAGTTCCTTCACGAAGAGGCCCTTCCCCCCCACCTTCGACAAAGTGCGATCGAGAATTTGATCGCCACGTGTCGTCATTCCGAGGATTTTTACGTCACAAGATGGATATAATTTGTGCAGCGCACATCGCACATGCTCCGCCTGCCACATGGCAAGGCGGCTTTCTCGCGACGCAATCACAAGCGTGTGGGGTGGCGTAGAAAACGTCTCGGTGTTCATTAGCTTGCTGATTGAATGACGGGATGTAATAACAATCAATGTTAGCACGCGCCCTTGTGTCGCAAGGCACAGCGGAGCGCCGTGCCGGCGCGGTAACGATGGAGGAGACGGGCCTCACGCAGCGCGCGTCCGCTGGATCCCAGCCTGTTCAAGCACGGTCGTTCGCGCACCGGAGCCTGGCATGCGGGATGATGCAATGCGGCGCAACGTGCTTCGCGAACCTGGCGGGCACGCCATGCAGCGTGCGCTTTGTGCAGATCTTTGTGCAAATGCTTGCGGCTACCCTCTCCAGCGCAGTGTCATCGGCGGCCCTCGGCCGCATACCGCTTCGTACTGGTTTCGCGCTGTTCACGTTGCAACTCATACATGCAGTTCCGCAGTAGCAGTTCATCACTCAACAGACCCTGGCTTCCCTGAGGAAACCCATCGTGACGTCTTCCGGATCGGCGCGCCCTGCCCGCCGCAACACTGCATCGCCCAACGCTCGAGCGGCCGACACCGCCGCTTCTGCTTCTGCCTCCGCCGCAACGGCTGCCCAGTCCACCCCGGCCAAACGTGCCGGAAAAACTGCCGGGACAACCCAGCCGGCCACCGTCGCCAAAGCCACCAAGTCAGCCAAAACTTCCGCGCCCACTAAAACGGTGAGGACCGCGAAAGCCGTCAAGGCAGAAAAGGCCGCGCAAGCCGCGAACACTGCCCAGGCGTCGAAGCCGGCCAAAGCCAGGTCGCCGAAGATCAAGGTCGTTGCGAACGAAACCGCTGTGCCGCAAGTCGCGAAGACGCCCAAACTGCAAGCCGTTTCAGCGGATACGGTCGCGCCCGCAGCGAAAAGCAGCGGCCGCACGCGTGAAGACAAGGATCATCCGCTGTTTCAGGACATCCGCTATCTGGGACGCCTGCTCGGCGACGTGCTGCGCGAACAGGAAGGCGATGCGGTATTCGACGTCGTTGAGACGATCCGCCAGACCGCCGTGCGTTTTCGCCGTGAAGACGACAACGCCGCCGCGCAGACGCTCGACAAGAAACTGCGTTCACTGAGCCCCGAGCAAACGGTCAGCGTGGTGCGTGCGTTCAGCTACTTCTCGCATCTTGCGAATATCGCCGAAGACCGCCACCGCAATCGCCGTCACCGGATTCACGCGCTGGCCGGCTCGACCTCGCAACCGGGCACCATGGCGCACGCGCTCGAACGGCTCGTCGAAGCGGGCGCTGCCGCGACGCCGGTCCTGCAGCAGTTCTTCAACGAGGCGTTGATCGTGCCGGTTCTGACCGCGCACCCCACAGAAGTGCAGCGCAAGAGCATTCTCGACGCGCAGCACGACGTCGCGCGACTGCTCGCCGAACGTGATCAGCAGTTGACCAACCGCGAACGCGCCCATAACGAAGCTATGCTGCGCGCGAGCGTCACGTCGCTCTGGCAAACGCGGATGCTGCGCGACTCGCGGCTGACGGTTGCCGATGAAATCGAAAACGCGCTGTCGTATTACCGTGCGACCTTCCTCGAAGAAATTCCGGCGCTTTACGCCGACATCGAAGAAGCGCTCGCCGAGCACGGCCTCGCGGCGCGCCTGCCGCCGTTCTTCCAGATGGGCAGCTGGATCGGCGGCGACCGCGACGGCAATCCGAACGTCACCGCCGAAACGCTCGAGCATGCGATCACCCGCCAGGCCGCGGTGATCTTCGAACACTACATGGAGCAGGTGCACAAGCTGGGCGCCGAGTTGTCGGTGTCGAACCTGCTCGCCGGCGCGAGCGACGCGTTGAAAGAACTCGCGGCCGCCTCGCCCGACCAGTCGCCGCACCGCACCGACGAGCCGTATCGCCGCGCGTTGATCGGCATGTACACGCGGCTCGCCGCCAGCGCGCGCGTGCGTCTGGGCGAAGGCAGCGTGCCGGTGCGCAGCGCCGGCCGCGGCGCGGCGCCGATCCGCGCCATACCGTACGACGACTCCGCCGAATTCGTCCGCGACCTGCACGTGCTGATCGATTCGCTCGCCGAGCATCATGGCGCGCCGCTCGCGGCACCCCGCCTGTCGCCGCTCGCGCGCGCAGCTGAAGTGTTCGGCTTCCATCTGGCGAGCATCGACTTGCGGCAAAGCTCGGACATCCACGAAGCGGTGATCGCCGAGCTGCTGAAGCGCGCGGGCGTCGAAGACGACTACGCGTCGCTCGCCGAAGAAGACAAGCTCAAGGTGCTGCTCGCCGAACTTTCGCAGCCGCGTCCGCTGCGTCTGCCGTACGCCGAGTACTCCGATCTCGTGAAGAGCGAACTGGGTGTACTCGAAGAGGCCCGCGTCACGCGCGAAAAGTTCGGCGCGCGCGCGGTGCGCAACTACATCATTTCGCACACGGAGACCGTCAGCGATCTGGTCGAAGTGATGTTGCTGCAGAAGGAAACCGGTCTGCTGCAAGGACGTCTGGGTGACGCGAACGATCCGGCGCGAGCGGGCCTGATGGTGATCCCGCTGTTCGAAACGATTCCCGACTTGCGCAACGCACCGCACATCATGCGCGATCTGATCGCGCTGCCGGGCGTGGACGCACTGATCGAACACCAGGGCAACGAGCAGGAAGTGATGCTCGGCTATTCGGACAGCAACAAGGACGGCGGCTTCCTGACGTCGAACTGGGAGCTGTATCGCGCCGAGCTGGCGCTAGTGTCGCTGTTCAATCAACGCGGCGTGACCCTGCGCCTGTTCCATGGACGGGGCGGCACGGTGGGCCGTGGCGGCGGTCCGACGTATCAGGCGATTCTGTCGCAGCCGCCGGGCACCGTCGACGGCCAGATCCGTTTGACCGAGCAAGGCGAAGTGATTGCCAGCAAGTTCGGCAATCCGGAAATCGGCCGGCGCAATCTGGAAACGGTGGTGGCCGCGACGCTCGAAGCGTCGTTGTTGCCGCACGGCATTGCACCCGCGCAATTGCCGGCCTTCGAGGAAACGATGCAGCAGTTGTCCGACGCGGCGATGGCGTCGTATCGCGCGCTGGTCTACGAAACGCCGGGCTTCAAGGAGTATTTCTTCGAGTCGACGCCGATCTCCGAAATTGCCGAGCTGAACATCGGCAGCCGTCCGGCTTCGCGCAAATTGCAGGACCCGAAGCAACGCAAGATTGAAGATCTGCGCGCGATTCCGTGGGGTTTCTCATGGGGCCAATGCCGTTTGTTGCTGACCGGCTGGTACGGTTTCGGCAGCGCAGTGGCCGCGCATCTGGACAGCGCGCCGAGCGACGCCGAGCGTGCCCGCCGCCTGGCGCTGCTCAAGAAAATGCACAAGACGTGGCCGTTCTTCTCGAACCTGCTCTCCAACATGGACATGGTGCTGGCGAAGACCGACCTCGCGGTCGCCTCGCGCTACGCGCAACTCGTGTCGGACAAGAAGCTGCGCAAGCACGTGTTCGAGCGGATCGTCGCGGAATGGGAGCGTACGTCGAAGGTGTTGTCGGAGATCACCGGCAAGAGCGAACGGCTCGCGGAGAACCCGTTGCTCGCGCGTTCGATCAAGAACCGCTTCCCGTATCTCGATCCGTTGAATCACTTGCAGGTCGAGTTGCTCAAGCGTCACCGTGCGGGCGATACCAACGCGCGCGTGCGGCGCGGGATTCATTTGAGCATCAACGGGATTGCGGCGGGATTACGGAATACGGGCTAAGCCCGCACGTGCAGTGGGTTTCGAGTCGCATCCGGACAGGGTGAACCGACCCGCGCCCGGCTGCGGCTGCGGCTGACGAAAAAAGAAGCCGGACATGGGTCATGTTGACCGTGCCCGGCTTTTTTTTCTGACGCCGAATACCGAACCCGGCATCGTTGCCTGAGCCGCTTCTTTAAGCCATGTGCAATGCCAGCCGCCGAGTCGCATTTTGCTCACGCGTTGCAACTCGCCGGGTCAACTCATTGCGCCTCGACCATCAGCGCGTCGAGCTTGAACGAACCGTCTTCCTGCACGTCGAAATACTGGCGCACCTCGTCGGGTGAATTGCTCCACAGCGAACGGATCGCCACCACGCGCGGCTCCGGCGTACGCATGCGCGCCACCCACGAACTGAACTCGATGTCGATGCGCCAACGCTCGCGAATCGATGCCTTGAAACCGGCCGCTTCGAAGAAGGCAATCCATTCGTCAGCGCGGTAATCGCGGATGTGCGAGCCGTCGCGCAATACTTCAACGGCTTGAATATGCGTGTCGAGCAGCGGATGATCGGCGCCGGCGATGTCGATGAACAATACCTTGCCGCCCGGCTTCAACACGCGCCGCACTTCGGCCAAGGCGAGCGGCACGTCGTGCCAGTGATGCGCGCTCATCCGGCTGATGATCCAGTCGAACGCGTGATCGTCGAACGGCAGCGTTTCGGCGGCGCCCTGTTGCGTGCGGATGTTGGCGAGGCCGCGATCCTTCGCCGCGCCCTCGACCGTCGCGAGCATTTGCGGCGCGATGTCGTATGCGACCACTTCTTTGGCGTGCGGCGCCACCGTGAAACTCGCGTGACCCGCGCCGCAGCCCATGTCGAGCACACGGGCGTCCTGCGTCGCGGCGATCGATTCGGCCAGCGTCTGCAGATCGGCGCCGGTGGCATGCGTCTGGCTCGTCAAATACGCGGCAGCGGTCGAGCCGAAGGCGTCGGCGACCTGATCGTGATGCTTCATGGGAGGCTCCGGTGATATACGTGGGGTTGTGCCGGGTTGAGGCCCGGGTTGGTCTGGACGGCACTGCGTCGTTCCAGTCGTTACAATAGAGCCCGCCGTGTACCAGTACAAGTTAAGCAATTATTCTGGTATCGATAACACCACCTCGACACTACCTCGACATCCCCCCAAGCGCAGCCCGACAAGCATGACCACGCCATCCTCCGCCGAGAGCCCGCCGCCGCTCGACGCCACGCCCGCCCGCGCACTCGGCGACTTCATCCGCGCTCATCGCGAACGGCTCTCGCCGCAAGCGCTCGGCCTGCCGCCCGGCCCGCGCCGCCGGACGCCCGGCTTGCGGCGCGAGGAAGTCGCGCAGTTGTGCGGCGTCAGCCCGACCTGGTACACGTGGATCGAGCAAGGGCGCCCCGTCTCCGCCTCGGCCGACGCGCTGGCGCGGATCGCCGTCGCGCTGCAACTATCGCGCGCGGAGCGGGCGTATCTGTTCGAACTGGCTGCGCAGCGCGACCCGGCCGAGCCCGATCCGGCCGCCGCCGACGCGCCCGCCACACTGCTTGAAACCGTCCAGCTCGTGAACGCACCGGCTTACGTGCTCGACCGGCAGTGGAATGCGCTCGCCTGGAACGAACGCGCCGCCGACCTGTTCGTCGGCTGGCTGGACGGCACGCACGACCGCAATCTGCTGCGCTATACGTTCACCGAACCGGTCGCGCGTGATTTGATTGTCGACTGGGAAACGCGCGCACGGCGCCTTGCCGCGGAATTCCGCGCCGACTCGATTCGCCATCTGAACGACGCGCCGACGCGTGCGTTGATCGACTCGCTGAGCGCAGCCAGCGACGAATTCGCGCGTTTCTGGGCGTCGCAGGATGTGGGCGGCCGCGAAGGCGGCCGGCGCGAATTCAACCATCCGCGTGACGGCCGCATCGTCTACGACCAGATCACCTTCAAGCCCGCGCATCGCGAGGATCTGAAGCTGGTGGTGCTGGTGCGGGAATAGCGGCACGTTTGCCCGAACAGCCCTTGGGCGGGCGGCATCTTTGATGCGGTCCGCCAGTGTTAAAATCCCTGTCTTTCGCTCGTTCCGGCGGCGCCTGCACCGTACGCAAACGCCGTCAGCGTCCTCACCTCGTTCAAAGCCCAACACCATGACGTCCCAACTGCACAAAAAAGGCGAAGCCTGGTCGGCTCGCTTCTCGGAGCCGATGTCGGAGCTCGTCAAACGCTACACGTCGTCGGTTTTCTTCGACAAGCGTCTGGCGCTCGTCGATATCGAAGGGTCGCTCGCGCACGCCGCAATGCTCGCCGCGCAGAAGATCATCGCCGCCGACGACCTCGCCGCGATCCAACGCGGCATGGCGCAAATCAAGGGTGAAATCGAGCGAGGCGAGTTCGAGTGGCAACTCGATCTGGAAGACGTCCACCTGAACATCGAAGCGCGCCTGACCGCGCTGATCGGCGACGCCGGCAAGCGCCTGCATACGGGCCGCTCGCGTAACGACCAGGTCGCGACCGACATCCGCCTGTGGCTGCGCGGCGAAATCGACCGGATCGGCGGCCTGCTGACCGAACTGCGCACGGCCCTGCTCGACATGGCGGAAAAGAACGCATCGACCATCATGCCGGGCTTCACGCACCTGCAAGTCGCGCAACCGGTCACGTTCGGCCATCACCTGCTCGCCTACGTCGAAATGTTCTCGCGCGACGCCGAGCGCATGATCGATTGCCGCAAGCGCGTGAACCGCCTGCCGCTGGGTGCAGCCGCGCTGGCCGGCACCAGCTATCCGATCGACCGTCATGCCGTGGCGAAAACGCTCGGCTTCGAGGGCATCTGCGCGAACTCGCTGGATGCCGTGTCCGATCGTGACTTCGCGATCGAATTCACGGCTGCGTCGGCATTGATCATGACGCACGTGTCGCGCTTCTCGGAAGAGCTCGTGCTGTGGATGAGCCCGCGCGTCGGCTTCATCGATCTGGCCGACCGTTTCTGCACCGGCTCGTCGATCATGCCGCAGAAGAAGAACCCGGACGTGCCTGAACTGGCACGTGGCAAGACCGGCCGCGTGAACGGCCATCTGATCGCGCTGCTGACGTTGATGAAAGGCCAGCCGCTCGCGTACAACAAAGACAATCAGGAAGACAAGGAGCCGCTGTTCGACACCGTCGATACGGTGGCGGATACGCTGCGCATTTTCGCTGAAATGGTCGCCGGTATTTCGGTGAAGCCGCAAGCCATGCGCGACGCTGCGTTGCAAGGCTTCTCCACCGCAACCGATCTCGCCGACTACCTGGTCAAACGCGGCCTGCCGTTCCGCGATGCGCACGAAGCCGTGGCGCTGGCGGTTCGCGTGTGCGCCGATCGCGGCTGCGATCTGGCCGACCTGACGCTGGAAGAAATGCGTCATGAGCTGCCGAACGTCGCGCATCTGATCGGCGAGGACGTGTTCTCGTATCTGACGCTCGAAGGTTCGGTGGCAAGCCGCAACCATCCGGGCGGCACGGCGCCGGAGCAGGTGCTTGCCGCTGTCAAGGCGGCGCGGGAAGCGTTGAAATAAGGTAAGGCTGACGCGCGTTGGCCGATCCGGCAACGCGCGTGCATGATGGCATGCGTGCGGCGTGGCCCGCATCACCGCCGGCATCGCTGCAGCTAACAGGGCTGCGCACGAAAACAAAAAGGCGAACGCTTCGAGGGTTCGCCTTTTTTATTTTTGCGGCGGGATGGATTGCGCGACGCGTCGCGCAAAAAGAAAGCCCGCGCGAAGCGGGCTAAATGAAAGACTTCCACCGATGCCTCTCGCAAGAGGCCATCGAAGTGTAGGCGCGTTTTGGCCGAAGAGAAATCCGGTCATATTTCAGCCTATTACAAGTGTTCGAATCGCACTGAATGGGGTGAACGACAATTGCATCCTGGCGTTTTTTGACTACCATCAAATCAGATCCCGTCACCGTGCTTTCCTCGACGATGTCTACCCGCACACGTCACCTCCGCCGCTTGACTGGACGCTTCGCTTCACGCGTTAGCGCGTCCTTGGCGCCTGCGCATAGTGCGGCTTCCGCGTTGACGGTGGCTTCGGTTCTGGCGCTCGCCACGCTGGCGGGCTGCACGATCACACCGCCTGATCGCCCGCTCGTCATCACACCGCCGGCGGCCGTCAACAGTGCAACGCTCGATCAGTATCGCAGCGCGGTCGCCCAACGCATCGCCGAACGCAGTCCGTCCTATGTGCTGCGCGGCACGCCGCAAGCCATGCTGCGCTCGCTGGTGGTGGTGTCGTTCACGGTGGATCGCGACGGCCGGGTGCTGGAGTCGTCGGTGTACCGCACCAATGGCGACGACGAAGCCGAAAGCACCGCGCTCGCCTCCTTGCGGCGCGCCTCGCCGCTGCCGCAGCCGCCCGGTAAATTGCTGAACGGCCGTGGCCAGCTCGAACTGTTCGAAGACTGGCTGTTCAACGACAACGGCAAGTTCCAGTTGCGCGAGTTTGCCTCGCCGCAAGCGCAGACCATCGACTGAACGCCCGCCTCACGCACTTCGCCTAGTTATTCCCTGTATGCCCGCTTTCGCGCGCGAGCGCCGACGGCTGACGGCTGACGTCCGCCGTTGTAAGCTGTCGCTTCATCGTGCACGCCGAGCAAGGCTTCAACCGCCAGCGAGACGCGCCGATGCACACGAACTTAAACAAAGATGCCGCCTGACCCCGCACCGCCCGCCCATCGAAGCACGCGGCGCACGGTGCCCGGCGGCGTCACGATATAAGGAGACCCTGCATGTCCACTTCGCCGATTTCCGCGGCCCAGCCCAATGCGGCCGGGCAGACCAGCAGTGCGCGGATCATCTTCGCGAGCTTTATCGGCACCGCGATCGAGTTCTACGATTTCTACGTCTATGCGACCGCTGCGGCGCTCGTTATCGGACCGGTGTTTTTCCCGCACGGCTCGGCAACCGCCCAGGCTTTGTCGGCCTTCGTCACGTTCGGCATCGCGTTCGTCGCGCGGCCGATCGGCTCGTTCCTGTTCGGTCACTTCGGCGACCGGATCGGCCGTAAATCGACGCTGGTGGCTTCGCTGCTGGTGATGGGGGTATCGACCACGCTGATCGGTTTCGTGCCGGGCTACGACTCGATCGGCAGCCTCGCGCCGATCCTGCTGTGCGTGCTGCGCTTCGGCCAGGGCATTGGCCTCGGCGGCGAATGGGGCGGCGCGGCGCTGCTCGCCACGGAGAACGCGCCGGCCGGCAAACGCGGCTGGTTCGGGATGTTCCCGCAACTGGGACCGTCGATCGGTTTTCTGGCATCCAACGGTCTGTTCTTCGCCTTGGCGTTGTCGCTGAGCGACGAGCAATTCCGCAGCTGGGGCTGGCGCGTGCCGTTCCTCGTCAGCGCGGTGCTGGTCGCACTCGGCTTGTACGTGCGTCTGAAAATCGCCGAGACTCCGGCTTTCCAGGCGGCCATCGAACGCAAGGAACGCGTGAAGGTGCCGATCGCCACGCTGCTCTCGCAACACGGCCTGCCGACCCTCCTCGGCGCGCTGGCAATGGTGGTCTGCTACACGCTGTTCTATAACGCCACGACGTTTTCGCTGTCCTACGGCGTGTCCGTCCTGCATATTCCGCGGCCGACGTTCCTCGGCATGCTGTGCATCGCGGTCGTGTTCATGGCGCTCGCCACGCCGCTGTCGGCCTGGGCGAGCGACCGGTATGGCCGCAAGCCAGTGCTGATCGTCGGCATCATCGCCGCGATCCTGTCGGGCTTCACGATGGCGCCGTTGCTCGGCAGCGGGCAAACGCCGCTGGTGCTGCTGTTCCTCGTGATCGAACTGTTCCTGATGGGCGTGACCTTCGCGCCGATGGGCGCGCTGCTGCCGGAACTGTTTCCAACCAACGTGCGCTATACCGGTGCAGGCGTGTCGTATAACCTCGGCGGGATTCTCGGTGCGTCGGTTGCGCCGTATATCGCTCAGGTGCTGGCCGCGCACGGCGGGCTGCCGTGGGTGGGCGCTTATGTGTCGATTGCGGCGGCCGTCAGCATGATCGGCGTGCTGTGCATGCGCGAAACCCGCGATGCGCAACTGATGTGATCAGGGTAAAGGCGCGCTGGTGATTCCCCTGCCTTGCGCGTCTTTTTGACTTGCCTATACTCGATTCCAATAACCCTAAGGCGAGCAGGGAGGCTCTGATGAATATTCATCTTCACAACGCGGACATCGTGATGATCATCGCGCTGGCGTTGCTATGTTCGCTGCTGCTGGCTTTGCGCTTTCGTCCCGCAACGTGGAAGGGCATTGTCGTGGAAGCGCTGGCCGCGAACGCGGCGGCCATCACTGCGGTGATCGCTTTCGAAATGCTGCTCGCCTGAACGGTCGAACCTCGCGATACGCGATTGGGTCCGACAAACGGAAGCGGTCGGACGTCATTCGAAGAAGCGCCGAGGAAGCCGTTGAGCGGCTGCCCGTGCCTATGCAGGCAAGCGGCAGCCGTCAATGCCTGGGGCTACATCCAGACCGGGCACGCGCCGCAAACCGTTACCGATAGTAGTACCCGCCGTGATGGTAATAACCACCGCCGTAGTAATAGCCAGGCGCTGGTGCAACGATGCAGCCCCCGAGCGTCGTTGCGAGCAGTGTGCCTGCGATCAAGGTCAGGATTAAGCGTTTCATATTGTTCTCCTTCGAGTCAGATTCATTCGAGCCGAAACCCCGAATGACTCGATTGAACACGACCCGGCCTCGCGCGAACGTTGCGATTTGTAAGGGAAAATCTCTGAGGTGTTACACCTTCGAACCTCGGAACGCGCTGCGCCCCAAGCACCGCAACAACACATTCACCTCAGACAAAAACACCGCCTATACTGCTTTGGACATGCGCACTCCGCGCAAGCCCTGCCTGCGGCGGGTGCGCGGGTCCGAGCGCTGATGATGGATAGGGGTGATGCGTTTCCATGCGCCGTGGCTAATCCGACCGCCACGCGAAAGCGCGTGCGTGTAGCCAATTAGGCACTCAACGAAAAGCGACAGATTTAACAGGCGTGTAATGCGCGACGCTTATCCGAACGCTGAGCGCAGCCACAAGCAATGGCTGCGGCCGGACGCCGATGCGCGATATACGAATCGCCGCTACCGCGCGGCATGCCTTGATGAATGCGCCGTTGAACTCGACCGCCGGCCGGCGGTCTCGTCTGAACCGGGTCGGTTACGCGACATGACCGCCCAGCAAGTAAGTCAGTTTGTTCATTGCGGCAACCTTCTCCGCCCGTCGTTCCCCGACGCGGGCGTTTTTCGGAGGCGTTCCGTGGCAGCGCTCGTTTGATTGGGCGACTGCGCGTCGCGCCTCTTTTCTTTTAGCCAAACGATTGCGCGACAGCGCGGCTAAGCTGCGCTCAGGCTGCGGCCGGTCCGTCCTGCACGACGACGGCATGTGGCTCGCTATGCACGTAATCGATCGCCTCAAGTGCTTCGGCGATCGACGGCACTGAGTGGCCGTCGCCGATCGAGATCGAGCGGAACGGCGCGTCAATGCCGCAATGTGACGGTGAGGTCGCCACAAAAATCATGACCGTGCGCTTCTGCAACGCATGAGCCAGATGAACAAAGCCCGTGTCGGTGCCGACCACCAGTGCGCACGCGTCGATCATCTGCGCGATTTCGGTCACGCTCAGCTTCGGCAGGACGGTCGAACCCGGCACTTGCGACGCGATTTGCTCCGCCTCGGCTCGCTCGCCGTCCGAGCCCCACGGCAGCACCACTTGAAAACCACGCTGCGCCAACTCGCGACCGACCGTGACCCAATGAGGCAGCGGCCATTTCTTGTCGTCTTTGGAGGTGGCGTGGAACAGCGCCGCGACCGGCGCGCTGCCAGCGGCGAACGGTGCCGTAACCGGGTCCGGCAGACGCAGATTGTAGGCGGGCGGCCCTTCGACCTCGTAGCCCAGCGCCTCGCCCGCGCTGATGCGCATGCCGTGCCATGCATTGCACTGCGGACGCGGGCCGAAACGCCCGGTGTAGGCAAATGCAGCGCCCCGCTCACCCAGATCCTGGGACTGATAGCCGATACGCTTCGACGACCGCGCCAGAAAGGCGATGATCGCGCTCTTGTACACGCCGTGAATGTCGATGATGAAATCGTAGCGATAGGCGCGCAATTCGGCGATCGACGCCGCAATCGCCTTGAAATCGCCCCAGCGACGCGCTTTCTTGAAGCGGCGCAGCGGTGCGCACAGCACACGGTCCACGCTCTCGCTCCAGTGCACCACTTCGGCAAAGGCCTCGTCGGCCGCCCAGTCCACTTCAACGCCGGGAAACGCGCGTTTGATGTCGGCGACGACTGGCAACGCCTGCACGATATCGCCGAGTGAAGTGACCTTGACGATAAGGACTCGCTTCATTGAAGACCTATTAGTTGTTCAAACATCAAAACATTTTAGCCGACGATCAGAAAAACCTTCGCTGAACGCGGCAGCGCGCCGTGCCGCCATTACTACAGCGCGTTACATCACGTGCATTACAATCAGCTCTTTTACTATATTTCAAATTACTTTCATACAGTTTTGTCGATACGGCGCGCTTTATAATTCACGCTTTGCGCCAGCACATTCCTCATGTCCCGGGCATTCGTTCCCCTTTCTTCCAGCATCGTGCGGCGCGGCAGACGCCTGTGGCGTCAATACGGCATCTTCTGGCTCGGTGCGATCGCGGTCGGCCTGGTGGCGGTGCTGTATGCGAGGCTGATCGATTGGGGCTACGGCGAATTCCGCGCCATGCAGCAACAGCACGTATGGGCGCCGTTGTTCGTCACGCCCGCCGTCGCGGCGCTCGCCGTCTGGCTCACGCGCACGTTTTTCCGTGGCGCCGAGGGCAGCGGCATTCCGCAAGTCATCGCCACCCTGCATGGCAAGCCCGGCGAATACGGCGCAAGGCTGCTGTCTTTCCGGATTCTGTTCGGCAAGATCGCCGTGTCGTTTCTGGCGATTCTCGGCGGCTTCACGATCGGCCGCGAAGGGCCGACCGTGCAGGTCGGTGCGGCGCTGATGTTCAATCTGCGGCGGCTATATCCGCGCTCGAACGCGCAGATCGAACGGCAGTTGGTGCTCGCAGGCGCGGCGGCCGGTCTGTCCGCGGCGTTCAATACGCCGCTGGCAGGGATCGTATTCGCGATCGAGGAGCTCACGCGCAGCTTTGAAGCTCGCGCGAGCGGCGTGCTGATTACGGCGATCATCATCGCCGGTGTGATCGCGCTCGGCCTGAACGGCAACTACACCTATTTCGGCACCATTCAGATCGGCGCGCACTTCCCCAATCTGCTGGCGGTGGCCGTCGTGCTCACTGCAATCGTCACCGGCATTGCGGGCGGCGTATTCGGCTGGCTGCTGCTGAACACCGCGCGCTGGATTCCGGCGCCGCTGCGGCAATTGCACGGCGAGCGGCCGGTCGCGTTCGCCGCGCTGTGCGGTTTCGTGATCGCGGTGGTCGGTCTCATCTCCGGCGGCACGACCTTCGGCAGCGGCTATGCGGAAGCGCGGGGTCTGCTCGACGGACACGAGCACCTGTCCGTGTTCTATCCGTTTCTAAAGATGATTTCGATGGTCGGCTCGTATCTGCCGGGCATTCCGGGCGGCATCTTCGCACCGTCGTTGTCGATTGGTGCGGGCTTCGGCAATCTGCTGCATATGGTGTTCGGCTCGATGCAATTGCCGATGCTGATCGCCCTCGCGATGGTGGGCTATCTGGCTGCCGTCACCCAGTCGCCGATTACGTCGTTCGTGATCGTGATGGAGATGATCGACGGTCACGCACTGGTGATTTCGCTGATGGCCACGGCGTTGATTGCGAGCCGCGTAGCGCGCCTCTTTGCACCGCCGTTGTATGAATCGCTGGCTGAGCGCTATAGGGCGCCGCTGCCGCAGCCGGCACCCGCACCGGTGCCGGAAGTACCCGAAGTCGGCGTTCCCGAGGCAGCGGCCGTCAATGAGATTGCCGGTGATGAGTCCGCTGAAGACAGCGCCCCGCGTCAGTAAACAACAACCCCCGGCGCGCGCATATAAACCGGCCGCGCCGGCACCACTACGCAACCGGCCAACATAACCGCCAGTACGGCGATCAGAAGCAGATTCTTTTTCATCACGTGTTCCTCTGAAACACAGGCGAACGCTACGCCGGATGCACGAGCGGCGCCTGTATCGTCAACCTGAAGGGAGCGGCACGAGCGATATCGATTCCGCCGTGCCGCGCGCTGTTGAAGTGGCTGGACTTACGCCCAGTGGCCTTCAACCCAGCGATAGTTCGGACCATGTTCGACCCAATGGCCCGGCACCCAGTGGTAGCCGACACGCTCGGCCTGCCAGTGGCCCGCGACCCACACATAGCGGCCGTGGTCCCAACGCCAATGACCGTGATCCCACACATAGCCGACGCGCGGTGCCGGCACGGCTTCGTAACGCACGGCAGGCGGTGCGGACGGCGCGATCACAACGACTTCCGCGGCCGAAGCGGAGGCCACAGCGGACGCACCGGCGGCAATCAGAACAGCGTTGGCGATCAGCAAGCGAAAGGTCTTGTTCATGTTTTCCCTCTTTGGATGGACACCGAATACGGCGTTATCCGTTTAATGCGCGAGGGGACGAAAGCGCTGACTGGGGGCTTGTAACGGCGCACGCCGAAGTGCAACGGATTATTTCGACGCGCGAAAAACACGCGTGAGAAGGCCTGCGCAAGTGCACACGAACACGCGCACGAACGGAGAAGTCATGGAGACGACTGAGGAAAACGACGGATGGGATGAGCGGGAGGACGCAACGAAACAGCGAAACCGCTAAACCGCGAACGAAGACAAAGCAGCGCGCAACGACGCAAAGCAGGCATCGCAACAACAATAACGACTACAACAACAGCGCTAACGCGCTCCACCTCGCCACGTCATCTCGACACAACGAAACAGAGCGCGCAGCCCATTACGCGGAACCCGCCTGCGGTATTTCGATCTTGACCTCGAGCACTTCGAGGTCGTCCTGGCGTTCCAGGCTCACCCGAATATCGTCATCGGAGATTTTCACGTACTTCGAAATCACGGCCACCAGTTCGCGTTGCAACGCAGGCAGGTAATCGGCAGGCGCATGGCCGCCGGCGCGCTCGTGCGCGATGATCAACTGCAGGCGTTCCTTCGCTACCGACGCGGACTTCTTCTTCTCGCCCAGCAAAAACGAAAGAATCGACATGACGTGCGCTCCCCTTACTTGGTGCCGAAGAGGCGCTGCAGCAGCCCAGGCTTCTGGTAATCGGTAAAGCGAAGCGACTTCTGCTCGCCGAGGAAACGCGACACGACGTCTTTGTAGGCTTCGGCGACATCGGTACCGTCGAGGTGCACGGCCGGCAGACCCTGGTTCGACGCATGCAGCACCGCTTCCGATTCCGGAATCACGCCGATCAGATCGATGCGCAGAATTTCCTGGATGTCGGTCAGCGACAGCATTTCGCCTTCGCTCACGCGCTTCGGGTTGTAGCGGGTGATCAGCAGGTGCTCCTTGATCGGCTCCTTGCCTTCGATTGCGCGCTTGGTCTTCGACGACAGGATGCCGAGGATACGGTCCGAGTCACGCACCGACGAGACTTCCGGATTGGTCACGATCAGCGCTTCGTCGGCGAAGTGCATGGCGAGCAGCGCGCCCGATTCGATACCAGCCGGCGAATCGCAGACGATGAATTCGAAGTCCATCGCGATCAGGTCGTTGATGACCTTATCGACGCCTTCCATGGTCAGCGCGTCTTTGTCACGCGTTTGCGACGCCGGCAGGATAAAGAGGTTCTCACACTTCTTGTCCTTGATCAGCGCCTGGTTGAGGTTGGCTTCGCCCTGGATCACGTTGATCAGGTCGTACACCACGCGGCGTTCGCAGCCCATGATGAGGTCGAGGTTACGCAGGCCGACGTCGAAGTCGATCACGGCGGTTTTGCTGCCACGCAGTGCGAGGGCCGATGCAAAACTCGCGCTCGTGGTCGTCTTGCCCACGCCACCCTTGCCCGAAGTCACCACAATGATTTTTGCCATTACCCTTACCTTGTGTTCGTCAAATTCGTCAATTATGTGCGGCCCTATTTGCCGTGGAACGCCGCGTGCCGTGACCATTCAGGGCAGCGCGCGCGTCACGCCGATCAGGTGAGCCGCAGCGGTTCGATCATCAACTTTTCTTCTTCGAGCCAGATCTGTACCGGCTTGCCGAGCACGTCGGCCGGCAGCGGGTTCTCGGTCGTACGATAGATGCCCGCGATCGAGATCAGTTCCGGTTCGAGACACGTGCAGAAAATGCGCGCGTCGTGATTGCCCTGCACGCCGGCCAATGCCCGGCCGCGCAGCGGCGCGTAAATATGGATGTTGCCTTCCGCGATTACTTCCGCGCCGTAGCTCACCAGACCGAGCACGACCAGATCGCCCTTTGCGTAGATGCGCTGGCCCGAACGCAGCGGCTTGTCCACCACCATGGTTTGCGACGACGTGGCGAGGCGCACGGGCTCGGCGGCGGGAGCCGGTTCGACCGCGGCGCTCGTGGCCGGTGTGCCGTTTCCCGGCGGCACGCCGGCGGCGTCGGCAAACAGATCGGCCGGCGGCGTAGCAGTCGCGGCGGTGGCCACCGGCGCCGCAGCAGCGGGATTGGCGCTTTCTTCGTCGGACTTCGCAGCGGCGCCGCGACGGTCGCGCGCTTCGAGCAACGGCAGCGCGGATTCCGCGGCCCATGCCTGCTGCGCATTCGCCACCACGCCGACCGGGCGCATGCGCACGCTGCCGAGCAGCTCCGCGATGTCGGCGAGCGGCACGCGTTCGTTCTCGGCAAGGCGCCGCACGTCGATCGCGACGACGTCGTTAGCGAAAAATTCGGGGGTCGCCTCGAAGCGCCGGGTCAGTTCAGCACGCATTGCATCGAGGTCGGTTGTCTTGACCACGAACAGGAGCGTGTCGACAGAGCCGCTGCGGAGTTCGAAAAAGGGCGATTTCTTGGGCGACATAGCGTTCGGCAAAAAATTTTGCGTATTTTACAGGCGTCCAGGCGGGGAGCGAGCTTTTTTGCCGAGAGAACGCGCCACTGCGGCCTGAATACCCATGACGTGGCCGCGCCCTGGCCGTTCAGGCCACGCTCAGGCCGCTCGTTCGACCCTGAACTCGACCATGAGCTCGACCCTGAACGCTGTAGCGACGCGGATGGGATGTGAGCGGCAGGCTGATGCGCCGCTCGCGGGATCACTGCTGAAACACCTGCGATGTGGTCGGCACGTGCCGCACCAGCAGGCTTTCGGCCTGCTCGGGCGCGCGCGCGACGCGCCGGTGCTCGCCGGTCGGACCAAAGCCGAGCGCCTCGTAAAAGCGCATCGCATTGCGGTTGGCGTCGGCGACCCAGGCGTAGATTTCCGTGGCGCCTTCGCCGGCGAGCCAGGCGCTGGCGGTGTCGACCAGCAGTTCGCCGCCTCGCAGATGACGCACGGCCGGCGCCACCCACAACTCGCAGACGAACCCACGGCGCGCCGCAGTATCGTCGAAATAAGCTTCGACCAGTCCTGCCGGATGGCCCTCGGTATAGAGGATGAAACTCGTGGCGATAAACGAAACGGCGTGTTCGGCAGCGGTGGCGTCGAACGTGGCGGCATCCGCCGACAACGCGTCCTCTAGCGTTTCGCCGAAGGCATAGGGCGCCTCCCGCAGCGACGCAGTACGGAGTTCGCGGAAAACGGCGCCCTGGTCAGCGGCGATACGGCGAACGGTCAATGACGCACTCATGCAGACGAAAACCCCTTGAAATCCTAAGGCATAGCTTTAACCGAACCGGCTCGCGAGTCAAATCCTTATTTACCGGATCGGACTGCGGCGGCGGTTCGTGGTGCAGGCGACACGCGCCCACTGCGCTCAAGGCGCTTCGTAAGCGCCGGTGCCGTCCGGCCACGGCGTCAACAGCTCGTAGCCTGCTTCGGTCACGGCGATCATGTGCTCCCATTGCGCCGACAACGAACGGTCTTTGGTGACCACTGTCCAGCCGTCGCGCTGCACCGCAGTGGCGGCGCGACCCGCGTTGATCATCGGTTCGATCGTGAAGACCATGCCCGGCTTCAGGCGCACGCCCTGCCCCGGCTGACCGTAGTGCAACACTTGCGGGTCTTCGTGATAAACCTTGCCGATGCCATGTCCGCAATAGTCGCGCACGATCGAGAAGCCGTCGCGCTGCGCGATCTTCTGGATCGCGTAGCCGACGTCGCCCAGCGTCGCGCCAGGCTTGACCTCGCGGATGCCGGCCAGCATCGCTTCATAAGTCGTGTCGATCAGCTGGCGCGCCACGGTGCTCGGCTGGCCGACGCAATACATGCGGCTGGTGTCGCCGAAATAGCCGTCCTTGATGATCGCGACGTCGATATTGATGATGTCGCCATCTTTGAGGATTTCGCCGCGGTTGGGAATGCCGTGGCACACCACCTGGTTGACGGAGGTGCAAACCGTCTTCGGAAAACCCAAATAGCCGACATTTGCCGGAATCGACTTTTGCGTATTGACAATGTAGTCGTTGCACAGGGCGTCGAGTTCGTCGGTGGAGACACCGGCCTTGACGTGCTCGCCGATCATCGCCAGGACGTCGGCCGCGAGGCGGCCGGAGATGCGCAGCTTGGCGATGTCGTCGGGAGTCTTGTAGGTAATGGCCATGAATTCGGTCGAGGTGCGATGTTGACGATCGGTCAATTGTACAGAGGATCGCGGGACGGCTCCCGCGAGCCGGGCCAGGCCGGTTCGCCGGATGCATCCCCGCAGGACGCCGATCGCGTGCCCGCACGACGTCGATCGGCTTTCAATAACCGGCAAATCAGTGTCATCAGTCTCCCGCTGCGAGTCATGCTGCCAACGCACTCAAAAATCTTTTGTGAGGCTTGCATCTGGCAGTGCATTCGCGTCGTAAAGACGGTTGAGGACTCGATTTCCTCCCCGGCATCGTTTAGTTCTTCTCAGGAGAACGGGGCCTCTTTGCGTCCGCGATTTGCGTCAGAGCATCGCGTGAAGTGCAGTTGTCCACGCGTGTGCGTCGCGAGTCCGCGGCATTGGCGGCGAACCATCAGAGGAGCATAGCCATGTCGGAATCCAGCAATAAATCAGCATCCCTTATCGATGTATTCGATCGCCGGGTTGAACGGCGCCTGCAACGCAGACAGTTTTTTCGCAATGCCGGCGGCCTGGGCCTCGGCTTGGTTGGCGGCACGCTGATCAGCGCGTGCGGCGGCGGCTCCGGCTCGAGCGCGTCGGCCGCCAGCGCGCCGACCGATGCGGAGATCCTCAACTTCGCGCTGAATCTGGAGTACCTCGAATCGCAGTTCTATACGTATGCGACAACGGGTTCAGGTCTCGCGGCCAGCGTGACGGCCGGTGTAGGCACCATGGGCACGGTCATCGCGGGGCAGCAAGTGCCGTTCCAGGATCCGGTCGTTCAAGCCTATGCGAACGAGATCGCCAACGACGAGCGCGAACACGTCAATTTCCTGCGCAGCGCGTTGGGCTCAGCGGCAGTCGCGATGCCCTCGATCGATATCGGCGGCACCGATCCGAACGGCGCGTTCTCGAACGCGGCGCGGGCAGCGGGACTCGTCGGCGCGGGTGTCGCCTTCAATCCCTATGCGAACGACAACAACTTCCTGCTCGGCGCGTTCATCTTCGAAGATGTCGGCGTGACGGCCTATAAGGGCGCCTCCCCACTCATCTCCAACAAGACCTTCCTCGAAGCGGCCGCCGGCATTCTCGCGGCCGAGGCCTATCACGCAGGGCTCGTACGCACGGTGCTGTTTGCAAAAGGCGTCGACACGGCGAGTATCTACACGGCCGCCAACGCGATCTCCGCTGCCCGCGCCAGCCTCGATCAGAACGGCCACGACGATCAGGGTATAACGGGCGCGACACCCGGCTCGTCGAACATCGTCCCGCTCGACAGCAACGGACTTGCCTTCAGCCGCGGCTATGGCAACGTGCTCAACATCGTTTATCTGACGAGTTCCATGGCGACCAAGGGCGGCTTCTTCCCGAACGGCGTGAATGGCACGCTCAACATGAGCGCCTGAAGCACGCAATGTGCTGTGCCAGTTGCACCGGCAACGGGTCGCCGCGATGACGATCGCGCTCACCCGTTGGCCGGCCTTCATCCGCATTGTTTCGAACGCTTGAAGACGGACAGGAGCAGTCATGAACGAAGCGATGAGCCAAGCCGCTGTGCCTCAGACTCTCACCGAGCAGACCTGTTTCGATATCCGCGAGACGCTGGCGGGACGGCGTCGCGGCCTGCGGGCGATGCTGCCGTTCGTCGGCCCGGCGGTCGTGGCTTCGATTGCCTATATGGACCCGGGCAACTTCGCCACCAACATTCAGGCGGGCGCCGGCTACGGCTATACGCTGCTTTGGGTGGTGGCGGTGGCGAACATCGTGGCAATGCTATTTCAGGCCTTATCCGCCAAACTTGGGCTCGTGACCGGCAGCAATCTCGCCGAACTCTGCCGCTCGGCCCTGCCGCGCCGCTGCGTGCTCGCGATGTGGGGCATCAGCGAAATCGCGGCGATGGCGACCGACCTGGCGGAATTCGTCGGCGGCGCAATCGGCGTGTCGTTGCTCACGCATCTACCGATGATACCCGCCATGCTGATCACGGCCGCCGTCACCTACGGCTTGCTGCAGTTCGAAAAGCGCGGCTTCCGTCCGCTCGAACTGGCGATCGCGGCGCTCGTCGGTGTGATCGGGCTGTCGTATCTCGCCGAGTTGCTGATCGCGCCGGTGCATTGGCCATCGGTCGTCAGGCATACCTTCACGCCAAGTATGCCCGATAGCAACGCGTTGACGATTTCCGTCGGCATCATCGGTGCAACCGTCATGCCGCATGTGCTATTCCTGCATTCGGGACTCACGCAGAATCGCGCGAAGCCGCGCAACGAAGGCGAGCGCGCCAAGCTGCTGCGCTTTTCGAATATCGAGGTCGTGGTTGCGCTCGGGGTTGCCGGACTCATCAACATGGCGATGGTGATCATGGCGTCGAGCGCGTTTCATGCCAGTCACGCCGATATGGCCAGCATCGAAACCGCATGGCGTACGCTCACACCGCTGCTTGGCGGCGCCGCGGCAGGTCTCTTTCTTGCGGCATTGATCGCGTCCGGAGTATCGAGTTCGGTCGTCGGCACAATGGCCGGGCAGATGATCATGCAGGGCTTTATCGGCTTTCATATCCCTGTGTGGGCGCGGCGGCTCATCACGATGATGCCGGCCTTCGTGGTGGTGGCCTGCGGCGTGGATGCGACCCGCGCGCTGGTGCTGAGCCAGGTGGTGCTGAGTATCGCGCTGCCGGTGCCGATGATCGCACTGGTATGGTTCACCTCGCGCGGCGACTTGATGGGCCGCTACCGGAATCGCCGCTCGACCACGATCGCCGCGGTACTCGGCACGGTTGCCGTGCTGGCGCTCAATCTCATTCTGCTGCTGCAAGTAGCCGGCATTTCACCCTGGCCGCCGTTTCACGCGAGATGAGGTGACACGGCAATTTTCCGCATCCGGTTATCGGGTTGGCGCGTACATTGTTCGAACGCTTATTATCGAACGATTTTCGACGGACCCGACTTTCATGCCTCGACGCCTGCTTACCTTGACCGCCGCGCTGGCGCTCGCCGCTCTGGGCGGCTGCAGCGCCGCGGACGTGCTCAACGCCACCGTGTCCCACAAGAATTTCCAGGTGGAGCACGGCCTCGCGTACGGCAGTTCGCCACGGCAGACGCTCGATGTCTACCTGCCTGCCGCCCATGCGCCGCAAGACGGTTCGCACGGCCGTCCGATCGTCGTGTTCTTCTACGGCGGCAGTTGGCAGAGCGGTTCGCGCGACAGCTATCTGTTCGTCGGCGCGGCGCTGGCTTCGCGCGGCTTTGTCGCCGTGGTGCCCGACTATCGAACGTGGCCGGAAACCGCCTTCCCCGGCTTTATCGACGACGCAGCAGCAGCCGTGCGCTGGGCGCGTGACCACGCGGCCGGGTTCGGCGGCGACCCGTCACGAATCTTTCTGATGGGTCATTCCGCAGGCGCGCATATCGCGATGATGCTGGCCACCGACGGCCGCTATCTTGCCGCGCAGCAGATGAGCAAACACGATTTGAGCGGCGTGATCGGTCTTGCCGGCCCGTATGATTTTCTGCCGCTGCACGATACGACGCTTGAAGAGATTTTCCCGCCTGCATTGCGCGCTGCCAGTCAGCCGATCAACTTTGTAGAAGGCGACGAACCACCGATATTCCTCGCGGCGGGCAAGCGCGATACGACCGTCGATCCAGGCAACACCGACCGGTTCGCAGCCAGGCTACGCGCTGCCGGCGATACCGTTGTGGTGAAGCACTATCCGCGGATCGGGCATGCACTGCTGGTCGGCGCCATGGCCGGACCGCTGCGCGGCTTTGCGCCCGTACTCGACGACACCAGCGCGTTTATCGACGCACAGGTGAGCCGTAAGGCGCAGCATGATAGTGACGCGCAACCGTCGCCATGCGCATCATGCACGCCTCACTGCGTCATGCCGAGCAACTGCTTGCGCAAGGTCGGTGCGCGCGTCGACGGATCGAGCCAGATGCCGAAAAATGCCCGCGCGAATGCGGGATCGTCGAACTCGCCGGTCATGCGGTCGCCCGCGTAAAAACGCACGCCTTTGCCCGGCAGATAAACCGCGCTTAACTGGTCGCCGGGACCGACATCGACGAACGCCCGCATCATATCCGCACGCCAGCGCTCCAGCGTATCCGCTGGAATCGCCGCGCCCGCAAGACGCTTGATCTCGCTCATGCCCGTGTCGACAAATCGCTCACGCTTGATGCCGCGAGCGTAAATGATGTGCAGCGCGAAGCGTCCGTCATAGTCGACGGGCATGCGTTCACTCCACATCTGCGCACGATAGAGCTTGAAGCCGAACACGCTGAAATCGCCCTCGCCCACGAGTTTCGCGGACTGCATGTCGCCGCGCCAATCGGCACAGGCAGCCGTTGCCCACAACACCAGCACGAGCGCCGCGAGCACACGCATCTCAGTCCGCCGATGTGAGCACGAATTGCATCACGTCCGTGCGTCCTTCGTCGAAGCCGGCTTCGCAGTAGGCCAGATACAGCCGCCACGTCCGCACAAAAATCTCATCGAAGCCTTGCGTGTGGATCGTATCGAGTTGCGCTTCGAACGCGCTGCGCCAGCGGCGCAGGGTCTCTGCATAGTCGCGTCCAAACGCCAACGACGTGCGCGCCGCAAGCTTGCCACGCCGCGCCGCTTCGATGAAACGCTGCGGACTCGGCAACATGCCGCCCGGGAAAATGAATTCGCGAATGAAGTCACTGGTCGCGCGGTAGGCTGCGAAATGCGAGTCGTCGATCGTGATGGTTTGCACGAGCGCGCGTGCACCGGGTTGGAGACGTTCGCGCAAGATACGGAAGTACGTCGGCCAGAATTTCTCGCCGACGGCTTCGAACATTTCGATCGATACGATGCTGTCGTACTGGCCGGTCAGCGTACGATAGTCGCGCAGTTCAAGATGCACCCAGTCGCTCAGGCCTGCTTCGCTCACACGCTGCCTGGCGAATTCGAGTTGCGCTGGCGAGATCGTTATACCGTGGACGTGAATGCCCTGGCGCGCCGCGTGCATCGCAAAACCGCCCCACCCGCAGCCGATTTCCAGAATGCGCATGCCTTCACGCAAACCGAGCGTATCGATGATGCGTTGATACTTCGCACGCTGCGCGTCTTCGAGCGATTGATAGAAACTGCCGTCAAATACCGCGCTCGAATAGGTGAATGTCGCATCCAGCCACTGCGCGTAAAACGCATTGCCGATGTCGTAGTGCGCGTGAATATTCCGCTGGCTGCCCGAACGCGTATTCGGCCTCAGCTTATGACGCAACCCGTACCAGAGTTGCGCGAGCCAGCCGCCGTAGACCGTGCGTTGCAGCGCGCGCTCATTGCGAATCGCAACGCGCAGCAACGCGGCCAGGTCAGGCGTGTCGACCCAGAACGCGCGCCATGCGTCGGCGAAACCGATATCGCCTTTGCGCAGAATCGCGCCGCAGGCCCGCCAGTCGCGCAACTCCAGACGAGCGCCCGGCGCCGCGTGCGGATCGCCGAACACGCGCTGCTGACCGTCCGGCGTGATCAGCACCAGATGCCCCACTTGAATCCGTTCGAGCAGAGAGAGAAACAGACGGCCCGAGGCGGGGACGGTTCGGTGCCCGCTCAGGGTTCTTGAAAGCGCCATGGCTGAATCTCCTCAATCGGACGAAATGGGGCGCGCAGCGGCGGACGGTTGGCCGGTTGCGGCGTGGTCGGTGGTTGCGTCGGCAGGGCGAGCCGGCGCGGGATGTTTGCCGTAGAACGGCGCTTTTTTGATGACGAGACGCAACGCCTGCCAATGGATTCGCGCGACAACGCCGACGGTCAGCAACGGCTGACGGATCAGCGCGGCAAGTGCTGTCGAGAGCGTCAAGGGTGTTAAACGACCGCCCAGCGCCGTGCGGATCAGCAAACCGTCAGCGTCCTGGTAGTCGATAGAAATCAACGCGCTGTTCGGGGTCTCTCTGACGCGAAATTCGTAAGTCCCCTCCACGCGGCAAAACGGCGACACGTGCAGCACTTTTCGGCATTTGAGTTCCGTTTCAGCCGTAATGGACGTGTTCCCCGCAGCGCTCAGCAGATAGCAGTGACGATCGCCGAAGGTGTTACGCACCTCAGCCAGCAACGCGCGCAGATGCCCGTCGCGATCGTGGCAAAACCAGAAACTGACCGGATTGAACGCATAGCCGAACACACGCGGAAACGCTTGCAGCCAGATCTTGCCGTCCGCGCCTTCAATACCCGCCGCTGATAATTGCGCGCGCATCCATGTGGCAAGATCGCTGCCGTCACGCGGACCGTGATCGCGCTGTTGCAAACTAAGCGGACGCCAGCGATCGACGCCGAACCAGCGGTTATCGAGCGACGCAAGACGATCCAGATCGCAGCGCACGCAAAACACCGGGTATGTGAAGCGGTGATGCTTCGGCCGCAGACGTTCGTGCATCACCTGACCCGTCAACAGCCAGGCAGCCGGATCAATATTGGCTTCGACGCGAGCGGGATTCATAGCCTGGCCCACGCCGGCGACGCGTCGAAATCAGCGGCCACGCGCAGTGCCGATCTCAGTCCGTCCTCGTGAAAACCGTAGCCCGTCCATGCGCCCGCGAACCACGTTCGGTGTTTGCCTTGCAGCGATGGCAGACGGTGTTGCGCATCGATAGCCGCCAGATCGAACAACGGGTGGTCGTAGACAAAGCGGCGCAACTCGGTGCCCGGCGCGGGTTGTGTAACCGGATTGAGCGTGACGACGAGCGGCGTCCTGAACGGCAGCGGCTGTAGTTGATTGACCAGATAACTGACACACACCGGACGCGTACCGTCGACGGCGCGGCTCCCCAGATAATTCCACGCCGACCACACGCGTTGACGGCGTGGCAGCAGAGTCGTATCCGTATGCAGCACGGCGACGTTCGGCTGGTAGCGCACCGCGCTGAGCACGCTGCGCTCGTCCTGATCGGCGTCGTTGTCCAGCAGACGCAGCGAGGTCGGCGCGTGGGTGGCGAGCACCAGCGCATCGAAGCGCTCGGTGCCGTTGTCCGTGAACACATCGACGCCGTCGGCATCGCGCCGCACGCCTTTAACCGCGGTACCGATACGCACGTCATCAAGCGTCCCGACGATACGCCGTACATATTCGCGCCCGCCTCCCACCACCGTTTTCCACTGTGGCCGGCGGTTTACCTGCAGCAGCGCATGGTTCAGACAGAAGCGCAGGAACGTGGTGGCCGGGAACGTGAGGATATCGGCGGTCGCGCTCGACCAGATCGCCGCGGCCATCGGCAGCAAGTAGTGGTGCTGGAACGCGCCGCCGTAGCCGCCAGCCGTCAGCAGTTCGCCCATCGACGCGCGCGTTTGTGTCGCGAGTTCGAGATTGCGTTGCGCACTGCCGTTGAAACGCATGATGTCGCGCAGCATGCCGATGAAGGTCGGCGAGAACAGGTTGCGACGTTGCGCGAAGACCGTATTCAGGCTGGTGCCGGCCCATTCGAGGCGGCCTTCGTCGAGTGAGACCGAGAAGGTCATTTCACTCGGGTGCGACTCGACGCCCAGTTCGGCAAACAGCGCGATCAGGTTCGGGTAAGTACGGTCGTTAAAAACGAGGAAACCGGTGTCGACCGGATGCGTGTGGCCCTCGAGCGTGACGTCCACGGTGTTGGTATGGCCGCCCGCGTAGCCTGCCGATTCAAACAGGGTGACCTGATGGTTGCGCGCGAGCAGATAGGCGCTGGCTAACCCCGAAATACCGGCGCCGATGACCGCAACCCGCGAGCCGCGCGGTAGGGGTGAGGTCGGTGCGGGATGGGTCATGGGCGCGCCTCCAGGTCATGGGGGCGCGCATTGATTGAGGGGATGTGGCGGGCGTTGCGCGTCCTTGAGGGGATTTACGCAACGCGGGGTGAAATGGATGCAAAAAAACTACCGCATCAGCGCACCGGAATAATCAGGTGCTGACCGATCAGGATGAGGTTGGGGTTCGGCAGGTTGTTGCGCTTCTGCACGTCCACAAATCGTGCACCGCTTCCCAACTGGCTCGCGGCGATGGCATTGAGCGTGTCGCCCGAGCGGACCACGTAGGTCTTCTCGCCGCTTGTCGCAGCGGTGGTGAGCACCTGGTCGCTGATGAAATACTTGCGCAACAGGTCCAGATACGCCGGCGATTGCTTGACCTTCGCGATCGCGGAGTTCAGGTAAATCAGCAGCGCGCTGTCTTCCTTGCGTACGCCGATTTTGTACGCGAGGTTGGAGCCGTCCAGCTTCGTGACCGCGAACGTCAGGTCGGTGCCCTTGATCTCCGACACACCGAACGGATAGTCGTAGACGATGGCGTCGACCTGATGCTCGTCCAGAAAGTGCGACATCCACGACCGCTGCCCCTCGATGCTCGCATCCGATAGCTCGACGATTTTGCTATTCGGGAACGCTTTCTGGACAAACGCTTTCACGTCCGGATCGCCCTGCAGCACGCCGACCGTTTTGCCCGCCAGATCAGCGGCGGAGCGGATCGGCGAGCCCTTGGCGACGATCAGCGAATAACCGAAGTCCTCGACATAGGGAATCGAATAGACGACGCCGCTCGGCGTGTTGTCAGGAAACGTCAGGCCGTCCATGGCAACGTCGACGACCGCATTGCCCTGCTTGTCGGTTTTCGTCAGTTGATCGGGGACCGCCGGATAGGTGTCCACGCCGTGATGCGTGTCGACCGCGATGGTCGGATGGTCGCCCGAGGTGAACTCTTTCTGCGCGAACAGCAGATTGGCGAAGTCGACGTTGAAGCCTTGCGGCTTGCCATTGTCTTCTGCGTAAAACGGCCGCGAGGGATTCTCGACGCTGACGCGCACCACACCGTTGCTCAAGATCGACTTCAGCGTGTCCTTGTTGGGCACGAAGCCGTCAGGATTGCTCGGGGCCGGTGTTTTGTCGGCGCTGTTGGCGTTGCCGGTGTCTATTCCGTTCGCCCCGCCGTTCACCCCCCCGTTCGCCGCGACGGTGTCTTTATCGGCGCTCTGCCCGCTGTTAAGTGGATTTTTCAGGCCGCCCTCGTGGATATACCAACCGGCGGCCAGCAAGATCAGGAAAAGAACCGAACCCAGAATTTTCTTCATTATTTTTTGATCGAGTTGAGTAGTCGAGCAGTACGCGCCTGATTGATTATTTGGGTGCCGCGGGCGAGCCGAGTTGCTGAGCCGGCGCATTGATAGCGCCCAGCTCGGTAGCGGCCTTGGCCTGCTGCACTTCCGCACTTTCCATCAGCGACGTTTCCATTTCGGAAAATGCCTTGTTGACCGAGTTCATCACCGAGTCGAGCGCGGCGTCGGTTTTGATTTGCGCGAACGTATCGCTGGATTGCATGCCGGCAATCTTGTTCATGCGTTGTGCGGATTGCGACATATCCCACAGTGCTTTGGCTCGATCGATCGCGTCGGAGAATCGCTTGAGTTCGTCCTGCACCTGCTTATACCGGCCTTCGCGAAACGCCAGCAATTTTCTCATCGTCTCGAGTTGGGTCTCGAAACGCGCCGCGTCTTCGGGATACTGTTTTTTGAACTGCGCGGTTTTGTCTTCGAAGTTTTTTACTTCGGTGCGGAAGTCGGTGATGCTCTTCTTGAACCGCTCGGCCCCTTCCTGCTTTTCGGCCAGTTCGTTGTAGAGCGTCTCGATCGGGTTCGACTTCGCTTCGTTCACGAACATCTTGACCTTCTGGTTCGCGAACTTCATGGCGAGAACGGGACCGAAGTTGATCGCCGCAAGCCCGATCACCGCCGCGAGAATCAGGCCCACCAGGCCTTTCACCAGCAGGATGGCGAGCGGCGCGCCGATGGCGATACACAACCCGATAATCGACCACTTGATGACTTTGTATTTGGTGCTGCTTTTGGTCGTGTCAACGACCGAATTGCCGACTGACATGTAAATCCCCTTTTTGAAGCCTGTTTTACAAACTGGTCTTGCAAACTATTCGGGACATCGTTCTGGCTATGCGTTCGGTGCCTGTATTTTTTGGTCCAGACACGAAAACGCTGTATGACTTTACAGGCACTCAGACGACTCGGGAAGTGCCACCTATTTTTCTTCTTAATTCAGCGAATCATCAACGCGAATCGATCCCATTGGCAATGCCTGCAGGCGTCGAAATCAGGCATAAGTATTTCTGACAAAATATCGTCAAATTATTTTCTAATAGCTTTCAACGCGTATAGCCGCCGCGGGTGAATTCGTCCATTTGCGCGAGGAATGCGCGTCGATTATGTGAATGGCATACGTTCAGGTATTCACCACGCCAAGATTGACCTGCCAGCATACCGTCGCGGTCAGGGCAAGCGCATTAGCCAAACTGACTGATCGCGCCTGGATACGGAATGCGCCCATGCCCTCAGAGGCACGCCAGGTGACCTAATATAAAGTTCGAAGTGCCCCACGAGTTCGCCCCCACTGGAGAGCAGATGAAGACTCCCGGACTCGTCAGGTTCGCCGACTTCGAACTCGACGTCGACCGCTACCAGCTGCGCCGGGCCGGCCTGGAAGTGCGGCTCGAACACAAGCCGATGGAACTGCTCATCCTGCTCGCGACGCGCGAGGGAGAACTCGTCGCGCGCACGGAGATCGTGCGCGCTTTGTGGGGGGCGAATTCGTTTCGTGACACCGAGAATGGCCTGAACACCGTAGTGCGGAAAATCCGCGTCGCCCTGAACGAAGATCCGGCGAACCCGCAATACGTCAAGACAGTCAAGGGCAAAGGCTATCGGCTGGACGGGATCGAAGCGCCGTCGCCCGCCGAATCCCAGCCAGACCCAACGCCCACCGTTCGCGTGATCGTTCTGCCTTTTGCGAATATGACCGGCGACGCCGCGCAGGACAGCTTCTGCGATGCGTTGGCGGCTGAAACGTCCACAACGCTCGGCGCGCTCAAGCCGGGACGATTGATGGTTATCGCGAGGACCACCGCCGCCCGCTACCGCCGCACCGAAAAAAGCATTGCTGAGATTGCCCGCGAGCTCGCGGTGGATTATGTTCTCGAGGGCTCCTTGACCCAGGAAGGCCAACGCTTCCGGATCCTCGCCCAGTTGATTCGTTGCGCCGACCAGGTGCAGGTCTGGAGCCATGCGCACGAACCGACGTCGCGCGGCGCGCTCGATATCCAGAAGGAGATCGGCGCCGCATTGGTCGCCGAAGTGACACCGGCGCTCACTGAACAGCAGCAGACGATGCTGGCAAGACGGCTACCCATTGAACCGGCAGCACACGACGCCTACTTGCGTGGCCGGTACTTCTGGTACCGGCGCGTGCACTTCGATGCGGCTTTTTGTGCGCACCACGCCATCAGCGGCGAAGATTTCTTTCGAAGCCGGGCCTACTTCGAGAGTGCGGTCGAACTCGATCCGACCTATGCGCTCGGTTATGTCGGCCTGTCTAACTTTCATGGCTCGACGGTCGTACACGGTCTTTACCCACCCGAGCAAGGTTGGCCCCTCGCCCGCGTTGCAGCCGAACGCGCGTTGGAACTGGACCCCGGGCTGCCCGAGGCGCATCACGCACTGGCTGCGGTTTACTACTTCTACGACTGGGACTGGCGTAAAGCCGAAGCGGAATTTCTGGAAGCGTTGCGCCTGAACCCTAGCTATCCCGAGGCCCGCAGACTGTACGCGCGGCTTTTGCTGGCGATCGGACGTGAGCCGGAAGGACATGCGCAAATGAAGCGCGCCGAACAGATCGATCCACTCGCCTTCAAGGGCTCACGGGCTTTTGGTCTTGTGTTGTCGGGCCGTCACGATGAAGTGATGAAAGAGTATTTTTCCGGCGAGCGGAGCGAGCGCTCGCCGCTTATCTATCAGCTACTGGCCACGGCATTCGAGATAAAAGGTCTGTTCAAGGAAGCCATTGAAGCCACGACAGAAGCACTGGCCGCGTGCGGCGCGCACACCCGCGCCCACGCCATCCGCACGCAGTGGGATAGCGGTGGCCACGATGCGGTCTTGCGCTGGCTTCTGGACGATCTGCTCGTTCGGCACCGCACGGGTTACACGTCGCCGCTCCTGCTTGCCGAGGTCTACGCCAGACTCGCCAGACCACCCGAAATGTTCCATTGGCTCGAGACAGCGCTTGCCGAACGCTCGTCGCGTCTGTGCGAACTACGCACCAATCCCTGGTTCCAGCGCTACCTTTCGGCCGGGCAATTCAGAAGCGTGGTCAAGCGAGCCGGCTTCTGAACGCAATGGTTGATGTTGGGTGAACCCGGCGGTCCGGCGATCGCCAGGCAATGCCGGATTCGTCGTTCAGTTGCCTTTGAACAGATCGCGCATACGGGCGGCTTCACTGCTGTGCTCCGACTGGATCAGTTCGTTGTAGACCTGTTCGCGGCTTTTGCCGGTCGGCGATCCCATTTCGCTACTCGTCGACGGCGTACCGCCCACCGACGTGGCGGCCAGATCCTGGGACGACTGTGCTTGAGTTGAAGCGTCTTGCGCGTAAGCGCTGCCTACCGCAAAGACGATGGCGCCGGCGGCCACAATTCGAAGAGCTTTCATTTTGCTTTACTCCGGAAAGTTGAATCAGGAAAGGCCTCCACGGAGAGGCCAGGGGTGAGATTCCCTGAGCCGATGCGCCAGGAGCCTGAAGGGCGTTTTGATGCGAGACGCCTGATGACATGCTGCTTGCGTGCGATCGTTTCGCCCATGGAGGCTGAATGAAGAAATCCTTAATTTTCGCGGCGAGGTCTCGAGGCTCAACGGGTGATTTACGTGCGATTTCAAAGGACCGGCGATGACCGGCAGCACGCTCCCGATCCGCACCGAAACAGGACGCGACCGTCAGCGCTGGACGATCCTTGTGACCAGCACCGGGGGTGCACTGGAGACATTCGACGTCGTCATTTATGGTTTCTTCGCGCAAGAGATCGGCCGGGCGTTCTTTCCAGCCAGCGCGGGTCTGTCGACCGTGACTTTGTCGTTTGCGGTATTTGCGCTGGGTTTTCTGGCGAGACCGTTAGGCGGCATCTTCTTCGGCCATCTGGGTGACCGGTATGGCCGGCGCCGGGTCTTTGCGTGGTCGGCGATTATCGCGGCGGTCTCGACACTGCTCATTGCAATCTTGCCGTCGTACAGCACGTGGGGCGCGGCGGCGCCTTTTCTGTTGCTCGCGCTGAGGCTCACGCAAGGATTCTGTGTCGGCGGCGAACTACCGGGCGCGATCGTCTATGCGGTGGAAACGGCGCGTATGAAACCAGGCTTCTCGTGCGGCATTGTGTTCTTTGCGGTCAACATGGCGTTGCTGCTCGCGGCCGGTATCAACCTCGTGGAGCAACGGACGCTTACGCCGGAGCAGATCGACATGGTCGGATGGCGTATCGGCTTTCTCGCCGGAGGCGTTATTGGACTGCTTAGCTTCTTGTTGCGCCGAACGTTGCCGGAGACCGACGCCTACGCGCGGGCTGGTGTTGCACGTGAGCAAAAGCCGTTGTCCGTTCTGCTACGCGATTATCGCGGGCCTGTCGTCGTGGGCATGGTTGCGTCGATGCTGGTCGGGCTCAGCAACGGCCTGCTTGTTACGCATGCACCCGCGTGGCTGCGGCTGCTTCACTACGCGCCACAACGGATTGCCGTCGCTCAGACGCTGCATGTGGTGGCGCTCTCCCTATGCATGCTGCTGATTGCGCGAATAGGAGACGTACTGCCGCGGCGCTATGTGTTCCGGACCGGCGCCGTGCTATCCGCACTGTTCGCGCCGGTTTTTTATCTGACGCTGGCCCGTCATCAGGCCGATCTGCGGGTGGTCTTTTTGATGGCCGCGGTGGTCGCTGCGTTTGCGAACGGGACGTTTGCCTGCGTGATTGCGGAGTTATTTCCCGTCGGCGTGCGCTATAGCGGTGTCGCGTTGGCGATCAACCTAGGGCTGGCTACGTCAATGGGCGTGGCGCCGCTTGCCGCCAATTTGCTCATTGCGAAGACGGGCTGGATGGAAGCGCCGGCGGTTCTGCTTGCGTTGGGTGCGCTGCTCGCTTTTGCTGCTTCGTTTGGGATGACACGGAGTTGTGTCGGGGAGGAGACCGCGCAGTGCGATCAAACGGGCGATGCGGCGAGCGCGGTGATCAAATGACCTCGAGGTCGGCGACAGCAGGGACAAAGGCAGCGTACGGCAATCGATTGAAATGAGCGTTTCATATCCAATGCGTTTGACGTGCCGGCCTGGCTCGCTGGCGTGCGATGCCCTATCGCTCAGCATCAATCGCCGAAGCATGGTGAACACCACACTCAGTGCTAGCCAGAAGCGAAGGACTGACTAGAATGTGTGAATACAAGCGAAATTGCAAAGGCGGTCCATTCAGGCATAGCTGTCAGTAGCGTGACGTTTCAATTCCTTCATTGGAGGCATGGCCATGACCTGCCTGAGCGAAAGGATTGTCGGCGCAACATTCTTCATTCTGAGCGGATATGCGTTCGCGGGCAGCCTTGCCATCGACCCGCCCGAAGCAATGACAGTTGCGAATATCGCGCCTCTGCCCGAGACGGTTGTTCCGCCCATTCCGGAACCGCAACGCTATTTGCAGCGATATGAAATGGAATATCAGTCGGAGCAGGGAAAACCGTTTTACGCGCAAATCGAAAATTTCTATGGCGTGCAGGTGACCCACGACTTCCGATTTGGCGCCGGGAACGCCACACCACCTCCCGAGGCTGCACCGCAGCAAGCATCGAGTTATCTCAATCTGGGGCCGTCGACGGCGCCGCAACTCTCGATCGTCCAGTTGCCGAACACGACTTTAACGCTCGGCGCGCAACCGCAGCGGAAGCTGTCGTTGATCGTCAACGACTGGGTCTTTTCTGGAACGGCACGTGTCGCGGTTCTGCATTCACATGATACGGGCGCGACGCTTTCTGTTAGGCATGGGTTTTGAGCGGGGGTGCGGGTTAACACGAAGTCATCCGATCGCCAGTGCTGGCGGGGGCGATATGGTGGTTCGCCCGGCCATGATCATTAAGCGTAATCGAAACGGCTCGTGCGATGTCTCCTCTAGCTTCCTGGACAAGGGCCGAAAACGAACCTGAGTTCCGATTGTTCCGTACCATTAGGTCGGAGACCAATCATTTGCCCGTGGGCGAAGTTCGAGCGCATTGGGCTCAATACGCGTTGGCGCGCGAGGATATCCATATTTGCACCGCCGAAAATCGTTGGCGGGAGCAAGCACTGGCCGCTGCTGCGCGGCTGGTTGAACGCTACAAGTGGGCTGTCAAGCGCGCCACCCGATGATGGAAGCATGGGCGGCGCATGAAGCCAAGATCGTGCGATTCTACAAATAGCCAGGGATTCCTCTTTTACATTTCTCCAGCGCTTGGGTACTGTTCCCCGTAATGCCGAACCGATACTTGCAATAGTCGGCAAAACCGGCGCGATCAGCAACGCGCAATTGGTCGATTGGTATGTCATCACCCTCGTTGGCAAACGGGTCGTGAAACTCCATTTGCAACGTTGGATACCGTTTGACAAAGAAAGTCGTCTGCACATCGTCGTCAAGATACGACTTAACATAGCCCGTATACATGACCGCTGTAATGGCGGCGCAGCCACCCAAAATTACCCCTAGCCACTTTCTCGCTCCTTTCATGGCGCGCTTAGTCCTGTCAATTTCCGAAGCTCGTTGACGAGCGATAGGCCGACGTTACCAGGACAAATCTTGCCCTCTCCTAGTTGCCCAGGAAATTCACGATGACCACCAAGCGTGTTTATGTAAAAGAACTCCCGCAGAATGTCGATAAACTTATTGATGGATTGCTTTTGCTTATCGGGAACCTGGGGACGGCTGCTCAAACCTACTGAGTCTAGAAATTTTCGAAACCTGGCAACGCCGTCGTCCCCCTCTTCGGAGTCCGTTAGGTTTTCCAGTAGCACAATACCAATCACGCCCGTGTTGTAGTTATGTACATTCTCTCCCTTGAACCGAATATCTCGGCCCTCAAAAATATTGCCGTAACAATCGAGGGCGTAGTGATATCCGATATCGTCACTCGGCGCAACGCTTTTGCCCATCTGCATGTCCTGAATTTCTTGCAGTTGAAGAGCGGCGGGACCGCATGAAAAACTTCGCCCCGCGTGGTGAATGGCAATCTTGCTGTAGTCCCAATCATTAGTCATTCGCGCCGAACGATTTTTGTGCGCGGCCCAATCCGAACGTTCTATAAGATTCATCCCCTCTTGACGGGCACGATTGATAATTGCCTGCCGCGTCGCCGCACGATCATTCACAGAAATAGAGACCGTCTCCTGTTTTTCACCGTCCAACAGGGTTTGTGTCGAAGTCCAGTGCTCGATTTTGTAGTCTGCCAAAATCACGCCTCCTGCCGAGGTTTCAGGCCGCGCCTAGGTGAAGAGAAAAGAATGTGAATGTTGACCGGCTGTTCGCCGTCTGTCCTGATCGTTGCATAGCCTTGTCCATCCGTCTTTCCGGGCAGCATTTCGCCGCCTACCTCAGCTACAAAGGCACGATTGGGCATAGGATTACCCGTCGTCGTGTCCCAGACGAAGATGCGGCGCGCAAACTGTGGTTCGTCAGGAGACAGCAGAGCAGACGTGCGAGCGCTTGTGACAACTGTCTGCGTGCTAATGGCTGTACCCGCGCCGCCATCGGTGTTGAGAAAAATCCCCGGATTGCTGCCGACAATTACCCTGTTCTTCTTGCACGGGCACAGCACCAGATCGCCGTCGACAACAACCTCCCGTCCTTTTTCCGATATGCCCTTGCCGGTGCCAAATATCTTGAACGTTCCCTTGCAGTTTCCACATGTCGCCTCATCACCGCTCAGTGCGACCTTCTTGCCATCGTCGTGAATGGTGGACGAATACGCCATCACAAAGCCACGCGTCGTTGTCGGGTCGCCATGCCGTACCGCCGCCTTACGCATGGATGTTTCCTCTGTCGGTGGCGGCGTTCAGAGGTAGCGTATAGGCCGGATCAAACAGGCCGGGAGTCCGTTCACCGTCGCGACCAGTACGCGAATCCAGGGTAACGAAAAGGTAGGTGGTTTCATTGCTATGCTTTGCCGGCATGTTTAAGTCTCCTATATGAACGAACGCCGCGCCTGGTACGAATGCGTCTCGCAAGAGAGTAACCGCCGCGCTTCTGATGTTTCGTCAAAATTCGTCAAAAGTTAACTCATGCCAATGAGTCGCGCTGTTGGTCTGTTCATGTCTCAAACAAAAAACCGACCCTTGCGAGGTCGGTTTTCATGCCGGTCCTTCCCGGCTGTCAAAAGGCGAAGCGGCGCCGTGGTAGATCTCCGCCGTCCTTTTTTCGGGCGGAAGATTCAGCCAGTGAGGTTATTCATTTGCCACGGTCGGAAACATGGTTTCAGGGGGCGGGTAGATTACTGGCCGTGGGTCTTCGTCGAGCCGTCTGCCGGTTGCCAGTTCGCAACCCTCGCAACTTCCTCGATGTGTGGCGAACGCACGACGGACGGATAGAGCAACGCGGAAGCCGCCGCCGAATACGCTAACTGTTACCCGATGACGGGCTGAAAAAGCAAAACCCCCGCTGAACTTTCGTTCAGCGGGGGTTTTTAAATTTGGCGGAAAGGGTGTCCGTCTATATCGAATCTGCCAGTGTTCGCTAAAACTCACAAGACTCTCCACGAACCCTTGCCCACACTGAGATTGATGGCAACGCGTGTTCTCTTGAACGCATGTGAACACTTGCGAACTTCGCTATAATCAGACTTTTATTTGATAGTCGATTTGTAAGTTAACGCGATGCCAAGAGCCGCTAATAGACTGAGCCCACTGACGGTCACGAGGACTACCAAGCCGGGGCTATATGCCGATGGTGGTGGCCTATATCTGCAAATCACTTCCGCCGGAGTCAAATCGTGGCTCTTCCGTTACATGCGCGCGGGCAAAGCTCGCGGCATGGGTCTTGGCCCAACGCACACGATCGGACTGGCCGACGCACGGGCACGTGCACTGGACTGCCGCCGTCAGTTGTTGGACGGTATTGATCCGATTGATTCACGAAAAGCCGAGCGCGCCGACCAGCGGATTGAGCAGGCGGCGGGCATTACGTTCAAGCAATGCGCGGAGAAGTACATCGAAGCACACCGGGCCGGGTGGAAGAATGTCAAGCATGCCGACCAGTGGACAAATACGCTGACGACCTATGCCGACCCTGTCTTTAATTCACAGCCCGTCTCAGCTATTGACACTACGCTGGTCATGAAGGTGCTGGAGCCGATCTGGGCGACAAAGACCGAGACGGCATCCCGTCTTCGTGGCCGAATCGAGTCTGTGCTCGACTGGGCAACGGTACGCGGCTACCGCACCGGCGAAAATCCGGCACGACTCAAGGGCCATCTAGATACTCTCCTCCCGAAACGCTCTCGCGTCCAGAAGGTTGTGCATCACCCAGCACTGCCATACGCCGACCTCGCTGCGTTCATAAAAACATTGCGATCGCAGGAAGGGGTTGCCGCTCGTGCGCTCGAATTTCTCATCCTGACGGCCACCAGAACAAATGAAGTGATCGGTGCCACATGGCCGGAGTTCAATCTGGACGAAGGCGTCTGGACCATCCCCGCCGAGCGCATGAAGATGAGCAAAGAACATCGGGTGCCGCTATCCACGCGAGCAATCTCGCTTGTCAAGGCGCAGCACGACGTGAAGCGGGGAGATTACGTGTTCCCGGGGGCGCGTGACAAAAAACCGCTGTCCAACATGGCGATGTTGCAACTGCTAGAGCGCATGAAGCGAGCGGATATTACCGTGCATGGCTTTCGGTCCACATTTCGAGACTGGGCGGGCGAGACGACGCACTACCCGCGCGAAGTGTGCGAGGCCGCTCTCGCTCACGGCATCAAGGACAAGGCCGAAGCGGCATACGCGCGTGGCGATCTGTTCGTGAAACGCGCGGCACTGATGCAAGAGTGGGATAACTACTGCGACGGCTAATAGCCGGGTTGTTTGCCCCACGGTCGCTGCCGGAATCTTGTGGCGCGCTGGCCCCTGATGAACATACGCGAAGCTACGAAGATTGACAGGGATATGTTCTCACATTAGGATTTCGCCACTAGGTCCGAAGTAAGGGCATCACCAAAGCGTTGCGATACGGAGCCGTAAGCCGAATCGGAACCGGTGGATCGCGATTACCGGCAGGACTTAGACCGGAGTAGTACCCGAATCGGAGTCGTTTTCCGCTTAGGGACCGGCAGTTGAACGCCCGTCACAATGGTGAGCGGGGTTTGCCTGTATCTGTTCACGCGCTTTCCAGGCGCACCACACGCTGGCAATCCTGCTGCGCGTGTGTGACAGATTGGGTAAGCCCTTCTGCGTCTGGATGTTGCGCATCGATTCATGCCAACCTGATTCCAGCACGCAAATGAACTCACGGAAAACCCCTCCCGCACCATCGGTCTTAGCGACCGCTCTGTCTGGTCGCCCAGCGGTTGCCGCTGTTTCGCCGCCTCCGAATGTGGCCGCTTGCCACGACCACGTTGAATCTGGCGGTGACTCGCGCCCGCGCTCATGTGCGCCGTACGCGCCTATCGCTTCGCATTCCGCTACTACGCCCCCTGTCGATCCTATTCTTCTTGCGCATGAAGTCCGCGCCAAGCTCCGGGTCGGCAACACAACTTTGCACAAACTGTTGAAGTCGGGGCAACTCGAAGCTCCGTTCCGCGTGACTGCCCGCATCCGCGCCTGGCGTCAGTCGACGATTGACGCATTCATCGCGTCGAAGGAGGCTAAATAATGACGCAACCGCAACAACCGTTGCCGACGCCGACCAATGCGCCGACCGACAACAGTACGACCTCGACAACCATACCCGTCGATCATGTGTCGACGGCAACGGGTGCCGGATCGAACACGACCGACCACGTCCTCGAGCCCAAGGCCGCCGTCGCGAACGACATCCTCGATGAGCGCGTCATCGCTAACCGGCCGGTCGACCCCGTCGAAAACCAGCAGGTAGATGATAGACCCCAAGCCCCGCACTGCGAGCACGGCGGCAAATTTGCCATGGACGAGCAGGCTGCCCCCAGCCCCATGTCGCAACACGACCAGCCGCACATGATCGCAGTCGTCGCAACGGCATACGACCCTGATGGCTGCAATCCGCATTGCGTCATCGAGTTCAATCACCCGCGCGGCCAACGCGTGCAGCGTCTGTTGCCTGTGTCGGCGTTCGAGTCGGAGAAGCACCTCCGCAAGGCGTTAATCAAGCTCGGCGTGCCGGTAGCCACTGCCCGCGTTGCCGCCGCCGATTTGACGATGGAGCAACCCTTTACCTATGCTATGCGGGATGTTCCGTACGGCTGGTCACAAGGTTGCGATCGCGGTGCCATGTACCGCTTCGGCGATATGGCCTACACCGCTTCCGGTCCCATTCCTGTTTACGCGGATGGCCCTGTGCCCGTCCGCGCACAGGATGGCGACCTCGGTGGGCTGAAGGATGCATTGGCATCGGATGCTTCGCCCGAGAACGTCTTGCTGTTCGCGGTGCACTACCTTGGGCCGCTGGTTCAACTGTTCGGCCAGCGTCCATTCGTGATCGTCGTTTCTGGCGTGTCCAACGAAGTCGCTGTACGTCTGGGTAAACTCGCCGGATCGGCGTTCGGCACTGCGCCCGCAACGCCGATGGTGCGCGCGAGCAGCCATGACGGATCACTTGTTCAACTGATAAGTATCAGCTCGCGGGCCGAGGCGTTCTCGGTCGCGCGCAGTCTTGTTGCAGCGAAATCCGATCGCAAAGCCGTGCGGGTGCCGTCGCCAGTCACGCTGCTCTTGACGGCCGAAGCCGAAAACCCAAAAAATCTTGCGTCTCCGCAACCGCCTACCGGTTGCATCGAGATTCCGTTCGATGCCTGGGTCAAGGCTGCGGCAGGAAAGCCGAGACCGCCGAATGAGATTACCTCTCCGACGGGTGAATCCAATGCTTCGTCAATGCTGGGAACTGAGCCCGCACAGCCAGACACATCGCTCGGTGCGCGTGCGACGGATTTCGGGGCGGTCGCGGCCACGTCATACCTCGAAGCTGTTGTGTGCAGCCGCGACGCAGTTATCCGCCAAAGCGACAAGAAGATACCGAATTTTGTTAATCGCTCTCTGGAACGAATGAAGGTCAAACGCGACGATGCGAATGTCCAAGCTGCGACTACCTTCGCGTTGTTGCACTTTGCGCTTACGTGCGGGCAGAACCTCAAAACCCTGCCGTGGACAAGTGACGTGTGCCACGAGGTCATGGACAAGTGCGTGGCGTGCTGGGCTGAACGCCATCGCACGCGGGACGGAGCCTTCGAACGTTGCGTGCTCGATGCTGTAAAGAGTCTGACGGCGACTGGCATGTCAGCTCAAAACAGAACCGCGTTCGGCCGTGAAGTGACGCTTTACACGTACGGCGGGCGTGAACTGGTCCTGATCGAGTCTTCTAAGTTCGAGGCATCCATTGTCGCCGGGCGCAACAAGTCGCGCGTGATCGATGTGTTGCGCAAGCGCAGGTTGCTTGTGACGAACGGTGATGGTGCGCAGTTCCAGAAGCGAGTCGACGGCGGTAGTCGCCAATGGTTTTACGCTTTCGACGCATCGGTCGTCCAAACGCTCTAAGCGCCGACGCGGGTGGTTTAACGGCCACTCGCCTTTCCTTGACCAACTACATGACCGGAAAGCGGATGGCGCTGCTGTTGTTGACGTTCGTCACCCAGCGCCTTCCGAGCCGGATTCCGATGAAACTACCCCAACGAAAATCGCCCGCTACGATACCCGTCGAAGTGCGCCGCGTGCTGGACTTGATATTAAGCAGCGTCATGGCATTCGATCGCCTGACGTGCTGGATCGATCATCCTGCGCCCGATATCCCCATCGCCCAAATCAAACCGCACTGTGCGGACCTGAAAGTCCTCAACTGCCGCTCGTCGCAGTTCCATCCGGTATGGCAGACGCAGGTCCAGATTCTGCAACCGGGCCGTCAAGCGTTAATCGAACTCCAACGTGCAGTCGGGGCACGGTACCGTGTCCGCTTAAGCTACGCAGAACCGGCGCTTGACTCACTGGTGAATGATCGAAACGCGGCTGAAACGATTCGTCTTTTCATGCTGAAGCATCTTCGCGTGCCGTACATGCGCCATGCCGTCCGGTTCGAGCAGGCCACCGCGTACTTTGCCCGGCGTGCGTCAACTGACGGCAAAAAGACCGCCCGTAACCTGGTGTTGTATGCCGACGGGACAAGCAAGTTGTGGCCGCTCCGCGAACTCAAATCGCCATGCTGCCACATTGAATATCGGTTGCAGGGAGTCGATACCCTTGCTGAGTATGGACTCTTGAGCCTGACCGACTGCATTCGCTTCGATCATCAGGCGTTCTGGACGGAGAATCTTCGGCTGTTCCGTTTACCGTCGCACGTCCAACTCGGCCGCTGGATCAACCCTAAGACTGGTGACGTGACAGATACGGCACTGGCAAACCGCGCAAAACGGTTCTTCGCTCGGTACTCCCACGGCGACGCCTTCGTGCTGCAAGACTGCTGGCGTGAAACGCCGCGTATCGCCCACGTGTTGACACCTGTCGACAACAAGTTGTTTTTCGCGAATGTGACGTCGTGACATGTGACGGGGGAGGACTCGGACCCAATGATATATATCCCGAATGTTTTCCTCCTCATCCCCTTCAACACCTGATCCTTAAATGCATTTCCGATCGACATGTATAGCGTTTCCTGCATATTCGAACCTGCTCACGAGACCATTTTGGGTACGAAAATTCACAACCTGTTGCTCCTCAAGCAGCTCCTCAGCTCAGGCGAGCCCATGCTTGTCACGCTGTCACATGTCACGTGCAAATGAATTCAGTCAACTGATTACTCGAACATGAGCACAAAAAATACCCAACCTTCTCCACTCCGGCTGACTGCTGAGCAACTGGCGATCATCAATACGACGGAATCGCGCGTACTGGTGGAAGCTTGTCCCGGAAGCAGCAAGACCTACACTCTTTGCGCGCATACCCGTCGTTCCATTGATCGCGGAACGCAGCCACAGCATATTCTCACGTTGAGCTTTTCGAATGCTGCCGTAGATGTTCTGACCCAGCGCCTTCCTGCTGGCGTCAAGGCGCAGACGTTCCATGCGTTTGGCCTTGATGTCGTCCGCAGGACAGTTGCGAAGGGTTCCGCCATGCCCGCGCTGCTCACGCCGAAGCGCAGCGCAGAGTTGTTGCTGAAGGCATTGAAAGCGAGCCCCGATGCATGCCGTTCTGTGCATAAGAAGACGGGCATTGCGCTGAAAATGCGCGTGGAATGCGCGCGGCTCGCGGCGTTCTTCAAACAGTGCAACGGAAGTGACGAAGTGGCGGCGCGTCTGGCGCGGGATGATGCGCCGGACTTCGCAGCCTATGTCGACGTGCTGGCAGAGCTGCGCGTCGTGCGCATCGCCTATGACAAGCTGGTTAAGCGCGCTGGCTGCATCGACTATCCGGCCATGCTGCGCCGTGCGTGCTCGATGATCGATACGGTCGCGCTGCCGTTCACTCATCTGCTGGTGGACGAAGCACAGGATATGAACGCTGAGCAGGCACGGCTTCTCGCGGCGCTTGCCCGGCGGGTTCCGCACATTATGGTGTTTGGCGACGCGAACCAGGCCGTGTTCGGCTTTGCTGGCGGAAAGATGCACGACATGCGCAAAGTGCTTGGTGACGTTGTGACAATGAGACTAACGCGCTCGTTCCGGCTCACTCACGAGAATGTGGCGCTTGCCAATGCCGTACTGGGTGGAAGTGAGCGCGGTATGCGGGGGGATCGTCACGGTGTCACGCCGTCACTGGTGCATTGTGCTTCGGCAGTCGATCAGGAAGACGCCGTTGTTCGGCGCGTTAAGGAGTTGATAACGAGCGGTGTACCGGCAAATCATATTGCAATTCTGGGGCGCACGAAAGCGCAGGTGCGTCTTGTTGAGCAGGCGCTACTTGCGGTCGGTTACGAGACCGAGTCGGGATTTAGTCCACGGTTGCCGGAACACGTCGACAGGACGCTTGACGTGTTGGCGCTGGTGCAGACTTGCATTGCCACTGCAAAGGCTGGCCGCAAGCCGAAACGGGCCTCGAGAGCTAACCGTCTCGGCGAGATCGTTGGCAAGACCGTCAAGCGTAAGGCTCTGGACGACTGTTTGCGGCTTCTTGTGAAAGCGGCGCGCATCCCGTCCTTCGAGGGCCGCTATCTCATGGCGTCGCGCATCTATCTCCGTCTGGCGAAAGCAGCAGGCGATATTCCGGAAAATCTGGCTGCGGAACTCGGCCGCTGGCAGGCGACGAGCCGCCGGTTTACGACAGTGCGGCCGCTGCGTGCTCATATCCTGAATCTTCGCGAGCAGACGCCGGTTGTCACGTCAACTATCCACGGCGCGAAGGGCAGCGAATGGGCTCATGTGCTGGTACTTGGCGTGACGGAAGGCTCAATTCCCTTTTACCGCGAGATCAACAAAGACGAAGTGGACGAAGAGCGCCGGGTGTTTTACGTGGCAGTGACGCGCGCCCGCGAACAACTGCACCTCTTCCACGCGCCGTTCCATCATGCGCCGTCACGGCAGAGCTTTGCCCAGCCGTCACAGTTTCTGACGAGGAAGGTTTTGGAAGCGCTCTCGCATGAGTAGTTGTATCGCTGATCGCCGTGGCAGCTTCCGCCGTCGCCATGCGCCGTAGTCTATCGAGACTCGTTCGTCCCGTAGTAGCCCGCGCACCCATTGAGTGATCGCAGCAATCAACCCACTTGGGACCAGTCGCCAATCGTAGATGCGACCTCCCCGACCCGTTTTCGGGTTTCCTCGACTCTTTCTCGCGATACGACTCGTATGGATATCGAGCTGATTTGCTAAAATAGACGCCACTAGCCGCGAACCGAAGAAATCACTAGAAACAGTGATTGCGAGTCGATGATGGTTCGATTGCAAAGTCAACAACATTAAAAACCAGATGGATTCGGTGATGGCGATAAAAATATTCCATTGCAACAAGGCCTATGGTGAGGACTGGCTGGCGGATATCACTAAAGAAAACGGCATGCACTACAGGATAATTCTTGCGATCGTGGAGGCAATAAAGCAAAGCGATGGCGGTGAAATTTCAAAACAATCGATATATACATTCGACCCTGAGATTGAAGAATACGTCACGCGTCGTCGGTTCAAGATTTTTCCGGCCGGTGGTCAAGCATTGACAGGTAACGGTGAGGGAATTTTCCATGCTAAATTCGCCTCCTCAAAAAGCGTAGCCGTTCTCTGGTGGAAACTGCACCGGGTAATCCATGTAACTTTCGACGATCACGCGCCGGTGAAGTATCATCGAGCCATTTTTACATTTCATCGACTAAGGGTGGGTAAGTACATCTATCCGCTTCGCGCCAGAAGTAGTCGGAAGTTGATGGAGCTTCTAAAGAGTAAGCAACGTTTTAGTTATCGAGGCATCGATCTAAAAAGACGTCACCACTTCTAAGCGGACGATTATATTTATCAAATGTTGACCGTGATAACCGGAGATATTTAGTGAAGTACAATGAAAAATTCTTCAAAACCACTAAGTTCGCAGAGGCGCAAAGCTGGGTCTTCGCCGCATTAGGAGGCGCTTCTTTGGCATTCTTTTTTGCAATGCTCTCAGCCAGCGATCAAATGCTTCACGCGACCAGTGTCAAGTTTTTCGCGGAGCCCCTTTTTTGCATCAGCCTAATATCCAGCTCGACATTTGCTTTCATAATAAAAATTTCCGGTGACGATGCCGAGTTGATTCATCGATTAAATTGTTCCAGTTTTTTTGGCTGGATTCCTGTTATTGCCATATGGAGCTTCCTATTCGGCACGTTAGCAGTCTTGTGCGCATTTTCAATCGCCTTGGCAATACCAGCTATCGCATCACTTGCATTCTCGTATTTCGCGTTTGTAACGGCAATAAAAAAAGGTTGAGCTGACACTGTTGAAGACCCGTCTTGACCTCTGGTGGCCGGTGGATTTTGTGCGGAACCGCTGCAATCATTTGGTGGCCTGCGCTAAAGAATGCGCAGGTTGCGGATGCGCCCGATCCCCGGCGAACGCTGCCGGATGAGATCGGCGATGAACTCAGGCAGTAAAGCGCGCGGGATGTTCGCAGGAACGTCTGTGACCAACTGCGATGGGACCTGCGCAATGAAATTGTCTGGCCCGCTCGCGAGGCTATGCTCGTAGGAAACGCGGTATTCCATGGCTGCCTCGTATCTGGTCTTCGCTGCTATCGAGCTTCGGGGCAATGGTGGCCCCGACACTGCGAGCATTATCGCATCCGGCCAATGCGCGCCTGACAATACGCCGGGGGGCCAGCGGGTAGAATCGCACCTCTATGAATGAAGGAGATATCGTGGGGAAATTCATGACGGCGGTATTGTTGAGCACTTTGGTTGCTGCTGGGTCTTTTGCCCCGAGTGCGGTCGAAGCGCACCCGCGTGTCGTGTGCAAACGCGTCTGGTATCGCGGACACCTGGTTCGCCGCTGCCGACACGTGCCCCCGCCGTATCACCATCACCGCCGACCGTCCGCTCATCGCCCGGACTACGTTTAAACAGTCGGGCGGCCAAATACGAATGCACGTTCCGCAAACCTCGCAATACTAGCGGGCTCCGTCAGTGGGCGTTAACGGCCTGCCGTTTTCCGTCAGGGTCTTGCCGTCGTAGCCGTACTTCATATGCCTCCTTGCGGCGCGCTTCTGTTCGAGTGTCGGTTCGGATGGCCCCGCGAAGCCGGGCATGGTGACGACAAGCGCACCGGATTCGATTGAGACCTTGACCAGATCGGAGCAGGAGCCAAACTCCGGGCCGACGGTGTAGCTGCCGTCCGAAACGATCATCCACCGGTACATCGCGGGACACCCTGTTCCACCATTGTTCTGAACCAGCACTGCGCGGCGGTTCTTCAGCGCGACTTGCGCCACGAAGCTCAGCGAGTTGTTGCCTTCGGCGCCCGGGTTCACCGGCTTGTCGTCAAGCATGAGCACGTTATCGGCACTCACCGAGAGCTTGCCGAATGGCGTCGCCATGCTTCCATCGGCTGACACGTCGGCCTTCATGACGGAGCCGACTGGCGCGCCGCTCTCGTCTACGTCCGCTGCGTCGGCATCTGTGCTGCCGCTCTGAGCGTTCGCGCCCGTTTCAGACGCGACCGGCGCTGACAACTCCGCAGCAGATGACGGCGAGGATGCCGACGAACTGGCCGATCCCTCTATCACACTGGCAGTCGCTGAGGCCGGGGCGGCCCGCTGCGCAATGTCATCAGTTACAGCCGGTTTCGAGCACGCCGCGAGAATCAACGGCAGCGCAGCGACGAGATAGGGAAAGCCAACGACGGTTTGACGCTTATGTGTCTGTTTCATTTCCTGTTGTGAATGGCGAATTCGCGAGTTGCTATAGGGGCGGTGGGTTGCCCGCCCTGTGCAGCACGGCGGACAACGAGACCCGGCCACTCACCATTTCGGACGGGCGCACGGCGTTCCGCGCTGGAGGCAACCGTTGTAGTAGTCCGAGATTGCTTTGCCCCTGCCTGGGTCGGTGATGTTGTCTTCGTAGATGTCCTGCAACATGGAGGCAACGTATGCCTGGGCGAGGACCGGCAGACCGCCGACAACCGTCATCTGCTGTTCTTCGGTCAAGCCCTTGTTGCGACAGCGAATGATCCGCTCTGCCGAATTGAACTTTGAGTCCTTCAGGTCAGGGCACATGTCGATGACCTTCCTTGCCGCGTCGATCTGCTGTTGTGCCTGCTGCTGATCGCGCTGCTGCATGGCTTCGTATTTCTGTTTGTCCTGCGCGTCCAGCGGGCAGTTGGCGTTGCACGGCGGATGCTGCTTCAGATAGTCGATTCGTTGCTGCTGGGCTTGCTGCGCCTGCTGCTGGGCGGTGTCCTGCTGCGGCACCAGATTTTTCGCTTCGGTGATCGCATACTGGGCGGTGTGAATGGCGCCAAAAATCTGACTAAGTTGCGCATGGGCGGCAATCGGTACAAGGGCCGTCAGAACAACGGCTGAAATTCGCGAAATATTCATGGTTTCTGGTCTCCGTGTCGGATGGAAAATAGGTCGAAAGTGGAAGTGAAGATGTCGGGCATCCGAGTAAGCCATTGGCGGTGTCAGTGCTGCGTTCGTCATTGAAATGCTCGGCTATCCGAATTGGGGGGCGGCGCTGTCCGCGACTTCACACCATCCGCACGAAACTCGTGGAGTTATGTGATGTAAAAGCCGTAGATGCGAACGCATCATATCGTAATGATCGGGGCATGTCCGCACCGCTCAAAGGCCCCGACCCAAAAGCCAAACTCGTCTCACTTCGGGACGTGCTGGCTTACAACGTCCGCGCCACTCGGGTCGAGAAGTCGCTGTCTCAGGAGAAGCTTGGCTTTACTGCTGGGCTAGACCGTACGTTCGTCAGCCAGGTTGAGCGTGCACGTATAAACGTGTCGGTCGATAACATAGAGCGGTTGGCCGCTGCCCTAGAGGTCGATCCTGCGCGATTGCTCGAGCGCCCCTGAGCGTTACCGACGCGTGCGGAAGGCGGAGACGCAGATCGTTGCAGTAACTACGGCGGCTTGTCAGGTTCATCCATTTCAATCGAAACCGCGCCATTCAGTACGACCGGGAACGTGCCGCTGGCCGTGGTGTATCTGGCGTAGCGGGACATTTCTCCCGGCTTGCGCATGCTGTAATCGAGCCGCGCGTTGCACGTCGCCATTGCTGCCGGTGGCCCCTCGGCCGGGTCGAGAATCAGCAGCGTGCGCGCTTCGAACTGGCGCGCGTGCTGCACACCTTCAACCCCGATCGCCAGTACGGCGTGGTTCTGCGAATCGCCAACTTCACGCACACTACAGATCACCAGCCGTCCTTTTGCCAGTTCGCGCATGACGAATGCGACGGCTTCCCGGTGCGAGCCCTGTTCAAGCAGCTTCACGCGCAAGCCGCGGTCGAGTTCGGCAATGAACGCAGCCAGTTCCCGGAACGTCATGCCCTGCGCGAAGACTTCAGCCGTCTTGCGCCAGAGTGTGGCTTCGGGGCGTCGTCGCCGTGTAGCAATCTTGGACGGATCGGCAATGAGGCCGACAATCTGCAACAGCATGGCCACACAATGCAGGGCGCATAGCGAATCGAGCGCGGACTGCTGCGAGTGAACGGCAAACTTCGAACGGGTTGCACCGAGATGCGCGCCGGGGCGGACGAGGGAATGCAATCGCTGGACCACAAACATCCCTAGTACTCGCTTGCGAGGAGCACTGTTGTGCTCGCGCGATCCGCTTCCGTGATGACGTAGATTTTTTCTGCGCCGACCTCGTATACGCTGAGAATTCGCCCTCCCGCAACGATCGCCCCGGCATTGGCGGCGCGGTCCTCGGCGCACAGCACGCCCCCGTCTCCGCACTGATGCCCGACAAGTAGCTGGAAAGGAAACACTCCCGCGCGTTGCAGCACGTCGAGCGCGCCGGGCGTCGCGACGATGCGCCCGAGATGGAAAAGCGGCGTGAGATTTGTTCTGTTCATGATTAGGTATCCTGATTTATCAAGGCGAACGTTCAAGGCGAGCGTCATCCCCGGATGGATATCCGGTGCAATGTCCAACGGTGGAAAGAAGCGAAACGCGAGGTCACTGCGCAGCGTTTCAGGCGTGAGAGGGTGCGGCGAGCGTGATCTGCAAGGTGCGTCGATGCGCGGGGCTCAGGTGAGACAGAAAATCACCCCAAGCAACGGCGAGATCGGCGTTCAGGAAGCGGAATTTGCCCAAAGACGGGCGGAAAGTCCGCGAAAACGCCGGTCTGCGAAAAAAATGTAACACAAATTGACCGCGTGGTCGCAAAAATGGCACCGAAACGCCCTTATCGGTAAATTGTACCGAGCATGGCCGTATCCGATGGCGTGCCCGGGTTCATTCCCTGCCAGAAATCCGCTCCGGACCCGTTTCCCGGCCCGCTGAGGGCTTCGCGCCACCCGCCAATGCATCGGGATGGTCGCGCCCGGCCAGCCGCGCTAAGGGCCGCATACGGCAGATGAAAGCTTTGTAATGCATGCTGCATCGCAGCATACGACGTTTTTGGAGCTGTCCAATGGCCGAAACGGTGAATTTTGTCCATTTTTTGAGCACTCGAGGCTCTTTCAGGTGCCTGGCAGTCCGAATTATGAACGGACCTCTGGAAGCAAGCCTGCGAGCGCTCCCGTCCACACAAATCCGGGAAGCGAATGCAAATAATAGTGGTGTTGTGCGAGGGGAACTGTCTATCCGTCACTACGGAAAACGACGTATATCTGACGGCTCCGAATGGATTCGGCATTACTAGACCTTCAGCCCATCGGCCAACACGTGCGCATGCCGCACCGAGGCACGCGCACCTTGCGCCCGTTGTCTCGGTCTATGAGCACATGAACGCCTTAGGTGAAAATCAATCCGGACTCGTTTCCTGTGGTTCGCGCGCTAGATTGCATACAAGTTCACGCCGTTGTGTTTCACCAAGTAACCGTATATCTCCGGCACATCTGACAACATTCGGATGCCGGACGAGTACTGTGGGTTGTACTCAGTCGGTTGTGCGTACCAAAGTGCGGCATTGTTGCAGGCCAATGAATACAGCCCTAAAGCGAGAGAATGTGTTTTCGGCCCAAAGGGATATAAATTTGCTGCAGTCTTTCCGTTATTCGTTTGTTCCAGAATTACATCGAAAGCGTAGGAAACGTCGCGCCCGTCGACCCGTATGGGGTCGGGTATTAGTCGAGCATCGTCATTGAAAATCGCCTGCAGCGAATCCCAGTTCCGACGATAGTTCTGAATCGACGTGGGAAACGGAAAAACGACCTGTTTGGGCACGTCAGTGGCAAGAGTCTCTGCCGCTTGCGAGAGATCGAAAGGAAGATACCCAACGCTAATGATCAAAACCCCGGGTGTTATCTCAAGCGGCGCTTTGGGTCCGCGACTACCCGGTAATTCAGTCAGGGCATTGGTCCGTCCCGCCAAGTCGGCAGAAGCGTATCGCAATGGAATTGTATAGGTGACTATCAACTCCGTGACGCGTTCGTTGAGGATCAAGGTCTTGAGGATCAAAAACAGGAACTTTTTCGGCATACAACTCATGTCCACTAAGACCTTACCGCTACATGCAAGCGCGAAATCGAGGAGCCGTTCGCGCAAAAATTCCAAGCCCTGCTCAAAGGTAACGTCGACGAAATCTGGTTCCTGCGCTAATCCACCGTCAATCAGAACTCTTGAATGCTCCTTGATTAGGTCAATGCATGCTTCATGAAAGTCCGTCTCCCCCTCGTTCGTTACCCTCAAAAGCATTCTGCTTTGCGTAAGCCGATTCGCGAAATGCTGAAGCACCCCTGCGTGCCGATCTTCGAACGATACGCAGCCCACGTAGTCCCAACCGTTCTCGTTATCCAAGCGGTGAAGTACTTTGTGCAGCAATCCCCATGGTCGCTTCATGTTCAGAATAGGTTTAATTGATCATTTGTATTCGTTGTATCCGCGACTGAAATCAGAGACAACTTCTGTTGCGTGCCGCCGAGGAGCGTGGTCAACTCTTCCGCAGTCAGATAGATCGGCTCCTTGGTATGAACATGCGGTATGCGAAAATAAGGAGACAAGATCGGCGCAAGGTACCATTTCCGTCGTGGCTTTTGATCTTTTAACTTTGTCGTATGCGGCAAAACGACCAAGTCACCAAAATCGCTTGAGAAGGCCAGAAGCTTCTTCAGGTCAGCGTGATCTTCCAAGTCTTCAAGGGTGAGTGAAATCCCGTTCTTCCCGGGATTGGACATCGCACGATCGCCGATCAGTGTCCGCCTGAAATGCGCCCCCAACGTTGAAACCAAGCGGAATCTTTCATCTCCTCTCATGCCTCGAGGAATCTGTTTTTCCGCCCACGACCGACTGGCGTCGTAGATTCCAGTGGCTTGGGTGTCGAAGTCGATTAGTATAGGCCCTTGCCGTTGGAGAGAGCGTGCGTCTGAGCGAATCGCGACCTGCCAGATGTGACGACAAATTGAAATGAAGACAAGTGCGTTGTAACCGCTAAGTTCGAGCACATCATCGGCTCCGCCCCACATTAACCGCTGATTCATGCGCCCTGCAAGATGCAATAGGGCCAATTCTTTACGCTCCTTGACCCACCAAGTCCGTTGTCTCCAAACCTGCCGTTCGATGCGCTCGGCCAGCAGTGCCGCGGCGAGATTCCTTTGAGCACGTTGTCGAACCCAAGCAGTCGCGAGTTGGGCGTCCAGTGGGTCGGTCTGAGCTATTTTCTCAATGGCGGCCGCGACTTCCGCGGGAAGGTCGGAGGCGTCAATCGCGTATTTATCTTCGGTGCCGACGGGCCGGGCTTTACCTGACAGGTATCGACGCGCAAGCTCCTCACGCGGTGGGGAGTCGCTCAGCACGTCCCTCAATGCTGTTTTGCTATCTTTGAGCGCATACGCCGCCCGGTGCAACCGCCGTGCGAAAATATCCTGAGCAAGCTCCGGAAAAAGCCATCCACGGCGATTTTCTTTCCTACGCAGCATTTCCTCTAGTGAGATTACAGAATAATCTCTGTTTTGCTCTAGCTTTGAAGACGTGCCGTAGATTGCTGGTTGACGCTCCCACGCATAGTCCCGGGTTCCGAGACGATATCCCATCCGGGGATCGCGCATGCCGAGAGCCTTGTTGATGATTTGCCGGTAGCTGTCCCCCAGACCGTGTTCTCGTTCCAAGCTGTAAAGCTCTTCGAGTTGATCGACGCGGATAAATACCTTTGTATCAGGCGATAAAACGCCGGAGCGCCTCAATTCCGCGGCCATAGCAGCGATTGGCTCTCCAACAGATGTCTTCGAGGATAGAAAGTCCGGGCTCAGTTGATCAATATTGAAATTGAAGTATGATCGATATTCGAGCAATCTTCTTTCTATTTTTTTTATCAAATTCTCGAAGTCTTGAGTGCCTTCAAGATAATGAAACCAGCAATCACTTCCGGAGATCGATGCGGCGAAGGCATTCAATCTATCCAAATCAAGACTAAGTCCAATCTCCTTCCTTAGCGGTTCAAGGTCGTTTGCCAAGAAGACCCTGATTGATTTAAGAAGATCGAGGCATACAAAATAATTGAAAAAATCGGCAAACAGTAGCACGAGGTCGTCGAAAGGAATGCCCTGCCTCGAATTCCGAGCGAGTCTGTTTGTGAAGTCGTGAGCTCCGGCCCGTGTCAGATTGATTCCGCCTGAAATGAACTTAGCATCGTCACCTCCGACGGGGAACTGCTCACCGTGGCGAAAGTATGCTACGCGCGTCTCGGGCTTAAGAAGTGTCAGGAGCATGCTCTTTCCGCTCCCGGGCGTTCCCTTTACGACCACGTTACCGAGGTCGAAAAATCCGACCGCATTGCTGACTAGCGCATCGCTGAAATATTCAACGAACGCATCGGGCTCAATTTGTTCCGTTGCCAAGGCACTCGAAAATGGATTCTTAGGTGCTTCGCTCACGCGACGGCCCTCCGGCTGGATCGAGGGAAAAGGGGCATCCAATCTCCGGTATCTGAGTGCAGAAACTTTAGGCTATTGTTCGGACAATTGGTGGCCATCACGAACATATAGCCTTGGCTTTTCTCGAATCCATAGGGGGAAGTATCGTTCGTCGCTGCGCTATAAGATTCGGTCAACTCTCTAGCTCGGAGCGTGGAAGTCTCATCCGTCGTCAGCTTCTTTCGCGTTACACGACAGCTATCCGGTAAAACCAAGATTGGCTTATAGGTCACATGCGAAAAACCAGCGACTAGTTTTTTGATTCTCGTATCGCCACGCTCCCCGATGACCAATGGCATGACAAGAATTGGGATATTGAATGTTGTTGCGGCAAATTCGATTGCCTTGCTACATTGCTTGCCTGAGCCGACAAAATCTTCAACAAGGACGATTCCGGAAAAATTCTCCTCCGCAACGTAACTGGTTAGCTTCGCTATGTCAGCGAACTCCGTGAGAGAACGCCAATCAGGAAAATAATCAGGTGTTGAAATATGATTAAGATGGCGAAACAGGCTAATCCGCAAACTGTCGGTCACCGGACAGACCCAAGCTCGAGAGAGAAATTCGGATAATTTATTTTGAAATTCGATATCACCGTACTTCAAATCCAAGGTGTCGATAGCCCATTCATTTACGTGATGCTCGTACGAGACCCGTTGTAGCTCCAATAGCTCCCAAGCGCCTAAGAACACTATATCGTCAACAGACTGAAACGCGTCCCATTGTTTTGCACTCGGAAAATTGGCGAGCCAGGCGTCCAGGCGTGATTGAAAATTTTTAGCCTGACCCACACGGACGACGGCGAGTGGCTCGTACCCGTTGAAAAGCTTTGTCTCGTATAACGCATACTTCGCCTCCAAGCGGGAACACTCTGCCTGAAGGTCATCCAACTCACGCCACGATTCAACGATTTGCATATCAAAAGAATTGTGCTCGCACCAACGATGCGATGGCTTGGGAAACGACCGGGGAGACTGCGTTGCCGATCATCCGATGAACTGACGACGGTGCGCCGATGAAGACAAAGTTGTCTTCGAAGCCTTGAATGCGCGCTGCCTCTCTGGCGGTGAACGCCCGATCCGCGGTGGGATGCAGGAAATGGCGTGGGCTACAGAACCTAGTATCCACCGTGTAGCTCGGCTCATCTAGTGCCAGTCGACGGTACAAACCGTTAAAAGTATGCCTCAAGTCAATTCGTTTTGACTCGTGTCGTTCGAGGTAGTCCTTTTTCACCAGTTCGGAAATCGCAGACCGCGTTTCTACCTGCCCAAAGGCTTTCTCAAGGACTCGAATGTCCACCGGGTCCGCATCGCCGTGGTCCCTCCGTCGTATCTGGCGCCTCAGCCTTATCAGCGTCTGCAGAATTTGTTTTTCGAGTTTGGAGGTGGCACCAAACACCTGCGGGATATGCCACGTGTGAACTGACCGGGGGCCGCCTCGGACGTTCGACAATTTTTGCCCCTGTCCAATTTGCCGGGCAATCAATGCCGTCCTTCGATCCAGCGCTGCCGCAGTCAAATCATGATTTGCGGCATCGGCCGGGATGTCAGCCAACACCTGCTGCAACGTCTTTGTGCAGTCAGATCGAGGAACTACTGGATCGGCGTCTTGGTCCCGCCAACAAAGCATGAATACGCGCTTCCTGAGTTGGGCTCCGCCTACCTCGTTCGCAGAAACCTCCTGAGTTTTGACGTGAAAATGTTGCGCTCGCAATGCGGACTCGAGCTCCGTCCAATATCTCTTCATTGCGCCACTCCGCACGCCGGGAACGTTTTCGATGACAACGACTTTTGGATCGTTCGCTCGAACCAGTTCCGGTATTCTCAGCAGGAGTTGATTTCGGGGGTCTTTGGAATCGCGTTTGCCCGCCGTCGAAAATCCTTGGCAGGGGGACCCTGCCAATAGCACGTCTACTGGGCCAACCGTAGGTGTGTTCGTACTCAGATCGAGGTGACGCGCAACGGGGGGCAAGTTCGAATTGTAAGTATTCAACGCGTCAGCATCTACGTCGAATGCGTAGCGAACGTCAAACCCGGCCTTTTCGAACCCTACATCGAGCCCTCCGCAGCCAGAAAAAAAACTCACGACGGTAGGTTTCCCAGTCTTTTTCTTTCTCATAACCTTCCAACGAGAGGACTTCCTTGGAGTGCTGGTACACTCAAAGCGAGATGCTGGCTGGCGGAGACGCACACAGCGCCCGGCCCGTGCGGCATTTTAACTGACACGAGGCCGCGTAAAGTAGGGAAACGTGCATCCTCGTCCTTTCAGGGCCGAATGGGCCTCCATCGGTTGTGCTACGTGCGTGAATGGTAGGGCTGGCCTGGTATGTTGCCACCTCATCGATTCGCGTTCGCGACAGATTTTTTAGAGCCGTAACGTCTGGAGCCGCAATGAGCCACGTGAAGCTGATCGCTATTACGCACCCCATGATCGACGCATGCCAGACCGCAGGCGAATTGATCGCCTTCTGCGCGCGCGTGTCCAACCCTGCCAACCAGCATAACCATGAGACGTCTCCTCGCCTTCTAAAATATCTGGTGAGGAACCGTCATTGGAGTCCCTTTGAGATGGCACATATGGTTGTGGAGATAAGTACGACACGTGATATCGCACGTCAAATTCTGAGACACCGCTCATTCAGCTTCCAAGAGTTCAGTCAACGGTATGCTGCAGTTCAAGACCCTCCCGTCCTGCGAGAGGCAAGATTGCAAGACATGGCAAACCGACAAAATAGTCTGCCGGAAGATGATCCGGCGCGCGCGGCGTGGTGGCAAGCGGCGCAGCAGCAGCTCGCTAGTCACGCCCAAGATGCTTACCGTCAAGCGCTCGAAAAGGGGATCGCAAAGGAAGTCGCGCGCGCTGTACTTCCAGAAGGTCTTACGCCTAGCACGCTTCTGATGAGTGGTTCTATCCGGAGCTTCATACACTACGTCAGCGTTCGGGCCGACAAAAGCACCCAACTGGAACATCGAGAAGTCGCTGAACAAGTGCTGGCCATTATGTTGGCGGAATTGCCAGAATTGAGGGACGTGCTCAACGACCAAGCTCCTTAACTGGTCCCCAGCTTTTGACGCGGACTGGACAGCGCCAATCCGTAGCGAGGACTCGATCGCTAAGCCATGTCTTCTTGAGAAATAGCGCGACCACACAAAATTGTAGCCGTCTATATTAATTTTTCATTCATTTAAATTAAAAGGCGTCAACTCAGTTCTATGTCGGAATACCTTCAACGTTACACTCAACGAAGCGCAATCTGATTCCCGCTTCTCGCAGCATCTCCAAGCTAACGGAAAAATCGGAGCCCCAACGATCATCACGAACATCGGGTTCAATTGCAATCAGCTCCACAATTCCCGCTTGAATGATTGCGCGCGAGCAATCAATACACGGAAACCATGGCAAATACATCTTGCACCCATTTATTGAAACGCCATGCTTCGCAGCATTATAAATTGCATTTCTTTCTGCGTGCTCAGTCCACATATACTTCGCAGGGCGCTCGTGTCGTTTTTCTATAGAATCAATGATGCCGACCGGAAAACTGTTGTAACCGGTAGATCGAATTTCATTGTCCGGGCCAACAATCACACACCCGACCTTACGACTGCGATCGTTGCTTAGTTGAGCAACTTCCAGTGCCAATCTCATGAATTTTCCGTCAGACTCCATCATTTTGTTGCCTCGCTTGCTTCATTTAATTCACTTGCTATTTTTCCATTTGACAACTGACGAGCGGCAGCTAGCGTTGATGTCCATTCCGCGCGTTCCTTACCTTGATCTCCAAGTCCAATGGACTGCTGTAACCCAGCCTCAAGCACTTGAATGTAATCGCCAGCCCAGTCACCACGCTCCGGAACATGGGTGGCAAGAAAGGCAACACGTCGCATTTCGACGCGAACCTCTGCATTGGTAATGCCGTGCATTCCGTCTATTATTTTTTTCAGAATCTTCTTTCTTCTAGCGTGTCTGCTTGCACCACTCAACATGCTTAACGACTCCATTAGGGCTCTCACCGCTCCGTACTGCACCCAACGGTCTTCTGATTTGTCGAGAACAACGTTAACGAGAAAATTCTGATCCACCTCAGTCGTCGAAACGCCGAGAACGTGGACGATACGCCACCGCGCGCCAATTGATCGACGACTGTCTTTTGCGGCTGATGCCAGGCTGCGAAATACCTCTTGTAAGGCGAAGCAGTGTGAACGTGACAGCCGAAACCGTCGAAAAACATTTGCAGCAGTCCATGCTGTGACAGGGTCTGCCCACAACAATCTGAGTTCGTCATCGGTGACCTCGTTAACTTTGGTATAGAGCCCCACCCATTTTTTCCAAAATTCAGACCCTTGATTGGTTTTAAGCTCGCGGCCTACCTCGCAAACGAGATCATCAACCGATTTAATTTTTGCGAGGAACGGCAATGTGCTTTCAAGTTGCGGGTAGTTTCTGCTCGCGCGTTCAGCAGTGTGCTCAAACCGATCGAACTTTTTCTCTGCGCTAAGAATAAAAACAGCGTTCCTAAACTCTTCTGCAACTTTGGATGTGCCGCCGTGCTTGCTCGCTTGGAGATTTTTGACACAATCCAAAACCGCGCCGTAATTCCAGTCGTAAACTTCGCTCAATAAAGCATCACTGTCTTTTTCTAAAATTTCCGCTGCCAATTCGATCACTTCGTAGGATGCAGCCCGGAGAGTGCAAATATCAAACATCGCCGGTCGCCAATACGCTTCCCCCATGTCGACCAACGCTTGAGCATTGAGGAAATCATGGAAAAGTTGGTGTCGAAAATGCAAGGTGGGAAGTTTCGAATCCTCACGTTGAACCAAGACTCCCGCAGATAGTAGACGACTTAGGACGTCCGGCATACCCGAAACTTGTTTTGCCAAGTTTTCCCACTCTGACGACGCCAAAAGAGGTCCCTGCCCCATTTCAAACGCCTTGATAGAGATATTGGCTAGCTGCGCTAGCTCACTGTCAGCCAGTTCCAAATAGAAACGGAAAAAATCCCGAAACATTTTGATGCGAGTGCTTCTTCCATCCCGTGCTGTGCTAGTCGTCCGAATATCTAAGAACAGATCAAGGAAAAAAGGCGACGACAGAAGCCGTATCTCTATCTCGGATAAGTTTCCCTTCCCTATTGCCTGCTCGACATCGTCCCTAGAAATCGGAAGTATTGTTGCTTTTTCAAAAAGGGGGTAGCGAATGTTTCTGCGCTTAATTCGATCCGTGATAATGACGCGAACGCCTGTATTTATTTCGCAAAATTTGTTAATCGTTGAGACTTCTTCGCCGTCTAGAGACGCAGGGCGTTCGTTCAGGCCGTCAATCACAAGGATAATGTCTTTGCGCTGCTCAATGCATGATTCGAAATCACAGTATTTCGCATTGCATGCAAACGTTGTGAAAAAATCTTTAAAAGTCGTTGGATTGACTTTTTCTTTCGCCATGTCAAGCAAGAACGGCACGACGCCGTTTGCTTTAGCTGCCCTGATAACTCTCGCTAGAAAGGTGCTTTTGCCCGCGCCGCCAGGCGCGAAAACGATGAAGGGATGACGAGGCCGCCCCAATACAAAATCCTCCGGCTTGAGGTCCTCCGCGCGATATCCTTGCTGGCCTTGATCGAGATGAATCGCCGTAACTTCCGAAAGTTCAGCCACCGGACGTACGCGAAGCTCAAATTCATAGTCGGTGGCGGGCCGTCGGATTCTACTTTCAAGATAATCCAGCATCCATGAAACATTCCCGAAGATTGGATCACTGATGCTAATTAGCTTTGCGCTCTTATCGGACTCGGTGATCAAGCTAACGATCTCTTCGATCGGTATCATGTAACCAAGCGCGCCGGATGAATCGTTTTGAGAATGAACTGCCGAAACCATCCCCACCACCGTGTGGCCAACCAAAACGGGCGCGCCGCTAAAGCCACCTTCGACGTGATGGAACGTCGCGCTCGGGCCGTGAACGAGCTGGAAACGGTGATTGAATGCGAGGCCGCCGATTGTTCCAGAGGCTGAGCGCCCTTGAGTGTTAAAACTGAAGGGAAAGCCGAAAGTTTCGAACTCCTTTCCAACGACGCCCGCAGTTTCTCCCAGCGGGAGGTGGTTGTTTTTAGCCGCGTTAACAACCGTCAAAACGGCGACGTCGTTTCGCAAGCCGCTCTTTTCGCTTCTCATCGGAGCCCACACGGTCACAGTTGCCGTGTGCTCGCTGTCATTTGGCCCGAACAGCAAGAAGGTCTCCGTCGGCCTTTCAGCGCTCCCTTGGTCTCGACCTAACACATCATTGATCACGTGGGCGCAGGTGACGACATGGGCATCAGTGACAAAGAAGCCCGTACCGATTGCATTTCCCGTCGCGATTGATCGTAGTTGAACAATCGAGTCTGGTAAGCCGGATTTCATAATTGTAGTCTCGAAGGCCTAATCCCACGGAAAGGGGCTGCGCGCCTTAAACTTTGGCAGTTTTCCAAACCATCTTGATCTTAAAATTTGCCTCGCTCTCACCTTTGGCAACGACCATTCCGAGCGACGCTGACAGTTTCACCCCAAACTCAACCTCATACGACTCGGGCTTAACTTGCATAGCTTCCAAGCTCTTGGCAGCCTGTTCAACGAGCGGCTGGACCGCTTTCATCGCGTCGTTGAAGGTGGTTTTGGCCTTGACCCAAGGACCTTCGCTTGACGCGGGCGCAGTAGTCCCGCTCTCGAGCGTTGAATCGATTTCGACCAAAACACTTTGGCCGTCGTCTAGCTTGAACTGAGCAACTTTCATGGCAATTCCTTTAGCTTGGTAACGTTTGGATGAAACCTGGCCGATGGATGGCTTAGCATCGACGGAAGCCAGCAACTGAGGCCATGCTCCGTCCGCAACAGCACGCCATGTCAACCGGCTGTCGTCGCATATCTACCGTCGATAATGCCGACGTGCGGGACTGCAGAAATCAAGTACCAACTCGGGATGCGCGTAGCCGATGCGTGAGGCAACCACAATCATACATTCGAAAGTTGTACAAATAGGGCCTGCCAGCGGGGCTAACAGTGGTCGACATGAGCTGCTGTTGGGTCCCCTTGGCATAAGATAGTCGTGCCAAGTGGCAAGCGATCTCGAGACGGGTTGCCGCTACACGGCAGCTCGACGGCAAATGACTGGGGTCAACGCCCGCCCGCGCACTGGGGGCACCGGAACCGCACCCTACCCACCGTGTATTTGATAGTCGATTCGTGAGCCGAAAAACAAAAAACCCCGCAAGTCGTTGACTCTGCAGGGTTTTTTCATGAATTTTGGCGGAAAGGGTGAGATTCGAACTCACGGTACCCCTAAAGGTACACTGGATTTCGAGTCCAGCGCATTCGACCACTCTGCCACCTTTCCGGGTCTTCCAACTCATAACAACAAGACTGCTTGGTTGCTACTGAGCCAGATCCAAGCGGGTCGTTGCTTGGGAGAAAAAGATTATAGAACAGCTGAATTTGATTTCCAAGCCCCTCGTCGAAAAAATTTCAAAGGGACTTGGCAATCGGTAGCGGGCATCAACCGCGCATCAGCCCGGCAACAATCAAGCCGCCGGCACTTCCAGCCGCTCCACGCCACCGAGGTAAGGACGCAGCGCCGCCGGCACCGTCACCGACCCATCCGCGTTCTGGAAATTCTCCAGCACAGCCACGAGCGTGCGGCCAACCGCCAGGCCCGAACCGTTCAGCGTATGCACCAGCTCCGGCTTGCCTTGCGCATTGCGGAAACGCGCCTGCATCCGGCGAGCCTGGAACGACTCCGTATTCGAGCAGCTCGATATTTCGCGATACGTATTCTGCGCAGGCACCCACACTTCCAGGTCATAGGTCTTGGCAGCCGAGAAACCCATGTCGCCCGTGCACAGCGTAATCACGCGGTACGGCAGTTCCAGCTTCTGCAAGATCGCCTCAGCGTGGCCGACCATCTGTTCCAGCGCGTCATACGACGCTTCCGGCGCAACGATCTGCACCATTTCGACCTTGTCGAACTGATGCTGGCGAATCAGCCCACGCGTGTCGCGGCCATACGAACCCGCTTCCGAGCGGAAGCACGGTGAATGCGCGGTGAGCTTGATCGGCAGCGTGTCCGCTTCCAGGATGCTGTCGCGCACCGTGTTCGTCAGCGAAATTTCCGACGTCGAAATCAGATACTGCGTGACCGTATTCTCGTCACCGCCCTTCTCGACGCGGAACATGTCGTCGGCGAATTTCGGCAGTTGGCCGGTGCCGTACAGAATCTCCGGATTCACGATGTACGGCGTGTACACCTCGGTGTAACCGTGTTGCTGTGTGTGCGTGTCGATCATGAACTGCGCCAGCGCGCGATGCAGCCGTGCAATCTGGCCGCGCAGCAACGTGAAACGCGCGCCCGACAGTTTCGCGCCGGTCTCGAAATCGAGGCCGAGCGGCGTGCCGACGTCGACGTGATCCTTCACCTCGAAATCGAACTGGCGCGGCGTGCCCCAGCGGCGGACTTCGACATTTTCCGTTTCGTCCTTACCCATGGGCACGCTTTCGTGCGGCAGGTTCGGCACGCCGAGCAGCAGCTCGGACAGACGCTTCTGGATATCGTCCAGCTTCGCCGCCGACGCCTTCATCTCGTCGCCGATCCCGCCCACTTCGGCCATCAACGCCGACGTATCCTCGCCCCGCCCTTTCATCCCGCCGATCTGCTTCGACAGGGTGTTGCGGCGCGCCTGCATCTCTTCGGTACGGGTCTGGGTGTCGCGGCGTTCCGCTTCGAGGGCGGTAAAGGCCGCCACGTCGAGGGTATAGCCGCGGTCGGCGAGGCGTTTGGCGACGCCGTCGAGGTCTTTGCGCAGCAGCTGGATGTCGAGCATGGGATGGGGCGGGTGTTCGTTGTATGAAGCAGCGATTTTAGCGCACCGGCGCGGCCGGCCGGTGCGTTAGATGGTCAAGGCGTGCGGAATGGCGGTAAGGCGCCGGAAACGATATGCGGCAAGGCGCCGGCCGAAGCGCGAGAAACGGCGCCAACTGACGCACAAACGAGGCCCTCGGCGAACCGCAAAAGCTTATCCCTTCTTTGGCTTGTTCTCGTTGCGCCACTGCGCGTCGAGCTCGGCCAGACGCGCCATCTTGTCGCCGATCTTGCCTTCGAGACCGCGCGGCGTCGGCTCGTACCAATGCGGATCGCGCATGTTGTCCGGCAGATAGGTTTCGCCGGCCGCGTAGGCATCGGGTTCATCGTGCGCATAGCGGTATTCGTGACCGTAGCCGAGTTCCTTCATCAGCTTGGTCGGCGCGTTGCGCAAATGCACGGGCACGCCACGCGACTGGTCCTTGCTGACGAACCGCCGTGCTTCGTTGTACGCGTTGTACCCGGCGTTCGACTTCGGCGCGACCGCCAGATAGACGATCGCCTGCGCCAACGCCAGTTCGCCTTCGGGCGTGCCGAGTCGCTCGTAGGTCTCGGCCGCGTCGAGCGCGATGCGGGCCGCGCGCGGATCGGCGAGGCCGATGTCTTCCCAGGCCATCCGCACGATGCGCCGCGCGAGATAACGCGGGTCCGCGCCGCCGTCGAGCATGCGGCAGAACCAGTACAGCGCGCCGTCCGGGCTGCTGCCGCGCACCGATTTATGCAGCGCGCTGATCTGGTCGTAGAATGCGTCGCCGCCTTTGTCGAAGCGGCGCAGGTTCTCGGCGAGCGCGCTGCCGAGCAAGGCGCCGTCGATTTCGGTGCTCTTCTGCTGGGCCGCCGCGCGCGCGACGATTTCCAGGTTGTTCAACAGCTTACGGCCGTCGCCATCGGCGGAACCGATCAGGGCGTCGCGGGCTTCGTCCGTGAACGTGAGGCCGCCGAGTTCCTTCTGCGCGCGGTCGAGCAGTTCGCGTTGTTCCTCGTCGGTGAGGCTTTTCAGCACGTAGACGGCGGCGCGCGAGAGCAACGCGCTATTCACCTCGAACGACGGATTCTCGGTCGTCGCGCCGACGAACACGAACAGCCCCGATTCGACGTGCGGCAAGAACGCATCTTGCTGGCTCTTGTTGAAGCGATGCACTTCGTCGACGAACACGAGCGTCTGGTGCCCGTTCGCACGATGAATCTGCGCGGTCTCGACGGCTTCGCGGATATCCTTCACGCCCGAGAGCACCGCGGACAACGCGATGAACTCGGCATGAAACGCGTCGGCCATGAGCCGCGCGAGCGTGGTTTTACCGACGCCGGGCGGGCCCCAGAGGATCATCGAGTGGGCTTCGCCGGATTCGAAAGCGACCCGCAACGGCTTGTTCGGGCCGAGCAGATGCTTCTGGCCGATCACTTCGTCGATATTGCGGGGCCGCAGGCGTTCGGCGAGCGGAACATTGGCACGGGTTTCTTCAAACATGACGTTTTGGGGATAATCTCGGCTTTTCCGGACGCGGTCCGTGTGAAGGCGGCGTGCCGCCGGATGAACAAAGCCGGCACGCAGAGATGCGGGCGACGACCTGCATTATGACAGTGACGACGCTCGGGCGATGGCCGTGCGCGGTGCCGGAGCGATTCGAGCGGCATGGTTCGAGCAGGATCATGAGCGGTGAACAACGCAAAAAGCCCCCGAATCAACAGGCTAACGAGACCGATAACCGCGCAGATCACGCAACTGGCAAAATCGCAGCCTGATGAGCGCGCCGCTGAGCCAGTAATGAGCCAGTAATCTCGCCGACAGCCTGACAGGCTAACATCGCGCGCGGATTGGCCGGCAACGCCGCGGTCGCACATGAACGCATAAGCAATATCAACAGGGACACGAATAGATGGCACAAGATCCACTCGCCGGCGACGCCGGTTCCACCTACGCTCCGCTCACGCCAGTGCCCGACGCGCGCCGCGCGTTCCGCACGGGCGACGCTTTCGCGCTCTGGTTCTCGCTCGGCATCGGCTTGCTGGTCGCGCAGGCCGGCGCGCTGCTGGTGCCGGGGCTGTCGCTGCCGCATGCGTTGCTGGCGATCGTGATCGGCAGCATGATCGGCGTCGTCTTGCTGGCGCTGGCCGGCGTGATCGGCACGGATACGGGGCTTGCGGCGATGTCGTCGCTGCGCCCGACGCTCGGTGTGCGCGGCGCCTCGGTGCCTGCGGTGCTGAACGCGGTGCAACTGGTCGGCTGGGGCTCGTTCGAGGTGATCGTGATGCGCGATTCCGCCGATGCGCTCGCCAAGCAGGCCTTCGGTTTCTCGATGCCGCTGATCTGGACCGTGATCTTCGGCTTGCTCGCAACGCTGCTGGCGATCAGCGGCCCGCTCTCGTTCGTGCGCCGGTTTCTGCGCACGTGGGGCATCTGGCTGCTGCTGGCGGGCGCGGCGTGGCTCTCGTGGAATCTGCTGGCCAAGCACGATCTGGCCGCGTTGATGCGCCGCCCGGGCACCGGCGAGATGTCGTTCGGCGGCGCCATCGATCTGGTGGTCGCAATGCCGCTCTCGTGGCTGCCGCTGATCGCCGACTACACGCGTTTCGGCCGGCGCCCCGGCGAGACCTTCCGCGGCACGCTGCTCGGCTATGGCATTGCGAACATCTGGTTTTACGCGCTCGGCGCGATCTACGGCCTCGCGGCAGGCGGCGGCGATGCGCTGCTGACCGGCGCGCTGGCGCAAGCGGGCGGCGGCCTCGCCCTGCTGCTGATCCTGATCGACGAAGTGGATAACGCGTTCGCCGACATCCACTCGGCGGCGGTCTCGACCGGTACGTTCTGGACGCGCGCCACGGTGCCGTTGCTGTCGGCGGCATTCGGCGCACTGTGCACGGCGATCGCCCTGCTCGTGCCGATGGCGAAGTATCAGAACTTCCTGTTGTTGATCGGCTCCGTGTTCGCACCGCTGTTCGGCGTGGTGCTGGTGGATCACTTCATCGTGCGCAAGCGTCGCATTGAAGCCGCCGTACTCGCCGACGTGCGCGGCCGTTATGGTTTCTCGGGCGGCTGGCATCTGAGCGCGTTTGCTTCGTGGGCAATCGGGATCGTGGCGTATCAGGCGATCAATCAATGGCTGCCGAATCTGGGGGCGACGTTGCCCGCGTTGGCGATTGGCGCGGTGTGTTATCTGGCGCTGGTGTCAGCTCGGAAAACTGCCTACGCTTGAGTCGCGCTTGAATCGCGCAAGCATCATCGCAACACGAAAAGGCCTGCAAATGCAGGCCTTTTCTCTTCGTGCGTCGTCAACCGTGCTCAGCTCAACAGGCAGCTCAACAAGCAGCTCACCGCCTTGAAGCCCGATACTCCACACCCGGCAACACGCACAGCAATTCGAACGCGAGATTCGCGCCGAGCAGCGCGGTCGTACCGAACGGATCGTACGGCGGCGCCACTTCAACCAGATCGCAACCGACGATGTTCAAGCCATGCGAGCCGCGAATGATTTCCAGCGCCTGCGGCACCGTCAAACCGGCAATCTCGGGCGTACCCGTACCCGGCGCGAAGGCCGGATCGATACCGTCGATGTCGAACGTGATGTACACCGGCCCATCGCCCATACGTTCCCGCACGCGCGCCATCAACGGCACCAGCGACTGGTTCCAGCACGCCTCGGCCTGCACGACCTCAAAGCCCTGATCGCGGCACCAGTCGAAATCTTCGGCCGCGTAGCCCGTGCCACGCAAGCCGATCTGCACGACGCGGTCGCAATCCAGCAAACCCTCCTCCACCGCGCGGCGGAACGGCGTGCCGTGCGCAATCTTCTCGCCCATCATCGTGTCGTTGACGTCGGCATGCGCATCCACGTGAATCAGACCGACCTTGCCATGCTTGCGATGAATCGCGCGCAGGATCGGCAGCGCGATCGTGTGATCGCCGCCCAGCGTAATCGGCTTGCAGTCGTGCTGGAGGATTTCGTCGTAGGCGGTTTCGATGCGCTTGATCGAATCGTGCAGGTTGTACGGATTGATCGCGACGTCGCCGAGATCGGCCACGCGCAGCGAATCGAACGGCGCCGCACGAGTGGCCATGTTGTACGGGCGCAGCAGCACCGATTCGCTGCGAATCTGGCGCGGCCCGAAGCGCGCGCCAGTGCGGTTCGAGGTGCCGAGATCGAACGGTACGCCGACGAAGCAGGCGTCGAACCCCTCGGCCGAGCCGACGTTCGGCAGCCGCATCATCGTCGCAATGCCGCCGCAACGGGGCATGGCGTTGCCGGACAGCGGTTGCGGCCGTTCACCGGCGTCGGGGGAAATGAAGGAGGAAGTATTCATCGTGTCTCGGCAATGAAAAGAGGGCAATAAGCAAATTTGTGCAACCGGCCGGTGGATCAATAGAAAAAGCGCACCTTGCCGGGCGAATCTCGATTCTTGAGCAGTTTCCCGCAAGTTAAAATACGAACAGAATAAACTTCACATTGATTCACAGCGATGTATCCTGACGTATGTTCTCTCAACTCACCGATCTCGACCTGCGGCTAATCCGCGTCTTCCTCGCCATCGTCGACGCCGGCGGCGTCTCGCCGGCCCAGGCCACGCTCAACGTCGGCCAGTCGACTATCAGCACGCAACTCGCCACCCTGGAAACACGCCTCGGCTACCGGCTGTGCGAACGCGGCCGCGGCGGCTTCAGCCTGACCGCGCGCGGCGAGCAATTCATCGACGCAGCCCGCGCGCTGCTGTCCGCCGTCGACACCTTCGGCATGCAGGCGCGCAACGTCGGCCGGAAACTGGTCGGCACGCTCGATATCGGCATGATCGGCCACACGCCCGTGTCGGCAAGCGCGCGTATCAGCGACGCGATCGGCCGGTTTCGGGCGCGCGATCAGTCGGTGCGGTTTTCGATTCTGGTGCGCTCGCCGGGCGAGCTCGAGGAACTGCTGCTGAACGGCCGCATTCAGATCGGCATCGGCTATTTCTGGCATCGCGTGCCGTCGCTCGAATACACCGAGGTATTCGCGGAAGAGCAGTTCGCTTATTGCGCGAAGGGGCATCCGCTGTTCGCTTCTGCCGGCGAAGTGACGGCCGCCGAAGCCGCGGCTCACGAATGGGCGTGGCGCAGTTATCCGCTGCCCGAAGCCGAAAGTTCGACCACGCCGCAGAACGTCACCGCCCTCGCGGACAACATGGAAGCGGTCGCGATGCTGGTGCTGTCAGGGCATCATCTCGGCTATTTGCCGGGGCATTTCGCGGCGCCGTTCGTGAAGCAGGGCTTATTGGCCGCGTTGAATCCCGCACAGATGCGGTACCGCGTGGCGTTTCATATGGTCACGCGGGCACGGCAGCATCGAACGGATATCGTTGAAGCGTTTATCGACGACATGAAGGCCGCACATCCGATGCAGGTGCTGGAAGTGGACAAGTAGAGATTTGACACACCTGGCGCGCAGCATGATCGGCGGCCCATCGGCACTCGATCAGCCATTGAAAAGGCCGCGTTCGATGACGCGGCCTCTCTGCCAGTCAAACTCCTACAGCAATCAACTTAACCGTTGATCACATCCGCGCCCTTCGGCACCGTGAACTTGAACGCATCGGCCGGCAGCGGCGGGTTCTTCTGAATGTTCGAGAACGTCAACAGCGTCACGTTGCCGAACACATCGTGCAGTTCCATCGCTTCAAGATTGCCGTCCTTGAAGCCGATGCCGACGCGCTGAAACTGCGTGTCTTTCGCCTTCGGCGTCAGCTCGAGCCAGTCGATGCCGGCCTTCACCCCCGCATCACGCAGCGTAAAGTTCTTGTCCAGATCGTTGCTGCCGAACAGGATCGCCGCCGGGCTCGCGCCGAGCGCGCCGCCGAGACTGCGCACCGTCACCTGGTTCAAATCCTTGTCGTACACATAAAGCTTGTCGCCGTCGGCTTGCAGCAATTGGGCGTAAGGCTTCTCGTATTGCCAGATGAACTTGCCGGGACGCGCGAACGTGAACGTGCCGCTCGATGTGCCGGTCTTGCCGGCCGTGGGCAGCACGCCGCTCGCGCCGCTTGCACCCTGCGCCTTGCTCGGCGCGCGCACTTCCTGCTGCACAAAGGTGCCGCGCGCGGAATGCACTTGCGCGACGAATGCCTTCAGTTGCTCGGTGCCGCTCGCGAATGCCTGCGACGCGACCAGCATCGACGCACCGATCGCCACACTGCCGACACCGCGCACGATCGTGCGAGCGAGTTGGCCAAAACGGCTGGGGTGAGCACTCTGTCGAGCGTACTGCTGCGCGATTAGCTGCATGGTGTTTTCTCCCTTGATTGAATTCGTTGAACGGTCACGGCGGCGGGCGTTGAGGGCGGCGGCCGGGTGACCGTGGCGGCTGGCTTGAGCCGCGTAGCCGAGGGACGAGCCCTCGGTCTTGAGCAACAGCTTAAGCAAGAAGCCTTAAACGGGGCTTATGCGCAGGACTTACGCAGGATTCACACGCTGCGCGTTGCCGCCGGTTCGGCGCACTAACCTGATGGACGGCCTATTCCGCTTCCCGCGCCGGCGCCAGAATCTCCCGATTGCCGTTCGACGACATCGCCGACACCACGCCCGAGTTCTCCATCTGCTCAAGCAGGCGCGCCGCGCGGTTATAGCCGATGCGCAAATGCCGCTGCACCAGCGAAATCGACGCACGGCGGTTCTTCAGCACAACGTCGACCGCCTGGTCGTATAACGGGTCGGCCTCGCCGTCGCCGGAGCCCGATCCGCCGGCGCCCGCGGAGCCTTCGTCACCCTCGCCCGTTACGCCGCCTTCGAGAATGCCCTCGATATAGTTCGGCTCGCCCTGCTCCTTGAGCTTGTCGACGACACGGTGCACTTCCTCGTCCGACACGAACGCGCCGTGCACCCGCACCGGCAAGCCGCTGCCCGGCGGCAGGTACAGCATGTCGCCCATGCCCAGCAGCGATTCGGCGCCCTGCTGGTCGAGAATCGTGCGCGAGTCGATCTTCGACGACACCTGGAAGGCCATCCGCGTCGGCACGTTGGCCTTGATCAGGCCGGTAATCACGTCGACCGACGGCCGCTGCGTCGCCAGAATCAGATGGATGCCGGCCGCGCGCGCTTTCTGCGCAATCCGCGCGATCAACTCTTCGACCTTCTTGCCGACCACCATCATCAGATCGGCCAGTTCGTCGATCACGACGACGATGTTCGGCAGGCGCGTGAGCGGTTCCGGATCGTCCGGCGTCAGGCTGAACGGATTCGGCAGCTTCTCTTCGCGCTTCGCGGCTTCGTCGATCTTGTTGTTGTAGCCGGCGAGGTTACGCACGCCCAGCTTGCTCATCAGCTTGTAGCGGCGCTCCATTTCGGCCACTGCCCAGTTCAGCGCGTGACCGGCTTGGCGCATGTCCGTGACCACCGGACACAGCAGATGCGGAATCCCTTCGTAGACGCTCATTTCGAGCATCTTCGGGTCGATCAGGATCATCCGGACCTGGTCGGCACTCGCCTTGTAGAGCAGCGAGAGGATCATCGCGTTGATCCCCACCGACTTGCCCGAGCCGGTCGTACCCGCCACCAGCAAGTGCGGCATTTTGGCGAGGTCGGCGCACACCGGCTTGCCGCCGATGTCCTTGCCGAGGCCCATGGTGAGCGGCGAAGCCGCGTCCGCATACACCGCCGAGCCGAGAATCTCCGAGAGACTCACGGTCTGACGGCGCTGGTTCGGCAACTCCAGCGCCATGAAATTCTTGCCCGGAATCGTTTCGACCACGCGAATCGACACCAGCGACAGCGAACGCGCCAAGTCCTTCGCCAGACCGACGATCTGGCTGCCCTTCACGCCGGTGGCCGGCTCGATCTCGTAGCGCGTGACAACCGGGCCCGGATACGCGGCGACCACGCTCACTTCGACGCCAAAGTCCTTGAGCTTTTTCTCGATCAGACGCGAGGTGAATTCAAGCGTGTCGGCGGAAATGGTTTCCTGCGCGGCCGGCGCGGCGTCCAGCAGCGAGATCGGCGGCAAGGTGGAGTCGCCTGGCAGATCCGTGAACAGCGGCACTTGCCGCTCTTTCTCGACGCGCTCCGATTTGGCGGGCGTGACGACCGGCGGCACGATCATGACCGGCTCGTGCTCCTCGATCCGCACGCGGCCCTTTTCGACCTTGCCTTCGCGCTTCACGGCGGCGGCTTCGCCCAATTTACGGTCGCGGCCTGCCTCGCGGCGCAGCTTGGCGAAGGTGACCGCCGAAATGATCGACTCCCCGAGCTTTTCCGACACCGACAGCCACGAAAACCGGAAGTACAGCGACAAACCGATGCCGAGCACGATCAGGAGCGCCAAGGTGCCGCCCGTGAAGCCCAGCGCGTGCGAAATACCGCGCGCGACAGCCTCGCCGATCACGCCGCCCGGCGCACGCGGCAACTGCACTTTCAGCGACCACATGCGCAACGCTTCGATACCGTCGCAAGCGAGCAACACCAGCATGAACGCGAACGCGTCCGCGAGCCAGCCGGCATCGCGCGGCGCGTCTTCCTGCAGTTCCTCGTGACGGGTGATGCGGCGGTAATTGGCGGAGATATGGCGGCCGAGCAGCACGATCCACCAGTAGGCGGACAGCCCGAACAGCAGCAGCAGGATATCGGACGTCCACGCGCCGACGCGGCCCGCCCAGTTGGCAATGTGGTCGACCTGCGCGGCATGCGTCCAGCTCGGATCGTGCCGGCTATAGCTGACGAGCGCCATGAGCAGGAATACGCCGAGCGCGACCTGCAAGATCCAGCGGATTTCGGTGAAAAGGCGCGACATGCGGTGCGGCAATGCCTGCGCGCTCGCGGAATAGGGAGCTTTTGCCATTGATCCTGTTGCTTGTGTGGCCGATTTGCCGCCGGAGTCGCGGCCCAAAGCGGCGCTTGAGGCGGCTCCAGACCCGGTCCCGGCTGCCGGGTCCATCGATGCGGCCTATTGTAAACGCAGTGCCTCACACAAGGCTGTAAATGACGGTAACTTAGCCGATCGGCCTCGCGAAAGGCTGCCGGGCCCCGCTGCGACGCTATCGCAGCGATCGGAAAGCTTCATGGAGCAGGCCGGCGTGCCGCCCTTTATAATGCCGCTCTGATACCCATCTATAGTTTCAGCTCCAGTCGCGCGGCCTCGCATGGGCGAGCCGGGCGCCGTAAAAGGATTCGATCATGCCCGCAACTTCCACGAAACACGCCAAAGTCCTGATTCTCGGTTCCGGTCCCGCCGGCTACACGGCGGCGGTCTACGCGGCACGCGCCAACCTGTCGCCGGTGCTCATCACGGGTCTCGCCCAAGGCGGCCAGCTGATGACCACGACCGACGTCGAAAACTGGCCGGCGGACGCGAACGGCGTGCAAGGCCCGGAATTGATGACGCGCTTCCTGGAGCACGCCGAGCGTTTCAACACCGAGATCATTTTCGACCACATCCATACGGCCAAGCTGGATGAAAAACCGATCCGCCTGATCGGCGACTCGGGCGAATACACCTGCGACTCGCTGATCATCTCCACCGGTGCCTCGGCGCAGTACCTCGGCCTGCCGTCCGAAGAATTGTTCATGGGCAAAGGCGTGTCGGCTTGCGCCACCTGCGACGGTTTCTTCTACAAGCAACAACATGTGGCCGTGATCGGCGGCGGCAATACCGCGGTCGAGGAAGCCCTCTACCTCGCCGGTATCGCCAAAAAAGTGACGGTGATCCATCGCCGCGACAAGTTCCGCGCCGAGCCGATCCTGATCGACCGCCTGCTGGCGAAGGAAAGGGAAGGCGTGGTCGAAATCAAATGGAACAGCACGCTCGACGAAGTGACCGGCGACCAGTCCGGTGTGACCGGCCTGCGCATCAAGAACACGAAAACCGGCGACACCACGGATATCGCACTGCAAGGCATCTTCGTCGCGATCGGCCACAAGCCGAACACGGATATTTTCGAAGGCCAGTTGGAGATGAAGAACGGCTACATCATCACCAAGGGCGGTCTGAACGGCTTTGCAACGGCAACCAATGTGCCGGGCGTATTCGCGGCGGGCGACGTGCAGGACCACGTCTATCGTCAGGCGATCACCAGCGCGGGCACGGGCTGTATGGCCGCACTCGACGCGCAGCGTTATCTGGAAACCCTCGACGAGGTTGCCGAACACGTGACGAGCGCCGAAGCCGCGCGCTGATCTGCAACCCCGTCTGAAACACTAGGCGCGACGGTAAAATGGCGGCTGGGCGTGGCCCGGCCACCTGCTTTGGAGAAGGCCGCGGCTGAGAAGCCGGCGGCCTTTTTTGCGTCGTGCCGGCGTCGCGCGATCGATCTACTTTTCTGCGTGTATTACGGATATGCCGAAGAATCAGCCCCACCCTAGCGAACCGAAGCGCGCGCGTGCCGTTGCCCGGCCCGCGCCCGAGGCAGCCGCGCCCGTCGTCAAACCGAAGATCGAACCGGCTGCGGGTCTGGCCGGCCTCGGCGCGCTGCGCGACGCGTTAAAGGGCGACACGCAACGGCGCGAACGCGAGCGCGCGGCCGCAGCAGCGGCGCAACGCGAAGCGTCCGCGGATGCCGATCTGTTTCGCCGCGAGATCGGCGCGGTTGCGCCGCTCGCGGTCCCGCCGCGCGCCAGCTTGCCGCGCAATCCTCCGTCGCCGATGCCGGTGCAAACCAGACTCGACGAAGAAGCCGTGCTGCATGAAGCGATCTCCGACGAATTCGATCCCGAAATCCTGCTCGAAACCGACGAAACGCTCTCCTATTGCCGCCCAGGCGTGAGTCAGGAAGTCGTGCGCAAACTGCGGCGCGGCGATTGGATCGTGCAGGCGCAAATCGATCTGCACGGCATGCGTCGCGAAGAAGCGCGCGAGGCGCTGGCCGAGTTCATTCGTGAATCGGTGAAGCGCGGCTTGCGGTGTTTGCGCGTGATTCACGGCAAGGGCCTCGGATCGATCGGCAAAGAACCCGTATTGAAGGGCAAAGTGCGCGCGTGGCTCGTACAGAAGTCCGAGGTGATCGCCTTCTGTCAGGCCCGTCCGCATGACGGCGGCGCCGGTGCCGTGGTCGTGCTGTTGCAGCCGGGCGCATTGCCGGCTCACGTCAAATCCTGACGGAGTCCCGGTGATCCATCCGAGGCTGACGCTGGCGCTGACCATCATGGAAGCGCTGGCTATTTTCGCGTACGCGATTTCCGGCTTTATCGAAGCGAGGACCCGGCGGCTCGACGCCGTGGGCACCTTCCTCGTGGCCATCGCAACGGCGTTTGGCGGCGGCACCTTGCGCGACGTGCTGCTGGAGCGGCGGCCCTTCTACTGGGTCGAGCATCAGGCTTATCTGATCGCGATCTTCGTCATGTCGTTGTTTGCGCCGACGCTGCTGAAGATGACGTCGCGCCTGCTCTCCGAACGCGTCTTGCTGGTCGCCGATGCGATCGGGCTCGGCCTGTTCAGCATTTCCGGCACGTCGATCGCGCACGACGCGCAGATGCCGTGGTTCACTTCGGTGATGATGGGGGTGTTGACCGGCGTATTCGGCGGCGTGATTCGCGACGTGCTGTGCAACGAGGTGCCGCTGATTTTGCGCGATTCGCGACCATACGCGACATGCGCTTTTGTGGGGTGCTGGCTGTACGTGCTGCTGGACTACGTGAACGTCGATACGGTTTATAACGTGTTGGTCTCCACGGCCTTCATCTTGCTCACGAGGCTCGCGACGTTCAAGTTCAATGTCCGGCTGCCTCATTAGGCTTCGTTTCACTGAGCCCGCTTCACCACAAACCCGCCTCAGTAAAAAACGCGCCACCTGGAACCCAGGCGACGCGCGCTTCAATGCAGCCTTACTTATTGGTAGCCAACGCTCCCGCACTCTTCGAGCCGCCAAACAGCGCCGTCAGGTATTGGGAGTTGTTGTTCATCGTCGCCATCAGCGTGTTGAGCGCGGTGAACTGATTCTGGTACTGCTTCGTCAATTGCGCGCTGTAATTGGCGAGCGAGGTCTGCTGCGTCGTGATGCTCTTCAGGTCGGCATTCAACGCCGTGCTGCGGGTGTCGATGATGCCGCCCGTCTTCACGAAATCAGTAATGCTCTTGTTCAGCTTAGCGCCGATGCCGTTGGTCGAGTTGAACAAGGTAGCGACCTGCGCCGGGTTGCTGGTGAGCGACGTGCTCAGCTTCTTGCTGTCGATGACCAACGTACCGTCCGCCGGATCACCCTTTAACGTAATGCCGATCGAAGCGAGCCCCACCGCCGACGACCCCGTGCCGACGCCACCGCCGACGATCGACGCCAACGCGTTCTTGATCGTCATCAGCGTTGAATCGCCGAGCAGCGCGCCGCCGGTCTTCGACGACTTGTCGTACGAGGACAGCGAGTTGATGGTCGTGACAACGGTGTTGTAGAGATTGGCGAAGTTGGTGATGGCCGTGTTCTGCGCGGTGGTATCCGGCGCGATTGTCAGCGTCTGCGAGGTGCCGACCGCGGCGCTCGACAGGTTCAGCGTGACGCCGGAAATCGCCGCTGTGACCGCGTTGGTGGAACTGCTCGCCGCAATCCCACCGATGGTGAATAGCGCGTCCTGAGCGGCTTCGCTCTGCCGCCAGCTCCTGTTGGCATCCGAAGACACGATCGTGGACCCCGCGCCGTTCGTACCCGGCGTGGACGTCACGCCGAGGCTCGACAGGCCATTGTCGTCCTGGACGTTGCTGGTGGACACGTTGATCGTATTGGCCGCGCCGGTGGTGGTCGAGCGCAGCACCAGGTGGGCGCCACCCGTGCCGGTCACGATGGTGGCCGTGACACCCGGGTTGTTGCCCGCTTTGTTGATCGCGTTGGCGATACCGCTCAACGTATTGTTCGTGCTGTCGATCGTGATATCCATCGACTTGCCGCCGATCGCGATGCTCAATGTGCCGGCGCCCAGCTTAGCGGTAGCGTCGAATGCCGACGACGACAGACTCTGCGACGCCGCGATTTGCGCGACGTCGATCGTGTAGCTGCCGGCGACCGCGCCGGGACCGGCCTTCGGGTCGATACCTTTGCCGCTCGCGGTGGCCCCGAAGGTCGACAGCATGGTGCCGTCCGAGAGATTCTTAATCGCCGCCTGCAAGGCGTTCAACGCGGAGCTCAGGGCGCCATACGCGGACAAGATGGTGGTATCGCTCGTCTGTTTGGCCTTCAACGCCGCCGTCTGGCCGGCCGTCTTCGCATTCACGAGCGCCGACACCAGCGACGCCACGTCCATCGTCGAGTTGCCGGTGGAACCGCTGATAATCGATTGCGCCGCTTGCTGCACCTGGCTCTGCGCGTTCGCAGTCGCGCTATTCACAGACGTCGTGGTGATCGTTGACATGCAAAGGCTCCGTGCGTCGGTTTATTCGTTATTGATCGCGTGACGCCCCGGGGGTCTTTCCGATTACGGCGGTCAACCGGCTACACACGGTCAGATCGTGGTCACGTCGAATTCTTACAATTTTTTCAAATGTTACACTATCTTTCTTGAAAGTTTGTGACGTTTTGTCGTAACAAATCACGGCGCATAAGCTTTCGTAGCGTCCGGTCTTTACCGGATGCGATGAACACCAGCAGGTGCCGACCACGCTTTGAGGCCGACAGCCCAGCCAGACAGAGGGCGAACAGACAAGCCCGCCCGCGTGACCACCACGCAGTGCGACAACAGAATTTCCAGGCGATACACTTCACTTCGAAAGCCACTTCCGCCCATTACTCACAAGGCAAAACATGGACCGTTTCGAAGCGATGGAGATATTTACGCGTGTGGTCGAAGCGAACAGCTTCACCAAAGTATCCGAGTCGCTCGACCTGCCTCGCGCCAAAGTCAGCCGCACCATTCAGGCTCTGGAGGAACACGTCGGCGTGCGGCTCCTGAACCGTTCGACGCGGCAAGTCAGCGTCACCGAAGACGGCGCGCTGTTTTACGACCGGTGCGTGCGCATCCTCGCGGAAGTCGCCGATGCCGAATCGTCGCTGTCGAACAAGCGCGAGAATCCGAGCGGCACGATTCGCGTCGATACCTCCGGCACGCTCGCCCGGGCGCTGCTGCTGCCCGCGCTCGACGACTTCTACCGGCAATACCCGGAGATCGACGTGCGGCTCGGGCTCGCGGATCGCAATATCGATCTGATTCAGGACGGGGTGGATTGCGTGATCCGCATGGGCACGCCGGAGGAGTCGAGTCTCGTCGCGCGGCACATTGGCGATGCGAGGATCGTGACCTGCGCGTCGCCCGCCTATCTGGAGAAATACGGCACGCCGGCCACGCTCGAAGAACTCAGCGAGCATCGTGCAGTCAACTACGTTTCCGCGCGCAGCGGCAAGACCTTCCCCTTCGAGTACGAGGTGAACGGCGAGATCGTTAAGGTCACGCTGAAGAGCGTGCTCGCGGTGAACGACGGCAGCGTTTATATCGGCGCGGGCGCGCTCGGCCACGGCATCATCCAGCCGTCGCGCTTCATGGTCGCGGATCTGATTGCGCAAGGCGCACTCAAGGAAATCCTCACGACCTACAGGAGTCCCGGCACGCCGCTGTCGATCCTGTACGCCCATCGCCGCAATCTGAGTTCACGGCTGCGCGCCTTCACCGAGTGGGTTACCGAACTGGCGCGCAACAATCCGGATCTGCGCATCACGAACGGCTGAGGTCATGATCGAAAGGGGCCATGTTTCGCCCGATGCAAACAGCCCCCTCTAAATGAAAAAAGCCCCATGCGTCTCACAACGCATGGGGCTTTTTTCAACGCGAATCGCTCAGCGAATGACCCGCCTCAAGCAATCCGTTCTTCATTCGACGGATCGAACAACACCGCCTTCGACGCATCGAACAACAGCGTCGTATTCGCCAAAGGCTGCGGATTCGACGCCGGGTGCACACGGCTCACAATGCGTTTGCCGTTGACCTGCGCGAACACCAGCGTGTCCGGTCCGGTCGGCTCGATCACGTCGACCTTCACGTCGATCGGCTGCAGATTCGCATTGTCGCCATGCGCGCCGCGCGCATCGGTGATCCGCTCCGGGCGCAGGCCCAGAATCACTTCACGCCCAACGTGCGATTTCACCTTCGCGGAGTCGAACGGCAGGTTCAGCACGCCGCGCATGGCGCCCGTATCCAGTTCGATGCCCACGCCCGAACCCTGCTCCACCAGCTTGCCCTGAATGAAGTTCATCGGCGGCGCGCCGATAAAGCCGGCCACGAACAGGTTCGCCGGCGAATCGTAAATGTCTTGCGGTGCGCCGAACTGCTGCACGATGCCGTCTTTCATCACCGCGATGCGGTCGCCGAGCGTCATCGCTTCGATCTGATCGTGCGTCACGTAGACGATCGTCGTGCCGAGGCGCTGATGCAGCAGCTTGATTTCCGAGCGCATTTCGATGCGCAGCTTCGCGTCGAGGTTCGACAGCGGCTCGTCGAACAGGAACATCACCGGATCGCGTGCGAGCGCACGGCCCATCGCCACGCGCTGGCGCTGACCACCGGAGAGCTGACCCGGCTTGCGGTCCAGCAGGTGCGTGATCTGCAGCGTGTTCGACACGCGGTCGACGATCTGCGCCTGCTCCTGCTTCGGCACCTTGCGGATGTTCAGGCCGAACGAGATGTTCTCGCGCACCGTCATGGACGGATACAGCGCGTACGACTGGAACACCATCGCGATGTCGCGATCTTTCGGCGAGAGGTTGTTCACCGTCTTGCCGTCGATCTGGATCTCGCCCTTGGTCACGGTTTCGAGGCCGGCGATCATATTGAGCAGCGTCGATTTCCCGCAGCCCGAGCCGCCGACGAGAATCAGGAACTGGCCGTCTTCGATGTCGATGTTGACACCCTTCAGAACCGGCACCCCGTTCGGGTAAGTCTTGTACACGTCACGGATGGAAAGGCTTGCCATGCTGTGAATCCTCTTGTCTCTGGTACTGCTTGAAAACGTCTGGTCGGATGACGGCGGCTTCGAATCAAACAGAAACCGCCGCGCCCGGATGGTTTAACCGGGCTTAGCCCTTCACTGCGCCCGCTGTCAGGCCGCGCACGAAATAGCGTCCGGCGATGATGTAGACGAGCAAGGTAGGCAGCGCGGCGATGATCGCGCCGGCCATGTCCACGTTGTATTCCTTCACGCCGGTCGAGGTGTTCACGAGGTTGTTGAGCGCCACCGTGATCGGCATCGAATCGACACCGGAGAACACAATCCCGAACAGGAAGTCATTCCAGATCTGCGTAAATTGCCAGATCAGGCACACCATGAAAATCGGCAGCGACACCGGCAGCAGAATCTTCGTGAAGATCGTGAAGAAACCCGCACCGTCGATCCGCGCGGCTTTCACGAGTTCAGCCGGAATGCTTACGTAGAAGTTGCGGAAGAACATCGTGGTGAAGGCGATACCGTAGATCACGTGCACCACCACCAGACCGGTCGTCGTGTTCGACAGGCCGAGAAAGCCTTCGAAACGCGCCATCGGCAGCAGGATCGCCTGGAACGGAATGAAGCAGCCGACCAGGATCATCGTGAAGATCGGATCCGCGCCGCGGAAACGCCAATGCGTCAGAACATAACCATTGAACGCGCCGATGATCGACGAGATCAGCACGGCCGGAATCACCATGCGCACGGAGTTCATGAAGAACGGTTGCATGCCGTCGCAACGCACACCCGTACACGCACCGCTCCATGCCTTGATCCAGGGATCGATGGTCCAGTGAGTCGGCGGCGTGAGCAGGTTGCCGGTGCGCAACTGGTCGATGTCCTTGAACGACGTGGACAGCATCACGTACAGCGGAAACAGGAAATACAGGGCGAACAGAATCAAGGCCGCATAAATGACGGCACGGCTGATCGTCATCTTAGGCTGCATTGCGCGTGCTCCTCGATTCCAGATACATCAGCGGCACGAGCACGGCCACAACGGTGGCGAGCATCATCATCGACGATGCCGCGCCGACGCCCAGCTGCCCGCGATTGAATGAAAACGTGTACATGAAAATAGCCGGCAGCGATGAAGACGTGCCCGGACCGCCCGCGGTCAACGCGACGACCAGGTCGAAGGTCTTGATCGTGATGTGGCAGAGAATCAACAGCACGGAGAAGAACACCGGGCGCATGCTCGGAATCACGATCTTGCGGTAGATGGTGGGCAAGCCCGCGCCGTCCATCTGTGCGGCCTTGAAGATTTCACCGTCGACCCCGCGCAGACCCGCGAGGAACAGCGCCATCACGAAACCGGTGGATTGCCACACGGCCGCGATCACGACGCAGAAAATCGCCTTGTCGGGGTCGCCGAGCCAGCTGAACGAGAAGCTCGTCCAGCCCCAGTCGTGGAACACTTTCTCGAGGCCGACGCTCGGCGTCATGATCCATTGCCACGCCGTACCCGTCACGATGAACGAAAGCGCCATCGGGTACAGGAACACGGCGCGCAGCGCGCCTTCGTTGCGGATCTGCTGATCGAGCAGGATCGCGAGGAACAGACCGAGACCGATACAGATGCCGATAAACGGAATGCCGAACCAGCCGAGGTTGGCAGCCGAGGTCCAGAACACATCGTTATCGAACAGTTCGCGATAACGATCCAGACCGACAAATTCATAACGCGGCATCAGTCGCGAATTCGACAACGACAGATACCCGGTGATAGCGATGAAGCCGTACACGAAGATCAGGCTGATCACGACGCTGGGTGCGAGCACCAGCTTCGGAATCCAGCGATCGGCAAGGGCCGCCATCGGCGATGTGCGGCGGGTCACGGCGGCCGTTTTCCCGTTTCCGCTGATAGAAGCAGTCACTACTCGACTCCTGCTGAAACTGTACCGCCGGGGCGCTCGCTCACGAAAGACGCGAGACCGGAACGGCATAGATGTGACTCGATGAAACCAGGGGTGAAGTGTCTCGCCCTAAGTAACGCAACTGCTTAACGCAACTGCAGCAAGCACTCTGAAGAACGCGCCCGGCGCCCCCGAAGGGAACGGCCAGGCGCACTACTTCGCTTGACGCTGCTTACTTGGTCTTCGCAGCCTTCGCGAGCGCGGCAACCGCGCTCTTCGAATCCTGCTGCGAGTTCATGAACTTCGTGACCACGTCCGAGATCGCGCCGGCTGCTGCATCCGGTTGCGCCATGCCGTGTGCCAGCGAAGGCACATAGCCGCCCGACTTGATCGCCACTTGTTCATCCGCGTACGACTTCTTCGCGCAGTCGTCGAACTTGGCCATCGACACGCCCAGACGAACCGGGATCGACCCCTTGTTCAGGCTGAACTGTTCCTGGAAGTCCGGCGACATGATCGTCTTGGCGAGTGCCAATTGACCCGGCGTTGCAGCCTTCTGGCCCTTCTGCTGGAAGAACACGAACGAGTCGACGTTGAACGTGTACGACTTTTCCGTGCCCGGCACGGCGGCGCAGACATAGTCCGAACCCGCCTTCTTGCCGGCGTTGGCGAATTCGCCCTTCGCCCAGTCGCCCATGAACTGCATGCCGGCCTTGCCGTTGATGACCATCGCCGTTGCCAGGTTCCAGTCACGGCCCGTGCGGCCCGCGTCGAAGTAACCCTGGATCTTGCGAACCGTGTCGAACACGCCGACCATCTGGTCCGACGTCAGCGTCTTCTCGTCGAGGTCGACCAGCGCCTTCTTGTAGAAGCCTGCGCCTTGCGACAGCACCACGTCTTCCCACAGCGTCAGGTCTTGCCACGGCTGGCCGCCCATTGCGATCGGCTGGATGCCCGCGGCCTTCATCTTGTCGGCCACTGCGAAGAACTCAGGCCACGTGGTCGGCACCTTGCCGCCTGCCTTGTCCAGCGCTGCCTTGTTGATGTACAGCCAGTTCACGCGGTGCACCGAGAACGGTGCTGCCACATAGTGACCGTCCGCGTGCATGATCTTGTCGATTTCCGGCGGCAGGTTCTTCTTCCAGTCGCCTGCTGCCGCGTCGATCGGCACCAGCACGCCTTGCGAAGCCCAGTCCTGGATCAGCGGACCCTTGATCTGCGCAGCGCTCGGCGCATTGCCCGAGATCACCTGCGTCTTCAGTGCCGTCATGGCAGCCGCACCCGCGCCGCCAGCAACCGCGAAGTCCTTCCACGTGTAACCCTGCTTCGTCATGTCGTCCTTGAGGACGCCGACGGCTTTCGATTCGCCGCCCGAAGTCCACCAGTGCAACACTTCGATCGACTCGGCAGCTTGCACAGCCGAGACGCCACACATCAGACCTGCGGCGCACAAAGCGCCCATGATCGCGCGAAATTTCATTGCTTATCTCCTCCAGACACCTGAACAAAAAACAAATGGCCCCTGATGTCGCCAGGGTGCTGTGGTTGGTTCAAACAGGCAAAACACTGGGCGATCGAGCACGGTCGGGCGCATGCGTTAAGGCATGTGCCGGCGGACCGATATCCGGCCGCTGGAAGCTCAAGAGATGAGTGGATCGGGATGCAACTGACTGTCTCCTCTTTTGATTTTTGCCTGCCCGCGTCGCGCGCGGCAGACTCGAGGTGCCTTGCACGTTAACCCTGACGCCAGGTTAGCTTTCCGGCCTTCCGTAAGGACCGCCGGGGGCATGCTGGCACGTGCTCGCACGCAATGTCCGTTAACATGCAGGGGACGCCTGCCGATTCGGGAAAACGCGCATCTAGCCTCACAGCGCACGCTTTTTTCATCGAATTAGCGCTACCTCTTGATTTGGATTGTAGTTAAACTACAATTCAGTGTCAAAAAATATTTTATCGGACTACGGTCGCCCTTTTTCGGTCCCCACGGCGGCCTCAGGATATCGACGGAGACTCATGCAAACCGATTCAAGCTTCACTTTCGTTCTCTTCGGCGGAACCGGCGACCTGTCGATGCGCAAGATCCTGCCGGCACTGTTTGAAGCGCACCGTGCAGGCGGCATGCTGGCCGACAGTGGCAAGATCGTCGCGGTGGCGCGGCATGTGGCCGATCGTGCGGCCTACCTCGATTGGGTCAATGAGCACGTCAAGCCGCACGTGTCGAAGAACGGTGTGGACGAAACAGCATGGGCGAGCTTCCTCGACCGTATCGAGTTCGTAAAGATCGATCTCGGCAACCCTGAAGACTTCACACTGCTGCGCGACGCCCTGAGCGGCCGGCCCGGCATTCGCGTGTTCTATCTGGCAACGGGTCCGTCGCTGTTCGTGCCGATCTGCCGCGCGCTGGCGTCGGTGGGGCTCAACGAAAATTCGCGCATCGTGCTGGAAAAGCCGCTCGGCTACGACCTCAAGTCGTCCAACGCAATTAATGATGCAGTCGGTGAAATCTTCGCTGAAGAACAGATCTACCGGATCGACCACTACCTTGGTAAGGAGCCGGTGCAGAACCTGCTCGCGCTGCGCTTCGGCAATGTGCTGTTCGAGCCGTTGTGGCGCCGCGAATGGGTGGAAAGCATTCAGATTACGATTGCGGAAGAACTCGGCGTGGAAGCGCGCGGCGACTTCTACGACAATACCGGCGCCTTGCGCGACATGGTGCAGAACCATTTGCTGCAACTGCTTTCCATCGTGGCGATGGAACCGCCGCATTCGATGGATTCCGACTCGGTTCGTGACGAAAAGCTGCGCGTGCTGCGCGCGTTGAAGCCAATCGATCCGCGCGATATCGGCAAGGTTGCGGTGCGCGGCCAGTATCATGCGGGCGTGATCCGCGGCAACGCAGTGCCGGCGTATGCTACCGAGCCTGGCGTGAAGCCGGACAGCACGACCGAAACCTTCGTTGCGCTGAAGGTGGAAATCGAAAACTGGCGCTGGGCCGGTGTGCCGTTTTTCCTGCGCACAGGCAAGCGTCTTGCGGATCGCGTCGCTGAGATCGTGGTGAATTTTCGCGCGGTGCCGCATTCGGCACTGGGCGCGTCCGCCTTGCGCGGCGGTGCGAACCGCCTCGTGATCCGTTTGCAGCCGAACGAAACCATTCGACTCTACTGTCTTGCGAAGCAGCCGGGCGAAGGCATGAACCTCGCCAGCGTCCACCTCGACCTCGCGTTCGACCGGTTCTTCCGCGAAGGGCAGATGGAAGCGTATCAACGCCTGTTGCTCGACGTGATCAACGGCCGCCTCGCGCTGTTTGTGCGGCGCGACGAGCAGGAAGCGGCATGGCGCTGGGTCGAACCGATCCTCAACGAATGGGCTGCGTCGAACAAGCCGCCCAAGCCGTATGCAGCAGGCACGTGGGGACCGGCGGCAGCGAGCGCGATGTTGGCGCAGCACGATACCTGCTGGCTCGAAGAAGAAAATTGAATCAACTGAATCACGGCGCTGTGCGGTGCCTTGCCTGATCCTGATCGCAATGCCGATCGAAGCACAGCACAGCGCCTGCAAGACCCACCGACGAACTGAACGGAATGGCGCCGGTATCACGAAGGCGCCTGCAAGTCATCCCGCTTGCAGGCATCGCGTGAGGGCAGTACGGCACGTTCCGCAGATCTAACAAGAAAGCAGCACGGAGGAGAAGTGATCGAGCTTCACGCTTTCGACGATCAACGCGCCCAATCCGACGCGTTGGCGAAAGCGGTTGGCGACGCGTTACATGCGTCGCTCGCCGCACAGACGGCCACGTCAACCAACGGCGCGCGCCCGGCAATGCTTGCAGTGTCCGGCGGCAGCAGCCCGCGGCCGTTCCTGCAGACGTTGTCCACGCAATCCTTCGACTGGGCGCGCATTGCCGTGACGCTGGTCGACGACCGCTGGGTGCCGGAAACGGACAGCGCGAGCAATTCGCAACTCGTGCACGACACGCTGTTGCAGAATGCCGCGAAGGGCGCCGTTTTCTGGCCGCTGGCCGACACCACGCAAGACCTCAACGCGCACGTTGCCGCGCTGAACGCCGACCCGCGCTTTAGCGCCGTGCCGGACGTCGCGATTCTCGGCATGGGCGAAGACGGCCACACCGCGTCGATTTTCGCGGATGCGCCCGAGTGGGACGATGCGATCACCACCTCCGAGCGCTTTGTCGCCGTGCATCCCGGCAGCGCGCCGCACGCGCGTGTGAGCTGGTCGCTGTCTGCCCTGAAAGAAGTGAAGCACCTGTTTTTGCTGATCGCAGGACCGCGAAAGATGGACGTGCTCAATGCAGCCGCCGCTTCGCTACAAAAAAATGCCATCTCGCAGTTGGCAAACGACAAGGGAGTGAGACTCGATGTCTACTGGTGTGCAAACTAAAGCTGTTCCGGGCGCGGGCCAGCACGCCGATGGACCGAGGCTGCTCGCCGACATCGGCGGCACCAATGCGCGCTTCGCGCTGGAATACAGCCCGGGCGAAATCGGCTCGGTGCAGGTCTATCCATGCGCGGACTATCCCGGTGTTGCCGAAGTCATCAAGAAGTATCTGAAGGACACCAAGATCGGCCGCGTCAATCACGCGGCGATTGCGATTGCGAATCCGGTCGACGGCGATCAGGTCAGCATGACCAATCACGACTGGAGCTTTTCGATCGAAGCCACGCGCCGCACGCTCGGCTTCGACACGTTGCTGGTGGTGAACGACTTTACCGCGCTGGCCATGGCGCTGCCTGGCCTGACCGACGCGCAGCGCGTGCAGGTGGGCGGCGGCTCGCGTCGGCCGAACAGCGTGATCGGCTTGCTCGGCCCGGGCACCGGCATGGGCGTATCCGGCCTGATTCCCGCCGACGACCGCTGGATCGCGCTCGGCAGCGAAGGCGGCCACGCCACCTTCGCCCCGGCCGACGAACGCGAAGACATCGTGCTGCAATACGCGCGCAAGAAATGGTCGCACGTCTCGTTCGAGCGTGTGGCCGCGGGCCCCGGCATCGAAGTCATTTACCGTGCGTTGGCGGGCCGCGACAAGAAGCGCGTGGCGGCGAGCGTCGACACGATCGAGATCGTCAAGCGCGCGATGGAAGGCGAGCCGCTCGCGGCCGAATCCGTCGACGTGTTCTGCGGAATTCTCGGCACCTTCGCGGGCAATATCGCGGTGACGCTTGGCGCGTTGGGTGGCATCTACATTGGTGGCGGCGTCGTGCCGCGGCTCGGCGAGTTCTTCGCGCGTTCGTCGTTTCGCAAACGCTTCGAGGCGAAGGGCCGCTTCGAAGCGTATTTGCAAAACGTGCCGACCTACGTGATTACCGCTGAATACCCGGCGTTTCTGGGTGTTTCAGCGATTCTCGCGGAGCAGCTGTCGAATCGCGCGGGCGGCAGTTCATCGGCCGTGTTCGAGCGGATTCGCCAGATGCGCGATGCGTTGACGCCGGCCGAGCGCCGCGTGGCCGATCTCGCGTTGAACCATCCGCGTTCGATCATCAACGACCCGATCGTGGATATCGCACGCAAGGCCGACGTGAGCCAGCCGACGGTGATCCGCTTTTGCCGCTCGCTCGGTTGCCAGGGCTTGTCGGATTTCAAGCTGAAGCTGGCGACGGGTTTGACCGGCACGATTCCGGTGAGCCATAGCCAGGTGCATCTGGGCGATACCGCGACGGACTTCGGCGCGAAGGTGCTGGACAACACCGTGTCGGCGATTTTGCAACTGCGCGAGCATTTGAATTTCGACCAGGTCGAGCGGGCGATCGATCTGCTGAATGGTGCGCGGCGGATCGAGTTTTATGGGCTCGGCAATTCGAATATCGTCGCGCAGGACGCGCATTACAAGTTCTTCCGCTTTGGTATTCCGACGATTGCCTATGGCGATCTGTATATGCAGGCGGCGTCGGCGGCGTTGCTCGGCAAGGGTGATGTGATTGTGGCCGTGTCCAAGTCGGGACGTGCGCCTGAGTTACTGCGCGTGCTCGATGTCGCCATGCAGGCGGGGGCGAAGGTGATTGCCATTACGTCGAGCAATACGCCTTTGGCCAAGCGGGCTACTGTCGCTTTGGAGACCGATCACATTGAGATTCGCGAGTCGCAGTTGTCGATGATTTCGCGGATTCTGCATCTCGTCATGATCGATATTCTGGCGGTGGGGGTGGCGATCCGGCGCGCTGTGCCGAGTGCGGATGTGGCTGAAACTGTCGCTAAGGCGCGACAGGGTGCGGATGATGATGCTACGGCTGTGCTGGATTGGTTGAGTCATGGGGCGGCTTCTTCGGCGCGTGATTAGTGGTTTTTTTTTGCGCCTTCGCGGTGGGGGTGGGTGGGGTGCCTGCGGCGTTGGCGTTTGTTTTGCTTTTTTTGTTTGCCGGCTCGGTGGATTGGTTGTCTATTTGCCTGCGGCGTTGGCCTTTCCTTGTTTTCTTATTGGTTTATTAGCGTCGCCCCTGTGCGGGGCAGGCACCTACTTTTCTTTGCCTGCTGCAAAGAAAAGTAGGCAAAAGAAAGCAGCTCACACCGCTAACTCTTAAGCGGGTTCATCGCGCAGTGATGGTAGTGGTTCATCTGGAATCTGTGCCCTCGCACATTCGGCGCGAGTGACAAGGGTGTCATACCTCCGGCGACGCTGCGCGCACCGAAGCCTACGTCATAAAACCACCCGCTATATTTTGACGCTCGCGTCCCACCACCGGACCGTGGCTCGTCATTGCGTCGCCACTGCCACTGCTACTGCCACTGCTACTGCTACTGCTACTGCTACTGCTACTGCTACTGCTACTGCGATTATGATTGGAGCGGCAACTGCAATCGCAATTGGTGTCGGAGTCGGAGTCGGAGTCGGAGTCGGAGTCGGAGTCGGAGTCGGAGTCGGAGTCGGAGTCGGAGTCGGAGTCGGAGTCGGAGTCGGAGTCGGAGGTCAGGATACAGCACACCGACATATCAATTGAGGTGGGGATTCCTAGGTAAGTGCAGGGGTGCATCGCCGAGGCGAAGCTGACGGCCCTCACCTACCTCAACCGAAGCCTGGTGTTTCCGATGCGGACCCGTCCGCGACGCACGTAGTGCGGAGTGGGAGCTAACGAGCCCTTTGTCACTGACGCTTGAACGTGCGAGGGCACGGATTCCAGATGCACCACTACCGCGGCTGTGCGGGGGACCCGCTTATGAGCTAGCGGTTTGAGCTGCTTTCTTTTGCCTACTTTTCTTTGCAGCAGGCAAAGAAAAGTAGGTGCCT
>NZ_JAQQCQ010000023.1:0-137057 GCF_046030355.1 Paraburkholderia caffeinilytica
GCACAAGCACAAGCACAAGCACAAGCACAAGCACAAGCACAAGCACAAGCACAAGCACCAGCACCGACCGAGAAGATCACCAGATGAAAGCGTAACGAAAGCCTCTCGGCCGCTCAAACCGAAATTCGGCAAGATAAGCCCGCCCGACCCGCGACGGAGTCAATATTGCGCTCGTATAATCGCCTCCTTTCAATGCGTCCGATTGACCGGAGTCAAGATGAGCACCCCAGCCCTAGCGCCCCTGGACCGTTCCGAAACCACTTTCCGCTTTCTCGCCGAGCCTAGCTCGGTCAACTTCGGCGGCAAAGTGCATGGCGGCGCATTGATGAAGTGGATCGACGAGACCGCGTATGCGTGCTCAGCGGTGTGGTCGGGGCGTTATTGCGTGACGGTTAGCGTGGGCAACATCCGCTTCCGCCGGCCGATCCTGGTCGGCAATCTGGTGGAATTGCGCGCGCGGGTCGTGGCGACGGGCCGTACCAGCATGCACATCCACGTGTCGGTGCAGGCGGGCGATCCGAAGGGCGGCGAGCTGCTGCAAACCACGGACTGCCTGGTGGTGATGGTCGCCGTCAACGAGAACGGCCACCCGGTGCCGGTGCCGGCGTTCGTGCCGGAAACGGACGAACAGAAGCGCCTCGCCAAGTACGCAATGGACGTGAAGGAAGCGCTCGACGCGATCGTCGAACTGAAGCCGGAAGAAGTGGCGCAGGGGAAGGTTTAAACGGCGCCACGGGCGGCATCGGCACGCCTCGCGGGACGTGCCGCCGCTTATCAGAGGCATGCGCCGGGCGCGCGATCGTTCGGCCCGCGCGTCCTGCTATTTGCAATCACGTCAGCCAATCTGCCGGATCGACCAACCTCCGGCCGGTCCCAGCGGCGATCACCCCGCCGAATGCCCGACCATATCCTTCGGCTGCACCCACTCGTCGAACTGCTGCTCGGTGACATAGCCGAGTGCGAGCGCTGATGCCTTCAGCGTCGTGCCTTCCTTGTGCGCCTTCTTCGCGATCTGCGCGGCCTTGTCGTAACCGATGTGCGGATTGAGCGCCGTCACCAGCATCAGCGATTCATTGAGCAGCGTATCGATGCGCTCGCGATTCGGCTCGATGCCGACCGCACAGTTATCGTTGAAACTGTGCGCGCCGTCGGCGAGCAAACGGACCGATTGCAGCACGTTGTGCGCGATCATCGGCCGGAACACGTTCAACTCGAAGTTGCCGCTTGCACCGCCGATATTCACGGCGACGTCGTTGCCGAACACTTGCGCGCACAGCATCGTCAAGGCTTCGGACTGGGTCGGATTGACCTTGCCCGGCATGATCGAACTGCCCGGTTCGTTCTCCGGAATCGACAGTTCGCCGAGGCCGCAGCGCGGGCCGCTCGCGAGCCAGCGGATGTCGTTGGCGATCTTGTTCAGGCTCGCCGCCACCGTCTTCAACGCGCCATGCGCGAACACCAGCGCATCGGCTGCGGCCATCACCTCGAATTTGTTCGGCGCCGAGACGAACGGCAAGCCGGTCAGTTTGCCGATTGCCGCCGCCACCTTGCCGGCGAACTGCGGATGCGCGTTCAGACCGGTGCCGACCGCCGTGCCGCCCTGCGCGAGTTCGTACAGATGCGGCAGCGCCGATTCCACGTGACGGATGCCATGATCGAGTTGCGCGACGTAGCCGGAAAACTCCTGGCCGAGCGTCAGCGGCGTGGCGTCCTGCAGATGCGTGCGGCCGATCTTGACGACGTCCACGAAGGCTTTTGCCTTGCCGTCGAGCGTCTCGCGCAGCGTCTTCAGCGCGGGCAGCAGATGCTTGACGATCGCATAGGCGGCGGCCACGTGCATGGCCGTCGGAAACACGTCGTTCGACGACTGGCCGCGATTCACGTCGTCGTTCGGATGCACTTTGCGCGCTTCGCCGCGCTCGCCGCCGAGCAGTTCGCTCGCGCGATTTGCGATCACCTCGTTGAGGTTCATGTTGGTCTGCGTGCCGGAGCCGGTTTGCCAGACCGCGAGCGGAAATTCCTCCGGGTGCTTGCCGTCGATGATCTCGTCGGCCGCTTGCATGATCGCCTTTGCCTTGTTCTCGTCGAGCACGCCCAGACCCTGGTTGACCTCGGCGGCGGCGCGCTTGATGACGGCGAGCGCCGTGATCAGTTCCGGCGATTGTTTCTCGGACGAAATGCGGAAATTCTGCAACGAGCGCTGGGTCTGCGCGCCCCATAGACGAGCGTTCGGTACGGCGATTTCACCGAACGTGTCGCGCTCCATTCGTACGTCTTCAGTCATGGTTCAACTCCGCTTCTCAAAGTTCTGCGTTGACAGGTAATAGGGAGAATAGACCCGTTAGCGCGTTCCGGTAAAAACCCGCTTGTGGGTCGAAGATATAGGTGCGGCGCGTGCCGTCTTCGACGTCGGTCCAGACGAGCGGCGAGAGGGGCGCGCCGATCGAGCGCAGATAGGCGAGTTGCGCCGGGTCGGCGAGCGTGACGCGATAGCTGGCCTCAGGCGCGATGGCGCGTTCGAAGATCTGCGCAACCTGTTCGGCGAGCGCCGGGCTATGGATGACCAGCGTCTGCTCGGTGTTCAGATTGGCCGAGCGCGGATCGAGATTCATCGAGCCGATCACCAGAATCCTGTGGTCGATGACATAGGTTTTTGCGTGCAGGCTGGCGCGTGAGCGAGATCCGGTGAGGCCCGCGCGCGGCACTCTCTGCTGCGGTTTGAATTCATACAACTCCACGCCCTGTTGCAGCAGCGGCACGCGGAAGGGGCTATAGCCGGCCTGCACCGCCACGGCGTCGGTCGCGGCGAGCGAGTTGGTCAGCACGGCGATGCGCACGCCGCGATGCGTCAGTTCGCCGGCCGCCTTGACCCCGCTCTCGTGCGGTACGAAGTAGGGCGAAATGATCAGAAAATCCTTCTGTGCGTCGCGCATCAGCTCGGCCAGTCGTTGCATCGGCGGGCTGACGTAGTCCGGTGAAGGATGTTCGATTTTTTCCGGCACGTCCGCCTTGAATTCGGCCGGCGCCCACGTCAAGCCGAGTTGATCGTGGGTAATTTGCGCCGCGAGCGGTGTCGCGTTCAGCGGTTTAGCGTTGTACGGATCGGCATTGATGCGCCAGTGCTCGCGTAAATCGTCGCGTGTCTGGTCGAGCTCTTTCGCGTCGAACTTCTGTTTGTTCAGTACGCGCAGCGGATAGGCGATGCTGCTGTTCCAGTAGTCGTCGAAACTGGCGGAGACGTCGGCGGTGACCGGACCGGCGGCGAGCACGTCGAGGTCGCGGAACTGCAGCGTTTCGCTGGCGCTGAAATATTCGTCGCCGAGGTTGCGGCCGCCGACGATGGCCAGCTGGTTGTCGGTGATCATCGACTTGTTGTGCATGCGGCGCGTGAAATGGCCGATCTGCGTGAATACGTTCGTGGTGCGTTCGAATACGCCTTCCTGCGCGCTGCCGAATGGATTGAAAACGCGAATCTCGATGTTGTCGTGCGAATTCAGACCCGCCATCACCTGGTCGATGTCCTTGAAGTTCAGGTCGTCGACCAGCATGCGCACTCTCACGCCGTGGTCGGCCGCATAGAGCGCGGCGCCGAGCAGCAGCTTGCCGGTGGTGTCCTCGTTGGCGATGTAGTACTGCATATCGAGGGTTTTCGTCGCCGCGCGCGCGAGCGCGATGCGCATCTGCAAGGCGTCGGTGCCGCTCGACAGTACCCGGAAACCGGACTCGTTCGGATGCGCGGCTTCGAGTGGCGCGAGGGCCGTTTGAAGCGGCGTTGTTTCAGTGGCGGGCAGTGCGTGAGTGACCGGACGGTCGAATGCGGTGGCGGGCGGTTTGGTTGCGCAGGCGGTCAGAAATGCCGCTGTGCAGAAGAGCAGGAAGAAATGTCTCGGTGTTTCCCAATTCCACGAAGGGATTTTCTTCGGGGTATGGGACTTCCTGCGGGACGCCCACCCATCCCTCAATCTCTCAAGGGGACTTCCTTCGATGCGGGGGATGTCCTCCGGCGTGGCGGCGGACGTCCTGCGGGTCGTGCTGAACGCGCACCTGCGGTTCTGTGCGATCTGATTCCGATTTCGATGCCACGACACGCTGTCTCTCCCTTGTTTGCGCGCTTCTCACGGCGGCAGCGCGTGTCGCGTGCTCACGCTGCCTGGAAATGCATTCTAAGGGGAATCACGTGTGTGAGCTTTCGTTCGTCCGTCTGATCATGGCGAGAGGCTTTCGTGTGGTCCGGTTGCCTGAGCGCCGCTTCCTGTCTGCACGCCATGGGCGTACAGACAGAGGCGGTCAGTCAAGGCAAAAGCACTGTGAAAGCAAAAGCGCTGCGACCCGCGACGCCTGATAGCCGCCGCGATGACGGTTACCCGCGTTCGACGTTCAACGCTCGCTCGCTATCCGGATGCGTCGATCCTTTCGCGGGACGTCCCGCCCAATAACCCGCGAGCAGCGAGCCGGACAGGTTATGCCACACCGAAAACAACGCGCCCGGCAACGCCGCGATCGGCGTGAAATACAGCTTGCCAAGCGTTGCCGCGAGTCCCGAGTTCTGCATGCCCACTTCGATAGCGAGCGTACGGCAGACGGCTTCGTCGAAGCCCAGCAGACGGCCCCCCCAGTAGCCACCGAGCAAACCGATGCCGTTGTGCAGCACCACACCCAGCATGACCACGAGGCCCACCGACGCGATGCTCTTCTGTGTGCCGCCCACTACCGCGCTGATGATCAGCAGGATCGCGACCATCGAGATCAGCGGCAAGATCGGTTCGACCTTGCGCACCGCCTTGTTGAACAGCTGGTTGACGACGAGGCCGACCACGATCGGCAGCGCGACGATCTGCAGGATGCTCATCAGCATGCCGTGCACGTCGACGGCAATCGAGGCATCCACATAAAGACGCGTGAGCAGCGGCGTCGCGAATACGCCGACCAGCGTCGACAACGCGCTGATCGTCACCGACAGCGCCACGTCGCCGCGCGCCAGATAGATCATCACGTTCGATGCCGTGCCGCTTGCCACGCTGCCCACCAGCACCATGCCGGCGGTCAGATCCGGCGGCATGCGCAGCACCTTGGCGATGGCCCATGCGGCGAGCGGCATGACGAGGTAATGCAGCACGATGCCGGCGATCACCGGCGCGGGCCGCGTGAAGACGCGCCGGAAATCGGCCACTGACAGCGTGACGCCCATTGCCAGCATGATGATCGTCAGGAGCGTGGTGACGTGCGGCGCAATGCCGGCGAACGAAGCGGGCGAGAAGTACGCGGCAATCGAAACGAGCACGGCCCAGAGCGGAAATAAACGGGTGACGCGGGCAAGCATGACGAGTGGTCCTTGATTATGTTTTATGGCGAGAATTGAAGGTCGGTCGAGCGGCGTGCCGCGATGGGCGGTGCATGCCGGGAGACGCTCCTTGTGAGGAGCGGCAGGCTCTGGCGGCGGGTGTCGGGCCGTTGGGCGGCGCGGGCCTTTGTGAGGTGCGCGAATGGGCTCACGCGGGTGCGCGCGATTTTTGCCAAAGCGCGCATTTTACCGTTCACGGGGCGTTTACCGGGGAACGTTGGTTGCGCGTGCAACCAGATGGCCTCGCGGCGTTGAGTCCGGTTCGCGTATTGGGGCACGCGAAAGCCGCATCTGGTTTTGCTTGGCTCATGCCGATGGAGCAGGCGGTACGCCGGGTGTGGCAGGCACGCGCCGCAAGCTCAGTTTGTGAAAGCGCAGCGTCATTAGCAGCGCGACGCTCGCGAGGCCGGCGGCGAGCCCCCACCACAACCCGCGGGCGCCCAGCCCGAAGTGAAATGCCAGCAGGTAACCGGTCGGAAAGCCGATAACCCAGTACCCGAACGTCGCGGCGATCATCGGCACCCGCGTGTCCTTCAGACCGCGCAGGCAACCCGAGCCGACCGTCTGCATGCCGTCGACGATCTGGAAGATCGCGGCCACGCCGAGCAGCGAACTCGCCAGGGTGACCGTGGCGGCATTGGCGGGGTCGTCGAGATGCAGGTACAAGCCGACGATCCAGTGCGGCGCGGCGATCAGCACGATACCCGACAGCGTCATGAAGCCGACGCCGAGCGCGAGCGCGACGAAACCCGCGTGGCGCGCGGCAAGCGGCTGGCCGGCGCCGGACCAGTAGCCGACCCGCACATTGGCCGCCTGGCCGATCGCGAGCGGCACCATGAAGGCCACCGAGGCGACGTTCAACGCGATCTGATGCGCGGCCAATTGCGATTCGCCGAGTAGGCCGACCATCAGGCCGGTGGCGAGGAACAGCGTCGATTCGACGCCGTAGGTAATCGCGACCGGCCAGCCGATGCCGAACAGTTCGCCCATCAACGGCACGTTCGGCCGCGTTGCGACGACGAAGTGTTTATAGCGTGGCCGCAGATGCAACAAGGCCATCAGGACGAGCGCACTCAGCCAGACGGTGATCGAGGTGGCCGCAGCCGAACCGAGAAAGCCGAGGCGGGGCAGTCCGTAGACGCCATGAATCAGCCCGTAATTGAGAAAGCCGTTGACGAACACGCTGACGAGCGACACCCACAGGAGCCGCTTGGCCGCGCCGATGGCCGGCAGGAACGAGCGCATCAGGCCGACGCCGATCAGACTGCCGAGCGAGCCCCAGCGCAGCACGGCCGCATATTCGCCGACGTTGTGCGCGAGCAGCGCGGGTTCGCCGAAAGCCAGCAGGATCGGTGTGGCGAACGAGAGCAGGAAAAATGCAGGCACGGACAGCAGCACCGACAACACCAGGCCGGTCCAGTAGATATGCGGCACGCGGCCTTCGTCCTGCGCACCGCGCGCATGCGAGACGCTCACGCTGACGGAGGTGAGCACGCCCTGCAGGAGCGTGACCACGACGAAGAACAGATTGGCGCCGAGGCCACCCGCGGCGAGCGCGTCAGGGCCGAGCGAGCCCAGCAGGATCGTGTCGGTGACGCCCATTGCCATTTGCGAAAGTTGCGCGATGGCGAGCGGCGCGGCGAGCCGGGCGGTGTCTGCGGCGTGGTGGGTCAAGGTCGGCGGCCGGGCGGCCACCCGGGTGAAGCCGGATTGAGTCATGGAGCGCTTGGAAGCGAAGGGGCGACAGCCTGGTGGCGGGCGCGAGCCGGCCGACTTGCGGGCTGCCGGCGAGGGGCGAAATGCGGAAGCTCACCGGAGCGTAGGGCGGCTGTCAGCCGATTGTTTGTCTGTCGAGACTGACAGCTTATTGCTTGGGCGGCGGGATGTCGATGGAAGAGGCACGATTTTGGTGCGTGCGGTCTTCCGAGTTTTCGGACTCGTTGTGTCGGATCACGGACCGTCTGGCGCGAGCCGTCGACTTCGAGTCCGCGACGGTCGGTATTCGGCTCGGTGTGTCCGGTTCAGAACGTGTCCCGTAGCCGGCAAGGCCGCGTCAGGCCTCGTGCACCGCGATTCGCGTATCGCCCAGCAGGACGACCTGGCCCGCGCGAATTTTGCAGGTTTTACGCGTTTCGACCCGGCCGTCGACGGTCACCGCCCCGTCCGCGACCATCATTTTTGCCGACCCGCCGCTGTCCGCAAGCCCCGTTATCTTCAGGAGATTGTGCAGTTCGACGTAGTCGCCGGTGAGGGTGAAATCGAGGTTGGGCATGGCGTTTGCGCGTTGAAGCAAAGGGTTCGCATGATAAGCCAGAAGCTTGCTCCTGAATGAAAAGTCCTGTGCTTGCAGGTCGGTGCCGGGTGATCGAAAGCAGATGTTATGTAGTTGTCAGAAAATGAAACGTTCCGTAACACGGGTCGTATATTGCGAACTTCACTCGTAAAGTGCGGGTCTGTAGGAAAGCTTGCTGGATTTTCCCAGCGATGAATAGACCGGGCGAGGTGCAGCACTTATCTGCGTGCCACGCCGGATATGGCGCCCGCGTCACAACAACTTTAGAGAGGATTTAGCCATGACTCAGATTCGTACGCTCCTGATCGGTACTGCCCTGACTGTTTTTGCCGCTACCGCTGCTGTCGCGCAGACCGCGCAACCGGCCGCTGGTTTGAACGGGCAGGTCCAGACCCAAGGCGCCGATGTCGCCCCCGCGTCACCGGCCGCGCAAGGTGTGCAGCCGGTGACGCCGGCGCCGACGCGTCTGACGGCATCGGGCTCGACCGATCCGCTGGTTCAGAAGCGCGACGCCAACGCCCAGGCTAATGCCGAATACAAGGCGTCGAAGAAGGCGTCCAAGGCGGAGTTGGCCGAGCAGAAAAAGGCCGCGAAGTCGCAGTACAAGGAGCAGGTGCGCGACGCCAAGATCAACCAGAAGGCCGATAAACAGGCTGCCAACAACGAAATGAAGATGAACATGCAAGGTCAGGCGGCTGATCAGGACAACGGCGCTGATGTGAAGCATTAAGTCTGGGATTGGCGCACGGGGAGGGCGGTGGTATTCCTCATCGCCGTCTCGTCCGTGGCAAGCCGGCCACCCCCGCAAAGTAATGCGCCGACGGTCGGTTCAGTCAATCTTGCTGTGGGATGTAATGGACGTCTCACTGTGCCTTAGCAAAGAAAATGGCCCGTAGCGCGTAAGCGTCCGGGCCATTTTTTGGCGTCGCGCGGAAAAAAGGGTCGCTTGTCTCCGATACTTGTATGGATATACAGTATGCGTCGCCGCGTCAATTCCCTCTCAGGCCCGAATCCACTGTGCTCTCCGTCGCTGAATCTCCGCCACCGCCCGATACGGGTACCGACCCGGGTGCCGACAGCACCGCCTGGCTGGCCAAGCTCAATGACGCGCAACGCGAAGCCGTCGAATATGGCGCCGACAGTCCCAACGCGCCGCCAGGTGCGCTGCTGGTGATTGCGGGGGCGGGGTCCGGCAAGACCAACACGCTGGCGCACCGGGTCGCCAATCTGGTGGTCAAGGGTGCCGATCCGCGCCGTATCCTGCTGCTGACCTTCTCGCGCCGCGCGGCGCTCGAAATGACCCGCCGCGTCACGCGCATTGTCGGTGCGGCGCTCGGCACACGGGCTGCGCTGGCGCAAGGGCTGACCTGGTCCGGGACTTTCCATAGCGTCGGCGCGCGGCTATTGCGCGAATACGCGGATCTGATCGGTCTCGCGCCCGCCTTCACGATCAACGACCGCGAGGATTCCGCCGACCTGATGAATCTCGTGCGCCACGAGCTCGGTTTGTCGGCGAAAGAGCGGCGCTTTCCGGCCAAGGGCGCCTGCTTTGCGATCTACTCGCGCGTGGTGAACACCGGTGCATCCCTCGCCGACGTGCTCAACAGCACGTTTCCCTGGTGCCGCGAGTGGGAAGCCGATCTGCGCATGCTGTTCGCCGCGTATGTGGAAGCCAAGCAGAAGCAGAACGTGCTCGACTACGACGACCTGTTGCTCTACTGGTCGCATATGGCTGCGGAGCCGGCGATCGCGGCCGATCTGTCGGCGCGCTTCGATCACGTGCTGGTCGACGAGTATCAGGACACCAACCGCCTGCAGGCGTCGATCCTGCTCGCGCTGAAACCGGATGGCCGCGGCCTCACCGTGGTCGGCGACGACGCCCAGTCGATCTATTCGTTTCGCGGCGCGACCGTGCGCAATATTCTCGATTTTCCGGCGCACTTCAATCCGCCCGCGAGGCAGATCACGCTCGAGCGCAACTACCGCTCGACCGGGCCGATTCTGGCGGCGTCGAATGCGGTGATCGAGCTTGCCAGCGAGCGCTACACGAAGAACCTGTGGACCGATAAGGCATCGGCGCAGCGCCCGCGCCTGGTGACGGTTGCCGGCGAGGCGGATCAGGCGCGCTATGTCGTCGAACAGGTGCTCGAAGCGCGCGAACAGGGCATGACGCTCAAATCGCAGGCGGTGCTGTTTCGCGCCGCGCATCACAGCGCCGCGCTCGAGATCGAGCTGACGCGGCGCAACATTCCGTTCGTCAAGTTCGGCGGACTGAAGTTTTTCGACTCGGTACACGTCAAGGATGTGCTCGCCGTGCTGCGCTGGGCGGAGAATCCGCGCGACCGTGTCGCGGGTTTTCGCGTCGTGCAGTTGTTGCCGGGCATTGGTCCCGCCACCGCCGCGAAGGTGCTGGACGAAGTCGTGGCCCGGGCCACCGCCGGCAATCCGGCCGGTCTCACCGATAGCGCCGGCGGCGCGCTGGCCGCCTTTGTGCCGCCCGCTCGCGCGCAGGAGGACTGGCATCCGTTCGTCAAGCTGATGTCGAGCGTGTATGGGCGGCAGACGCCGTGGCCGGCCGAGTTCGAAATGGTGCGGCGCTGGTACGAACCGCATCTCGAGCGCAACCATGAGGACGCGTCGATCCGTCACGCAGACGTGCTGCAGATGGAAAGCATCGCGGGCACCTATGCGTCGCGCGAACGCTTCCTGACGGAGCTGACGCTCGATCCGCCCGATGCCACCAGCGGCGAATCGGGCGTGCCGCTGATCGACGAGGACTACCTGATTCTGTCCACGATTCATTCGGCGAAAGGGCAGGAGTGGCGCAACGTGTTCGTGCTGAATGGCGTCGACGGCTGCATTCCGTCCGATCTCGGCACCGGCAGCGAAGAGGAAATCGACGAGGAGCGGCGCCTGTTATACGTGGCAATGACGCGCGCGAAGGAAGACCTGCATATCGTCGTGCCGCAGCGCTTTTACGTGCACAACCAGACCCATATGGGCGACCGTCACGTGTGGGCGTCGCGCACGCGGTTCATTCCGGCGCACCTGATGCCCTTGTTCGACGCCTATGCGTGGCCGCGCGTGCCGGTGCCGAGCGCGCCGACAGCGGCGGGATTGGCCGCCGCGGCCCAGGCGAAGATCGAGATTGGGGCGAAGCTCAGGAAAATGTGGGATTAGAGCGTGAGGCGAGGCCGCATCCTTTGGTCTCTCCTCTGACGCCGAGGGCGGCCGCTGAGGCCGCCCTCGGTTGCAAATGGTCGCTGCCGGCCGGTTTTAGCGTGACTGCCGTTGCTGCTGTTGCGGCACCGGGCGCGGCGGCACAAAGAAATTGCGCAGCCAGGCGGCGAGGCGCGAGAACACGTCATACGGTTCTTCAACGAAGATTTCCGGCTTCAGCAGGCGCAGGTATTCCATGATCTGCTGTGCTTCCTGCTTCTGGAACGAGCCGTGCGAAATGCCCAGACGCAGCAGTCCGCGCAGTTCGCCGAGTTTTTCGCGCGCCGTACTGCCGACGTTCGTTTCGCACGCCACTTTGGCCTCGTAGACGCGCTGACGCAGCGATTCCACCAGGCGCCAGGCCGGTGTCTGCATGACTTCCTCGAGCGCCTGGATGTCCTGCGCGGCGCTTTTGATCTGCGCCGCGAGCGGATCGATCAATGCCGCGTCGCCTTCCGCTTCCTTGACGATGGCCGCAGCCCAGTCGCGGCACTGCTTGGCGAGCTCTTCCGGCGTCCATTCCGAGCGCGCCGCAAAGCCGAAGCCGAATTCCCCCGCCTGTCTCATCAGAATCGCGACGACGTCCGGGAATTCCTTATCCAGCGTGCGTTTCGCCCATGCGTACTGGCCGCCCTGCAACATCCGCTGAACCGCGTGTTCGGTGAGCGGCACCATGTTGTCGAGCAGCTTGGCGCGCAAAAAGTCTTCAAACGACGGCGTCGCGAACTGCGGATCGAGCTTCAGCGAAACCCGCAGAAAAGCGTCGAAGTCCTTGCGCAGCGTCGCAATGGTCTCGTCTTTGAGCGTGAGGGTGATTTGACCCATGTGTTATCCCGTTTGGTCCTGCCGCGCTGCATCGTCACGTCGGCGGTTCGCGCACGAACCCCGTAAGACGCGACGCCGATGCCAGCGCGGTTGATTCCTGCCTGTTGCCGCGTAACCAACGGGACGTATCCCGACGAGCGGACCTCGACTTCTTATCGGCGGACTCCGGGAAAACTTAAGGGTGCGTGGCGTGTTGGCGGCGGCTTTAGAGGGATGCGTCGCCTGCGAGGGCGGCGCGCGGCGGGCGCCGCCCGGTGCCAAGGCCGCCGCATTTGGCGTCCAGGGCAACGTGGGCGCCGTTTTCGCGCGATGTCGATCTCGAACCGCGCCTTGAAACGCGCCTATTTAAGCACGACGGCTTGCCAGACAAAAAAGACCGTCAGGCCGACCGCGATGGTCAGGAGCGGTCGCCGCGTCACGGCGCTGACTACGATGGCGGCCAGCGCACCGACCAGTTGCGGATTGCGCCAGGTCAATTCGGCACTGGTGCCGTGCGGCGAGACCGCCATCGGCACGATGATCGCGGTCAGCACGGTAACCGGCACGAAGCCGAGCGCGGTGCGCACGAGCGGCGGAAACACCAGCCTGTCGCCGAGCACGAAGACGGCGGCGCGGATTACCCACGTAATGGCAGCCATGCCGAGGATCAGAACGACATAGTTCATCGCGATGCCTCCGCGGTTTCCTTTGAGGCGATCCGCGGGGCTTCCCGCAGAGGGCCTTGCGAGGTTTCGCGTGAAGCGCCTTGCGAGGATTCGCGACTTCCCCGTACGCCTCGCCCAAATCGCGGCGCTGACAGCAAGACGCCGATTGCCACGCCCGCGAAGACGGCGCCGAGCAGGCCGAGTTTGTACGGCCACGCCTGCCAGAAGAAAGCCAGCGTGCCCGCGGTTGCCGCCGCCGCGATATAGCGCAGCGCGACGAGCTGTGGCACGACGATCGCGATGAACGTGGCGACCATCGCGAAATCGAGTCCGAGCGACTGCAGGCCCGGAAAGGCTGCGCCGAACAGCAGGCCGGCGACGGTCCAGATCTGCCAGTTCAGATACATGGCCAGACCGGCGCCAAAGAAGTAGTGCGGGCCCACCGTGCCGGGCTCCCGATGCCGGTAGTGTTCCCACGCGACCGCGAAGACTTCGTCGGTGAGCAGCGCGCCGAGCGCCCAGCGCCAGCGTGCGGACAGGTGCGCGACGTGCGGCGCGAGCGTCGCGCTATACAGCACGTGACGCAGGTTGACGACGAGTGTGGTTGCCCAGATCACCGCGAAACTCGCGTGGCCGGCGATCAGGCCCAGCGCGATGAATTGTGCGGAGCCGGCGAACACGACGAGCGACATCAACTGGCCGTGCCACAGATGCAGCGGGCCGGACGCGACCAGAGTGCCGAAAATCACGCCGAAGGGCGCCGCGCCGACCATCATCGGGATGATGTCGCGCGCGCCGGCGGTGAATTCTTTTAAGTGGCCTGCGCTTGAGGGCTGGCCAGGGTTGGAATGGGTCAATCTTGCCTCCTTGATGCTGGAAGAATAGCGGGCGAGGCTGGGCGGGGCTTGTACGTTCTTGCTATGGGTGTGTGGGTGTGTAGGCGGTAGATGCGTCGGTGCTGCGGCGCTGCTACTGAGCTGCAGAGGGTGGTTGCTGGTTGATTGGGTTGATGCAGTGCGCGAGGCGGAAGGGGCTCGGAGTGAACTTGTGAAGGTCGTCCAGAGATTGCATCGTTCGGTCCACGGCCGGCTGTGCGGGCCTCCTATGCGGGCGCGTAGGTCGCCTTTGAGATGGCCGGATGGGACCGCCCTGGCAACTCGATAGCGTCGCAACCATCCCGCCGGCGCCGTCCTGTCGTCCTGTGAGGCCGCGTCAGCTGCCTTGCCAGCGCCCCGGCGGCACGCCGAACATGCGCCGGAAATGGCGGGTGAAATGGCTTTGGTCCGTGAAGCCACTTGCCGCGGCGACGTCCGTCACGGAAACACCCGCCCGCAATGGCGCGAGCGCGCGCTGCAAGCGCACCTGGTTACGCCACGCGTGCGGCGGCAATCCGGTGGTCTGTGTGAAAAGGCGGGCGGCGTGAAAGGGCGACAGGCCCGCGGCCTGCGCGACTTCGGCCAGCGTGACAGCTTCGGCGAGATCGCCGGTCAGGCGCTCCTGCATCGTCGCGACGCGGGCGTCGTCGGCAGCGAGGGGCGACGCTTCCGGATGCGTTTGCGCGTAGCGGACCAGCAAGGTGGACAGCGCGTCGAGCATCGCGGCCTCGGCGGCGAGCGGATCGTCGCCGGCCTCCAGCAGGCAGTGCGCGCGCGCCAGACGCTGCGCCAGATCGGGGTCGCGGATGACGCCCGGCGCGAACCACGGCAATGCTTGCGGCTGGCCGGCGACTTCATTGGCAAGCTCATGAATGAAATTCACCGGCGCATACATCACGCGATAGCGCCAGCCTGCCTCGACCGCCTTCGATCCCGTGTGCAGCTCGCCGGGATTGATGATCGGCACGCTGCCCGCTTCCGCCACATAGTCCGAACCACGATACCGATAACCCTCGGCGCCCGCGACGATCACCGGGATCGTGTACGCATCGTGCCAATGCGGCGTGAACTCGTGATCGCGATATTCGGCCGTGAGCAGATCCGCGCCGGGCAGAAGCGGCGTGCGCCAGTAGCGGGCGGAATCCTGGAAGCGATGGGCGGTCATGGTGAAAGTCTGGCGATTCTGCGATCCGGCAGTACCGGCGATCCGGCATGACCAATCAGTGTAGCGCGCCGTGGCCGATGCGGTTGCTCATGTGTGGATGTCCTTGTGCCGTGAGCCTGGCCGCATGGCGGTGACTACTTGACCGGAATCGTCGTGCCCGCCGGCATGGGCACGGCGCTCACGCTGTTTTTCGCACTACCGCTGACAACGCGATCGCTATACGTCAAGTACACCAGCGCGTTGCGCTTTGCGTCGACCACCCGCACCACATGCAGTGATTTGAAGATCAGCGACATGCTGACCGAGAACACGTCGGATTGCTGCTTTACCGGGCCGGTGAAGTGGATCGCGCCGACCTGCCGGCAAGCGATCGACGCCTCGGTCGGGTCTTCGGCGATGCCCAGCGTGCCCTTGACGCCGCCCGTGCGCGCACGTGAAACGTAGCAGGTCACGCCTTGCACTTGCGGATCATCGTAGGCTTCGACGACCACGCGGTCGGAGCCGGTAATGCGGAAATTGGTATTGACGCTGCCGACCTCTTCGCTGTGGGCCGAGGGCAGCAGCAGGGCGGTGGTGACTGCAAGCGCGATGCGCAACACGGTGGGTTTCATGGCGGGGCCGGGAATGAGTGCTTGGGTTGGACGCAGGGATTTGCGTCGATAAACCGCCATCGTATAACGGCGTGCCCGCCAGATGATCCGTGCAAATGCCCCAGGATATGCGTCACTGTCTTGTCGGAACAGGCGCAGGAAGTCCGACTTGGTTCACCTGGCCCTGCGCCGAAACAGGTCAACCCAAAAGATCAGCCAAAACAAAAAGGCCCGCACGAATGCGGGCCTTCCAAATTTTGGCTCCTCGACCTGGGCTCGAACCAGGGACCTACGGATTAACAGTCCGGCGCTCTACCGACTGAGCTATCGAGGAACAGCAGTACAACTTGATCTACATAAAAAAGCCCGTATTGGTTAACGGGCTTTTGCAATTCTTGGCTCCTCGACCTGGGCTCGAACCAGGGACCTACGGATTAACAGTCCGGCGCTCTACCGACTGAGCTATCGAGGAACAGAACAACAAACAGCAGAGAAACGAAATTGTAGGAGGTGACTAAGCGCCTGTCAATACCCAGCCTTCATCTCGATTTGATTCGAATGCAGCAGCGGGGCGCAGGCCTTGCCGCTCAGCGTACGAGCAGGGCCAGTTTTTCCTTCACGTCCTTGAATTCGTCGGCTTCCGGCAGCGGCGCTTTGGTCTTGGTGATGCTCGGCCAGTTCTTCGCCAGTTCGGCATTCAGTTCGGTGAAGTGCTGCTGGTCGCCCGGCACGTCTTCTTCGGCATAAATGGCGTTCACCGGGCATTCGGCCACGCACACGGCGCAGTCGATGCATTCATCGGGGTCGATCGCGAGGAAGTTGGGACCTTCGCGAAAGCAGTCCACCGGGCACACATCGACACAGTCGGTATAGCGGCACTTGATGCAGCTTTCGGTCACAACGTGAGTCATTCAGGCAGCTCCTGCATGCGGAATCAGGGGAGGCGAAACGCCAAAAGCGCTATTGTATCGTAACGTCAAGAGCCGCATGTAGCATCAGGCAACGGCTTTTATACGTTTTCGTGATTAGTTTATGGTGTCCGGGGAGCGCCGCCGGCCGGCACGCTGAATCCGGATGCATTCGGGTAACATGCGTCAGGTTGGCGCGCACGGGGCGCGCCGAACGCGCATGGGTTGACGTGGTTGGTCGAGCCAAGCCTTCCGTTTTTCCTGCAGTCCCAGTTCGCACCATCATGATTATTACTTCGCTGCTCGACACCGATCTGTACAAGTTCACGATGATGCAAGTGGTGTTGCATCACTTTCCCGCGGCGAATGTCGAGTACCGGTTTCGCTGCCGTACGCCGAACGTCGACCTCGTGCCGTATATCGGCGAGATTCGCGATGAAGTGCGCAAGCTCTGCGATCTGCGCTTCGCCGACGAAGAACTCGACTACCTGCGGCGCATGCGCTTCATCAAGGGCGATTTCATCGAGTTTCTCGCGCTGTTCCATCTGAACGAGAAATACATTTCGATCGAACCGTCGCCGAAGGGCAACGGCGAAATCGACATCGAGATCAAGGGGCCGTGGCTGCACACGATCCTGTTCGAGATCCCGATGCTTGCGATCGTCAACGAGGTCTACTTCCGCAACACCCAGCAGAAGCCTGATTACAGCGAAGGGCGGGGCCGTCTCGTCGAGAAGATCAAGCTGCTCGGCGCGCGCCCGGAATTCGCAGACTGCAAGATCGCCGACTACGGCACGCGCCGCCGCTTCTCGAAGCAATGGCACGAAGAAGTGATTCTCACGTTGAAAGACGGCCTGGGCGAGCAATTCGCCGGCACCAGCAACGTCTTCTACGCGATGAAGCACAGCCTCACGCCGCTCGGCACGATGGCGCATGAATACCTGCAGGCGTGTCAGGCGCTCGGTCCGCGGCTGCGCGATTCGCAGATCTTCGGCTTCGAAATGTGGGCCAAGGAGTATCGCGGCGACTTGGGCATTGCACTGTCGGACGTGTATGGCATGGAGGCCTTCCTGCGCGACTTCGACATGTACTTCTGCAAGCTGTTCGACGGCGCGCGCCACGATTCCGGCGACCCGTTCGATTGGGGCGAGCGCCTGCTCAAGCACTACGAGGCGAACCGCTGCGACCCGCGCACCAAGATTCTCGTGTTCTCCGACGCGCTCGACATCCCGAAGGTGCTGCAACTATACGAGCGTTTCCGCGGCCGCTGCAAGCTGGCATTCGGCGTAGGAACCAATCTGACAAACGACCTGGGCTACAACCCCTTGCAGATCGTCATCAAGATGGTTCGCTGCAACGGTCAGCCGGTGGCGAAGCTGTCGGATTCGCCGGGCAAGAACATGTGCGAAGACAAGGCCTATCTCGCGTATCTGCGTCAGGTGTTCGGCATTGCGCAACCCGAGGAAGACGCCGCGAAGTAATGCGGCGTCTGCGCGGCGCGTGTGCGATTCATGCGGCTGTGTTTTGCGTCGATGTCGTCTGCCGATATCTCGCTGGGATCTCGCAGAGATTGCGCTCGCCGGGTCGTCGATAGGCTGTCTTAGACCATTCGGCCAGGGTGTTCCCGCGTAGGGCGGCCGGTATAATTCCCGCCATATCGCACGGCTGCCGACACGAGGATTTCGCATATGGATACATCGATTGCTCGCCGCAACATTCTGGCGCGCATCCGTGCAGCGCAAGGGCGCGAACCTGAGCCGTCCGCTTCCGAGCGTGAGGCGGCTGCGGATTATCTGGCTCGTCATCCCGAGGGCCCGCGTCCAGAAATGCCGGCCGATCTGACCACGCGCTTTATCGAAGAAGCGCAGAGAATGGCAACCACGGTCGATACGGTCGAATCGCTCGGCGATGTGCCTTCCGCAGCGTATCGCTATCTCACCGAACACGCTTTGCCGCTGCAGGCGATCGCATGGCAAACCCTGCGAGATCTGCAATGGGCCGAAGCCGGCCTCCACGTCGAATTCCGCAAACCTGAAGACGGCGATGGGGTCGGTCTCACCGGCTGCTTCTGTGCAACCGCGGAGACGGGCACGCTCGTTTTGTTGTCCGGGCCGGAAACCTATGCATCGGCAGGTCTGTTGCCGGAAACGCATATTGCAATCGTGCCGGCTTCGCGCATCGTCTCAGGACATGAAGAGGCGTTCGGGCTGATCCGTAGCGAACGCGGCGAACTTCCGCGTGCGGTCAATTTCGTCTCCGGGCCGTCGCGCACCGGCGATATCGAACAGACTATCGTGCTCGGTGCACATGGGCCGTACCGGGTGCATGTGATCGTCGTACGTGGCGCCTGAGCGTGGCGGCCGGCTGGGCCTCCGCCGCGCACCGTCACTCGCGCCAACAAGGACTTCAAGAATATGAAACGACATGCCGTGTGGGCGAGCATGATGCTCGCTGCTGCTCTGACGCTGGGCGGGTGGCCTCAACTGGCCTCCGCGGCTACGCTCGACGGCGCGACTTTGTCGGCGTTGTGGGGCTTGCCCTTTGCGGGCGTGCTGTTGTCGATCGCGGTGTTTCCGTTGGTCGCGCCGGCATTCTGGCATCACCATTTCGGCAAGATCGCGGCAGCGTGGGCGCTGCTCTTCCTGGCGCCGTTTGCGCTGACCTTCGGCACGGGCGTCGCATTCGGAACGCTGGTGCACGCGGTGCTCGAAGAATACATTCCGTTCATTGTGCTGTTGACTGCGCTTTATACGGTCGCGGGCGGCATCTGCGTACGCGGCAATCTGCATGGCACGCCGCGCCTGAATACCGCAATTCTCGCGCTCGGCACCGTATTGGCCAGCATCATGGGCACGACCGGCGCGGCGATGCTGCTGATCCGCCCATTGCTGCGCGCTAACGACAATCGCAAGCACGTCGTTCATGTGGTGGTGTTCTTTATCTTTCTGGTCGCGAACGCGGGCGGCTCGTTGTCGCCGCTCGGCGACCCGCCACTCTTTCTCGGCTTCCTGCAGGGCGTGAGTTTCTTCTGGACCACCACGCATCTGGCGTTGCCGATGCTGTTCGTCTGCGGCGTGCTGCTGGCTGGGTTTTATGCATTGGACTCGTACTATTTTCATCGGCGTGAAGAAGAGCGTTCGCGTTTTCTCGACCCGACGCCGGATTCGCCGCCGCTGGGTGTCGACGGCAAAATCAATTTCGTGCTTCTCGTTGCCGTAATCGCGCTGGTTCTGATGAGCGGACTCTGGAAGTCGGACGTGGTGTTCGACGTTTTCGGCACGCACGTCGCTCTGCAAAATGCCGTGCGCGACGCCGCGCTGATCGGCGTCACCCTGCTTTCGCTGGCGTTGACGCCGCGTGAGGCACGCGCGGGCAATGACTTCAACTGGGCGCCGATCGAAGAGGTCGCCAAACTGTTTGCCGGCATCTTCGTGACGATCGCGCCGGTCATCACGATCCTGCGTGCCGGCGAAGCGGGTGCGTTCGCCGGCATCGTCCATCTGGTCAATCCGTCCGGTCAGCCGCACGACCTGATGTACTTCTGGGCGACCGGCCTGCTATCGTCGTTTCTCGACAACGCGCCGACCTACCTGGTGTTCTTCAACCTGGCCGGCGGTAACGCGCAGACGCTGATGACCACCGGCGCCACCACGCTCGCCGCGATTTCGGCTGGCGCGGTGTTCATGGGCGCCAACACGTATATCGGCAATGCGCCGAACTTCATGGTGAAAGCGATCGCGGAGTCGCGCGGCGTTCGCATGCCGAGCTTTTTCGCGTATCTCGGCTGGTCGGTTGCGGTGTTGATACCGCTCTTTCTCGTCACTGGCTGGCTGTTTTTTTTGACGCCTGATTTCACGCTTATCTTGACGCCGAGGTAGTTGAACTCGACGCGCTATCTGGAGAATGGCAATGCAGAAGATCCTCGTCGCCCGTCCGATCTTTCCCGACGTGATCGAACGGCTCAAGCAGTATTTCGACGTCGACTGGCACCAGGGCGAGGTATTGCCCGCTGACGAGTTGACGCGCCGGCTCGCGGATAAAGACGGCGCCCTGACTGCGGGCGATCCGGTCGGTGCGGCGGCGCTCGCAGCGGCGCCGCGTCTGCGCGTGGTGTCGAACATGGCAGTGGGCTACAACAACTTCGATATGGCTGCGTTCAACGCGGCGAACGTTCTTGGCACGAATACGCCGGACGTGTTGAACGAATCGACCGCCGATTTCGGCTGGGCGTTGATGATGGCGGCGGCGCGCCGCATCGCCGAATCAGAGCACTGGCTGCGCGCGGGCAAATGGCAGAAATGGACCTATGACGGCTTTCTCGGCACCGACATTTACGGCTCGACGCTCGGCGTGATCGGCATGGGCCGGATCGGGCAGGCGCTGGCGCGTCGCGCGAAGGGCTTCAACATGCAGGTGATTTATCACAACCGTTCGCGCGTCGCGCCGGAGATCGAGGCGGAGTTGAACGCGGAATACGCGTCCAAGCAGGACCTGCTGCAACGCGCCGATCACGTGGTGCTCGTCTTGCCGTACACGAAGGAAAACCATCACACGATCGGCGCGGCCGAATTCGCGCTGATGAAGCCGACCGCAACGCTCACCAACATCGCACGCGGCGGCATTGTCGACGATGCGGCGCTGGTCGAGGCGCTGCGCACGAACCAGATCGCTGCCGCCGGTCTGGATGTCTACGAAGGCGAGCCGAATCTGAATCCGGCTCTGTTGACTGTGCCGAATGTCGTATTGACGCCGCATATCGCCAGCGCGACCGAAGCAACGCGCCGCGCCATGGCGAACCTCGCCGCGGACAATCTGATCGCGGCGTTAGGTGAAGGCCCGCGCGCCGGTCGACCGCCGAATCCGATCAACCCCGAGGTCATCGGCAAGGCGCGTTCATGACAATGATTCTGGTGGCGGCCGTCGCCGTGCTGGCGGTCGCCTTGGTCATCGCGCTGGCGTTGCTGATGCGCGGCAGCCGCGCTGACGGAAGCGAGCAGTTCGAAATGCTCAGCGAGCGGATCGACGTTGCGGCAGATGCGCAGTCGCATGCTTATGAGCGGCTCGAGCGGCAACTGCGCAATGACATCACCGAAACGGCGCGCGTCTCGCGTACCGAGCAGAGCGGTGGGTTCGCGCACTTTCAGCAAACGCTGGCGTCGCAATTCAGCAGTATGACGACGGTGCAGGGCGGCAAGATCGACGGTTTCGCGCAGCAGCTCGACGCGGTGCGTCATAGCCTGCAACAACAGGCGCAGCAGGCGCGCGATGAACAAGGGCGCACGCTCAAGCAGTTCGGCGAAACGCTGACCCTGCAGCTAGGCCAACTCACCGAGGCGAACGATCGCCGCTTTGCCGAAGTGCGTGCGACGATCGAGCAGCGGCTCAAAGACATCGAGGCGAACAACTCGACCAAGCTCGACGAGATGCGTCGCACCGTCGACGAAAAACTGCACGCCACGCTGGAACAACGTCTGGGCGAATCGTTCAAGCTGGTGTCCGACCGGCTGGAGCAGGTTCATCGCGGTCTTGGCGAAATGCAGACGCTGGCTGCGGGCGTTGGCGATCTGAAGAAGGTGCTGACCAACGTCAAAACGCGCGGCACGTGGGGCGAAGTGCAGCTCGAAGCATTGCTCGAACAACTGCTCACAGCGGATCAATACGCAAAGAACGTCGCGACGGTGCCGCGAAGCGCCGATCGCGTTGAATTCGCGATCAAACTGCCGGGCCGTGCGGAGCCTGGGGCGCCCGTCACGCCGGTCTGGTTGCCGATCGACGCCAAGTTTCCGCGCGAAGACTACGAGCGCCTCATCGAGGCTCAGGAACGGGCCGATCCCATTGCGGTGGAGGAGGCCTCCCGCGCGCTCGAAGCGCGGATTCGCGCCGAGGCGCGCACGATTGCTGAGAAATATGTGTCGCCGCCGCACACCACGGATTTCGCGCTGTTATTCCTGCCGACCGAAGGCCTGTACGCGGAAGTCCTGCGTCGGCCGGGCCTGACGGACCTGCTGCAACGCGACTACCGCGTGACGATTGCCGGCCCGACCACGCTGACTGCTTTGCTCAATAGCCTGCAAATGGGATTCCGCACGCTTGCGATCGAGAAGCGGTCGAGCGAGGTGTGGCAAGTGCTCGGCGCGGTGAAAACGGAGTTCGGCAAATTCGGCGACGTGCTGGCAAAGACCAAGGCACAGCTTGAAACCGTCACGCGTTCGATCGAAGCCGCGGAAACGCGTACCCGCGTCATGAACCGCAAGTTGCGTGACGTCGAGGCGTTGCCGGGTGAAGAGGCGAGTGGGTTGCTTGGCGACGCGCTAACGGGCGTGGATCCCGACGAGCAGTAGAACTGGCGCGGAGCGTTTGGGCTGAATCCCAGTAAAAGCCGCTGCGGCTTTGGCTCAGGAGCCAGCCGTTGCGGCCAACTGTTCCAGCGCATCGCCCGTCAGGCGCACGACACGCCAATCCGGCATGACCTGCGCGCCCAGCTTTTCATAGAAACGGATGGCCTGCTTGTTCCAGTCGAGCACGGTCCACTCAAAGCGTCCGCACTGCCGCTCGACTGCCAGTGCCGCCAGCCGGGCAAGCATTGCGGCGCCCAGACCGCTGCCGCGTTGACTCGGTTGCACGTAGACATCTTCGAGATACAGCCCGCGCTTGCCGGCGAAGCTCGAGTAATTGTGGAAGAACAGCGCATAGCCGACGATGCGTTCTTCGTTTTCCGCCACCAGCGCTTCGATCGAGGGCCGCGCGCCGAACAGGGCGTCGCGCAATCCGTCCTCGGTCGCGACGAATACGTGCGTGAGGCTTTCGAATTCGGCCAGCTCGTACGTCAGCGCAAAGATTGCGCCGGTATCCGCAGGCGTCGCGGCGCGGATCGTCGTGGCCATTACGCCTCTTCCGGCGCGTCGGTCAGCTGGATTTCGATGCCGCCAAAGCGCGACGCCACCCAGTTGTAGGCGTGGCACGCAATCCAGAGCAGGATGAAGCCGAGAATCGCGTTCAGCAGCAGCGCGCTGAATACGGTGCTCAGTTCGACCGAGCCATAGCGGATGAACGCCACCAGCACGCCGAGCAGCACGATCGGCACCGAGAACGTCAGATACACGAGGATAAGCGCTTTGGCCGTCTGTCCCGGTGCAATGAACGAGATCTGTTTTTTCATGTAAGTCAAACCCGTGTGTCGTAGTGGTAATGGGTAAAGCGGAAAATAAGGCGACAAATGAAGCTGCAAATGTGGCTGCCAGCGGGCGCGCAAGAAACTGCCACGAAAGCGTTCATTCAGTCAGGCGTCAGATGAGACCGTCGAACAACATGATATCGACGTGCTCGCCCTCGGCAATATCGGCTTCATCGTGCCCGAGAACGATGAAACAATTTGCTTCGCTCATCGAACTTAGCACGCCGGAGCTTTGCGAGCCGGTTGGCGTGACATGCCATTGGCCGTGCGTATCCTGCCCGGCGACGCCGCGCTGGTACTCGGTGCGGCCGGCGCGTTTGCGGATGATCTGACGGCTGGCGGCGCGCAAGACCGGCAGTGCCTGCGGCGTCGCGCCGGACATCAGCAGCAGCGCTTCGCGCACGATCTGGTAGAACGTCACCATCACGGCCACGGGATTGCCTGGCAAGCCGAAGAATAGCGCGGGCAGCCCGAGACCCGGGTGATCGCCGGACCAGACGCGGCCAAAAGCGAGCGGCCGGCCCGGACGCATGGCGAGGCTCCAGAAGGCGACGTCGCCGAACGTCTGCAGCAATTGCTTGGTGAAATCCGCCTCGCCGACCGAGACGCCGCCCGAGGTCAACACCACGTCGGCGCAGGCTGCGGCGCTGCGCAATGCAGCTTCGAGCGCTGCGGGTTCGTCGCGCACCACACCGAGATCGAGCGTATCCATGTTCAGGCGCCGGAGCATCGCAAACAGCGTGTAGCGATTGCTGTCGTACACCGAACCCGGGTCGAGCGGCTCGCCGAGCGAGCGCAATTCGTCGCCGGTGGAGAAAAACGCGACGCGCAAGCGCCGCCGCACATTGACTTCGCCAATGCCGAGCGAAGCCAGCAAACCGAGGTCCGACGCACGCATGATGCGGCCGGCGCGTAGCGCGGCATGGCCGCGGGCGAGGTCTTCGCCGGCGAGGCGGCGGTTGGCGCCGCCTCGCAACGCGTTAGCCGCAAAGCGGATCGAGGTGGAATCGGCGCTGCGCTCAACAAGCTCCTGCGGCACGACGGTGTCGCAGCCAGCCGGCATACAGGCGCCCGTCATGACGCGCACGCATTGCGTCGTGCCCACGTGACCCGGGAACGGATGCCCCGCCAGCGCTTTGCCGACGATCGTCAAATTGACCGCAGCCTCATTCGTTGCCAATGCCGCGCCGTTGAACGCGTAGCCGTCCATGGCGGAGTTGTCGTGCGAGGGGACGTCGATTGGTGAGACGAGGTCGGCCGCCAGCACGCGGCCCAGCGCATCCCGCAGGGGCACGCGTTCGACCGCCGTGACGGGCGTTGCCCATTGACGGACAATCGCCTGGGCGGCCGAAACAGGTAGCGCGTGTGGATCGTACTGCGCGACGCAGCGGGAAAATTCGTTAAGCGTGGTCATGAAGGGCTGGGCGTCGCGATCGGCGGCGGAAACGGCTGTTGCACCGTACGGCCGGAGCGGGATTTCAACCGGGGCCTCAACAGCGCTCGAGGTCGGCGAGTTCTTGTAACGAATTGATATTGTAAAACGCGCGCTCGTCGGTAAAGGCGACTTCGACCGTCTTGTGGCGCGCGTACCACGCGCGGACCTTGCGCTCGCCGGCGTCGAGAAAGGCGGCCAGGTCGTCTGCGAGACGGGTGCGCAGCAACGCGAACACGGGATGGAGCGAGACGTGGCCTGCCGCGTCGGTAGTCGTGACGGTGGCGATGTCGGCCTGATTCGAGTCGAGTGCCTGCGTGAGGCGGTCGGCGAGGTCGGCGGGCAGTCCGGGGGTGTCGCAAGGCGCGCTCAGCACGTACGCGGTGCCGGCCGCGCGCAGCCCGGCGAGCAGGCCCGCCAGCGGTCCGGGATAGCCGGGCAGGGTATCGGCGAGCACCTTGGCGCCGAACGGCGCGCCCAGTGCCGTGTAGACCTCGGGGTGACGATTGGCGCTGATCAACAGGGCGCCGGTTTGCGGTGCGAGCCGCTTCAGCACATGAGCGGCGAGCGGTTCGCCGTGCAGCGTTTGCAGACCCTTGTCGACACCGCCCATACGCATGCCGCGCCCGCCCGCGAGGACCAGACCGGTGATGTGTTCGCGTGTGGGGATCATGGGTTCGGCTGCTTAGCCGCCGATATACGACATTTCCACGCGGCGGGCGTCCTGCGCGCGAGGTGCGGCGGCATTGCTGCCGCGCAATTGCGAATAGCGGTCGCTGCGGCCTTGCCAGATTTCGGCAACAGCGGTGGCGAGCGCGGCGTCGTTCGCGCCGCTGCGCAGCAACGCGCGCAGATCGTGGCCGGACGACGCGAACAGGCACAGGTACAGCTTGCCCTCGGTCGATAGACGCGCGCGCGTACAACTGCCGCAAAACGCGCGTGTCACGCTCGAAATTACGCCGATTTCGCCGCTGCCATCTACGTAACCCCAGCGCTGGGCGGTTTCGGCTGCGCTGTGCGCTTCGAGTGGCATGAGCGGGAAATGTTCGGCGATGCGTGTCACGACGTCGGTGGAAGGCAGCACTTCGGTCATGTTCCATCCGTTCGACGTGCCCACGTCCATATACTCGATGAAGCGCAGCACCGCACTCGAGTCTTTGAAATGACGCGCCATCGGCAGGATTTCGCCGTCGTTGGTGCCGCGCTTGACGACCATATTGACTTTCACGGGCGCGAGCCCTGCCGCTTGCGCCGCGGCGATCCCGTCCAGCACGTCGGCAACCGCGAAGTCGGCGTCGTTCATACGGCGAAACAGGGTGTCGTCGAGCGCGTCGAGACTCACCGTCACGCGGGTCAGGCCGGCGTCTTTCAGGCTGCGCGCCTTGCGCGCCAGCAGCGAGCCGTTGGTGGTCAACGTCAGATCGAGTGGACGGCCTTCCGGCGTGGTGAGCCGTGCGAGGCGGTCGATCAGGAATTCCAGATTTTTGCGCAGCAGCGGCTCGCCACCCGTGAGACGGATTTTTTCGACGCCGTGTGCGACGAAGAGCCGTGCCAGCCGTTCGATTTCTTCGAAGCTGAGCAGTGCGCTATGCGGCAAGAATGCGTAATCCTTGTCGAACACCGCGCGTGGCATGCAGTAGACGCAGCGGAAATTGCAGCGATCCGTCACCGAGATGCGCAAATCGCGCAGCGGGCGTCCCAGCGTGTCGTGCAACGCGCCGCTAGGCGTCTGCACGGGGCCGGAGATGACCGGCACCGCGCTGAGATCGGCAACAGGGATGACGCGTCGGGACATGAATTGCTTCGTTTGATGCTTCGTTTCGGGCTGCTTAGGTGAGGCTTAAGCGCTGCGGTCGGCACAGCAGTCGGTCTCGCGATTGGCGCTGCGATTGGAACCCAGATCTTCATTCTAGCGGAAATGCATCCGGTGACTGTCGGCCTCCAGACGCCGTCCGGGTATACGGGGAGTGCCATAAAGCCCGCGATCGGGCGGGGGCGCGGCGTCCGTAAACACCGCTATAAAACAAAAAGCCCGCCGGGGAGGGCGGGCTTTTTGCATGGCGGCGGTTCGCTTACTGCGGGTGCTTACCGGTTTCCACCATTTGCATCGGCGCGGTTTCGACCGGCGGCAATGCCTTGCGCTCGCGACCCATGCGAACCGGCTTGGCTGCTTGCGCGGCAGCTTCTTGCGCGGCAGCTTCTTGCGCGGCCCGCAGCTTGTCGGCGTCGGTGTTCACCCAGACGAGACCGGCTTGTTCCAGCACCGGCTTCAGGGCTTCAGCCGACACACCGGTGTTACGCGGTGCTTGCGGCGCAGCGACGACGGGCGCCGGCTCGACGGCTGCCGGTTCGGCAACAGCTTCAACTGCCGGTGCGACCTCAGCAACGACCGGATGCGCTTCGAAGATATCGGCTTGCCGTGCCAACTGGGCGGCCGGTGCTTCGACCACTGCTGCCGGCGCCGCGGTTTCCACCGGGGCCGGTGCGGCTTGCGCTTCAACGACAGGCGCAATGGCCGGCGTTTCGACCCGCGCTTCGGCAGGAGCCTCTACGCGAGTTTCAACCGGAGCTTCAAAGCGAGCGACCGGTTCGACGAGCGAAACCGTCTCGCTGGCGGCCGGCGCAGCTTGCGCGGCTTCGACCGGCGCGGCAGCGGCTTGCGCCACCGGCGCTTCCACGGCTTGTTCGACCGCAACCGGCGCCACCGGCGCTTCTGCGACCGGCACAACGGTTTCCGTCTTCTCAGCCTTCTCGACGGCCAGAGCTGGCGTTTCGGTTGCAGCGTGCAATTCACTGACCACAACGGTTTCCGTCGCAACAGCAGCGACCACCACTTCCACCGGCTTGACAGCAGGCGCTTCGGTCACTTCAGCCTTGTGCTCGACCGGTTGATGCGCGGCGCGCACTGGTGCTTCATCGGCCACATTGGTGTTATCGCCTTCGCTTTCCGCAACATCCGCAGCGAGGTTGCCGTTGACGTCTTCTTCGCGCTCACGACGGCCACCACGGCGGCCGCGACGGCGACGACGGCGCTCTTCACCTTCACGCGCCACCGCTTCCTGATCGACCGGCATACCGTTTTCGCCCGCAGCGGCCTGGTTTTGCGCCAGTTCTTCCGCCGTTTGCGCGTCGTTCTGCGTCAGTGCCTCTGCCGCTTCCGGCTGCTGCTTGCGGCGTTCGCCACGTTCAGCGCGCTCGCCACGCTCACGGCGTTCGCCGCGTTCCTGGCGCTCGCCACGCTCGGCGCGCGGTGCACCCTCGACGGTTTCCGCACGGTCCGTACCGCGATTGTCGCGGTCACGGCTTTCGCGACCTTCACGCGGCTCACGAGCCTCGCGCGGTTCGCGGCCTTCACGGGCCTCACGCGGCTCACGGCCAGCACGCGGCTCGCGCGATTCCCGGGCTTCACGCGGTTCACGACCTTCGCGTGCCTCACGTCCTTCACGCGGTTCGCGTTCCTCGCGGCGCGACGGCTGCTGACCTTGAGCCTGACGGCCGCCGGTCGTGCCTTCGCTCCGGCCCGCTGCGTCGCGGCCACCTGCGCCGCCACGGCGATTGCGGTTGCGATCGCCGCCGCGTTCGCCGGTGCGCTCACCGCGCTCCGTGCGTTCGCCGCGTTGCGGACGCGCCTGCTTTTCGGTCGTAGCCGGTGCGACAGGCGCCGGTGCGGCCGGCTGCACGCCGAACAGATTCTTCAACCAGCTGATAAAGCCACCGCTGGCCGGCGTGACAGCCACCGGCACCGGCGTTGCCACCGGACGGACCGGCGCGCTCGGGGCCGGCTTCTCGGGCGTGATGCCCTTGACCGCGGCTTCCTGCTTCGGCTTCACCTCCTCGGCACGCTTGCTGTAACCGGTTTCCGATTCCAGTTCGCGGGCGGCTTCTTCGGCCATCTTCCACGAGGCACGCGGCTCGTCGAGGCGCGCATCGTCGTGACGCAGGCGCTCGAGCTTGTAATGCGGCGTGTCGAGGTGCTTGTTCGGGATCAGAACGACATTGACCTTGAAACGCGATTCGATCTTGTTGATTTCGGCGCGTTTTTCGTTCAACAGGAAGGCGGTCACTTCGACCGGCACCTGGCAATGGATCGCCGCGGTGTTTTCCTTCATCGCTTCTTCCTGAATGATCCGCAGCACTTGCAGCGCGGACGATTCGGTATCGCGGATGTGGCCCGTGCCGTTACAGCGCGGGCACGTCACGTGGCTGCCTTCCGACAAGGCCGGACGCAGACGCTGACGCGACAGTTCCATCAGGCCGAAGCGCGAGATTTTACCCATCTGGACGCGTGCACGGTCGTGCTTCAACGCGTCTTTCAGGCGCTGCTCGACTTCGCGCTGGCTCTTGGCCGATTCCATGTCGATGAAGTCGATCACGATCAGGCCGCCCAGGTCGCGCAGGCGCAACTGGCGGGCCACTTCGTCGGCGGCTTCGAGGTTGGTGCGTGCAGCCGTTTCCTCGATGTCCGCGCCCTTGGTGGCGCGCGCCGAGTTCACGTCGATGGCGACCAGCGCTTCCGTGTGGTCGATCACGATGGCGCCGCCCGAAGGCAGCGGTACCGTGCGCGAGTACGCGGTTTCGATCTGGTGTTCGATCTGGAAGCGCGAGAAGAGCGGCACGTCGTCGTGATACCGCTTCACCTTGCTGACATTGTCCGGCATCACGATATCCATGAAGGCGCGGGCCTGGTCATGGATTTCGGTGGTGTCGATCAGGATTTCGCCGATATCCGGCTGGAAATAGTCACGAATCGCGCGAATCACGAGGCTCGATTCGAGATAAATCAGCATCGGCTGACCGCTCGAACCGCTTTGCGACGCGGCTTCGATGGCGCGCCACAGTTGCATCAGGTAGTTCAGATCCCACTGCAGCTCTTCGGCGGAACGGCCAATACCGGCCGTGCGCGCGATGATGCTCATGCCTTCCGGCAATTGCAGCTGCGCCATGGTTTCGCGCAGTTCCTGGCGGTCGTCGCCTTCGATCCGGCGCGATACGCCGCCGCCGCGCGGGTTGTTCGGCATCAGAACCAGATACCGGCCGGCGAGAGAGATGAAAGTTGTGAGGGCCGCGCCCTTGTTGCCGCGTTCTTCCTTTTCGACCTGAACGATCAGTTCCTGACCTTCTTTCAGGGCGTCCTGGATGCGCGCGGAGCGCATGTCGACGCCGTCACGGAAATACTGGCGGGCGACTTCCTTGAACGGCAAAAAGCCGTGGCGGTCTTCGCCGTAGTTGACGAAGCAGGCTTCGAGCGACGGCTCGATGCGGGTGATGATGCCCTTGTAAATATTGCCTTTGCGCTGTTCGCGCCCGGCGGTTTCGATGTCGATATCGATGAGTTTTTGCCCATCGACGATGGCGACGCGCAGTTCTTCCTGCTGCGTCGCGTTGAACAACATTCGTTTCATTGAACGGCTCCAGGCGGCTTAGCTAGCCCTCAGCTGCGCGGTTGTCAGTCGCGAGAGCCATGAGGGCAGCGGCATGCCGCGCCTTATTGTGTTTTCACAAGCACGCTGGAGCGGGAAAAATGGCGGGAGAATTGCCTGAGAGGGCCCGGCCCCATAGAAAAATGGGCGCGGTGCCGCAGGGCACATGCGAACACGGCTTCAAATAACGACCCGACACGCCGCGGGTTCTGCCAGCAGACCTTCATAAGCCTTTCGTCCACTCGCGCCGGTGCGCCAACTGGGCGCGTGACCGGAGGGCCGGAGGCTGCGGTCATGCCGCAGCGGGAAGTTCGCGCAGTCGGCGCGTCTTTTCTCGCTGGGGGTGTCTCGCCTCATTTTGACGTCGCCATGTCTTGTATTTTCTACAAGACGCCTCGGGCGCACGCCGTATTTTCGCAACTCGCAGCTTCATACTGCAGGGCGTCAGACCGCCCGATACTGAAGCTGAAAGTTAAATTCTTTTTTACCAAAATTCCGTTACCGTCGAGGCTGACCTTGACCGAACGCGCCTGTGGGCGCCGTCCCTGCCGGGCACTGACCTCGTGCGTGCAACATGTTGCATCTCATTTTCAGGGTGAGCAACCAGACCCCGGCGCAAGTAAAATAACGGTTTATCGCTTGCGCCTGCGCAATCCGCCCGAATTCCGGACACTGCGCCGGCCGCCGCAGACTGCTGGGCAAATTATATTCATAATGAAAGAGTTAGGCAAAATATCCCAGAAATCGGTCGCAAGCGACCAGGTCTCGATGATCGAGATCGACGACAGTGCGGCCGGACAGCGCATTGATAACTTCCTGTTGCGCGTCTGTAAGGGCGTCCCGAAAAGCCATATTTACCGCATTCTGCGCAGCGGCGAAGTGCGCGTAAATAAGGGGCGGATAGATGCGCAGTACCGCCTCGAACTGGGCGATCTGGTGCGTGTGCCGCCCATTCGCGTCGCGCAGCCGAACGAGGCGATTGCCCAGGCGCCGGTGCCGAGCGCCGATTTCAAAATTATTTTTGAAGACGAGCACATGCTCGTGATCGACAAACCAGCCGGCGTGGCGGTTCACGGCGGCAGCGGCGTCGCGTTCGGCGTGATCGAACAGATGCGCGAAGCGCGGCCCCAGGCGAAATTCCTCGAATTGGTGCATCGGCTGGATCGCGAGACGTCCGGCATCCTGATGCTCGCCAAGAAGCGCTCCGCGCTGGTCAATCTGCACGAGCAGATTCGCGAGAACAAGATGGATAAGCGCTACTATGCGTGCGTTCACGGCGAATGGGCGAGCGACTGGGGGCGACGTCGCGCGGTCAAGGAACCGCTGCACAAGTATTTGACCACGGACGGCGAGCGGCGCGTGCGCGTTCAGGCCGACGGCCTCGCGTCGCACACGGTGTTCAATCTGATCGACCGCTGGCCGGAGTACGCGCTGCTCGAGGCGGAACTGAAGACCGGCCGCACGCATCAGATTCGCGTCCATTTGCAGCATCTGGAACTGCCGATCGTCGGCGATGCCAAATACGGCGACTTCGCGCTGAACAAGGCGCTGGCGCGCGCCAACGCCAAGCCAGGCCTGAAACGCATGTTCCTGCACGCATACCGCCTTAAGCTGACGCACCCGGCAACCGGCGCGCCCGTGCAGTTCGAGGCGCCGCTGCCGGCCGAATGCCGCAGTTTCGTGGCGCAGCTCAATGAATTACGTGAATCACGCAATGGGTCAAACCCGGAGACGACACCGCATGGCTAGAGAGCAATTTGATCTGATCGTCTTCGATTGGGACGGAACGCTGATGGATTCGACCGCGCACATTACGCGCAGTATCCAGTCGGCATGCCGCGATCTCGGTCTGCCCGTTCCCGCCGACGAAGCCGCTAGCTACGTGATCGGCCTCGGCTTGCGCGACGCGCTGCAAATCGCCGCGCCCACGCTCGATCCGGCCGATTACCCGCGTCTGGCGGAGCGTTATCGTTTCCACTATCTGGTGAAGGATCAGACCACCGAGCTGTTCGTCGGCGTGCGCGAGATGCTGCAGGAATTGCGCGATCAGGGTTATCTGCTGGCCGTGGCGACCGGCAAGAGCCGCGTCGGGCTGAACCGCGCGCTCGACCAGTCGCGTCTGACAAGCCTGTTCGACGGCACCCGTTGTGCGGACGAAACCTTCTCGAAGCCGCATCCCGCAATGCTGCACGAACTGACGCGTGAACTGGGGCAGGATCCAGCGCGGACGGTGATGGTGGGCGATACCACGCACGATCTGCAAATGGCGATCAATGCGGGTGTCGCGGGCATTGGTGTCACATACGGCGCGCATCCTGCTGGCTCGTTGACGGCTTTGTCGCCGAAATTCGTTGCTTCCAGCGTGAGCGTCCTGTCCGGCTGGCTGCGAGAAAACGCATGAGTACAGGTATGACCGAGGCGGTGGCGGACGCGGTTCGCATTTGCGCGTCCGAAGAACTGGTCGACGGCGGCGCGGGCGTGCGGCGCGCGGCCAGGTTCGGCGGTGGCGGCGTCGTGGTATTTTTTGTTCGCTATGATGGCCGTGCATACGGCTATTTGAATCGCTGCGCGCACGTGCCGATGGAGCTCGACTGGGCCGAAGGGCAGTTCTTCGAATCGTCCGGTTTATACTTGATGTGCGCCACACATGGTGCGATTTACGCGCCGGATACGGGCAAATGCGTCGGTGGCCCGTGCCGCGGCGGGCGCTTGCGTCCCGTCCAGGTTGATGAGCGGGACACGCCTGAAGGCCGCGCCGTGTTCTGGCTGCCGGACGGTGAACTGCGCCCGGCCACGCCCTGATTTTTCTCTTCTTCCATCTTTCCACTGCACCGCATGTCCGACAATTTGACTCCCGAACCGAAGGAACCGTCCCTGACAGGCCGCCCCCGCACGCCTGCCGATGAGCCGGGCTGGGAGCGCGCCGCGCTCGAGCGCATCGCGCTCGCGGCCATCACCGAGCAGCGCGCGGCACGCCGCTGGAAGATCTTCTTCCGGTTTGTGTTCCTGATCGTCTTGCTGCTGGCGGTATGGGGCGCGTTCGACTTCTCCGGCGACAAGGTGTCGACCACCGGCCGGCATACGGCTATGGTGACACTTGACGGTGAAATCTCCGCTGATACGAACGCGAACGCGGAAGATATCAACACTGCGCTGGAAAGTGCGTTCGACGATGCGGGTACGGCAGGCGTGATCCTGCGTTGTAACAGTCCGGGCGGTAGCCCGGTGCAGGCCGGCATTATCTACAACGAGATTCGCCGGCTGCGCGCCAAGTATCCGTCGATCCCGTTGTATGTCGTGGTCGGCGACATGTGCGCGTCGGGCGGCTACTACGCGGCTGCGGCGGCGGATAAGATTTACGTGGACAAGGCGAGCATCGTCGGTTCGATTGGCGTACTGATGGACAGTTTCGGCTTTACCGGCTTGATGGATAAGCTGGGGATCCAGCGCCGTCTGCACACTTCGGGTGAGAACAAGGGCTTTTTCGATCCGTTCTCGCCGGAAACGCCGAAGATGGACGAACATGCTCAGGACATGCTCGATCAGATCCACGCGCAGTTCATCGACGCCGTACGTGAAGGCCGCGGCAAGCGTCTGCATGAAACGCCGGATATGTTCTCGGGACTTTTCTGGACGGGGCAGAAGAGCGTCGAACTGGGGCTTGCCGATGGTTTCGGCGACGCGGATTACGTCGCACGCGACCTCTTCAAGGCGCCGGATATCGTCGACTACACGGTCAAAGAGAGCATTACGGATCGCGTAGCGCGCAAGTTCGGTGCGGCGGTTGGCAGCGGCGCCGTTCATGCGATGGCGCTTGGCGGGAAGATGAGTTTGCGGTGATTCAACACGGAAAAGCCCCGTGCGATCGAGCGCTGATCGTGCGGGGTTTTTTTGTTTTTTAAGCGTTAGTTGTAACGGGATGATTGGCGGGCTGACAGGCTTGAGCTACTGCCGCAGCCGCAGCCGCAGCCGCAGCCGCAGCCGCAGCCGCAGCCGCAGCCGCAGCCGCAGCCGCAGCCACAGCCACAGCCACAGCCACAGCCACAGACGCAATCAGACTGCGAGGATCAGAAAAATTGCCGGCCGCTTGTGCAGATCGATCGCTGGTTTCTTCTTCCAGTCAGCCACGGTGCGACTCACGATGGTTTCCGTTTCCAACGTCAGGTCGACCGCAACGCAGACCAGCGTGGACGGCGCGCACGTCGCCAGCAAAGTATCGAGCAGCGGCTTATTCCGATAGGGCGTCTCGATAAATATTTGCGTTTGCTTACCCTTGCGCGACTGCTGCTCCAGATCGCGCAGGCGCTTGGCCCGCTCGGTGGCGTCGACCGGCAGATAGCCGTGAAACGCGAAGCTCTGGCCATTCAGGCCGGATGCCATCAACGCCAGCAGAATCGAACTCGGCCCGACAAACGGGACGACCTTCACGCCGCGTTCATGCGCGCGACGCACCAGCAGCGCGCCCGGATCGGCGACCGCCGGGCAGCCGGCCTCCGACACCAAGCCGGCATCCGTCCCTGCCAGCAAAGGCGCGAGCAGCTTATCGATTTCGCCGGCTGGCGTATTGACATTCAATTCGCGAATCTCGATTTCCTGGATCGGCCGTTCGGTGCCCACTTTCTTTAGGAAAGCGCGGGTGGTTTTCGCGTTTTCGCCAATGTAATAGTTGAGCGACGCCGCGCGGGCGCGTACTGGCGCGGGCAAGACGGCGTCGAGGGCTTCGGTATTGCCTTCGCCGAGTGTGTTCGGGATCAGATATAAGGTGCCGCTCATTGCGCCCCCAGGAGTGGATAGTCCGCTGCGAGCAGCATGCGTGAGAGTGCGATCAACGGCAGGCCAACCAGTGCGGTCGGGTCGTCCGAGTGAATGGCTTCGAGCAGCGCGATGCCGAGACCTTCGGATTTGGCGCTGCCCGCGACGTCGTAGGGCGTTTCGGTGCGCAGATAGGCGTCCAGTGCAGCGTCCGGCAGGTCACGAAATTGCACGCGGGTGACGACGTCTACGGCTTGCGCCGCTTCCGTGCGGCTGTCGAACAGGCACAGTGCACTATGAAACAGCACTTCGCGGCCGCGCATTGCCTGCAACTGCGCGAGTGCCTTGTCGTGCGTGCCCGGCTTGCCGATCTGCAGGCCGTCATAGGTGGCGACCTGATCCGAGCCGATGACGAGGGCGGCTTCACCGGCGTCCAGGTGGTCTGCTACCGCTCGGGCTTTTGCCTCGGCGAGGCGCAGGGCCGTTACTTCGGGCGTTTCGCCGGCGAGCGGCGTTTCGTCGATCGCCGGCACGACGACATCGAACGGAATGCGCAGGCGCTCGAGCAACTCGCGACGATAGGGTGAACTCGACGCCAGAATCAGGCGTGGCGGGCGGTTGAGGGAATCTGGCATGTGCAACCAACGGCTAGAGAGACGGGTCGTACGAGGGTGTGCGGGTATCGCACGTGTACGGGCTTAAGTGTTTGACTCGAAAAGACAAAACGGATATGATTTCGGGCTTTTCATCGGTATGCTATTGCATAGGCGGGCCACTGTCTGGACAATACTGGGCTGGCAACGCAGCGCAGCGCATGAGTTCCGCGGACTGCTTGCAAACCGAATTACCGAATTACCCCCGGCGAAATCCTTGCCGACGCAGGAGCGCACATGACTCAACATCCTGGCAACCCTGCTGGTCTGTCCGACCCGCACGATATCGATCTGTTCGAATTTGCGCGGAGTGGGCGTCAGGCCGCGGGTGTCGTGCGCGTCTCGCAACTGCCGCGCATGTTAAACGAAGTCCCGGCAGAAGCGCCAGACCGCGATACCGCGTTCACCTGGCAAGCCGAAGGGACGACGCAACCGGAATTGCAGGACGACGGCACCGAGGGTTCGCAGCCTTATTTGAGGCTCGCGATTCACGGTGCGGCATGGCTTGAATGTCAGCGGTGCATGACGCCGTATTTGCAGGCGTTCAATGTCGATGCAACTTACCGTATCGTCAACACTGAGGCGGAAGCCGAAGAGTTTCCGCTCGACGAGGATGAAGTCGAAGTGATCGTGGGCTCGCGCCAGTTCGATCTCATCGACTTGATCGAAGAAGAGTTGCTGCTTTCCTTGCCGCTCGTGCCCAAGCACGAGGTGTGTCCCAAAGTGCACGAGAGCCTCGTCTCTGGTGTGGCAGGTGCAGAAGGCGAGGGCGACGAGGCCGCGCCGGACGAAGCTGATGAGGGTGAAGAGCCCAAACGGCCCAATCCGTTTGCGGCGCTCGAAAGTCTCAAGCGCGGTGAGCCGGGCGACAAGAAGCATTGAACAGTTGCATGGGAGCGCGATGCGGGCGCATTGGCCATTCGGCCAATGGCGGACACCGGGTCGGGCTGTGTTAGAATTCGGAAAATTTTTAGGAGTTAGTCATGGCAGTTCAACAAAATAAGAAGTCGCCGTCGAAGCGCGGCATGCACCGTTCGCACGATTTCCTGACGGCAGCGCCGCTGGCCGTGGAACCGAGCACGGGCGAAGTGCATCTGCGTCACCACGTTAGCCCGAACGGCTACTATCGCGGCAAGAAAGTCGTCAAGACGAAAAACGACTAATCGTTTCACTGCGTTGCGCCCCTTGGCGTTTCGCGTGGCGATCGGCTCGCTTGACATTTTCCCGGCTCGGCAAAAAGGCGGCATTCAACTGCCGCTTTTTTGTGTCGATCGCAGTTGGCGCCCTGGCGCTTGCGGCGGTCCCATGCAGGGCGCCTGAAATTCGTCGCACTCCATGACAGTAAAGCTCACGATAGATTGCATGGGAGGCGACCACGGCCCGTCCGTGACCGTTCCCGCGGCCGTCAACTTCGTTCGTTCGCATCCTGATGCCGAGCTGCTGCTCGTCGGCATTGAAAGTGCGATTCGTGCGCAGCTGAAGAAGCTGAAGGCTCAGGACCTGCCGGCGCTGACCGTCGTGCCCGCTTCCGAGATCGTCGCCATGGACGATCCGGTCGAGGTCGCGCTGCGCAAGAAAAAAGACTCATCCATGCGCGTAGCGCTGAATCGCGTCAAGGAATGCGAGGCGCAAGCCTGCATTTCCGCCGGCAATACCGGCGCGCTGATGGCGGTCTCGCGTTATGTGCTGAAGACGCTGCCGGGCATCGAACGCCCGGCGATCGCGTCCGCACTGCCCAATCCCACTGGCTATACGATGATGCTCGACCTGGGCGCCAACGTCGATTGCGAGCCGCAGCATCTGCTGCAGTTCGCGGAGATGGGGCACGCGCTCGTGTCCGCGCTCGAAGGCCGCGAGCGGCCCACCATCGGGTTGCTCAACATCGGCGAAGAAGTCATCAAGGGCAACGACACGATCAAGCGTGCCGGCGAACTGCTGCGCGCGAGTACACTTAACTTTCACGGCAACGTTGAAGGCAACGACATCTTCAAGGGCACGGTCGATGTGATCGTCTGCGACGGTTTTGTCGGCAATGTCGCGCTGAAAACGTCGGAAGGCCTCGCGCAGATGCTTTCCAACATCATCAAGGAAGAGTTCGGCCGCTCGTGGCTCACCAAGGTGATGGCGGTGCTCGCCCTGCCGGTATTGATGCGTTTCAAGAAACGCGTCGATCATCGGCAATACAATGGCGCTGCGCTGCTGGGCCTGCGTGGGCTGGTGATCAAGAGCCACGGCTCGGCGGATGCCTACGCGTTTGAGTGGGCTATCAAACGCGGGTATGATGCCGTCAAAAACGGCGTGCTGGAACGCCTTGCGCGAGCAATGGAAGAGAATGCGGGTTCTCTCGAACACGCGGCGCGCGACGCGAGCGGTGCGGGTCACGCAAGCCCGATCGCAGGCCAGCCGGCCGAGCCCTACGCTGCGCAATCCTCGAAGGCATAATGGCTCAATCGACAATTTATTCCCGCGTGCTCGGCACCGGCAGCTACCTGCCGCCCGGGCGCGTCACCAATCAGGATCTGGCCGAACGTCTCGCCAAGCAAGGTGTCGAGACGAGCGACGAATGGATCGTTGCCCGCACGGGCATCCATGCGCGCCACTTCGCTGAACCCGATGTCACGACCAGCGATCTGGCGCTGATCGCTGCGCAGCGTGCGATCGAAGCGGCCGATATCGATCCGCAATCCATCGATCTGATCATCGTTGCAACCTCCACGCCTGACTTCGTGTTTCCGAGTACGGCGTGCCTGTTGCAGAACAAGCTCGGCATCAAGAACCACGGCGCGGCATTCGACGTGCAAGCCGTCTGTTCGGGCTTCGCTTATGCGGTGGCCACGGCGGACAGCTTCATTCGCAGCGGCCAGCATCGTACGGCGCTTGTGATCGGTGCGGAAACCTTCTCGCGCATTCTCGATTTCAAGGACCGCACCACGTGCGTGCTGTTCGGCGACGGCGCGGGCGCGGTCATTCTGCGGGCGTCCGAAGAACCGGGTGTGCTGGCGAGCGCTTTGCATGCCGACGGCAGCCATTCGAACATTCTCTGTACGCCGGGCAACGTGAACGGCGGCGTGATCGAGGGCAGCGCGTTCCTGCACATGGACGGGCAGGCCGTGTTCAAGCTCGCGGTCAATGTGCTCGAAAAAGTCGCCGTTGAGGCACTCGCAAAAGCGAATCTGTCGGCCGACCAGATCGACTGGCTTATTCCGCATCAGGCCAATATCCGCATCATGCAAAGCACCTGCCGTAAGCTCGGCTTGCCGCAGGAACGCATGGTCGTCACGGTGGGCGAGCACGGCAATACGTCGGCTGCGTCCATTCCGCTCGCATTCGACGTCGCGGTGCGCGACGGCCGCATCAAGCGCGGCCAGAACGTGCTGATCGAAGGCGTCGGCGGCGGTTTCACCTGGGGCGCGTCGGTTATCCGCTACTGATAGCGGCGACGTGGTGGCGAGCGCTCTTTGCGGCGCTCGGCTACGCTTGAGCGCGCTCGCCATCAACCGGGCGCGCCACCCACATCTGACAACATCGATTTTGGGGACGATATGAAATTTGCGTTCGTTTTTCCTGGGCAGGGCTCGCAGTCGGTCGGCATGCTCAATGCATTCGCCGATCACGCGGTCGTGCGTGAGACGGTTCAGGAAGCCTCTGATGCGCTCAATCAGGACCTCGGCAAACTGATCGCCGAAGGCCCCGTCGAAGATCTGAACCTCACCACCAATACCCAGCCGGTCATGCTGACCGCCGCGTACGCGATTTATCGCGCGTGGCAGCAGGCGGGTGGTCCGAAGCCGGCTATCGTCGCCGGCCATAGCCTCGGCGAATACACCGCGCTGGTCGCGGCGGGTGCGATCGCGTTTCGCGATGCTGTGCCGCTCGTGCGTTTTCGCGCGCAAGCCATGCAAACGGCTGTGCCGGTCGGCGTAGGCGGCATGGCCGCGATTCTCGGCCTCGATGACGATACGGTGCGCGCGGTTTGCGCCGAAGCGTCGGTCGCGGGTGTCGTCGAAGCGGTGAATTTCAACGCGCCGGCGCAAGTCGTGATCGCCGGTCACAAGGCCGCTGTCGAAAAGGCTTGCGAAGTTGCGAAGGCGAAGGGCGCAAAGCGTGCGTTGCCGCTGCCGGTGTCGGCGCCGTTCCACTCGTCGCTGTTGAAGCCTGCGTCGGATCAATTGCGCGAGTATCTGGCGAGCATTGACGTGCAGGTGCCGTCGCTTCCGGTGATCAACAACGTCGACGTCGCAGTGGTCAACGAGCCGGCCAGGATCAAGGACGCACTGGTGCGTCAGGCCGCAGGGCCGGTGCGCTGGGTCGAAAGCGTGCAGGCAATGGCGGCGCAAGGCGTCACGCATGTGATCGAATGCGGTCCCGGCAAGGTCCTCTCGGGTTTGACGAAGCGTATCGACGGCAATCTGATCGGCGCCTCGGTGTTCGATCCGGCTTCGCTCGAAGAAACGCTCAAGCTGGTGACGGCAGGCTGAACGCCGCTTCATGGGGCGCAAGCAGGCCGCAAGCGCGACATCAGGAATCAATCAGCCCTCCGAAGGGCATCCGGACTGACAGATGGAACAGACTCTCGACAAGCAAATCGCAATCGTGACGGGCGCGTCCCGCGGCATTGGCCGTGCAATCGCGCTGGAGCTGGCGCGCCAGGGCGCGACAGTGATCGGCACGGCGACCAGCGAAAGCGGCGCGGCTGCGATCAGCGAAGCCTTTAACGCGGCGGGCGTAAGCGGCCGCGGCGCGGTGCTCAACGTCAACGACGCTGCCGCAGCCGAAGCGCTGATCGACGGCACCGTGAAGGAATTCGGCGCACTGCACGTGCTGGTGAACAACGCCGGCATCACGCAAGACCAGCTCGCGATGCGCATGAAGGACGACGACTGGGACGCGGTGATCGACACCAATCTCAGGTCGGTCTTCCGTCTGTCGCGGGCCGTGTTGCGTCCGATGATGAAGGCGAAGGGCGGCCGTATCATCAACATCACGTCGGTGGTCGGCTCGGCCGGCAACCCGGGGCAGGTCAACTATGCAGCCGCGAAAGCGGGCGTAGCAGGCATGACGCGCGCACTTGCGCGCGAGATCGGCAGCCGCGGCATTACCGTCAATTGCGTCGCGCCGGGCTTCATCGATACCGACATGACCAAAACCCTGCCGGAAGAACAGCAAACCGCGCTGAAGACGCAGATTCCGCTCGGCCGCCTTGGCAGCCCGGACGATATCGCGCACGCCGTGGCCTTCCTCGCGTCGCCGCAAGCGGGCTATATCACCGGCACGACATTGCATGTGAACGGCGGAATGTACATGTCGTAACCAATTTCGGTTACTATCCGCGCCTTGATGCGTTTGCAAAAGCGTAAGGCGCATGCCTTGACAGGAACCCGATGCGCCGCTTTTTTGCCGGGTCAAACCTGATAAAATGCGCGCACCTGTATTTTTGAACTTCTTTTCCCTTGGAGGGGTAATGGACAATATCGAACAGCGCGTCAAGAAGATCGTCGCAGAACAACTGGGCGTTGCAGAAGCTGAGATCAAGAACGAAGCTTCGTTCGTGAACGACCTCGGCGCCGATTCGCTCGACACCGTTGAACTCGTGATGGCCCTCGAAGACGAATTCGGCATGGAAATTCCGGATGAAGAAGCCGAGAAGATCACCACCGTTCAGCAAGCGATCGACTACGCGCGCGCGAACGTCAAGGCCTAAAGTCATTCGCGCCTGCGTTTCTGCGTTGGCGGCGTATGACGCCCTGCCGTGTCGGTTTCCGACGCCAGCAGGGCTGGCGCTTTTTGCCGTGCAGGAGCCAGCGATGTTGACAGCGCAGTTGTCCGCGCGATTGCCGACTTTCAAGAAAACGCCGGGCCGCCCCGCGTTTTCCGCCTCGAAGGAAGTCCCCTTGGGGGATTGCTCCCTTCGGGGGGACCTGGTGCGAAGCACCAGGGGTGGGGGCGGCTAACAGCCACAGGGCACACAGGGCAGGTTCCTGTGGCCGCTGTGGCTTTTGTGCTTTTGTCATCTATGAAAAAGGGGTTACCGTGAGCCGCCGTCGTGTTGTTGTTACAGGCCTGGGGCTGATTTCGCCTGTTGGCAATAATGTTGCCGACGGCTGGGCCAATCTGGTCGCCGGCAAGTCGGGTATTGCCAATATCACGAAGTTCGATGCGTCGAATTTTTCGACTCGTTTCGCCGGCGAGGTGAAGGGCTTCAATATCGAGGACTACATCCCCGGTAAGGAAGCGCGCCACATGGATACGTTCATCCATTACGGCGTCGCGGCCGGCATCCAGGCGATGCGGGACAGCGGCCTCGAAGTCACCGATGAAAATTCGGAGCGCATCGGCGTGGTAGTCGGTTCGGGCATTGGCGGTTTGCCGATGATCGAAGCGACGCAAACCGAGCTGCTCAATCGCGGCCCGCGGCGTATTTCGCCGTTCTTCGTGCCGGCATCGATCATCAACATGATCTCCGGCCATCTGTCGATCAAGTTCGGCATCAAGGGTCCGAATCTCGCCATTGTTACCGCGTGTACGACGGGTCTGCACTGTATCGGCGAGGCGTCGCGCCTGATCGAATACGGCGACGCCGACGTGATGATCGCCGGCGGCGCTGAATCGACCGTGTCGCCGCTCGGCGTCGGCGGCTTTGCGGCGGCGCGTGCGCTGTCGCAACGCAATGACGATCCGGCAACGGCGAGCCGTCCGTGGGACAAAGATCGTGATGGTTTCGTGCTGGGCGAGGGCGCCGGCGTGATGGTGCTCGAAGAGTACGAACACGCGAAGGCGCGCGGCGCGAAGATTTACGCCGAAATCAGCGGTTACGGGATGAGCGGGGACGCCTATCACATGACCGCGCCGCTGGAAGATGGCGACGGCGCGCGCCGCTGCATGCTGGCCGCCCTGAAGAACGCGGGCATCAACTCGGATCAGGTGAACTACCTGAACGCGCACGGCACGTCCACGCCGCTGGGCGACCTGGCTGAAACCACCGGCATCAAACGCGCTTTCGGCGACCACGCCAAAGACATGGTCGTGAACTCGACCAAGTCAATGACGGGTCACCTGTTGGGCGGCGCCGGCGGTCTGGAATCCGTGTTCACCGTGCTAGCCGTGCATCATCAGGTGTCGCCGCCGACAATCAACATCTTCAATCAGGATCCGGCCTGCGATCTCGATTACTGCGCCAACACCGCGCGGGAGATGAAGATCGACGTCGCGCTGAAGAACTCGTTCGGGTTCGGCGGCACGAACGGCACGTTGGTCTTCAAACGCGCCTGATTGGCTGATCGTTTGGTGATACGCCAGTCGAAAACGCCGGCTTGCCCGGCGGTTTCCCTCGAATCGGCAACGCCCGGCGGAGCGTCGCAACGGATTGCGTTGCGGCGCTCCGTCGCCATGCGCGCCGCTTTGGGGGCGTTTGTCCTGATGGCGACAGGGGCTGCTTATACCTGTTTCGCGTCGCATCTGGGTATCTGGCAGGCAGTTCCGTTGACGTTTGCCGTGTGGGCGCTGCTGACGCTCTGTGCGGTTAAACATGAGCATGCGCAGCCCGTCGCGTTGAAAATCGGTCCGGACGGATTGTCCGCCTGGAACCGGGCCGGTAGTTTGCTGACGCAGGGGCGCATTGCCGGCTGTTCGCAATGGACCGGTCGCTTGCTCGTTCTGACGCTGGCGCCGGATCATGGGCGCGCCCGCACGCTGCTTCTTGCAGCTGACGCGCTTCCCGCGTCCGTTTTCCGGGAGCTGGCCGTGCTGGGCCGGCGTGGTGCCGGTGCGTGACTGTAACGACTGTAACCGCTGTTACCGGAGTAACGTGCCGCGATGATGGGGACGCTACAATGGTCCCCCGCCATGCGCCCTATAGTTAACGGATTTATCAGGTGAGCGAAAAAGAAATTGATCAGTTGCTGGTCGAGCGCGTCCAGAAGGGCGACAAGGCCGCGTTCGAGCTTCTGGTCTCCAAATACCACCGCAAGATTCTCCGGCTGATCTCACGCCTCGTGCGGGACCCCGCCGAAGTGGAAGACGTCGCCCAGGACGCCTTTATCAAGGCGTATCGGGCGTTGCCCCAGTTTCGCGGAGATTCGGCCTTTTATACGTGGTTGTACCGGATTGCAGTCAACACGGCGAAGAACTACCTTGCGACCCAAGGGCGGCGCGCACCGACTTCGACCGAAGCAGATGCTGAAGAAGCTGAAACTTTCTCGGACGCCGACCAACTAAGGGATATCAACACGCCTGAGTCGATGTTGATGAGCAAGCAGATCGCTGAGACGGTCAATGCTGCGATGGCGGTTTTACCGGAAGAGTTGCGCACCGCCATTACTCTTCGTGAAATTGAAGGTTTGAGTTACGAGGAAATCGCTGAGATGATGGGTTGCCCAATTGGCACAGTCAGATCACGAATTTTCCGTGCTCGCGAAGCCATTGCGGCAAAATTGCGTCCGTTGCTTGACACACCTGAAGGCAAGCGCTGGTAAACACCAGCCCGCCGGACGGGGCGCGGGGCAATATCTGGATTAGTGGTGTCACTAGGAGTATTTGTAAGATGGGGAGCATCATGGGGTCGGTCTCGATGCAATCGCAAGCCAGCTCGCGCGGCGAGCGTCTGTCCGCTTTTGTCGACGGTGAGCTGTTCGGCGAAGAGCATCTGAACACGTTTGTTTCCGAACTGGATGGCGAGGATCGTGCCGCCTGGTCGTGCTATCACCTGATCGGCGACGCTCTGCGTTCCGACGATCTGGCGGTCAGCCCGGCGGCGAGCAGTGCGTTCCTGAGCGGTTTTGCCGCCCGTTTCGACAACGAGCCGCACGTGCTCGCGCCGGCCGCCATGCCGGTCGCGCGCCGTTTGCTCGCGTTGCGCCGCCGCGTCGTGCCGGCTTTTGCTGTCGCCGCCGCCGCTGCCACGCTGACGTGGATCGTCGTGCCGCAATTGCAAGGCGTGCCGGGCGGCCCGGGTGTGACGCAAGTCGCGTCGATCCAGTCGCATGGCGATTCGCTGCAACGTGTGGCCATGGCGTCGGTGCCGGCTGCTACGCTCCAGCCGGTCGCGCAAGACGCCAACATCATTCGTGACGCCAGTCTCGATCAGTATCTGGAAGCTCACCAGCAATTCGCGCAACAACCGGTCATGCCGGGCTCGATGCCGCTGATTCGCGCTGCCGCAGTTTCTACGCAAGGCCAATAGTTTGATGCAGACTCCGCGGTTGAATAAAACGACTATCTGGGGGCGGCTGCCGGCATTTCTGTTCTGCGCAGCCGTATTGTTGTCCGCCACGCCGCGGGTCTTTGCACAAACCGACGATCCTCTCGTCGCCCATCGCACGGCTGCGGAGCTGCTCGATCGAATCCATCAGGCCGCCCAGCAGCAGAACTACGAGGGCGCGTTCGTCTATCAGCGCGGCAATTTCGTTCAGACGTCGCGAATCGCCCACTACGCGACCCGCACGGACGGCGAATTCGAGCAACTCGAAAGCCTCGACGGCAAGCCGCGCAAAATGCTTCGCCACAACGAAGATCTCTACACGTTCGTGCCTGAGCGGCATCTGTGCGTGGTCGAGAAGCGCCAGAACAAAGATTCGTTTCCTGCACTGCTGGCTGTAAGCGGCGAGCAGGTGCTGTCCGTGTACGAGCCGAAGCTGCTCGGCGACGACCGCGTGGCGGGTGTCGACAGCCAGGTGATCGAGCTCGACCCGAAAGACGCCTACCGTTTTGCCTACAAGCTGTGGGCCGACAAGAAGACCGGCTTGCTTCTGCGTGCGCAAACGCTTGACCCGAATGGTCAGGTGCTCGAGCAGTTGTCGTTTTCGCAGATTCGCATCGGCGTGCCGGTCGACAAGACCGCCATCGTCAACGGCATTCGTAATACGACCGGTTGGACGGTAGTGCACCCGCCGGTCGAGCCGGTCGACATGGCCGCGCAAGGCTGGCAGATCACGCCGACGGTACCGGGCTTCCGCAAGATTCGTGAGCTTCGCCGTCCCATGGCCGCGCGTGATGCGGGCCAGCCCACCATTCCGGTCGATCAGGCTGTATTCTCCGATGGCCTCGCGGCCATTTCGGTATTCGTCGAGCCGGTCGAGAACAATACCCGCAAGGAAGGCGCGGGCAGTAGCGGCGCCACGCACGTACTGGTTAAGCGGCGCGGCGACTTCTGGATTACTCTGCTTGGTGAAGTGCCCCAGACCACATTGCAGCAATTTGCGTCTGCCATAGAATATAAAGCTCCGAAGTAATCCTCCGAATCACTCGAATCCCTCGGCTTGCTACGATATGACGACTTTCTCGGTGCGCAAATTCCTCGCGGCCGCGGTGGTAGCGGCGTGTTTGCCGCTCGTGCCGCACATGGCGTCGGCCGCTCCCGCAGCCAATCTGCCTGACTTTACCGATCTCGTCGACAAGGTCGGCCCGGCAGTCGTCAACATTCGCACGACCACGCGCGTGTCGAACAGCGGCGCCCGCGGCGGGTTGCCGCCAGGCATGGACGACGGCGACATGTCGGAGTTTTTCCGGCGCTTCTTCGGCATCCCGTTGCCGCAGTCGCCACAATCGCCAGGTACGCCACGCGGCGGCGATAACGGTGGCAGCGGCGGCAGTCAGGACGCGCCGGATAACAGCGATCCCGAACAGAATAGCGGCGTGGGTTCAGGCTTCATCCTGTCGGCAGACGGCTACGTGATGACGAACGCGCACGTCGTGGACGACGCGGACACCATTTACGTCACCCTTACCGACAAGCGCGAGTTCAAGGCCAAACTGATCGGCGTCGACGATCGGACCGATGTTGCTGTTGTGAAGATCAGCGCGGCCAACTTGCCGACCATCACGATCGGCGATTCGAACAAGGTGCGGGTGGGCGAGTGGGTGGTCGCGATCGGGTCGCCGTTCGGTCTCGAGAACACGGTGACGGCCGGTATCGTCAGCGCCAAGGGGCGCGACACGGGCGATTATCTGCCGTTCATCCAGACCGACGTGGCCGTCAATCCGGGTAACTCGGGCGGTCCGCTGATCAACATGCAGGGCGAGGTGATCGGCATCAATTCGCAGATCTACAGCCGTACTGGCGGCTTCATGGGCATTTCATTCGCGATTCCGATCGACGAGGCGATGCGCGTGGCCGACCAGTTGAAGGCATCCGGCAAGGTCGTGCGTGGCCGGATTGCGGTGGCGATCGGTGAAGTGACGAAAGACGTGGCCGATTCGCTCGGTCTGCCGAAGGCGCAGGGCGCGCTGGTCAGCAGCGTCGAACCGGGCGGTCCGGCGGACAAAGCGGGCGTGCAACCGGGCGACATCATCCTGAAGTTCAACGGCCATTCGGTCGACACGGCAACGGATTTGCCGCGTATGGTCGGCGATACGAAGCCGGGCACCAAGTCGACCATTACGATCTGGCGCAAGGGTCAGACGCGCGATCTGCCGGTTACGATTGCCGAGATGCAGCCGGACAAGACCACCAAGGCCGATGATAAAAAACCGCCGGTGCCGAAGCAGCGCGCCACGAACGTATTGGGCCTTGCGGTTAGCGATATTCCTGCTGACCAGATGAAGGCGCTGAAGCTGCACAATGGCGTGCAGATCGACGCGGTAGACGGCCCGGCCGTGCGCGTTGGACTGCAAAAGGGCGACATCGTCCTGCGTGTGGGCGATACAGATATCACGAGTGCGAAGCAGTTCGACGATCTGACCACGCATCTCGACCCGCAGAAGATGGTTGCGTTGCTGGTCCGTCGCGGCGAGAACACGCAGTTCGTGCCGATTCGCCCGCGTAGCGCCCAGAAATGAAGGTGATGGCGCCACTCACGCTCTACGGGCGCGCGTGGTGCCACTTATGCGACGACATGCGTGCCGCGCTCGAGCCGTTGCTGGCCGAATTCGGCGCGCAAGTCGTCGTGATCGACGTTGACACCGATCCCTTGCTGGAAGCCCGTTATAACGAACTGGTGCCAGTTCTGGTCTGCGACGGCGTCGAACTGTGTCACTATCACCTTGATGTGGCGCGGGTTCGCGCCGCGCTCGCAGCACGCGTTGCCGTGACCCATTCTGGATCCCGTTGAGGGTCCAAACCAGGCGCGAACGCGCGCTGTTCACACCCCGTTTCACGCCACTCTTGAGCCGTCTTTTCCGCCAGCGCCTTGCAAGATGCGCCGGGCGATAGCCTTTTCGGCTAAAATAGATAGGTTTTTCACCTACTTACAAGGCGTGCTCCGCTATTGTCCGAGCGCGCCTTTTTTGCTTGATCGGCACTGAATGGATCATATTCGTAACTTCTCGATCATTGCGCACATCGACCATGGCAAGTCGACGCTCGCCGATCGCATCATCCAGATCTGCGGTGGCTTGTCCGACCGCGAGATGGAATCTCAAGTGCTCGACTCGATGGATCTCGAGCGCGAGCGCGGCATCACCATCAAGGCACAAACCGCCGCACTGACGTACAAGGCCCGGGACGGGCAGATCTACAACCTGAACATGATCGACACGCCGGGCCACGTCGACTTCTCGTACGAAGTCAGCCGCTCGCTGTCCGCGTGTGAAGGCGCGTTGCTGGTCGTCGACGCAAGCCAGGGCGTGGAAGCGCAAACCGTCGCCAATTGCTACACGGCGATCGAGCTGGGCGTCGACGTCATTCCGGTGCTCAACAAGATCGACCTGCCGGCCGCGAATCCCGAGAACGCCATCGCGGAAATCGAAGACGTGATCGGTATCGACGCAACGGATGCCACGCATTGCAGCGCAAAGACCGGCCTCGGCGTGGAAGACGTGCTCGAAGCGCTGATCGCCAAGGTGCCGCCGCCCAAGGGCGACCCGGAAGCACCGCTGCAAGCGCTGATCATCGACTCGTGGTTCGACAACTACGTGGGCGTCGTGATGCTGGTGCGTATCGTCAACGGCACGCTGCGTCCAAAAGACAAGATCCGCATGATGGCGACCGGCGCGCAGTATCCGGTCGAGCACATCGGCGTATTCACGCCGAAGTCGAAGAACCTCGAATCGCTGTCCGCGGGGCAGGTGGGCTTCATCATCGCCGGCATCAAGGAACTGGCTGCCGCGAAAGTGGGCGATACCGTCACGCTGGTGAATCGTCCTGCTGCCGAGCCGCTGCCGGGCTTCAAGGAAGTGAAGCCGCAGGTGTTCGCCGGTCTCTACCCGGTCGAAGCGAACCAGTACGACGCGCTGCGCGACTCGCTGGAAAAGCTGAAGCTGAACGACGCCTCACTGATGTACGAGCCGGAAGTGTCGCAGGCGCTCGGCTTCGGTTTCCGTTGCGGCTTCCTCGGCCTGCTGCACATGGAGATCGTGCAGGAACGTCTGGAGCGCGAGTTCGACATGGATCTGATCACCACGGCGCCGACCGTGGTGTACGAAGTACTGCAGCGCGACGGCACGATCCTCATGGTCGAAAACCCGGCCAAGATGCCGGAGCCCTCGAAGATCGAAGAAGTGCGCGAGCCGATCGTCACCGTGAATCTGTACATGCCGCAAGACTACGTCGGCTCGGTGATCACGCTGTGCACGCAAAAGCGTGGCACGCAGATCAACATGCAGTACCACGGCCGTCAGGTGCAGTTGACCTACGAAATCCCGATGGGCGAGGTGGTGCTCGATTTCTTCGATCGTCTGAAATCGATCTCGCGCGGTTACGCGTCGATGGATTACGAGTTCAAGGAATACCGCGCGGCGGATGTCGTGAAGGTCGACATGCTGATCAACGGTGACAAGGTGGATGCCTTGTCCGTGATCGTGCACCGTTCGCAAAGCCAGTATCGCGGTCGCGAAGTCGCGGCGAAAATGCGTGAACTGATTCCGCGTCAGATGTACGACGTGGCGATTCAGGCCACCATCGGCGCGAACATTATTGCGCGCGAGAACATTAAAGCGTTGCGTAAGAACGTGCTGGCAAAATGCTACGGCGGTGACATTTCCCGTAAGAAGAAACTGCTCGAGAAACAAAAGGCAGGCAAGAAGCGAATGAAGCAGGTCGGGTCCGTCGAGATTCCGCAAGAGGCTTTCCTCGCGATCCTGCGTGTCGAAGACAAATAAGACGAACAACGGAACCCTATGAATTTTGCGCTGATTCTTTTTGTGCTCGTCATTTTGACGGGCGTCGCATGGGTCGCAGACAAACTGGTTTTCATGCCGCAACGGCGCCGCGCGGCAGATGCTGTAGTCGCCGAGTTCGACCGCCAGCAGGCCCGTGTCGGCGAGCGTTTCGCCGACGAAAACGCGGCGCAAACACGTGCCCGTCTGCGTGACGACAAGCTGCGTCAACCGTGGTGGCTCGAGTATTCGGCGAGCTTTTTCCCGGTGATTCTGGTGGTATTCGTGGTGCGCTCGTTCGTGGTCGAGCCGTTCAAGATCCCGTCAGGTTCAATGGTGCCGACGCTGCTGGTGGGCGACTTCATCCTCGTCAATAAATTCGACTACGGCATCCGTCTGCCGATCACCAACACGAAAATCACCGAGGGCCGTCCGCTCGAACGCGGCGACGTGGTGGTGTTCCGCTACCCGAAAGACGAATCCGTCGACTACATCAAGCGCGTGATCGGCCTGCCGGGCGACACCGTTGCTTATCAAGACAAGCAACTGACAATCAACGGCAAGCCCGTGCCGGAAACGCCGCTGCCGGACTATCTCGACGAAGAGCGCCTCGGTTATGCGAAGCAATTTGAAGAAGATCTCGGTGGCCGCAAGAACGCGATTCTGAACAATCCGGCCGTGCCGCCGTTCATCGTCGGCGCGGAAGATTATCCGTATCGCGATAACTGCACGTACAACGCACGCGGCGTGATCTGCAAAGTGCCGCCGGGCAACTACTTCATGATGGGCGACAACCGCGACAACAGCGCGGACAGCCGTTACTGGGGTTTTGCGCCGGATAAGAATATTGTCGGCCGCGCGTTTTTTATCTGGATGAACTTCAGCGATCTGAAACGCATCGGCTCATTCCACTGAGCACGCATGCCTTGGTTGCACGACACGCCGCGCGGGTGGCCACACCTGGGTCACATCAGTCGCGGCGTGTTATCACGCTACTTTAAGAATTCGCCGTAACGTCGCTTCACCGCGCTTTTTCTGCTGGCCGTCCCGCGTTTTCGCCGGGGCAGGCGCCCGCGTTATACTCTGCCCATGCCCCTATCTCCGTTGGAAAGCCGTCTGCGCTACGAATTTCGCAATGCGGAATTGTTGCGCCAGGCTTTAACGCACCGCAGTCATAGTTCCACGCACAACGAACGGCTCGAGTTTCTCGGCGACTCCGTTCTAAATTGCGCGGTGGCTGCGCTTTTGTTCCAACGCTTCGGCAAATTGGACGAAGGCGACCTGTCGCGCGTCCGCGCCAATCTGGTCAAACAGCAGTCGCTTTACGAAATCGCTCAGGCCCTGAATATCTCCGAGGGCCTACGTCTCGGTGAGGGGGAACTGCGCAGCGGTGGCTTCCGCCGTCCGTCGATCCTTGCTGACACGCTCGAAGCCGTGTTGGGAGCAGTGTTCCTTGACGGCGGGTTCGATGCTGCCCAGACGGTCATCAAGCGCCTATACGTGCCGATTCTCGATCACATCGACCCGCGCACGCTCGGCAAAGATGCGAAGACGCTGCTGCAGGAATACCTGCAGGGCCACAAGATCGCGTTGCCTACCTACACGGTCGTCGCGACGCATGGTGCGGCGCACAATCAGCAATTTGAAGTCGAATGCACGGTGCCGAAGCTGGACGTCAAGGTCTCCGGTTCCGGCGCGAGCCGTCGTGCTGCCGAGCAGGCCGCGGCCAAGAAAGCGCTCGACGAAGTCATGGCCGCCGCGCCCGCCGTGGTCGCCAAGCCCAAGCGGTCAAAGGGCGCCCGTGCGGCGAAGAATGCCGAGCAGGAGATCGTGCCCGGCGTGACCGGCGTACAGGCCGCGCTCGATTTGCGCAGCCCGGATCGCAAAGGTGAACGCGGTGAGCGCGGGGCCGGGCGGGGTGAAGCACGCACCGCGCCGGTGGCGGAGTCCGCGGCCGAACGGCCGACTCTGACCGCGACGTCGTCCGCGCCGCTGGCTGTGATTCGTGCCGCACACGTGGAATACAGCGGGCAGGACAAGTCGGAGCGCGCTGAGAGAACTGACAGGGTTGCCGCCAACGCGAGCGACCGGTCTGCGGACAAACCCGCCACGGACAAACCGGCGACGGACAAACCCGCCGACAAGCTGGACGGCAAATCTGCTGAAATCAGATCCGAAACCGCAAAGCCCGCGGACGTAAAGCCCGCAGAAGCCAAGCCCGCAGACGCAAAAGGCGCCGAAGCCAAGCCAGAAGCCGCCGCCGTCCGCAGCGCCGACAAACATCGCAGCCGTGAAGCCACACCCGGCGCAGCCGTACCCGCAGCTGGCGTGCCGGCACCTATCGAACACGAACCCGGCGTAGCCGACGCGGTGCAAACCCGCGTCGCCGATGCGGGCCATTGATTGCCATCGGCGCGCCATTCTTCGCGCGTCGATCTGAACCTGCCGTAGCCCGAATATGAACGCTCCCACTCCCACTGGTTTTCGCTGCGGCATGGTCGCGATCGTCGGCCGCCCGAACGTCGGCAAGTCCACGCTGATGAACGCGCTGGTCGGCCAGAAAGTCAGTATCACGTCGCGCAAGGCGCAGACCACGCGCCACCGCATCACCGGCATTCACACGCTTGAAGATGCGCAGTACATCTTCGTCGACACGCCGGGTTTTCAGACCAAGCACAGCGGCGCGCTAAACCGGTCGCTCAATCGCGCGGTCACGTCCACGCTGAGTTCGGTCGACGCGATCCTGTTCGTGATCGAAGCCGGCCGCTTCGGCCCGGACGACCAGAAGGTGCTCGACCTGATCCCGCCGTCGGTGCCCACGTTGTTGATCGCGAACAAGCTCGATCGCGTGTCGGATAAGGATTCGCTGTTCCCGTTCATGCAGCAGGTGAGCGCGCTGCGCCAGTTCAACGAGATCGTGCCGCTGTCGGCGAAGAATCCGGATGACATCACGCGTTTGATGGCGACCATCAAGCCGTTCCTGCCGGAAGGCGCGCCGATCTACGGCGAAGACGACCTGACCGATCGCAGCGAGCGTTTTCTTGCCGCCGAAATCCTGCGCGAAAAAGTGTTCCGCTGGACTGGCGACGAACTGCCGTACACGAGTACCGTGCTGATTGACAAGTTCGAAACCGAAGGGCGTCTGCGCCGCATTTTCGCGACCATTCTGGTGGAACGCGACACGCAAAAGGCGATGATCATCGGCCAGAAGGGCGCCAAGCTGAAGCAGATCAGCACTGAAGCGCGCCTTGATATGGAAAAGCTGTTCGACGGCCCGGTGTATCTGGAAACCTTCATCAAGGTGAAGAGCGGCTGGGCGGACAACGAAGCCGGACTCCGCGCATATGGGTACGAATGACGCGTGGATGACGCTGAGTTCCGACGCTGATCCGGACGACTCGGAGCCGGCAGCGCCGGCACGCGAGCCGTCCAAACCCGCTCGCAGTACCAAAAAAACTTCACCGCGCGCCCAAAGCGCTCAGGCTGCTCAAGGCGCCGAAGGCGAGCCGCGCAAAGCGCCGGCGCGCCGCGCGCCTCGCACATCTGCGTCCGACTACCGGATCGCGGAGCAGCCCGCGTTTGTCCTGCACAGCTATCCGTATCGTGAGACCAGCCTGATCATCGACGTGCTGTCGCGCGATCACGGCCGTCTTGCGCTCGTCGCAAAAGGCGCCAAACGTCCGCACTCCGCGTTGCGCGGCGTGCTGCAGACCTTCCAGCCGCTCGCCTTGTCGTGGTCCGGTAAATCCGAAGTGCGCACGCTGACCGGCGCCGAATGGGTCGGCGGCATGTTGCCGTTGGCGGGCGACGCGCTGCTCTGCGGCTTCTACGTCAACGAACTGCTGGTCAAATTCTGCGCGCGCGAAGACCCGCATCCGCAACTGTTCCATCACTACGTCGTCACGATGACGCGCCTCGCGCATGACGAACCGCCCGTGCAGGTGCTGCGTTCGTTCGAACGTGTGCTGCTGCGCGAGACCGGCTATGCGATGGCGCTCGATCGCACCGTCGCGCGCAAAGCGGTGCAGGCCGAAGGCCGCTACGTATTCGACCCGGAGCGCGGCGTGCGCGAAGCATCCGACGATCTGCCAGCGCTTTGGCCGGTGATTGCCGGACAGACCTTGCTCGATATGGAAAAGGACGATTACCATCGAGCGCAGACCGTGGCGCAAAGCAAAACGCTGATGCGCTTTCTGCTCAACACTTACCTTGGCGGCACGCCGCTCGCGACGCGCCAGATCCTGATCGACTTGCAGAACTTATGAGCTTCTTTCTTACGTCGCCGAATGTGATTGACCTGGGCGTGAACATCGATCACGTCGCCACGCTGCGCAACGCGCGCGGCACCTCGTACCCCGATCCGATCCGCGCCGCATTGATGGCCGAAGAGGCCGGCGCCGATGTGATCACGCTGCATCTGCGTGAAGACCGCCGCCATATCGTCGATGCCGACGTGCGCAAGCTGCGGCCGCTGTTGAAAACGCGCATGAATCTGGAGTGTGCGGTCACGCAGGAGATGCTCGACATTGCGTGCGAAGTACAGCCGCACGACGTTTGCCTCGTGCCGGAAAAGCGTCAGGAACTGACCACTGAAGGCGGCCTGGACGTCGCCGGCCAGTTCGACGCCGTGCGCGCCGCCTGCAAGCAACTCGCCGAAGCGAATTCGCGCGTGTCGCTTTTCATCGATCCGGACGAAACGCAAATCCGTGCTGCGCACGAAGCGGGCGCACCGGTGATCGAGCTGCACACGGGGCGCTATGCCGAGGCGCACGATCCCGCCGAGCAGCAGCGCGAATATGAGCGTGTGGTGCGTGCTGTCGAATTCGGCGCAACGCTCGGCATCAAGGTCAATGCGGGTCACGGCCTGCATTACACCAACGTCCAGCAGATCGCCGCGATCGAAGGCATTGTCGAACTGAATATCGGCCACGCGATCGTCGCGCATGCGATCTTCGCCGGCTGGGACAACGCGGTGCGCGAGATGAAGGCGATCATGGTCGCCGCCCGTCTCGGCGCGAGCGCGTAACGCCCGGGCGGCGCTCATGACGATCTACGGCATCGGTACGGATATCGTTCAGGTCAGTCGCGTGGCTGCGGTGATGACGCGCACCAACGGCCGCTTCGCCGAGAAGGTGCTGGGCCCGGACGAGTTGCGCGTGTATCACGCGCGCCACGCGCGTTCCGCGGCGCGCGGTCTGGCATTTCTCGCCACGCGGTTCTCGGCCAAAGAGGCCTTCTCGAAAGCGATCGGCCTCGGCATGCGCTGGCCGATGACCTGGCGCGCGCTGCAAACGCTCAATAAACCGAGCGGCGAACCCATGGTGGTCGCATCCGGCGAGCTGGCCGAATGGCTCGACGCGCGCGGCATCACGGCACGCGTGACGGTCAGCGACGAACGCGACTACGCGGTGTCGTTCGTGATTGCCGAAACAGGGGGCGTGGCGCGAGGGCCGGACGCCCCGCATGCGCCCGCCAGCGACGAATAAAAAATATTCTGAACGCGGCGCCCGTCGGCCGTGTCTCTCTTTGCCTCAAGCTTTTTTCTAGCGGAATTCGATGAAACTCACTCCCGGACCGGTCATGCTCGACGTCGTCGGCAAAACGCTGAACGATGACGACAAACGCCGCCTTACCCATCCGATGACCGGCGGCGTGATCCTGTTCGCGCGCCATTACGAAAGCCGCGAGCAATTGATCGCGCTCACCGATTCGATCCGCGCGATCCGCGACGATCTGCTGATTGCCGTCGACCACGAAGGCGGCCGCGTGCAGCGTTTTCGCACCGACGGCTTCACGGTCTTGCCGGCGATGGGCAAGCTCGGCACGCTGTGGGACAGCGACGTGCTGCACGCCACCAAAGTGACGACCGCGGTCGGCTATATCCTCGCGTCCGAATTGCGCGCCTGCGGCATCGACATGAGTTTTACGCCGGTGCTCGATCTGAATTACGGCCAGTCGCAGGTAATCGGTGATCGCTCGTTCCATCAGGATCCGCGCGTCGTGACCTTGCTGGCGAAGAGCCTCAATCACGGCCTCGCGTTAGCCGGCATGAGCAATTGCGGCAAGCATTTTCCAGGGCATGGCTTCGCGCACGCGGATTCCCACGTTGCGATGCCGGTCGACGACCGTTCGCTCGACGAAATCCTGCGCGACGACGTGGCGCCGTACGATTGGCTCGGTATCTCGCTCGGGGCGGTGCTGCCCGCCCATGTGGTTTATCCGCAGGTCGACTCGAAACCGGCGGGCTTCTCTCGCGTCTGGCTGCAGGACATCCTGCGCAAAAAATTGCGTTTCGAAGGCGCGGTCTTCAGCGACGATCTTTCGATGGAAGCCGCACGCCAGGGTGGCACGCTGACGGAAGGTGCGAGCGCCGCGCTGCAGGCCGGCTGCGACATGGTGCTGATCTGCAATCAGCCGGACGAAGCGGAGAAGGTGCTGGACGCGCTGCGTTTCACGCCGTCGAAGGAGTCGCAGCAGCGGCTCAAACGCATGCGGCCGCGCGGCAAGGCGCTGAAGTGGAGCAAGCTGGTCGCCGAGCCGCAGTATCTGCAAGCGCAGGCCTTGGTGCGCAGCGCGTTTGCATGAGCAAGCGGTAATTGACGGCTCAGCAACCAACGCATTTGCATCGAACAAAAACGGCGCCTCCAATTTGAATTGAACCCCAGGAGTTGGACAATCTGTCCACGCTTCTGGGGTTCAGTTCATTCAGACGCCGTTTTCTATTCAAGCCTGGCCCGCCGGAAAGCTGGCCTTATCCAGTCAGTTCAACCGCATCCTTTGCAGCTTGTTGTACAACGTCTTCGGACTGATTCCCAGCAGCGACGCCGCGCGATGACGCGTGCCACCGACTGCATCGAGTGTCGCGCGAATCAGCATTTCCTCGACGTCCGCGAGGGGCGTGCCGACGGTGACCTGCACGCGGCTGCCGTTCAGATCGCGCCCGTTTGCCGAGCCCGCTTCATCGGCGCGCAACGATTCCAGCACGTCGCCCGACGCGTGATACGCGCGACGCACACGATCCTGCAACTCGCGCACATTGCCGGGCCACTCGTACGAGAGACACTCGCGCAGGAAATTCGGCCCGACCTGCTTGGCCGCTTCCGAGGTGCCGCGTGTGCTCGCTTCGTGATTCAACTCGTCGACGATGGCTTGCGCGATTAGCGTGGGATCGTCGCCGCGCTCGCGCAACGGTGGCAGTGAGATCGCGGCCGCTTCCAGACGCAGCGCAAGGTCTTCGTTCAGGCTGCCGTCGGCGACCGCCGCGCGTGGGCTTTTGCGCGTCGAGGCGATCAGCCGGAAGTCGGTCGCCACCTGATTCATGCCGCCGACCCGCATGAAGGTCTGGGAGTCGAGTGCGCGCAGCAACGCTTCCTGCTGCGCGCGCGGCAGTTCGGCGATTTCGTCGATGAACAGCGTGCCGCCGCTGGCCTGTTCGAACAGGCCGGGCTCACGCTGCTCGGCGCCACTAAACGCGCCGCGCTCGTGGCCGAACAGCAGGCTGTCGAGCGAGCGGTGCGCGGCGACGCTGGCCGCTGTCCGGCAGTCGAACGTAATGAACGGGCCTTTGCGGCGCCGGCTCATGTCGTGCAGCGTGCGCGCGGCAATCTGCTTGCCCGTGCCGGCTTCGCCCGAAATCAGCACCGCGGTTTCGGTCGGCGCGATATGTTCGATGGTGTCGTACACATGCTGGATTGCACCGCTGCGGCCCAGTAACGAGCCGAAACGGCCCAGTCGACGCAACGACGCGCGCAACGTCTGGACTTCTTCCGTTAGCTCGTACGGACGCGGAATCCGGGCGAGCAGACTGCGTAGGCGTGGGATATTGACCGGTTTGAGCAGGTAGTCCCAGATGCCGTGCCGCAGGCCCTCGATCGCGCTCTCGACCGTCGCGTTGCCGGTCATTACGATCACGGGCAAGGCGCCGCCGGGCGGATGCGCGGGCAGGTGCTGCAACACGTCGAGTCCACTGCCGTCCGGCAGATTCAGGTCGACTAGCACAACGTCGGGAATGAAGCGCGTCAGCGCCGCCCGGGCCTCGGCGATGGTGGTCGCGGTGTCGACGGAGAAGCCGTCGGCGGCGAGGATGGCGGACAGGCCTGACAGGCTGTTGGGATCGTCTTCAACAATCAGAGCGTGTGGCATGGCGAGCGCTATTTTTTAGATGGACGGAATACCCGATACGGCGCGCCGGGACTCCGGCGCGCCACCCGGGCGCGATGGCTGGCCGGTACTGCCGGTCGAATGCTTTGCCGCCCGGGCAACCTTTGCGATGGCGACGCGGCAAGCGCGGGCCAATGGGCATGGGCGCGGCGCAAGCCGTGGAACACGGCCTGCAAGCGGAACTGCAGCGATTCGACTCACGTAGTTCTGGTCCTTTGCTTTTCAGTGGATGCCCGCCCCGACGCGCTGTGGCCGTAGGCGGGCACCTGCATTTTCTTCATTCGACCGGTCAGAAATCCCGATTACTGTCGAAGAAGCGTCGTACTTCAAGCTCCGCTTGCTCGCGGGTCTTACCGTAACGTTCCTGGATCAGCCCGGTCAGTTTGTCGGCGCGGCCCTCTGCCTTCGTCAACTCGTCGTCCGTCAATTCACCCCACGCTGTCTTGGCCTTGCCGACCATTTGCTTCCACTTGCCTTCAGCGATGTCATGGTTCATGTCGCCTCTCCGGAGTTGGGAAATAAAGCCTTATCGGCCTGTACCCAGTAGAAGCATGGACTGTGCCAAAGTCAATTACTTAAGCTTATCAATGGTTTGTTGGACGCAAGGCGGGAAGAGAAGCGTGACGGACAGGCATTTTTGAGAAACGGCCGGTAAAGATTTCCACAACCATACACGGTGACGCAAAAAAGAAAAAGCGCCCAAAGCGGGCGCTTTTTTTGCCATTTATTTATCGCCGCGCCGGACTTGCTCCGGCAGCAGGATTCAGGCTGCAGGCGCTTAGGCGCGGCTGCGGTACTCGTGCGTGCGCGTGTCGATTTCGATCTTGTCGCCGATGTTGCAGAAGAGCGGCACTTGCAGTTCGAAACCGGTGGTCAGCTTGGCGTTCTTCAACACCTTGCCCGACGACGTATCGCCCTTGACTGCCGGTTCCGTGTAGATGATTTCACGGACCAGCGTGGTCGGCAGTTCGACCGAGATGGCTTTCTCGTTGTAGAACACGACTTCGCAAGCCATGCCGTCTTCGAGGTAATGGAGGGCGTCGCCCATCATTTCGCCTTCGACTTCGAACTGGTTGTAGTCGGCGTCCATGAACACGTACATCGGGTCAGCGAAGTACGAGTAGGTGACTTCCTTGCGCTCCAGCACGACGACGTCGAACTTGTCGTCGGCCTTGTACACGTTTTCCATGCCTGCGCCGGTCAGCAGGTTCTTGAACTTCATCTTCACGACGGCGGAGTTACGGCCCGACTTGTTGTATTCGGCCTTTTGCACGACCATCGCGTCGCTGCCGATCATCACGACGTTACCGGTGCGGAGTTCCTGTGCGGTCTTCATAAAACTGTCCTGTACGAAATAAGTAGCTTCAACTTTTGCTCAACGGCATACGGCGCAAGCGGCTTCGCGGCTCCTTGCACCTGGCGCGGCGCCGCTTGGGAAGCGGCACTGTGCGGGAAGCGGTGCATGGAGCGCGGCCGGTTTGCCGCAATAATCCGCGGCGAGGCTGCATTCCTGCACCCCCTGCAATCCGTTTCCTGCTTTTTACCCTGTGCGGGCGTGCTCACGAGTGGCGCCGATCGACAGGATGCGCCCCTTTTTTGACATTGCGCCACTCACTGCCAAGCTGAGTGCGCGTCATGCATCTTTCGATGCCGGGTTCGCCAAGGCCAGCGGACTGGCCTGTTGAGTTTGCCTCGCGAGTCGGCTTTGGCAGTTGACCTGGCGAATTTGCCAGACGAATTGACCAACCTACTCGCTACGATCGGGCCGCGCTTGCGTCGTCGGCCGTTGGATAACCGCTTATTTTAACTGAGTTTTTGCGAACAAGGCCAGATTTCCGGCGAGGTCGCCCACCTGGGTCAGTTCGCCGGCCCATTCGGCCGCGCGTTGCTTCAGCGCCGCGCGGTGATGTTGGAATTCCGCCCAGTCCGGCCGGCCCGCGCCGTTCCACGCGTGCCAGAAGCGCGCGAGGGCGTCCCGCGCGTCGGCGGGCAGGGTGCGGGCGTAGTGGGCGAGCGCGGCGTCGAGCTTGGGCAGATGGGCGTCGTCGGCTTGCGGGTAGATGTGCCAGATGAAGGGTTTCGCCGCCCATTGGGCGCGCACGAACGAATCTTCGCCGCGCACGAAATTGACGTCGCTGGCCCACAGCAGCGTGTCATAGCCGGGTTGCTCGGTGAAGGCGAGCGCGTGGGCGCTGAGGTTGCCGCGCTCGGCGTGCGAACCGGCGGCGAACGAAGGCAGGTCGAAAAAGCGCGCGACCGCGCCCGAAATGCGGCCTTCCGGCACCAGCAGAACGACCGGCTCGGCGCTGTCGCGCCATTGTTCCAGCAGGCTGTCGACGGCGGGATTTTCGTAGGCGAACAGCGAGACGACCGTGGCCGTAGCCGGCGGCGGCGCGCGACCGGTAGTGTCCAGCCACCACGCTTCGCGCGCTGGTTGCGACGCTTCGAAGGCTGTGCGCGCGGCGTCGAGATGCCGTTCCTTCAGCACGCCGCCGGTGCCGGGGCCCAGTCCGGGGAAAAAGAAGGTTTTGGTCAGCGGGTAGCGCGGATGGGACGACGGCCGCAGATGGAAATCCGCGACCCAGTCTTCGGCGCTCAGGTATTCGAGGTTGAACCAGGCCGGCGCGCGCTCGCGCCGTGCCATCGCGGCGACATAGATTGGCGGCAACTCGCAGCCGAACGCCTCGATCACGACGTCGGCCACTTCGAGCGTATCGCCCGCGTGGGCCGGTTCGTGCCAGTGTTCGATGACGATTCCGTCGACCGCCTGGCGCGTGCGATCCAGCGCCAGCGACGGGCACAGCTTCTGAAACGCATGCAGGTCGTCGACGAACACGCGTACCTGCCAGCCGTGTTCGCTCGCCAGTTGGCGCGCAAGACGCCAGCACACGCCGATGTCGCCGAAATTATCGATCACCGCGCAAAAGATATCGCAGGCGATGGTGGTGGGCGCGGCAACGGGTTGTTCGGACGGCGGCGTAGCGGAGGGCATGGTGGCGTAGGTCGCTGAGTGGAACGGGGGCATGGCTGGGTTCGGCAGGGCCAGGCCGACGGGTGGCGCAACCGGCTTCGACCGTCGTTGGCTTGCGCCGCGCTATCGCGCCATTCGATGCAACAGGGTTCGAACGCACGCGGAATGCTCTAAACTGGCGATTCTAAAGCACTCGTCCGCGATTCCGCGCCCAGGCGGCCACGCAGCGCGCGGCACGCAGGCAGAGGCTTCGCGACACTGTCCCAGTCAACCGATTCTGCATGACCGAACCCGAAGCGACCGACGTTTTCGAGCCGAAGAAAGTGCTCGCCCAATTGCCGCATCTGCCCGGCGTCTATCGCTATTACGATACGCAGGGCGCGGTGCTATACGTGGGCAAGGCGCGCGATCTCAAGAAGCGTGTCTCGAGCTACTTCACGAAGACGCAACTATCGCCGCGTATCGCGATGATGGTGACGCGCATTGCGCGCATCGAGACGACCGTCACGCGTTCCGAGGCCGAAGCGCTGCTGCTTGAGAACAATCTGATCAAGGCGCTGGCGCCGCGTTACAACATTCTGTTTCGCGACGACAAGTCGTATCCCTATCTCAAGCTGACCGGCCACAAGTTCCCGCGCATGGCGTATTACCGCGGCTCGGTGGATCGCAAGAACCAGTACTTCGGCCCGTTCCCGAGCGCGTGGGCGGTGCGCGAGAGCATCCAGATCCTGCAGCGCGTTTTCCAGTTGCGCACGTGCGAGGATTCCGTGTTCAACAACCGCACGCGGCCGTGCCTGCTGCATCAGATTGGCCGCTGCACGGCGCCATGCGTCGCGGCGATAAGCGAAGAGGACTACGCGCGCGATGTCGCCAATGCGTCGCGCTTTCTGCTCGGCCGGCAGGGTGAGGTGATGAAGGAACTCGAGCAGAAAATGCACGCATTCGCGGGCGAGCTGAAGTTCGAGCAGGCTGCGGCGGTGCGCAATCAGATGAGTTCGCTGTCGACGGTGCTGCATCAGCAGGCGATTGAAGTCGGCGGCGATAGCGACGTGGATATTCTCGCGGTCGTGGCGCTCGGCGGACGCGTGTGCGTGAATCTCGCGATGGTGCGCGGCGGACGGCATCTGGGTGACAAGGCGTATTTCCCGGCGCATGTGGAAAGCGCGTTGACGGCCGGTGAGGGCGGGCTTGAAGACGGCGGCGACGATGAGCTGTCAGTCGATGTCACGAGCGCCGCAGCTTCGCTATACGACGCGGCGGCGACCGGGGCGAACGCCTCGTCCGATGCAACTGACGCGCTCACAATCGCTGAGGAGATGCCTGCCGAAGAGGACGAAGAGGACGACGAGGCAGACGCTGCTATCGAGGCTGAAGATGAAGCGGATGACGCGGCCGGGTCCGAAGCCGAGGCCTCGGCGCCGCGCAAAGGCCGCGCAATCGCCGGCGGCATCGAATCTGAAGTCCTGGAAGCGTTCATCGCGCAGCACTACATCGGCAATCGCGTCCCGCCGGTGCTCGTGGTCAGCCACGCGCCGGCCACGCGCGAACTGGTCGATGTGCTGATCGAGCAGGCCGGACACAAGGTGACGGTGCTGCGCCAGCCGCAAGGCCAACGGCGCGCGTGGCTCGCCATGGCCGAGCAGAACGCGCGGCTTGCGCTCGCGCGTTTGCTCTCGGAACAAGGCTCGCAGCAGGCCCGCACACGCGCGCTCACCGACACGCTCGGCATGGAGTGCGAGGACCTCGCGCATCTGCGTATCGAGTGCTTCGACATCAGCCATACAATGGGCGAGGCGACCCAGGCGTCGTGCGTGGTGTATCACCATCACAAGATGCAGTCGTCCGAATACCGTCGCTACAACATCACCGGCATTACGCCCGGTGATGATTACGCCGCAATGCGCCAGGTGCTCACGCGTCGCTACGAGAAGATGGTCGCGCAGGCCGCTGCAAACGCCACGGACGAAGCAGCTGAATTGCAAAGCGACGCGGCCGCGGACCCGGCGCTCGCATCGGATGCCGCGGAACCGGCTGCGGCCGGCGGCATCCTGCCGACCATCGTGTTGATCGACGGCGGCAAGGGCCAGGTCGAAATCGCGCGCCAGGTGTTCACCGAACTGGGTCTCGATACCGGCATGCTGGTCGGTGTCGCGAAGGGCGAGGGGCGCAAGGTCGGTCTCGAAACCCTGATTTTCGCGGACGGCCGCGCGGCGCTCGAACTCGGCAAGGAAAGCGCGGCGCTGATGCTGGTCGCGCAAATCCGTGACGAGGCACACCGTTTTGCGATCACCGGCATGCGCGCGAAGCGCGGCAAGACTCGCCAGACCTCGCGGCTCGAAGAGCTCGAAGGAGTGGGCGCGAAGCGGCGTCAGCGGCTATTGGCGCGCTTCGGCGGCCTGCGTGGGGTGGTCGCGGCCAGCGTCGAGGACCTGGCGAGCGTAGAAGGGATTTCGCAGGCGCTTGCCGAGCAGATCTACCGGCAGTTGCATTGACGACGGTGCGCCGCGTTGCCTGAGGAACGGCGAGCCGCTCGTCAAAAAACGACTGGGGTGTGTCCGGCAAGCGGTTGACCAGCAGCGAACAGGCGACGCAAAAGCTGCTGACAGCCGGTTGATGAGCCATGCTCCGGCATTGCGCGTGCGTGGCCCCGCGCGCCGCTTCGCTTGTGGCAGGCCTTGTGACACGGCACAATTGCATCTCCCTTGTCAGACGCTGCGCCTGCCCATGCCGTTTAATTTCCCGATTTTCCTGACTTGGCTGCGGATCGTCCTGATTCCGCTCGTCGTCGGCGTGTTCTATTTGCCCGACATGATGATGAGCCCGGCGCACCGCAATCTGGCGGCCGCGACGATTTTCATTCTGGCGGCGCTCACCGACTGGTTCGACGGCTTTCTGGCCCGTAAATGGAATCAGACCTCGGCGTTCGGCGCGTTTCTCGATCCGGTCGCCGACAAGCTGATGGTGACGGCGGCGTTGCTGGTCCTTGTGCAACTGGCACGGATCGATTCGGCGATCGCGCTGGTGATCGTCGGACGCGAGATCGCCATCTCGGCGCTGCGCGAGTGGATGGCGCAGATCGGCGCATCGAAGAGCGTCGCGGTGAATTCGCTCGGCAAGTTCAAGACCGTATGCCAGATGGTCGCGATTCCAATGCTGCTGTTTTACGGGCCATTGCCGTTCGGTGGCGGTGTCTTTGTCGATACGCGTGTGTGGGGCCTGTGGCTGATCTATCTGGCCGCGTTCCTGACGATCTGGTCGATGCTCTATTACATGAAACTCGCGTGGCCGCAGATCCGCGAGCGGGGCGGTGTTGCGTGACTGACTGGAGAACGATCGGCGCGCGACGCCAGGGCAGCTAGCGTGTCCGAACGTCCCCGAAGCATGAGTGAAATCTTTTCCGTTAAAGACATTCGCAAAGGGGGTTGACACGTTTCAGTCGTTTCTCCATAATCTCGTTTCTCCGATGCACGCAGTTCGAAACGTCGGTGGCAGTAAGAGAGTTGTTGCAGTAACTAGGCAGCAGTTAGTAGGAAAAGCAGTGCAATGCGGGAGTAGCTCAGTTGGTAGAGCGCAACCTTGCCAAGGTTGAGGTCGCGAGTTCGAGCCTCGTCTCCCGCTCCAAATTTTGAAGCAGCGCATTGTTTGGCGAAGTAAAAGTGCAATGCGTTGTGAAGTAGGGCAATGCGGGAGTAGCTCAGTTGGTAGAGCGCAACCTTGCCAAGGTTGAGGTCGCGAGTTCGAGCCTCGTCTCCCGCTCCATACATAAGGGGAAGCAACGCTTCCCTTTTTGTTTGGTGGGCCGGTCATTACGGTAACCCACCAGACAAATCTGAGAATCTGCAGCTAGGTTCCAGTCCGCTTGCGGCGCGATAGCAAAGCGGTTATGCAGCGGCCTGCAAAGCCGTTTAGGCCGGTTCGACTCCGGCTCGCGCCTCCAGTAGTTGATGTAAAGAAAAGCCCCGACTTGTCGGGGCTTTTCTTTTTGGGGCGCGTTGTCGCTGATGTCAACGCAGCGGGTTTCAGTGCAACGTGGCGCATTCCTGCGCGCAGACCTTCATCGTTGTCCGTTGCGTGTTCGTGAGAAGACCAACGGCGTTACTGGCAAACAGTTCGGCAGTGAGGCGGAAATCAAGCCCGACAATGGCACGACACTGTCGCTGGCGCCAACTAAGGTACGGACCACTGTTTTACCGGCCGAGGCCAGATAATCTTCCTGGACATTCGCTCCCGGGTAGCTGACCCGAACTTGCGGCGGAACCGCCGTGCAATAGACAGCGCCATTGACGAGTAAGGATGACGCCGTCAATGCCGGAACCTTCAGCGTGGACTATGCAGGCGCGTACGCATGCAATTCCGATTTACCAATCGCTTTTTATTTTCTTTCATTTGTTATTTTTTATCTTTCAATGTTGTTCTGTTGATTTTTAGCGACCCCGAATTAAACATTGATCGATAGCAGTTCGTTGTCAATCCTGTACAGTATCCCATGCTGTTTCGCGTATTCAGAGACATCGTTAGAAATACGATGCAATCGTCTTGATGTTTATCGGCCGCGAAAACACGGGGCAGGGCAAACACGCTGTTAATACAACATTCGACCAATGAAAAAGACCATAACTGCTGCTGTGCTGTTTACCGTTGGGTTGCCGTTGCTGGCGATCGCACAATCGGCACCGCCGCCTGCGATTAAAGGCGGGGATTCATGGACCTACGTCAATACCTTCGAGAAGGCGCCTTCGACGTGGCGCCAATCGCACGACGAAGTGACGGTCTTGCGCACAACGCCTTCCCACATCTACTACACGTCGAAGCAGTCGGGTTCGACCCAAACGCCGAATGAGGTGATCGCGGGCGCCGACTGGAGCCGTGAACGCAACGTGAATGGCGCGGAGGTGGTTGTCAATCGGCCGTTTGTTTTTCCGCTATCGCCGGGCAAAACCTGGAACGTGGAGTACACGGAACAGCACCCGAACAAGGTCTTCGCTTCGCAAAAGTGGAGCAGCCAATATCGGGTGGTGGGTGTAGAAACCGTCGAGGTGCCGGCTGGAAAATTTCAGGCGATTAAAGTCGAAGCGGAAGGCGATTGGGTTGCGCAACTCGAGCCGACGCAAACCGTTACTCAAGCCGTGCAGACGCAGCAGGGCGATACCGCCATGATCACTCATGCGCAGAAAACCGGGCCCACCCAATTGACTGGACGCACCTATAAAGCATTCTGGTATGTGCCCGAGATCGGCCGCTGGGTGAAATCGGTGGAAGAATATTACGGCAGTAATGGCATACGAAACGAGCGTTATACGGGAGAGCTGGAGTCGTACAAAAGAAGCACGGAATGATTGGAGTACCCGCGATTAAACTGTCAGTTTTCGCCGCGAGAGAAAAAAGCCCCGAACGCCGGGGCTTTTTTTCCAATATTTATTGCAAAGCCGACCCGGTATGCCTATCCCAAACCTTGAACGCCGCTCCTTCTATCTGCGCCTGATCTACGCGCTATGCCTGTGCGGCGCCACCTGGACACATCTGCAGGTGGCCCTGGTTCACGGACTCTGGTGGGACTATGGCGGCGCGGCACCTCTGACGCGAATCTACTGGACGTCGCTGCTCTTCATCGATCCGCTCACGGCGTTGCTCCTGTTGGTCAGTCCTGGCGCAGGGCTGATCCTTTGCGTCGCTGTCATCGTGACGGACGTAGTGCACAATTCGTGGTTCGCGCTGCATCATCCGATCCGCCTCGACCTGTACCTTTCGCAGATCGTCTTCCTGCTGTTCGTCACCTTCACGGTGCGATCCGCGTGGCGTGGGATCACGAGACGGTCTGTCGCGCTGCGCGCTGTCGATTGAATCGCCTGATTGATTACCCGAGCGCCGCTTTGTGCAATTGCTCATTCACACGAGGCTGCATGTACCTGGAACTCACCGGCACCAACGTCCGTCTGCTCGGCTCGATGCATCTGTTTCCGGCAACGAGCCGCAGAACGCCGCCATGGATCGTCGAAGCCTATGACTGGGCTGAATCGCTGGTCTTCGAATCCGATCCGCCGACGATCCTGCCGTTTCTGAAGGCGCCTCCGCAAGGCGGTGCTGATCGGTTGCAGCCTTTGCTCTCCGCGGATGCCTGGACGCAGTTGCAGGCTGTATGGCCCGCAGAGGGGCCGTTGGCGCCGCTCGTCGAGCTGCGTCCGTGGGCGGCGCTGATCGTCGCGCCGACGCTGTTCCAGCAAGTTGTCGAAGGTGTCGAGCCGCGCATGTTGCGCTCGGCGCAGACGCAAGCCAAACCGTACCGCTATCTCGAGACCGCGCAGGACGTGGCGGCCTCGCTCGAATCGATTTCGCTCGAAGCAGTCGGCACCGCACTCGGTATGCTGATGTCCGATCTCGACGAACCACAACGCACGCTCGAGCGAATGCACGCCGCCTGGTTGCATGGTGATTTGCAGGCCGTGCATGAGATCGCCGTCGAGTCGCCGATGTTCAATTTGCCCGGCATCCGCCACGCGATTCTCGATGCCCGCAATCGCGCGTGGGCGGCGCGTGTGCAGGAACTGCTCGGACGGCCGGAGCGGACCTTGGTGGTGGTGGGCGCGTTGCATTTGTGCGGGCCCGGTAACCTGATCGAATGTCTTGCACAGCCCGTCGAGCCGGTTTTTGCCAGCAGCTAGCAGGGTTGCGGCTGGCGGTGATATCGATGCAATTCACCACGAAGCGTTCGGGATGCGTGGTGTGGCGCCGGCGTGATCGGGGGATGGTGGCTGAGTGCAGCACGTGCGTGGATCGCGCAGCCAATCGCGCCAATCTCGGCACGGCATAGCCTAAGATCGCCACGCGCGGCATAATTTCGCATTGCCGCCGCTCCTGCAGGCGCATCTTTTTTAAAGCCTTTCCATGACTGAACCACAGCAAACCGCCGCCACGCGACTGGCGCAACTCGAATGGCGCTGGAAAGCGTTCGAAGATCTCTCGGGCGCCGAAGTCTATGCGATGCTGGCTGCTCGCAGCGCGGTGTTCGTCATCGAGCAAAACTGCCTGTACGGCGACATCGACGGGCTCGATTCAGATGCATGGCATCTGCTTGCCTTCGGCGCGGGTGAAAAGCGGCCGCCGCTCGCGGGCTACCTGCGCGTGCTGCTGCCGGATGCCGACGATGCCGATATCCGCATCGGCCGTGTCCTGACCACGGCGGAATTCCGCGGCATCGGCCTCGGCAACGCGATGCTCGAACGCTCGCTCGCGCATATCCGTGCGCAGTGGCCCGGCACGCCGATCCGTTTGCATGCGCAGGCGCATCTGCAAGGCTTCTACGGCGCATTCGGCTTTACGCCGGTGTCGGAGATTCACGAAGAGGATGACATCCCCCACGTGTGGATGCGTTCGGTCTAATAAGCCAGACCGCAAAGCGCGCTCGGCGTGTGGCGCGCTGACCGGCTTTACACGCGGCGGCGTCAATAGAACCGGAATTTCAGCGATGGCTGCTCGCCGGCGCGGGCTGCGACAGGCCTTGCGCCGTCTTTGCGCGCCGCTCGCCGCGCAGGCGTCCGCGCGCCGACAGTCGCATCCAGTGACGCAGCGCCAGCAGCGCGCCGATCACGCTCATCATCGAGCCTGGAATCCACAGCAATAGGCCGCCGATCTGCTGATCGCGCATTGGGCTTAGCCACGTGAAGGCGCGTCCGCAGATCGAGTAGATCGGATAGAGCTCGCGCGGCGTAAAGAAGATAAACGCACCCAGCATGATCTGCGGCGGAATCGCGGCGATCACCACCAGTACGCGCTTGCCGGGCGACAAACGCGCCGGCGGCGCCGGCCGGGGATCGAGCACGAGCCACCAGAACAGCAGGCCGTCGATCACCATGCTCCAGTTCATCACGCGATAGAGCCGCCAGTCGAGCATCGCCACGAAATGGATCGGCGACATCAGCCAGAAGTAGATCAACCCGACGAACAACGTGACCGCAACCACCGGATGCATCACGACGTCGAGCAGCTTGCGCACCACCGGTGTCTCCAGCACGGGCCGCACGAAGCGCTGCCGCCAGCCGAATGGAATGCCCGCGCGCAGCGCGGCGCCCGGATAAGAGAGCGCGATAAAGAACGGCCCGAGGTGATGCAACACCAGATGCTGCGCGCGATGCATGAAAAACTCATGCTCGAAGAAATAATCGAGCCGCGTATGCAGCGCGACATACAACGCGACCAGCCCGAACCAGAAGGAAATGCGCCGGCGAATCGACACCTTCGCCTTGTGCGCGCCACGCACGAACAGAATCGCCGGCACCAGCAAGGCGATCACGACGGTCGGCGAAAACTCCCAGGGGTCGAGCCAGTAGAGCAGATTCATCACAGGGCGTTACTTGGTCTGGGCGGGCGACTTGACGGCGAACGGCGTATCGAGCGTCTCGCCGTCGGAGAACTTCAGCGTGAGATGCACGGTGTCGCCGGGTGCGACCTTGTGCTTCGCGTCTTCGAGCATCACGTGATAGCCGCCCGGCGCGATCGCCACCTGGCCGTGCGCGGGCACCGTCAGCTTGTCGACCATCACCATCTTTTGCGTCGAGCCGTTCGACACGGTTTGATGCAGCATGGCGCCGCCGTAGTCGTTGCTGGAAATATCGACGAGGTCGACTGGCTTGTCGCCCGCGTTCACCAATGTCACGTAGCCGGCGGCGGGGAGGTTGTTCGGCAGCCAGCGCACCCAGGCGTCTTTAACGCTGATGGCGTTAGCGCCGGCGGCAAGCGCTGCGGACGCGAAACCGAACGAGAGGGCGAGGGTGCAACTCAGTGCGGCGAACGTTTTGATCTTGATCGACATGGGTGAACTCGGGAAAGGTCAGGAACGGTCATCAATGATACGGCGCAGGTCTTGTGCGATCGCGTCGGGCGTATCGTGATCGGTGGCGAGCAGGCGCGCGTGGCCTTGCGAGTCGAACACATAGACGGCTGAGCTGTGGGTGACTTCGTAGTTGCCGTTGGGGTCGCGCTTTTCCATCTGGTAGGCGACGCGGTAACGCTTGGCGAGCGACTCGATCTGCCAGTCGGTACCGGTCAGACCCTCGGCGTGTTGCGAGTCGAAGGCGCCGACGTAATCGTGCAATGCTTTGGGCGTGTCGCGTGCCGGATCGACGGTGATGAACAGGATGCGCACTTTTTGCGCGTCCGGGCCGAGTTTGCCGAGCACCTGCATCAGGCGGCCCATCGTTTCTGGGCAGACGTCCGGACAATGCGTATAACCAAAGTAGACGAGCGACGTGCGGCCTTTAAACGAATCACCGGTTACGGCGCGGCCGTCGTCGCCGGTTAGCGTGAAATCGAGATCCGGCAGGTGGCCGGTCACGTTGGTCAACTGGAACGGTTCAGTGGGGTGCGTGCAACCGGCCAATGCACCGAGCACACCCACCACGACGGTCAGCGCCACCCGGCGCGCGGGCCACGGCCGGCGTGGCGTCAAGCGGTTCGGCTGTTGGCGGAAGGAGATCAGGGGGAACAAAGCAGGGCTCAATGACTCGATTGAAGAGCGGCGCGTGAGTTGCCCACACATGGGCGTGGGCCGGTTCATGCAAAACGCGCGGCCTGTCGTGATGTGCAAATAGGGTTGTCACGGCAAGGGTCTGCGTGGCAGCGACTGTATCGCAAAATGTCCGGCGACGTCGCGCAGCGCCCGCTGGCGCATGGTTTGCGAGGCAATTTGACGCAGGTGGCTGAAAGCTCGTTGAAGCCGGATTGTTCTCGTTTTGAACGCAATCGCGAACGGCGTCGGCTGTGCTGCCCGGCCAGGCTTGTGTCCCAGCTTACTTTCTCGAAAAATTGACGGATGCGCGGTAAGATGCGCACACTTTTCCGGCCGCAGAAGGCTGAAAGGCAAAATTAACCGATGCAAGCACTTCCGGCTGTTCTGTCTCCTGGTGAGACGGCATTTTTCTTCGACTTCGACGGCACGCTCGTCGAACTCGCACCCACGCCGGACGGCGTGCTGGTGCATCCGCGCGTGATCGTGTTGCTGGGCGAGTTGCGCAGCCTCACGAATGGCGCAGTCGCGATAGTCTCGGGACGTGGCATAGACAGCATCGACGGTTTTCTCGGCATGCCCGATCTGCCGATCGCCGGTCTGCACGGCGCCGAGCGGCGCGACGCGAACGGCGACACGCAGCGCATCGGTTTTCACGACGAGCGTCTGTTGCGCATGGAGCAGGTGCTCGCGCAGGTCGTCAACGAACATCCCGGCATGCTGCTCGAAATCAAAGGCGCCGCGCTGGCGCTGCACTACCGCAACGCGCCGGACCGCGAGCCGGTGGCGCGCGAGGCGACCGAGCGGCTGGTGGCCGACTACCCCGGCGCGTATGTGTTGCAGCCGGGCAAGATGGTCTACGAGATCAAGCCGAAGGACGTCGACAAGGGCCGCGCAATGCGCGCGTTCCTGGACGAGCCGCCGTTCGTCGGCCGTACGCCGGTGTTTGCCGGCGACGATCTGACCGACGAGAAAGGCTTTGCCGTCGTCAACGAGCGTGGGGGCCTGTCGATCAAGGTGGGTGCGGGCGACACGATGGCGCACACGCGCGTCGAGTCGGTCACAGCGCTGCTCGACTGGCTGGAATCGGTTGTCGCGGCTGCGCGCGGAGCGTGATGGTGAGCCCGCATCGCTCAACGACCATGACTTATTGCATCGGGAATCGCGCTTCATGAGCCGACTGATCATCGTATCGAACCGGGTTGCGCCGATCTCGGAGGGCGGCCCGGCAGCGGGCGGCCTCGCGGTCGGCGTGTACGACGCGCTGAAGGAAACCGGCGGCATGTGGTTCGGCTGGAGCGGCGACGTGCTCAGCTCGGGTCAGCCGCAGATCAAGGTGGAAGAGCGCGGACCGGTGACCTTCGCGACCATCGCGCTGATGCGCCGCGACTACGACCAGTATTACCGCGGTTTTTCGAACGCCACGCTGTGGCCCGCGTTCCACTATCGCGCCGATCTGTTGCATTACGACCGGCACGACTTCGAAGGCTACTGCCGAGTCAATGCGTGGCTCGCCCAGCAGCTCGTGCCGCTATTGCGCGAAGACGACGTGATCTGGGTCCACGACTATCACCTGATTCCGTTCGCCCAGGCGTTACGCGCGGCCGGCGTGAAAAATCGCATCGGCTTCTTTCTGCATATTCCGTTTCCCGCGTCGCAGGTATTGCTGGCGGTGCCGCCGCATCGCGAACTGGTCGAGGCGCTCTGCTCGTTCGATCTGCTCGGTTTCCAGACCGCGCCGGATTTGCGGGCGTTCTGCGATTACATCGTCAATGAGGCGAACGGCACGGTGGACGTGCCGGCCAGCGGACCGCTGAGCGTCCATGCGTTCGGCCGCACGTTGCGTGCGGCGGCTTATCCGATCGGTGTCTATCCGGATGAAATCGCCGAGCTCGCGAAAGCGGGCGAGCGCGGCAAGCCGGTACGCACAATGAAGACGGCACTGCATTCGCGCAAGCTGATCATGAGCGTGGACCGCCTCGATTATTCGAAGGGTCTGGTCGAACGGTTTCGTGCGTTCGAGCGCCTGCTTGAGCATTTCACCGCGCAACGCAACAAGGTGTCGTTCCTGCAAATCGCACCGCCGACGCGCGCCGACATGCACGCGTATCAGGACATCCGCCTGCAGCTCGAAGGAGAGTCGGGGCGCATCAACGGTCGCTTCGCCGAACTGGACTGGACGCCGATCCTGTACATCCACAAGCAGTACGAGCGCTCGGTGCTGGCCGCGTTGTTTCGCACGGCGCATGTCGGCTACGTCACGCCGTTGCGCGACGGCATGAACCTCGTCGCGAAGGAGTATGTGTCGGCGCAGGATCCGGACAATCCGGGCGTGCTCGTGCTGTCACGCTTTGCCGGCGCTGCGCAGGAACTGGACGGCGCGCTGATCGTGAATCCGGTCGATATCGACGGCATGGCCGAGGCATTGGCGAGCGCGCTGGAGATGCCGCTTGTCGAACGTCAGGCGCGGCATCGCGACATGATGGCCCAGCTGCGCGAGAACAATGTGTCGGTGTGGCGCGATAACTTCATGCGCGATCTTCAGAGCGTCGATGGTGCGAAGAGCACCAGAACCGTGAAGGTGCGGGCCGGATCGGCCAGGAAGACGGCGCGCGAAACCACGGTCGGATAGGCGGTTTTCGGGCCTGGCTAAAACTGCCTTTGAAAAACATAAAAGCCGCTCTCGAGCGGCTTTTATGTTTGTTGCTGCGGATATTGCTGAAGCAGCAGAACGTGATGCACTGGCTAGACCACGTGCTGTTCGTCCACCTTCTTGCCGCCGACATGCAGCGTGGTGCCCTTGCCGTATTGCTTCGAGAGCAGATCGCGATACAGGCCCGGCCGCTGGCGCAATTCTTCCGGCGTGCCGTCGTCGATCACCTTGCCCTGGCTCATCACGATGATCCGGTCGAAGTTGTTGAGCGTCGACAACCGGTGCGCGATCGCGATCACCGTGCGGCCCACCATCAGCCGGTCGAGCGCCTTCTGGATCGCTTCTTCCGAGGCGCTGTCGAGCGCCGAAGTGGCTTCGTCGAGCAGCAGGATCGGCGCGTTCTTCAGGATCGCGCGCGCAATCGCGATACGCTGACGCTGCCCGCCGGACAGCTTCACGCCGCGGTCGCCGACGATCGTATCGAACCCTTCCGGCATGGCTTCGATGAAATCGCTGCAGCGGGCTTCGCGCGCGGCAGCGACCACTTCTTCCCGGGTCGCTTCGGGGCGGCCGTAGGCGATGTTTTCGTACACCGTGCGATGGAACAGGGAAATATCCTGCGGCACTAGCGCGATGGCATGGCGCAGGCTGTCCTGGGTGATCGCGGCGATGTCCTGGCCGTCGATCTTGATGGCGCCGCCCTGTGTCTCGTAGAAGCGCTGAAGCAGCGCCAGCACGGTGGATTTGCCCGCGCCCGACTTGCCGATCAGGCCAACCCGCTGGCCCGGCTCGATATGCAGGTCGAAGTGATCGAGAATCGGCCGGCGGCGCGGGTAGGCAAAGGTCACACTCTCGAAATCGACCCGGCCGCCTTGCGGCACGAGCTCGGTGGCGCCGTCGCGATCCGGCATGCCGTGCGGCTCGAGCAGGGTGCGAACGGCTTCCGCGAGGCGCGCGACGTGCTGCGTGACGTCGACCAGCGCCACGGCGAGGTCGCGTGTGCCGTGCAGAATCGTGAAGCCGAGCGAGCTGACCAGCACGATGTCGCCGGAGGTCGCCTTGCCTTGATCCCACAGCCACAGCGCCCAGCCCAGCAAGCCTGCTGACAGCAGCGCGGTGATCACCGCGTGCAGCAGGCGCAGCTTTTCCAGATACAGCAGGCTTTGCTGGCGCGCTTCCATTTCCGCCTTGACGGTTGCGCCGAAACGTTGCTGCTCGCGAAACGTCATGCCGAAGGCGCGCACGAGGCCCATGTTGCTGATCACGTCGACCAGCTCACCGTCTACCGACGCTGCTTTCGTCGCAAAGTGGTGATGCCGCGCCGAGCCGCGCCCGGCAAGCTTGTAGAGCACGACCGACAGAATGGCCGAGCAGAGCATCAGGCCGCCCGCCATCAGCGGATTCACGGCGGTGATCATCACGATCGCACCGAGCACGGCGATGCACGGCGGCAGCACGTTCCAGGCGGTGGTGTTCTCCGCGGTGTAGACCGCGTTCGAGGTGGCCGTGATGCGGCTTGCCAGCATGCCCGGCTGTTTCTCCGAGTAGTAAGTCGGCGAGTGGCCGCTCAAATACTGGAACAGGTCGCGCCGCAAGTCGCCGGTCACGGCCACGAAGGTATGCGCGGCCACCCATCCGCCGACCCGCCACAGCAGGTTGTCGGCGGCGATCAGGCCGACCAGGATGGCGAAAGCGCCCCACAACGGCCCGGGATGATGCCGGCCTTCGCCGAGTACATCGATCAGATGCTTGATAGCGTATTGCGAAGCGAGCGCACAGCCCACGGCCGCGAACACGCTGCACAGGACGATCGCATGCGCGAGCGGATGGCGGCGAATAAAGCGGAAAAGAAACGCAAGCGGCCGGTGCGCATAGCTCGCAAGCTTTGCGTTCTGGGCATTACGCTGGGCGATGGTTAAGTGTTCCAATTGATCGTGAGGTCGGTGTGTTTCAGGTTGTGCACGCAAGGCATGGGCCATAGCAAAAGCGTTCGCCGCGAAGCCGATGCTTCGCATTGTAAACATGCAAAAGCGATTGCGCCCTGTGTATCCGGGCGATGGCGCGACTGATTTCGCGATAGACGACCGCAACCTGCTGTTGCTCGACCCGCCGGGGGAGCGGTGGTTCACGCTGGCTGCGGACTATTTCGGGATATAATTACAAATTGCATTCAACTGCGGCGCGGCATTTCTTCAAGGTCTGCCGGCAAAGTTGACACAGGAACTTACAGCTACCGTCTTCAGGTCGGCGTTGCGAGCCAGTTGCTACTGTAGAACTGTCTTATAAAACAAGGGTTTGTAAAGTGTTTCACCTTTGTAACAACGTAAAGACTTTGAAATGTTGTGGTGCAGCGAGATCCCCGGCATTGATAATGCATGCTCGGTTGGCCCACCGAAATATCTGACAGTTTGTCAACGTAGGTGCCATGTGTGCGTTTACCGGCACATGCGCAGGCAGCGAACTGCTGATCTGGGCTCACTACCCAAGCGATCCATCGCAGGATTTCTCGAAAGAATCAGGCCCGCGCCGGCATATCCGGCCAGACTGCCCTGGCGAGCAAGCGAGTCGCTTTTACCAAACGCAGTACTTTTGCCTGATTTTTACGGAGTTCTTCATTATGCGAATCGCTCAAATTGCTCCCTTGCACGAGGCGGTTCCTCCCAAGCTTTACGGCGGGACGGAACGCGTGGTGTCCTATCTGACCGAAGCGCTGGTTGAACAGGGCCACGACGTCACGCTTTTCGCAAGCGGCGATTCGCAAACCTCGGCGAAGCTCGAAGCGTTCTGGCCGCAGGCGTTGCGCCTCGACCCGACCATTCGCGACGTGATGGCGCCGCACATGCTGCTGCTCGAAGAAGTGCGCCGCCGCGCGGACGAATTCGACGTGCTGCATTTCCACATCGATTACTACCCGTTCTCGCTGTTCGCCCGCCAGCCGGTGCCGTTCCTGACCACGCTGCACGGCCGTCTCGATCTGCCGGAACTGCAACCGATCTTCAACACGTTCAGCGACGTCCCGGTGGTGTCGATTTCGGACAACCAGCGCATTCCGCTGCAACAGGCGAACTGGCTGCAAACCGTTTATCACGGGCTGCCGGAAAACGTGCTCACGCCGATCAAGGACGTCGAGCCGGGCTACCTCGCATTCCTCGGCCGCGTCTCGCCGGAGAAGGGTCTCGACCGCGCGATCCGCATCGCCGGCCAGGCAGGCATGAAGCTCAAGGTCGCAGCCAAGATCGACAAGGCCGACCGTGCCTACTACGAAGAAGTGATCAAGCCGCTGATGGCGCTCCCGCACGTCGAATACATCGGCGAAATCGGCGAGGCCGAAAAGCGTGAGTTCCTCGGCAACGCGCATGCACTGGTGTTCCCGATCGACTGGCCGGAGCCCTTCGGTCTGGTGATGATCGAAGCCATGGCGTGCGGTACGCCGGTGATCGCGTTCAACCGTGGTTCGGTGCCGGAAGTGATCGAAAACGGCGTGTCGGGTTTCGTCGTCGAAGACGAAATCAGCGCGGTCGCCGCATTGAAGCGTCTGCACACGCTGCCGCGCGCCAAGGTGCGTGCCGCATTCGAATCGCGCTTCTCGTCGAAAGTGATGGCGCAGAACTACGTCGCCGCCTACGAAGAACTGCTCCGTCAGAAGCATCGCACGGTGCTGCGCGAAGTCAACGCCGGCTAAGTACGGTACGTAAAAGCAGCCAGCCGAGCTTGCAGGCGCGCTTTCGGCGCTTCCCGTCAGGCGCCGCTTGGCCATCTTCACGCTGGCCAGGCGGCGCCCCCGCCGATCAGACGGTCCGGCTGCTTCAGCAACGCCCCGCGTGCATCTCGCTTGCGGGGCGTTGTTGCATGCGCGCCGCGGTTTTGCCTGTAGGCGGCAGAAAGTACGGTTTTGGGGCCGGCAAGTATGAGCCTGTCTCGGTAATATCCCTATAATGGCCGTGCCGCAAATCTGGCTGCGGCGCCGCAGACGACAGGAGGATGCTTTGGCGAGAACGAAAGAGACGCGTGCGAACGCGGCGCCCGGCGCCGGAATGATTTTCGCGCTGCGCGCCATCGGTCTCGTGCTCCTCACTCGCTGGCTTTTTTCGATGGCGCAGATGGACCTGGGCGCGTCGCTGTCGGCGATGGTGTCCTCGCCGTGGGCGTGCATCAACCTGGTGTTCCTGTTCCTGTTGATCTTCCTGCCGGGCGCCCGCGCCGTAGCCGAGCGTCCGTTGCATCCACTGCCGCAATGGCTGCGGCAGGCGGTGCGTCTGTTTGCTTTCCTCGGATTCCTGTTTGCGGTCTGGTCGGTCGGCGCATTTGCGGCGAGCGCCGGTTGGCGGCGCGCCGCTCAGGCCGTGGCGGCCACTAACGGCTGGCTGTTGGCGGCCCCGGCGTTGTACGCAGCGGTCGTGTGGATTTGCCGGCCGCGCGCGCTGTGGCGAACCAATATCGCCGCGCGGCGCTTTGCAATCGGCCGCTATGCGGTCGCGCTCGATCCGGCCACCCGCACGGTGATCGTCTGGGCCGAACGTCGCAAGGTGGGGCAGTACGATGCCCGCGAATTGTCCGTGCGCTGGGCGACATCGCCGGGCGTGAGCGCGCCACCGGCGCCTACGCCCGCGGTGGCGTTCGGCGTTGCCGGCGAGCTGGGTGGATCTGCGGCGCCGCTCGGCGCAGCCGGCGCGCCTGCGCTGGCTCGCGGCGCCTTCGGCCGACGTCCGAAAATCGAATTGCTGTGGGATTCGCCGGCTGCGGCGGGCCACAATCGGCAAACGGTGTTCCGCACTGCGCTGACTACCGAGGGTGATCGGGTCGCGGCGCGTGCGCTCGACACATCGTTGCGGCAAGTCTGAAACGGTCGCTTTGTGCAGTCGGCCACACCCTGCGGTCGACGCAGGCGTCGTAAAGTGGGCTGTAGCCGATAATAAGAACTGTAAGAAAGGTGCCGCCCGGTGTTTCAATGGGCGAGTGAGACATACATCGATCGTATTGCGTCGTTTGCAGGAGTCGCTATGCTGGTTCGCTGGTTGCTTGCCGCCCTTCATCTGCTCGCTTATGGCTTTGCCCTTGCGTCGATTCTCCGGCGCACCTGGTCATTGCGGCGAGCCAGCGTGCCCGCCGCGTTGCGATCCGTATTCCGCTCCGACACGCGGTGGGGCATTTCAGCGCTGGTGCTGATTGTCACCGGTTTGATGCGCGCCTTCGGCGGTTTCGAAAAGGGCGCTGACTATTACCTGCATGAGCCGCTCTTTCACGCCAAGATGACGCTGCTCGTGTTGATCCTCATCCTCGAAGTCCCGACGATGCTCGGCCTGATGCGCTGGCGCGCTTCCATCAGGAAAGGCGCCCCGCCTGATTTGCGAAAAGCGCGCACCTATGCGCGTTTCAGCGTGATTCAGACTGTGCTGCTGGTGTTGATGGTATTCGCGGCTACCGGCATGGCCCGCGGCGTTGGGCTGCCTGCGGGCGTGGTTTAGCCGGACGCCGAGTGCCATTTACTTCTCAACCACCAGACTTGAATCATCGAGCCGATTCGTCTTCGCGCCGTCGGTCTTGCGCATGACTTCCGAATCGCCCAAGCCCTTGATCAACTCCAGCGCCTGACGCTCGAACAAGCGCCGGTACAGGCCGTTCTCGAGTCTGATCAACGCCTCGTGACTGCCTTCCTCGATGATCTTGCCCTTGTCGAGCACCAGCAGCCTGTCCAGCGCTCGCACGGTGGAAAGACGGTGCGCCACCACCAGCGTCGTGCGGCCCATCATCAGCCGCTCCATGGCGCGCTGGATCAGCACTTCGCTTTCGCTGTCCAGGCTCGAGGTCGCTTCGTCCAGAATCAGGATCGGCGCGTCCGCGAGAAACGCCCGCGCAATTGCCACGCGCTGACGTTCGCCGCCCGAGAGCTTGATACCGCGTTCGCCCACCAGCGTGTCGTAACCTTGAGGCAGCGCCGCGATAAAGTCGTGCGCACTGGCGAGCCTCGCCGCGCGTTCGATCTCGGCGCGGCTCGCGCCGGGCCGTGCGTAGGCGATGTTCTCAGCCAGCGAGCGGTGAAACAGCACCGGCTCCTGCTGAACGATCGCGATCTGGCTGCGCAACGACGCCTGCCGCACACGGGCGATGTCCTGACCGTCGATCGTGATCCGACCTTCCGAAATGTCATACAGCCGCTGGATCAGCTTGATGAAGGTAGTCTTACCGGAACCCGAATGCCCGACCAGTCCGACGCGTTCTCCCGGCGCAATGCGCACGGAGAAATTGTCGTAGAGCGGCGTCGCTTTCGCACCGTAGTGGAAGGTGACGTGCTCGAAGCGGATTTCGCCTTTGCCGATCGCGATCGGGCCCGCGCCGGGGCGGTCTTCGATACCCAGCGACTGGCTCTCCAGCGACACCAGCTCTTCCATGTCGTTGACCGAACGCTGCAGGTTGCGGATGTGCATGCCCACGTCGCGCAGATAGCCTTGCAGCATGAAGAACATTGTCAGCGCGAACGTAATGTCGCCGACGCTCGCTTCGCCGCGCGCCCACAACAGCAAGGCGACACCGAGGATGGCGGCCTGGATGGTCACCAGCATGCCGCCCTGCAAGCCGCCGTTGATCGTGCCGCGGATCCATGTGCGGCGTGTGCGATGACGCCACTTGACGATCACACGGTCGAGCAGGGCTTCTTCGCGGTCTTCGGCGCCGAACGCTTTCACCACGCCATTGCAACTGACTGCATCGGCGAGGGCGCCGCCCATGCGCGTGTCCCACGCGTTAGCGAGGCGTGCGGCGGGCGCAACGAAGCCGAGCGACATGGCCACGGTCACCGCGATATAAAGCACCGAGCCGATGCCGACAACCGCGCCCATCATCGGCCAGCGCCAGCCGAGCAGCGCCGTTGCGCCGACCAGCATGACCAGCGACGGAAACAACGCGATCAGCAGCGTGTCGTTGAGCAGATCGAGCGCCCACATGCCGCGCGTGATCTTGCGCACCGTGGACCCGGCGAAGCTGTTGGCGTGCCAGTCCGTCGAAAAGCGTTGCACACGATGAAACGCGTTCGCGGCAATCTCGCTCATCATCTTCAGCGTCAGCTTGATGATGTTGAAGAACACGCCTTGACGAAGCAGCGTGGCGCCGAGCCCAAGCGCGCCCAGCACGCAGAAGGCCGTGATCGCCGCGCGCCACGCGACGGTGTCGCCGGCCGAGCCGGACGCGATCGCGTCGACGAGCCGCCCGGCGAACATCGGCGTGAGCACGTCGGCCAATGCCGAGAGCAGCACCAGCGCCGCGATGACGAAGATGCGCCAAGGCTGTTTGCCCCAGTGAAGGAAGGTGAAGCCGAGGACATCCTTGAAGGCTTGTCCGCGAAAGTCGAGTTTTTTTCTAGTCATTTGCCACGACCCGGTGGCGCGCGAGCGCACCGAGGTTCCAGTCAGAAGCGAAAGGAAGAGACAGTCAAGCGAGCCGAACTCTGTTGACAACGATGCCGGCAATGGGACTACGGACTGTCTGGAAATTGCGCGGGACGCCTGTTCAGGCAGAACCGCGTGAGCGACGACGCGACGACGTTAAGGTCGCGAGAACGGTCGTGAGACCATTCCAGGGAGCGCGATATGCACTGCGAACATGTGACGCCTCCCTTTAGTCGAATGAGGTGAAGAAAATGAGCGGGGCGAATGCCCGAAAACTGACTATATCAGCAGTGTTTGGCGGCTGCAATCGTACGAAAGTTCGGTATTGACTTCGAAGCAGAGCAGGCGCAGATGCTTATCAAGGTGCGCATGTGATTAAGCCGGGGCGTGCATGCCAGACAAAAAGAAGCACAAACAAAAAAGCCCTCGACTTTCGTTCGAGGGCTTTCTTTTGCGGTTCTTCGGATACCCCGCGAATCTGGTGGGTGGTACAGGGATTGAACCTGTGACCCCTGCCGTGTGAAGGCAGTGCTCTACCGCTGAGCTAACCACCCGAAGAGAGCCGAATTATGTCAGGGATTTTTCGAGTCGTCTAGTACTTTTTAAGCGGTTTGCTCATCCGCGGCCGAAGCCGGAGCCGGTTCGAGGCGCCACACGCTGGTGCCTTTGACCGCTTTGTCGAGGCCGTCGAGCACGGCCTGATGTTCGGCGATTTCATCGTCGCTCGCGGCGATCACGACCAGATTCAACGAATCGATCGCGATGCGCGGCGCGTGTGCATCGCCGCCGCCGTGCGAATCGCCGAGCATGTCGATGACGAGGCTCTCCTGGCCGCGCGTCATCGCCAGGTAAACCTCAGCAAGCAGTTCCGAGTCGAGCAGTGCGCCGTGCAACGTGCGGTGCGCGTTGCTGATGCCGAAGCGGTCGCACAGTGCGTCGAGTGAATTGCGTTTGCCGGGGAACATCTGCTTGGCGCGCGCCAGGGTATCGATGATCTCGCCGCAGTAGGTTTTCACCGGCGGCAAACCCAGCAACGCAAATTCGGCATCGAGAAAGCCGATGTCGAACGGCGCGTTGTGAATGATCAGATCCGCGTCCTGAATGAAGTCGCGAATCTGATCGGCGATCTCGGCGAACTTCGGTTTGTCGCTCAGGAATTCGGTGGTCAGCCCGTGAACCGCCAATGCGCCCGGATCGCTTTCGCGTTCCGGATTGATGTAGAAATGCAGGTTGTTGCCCGTGAGCCGGCGGTTCACCATTTCGACGCAACCGAGTTCAAGAATCCGGTCGCCGGTTCGTGCATTCAGGCCGGTGGTTTCGGTATCGAGGATGAGTTGACGCATGTCGGATTAGCCTGCTCTAAAAAATCAGCAAAAAAGAAGGGCGCGCGCATGTGTGCTGCGCGCGTCGCAGTACACATCACATTTCCGCGAGTGACGCGACGCCGCGATTGGCCAGTTGATCCGCGCGTTCGTTTTCCGGGTGGCCGTTGTGACCGCGGACCCAGCGCCATTCGATCTCGTGCTGGGCGACGAGCGCATCGAGCCGCTTCCAGAGATCGGCGTTCTTCACCGGTTGCTTCGCGGCGGTGATCCAGCCTTTTTTCTTCCAGCCGTGAATCCATTCGCTGATGCCCTTCTGCACGTACTGCGAGTCGGTATGCACGACGGCCTTGCAGGGGCGCTTGAGCGCTTCGAGCGCGGCGATCACGCCCATCAGTTCCATGCGGTTGTTGGTGGTGTTGGGTTCACCGCCGAACAGTTCTTTTTCCTGGTCGCCGAAGCGCAGCAGCGCGCCCCAGCCGCCGCGGCCGGGGTTGCCTTTGCAGGCGCCGTCGGTATAAATATCGATGATGTCGGAAGTCATTGAGTGTGGTTGCGTGTGTTCGGTGTGGCGGCGGGCGCGAGGCCCGCGGCGAGGACAGGTTTCTTCACTTTCAGCGGGCCGACGAGGCGCATGCCGCGCACGCGCTTGATCGCCTTGATCATGTAGGTGGCGCCGAAAATCGGCCACCAGCGGTCGCCGGCGGCTTCCATGAAAGCATAGCGGGACAGCCATTGTTCGCTGCCGAGCGGCGGACGATAGCAGCCGAAGCGCCCGCGTTCAAGGTCGAAACCCAGCAGTTTGATCCAGTCTTTCAGGCGCGTGAAGGCGATCAGGTCGACTGCCGCGGGCACGAACGGCCGGCCGGTCATCTTGCCGACCGATTGGCGCGCGCCCCACAGCGACAGCGAATTGAAGCCGAGAATGATCAGTTGGCCCTCGGGCATCAGCACGCGCTCGGCTTCGCGCAGCAGCCGGTGAGGGTCGCTCGTGAATTCCAGCGTATGCGGCATCACGATCAGGTCGACGCTTTGAGCTTCGAACGGCAGGTCGAGCAGATCGCACCAGACGGCGCTGCGTCCAGCCGGCGCCGGCAAACCCGTGGACAGACCTTGTGCCCCGCCATTGCCCAAGCCATTCGCCCGGCCATTCCCGGCACGCCCCAAACCGCGCGGGAAAGTGTAGGGCGCGCTCGCGCCGCTCGCGGCGTCGAGCACGAGTCCGCGGCACGGCATGCGGTTTTCGCGCAAGGCGTCGAGCTGCGGCAGGCCGAGTTGCAGCGCATGGTAACCGAACACGTCGGACACCACGCGATCGAGCTGGGTCTGTTCCCACTCGAGTACGTAGCGGCCGGGTGGCGAATCGGTCCAGGCAGGCCAGTCTATAATCGCTCGATCAGTCATATCAGAGAATGCGTCGCCTATGAATGCGCTCGAGTACGTACCGGTCCCAGCGTTTGAAGACAATTACATCTGGGTCGTTTCCGACGGGCATCATGCGGTGGTCGTCGATCCGGGTGAGGCCGCTCCCGTGCGCGCCTATCTGGCGAAACGGGGTTGGCGGCTGAGCGCTATTTTACTCACGCACCATCACCAAGACCATGTCGGTGGGGTGGCCGATCTGCTGAACGGCCAGGCCGTTCCCGTGTACGGCCCCGCGGGTGAGGCGATCCAGCACCTCACGTATCGTCTCAAAAACGGCGATCACGTGACGATTGCGGCGCCCGCACTCGAATTCAGCGTGCTCGACGTGCCCGGTCATACGAGCGGCCATATTGCCTATTTTCAGGCCGCCGACCCGCGCGGCACGCCGCACGTGTTTTGTGGCGACACGCTGTTCGCGTGTGGCTGCGGCCGCTTGTTCGAAGGCACGCCCACGCAGATGCTGGCGTCGCTGGATTCGCTGGCCGCACTGCCCGGCGCGACCGAGGTTCACTGTGCCCACGAGTACACGTTGTCGAACATCCGCTTCGCGCTCGCTTGCGAGCCGGACAACGCCGAACTGCAAGCCTGGCGTGACAAGGCGAGCGAATTGCGCGCGCGCCACGTGCCGACGCTGCCTACCACCATCGCCCACGAACGCGCCGTGAATCCATTTTTACGCGCCGACAGTCTGGCGATTCGCGCCACCTTGCAAGAGCAGTTGCATGAAAAAGTGTCCGATCGCCTGACGGCATTTACGCTCATGCGCGAATGGAAAAACCGCTTCCGTTGACCCGTTCGGCATCAGGGCGTTCCTCACGCGAAGAATCGCAAAAATTCGCCAAGCCCAAGATTTCCTTGATTTTTTTCGTAATTTTCCGATTGACGTAAACGTTGCCGTTTCGTACTATCGGCTGCAAATTCCAGCCCTCGTGGAAGCCGAGACGTTCATGCGATTTATCTTTAGTGCGTTGTTGGTCCTGACACTCGCCGCTTGCGCGAGTCAGGGACCGGCGACGAATAGCCCCACCACCGCAACCAACCCCGCCAGTCAGCAAGCCGTAGCCGACGCCCTTCGCAAGACAGCCACCGCCAAAGAGACGATCAACGTCGACCAAGGCTCGGTCAATCAATTGACGAGCGCGGACGCCGATTTGTGGGGCCGTATTCGCCGTGGTTTTCAAATGCCGGATCTGCAAACCGACCTCGTCGACATGCAGGTCAACTGGTATGCGCAGCGCCCGGACTACGTGCAGCGCATGACCGAGCGCTCGCAGAAATACCTGTACCACATCGTCGAAGAGCTCGAAGCGCGCCATATGCCGACCGAGCTCGCGTTGCTGCCGTTCATCGAATCCGCGTATAGCCCGCAGGCGTTGTCGGTGGCGAAGGCAGCCGGTATGTGGCAGTTCATGCCGGGCACGGGCCGCACCTACAACCTCAAGCAGAACATGTGGCAGGACGAGCGCCGCGACGTGCTGGCCTCGACCAGCGCCGCGCTCGACTATCTGTCGCGTCTGCATGACATGTTCGGCGACTGGCAACTGGCGCTCGCCGCCTATAACTGGGGCGAAGGCAACGTGCAGCGCGCGATCGCGCGCAACGAAGCGGCGGGGCTGCCTACCGACTACCTCAGCCTGCGCATGCCGAACGAGACGCGCAACTACGTGCCCAAGCTGCAGGCGGTGAAGAACATCGTGATGAACCCGCAGATGTACGGGCTCACGCTGCCGTCGATTCCGAATCACCCGTATTTCGTGACGGTTACGACCTCGCACGACATCGACGTGGACATGGCGGCGAAGCTCGCGAATCTGTCGCCCGACGAATTCCGCTCGCTCAATCCCTCGTTCAGGAAGCCGGTGATTCTCGGCGCCACGCAGCCGCAGATCCTGCTGCCGTTCGACAACGCCAGCGCTTTCGAACGTAATCTGAAGACCTATTCCGGTTCGCTGTCGTCCTGGACCACGTACACGGTCACGGAGCGTTCTGCGCCGGCAGCGCTCGCGCAAAAGATCGGCGTCGACGCGGACACGCTGATGGAAGTGAACAAGATTCCGGCCGGCATGCGTTTGAAACCGGGCTCGACGATCGTCGTGCCGCGCGGTTCGGACGACGACGAAGACATCAGCGCGGACGTCGCTGAAAGCGCCGTGCTGGCGATGGAGCCCGACGTTCCCGACACCCGCAAGATGCTGATCCGCGTGCGTCGCAATCAATCCATGGCCGCCATTGCAGTGCGTTACGGCGTTTCGATCGGTCAATTGAAGGCATGGAATCGCACGCATCGCGATCAGGTTTCGCGTGGTCAGGTGATTGTTCTGCACGTGCCGGTCGGCAAGACAATGCCTAGCGAACCGGGCCCGGAGCGTATCGCGACCGACGTGCAGGGCGGCGGCGTCGAGAAGATCGGCACCCGCGTCACAGACACGAGGAGCGATTCGCGCTACGATAAGAAGAAGGGTCGTGGCCATTCCGCCGTGGTGAAGGTGTCTGATCCGGTGGTTAAAGCGAGCAAGCCGACAACGTCCGGCGCCAGCAAGGGCAAGGTGACGAAGGTGTCGGCTTCCACGTCCAGCAAGGCGTCGAAGGCTGCGGCAGATAGCCGCCAGAAGACTGCGGCCAACGCGAAGAAGGGTAAGTAGACCAAAAAGCGGCTCCACGGTAGTGACCACATGCGTTGCGGGGGCAGCGCATGAATTGCGCTCCGATCACGCACCGTGTTATTCCGACGCCGTCACCTCAGGGTGACGGCGTTTTTCATTCTGCAGATCAATTCCGGCGAACTTCGCGCATTTCATTTATCGTTCGTGCTCAGGCCGTGTTGGCCGCTCATTTGAAAGCTTATGTCGTCGACCCAGTTACGCGTTTTTCTCCTGTTTTCCGCCGGTTACTTTGTTTCGTACGTGTTTCGTGGCGTCAATCTGGGCTTTGCGCCCTTCATCACACACGATCTCGGTTTGTCGGCCACGGATCTCGGCTTGCTTACCAGTCTGTATTTTCTCGGCTTCGCGGGCGCGCAGATTCCGGCTGGCGTGCTGCTCGACCACTTCGGCGCGCGACGGGTGACGGCGGTCACCCTGCTATTTGCCGCGCTGGGAATCTGGGTGTTCGGCGCGGCGCACAGCGTTGGCGTGATGATGGTCGGACGCCTGTTGATCGGCGTCGGTGTGTCCGTGTGTCTCGGCGCCGCCTTCAAGGCGCTGGCGCAGCATTTCGCATCGGCCCGGCTGCCGCTGATGAACGGGCTGGTAATGGCGATCGGCGGTTTTGGCGGTGTGATGGTCGGCTCGCCGCTCACATGGGTGCTGAGCTTCGCCAGCTGGCGCGGGGTCTGCGTCGGCCTGGGCCTGCTGACGGTACTGGTTGCGGTGGCGCAGTGGACTCTCGCGCCGGACACAAAGGAAACCCACCACCAGGCAAGTCTCGGCGCCCAGTTCAAGGGCACTTTGCACATCCTGAGGAGCGCTGCATTCTGGAAGATCGCGTCGTTTTCGGTCGTGACGCAAGGCGTGTTCTACGCGATGCAGTCGCTGTGGGTCGGCGCCTGGTTGCGCGACGTGCAGGGCTTCGAGCCGCGTGAAGCCGCCGCACTGGTGTCGGTTCTCGGCTTCGCGATGATGGCCGGCTGCGTGGGTTTCGGTGCGGCGGCACGTGGTCTGGAGCGGCGCGGTGTCTCGTTGTATGTGTTTTGCGGCATCGGCATGGCCCTGTTCGTCGTCACCCAATTGCTGATCATGTTCAACGCGCCGTTGCCCGCGAGCCTGCTGTGGGCGGCGTACGGAATCTTCGGCGGTACCGGGATTCTCAGTTATGCGGTGATGGCGCGCCATTTTCCGGCACAGATGATCGGCCGGGTGAATACCACCCTGACGCTGATCATCTTTCTGCTGATTTTCGGCTTTCAGATCGGCGTTGGCGCCGTGCTGTCGCGCTGGCCGGCCAGCGGCGGACATTATCCGGCCGCCGCGCATCTGACCGCGTGGGGCATTCTGGTGGCGCTACAAGTGTTGAGCGCGATCTGGTACGTATTGCCCGGCCGCGCGCGGCTTCAACCGGCGCATGTGCACGCGGAACAGCAGGTTTAAGGCCGTCAGGGAGAGTTCGCCGGGCTGGGTCATATTTACCGGTTCTATCCCGATTCTGGCCCATGCAAATTTTGTCCAGTGGCTTCAGAGCCATGCGCAGCAAGGCCCCGACCTGTTAGGGAAGGTACTCCGCCACGCCGGCTTTCCATCTCGGATTTGGAGGGAAGGGTAGTTTCGCGCTATAATTTCAAGGTTTGAGCTTATCAACCCGCACCCTAGCGCCTACCTCTCCCATACCGTTCATCCGCCGCGCGCTTTTGACGCCCCGCACCCAGCCGATCCGTCCACACAATGGACCCATCGCGCCCCTTGCGACGTCATCAGCAGTACGCGAGCGAGTCTGCGCGCGCATCCTGTCGATGCGTTTCGCTGCGGCTCGCAGTCGGATAGACAGGTCGGCAACAGGGTGTTCCCCAAGGAGTCTCCCGTGTTGCCGTCATTTTCTCCCGCTTTGCTCGCACTCGCCGACGGCACGGTCTTTCGTGGTTACTCGATCGGCGCCCCCGGGCATACGATCGGCGAAGTCGTGTTCAACACCGCTATCACCGGCTATCAGGAAATCCTGACCGACCCGAGCTACGCGCGCCAGATCGTGACCCTCACGTATCCGCACATCGGTAACGTCGGCGTGAATGCCGAAGACGTCGAAGCCACGAAAGTCCATGCCGCCGGCCTGATCATCCGTGATCTGCCGGTTCTCGCGTCGAACTTCCGCATGGAGCGCACGCTCCCGCAATATCTGAAAGACGAAGGCGTGGTCGCCATCGCCGGTCTCGATACCCGCATGCTGACTCGCGTGCTGCGCGACAAGGGTGCGCAGAACGGCGCGATTCTCGCCGGTTCGGATGACGAAGCGAAGGCAATCGAACTCGCGCGTTCGTTCCCGGGTTTGTCGGGCATGGACCTCGCGAAAGTCGTGTCGACGAAGGAAAGCTACGAATGGATCCAGAGCGAATGGCGTCTGGGTTCCGGCTACGGCACGCAGAACGCGCCGAAGTATCGCGTGGTCGCGTTCGATTACGGCGTGAAGTACAACATTCTGCGCATGCTGGCTGAACGCGGCTGCCACGTCACCGTGCTGCCGGCGCAGGCTTCTGCTGCCGATGCGCTCGCGCTCAACCCGGACGGCGTGTTCCTGTCGAACGGTCCCGGCGATCCGGAGCCGTGCGATTACGCGATTGCAGCCACCAAAGAACTGATCGAGCGCGGCATCCCGACCTTCGGCATCTGCCTCGGCCACCAGATCATGGGCCTCGCGCTCGGCGCCAAGACCCTGAAGATGAAAACCGGCCACCACGGCGCGAACCATCCGGTGAAGGATCTCGAAGACGGCCGCGTGGTCATCACGTCGCAGAACCACGGTTTCGCGGTCGACGCCGACACGCTGCCGGCCAATGCCAAGGTCACGCACGTCTCGCTGTTCGACGGTACGCTGCAAGGTTTCGCGCTGACCGATAAGCCGGCGTTCTGCTTCCAGGGCCACCCGGAAGCATCGCCCGGTCCGCACGACATCGCCTATCTGTTCGACCGCTTCACCGCGTTGATGGACACGAAAAAGGCCGGCAAGAGCGCGGCGGCGTAAGCTGAAGCGGCTCGGCGCTGCGGGCTTGCCGAAAGAAGTCGTGCGGTAACCCGGCAGCGCGCGGCGCGTCAGGCGATGCGCGCGTACCACGCGCAAGGTGCGCAAGCGCCCCAGAAACGAGCCGCCGGCAACACCAACGGCAGCACACAGCAGAGCGCGCGCAACGTATTAACGCAGCGCGCCGACGGAAAGAATTCAGGAATACATTAGCGAGAGCGTTATGCCCAAGCGGACAGACATTAAAAGCATCCTCATCATCGGCGCGGGTCCGATCATCATCGGCCAGGCGTGCGAGTTCGATTATTCGGGCGCGCAGGCATGCAAGGCGCTGCGTGAGGAAGGCTACAAGGTCATCCTCGTCAACAGCAATCCGGCGACGATCATGACCGACCCGAACACGGCCGACGTGACCTACATCGAGCCGATCACGTGGGAAGTGGTGGAGCGCATCATCGCCAAGGAGCGCCCGGACGCGATCCTGCCGACAATGGGCGGCCAGACCGCGCTGAACTGCGCGCTGGATCTCCACGCACACGGCGTGCTGGACAAGTACAAGGTCGAGCTGATCGGCGCGTCGCCGGAAGCGATCGACAAAGCGGAAGACCGTCAGAAGTTCAAAGACGCGATGACCAAGATCGGCCTCGGTTCGGCCAAGTCGGGCACCGCGCATTCGATGGAAGAAGCGCTGGCAGTGCAAGCGGACATCGCGTCGCAAACCGGCAGTGGTGGCTACCCGGTGGTGATCCGTCCGTCGTTCACGCTGGGCGGTTCAGGCGGCGGCATCGCGTACAACCGCGACGAATTCGAAGAGATCTGCAAGCGCGGTCTCGACCTGTCGCCCACGCGCGAGCTGCTGATCGAAGAATCGCTGCTCGGCTGGAAAGAGTACGAGATGGAAGTGGTCCGCGACAAGAAGGACAACTGCATCATCGTGTGCTCGATCGAAAACCTGGATCCGATGGGCATCCACACCGGCGACTCGATTACCGTCGCGCCGGCGCAAACGCTCACGGACAAGGAATACCAGATCCTGCGTAACGCATCGCTCGCTGTGCTGCGCGAAATCGGCGTGGACACGGGCGGTTCGAACGTGCAGTTCTCGATCAATCCGAAAGACGGCCGGATGATCGTGATCGAAATGAATCCGCGCGTGTCGCGTTCGTCGGCATTGGCCTCGAAGGCCACCGGCTTCCCGATCGCCAAGGTCGCGGCAAAGCTGGCAGTCGGCTACACGCTGGACGAGCTGAAGAACGAAATCACCGGCGGCCAGACCCCGGCATCGTTTGAACCGACGATCGACTACGTCGTCACCAAGATCCCGCGTTTCGCGTTCGAGAAATTCCGCGAAGCCGATGCGCGTCTGACCACGCAAATGAAGTCGGTCGGCGAAGTGATGGCCATCGGCCGCACTTTCCAGGAATCGTTCCAGAAGGCGCTGCGTGGCCTCGAAGTAGGCGTGGACGGTCTCGACGAAAAGACCAGCAACCGCGACGAAATCATTCGTGAGATCGGCGAAGCCGGTCCGGATCGCATCTGGTACGTGGGCGATGCATTCCGCGTCGGCATGACGGCCGAGGAGATCTTCGAAGAGACCTCGATCGACCCGTGGTTCCTCGCGCAGATCGAACAGATCATCCTGAAGGAAAAAGCGCTGGCAGGCCGTACGCTGGCAAGCCTGTCGAAGGAAGAACTCAAGTATCTGAAGCAGAGTGGCTTCTCGGACCGGCGCCTCGCGAAGCTGCTCGGTGCGAAGCCGGCTGAGGTGCGCGCGCGCCGTATCGAGTTGAACGTGCGCCCGGTGTACAAGCGCGTCGACACGTGCGCGGCCGAGTTCGCCACGAAAACCGCCTACATGTACTCGACCTACGAGGAAGAGTGCGAAGCGAACCCCACGAACAACAAGAAGATCATGGTGCTGGGTGGCGGCCCGAACCGGATCGGCCAGGGTATCGAGTTCGACTACTGCTGCGTGCACGCCGCGCTCGCCATGCGCGAAGACGGCTACGAAACGATCATGGTCAACTGCAACCCTGAAACCGTTTCGACCGACTACGACACGTCCGATCGTCTGTACTTCGAATCGCTGACGCTTGAAGACGTGCTCGAAATCGTCGACAAGGAAAAGCCGGTTGGCGTGATCGTTCAGTACGGCGGTCAAACGCCGCTGAAGCTCGCACTCGATCTTGAAGCGAACGGTGTGCCGATCGTCGGCACGTCGCCGGACATGATCGACGCCGCGGAAGACCGCGAGCGTTTCCAGAAGCTGCTGCAGGACCTCGGCCTGCGTCAACCGCCGAACCGCACCGCGCGTGCTGAAGACGAAGCGCTGAAGCTCGCCGAGGAAATCGGCTATCCGCTGGTGGTGCGTCCGTCGTACGTGCTGGGCGGCCGCGCCATGGAAATCGTTCACGAGCCGCGCGACCTCGAGCGCTACATGCGCGAAGCGGTGAAGGTGTCGAACGATTCGCCGGTGCTGCTCGACCGCTTCCTCAACGATGCGATTGAATGCGACGTGGATTGCATCTCCGATGGCGAAGCCGTGTTCATCGGCGGCGTGATGGAGCACATCGAACAGGCAGGCGTCCACTCGGGTGACTCGGCTTGCTCGCTGCCGCCGTACTCGCTGTCGAAGGAAACCATTGCTGAGCTGAAGCGCCAGACCGGCGCCATGGCCAAGGCGCTGAACGTGGTCGGCCTGATGAACGTGCAGTTCGCGATCCAGCAGGTGCCGCAGGCCGGCGGTTCGAAAGAGGACGTGATCTACGTGCTCGAAGTGAATCCGCGTGCATCGCGTACGGTGCCTTACGTCTCGAAGGCGACCAGCCTGCCGCTCGCGAAGATCGCGGCGCGCGCGATGGTCGGTCAGACGTTGGCGCAACAGGGCGTGACCAAGGAAATCGATCCGCCGTACTTCAGCGTGAAAGAAGCCGTGTTCCCGTTCGTCAAGTTCCCGGCAGTCGATCCGGTGCTCGGACCGGAAATGCGTTCGACCGGTGAAGTGATGGGCGTGGGCCAGACCTTCGGCGAAGCGCTCTTCAAGTCGCAGCTCGCGGCAGGTTCGCGTCTGCCGGAGTCGGGCACTGTGCTCTTGACCGTGATGGACGCCGACAAGCCGAAGGCCGTCGAAGTCGCGCGCATGCTGCACGAACTCGGCTACCCGATCGTCGCGACCAAGGGCACGGCTGCCGCGATCGAAGCGGCCGGCGTGCCGGTCAAGGTCGTCAACAAGGTGAAGGACGGTCGTCCGCACATCGTCGACATGATCAAGAACGGTGAAATCGCGCTGGTCTTCACGACCGTCGACGAAACCCGTGCCGCGATCGCCGACTCGCGTTCGATCCGCATGAGCGCCCAGGCGAACAAGGTCACGTACTACACGACGATGTCGGGCGCACGCGCCGCGGTTGAAGGTTTGCGCTATTTGAAGGACCTGGAAGTCTATGATTTACAAGGTCTTCACGCTCGCCTAAACTAAGGCTTCGAATACCTGTCCAAGATGTAAGTGCCGCGGTTAAGCGGCGTTCCGCAGGTGCTGTGGCCCGGGTTTTGCCCGGAACGTCAGCCTCCACGGAATGCACTTAACCGCGGTGATTTTTTTTACGGCTGTTTTTTGCATAGAGTTGTTTATGAGCACTGTTCCATTGACTAAGCGCGGCGCGGAAATGTTGCGCGATGAATTGCAGCGCCTGAAATCGGTTGAGCGTCCCTCGGTGATCAATTCGATCGCGGAAGCGCGTGCCCAGGGCGATCTGTCGGAAAACGCGGAATACGACGCGGCGAAAGAAAAGCAGGGTTTCGTCGAAGGCCGTATTGCCGAAATCGAATCGAAGCTGGCCGGTGCGCAGGTGATCGACCCGTCCAAGGTGGAAGCGGACGGCCGCGTGGTGTTCGGCGCGACGCTCGAACTCGAAGACCTCGATTCGGGTGCGAAGGTCAAATACCAGATCGTCGGCGACGACGAAGCGGATATCGACCACGGCCTGATCTCGATCAGCTCGCCGATCGCGCGCGCCTTGATCGGCAAGTCGGAAGGCGACGTTGCATCGGTGCAGGCGCCGGGCGGCGTGCGCGAGTACGAAATCATCGCGGTTAGCTACATTTGAAGGCGGCCCCGGTGTCCTTGATGCCGCATCGACTGTTCCGTCTGCTGACGGTGGTGTGGGTCGGTAGTCTGCTGACTATCGGCTATGCCGTCGCGCCCGTGTTGTTCACGTCGCTCGACCGCATGACGGCGGGCGCCGTGGCGGCACAGCTGTTTCGTATCGAGGGCGTGCTGGGCGCGGTGTGCGGCATTTTGCTGCTGGGTCTCGCGAACGTGCTGGTGCGCCGCGGCAGCGACGCTTATCGTCGTTTGCGCTGGTTGATCGTCGGCATGCTGGTGTGCGTGCTGGTGGGTTACTTTGCGCTGCAGCCGTTCATGAATGCAATGCGCATTGCCGCGCTGGAAGCGGGCAGTGATGTCGGGCATTCGGCTTATGCGACGCGCTTCGGCATCCTGCACGGCGTATCGAGTCTGTTTTACTTGATCGAAAGCCTGCTGGGCGTGGCGTTGGTGTGGAAGCTGCCGGCGAGCGTCGGCGTCGTGGTTTCGGAGCAGGGCGCTCGCGGTGCTGCGGGGAAAGTCGCCAGTTGAGCGGTAAGGCTCCGGCTTGCTTGAGCGGGGTTGCCTGTCGTTTAGCCCGCGTTTAACCCGTCGTGTTACCCGGCCGGCGCTACTCGAATGGCCAGACCCCAAGCGGTGTTGCCAAGGCGGCCTGATCAGTTCAATGTCAGTTCAATGTCTTAAAGGTGCGGACACCGCCCGCACCCTCATCATTCGCTTACTTCGACGACTGATGCGCGCGCTTCGCGCTGGTCTGGCGCTTCTTGGCGCGCTTGACGTTGCCGCCTTGCGTGACGCGTTCATTGCCACGCACCACGACTGCTTTGGCCTTCGGCTTGCGCATCGGGATTTCGCTGGGCTTGACCACCGTGACCACGCGCGGTGCGCGGCCTTTACCCGGCTTGGCTTCGACAGCTGCTTCGCGGGCGCTCGGCAGGGCGCCGCGCTTGGCCTTGACGGCCGGTTGCGCAGCCGCTTCCGGCTTCCAGATCACCAGCAGCTTGCCGATATGCTGGATCGGCGCGGCGCTCAGCTTGTCGCAGATCTGTTCGTAGATGGCGATGCGCTCTTCGCGTTCGTCGCCGAACACGCGGATCTTGATCAGTTGATGTGCGCCAAGGTGGACCTTGATTTCCGACAGCACAGCGTCGGTCAAGCCTTCGGCGCCGACGAGCACGACCGGTTTGAGCGCATGTGCCTGGGAGCGCAACTCGGCGCGTTGGTCGGAAGAGACTTTAAGGGCTGGCATGGAAAGTGGGAGACTCGACTAAAATGGCGGCACCTGCATTTCCGAGAGATTCGGCCAATAGCGCAGGGCGGCGCGTCAGAACAACAGAATCGCGGATGACTGCCAGTTTTGGCGGTGGCCGCGCGAATTAACCGCGTATTATCCCCTAAAGCGCCACATTTCGCAGCAAGAGTTCACCTTCAATGGCAAAAAACAAGTTCAACACGGCGTGGTTGCATGATCACATCAACGACCCGTACGTCAAAATGGCGCAGCGGGAGGGCTATCGCGCCCGCGCAGCCTACAAGCTGAAGGAAATCGACGAGCAGGACAAGCTCATCCGGCCAGGCCAGGTCATCGTCGACCTCGGCTCCACGCCGGGTAGCTGGAGTCAGTACGCCCGTAACAAGCTGGCCAAAGGCGCGCAGCGCGACGCCGAGCGCGAGGGCGGGATCGACGGCACAATCATCGCGCTGGACATGCTGCCGATGGAACCCATCTCCGACGTCCACTTCATTCAGGGCGACTTCCGTGAAGACTCGGTTCTCGTTCAATTGGAAGAATTGGTCGGGGAACGACAAGTTGATCTTGTAATTTCGGATATGGCGCCCAACCTGTCGGGAGTGGCGGTGGCGGATGCCGCGCGAATCGAGCATCTGTGCGATATCGCGATGGAATTCTCACAAAACCACCTGAAGCCGGATGGCGCCCTTTTAGTCAAATGTTTTCACGGCAGCGGTTACAGCCAGATTGTCGAAAAGTTCAAGCGCCAGTTCAAGGTGGTGGCGGCCCGCAAGCCGAAAGCCTCGCGGGACAAATCGTCAGAAACGTTTATTTTGGGTAAGCATCTGAAGCGCCCCGTGTAGGTGCGCTACAGGAAGGTTCCGCCTTTGCCGATAATGTTGCCCATGGCGCCGGGATTGGCGCATTGATGGCGCGCTACGCTATTTCTGTGGTAGCGAAACCTTATGGCAGGGGTCTGCGGACTGGATTAGAATGCTTTCGTGGTGCCGCAAGGCAAATGTAGGCGCCCGTCTAAGTGAAGGAGTGGTGCTTTGAACAACAATATGTTTTCGAAAGCAGCAGTGTGGCTGGTTATCGCACTGGTGCTGTTTACGGTGTTCAAGCAGTTCGATAAGCCCCGTGTCCAGGAAGGCGTTTCCTATTCGCAGTTCATGGACGACGCGAAGAACGGCAAAGTCAAGAACGTCATTGTCCAGGGGCGGAACCTCACGGTCACTCCAGCAGACGGCCAGAAATACCAGATCGTGTCGCCCGGCGACATCTGGATGGTCGGCGATCTGATGAAGTACGGCGTTCAGGTGAGCGGCAAGGCTGATGACGAACCGAATGCGCTGGTGTCCGCGCTGTACTACCTGGGACCGACGATCCTGATCATCGGCTTCTGGTTCTACATGATGCGACAGATGCAGGGAGGCGGGAAAGGCGGTGCGTTCTCGTTCGGTAAATCCCGTGCACGTCTGATCGACGAAAACAACAACGCAATCAATTTCACCGACGTCGCCGGTTGCGACGAAGCCAAGGAAGAAGTCTCCGAACTGGTCGACTTCCTGCGCGATCCGCAGAAATTCCAGAAGTTGGGCGGACGCATTCCGCGCGGCGTGCTGCTGGTCGGCCCGCCGGGAACCGGTAAGACGTTGCTGGCGCGCGCTATCGCCGGTGAAGCGAAGGTGCCGTTCTTCAGCATCTCGGGTTCGGACTTCGTGGAAATGTTCGTGGGTGTCGGCGCGGCACGTGTGCGCGACATGTTCGAGCAGGCCAAGAAGCACGCGCCGTGTATCGTGTTCATCGACGAAATCGACGCGGTCGGCCGTCATCGCGGCGCCGGCATGGGCGGTGGTAACGACGAACGCGAACAGACCCTGAACCAGATGCTGGTCGAGATGGACGGCTTCGAGGCGAACTCGGGCGTGATCGTGATCGCTGCCACGAACCGCTCTGACGTGCTGGACAAGGCGCTGCTGCGTCCGGGCCGTTTCGACCGTCAGGTGTACGTCGGTCTGCCGGATATCCGCGGTCGCGAGCACATCATGAAGGTTCACCTGCGCAAGGTGCCGATTTCGAACGACGTCGACGCAGCGGTGATCGCACGCGGCACGCCGGGCTTCTCGGGCGCCGATCTGGCGAACCTGGTCAACGAAGCAGCGTTGTTCGCAGCTCGCCGCGGTAAGCGCATCGTCGAAATGACGGACTTCGAAGACGCGAAAGACAAGATTTTCATGGGTCCGGAGCGCAAGTCGGCCGTGATTCGCGAAGAATCGAAGCGTGCTACGGCGTATCACGAGTCGGGTCACGCGGTCATCGCCAAGCTGTTGCCGAAGGCGGATCCGGTGCACAAGGTCACGATCATCCCGCGCGGCCGTGCGCTGGGCGTTACGTGGCAGTTGCCGGAGCATGACAACGAAACGTATTCGAAAGACTACCTGCTGGACCGCCTCGCGATCCTGTTCGGTGGCCGTGTCGCGGAAGAGCTGTTTCTGAACCTGATCAGCACCGGCGCATCGGACGACTTCAACAAGGCAACGGCTACGGCCCGCGCCATGGTGGCTCGCTTCGGCATGACGGACGCACTCGGACCGATGGTCTACGTGGACGACGAAAACGATGCAACGCCGTTTGGCCGTGGTTTCACGCGCACCATTTCGGAAGCGACGCAGCAAAAGGTCGACGCGGAAATCCGTCGCGTGCTGGACGAGCAGTACAACCTAGCCAAGCGCCTGCTGGACGAAAACCGCGACAAGGTCGAAGCAATGACCGCCGCGCTGATGGAGTGGGAAACGATCGACGCTGATCAGATCAACGACATCATGGCAGGCCGTCCGCCGCGTTCACCGAAGAGCTCGACGCCGTCGGCCAGCGACGCCTCGTCGGGTGGCAGCCCGGGCACTGAGGTCAAGCCGGGCAGCGCGACCGCGCCGGCCTGATCGGCGACCAGTAGAAAGTGCGGGCCGGTGTGTTTCACACCGGCCCGTTTTGCATTTATCCGTTTTACGTGATTGACCGCTACGTGCCGAAAGTCGAATTTCCTTCTCTTCCCCTTCCAGAGCCGTTGCAGTGCGGCCGCTTCAAGCTGACCTTTGAACGCCCGTTGATCATGGGCATCCTGAACGTCACACCCGATTCTTTTTCCGACGGCGGCAAATATGCGATGCGCGGCGATGCACTGCGTCAGGCCGAACGCATGCTGCTCGATGGCGCGGACATTATCGATATCGGCGGCGAGTCGACCCGTCCGGGCGCGCCGCCCGTGCCGCTCGACGAAGAACTGGAGCGGGTGATCCCGCTGGTCGAACAACTGCGCGGCGCGAATGTGCCGTTGTCGATCGATACGTACAAGCCGGACGTGATGCGCCAGGCACTGACAGCGGGCGCAGACCTGATCAACGATATCTGGGGCTTCCGGATGCCCGGTGCGGTCGACGCCGTGCGCGACAGCCAATGCGGTCTGTGCGTGATGCATATGCTCGGCGAGCCGCAGACCATGCAGCTCGGTGAACCCGCTTATGGTGACGTGGTGAGCGAGGTTCGGCAGTTTCTCGAGGAGCGGGTGGCAACCCTGAGGCAGGCGGGCATCGCCCGTGCACGCATCAGCGTGGACCCGGGCTTTGGTTTCGGCAAGGCGATGATCGAACACAATTACGCGCTGCTCGCGCACCTGCCGGACACGGCGCCGCAGGCCGAGCCGCCGTACCCCATTCTTGCCGGCATGTCGCGCAAATCGATGATCGGCGCGGTGGTTGGACGCCCGGCGCCGGAGCGCGTCGCGGGCAGCATCGCCGCTGCGGTGTGTGCCGCCGCGCGCGGCGCGGCAATTCTGCGCGTGCATGACGTCGCGCAAACGGTGGATGCATTGAAAGTATGGTCGGCCATGCGCGACGCGGCGAATCACTGCCGCGCGCATGGCTGAGCCCACAAGCCAAGGAGGAACATAAAACATGGCACGTCGTTATTTCGGAACGGACGGGATTCGGGGCAAGGTTGGCGAAGGGCCGATTACGCCGGAGTTTGTATTGCGGCTCGGCTACGCGGCCGGCAAGGTGCTCGCGGGCGCGGACCGCTGGGCCAGGACGGGCGCACGGCCCACGGTGCTGATCGGCAAGGACACGCGGGTATCGGGCTATATGCTCGAGGCCGCCCTCGAAGCGGGTTTTTCCGCGGCGGGCGTCGACGTGATGCTGGCCGGGCCGATGCCGACCCCGGGCATCGCCTATCTGACGCGCGCCCTGCGGCTCGCCGCGGGCGTCGTGATCAGCGCGTCGCACAACCCGTACTACGACAACGGCATCAAATTCTTCTCCGCCGACGGCAACAAGCTGCCCGACGAAGTGGAATTGCAGATCGAAGAACAACTTGACCTGCCGCTTGCGTGCGCGGCGTCCGAGCAACTCGGCAAGGCGCGGCGCCTCGACGACGCAGCCGGCCGCTATATCGAGTTCTGCAAGAGCACTTTCCCGGCAGCGTTCGACTTGCGTGGCCTGAAGTTGGTGGTCGACTGCGCGCACGGTGCCGCGTACGACGTCGCACCGCACGTGTTCCATGAGCTGGGCGCCGATGTGATTCCGATCGGCGTCGCGCCGAACGGTTTCAACATCAATGACGGCGTCGGCGCGACCGCTCCGGACGCCTTGGTGCGCGCGGTGCGCGCGAACCACGCGGACCTCGGCATCGCGCTCGACGGCGACGCCGACCGGCTGCAGATCGTGGACGCGGCTGGCCGCCTGTATAACGGTGACGAACTGCTCTACGTGCTGGTCAAGGACCGGATGGCGACCGACGGCAAAGTGGAGGGCGCGGTCGGCACGTTGATGACCAACATGGCGGTCGAAGTCGCGTTGCAGGAAGCGGGCGTGAAGTTCGTCCGCGCGGCGGTGGGCGACCGCTACGTGCTCGAGCAATTGCGTGAGCATGGCTGGCAACTGGGCGCAGAAGGCTCCGGCCATATTCTCTCTCTCGACCGCCATTCAACCGGCGACGGCATTGTGTCGGCCCTGCTGGTGCTGGCCGCGATGAAACGCAGCGACAAAACGCTCGCCGAGCTGCTCCACGGCGTGACGCTGTTTCCGCAGAAGCTGATCAACGTGCGGATGCAGCCTGGCGCGGACTGGAAAGGCAGCGATGTGATCCGCCGCGCCATCAGCAAGGCCGAGGAAGCGCTGAACGGCCGTGGCCGCGTGTTGATTCGGGCCTCGGGCACCGAGCCCGTTTTGCGTGTGATGGTGGAGGCGGAAAAAGTCGACGACGCCGTTCACCATTCCGAAGCGATCGCCAACGCTGTGAAGCAGGCCACGGCTTAAGCCACACTCCTTAAAGGCGAGAAGCGGTATCGAGGCCGCTTCCCGGCTAACTCGGCGGCAGGCGGCTGGACAACGACGATACTGTCCCGCCTGCCGCCTGCCGCCTGCCGCCTGCCGCCTGCCACCTGCCACCTGCCACCGCCTGCCTTCTAACCCGCCAACGGCCGTCAAAAACCCCCCCTCACACCCCCCAACTCAAACGCAAACGTTCGCGTCCCATTTTTTTCGTCTAATCTGTAGAGCGACGCCTGCCACGCCGCTAAACCGGCAATTCATCCGCGCTGGCGCCTTTCACCTTGGTAATCCTACTGTCACATCTGTTTCACGATTAGTCACGTTACTGTCACAAAGAGACCCTAAGCTTCGCGGTGTTCGTGTCATTCGCTCACACCGCTCACACCCTTGGAGGTCTCATGAAATTGATGCAAACCGTGCTCGCTGGCGTCGCTGGCGCGCTTTTCGCGATCGCCGCGCAAGCCGCAGACATCACCGGCGCGGGCAGCACCTTCGCAGCACCGATTTACACGAAGTGGGCTGATGCCTACCAGAAGTCGGGCGGCGGTAAGGTCAACTATCAAGGTATCGGTTCGTCGGGTGGTGTGAAGCAGATCGTCGCGAAGACCGTCGACTTCGCCGGTTCGGACGCTCCGCTGAAGGACGACGAACTCGCCAAGGAAGGCCTGTTCCAGTTCCCGACGGTTGTCGGCGGCGTGGTGCCGGTCGTCAACGTGCCGGGCGTGACGGCAGGTGAATTGACGCTGTCGGGCGAAGTGCTCGGCGACATCTACCTGGGCAAGATCAAGAAGTGGAACGATCCGGCGATCGTTGCGCTGAATCCGAAGGCTAAGCTGCCGGATACCGACATCGCCGTGGTTCGCCGCGCCGATGGTTCGGGCACCAGCTTCATCTGGACGAACTACCTGTCGAAGGTCAACGCAGACTGGAAGTCGAAGGTTGGTGAAGGTTCGACGGTCAACTGGCCGACGGGTACGGGCGGCAAGGGCAACGACGGCGTCGCCGCTTTCGTGCAACGTCTGCCGGGCGCAATCGGCTACGTGGAATGGGCGTACGCGAAGCAGAACAAAATGACCTATGTCGGCCTGAAGAATTCGGCAGGCGCAGTGGTCGAGCCGAAGACGGAAACGTTCAAGGCAGCGGCAGCGGGCGCGGACTGGTCGAAGTCGTTCTACCAGATCCTGACGAACGAGCCGGGCAAGAATGCATGGCCGATCGTCGGCGCAACGTTCGTGCTGCTGCACACGGCGCAGGACAAGCCGGCGCAAGGCACGGAAACGCTGAAGTTCTTCGACTGGGCGTTCAAGAACGGCAACCAGGCGGCGAACGATCTGGACTACATCTCGCTGCCGGATTCGGTTGTGTCGGAAATCCGTACGCAGTGGAAGTCGAAGGTGAAGGATGCTGCGGGCAAGCCGATCGCTGACTAAGTAAGCGACGCAGCATGCAGTAGGTATTCAGCAATACATTGGCCGTCCTCATTCGAGGACGGCCAATGGCGTTATCCCGGCATTAGCCCAGCATTGTCCGCCGCGCGACAAGTGTCGTACGGCAACTGGAAACAGGTCCATCAGGCTCTCATGTCCGATATCCAATTAGCGTCTGGCGCGGCGAGATCGACTCCGCCCGGCAGCACGTCGCAGCAGAAAGCGCCCAGCCGCGCCGGCGACGTCATCTTCGGCGGCCTTGCCCGTCTCTCCGCCATCGTCACGTTGTTGCTGCTCGGCGGCATCATCGTTTCGCTGATCGTCGCTTCCATGCCGTCGATCAAGCAGTTCGGCTTCGCGTTTCTATGGACCGCCGACTGGGATCCACCTAGCAAACAATTCGGCGCATTGGTGCCCATTTACGGCACGATCGCGACCTCGCTTATTGCACTCGTCATCGCGGTGCCTGTCAGCTTCGGCATCGCGCTTTTCCTGACCGAACTCGCGCCCGCGTGGCTGCGCCGTCCGCTCGGCGTCGCCATCGAACTGCTCGCCGCGATTCCGTCGATCGTCTACGGCATGTGGGGCCTGCTGGTGTTCGCGCCGATTTTCGCGGCGTGGTTCGAAAAGCCGCTCGGTACGCTCCTCAGCGGTATTCCTGTTGTCGGCGCGTTGTTCAAGGGCGCGCCGATCGGCATCGGCATCCTGTGCGCCGGGGTCATCCTTGCGATCATGATCATTCCGTACATCGCTTCGGTGATGCGCGACGTGTTCGAAGTCACGCCGGTCCTGCTGAAAGAATCGGCGTACGGCATCGGCTGCACGACGTGGGAAGTCATGTGGAAGATCGTGCTGCCCTTCACCAAGAACGGCGTGATCGGTGGCGTGATGCTTGGCCTGGGCCGCGCACTCGGCGAGACGATGGCGGTGACCTTCGTGATCGGCAACACCAATCTGCTCGATAACGTATCGCTGTTTTCGCCTGGCAACAGTATTACCTCGGCGCTCGCCAACGAATTCGCGGAAGCGGATCCGGGCCTGCATACGTCTGCGCTGATGGAACTCGGCTTGATTCTGTTTGTGATTACTTTCATCGTTCTGGCAATCTCGAAGATCATGCTGCTTCGCCTCGAAAAAGGGGAGGGCGCGAGATGAGCCAGCCCACCTTGAATATGCCGGGTTCGCACGACGAAGCCGCGCTTGAAGCGATGCGAGTGCGTCTGCAAGGCCGCCGCCGCGCGAAGAACGCGGTTGCGCTGACCATGTCGCTCGCGGCTATGGCGTTTGGCCTTGTGTGGCTGGTGTGGATTCTTTACACGACGCTGCGTCTCGGCGTCGGCGGCCTGTCAATCGAACTGTTCACGCAATCCACGCCGCCGCCGAACACCGATGGCGGCGGTCTCGCCAACGCGATCGTCGGCAGTCTGATGCTGGTTGCGCTCGCAACCTTCGTCGGCACGCCGATCGGCATTCTGGCGGGCGTGTATCTCGCCGAATACGGTCAGAAGGGCTGGCTCGCCAGCATCACGCGTTTCATCAACGACATCCTGCTGTCGGCGCCGTCGATCGTCGTCGGTCTGTTCGTCTACGCGCTCGTCGTGGCGAAGATGGGCCACTTCAGCGGTTGGGCCGGCGTATTCGCGCTTGCCCTGCTGCAGATTCCGATCGTGATCCGCACCACCGAGAACATGCTGAAGCTGGTGCCGAATGCACTGCGTGAAGCCGCTTTCGCACTCGGCACGCCGAAGTGGAAGATGGTGCTGTCGATCACGCTGAAGGCGTCGGTCGCCGGTATCGTCACGGGCGTGCTGCTCGGGGTCGCGCGCATTGCCGGTGAAACGGCGCCGCTGCTGTTCACCGCGTTGTCGAACCAGTTTTTCTCGTGGAACATGGACCAACCGGTTGCGAACCTGCCGGTCACGATCTACAAGTTCGCGATGAGCCCGTTTGCGCAGTGGCAATCGCTCGCGTGGGCCGGCGTCTTCCTGATCACGCTCGCGGTACTGGGATTGAACATCCTCGCGCGCACGATCTTTTCGAATAAGTAAGGGCGGAGTGTAATCCGATGAATATGGCAGAAACTCAAATCAATCCGACCGCGCGCCCGACCGCGCCCGCCGGTTTCGATCCCGCCCAAAGCGGCCAGGCGCAAGCGCCGTCGCGTCCGAAGATCGAGATCAACGACCTGAATTTCTTCTACGGCAAGTATCACGCGCTGAAGAACATCAACCTGCGGATTCCCGAAGGCAAGGTGACCGCGTTCATCGGCCCGTCGGGTTGCGGCAAGTCCACGTTGCTGCGTACGCTCAACAAGATGTACGCGCTCTATCCGGAACAACGCGCCGAAGGCGAGATCCTGATGGATGGCGAAAACCTGCTGACCTCCAAGCGCGATATTTCGCTGCTGCGCGCGCGGATCGGCATGGTGTTCCAGAAGCCGACGCCGTTCCCGATGTCGATCTACGACAACATCGCATTCGGCGTGAAGATGTTCGAAACGCTGCCGCGCTCGGAAATGGACGACCGCGTGGAATGGGCGCTGACCAAGGCCGCGCTGTGGAACGAAGTGAAGGACAAGCTGGGCCAGAGCGGCTACGGTTTGTCAGGCGGCCAGCAGCAGCGTCTGTGTATCGCGCGCGGTATCGCGATCCGCCCCGAAGTGCTGCTGCTCGACGAGCCGTGTTCCGCGCTCGACCCGATTTCCACGGGCCGCATCGAAGAGCTGATCGCCGAATTGAAGAGCGACTACACGGTCGTGATCGTGACCCACAACATGCAACAGGCCGCCCGCTGTTCGGACTACACTGCCTATATGTACCTCGGTGAACTGATCGAATTCGGCGACACCGAAAAGATCTTCATCAAGCCGGTCCGCAAGGAAACCGAGGACTACATCACTGGCCGCTTCGGCTAATCCGCGCCGCGCAAAACAACGGAGTACGACATGTCCGATAAGCATCTGTCCAGCCAGTTCGACGCCGACCTGAACCTCGTTTCCTCGAAAGTACTCGAAATGGGCGGCCTCGTCGAATCGCAGATCGTCAATGCGATGATCGCGCTCAACAACTTCGACCTCGACGTATGCGAGCAGGTGATCGCCGCTGAAGACCGCCTGAACAAGATGGAAGTCGAGATCGACGAAGAGTGCAGCAACATCATCGCGCGCCGTCAACCGGCCGCGCGCGACCTGCGCCTCCTGATCGCGATCTCGAAGACCATCACGAATCTCGAACGCGCCGGCGACGAAGCTGAAAAAATCGCCAAGCGCACCAAGCGTCTGATGGAAGACGGCGCCTCGCGCAGCATCAATATCGCCGAAATCAAATTGTCAGGCGAAATGGCAGTGTCGATTCTGCGCCGCGCGCTGGATGCGTTCGCACGTCTCGACACGGTTGCCGCCGCGCAGATCATGCGCGACGACAAGGCGATCGACGAAGAATTTCGCGCTTTCGTTCGCAAGCTGATTTCGTACATGACTGAAGATCCGCGTTCGATTTCGGTGGGCCTCGATTTCCTGTTCATCGCCAAGGCGATCGAGCGGATCGGCGACCACGCGAAGAATATCGCCGAATTCATCATCTACATCGTCAAGGGCACCGACGTGCGGCACAAGTCGCGCGACGCGCTCGAACGCGAAGCACTCAGTTAATCCAGATATAAGGACCAGAGGTGCCGATGCCCAGCAGCATTCTCGTCATTGAAGATGAGCCCGCCATTTCCGAACTGATTTCGGTCAATCTTCAACACGCCGGACACTGCCCGATTCGCGCGTACAACGCGGAGCAGGCGCAGAACCTGATCAGCGACGTACTGCCCGACCTCGTGCTGCTCGACTGGATGTTGCCGGGTAAGTCAGGCATTGCGTTCGCTCGCGATCTGCGCAACAACGAGCGCACCAAGCATATTCCGATCATCATGCTGACCGCGCGTGGCGATGAACAGGACAAGGTGCTCGGCCTCGAAATCGGTGCTGACGACTACGTCACCAAGCCGTTTTCGCCGAAGGAATTGATGGCGCGTATCAAGGCGGTGTTGCGCCGCCGCGCGCCGCAGTTGACCGAAGACCTGGTCGCGATCAACGGTCTGAAGCTCGATCCGGCCACGCACCGCGTCGCCGCGCACGCCGAAGGCAGCGAGATCAAGCTCGATCTCGGCCCGACCGAATTCCGTCTGCTGCACTTCTTCATGACGCACCCGGAGCGCGTGCACAGCCGCACGCAACTGCTCGATCAGGTGTGGGGCGACCATGTGTTCGTCGAAGAACGTACGGTGGACGTGCATATCAAGCGTCTGCGCGCGGCGCTGAAGCCGGCTGGGTGCGATGCTATGATTGAGACGGTACGCGGCAGCGGCTACCGGCTCGCGAAGAGCGCCTGACTTTGCGGTAGTACCTTTCTCTTCGATCGCTAGAACATGAACATCATCTGGGCGCGCTCCATCGTGTCGGTCGTGCTGCTGGCTGTTCTGTGCGTGCTGGTCGGCGCACTCGTGAACGTCAAGGCAGGGCTGGTTCTCGCGATTGTCATGCTGCTCGTGCAGAGCGTCTTCAGCACCTTCCACAAGCAGCGGTTGTGGCGCCTGCTCGACGCGCCGGTCTACGGCGAAGTGCCGAGCGCCCCCGGCATCTGGGGCGAAATCTACTACCGTCTGCACAAGCTTGCGAAGCGCTGGCATGCGCAGGTGCGTCAGGTCGAGCAGCAGCATTCGCGTTTCATCCAGGCGATCCAGGCGTCGCCGAACGGCGTGGCGATGCTCGACGATCACGATCAGATCGAGTGGTGCAACGCGATCTCCGAACTCCACTTCGGCCTCGATGCGAAACGCGATTTGCGCCAGCACATCACGCATCTGGTGCGTCAACCCGATTTCGTGAGCTATCTGAATTCACAGCGCTACGAGCAGATGCTGATCATGCGCGGCATGGGCGACAAGCGTCAGAACGTGCTGTCGGTGCAGGTGTTTCCGTACGGCGAGAATCGCAAGCTGGTGCTGTCGCAGGACATCACCGAGCTGGAGCGTACCGACGCCATGCGGCGCGACTTCGTCGCTAACGTCTCGCACGAACTGAAGACGCCATTGACCGTGTTGTCCGGTTTTCTGGAGACGATGCGAGAACTGCCGCTAAGCGAAACCGAGCGTGGGCGCTACTTCGAACTCATGGAGCAGCAGGCCTCGCGCATGCGTCACATCGTCAACGACCTGCTGGTGCTCGCGAAGCTCGAAGGCGACAACAAGCCGCCGAGCGATCAGATGATCGATATGCGCGCGGTGCTGCGGCATCTGAAGGACGACGCGGAGAACCTGTCGAGCGACCATCACAAGATTGTCTTCGACGCCGACGAAGGACTCACTGTCACCGGTGTGGAAACGGAAATACTCAGCGCGCTTGGCAACCTCGTGACCAATGCGATCCGCTATACGCCGGACGGCGGTGCGATCAGGGTGAGCTGGCAGGCCCAGGGCGGTTGCGCGGTTTTCTCGGTCACAGACAGCGGCCTGGGAATTCCGGCCGCGGACATTCCTCGTCTGACCGAGCGCTTCTATCGCGTCGACCGCAGCCGTTCGCGTGATACGGGCGGGACGGGCCTCGGTCTCGCCATCGTCAAGCACGTGCTGCAACGGCATGATGCCCAGCTCGACGTGAAGAGCGAGGAGGGACGTGGCAGCACGTTCACCGTGCGGTTTCCCGTGTTTCGCACGGCGCGCCGGCAACCGGCACCGGCTTGAAAACGTTGGCATGAAAAAAGCCCGCTGGCACAAACCAGGCGGGCTTTTTTTATGCGCACCGCCGCTTGCGTCAGCGGTGCGTGAACACAATCAGGACATCACGAACAGAATTTCCCCAGCAGGCCCATCTGCGCATTGCGCGAGGATTTGCCCGGCCGGCGGCGCCGATAATGGCCGTCGCTTTGCATCAGCCACGCGGACTGGTTGTCGCCGAGAAAGGCCGACAGACCTTCGGCAATCACACGCCGTTTCAGGCGGCGGTTGTTGATCGGAAACGCCACTTCCACACGCCGGAAGAAGTTGCGGTCCATCCAGTCGGCGCTCGACAGATACACCTGTTCCTTGCCGCCGTCGTAGAAGTAGAAGATACGGTGATGTTCGAGGAAGCGCCCGACGATCGAGCGCACCGTAATGTTCTCCGACAAGCCCGGCACGCCCGGCTGCAGCGAACAGACGCCACGCACGATCAGATCGATCTTCACGCCCGCCTGTGAGGCTTCGTAGAGCTCGGCAATCACGGTCGGTTCGAGCAGCGCGTTCATCTTCGCGACGATGCGCGCCTTCTTGCCGGCGCGCGCATGTTCGGCTTCCGCACGAATCGCTTCGACCAGTTTCGGATGCAGCGTGAACGGCGATTGCCACAACTCATGCAACTTCAATTCACCGCCGATGCCGGTCAGTTGCTGGAACACGTGGTGCACGTCTTCACAGATCTTCTGGTCCGCGGTCATCAGGGCGAAGTCGGTATAAAGACGCGCGGTGCGGGGGTGATAGTTGCCGGTGCCCAGGTGCACGTAACGCTTGAGCGTGGTTTTGCCGCCCGACGATACGCGCCGCACGATCAACATCATCTTCGCGTGGCACTTGTGGCCCACCACGCCGTACACGACGTGCGCGCCCACCGCTTCAAGCTGCGACGCCCAGTTGATGTTGGTTTCTTCGTCGAAGCGCGCGAGCAGTTCAACCACCACCGTCACTTCCTTGCCGTTGCGCGCGGCCTGCATGAGCGCGTCCATCAGCGGGGAGTCGGTGCCGGTGCGATAGATGGTCTGCTTGATGGCCATCACGTTCGGGTCTTTAGCCGCCTGCAGCAGCAACTCGAGCACCGGTTGAAAACTCTCGTAGGGATGGTGCAGCAGCACGTCGCCCTGATCGATCACGTCGAACATGCTCGCGCTGTTGGCGATTTGCGGCGGAATCGCCGGAATATGCGGCACGAATTTCAGATCGGGCCGGTCCACCATCTCCGGCAATTGCATCAGCCGCACCAGATTGACAGGGCCGTCGGCGAAATAGCAATCTTTGGTGGTGAGGCCGCTTTCGTCGAGCAGGCGCCGCACGACATGCGGGGGCGTCTCCGCCGACACTTCGAGCCGCACCGCATTGCCCAGATGCCGCGCCGGCAGTTCGCCTTGCAACGCGACCCGCAGATTCGTGATTTCGTCTTCGTCGACGAACAGTTCGCTATTGCGCGTGATGCGAAACTGGTTGCAGGTGCGCACCACCAGGTTCGGGAACAACTCGCCGACAAAGCGTTGCAGCAACGAGCTCAGCAGCACGAAACCATGCGGATAGCCCGACAGCGCCTGCGGCATGCGCACGAGCCGCGGCAACGCACGCGGCGCCTGCACGATACCCATCATCGCCTGGCGGCCGAATGCATCCTTGCCTTCGAGTTCGACGACGAAGTTCAGGCTCTTGTTGAGCACGCGTGGAAACGGGTGAGCGGGATCGAGACCGATCGGCGTGAGCACCGGCAGCAGTTCGTCGAAGAAGTAGTTGCGCGCCCATTCGGTTTGCGCTTCGTTCCACGCTTCGGTGCCGTGAAAATAGATGCCTTCTGCTTCGAGCGCGGTGAGCACCGTGTCGTGCAGCATGGTGTACTGGCGATGCACGAGCCGCTGCGCGCGCTCGACCACGAGGTCATACACGTGCTGCAGCGACATGCCGTCAGGCGACAGCCCGCCGGGGTTGTCGCGCATCTGTTCCTGCAGCCCGGCCATGCGGACTTCGAAGAATTCGTCGAGGTTGCTGCTGGTGATGCAGATGAAGCGCAGGCGTTCGAGCAAGGGGACGGCAGGGTCGGCAGCTTGTGCCAACACACGCTCGTTGAAACCCAGAATGCCCAGTTCGCGATTCAATAAGGGGTAGCGGATGGACATCGGCAGCGAGAATGGAATGTCAGGAAGAGAGGCAATAAGACGCTCGGAAATTCTCACAGTATGATGACGTTGTTATGACATTGTTGAATGTCGTAAATTCTACGCTGTATTCGTTGCGTGTCGTCAATATGACGCAGTGCATATGGGACCATAGGGCACCCCCATTACTGCGAGGCGACATCGTGAGGCCCGGTACGCTTAGAATGGCGTCTTTGAACAGCGCGGCCGGTCATAAGGCGCCCAAGGCGCCTGATGGATATCCGGCACCTTCCGCATCCAACGCCGCCGCGCACGCGCGCATGGAGTCCGCTTACTCGATGGTCACTACTCCACAACTCCTCGCTGCCGTGGACCTCGGCTCGAACAGCTTCCGGCTGATCGTCGGCCGGGTCGAGGAAACCGACGCGGGCAGCCAGATTTATCAGGTTGACGCATTGCGAGAACCGGTGCGTCTTGCCGCCGGTTTGTCGCGCGACAAGATGCTCGACCGCGCCTCGCAAGTGCGCGGCTGGGATGCGCTCAAGCGCTTCGGCGAGCGGCTGCGCGATTTTCATCCCGATCACGTTCGCGCCGTCGCCACCAATACGCTGCGCATCGCCAAGAACGCGGGCGAGTTTCTCGGCGAGGCACAAGCCGCGCTCGGCTTCCCGATCGAAGTGATCGCGGGACGTGAAGAAGCGCGTCTGATCTATGCGGGCGCGGCGCACTCCGTGCCCGCCAGCGCGGGCAAGCGTCTCGTCGTGGATATCGGCGGCGGCTCGACGGAATTCATCATCGGTTCGCACTACACGCCGATCAAGATGGAGAGCCTGTATATCGGTTGCGTGAGCCATAGCCGCGCTTTCTTCCCCGCAGGCAATGTCGACGAATACACGATGCGCCAGGCAGAGCTTGCCGCGGGCCGCGAAATTCAGATCATTTCCGCCGAGTACAAGAAAACCGGTTGGGAGCAGGCTATCGGCTCGTCCGGCACCGCACGGGCGCTCGCCGAACTGGTCGAGGCCAACGGCTTCAACGATCCGGGCGTCACGCACGGTATTTCGCGCGGCGGCCTCGAGCGCCTCAAGCGGGCGCTGATCAAGGCGGAGAACGTCAATCGTCTGAAGCTGATCGCGTTGAAGGCCGATCGTATTCCCGTGTTGGCCGGCGGGCTGTCGATCATGATCGCGGTGTTCGACGAACTCGGTGTCGACTATGTCGATACAACAGACGGTGCATTGCGCCTCGGCGTGCTGTACGACTTGCTGGGCCGCGCGCAGCACGAGGACATGCGCACGGTGACGGCGGAAGGTTTCATGCGCCGTTACGGTGTGGATCGTGCGCAGGCCGGGCGTATCGGTGAACTCGCGGTGCGCTTTTACGACCAGTTTGCCGAGCCGGATGAGGAGCGCCGCGCCGAGAATCGCATGTTCCTCGGTTGGGCGGCGGCCTTGCACGAAATCGGACTATCGATTTCGCACAGCGCCTATCACAAGCATTCGGCCTATATCGCCAGCAACGCCGACATGCCGGGCTTTTCGCGCACCGATCAGGCGCGGCTCGCCGCGCTGGTGCTCGGCCATGCGGGGAAACTCGGCAAATTGTCGCAAACGCGCGAAGTGGAATGGCCGCTGCTGTTCTGTCTGCGGCTCGCGGCGCTGCTGTGCCGCCGGCGTGCGGATGTCGGCTTGCCGGGTATCGCGGTTGCGCAGGTCAACGGCGGTTATGAAGTGCGCTTGCCGAACGAGTGGGTGGCCAACAATCCGCTGACCGACTACAGTCTGATCCAGGAAGCTGCGGAGTGGGAGAAGGTTGGCATTCCCTATCGCGTGGTCTACACGGACGATTGAGCATCATGCGTTGCATATGAAAAAGCCCGGCGGATCAGCCGGGCTTTTTTTATGCGCTTCCAGTTTCAATTTCAGTTTCAGCCGCCGGTTGATTATGCCGGGCGGTTCGCGCATCCCGCTCAGCGCGGCGACGCGTCGCCGAGGAAGTGCCGCGCGTAACGCGCGTTGATATCCGTCAGACGCAATAGCGTCAGAAAATCGGCGGTGTTGAAGTCGGGATCCCAGGCCGGTGCGCCGCAAATCTTCGCGCCGAGGCGCAGATAGCCCTTCACCAGCGGCGGCGGTGCGACATCGGCGCCGTTCTGCAATTCTTCGACCGGCAGCGGCGTGTGCGGGAACGCGCGATATTCCGGCGCCGTCAGCGCGTTGTCGCGCAGCGAGCAGTAAAGATTTGCCGCGTAGTGGCCGCCGTCGACCATCGCGACGCTCGCGCAGCCGAGCATCGTCTCGTAGCCGTTGTGTTTCATGTAGGCGGCGAGCCCTGCCCACAACGACATGATCACCGAGCCGCTGCGATAGTCGGGGTGCACGCATGAGCGGCCCACTTCGACCATCTTCGCGCGCAGGTGCGTGAGACGCGACACGTCGAATTCGCTTTCGGCATACAGGCGTCCGATACGGGCGGCCTGATGCGGCGGCAGCGCGCGATAGGTGCCAACCACCTTCAGCGTGTCGAGATCGCGCACCAGCAGGTGATCGCAGTATGAATCGAACGCATCGACGTCGAGGCCGGCCGGACCCGTCAGACGGGCGCCCATTTCATCGGCGAAGACACGGTAGCGCAGACGCTGGGCTTCGCGCAGTTCCTCGTCGGTACGGGCCCACGTGACTTGCAGGCGATGCTGGGCGGTGACCGTCTCTTCGGCGCGCGGCAGGCGGCGCGTTTCAAAGATCGAAGCCAGGGGCAGGGTAGGCGTCGGCAGTTCTCGCATGTGGCGTCCTGGTCGAAAAAAGGAGATTTCTTTTTTCGCCAATGTAGTAACGCCTGGTGACGCTCGCATGGCAAAGCCATGACGATTGGATGACTGCCCGTAAGCTGCGTGCGCGCGGCTTGTAATGTCGTAGGCCGGGCGAGTCATGTGTTGTTTCCGCGCGACCCATGGGACGGGGGCAACCCAGGTCTTTTTGAGTGCCAGGTTGCGTGAGCTGTTCAGTTCAGTTCGGCTCGGCTCGGCTCGGCTCGGCTCGGCTTGGCTCCGCCCGGATCAGATCAGATCGGGACTCATCGCCGCGCGCAGCACGGCCTGGTCGTCGCCGTCGCGCTCACGGCTTTCGATCCACCACAGGCCGGCTTTCTTCAGTGGCCAACTCGCTCCGCTGTTGCCGAGCAGGCGTGCCGCCACGTGGCCGAGCGTCGGTTGATGGCCGACGATCACGACAGTCGGTGCGATGCCTTTTGGCCAGCCGGCGGCCTTGAGCACGTCGTCCGCGCTGGCGTTCGGCGCGAGTTCACGCACCACGCGATACTGGTCGCTCAAGGTTTCCGCGGTCTGGATGGTGCGTACCGCGGGACTTGCGAGGACCACCGCGTCGTCGGGCAGGCGGGTGCGCAACCACTTGGCGACGTTTTGCGCCTGTTTGCGGCCTCGTGTGGTGAGCGCGCGGGCCAGATCGCTGGCGGCGAAATCTTCGGCTTCGGCGTGACGCCAGAGGATCAGATTCATGCGTGTCTCCTTGACTCTGGTTGCGGCGTAGAGAACTGCGCCGGGTTTTCAATCACTGTTGCACGCGGGCTTGTTGGGATGCAAGACCAGGACGCAAGGTGGTGGTGCGGGTGGAACGTTCGCATGCCCGTATGAACTCTTGACGCCTAAAAAGCAAAAACCCGCGAAGCCTAAGGCGACGCGGGTTTCGTATTGCTTTTTCGTGGTCGGAGCGAAAGGATTCGAACCTTCGACCCTCTGATCCCAAATCAGATGCGCTACCAGGCTGCGCTACGCTCCGACGAATCCGAGATTCTACGTGGCATTGGGTGCCAGAGTCAACCACGAATTGCGTCGGGATGAAAAAGGGTCGCGGATGCCGGCAGCGGACAGGATAAAAGTGCGCGGCCAGTACGCGTTCGCGGCAAGTGCAAGACGCGCAAGAGGCGCGAAAGGCGAAGCGCGAGGAGCGCAAGAAGCGCAAGAAGCGCGCCGTCGAGGGTCCGCGCGTCGCCTTCACATACGGCGGCGCGCCGGTTTGTCCTCTCAGTGACGGCGACGCATCCAGTGCGGCATGTGCTGATGCGTGATCCAGTGATGCAGCATGCCTTCGCCGTCATGTTCGCGCCGGTAGGTTCTCGATTCGAAAATCGACAGGGCGAGCAGCACGAGCAGGCCTATTGCAAGTCCGACCAAACCTGCGATCGATTCAGCGTCCATGGCAGTCTCCTATGACACGTAGCTGTGCCTTTATAGTAGGACACGCGTCACAAAATGGGAGGAGGGAGACGGGCTAAGGCGACTTCGTCGAAAGCGAATTGCAGGTAGACTCTCGGCGCTTCGTTGCCGTTATTGTCATTCTGTTTAGAGAGTCTATGAACCGCGTTTTGTTGATTGCGTTGATGCTGACTGCCGGGCTTGCCGGTTGTGCCGACAATCCTTCCGGCCATCATGGCGGCCCGCCGCCGAAAGATCCCGTCGACTACCACGGCGTTCCCACCGACGACCGTCCGCCCGTCATGGCGCCCGCACCCTGAGCACGTGTACGCGGAAGAAAGCGAAGCACCGGCGCGGGCACGCCGGCGCTTCTGACCCGCGCAGACTGTTTGCGCGGACAGCGCGGGCTGCAGTCATTTTAGGGCGACGTGCACGCGTGATACGTATGCGCTTGTTTCAAGCGGTAACTGTGTGTGTGGCTTCGGCGTTCAGGCCGCCGCGCCTGCCATGTCTCGCACGACACCTGGCAAGAAGCGCGCGAGCGTGACGCCGCGCGCGGCCATGAAGATCAGCATCGCGAGCCACAAACCGTGATTCCCGTACAGGGTCAGCAAGGCCCACGAGGCCGCCACGAACACCGCGAACGACACGACCATCGACACCATCAACTCGCGCGTGCGAGTCGCGCCGATGAACACGCCGTCGAGCAGAAAACCCCACACTGAGATCACCGGCAGGAGCGCGGCCCACGGCAGATAAGTTTCGGCCGTGGTGCGCACGGCGGCCTGATCGGTCAGACATTCGATGATCCACGAGCCCGCGCCCCAGTACACCAGCGAGAAGCCCAGCGCGCCGAGCGCCGACCACAGCGCCGTCACCTTGACGGCCTGCGCGAAAGCGTGCCGGTCGCGCGCGCCGATCGCCGCACCTACCAGCGCTTCGGCGGCATGGGCGAAGCCGTCGAGTCCATAAGCCATGAAGGTCTGAAAATTGAGCAGCAGCGCGTTGGCGGCAAGCGTGGCGTCGCCCTGCCTCGCGCCGAGGTGCGCGAACCAGCCGAACGACGACAGCAGACAGAGCGTGCGCACGAAGATATCGCGATTCAACACCACGAGACGCTTGAGCGCGGCAGCGTCGAAGAGGGCGGCGCGGTTTAGGGCAGGCAAGCCGCGCGGCCTGCCGTGCCACAGCAAAGCGGCGCCGAGCACGAAGCCGAGCGCGTCGGCAGTGGCCGTTGCCGCGCCGATGCCGGCCACGCCCCAATCGAACACGTACACGTACAACAGCACCGCCGCGATGTTCACGCTGTTGATGAACACTTGCGAGAGCAGCGCGAGCCGCACCCGTTGCGTACCGAGCAGCCAGCCGAGCACCACGTAATTGCCGAGCGCGAGCGGCGCGGCCCAGATGCGCGCGTGGCAGTAGATCTGCGCGTGGTGTTGCACCGCGTCGCTGCCGCCGAACGCGCGCAACGCGTAGCTGATCAATGGCGCTTGCAGCAGAAGCACCGCTGCGCCGATTACCGCTGCCAGCAATAGTGCGCGTACGACGCTGTTGCGCAACTCGGCATGATTCCCCGCGCCGTGTGCTTGCGCGACGAGGCCCGTGGTGCCCATGCGCAGGAAGCCGAAACCCCAGAAGACGAAGTTGAAGAACAGGCCGCCGAGCGCTACGCCGCCGAGATAGGACGCACCGTCCAGGTGACCGGCGACGGCGGTGTCGACCGCGCCGAGAATCGGTTGGGTGAGATTGGCAAGGGCGATGGGAAACGCCAGCGTCAGCACCCGGCGGTGCCAGTGCACCGGGACGGCGGGGGACGTCGCGGTTGCGCCATCCTCTTGGGAGACATCCTTGGGAGCGCCCCCGAGCGGGATTTCCTGCGGGGCGCCCTCCAGGAGGGCTTCCTTCGAGGCGTCCCCCAAGAGGACTTCCTTCGGGGCGTGCGCGCGGTCGCTCAATTACGTTCCTGCACGCATACCCATGGCGACACGACCACCGCCCACAGATCGGGATCGCGCGCGGCGAAATCGGCGGCGGTTTCCGCCTGCACGCGTTCGACGAGGCCGGCAGACAGCCATTGCGTGACCTGTGCGGTGTCGTCGTTGGCGATGGCTTCGGCGACGCTCACCAGATCGACGTCGCGCGCGACGCGCAGCAGGATGCCGCGCGCGAAAAAGCGTTCGAGTTCGGTCCAGCCGATTTTGGCGGTTTCGGCGAGCAGCTTGGCGTACAGCGGGCTAGGAGTGGCGTCGTTGGAAGTCATCGTAAGCGGGTTCTGACGGGGCCGTTACTATAAACCATCGGCGCGGATCGCCAGGGCGGCGCGCGTTCCGGTACGCTTAGGGTCTTGCGACGAAATTCATTCTGAACCTTCATGTCACTGGATTCAACGGCGCGCGCTGCGGGCGGCGCGCAAACTCATGGGGTGGCCGACGCCACACTCACGCGCACCGACGTGGAGCGCCTCATTGCCGCGAGCATGGCGGCGAATAAAGCGCCGCTCCATTTCACCGACTGCGATTTCGAAGGCGCCGATCTGTCGCGACTCGATCTGCGTGGCGCTGAGTTTCATCGCTGCACGATTGTCGAGACGTCGTTTTTCGGCGCGGCGCTGTCGCACACGCGTTGGGTCCGTTGCCGCGGCCGCGAGGCGGATTTTGCGTCGGCCGATCTGGTCGACGCGGCGTTCCAGTCGAGCGATCTGAACAACACCAGCTGGCGGCGCGCCAAGCTTGCGTCCGTGTCGTTTCACAGTTGCAAGCTGACGGGCGCCAATTTCGAAGCCTGTACGGCGCTCGGTTTGAGCTTCGTCGAGACCTTGCTGGTGGGCGCGCATTTGCGCGGTCTGTCGTTTCGCAAGGCCACCCTCCAGCAACTCGATTTCTCCGACGCCGATCTGGCCGGCGTCGATTTCCGCGAGGCGATCTTCGACGGCGGCAGTCTGAAGGACGCCAATCTGAAAGGCGCGCGCTTTGATGGCGCGGACCTGCGCGAGGCGGATCTGAGCGGCGTACGGCTCGTCGATGCAGCGCTGTTCAAAGGCGCGACGATTTCGCATCAGCAGGCGGCGGTGCTCGTGACTGAACTGGGCCTGCGCGTTATGTGATTGCGTTTCGAGCTGGTCGATTTTAGCCATTCGACCAGCTTGAACGAAGGAAGGCATGTGTCTCTCATCATCTAATTTATTGACTAGTTAAAAACGGTCGATTTTAAATTCCGTAATTTGTCAGTGGATTTGAATGTTTTTAATGAATTCGCTATTCGCGAATTTGTTAAGAGGGCGTGCGATCGCTTATTCGCGTCGCAGCATATTCGCTAATGTATCGGAATGGTGCGTTGGCGCACTAAAGCTTCGCGTTACATAAAGCGCCTGGATCATGCTGGGCGGGGCTGGTGGGAATCGGGCAAAGGGTTTTCGTCAGGCTTTCTGGCAGTGCGCGGGTAGGTGCTTGATTCGTAAGGGCTGATGAACCACGCGCGGGATTTTGACGTGCCGTTTTTTTGGTGTTGCATGCTGGGCAAATAAGGGTATTTACCCGGCTTATTTCCGGCATTTTCTCTTCACGTAATGCGGATTCCGTACGCCGCGTCACATTACCTACGCAATTAATAGATTGCGCTTGTAAAAGCGGGTTGTTAGATTTCCTTCTGGCGCATGGTGAACCGGTCCTTTGCCGATATGCGCCGAACCCCCGTTAGCCCGGCCTCGTGCCGGGCTTTTTTTCTGGCCGATTGCATTCGGCGTGCTGTTCGCGTTCGCCGCACGCGCCGATCCGCGCTCCAGCCGCGGCGGGCAGCGTCACTAGTCCGAGCGGCGCCGCGCCTGCGCTACTGCGTTGCCTTCACTGCTTGCAGCGAACCACCATCGACCGATTCTTGACGTTCGCGCCGAAGATCCCGCCAATCGAGCCGCCCGACGTAGCGCCGTTGTCGACGTCCTTCGAAACGACGTCGTAGCCATAGTTGCCGCAGACCTCGCCTGCACGCTTGTAGCACTCGGCCCAGCTGGAGCTCGCGTCACTGCCGCTGCAGTTGATTGCAAAGCCTGTGTCGCCGCTTGGCAGGTAAGTCATGGTGGTGGTGCTGGAGCAGCCGCCGAGGCTGCCGAGCGTCAGCAGGCCGAGGCCGATCGCCGCGGCCGTTGTCAAGGACGCGAGTGCGCTCTTCATTGCAGATTCCTTACAGATGACAGGGGAAGACGCGGCGCGAAGCCGCGTCATGCATAGGATTGGGCGTTTTATAGCGCGCGCGGTTCCCTTGACCACGGTTGCAGGGCGCGTGCCTGAAGTCGACGGGGGCTAGCGGGCCGGTAGCGCCCGCGAGGGATCGATCGAGCGGCCCTGATAGCGCAGTTCGAAGTGCAGCATGACGCGATCGGTGTCCGTGTCGCCCATTTCCGCGATCTTCTCGCCGCGGGTGACCGATTGACCTTCCTTCACCAGCAACGCGCGGTTGTGCGCGTAGGCGGTCAGATAATCGGCGTTGTGTTTGAGGATCAGCAGGTTGCCGTAACCGCGCAAGCCGTTACCTGCATAGACCACGGTGCCGGGCGCGGCGGCCACCACCGGCGTGCCCGCTGCCGCCGAGATATCGATGCCCTTCGAATTGCCGCCGTCGAAGCGCCGGATCACCGTGCCGTCAGCCGGCCACACCAGCGAGATCGCCGAAGCCGGCGCGGACGTCGGCGCGCTATCGGCGGGTGCCGGACGTGGCGCCGCCGAAGCGCTCGCGCTTCCTGCACCGCTGCTGCGTGTTGCACCTGCCGTGGACGCCGCATTGCCCGGCGGCGTGACGCGCAGCACCTGTCCGACCTCGATGCTGTCCGGATTGGCCAGGTTGTTCCAGCGCACGATGCTTTGCACCGACTGCCGGTTGCTGCGCGCGATCTTCGACAGCGTATCGCCCCGTTCGACGCGATAAAAGCCTGGTCCCACCGGCGCGGACCCGCAGGCGGCAAGCACCGCCAGCAATGACGCGCAGGCGAGCCGTTTCATCATTCTTGTTGTGTTAAGCATTGGACCTCGCAAAGCGCTGCCACGCGCCGATCCCGATCACGCGGCAGGTAGATGCAAAGCGGTCGATTCTAACGGTTTTGCGCTGCAGCATCCGAAAAACGGGTGCAGAGGCGGGTACGCGCGGCGGGAACGCGGCGAAAAGCCACGTAGCCCGTCACCTTGCGACGGGTGGAAAACCTGACATCAGCGCAGCGTGCTGACGCTGATGCGCAGTGCGGCTGTTTCGGTTTGTCCCGGTTCGAGCCAGCGCAGCCCTCTGCCGTTGTGGATCGCGTCCGGCAGACCCAGCCATGGCTCGACGCAGTAGAAGTCCGACTCCGCGGCTTCGGTCCATGTGGTTACCGCGTACCAGGGCACCGAGCCCGGCCTTTGCAGATCGATCGTGATGAGCCGGTTCAGGCCGGGCGCGACGAGGCGCACCGGCTGGTCCGGTGCACCGACGAGGCAATGGAAGCGATCGTGAATCCGCGCTTCGTCGAGCGTGTAGCGCGCCGCACCTGGCTCGGCTGCGCTGATCGAACCATCGGTCTGCTGATAGCACCGTTCGGTGCGCGGCAGTTCCAGCGAGGTCTCCGCGCGTTGCGTGTGCGGCAGCGTGAAATAGAAGTGATGGCCGGCGTAGTAGGGCAGCCGGGTGTCGCCGGTATTGGTGGTGCTCAGCGTGACTTCCAGCGTATGCGTATCGACGAGCTGGTACGTCGCTTCGAAACGGAAGCCGAACGGATAGCCGCCGTGTGTCGCGTCGCTGTCGGTGAGGGTCATGCGCAAGCCGGCGCCGTGCACGTCGGCGTGGGCTTCGAAGGGCAGGTCGCGGGCAAAGCCATGCATGGGCAATTCACGAACCGTGCCTTGCGCGTCGCGCCAGAAGCCGATCTTGCCGTCGACGCGATGCCGGCCCAGAAACGGAAACAGCAGCGGATTGCCGCCGCGAATCCTGGCGGGCTGACTCCAGTCGGCGTTCTCGGGCCAGTGAATCACCTCTTCGCCGTCGATGATCCACGACAAAAGACGGCCGCCGGCTTGTGGCGCGAAACGGAGCACGGAGGCGTCCTGGGCGATCTCGAGAATGTCCTGTTGCGGAGAGAGGGGCATGGTCGATGGGCTCGTTGATAAAGGGTTGAGTGCAGATTGAGCGAGGTTCAAATGTGAGTTGAGCGTGGGCCGAACGCGGGTTGCGGACATTCGTGCAGCGCCGCATGGCGCCTCGCGAGACGATGATTTTGCGCTGCTTTACGCTACGGGGAAACCCTTCTCGGGAAATTGCGGGTGTCGGAGAAGCACTATCCTTGTCGATAATCCACTGACTGCCCGGCCACTTCAACGACCGGGCGAGATCGGCTCAGGAGGCTTTATGGATCTCGCAATGGCAATGGGTGTGGCGCTGTTCGGCATGTTCGCGGCAAGCACGGTCTATTTTTTCTACAAGCTCGAACGCTGATCCAGTCATCTGCTTCACCTTCTGCCAGGCCGTCAACGCGAGCCTCTGGCACGAAGTGTCGCGCTTTCGGCGCGTCGAATTTCTGCTGATCACAGGGCGGCCCCAGCGGCGCTCTGTTTCTTTTTCCGCAGCGTAACAACGGTTTCGAGTTGTGACGCAGCGCATCAATATTTCCCCGAATACGGTTCAAACGCTTGGCGCTGACTTTGCAGCCAGGCATAATCGGTGCGCTTTTGACGCGCCGTCCATTTCCTTTCGCGGCGCGCTGTTCCCGACATTTTCCTTACAAGGACCGCCGCGTGAACCTGTCGTTTCTGATTTTCCTGAGCGTGCTGCAAGGCGTCACCGAACTGTTTCCGGTCAGCAGCCTCGGCCACACCTTGCTCGTGCCCGGCCTGTTCGGCATGCATATCGACAAGCACGCGCCGCAGTTGCTGCCGTTCCTTGTCGCGTTGCACCTCGGTACGGCGTTCGCGCTGCTGTGGTACTTCCGCAAGCGCTGGTGCGCGCTGGTGCGCGGCTTCTTCGCTTCGTTCGGCGGCCGTCGCAACGACGACGCGCACATGATGTGGGCACTCATCATCGGCACGATACCGGCGGGTCTCGTCGGGCTGATTCTTGAGAAACGGCTCGAGCGGATTTTTCACGATCTGCGCATTGTCGCTATCGCGCTGATTGTGAACGGCGTGCTGCTGTGGTTCGGCGATCGTCTGCAACGCTCGCGCGCGCATCATGCGCCGGAGAAGCTGACCTTCCGTCAGGCGTTTTTCGTTGGTCTCGCGCAGATTGGCGCGTTGATTCCGGGGTTCTCGCGCAGCGGTCTCACGATGATCGCCGGCAATGCGGCCGGCCTCACGACGGAGAAGGCCGCGGAATTTTCGTTCCTGCTCGGCACACCGATCATCTTCGCGGCCGGCGTGCTTGAATTGCCGAAGCTGTTTCATGCACCGGGCCAACTCGCCGATGCATTGCTCGGTGGTGTGCTGACGGCGATTGCCGCATATCTCAGCGTGCGTTTCCTGATGCGCTATTTCGAAGGCCGCGGACGTCTGGCTTCGTTCGGCGTGTACTGCGTGATCGCGGGAATCGTGTTCCTCGGCTGGTTCGTGCTGCATCCGCAGCCGGTCTGATTGTGTTCGATATGCGCGCTGCAGCCCGCTAAGTGCTGGCGTGCGACTGGCGGGCAAGATGTGATCGGTTATAATCCGGGCCCGGCTCAACGCACCGGGCCCGTTTGTTTTGTGATGCAGCGTGGCGATTGCCGGTCAGGTTGCCGTCGCCGGATCGGATTTCCACAGTCTCCGGCCCGGTCAGTTAGAATTTCGGTATCCCGCGAATCCTGTGGCAGCCATAGCGCTCAGGTTCCAATGCCCAATACGGGTTCTCATTGCGGGCGATGCAGGTTGTACACCTTCGTGTAGCATCGCCTCACGTCATTACGGCAGTAGCTCAGCTGGATAGAGCATCGGCCTTCTAAGCCGAGGGTGGGGGGTTCGAGTCCCTCCTGCCGTACTTCAAATACCTGGCGCCGCGCATCGAGGCCTCAACGCATCGATGCGCGTATGGCCGTTTATTTACTCTGCCGGCTGCACATCGATGGAGTCGACCCGGTTTGGATAGAACGCCACATGCTGAGCGATCTCTTTGACGGGCGCATAGGGCGACTCGTAAGTCCAGACCGCATTCACTGCACGCTCGCCGCCAATCGGAATGCTGTAGTACGCGCACTCGCCTTTATATGGGCAGTAGGTCGTGTGATCGGTGCGTTCCAGTAGCGTCATCTCGACATCGTTGCGCGGGATGTAATATACCGCCGGATACGACGCTTCACGCAGCACCAACGCATTGCGCGTATCCGCGATCACGCGGCCAGCTACCGTGACCACTACATGCGCTGTGTCAGGCTCGACCGTGATCGGATGATCGGGACCGGGTACCTTGATGATTTTTTCAGTCATGCTGTCGAGCTCCTGAATCAGTGGGCAAGCCTGCAATACGTTGCAATGGATTTCGAGCCGCCATCGGTGCGAATGATCGCGTCCTGCGTCGAAGCATACGCCGGTCGTGCAAATGCGTTGTGTCGTCGTTTGTGTCGATAAAAAATCGCCTGCGCCGTTAGGTTATTAGCGCGACGAAAACAAAAAAGGGCAGCCGAAGCTGCCCCGTCAAAATTCCACCATCAGGCGGACTGTTGCTTACCGCTTTGTCTGTCCGCGCATCGCGGTGCGCTTAACGTCGGGCGCTCACCTGTGAGCGCCTGCTGCACGCCGCTTGTCGCCGAGTTCATTGCCGGCTGCGCATTGCCGCCGGACTACGGTCTGATGTTCAGCGCGGCCGTCAGATCGCCCATCGGCTTGCTGCCGTTGCTGACCAGCGCAGCATCACGCGCGGCGATGCCTGGCAGCGTCGGCAGCGAGAAGCGGTGCGTGATGAAGCGCAGAATCGACGTCGTGTCGTATTGCGTGTGATCGACGAAACCTTTCTTCGCGTACGGCGAAATGATCAGCGCCGGAATTCGCGTACCCGGACCCCAGCGGTCGGCCTTCGGCGGCGCGACGTGGTCCCAGAAGCCGCCGTTTTCGTCGTATGTCACGACGACCAGCATGTTTTTCCATTGCGGGCTTTTCTGCAGGTGCGAGATCACATCGGCAATGTGCTGGTCACCCGAGGCGACGTCGGTATAACCGGCGTGCTCGTTCAGGTTGCCCTGCGGCTTGTAGAACGACACTTGCGGCAGCGTGCCGCTGTCGATCGCCTTGATGAACTCGGAGCCTGCCAGACCGCCGTCGAGCAAATGCTGCGAACGGTTCGCGGAGCCCGGCGCGAGATCGGCGAAATAGTTGAACGGCTGATGATGCGGCTGGAAGTTCGGCGCCGTCAGATTCGCGCCGTAAATCACGTTCGACGCGCCGCTTTGCGCCGCCGACACCGCCGCGCCCCACGCGCCGCCGTACCACGCCCACGACACCTTCGCGTTGTTCAGCAGATCGCCGATGTGCTGTTGCGTCTGCGCCGGCAGCGTGGTGGCCTGGGTCGGATCGGCGAGATTCGCGTCGCCGCCCGAGGCTGCCTTGTTGCCGCTCGGCTGATACGGCGGCTGCATCGTGTTGATCGCGTAGAAGTCAGGCGTCAGGTTGCCCGACAGCACGTATTTCGGTGGGCCGCTCAGCGCCGAAGCCGGCGAATTGGTCGCAAGTGTCAGCGTGACGCCGTCGCTTTCGACTGCGGAGATCGAGCTGGCTGCCGGGCTCTTGTCCGCGTTCGGATAAATCGGCGTGCAGGCGCAAACCAGCCACTGGTGATTCAGGAACGAGCCGCCGAATGCGCCCATGAAGAAGTTGTCGGCCAGCGTGTATTGCTGGGCGATCTTCCATAGCGGCAGCTTGTCGGCGTCGAGCGTGTAGTGGCCCATGACGAGGCCGCCCGAATCCGCCCACGCGGCGAACTTGTCGTTCTTGCCGCCATTGATCTGCATCTGGTTTTCATAGAAGCGGTGATACAGGTCACGCGTCGTGGCCGTGATCGGTGTGTTGAAGCCGTTCGGGTCGTCGATGGCGAACGGGCTGTTAGGCAGGTTGGCCGTCATCGCTTGCGTCACCACCGGTGTCACGCCGGTTTGCGTCAGACCGTTCCACACTTGCGGCAGCGTTGCAAGCGGCGCGCCGTTGCGGTCGACCTGCGTGGCGCTCGCGGCTGTCACGTTCTGCAAACCGTTGGCGCCCGGGAAGTTGCCGTACAGATTGTCGAAGCTGCGATTCTCCGCGTAGATCACCACGACAGTCTTGATCGACGTGATGTCCGGCGGCGCGGTGATATTGTCGCCGCCGCACGCATACAGACTCAACGCTGCTGCGATCGCAATAGGCGCCGCGCAGATCAGTTTTTTGTTCATTTGGTAGATGTTCTCTCTCTCGCGTTGGGGACGGGCCGCGTGGGTTGCTTACACGGATGGCCGCGAGCGAAAGTTTGAACAAGGTATTTGACAGAAACATGTAACTAATTACGAATTGCTTGTGTTTTATTATTTTCGTCGGCTGTATGTCATTTGATCGACATGTCGATGAAATACGCTCGCGGACTTCAATATCGCAAACTCATTTCATGTATATGCGGCTTGGTCTCGCGGGGATTCGGAAAACGGCGGCTCGGCCGCGCGCGCGGTGGCGTGCGAGGTCGGCGGGTATGGGCACGGTGTTGGCGATGGCGCTCGCATTGGCGACCACGACTTTGACAGCGTGCGATGCAGGCTCGCAGACAGCAGGGGCCAAGGCAGAAACGGCTGCCAATGTGGATGGGCGCGGTAACGCGCAACCGGGCGCCAATGCGGATATGAACGCCCCGGCCCATGCCGGCGTCGGGACTCAGGCGAATGCGTCGGCTGCTGCTTCTATGGCAGCCTCAGCCGTGAACGTGGCGGCGCATGAGGCTGGGCAGACCCGCGCGCAAGTCTACGAATCCGTACGGCAGATGACGGCGCTCGGCAAGCAACTGTTCTTCGACGCATCCCTGTCTGGCTCGGGCAAGCTGGCCTGCGCGTCGTGCCACAGTCCCGACCACGGCTTTTCGCCGGCGAATTCGCTGTCGGTCCAACTGGGCGGCAACGACATGCACCGCACCGGCATGCGCGCCGCGCCGACGCTCAAGTACCTGCAATCGGTGCCGGCGTTCGCCGAGCACTATCACGAGTCGGACGACGAAGGCGACGAAAGCGTGGATGCCGGGCCGACCGGCGGCTTGACGTGGGACGGCCGGGTTGACCGCGGCTCCGACCAGGCGCGTATTCCATTGCTGTCGTCGTTCGAAATGGGCAGCACACCGGCGAAGGTCGCGGCGGCGGTGAAAGCCGCGCCTTATGCCGACGCTTTCCGCACGGCGTTCGGCGAGCATATTTTCGATAGCGACGAGGCGACCTTCAACGCCGTATTGCAAGCGTTGGAAACCTTCGAACAGACGCCGGAGCTGTTCTATCCGTACACCAGCAAATACGACGCGTATCTGGCGGGCAAAGCCCAGCTGACTCAGGCCGAGCTACATGGTCTGCAACTTTTCAACGACGAAAAGAAAGGAAATTGCGCGAGCTGTCACATCAGCCAGCGGACTATGGACGGCGCGCCGCCTCAGTTCAGCGACTTCGGTCTGATTGCGATCGGTGCGCCGCGCAACCGATCGCTGCGGGTGAATCGCGACCCGCATTTCTACGACCTCGGCGCATGCGGGCCGGAGCGTACGGATCTGAAGGGCCGCGCCGAGTTCTGCGGCATCTTCCGCACGCCGACGTTGCGCAACGTCGCGTTGAAGAAGAGTTTTTTCCACAACGGCGTCTACCATTCGCTGGATCAGGTGGTGCGCTTTTATGTGGAGCGCGATACGAATCCGGAAAAGTTCTATCCGGTCTCGAAGGGCAAAGTGCAGAAGTTCGACGACCTGCCGCAGCGTTACTGGGCCAATCTGAACACCGAGCCGCCGTTCGATCGCAAGCCGGGCGACAAGCCGGCGCTCGACGAGGCTGAAATCAAGGACGTGGTGGCGTTTTTGAATACGCTCACGGATGGATATAAGGCGGGAAACAACGCAGCCACGAAAGCAGCCGCGAATTGATTAACGGGCGATGACTGCACCGCCGGCCGGGTCAGCGTGTGCCGCGTTAGGCGTGGTCAGTTGCCTGCGCCGGCAAGGATGTAATAGCAGCCGACCAGCAACAATGCGAACGACATGAGGACGCATGCAATGCCGGCGCGCGTCAGCAGATTGGGCCAGCGTGCGCGGGGGAGACTGTCCATTTGCACGATGCGCCGTGCAAGACCGGGATCGCGGACGAAGGCGAATGGCACCAGCGCGACGCAAAAGAGCGCGAGCGCGACGGCGAAGGTTTCGAGGGCAAACGAGATGTCCATAAGGCGGCGTGGGGAGCTTGATCCGCGCTGTAGCGCAATGGAGCTATCTTAAGAAGACGTTTCATAAGGAGATATGAGACGCGTCCTAAAATTCCAGGCAGGCGTTTCGCTAATTCGCTCCCGCCACGCGGGGGGCCAATGCTGCAGGCTATAGTGGGTTGGCGAGATCGCATCCGGACGGTCACTTCGAGGGCGGCATGCTATGCTTTTGGGGTCCAGATCACGAGCCGCCGTGAGCGCGCTCAAGACCGCCGAACTACTCTTCGAGGAGAACCCTTCATGTCGATGCGAACCCGCGCCCTGTTTCACCTGACCGTCGGTGGCCTGCTGCTTGGTGGCGCCATTGGCGCGCAAGCGGCGAACCTCGGTTTTCTGAACGACACACCGATCAGCTACATGAAGCAACGCGACATCGACTCGATCAAGAGCGCGGTGCGCACGGCCTTGAACGACAAGCAGGACGGTGAAAGCGTGAGCTGGGTCAACGAAGGCACCGGCAACAGCGTGAAGATCGACGCGACGATCACCCTCGCCAGCACCGCGAAGGATGGCGAGCGGACTTGCCGCGACGTCGGCGTCGTGCTGAATGCGAAAGGGCAGTCGATGAACCTGCGTCCGCAGTTCTGCAAGCAGGGCAGTGGCACCTGGCAATTGCAGAAAAAGAACTAAGCGTGCGGGCCGGTATGACAACGCGCGCCGGCTTGTCGCCGGCGCAGCCGGGAACCGTGCGTCCTTGCGGCGCGTTGCGTCGATGAGCGCGCGGGTCGTCTCGTGCGGCATCGTGCTGCTCGACCCGGCCGGCCGGGTATTGCTCGCCCACGCCACCGAAACGTCTCACTGGGACGTTCCGAAAGGGCATGGCGAAGAGGGCGAGGCGCCACACGTCACTGCGCTGCGTGAGATGGTCGAGGAGACCGGCATCGTGATCGAGCCCGGGCGGCTTAAGGATCTCGGACTATTCGTCTACCGGCGCGACAAGGATCTGCATCTGTTCGCGGCGCGCGCGACGGCCGACGAACTCGATTTGTCTGCCTGTATCTGCACGTCGCTGTTTCCGCGCCGCTCCGACGGCACGCTGATCCCCGAAATGGACGCTTATCGGTGGGCGGCGCCGGATGAAGTCGAGCGGTATGCGAGCCGCAGTCTCACACGGCTCTTTCAGACTACGCTTTCGCTTACGGAGCTACATCGAACGCTGTAGCGGGAGATGAATTGCCTGGGCGGCAGTTGCTGGCAGTATTCGCCACCAGCCACCAGCCACCAGCCACCAGCCACCAGCCACCAGCCACCAGCCACCAGCCACCAGCCACGCGCGTTGCCGGCGGCCTCAGTCGAGCGCGCGGTCGTTCGGATGCGAGAACAGCGTGCGATTCTGTTCCGATAGCGGAAAATTCAGATTGATGCTGTGAGGTGGAATCGGCTGGGTGAACCACTGGTTGTAAAGGCGCTCGGCGTCGCCGGCAATCTGGCCGCGTGCGATCACCCCGTTCACGAGCGTGCGGAACGGTTCGTCGCCCTTGCGGAACATGCAGGCGTAGACCTCATAGCCGAGCGGCGTGCCGGTCACCACGAAATCGTCGGGGTGCGGGTCGGTCGATTTGAAACCGTACACGATCGGCTCGTCCATCACGAAGGCCACCGCCCGGTCATCCTTGAGCGCGGTGAATGCTTCCTGATGATCGCGCACGCTCGTGATGCGCATGTTCAGATGTTTCTCGGTATTCAGACGGCGCAGCAGGCGCTCGTCCGAGGTGCCCGCGGTCGTGACCACTGTCTTGCCGGCCAGGTCCGGAAAATCCGTAATGCCACTGCTTTTGCGCGTGATCATGCGCACCGCGTACTGGAAGAAGCTGTTCGAGAACGCGGCCACGTTTTCGCGTTCCACCGTATGTGTGGTTGAGCCACATTCCAGATCGATCTGGTTGTTCAGCAACATCGGCGTGCGATTCGACGAGGTCACCGTGATTTCGTGCACCTTCAGTTGCGGCAGGCCGAGCGTTTTCTTGATTTCGTCGACGATCTGCAGCGCGATGGTTTGCGAGTAGCCGACCGTGCCCTTGCCATCGAAGTATGAGAAGGGAATCGACGCTTCCCGCACGCCGAGTACGACCACGCCGTCGTCGTGGATTTTCTTCAGCGTGCCGGTGAGCTCTTCCGCGTGCGCGGCGCAGGCGAGCGACGCCGCGCCGAATGCGACCAGCGCGGCGAGCGCACAACGCATGCTATGTGCGACGCGTGCGGCGCCGGCTACGCGCGTCGTAACAGGTACGGTATGCGCATGACGCGTGCTTCGTGCTGTGTCCCATGCACTCGCCCTGCGACGGGCTGCAACTTTCATCGGGCCTCCCGGACTCGTGCGTGCACAGATGCCGCACTGTCACTGTCGATGGAACATGATGCAATGAAACGGCGTGCACCCCGCTCACGAAATGCACGCCGTATTCGATGCCAGATGCGCTTCGCGCTGTAGTCACTCCAGCTTACGCCGGCTTGCCCCAACTGTCGCGCAGGCTGACGATGCGATTGAACACGGGCTTACCCGGTTTCGAATCGACGCGGTCGGCGACGAAATAGCCGTGGCGCTCGAACTGATAGCGCTGCTCCGGCAACGCGTCGCGCGCACCCGGTTCCAGGTAAGCGTTGACCACGCGCTTCGAATCCGGATTCAGCGCTTCGAGGAAGTCGCGGCCACCGGCGTCCGGTTGCGGTTCCTTGAACAGACGGTCGTAGATGCGCACTTCGGCCGGGCACGCGGCTGCCGTGCTGACCCAGTGAATATTGCCCTTGACCTTGTAGGTGTTCGCGCCTTCCGTGCCCGATTTGCTGTCCGGAAAGTAGTTGCAGTGGACGGCGACGACGTTGCCGTTCTCGTCCTTGTCCGCGCCGACGCATTCGATCACATAGCCGTAGCGCAGGCGCACCTTGTTGCCCGGGAACAGGCGGAAGTAGCCCTTCGGCGGCGTTTCGTTGTAGTCCTCGCGCTCGATCCACAGTTCGCGCGAGATCGGGAATTCGCGGACGCCGTGTTCCGGATGATGCGGGTGGACCGGGGCGCTGCACGGCTCGGTGACGCCTTCAGGGAAGTTGTCGATGATCAGCTTGAGCGGGTCGAGCACGGCCGCGGTGCGCGGCGCCTTGTCGTCCAGATCGTCGCGCAGTGCGCCTTCGAACACGCTCATGTCGATCCACGAATCGACCTTCGTGACGCCGATGCGCTCGCAGAACAACTGGATCGCTTCCGGCGTGAAGCCGCGCCGGCGCACACCGACGATGGTCGGCATACGCGGATCGTCCCAGCCCTCGACATGACCTTCGGTCACCAGTTGCAGCAGCTTGCGCTTGCTGGTGATCGCATAGGTCAGGTTCAGACGCGAAAACTCGATTTGTTGCGGCAGCGGGCGCGTGAAGATTCCCGCTTCGGCCAGCTCGTTCAGAATCCAGTCATACAACGGACGGTGGTCTTCGAATTCGAGCGTGCACAGCGAATGCGTGATGTTTTCCAGCGCGTCCGAAATGCAGTGCGTGTAGTCGTACATCGGGTACACGCACCAGGTGTCGCCCGTACGGTAGTGGTGCGCGAAGCGGATCCGGTAGATCACCGGATCGCGCATGTTGAAGTTCGGCGACGACATGTCGATCTTCGCGCGCAGCACGTGCTCGCCTTCCTTGAACTCGCCGGCTTTCATGCGGCGGAACAGGTCGAGGTTTTCCTGCACCGAACGGTCGCGGAAGCGCGACGGCGTGCCGACTTCGGAAGCCGAGCCGCGGTTCGCGCGCATTTCTTCGGCCGACTGGCTGTCCACATACGCCTTGCCGCGTTCGATCAGCAGTTCGGCGAATTCGTACAGTTTGTCGTAGTAGTCGCTCGCGAAGTAGAGCTGCTCCTTGCCGTCTTTTTCCCATTCGAAGCCGAGCCAGCGCACTGAGTCGATGATCGAGTCGACGTACTCGACGCTTTCCTTTTCCGGATTCGTATCGTCGAAGCGCAGATGGCACACGCCGCCGTAGCTGCGCGCCACGCCGAAGTTCAGGCAGATGCTCTTGGCGTGACCGATGTGCAGATAGCCGTTCGGCTCAGGCGGGAAGCGCGTTTCGACGCGCTGACCCCACTTGCCGGTGTGGTTGTCTTCGTCAATGATGTTGCGGATGAAATTGGATGCCGCTGGCGCGTCGTTGCGTTCGGTATTCATGCGAGAAGGTGAAAGTCTGTCGGGGGTGCGCAATGCGCCCACTTATCCGCCAATTCTACCTGACGCGTTCGCTCGCGGCAGGCGAGTGCGGCGCGCAGCCAACGTTTGAGCGGTTTCGACCGGTTTCTGGGGGCGGACAGAATCCTGCAAGCTGCATTTAAGGTGCTGTAACAGGAGGTAAAACGTTTTGTTGGCCCGTGCGCCGGCGACTTAGGATGCGAGCGGCGCACTCTGCGCCCGCCGTGTGTGGGCGGCAGTGGGCCTAGGTGTTTTTTCGCGGCGGCGCTTTGCGCCCCGCTTGAGGCCACGTGAGGCCGCTTGACGCTGCTTTGTGCCGCTCTGTGCCCATGTGGTGCAAGCCAGGCGGCCACGCGGTCCGCCCGTACCCCGTTTCAATCTGCCGGATCGCGCTGCCTGCGCCTTGTCGTGCAACCCGCCCGCAGCGCGGCTGGCCGCGCAAGCCGCCTCACCCCTTGCGCCGTCTTGCATCGACGCTTTCCGTTCGTGCAACATGGCATTCTCAGTTCCCGGAGTTTCTCGGATGTCCGTCCCGTCGCATGACGCGCCTCGCGCGCCTTTCGCCCCTTTGTCTTTCGCCCGGATCGTGGCGGCCACGGCCGTGTGCGCCGCGTTCGCCAGCAGCTTCGTCGCGCCGGCCCCCGCGCTCGCGAAGACGCCTCCGCCCAAGGCTGTGCTAGACGCGTCGGCGGTGGCCGTGCCGGATCGCTACAGCGCGGACACCGCGCAGCAAATCTTCGCCGCCGGCGGAAATGCGGTGGACGCCGCTGTCGCGATCGCCTTCACGCTGGCCGTGACCTGCCCGGATGCGGGGAATATCGGCGGCGGCGGGTTCATGACGGTGTTCATGGACGGCAAGCCGTACTTTCTCGACTACCGCGAGCGCGCGCCGCAACAGGCGACCCGCGACATGTATCTCGACGATAAAGGCGCCCCCGTACCGGGTATGAGCCTCGTCGGCCATCGCGCGGTGGGCGTGCCGGGCACCGTCGAGGGTATGTGGGAAGCACAGCAGCGCTTCGGCAAGCTGAAATGGAAGCAGGTGCTGGCGCCCGCGATCCGTTACGCGACCGACGGCTTTCAGGTCGAGCCCGGGTTGCAGCAGCGCCACGACGCGGCGGCAAAGAATTTCGCCGGCAAGACCAACTTCGACGCTTACTTCTCGAACCTGAAGGCAGGCGCGACGTACCGCCAGCCTGAGCTTGCGCAAACCCTCTCGCGCATCGCCAGCGACGGCGGCCGCGAATTCTACGAAGGCCGCACCGCGGATCTGATTGCCCAGCAGATGTACGGCCACGGCCTGATCACGAAGCAGGATCTGATTCAGTACAAGGCGGTCTGGCGCCAGCCGCTCACCGCCGATTGGAACGGCTACAAGGTCGTGACCGCGCCGCCGCCGAGTTCGGGGGGTGTCGGACTGATCCAGATGCTGAAGATGAAGGCCGATCTGAAGCCGGCGTTCGATGGCCTCGAGCTGAATTCCGTGCCGTATATCCATCTGATCGCGCAGATCGAAGACCGCGTATTCGCCGATCGCCAGCAATACATCGGCGACCCCGATTCGTACAAGGTGCCGGTCGACAAACTGACCAGCGACGCCTACCTCGCGCAACGCGCCGATGAAGTGAAACCCGACGAGGTGCCGGGCGCCACGCCCGTCAAAGGCGGCCTCGGGGACGTGACGCCGGAGAAAGCGCAAACCACGCATTTTTCCGTGGTCGACAAGTGGGGTAACGCCGTGTCGAACACTTACACGCTGAACGGGTCTTTCGGTTCCGGCGTGGTGGTGGACGGCGGCGGCTTTCTGCTCAACGACGCGATGGATGACTTCGTCACCAAACCGGCTGCCGCCAGCTCGTCCGGTGCGACGGCTGACGACCTGAATACGGTGGCCCCGGGGCGCCGGCCGCTTTCGTCGATGACGCCGACCATCCTGTTGAAGGACGATAAAGTGTCGCTCGTGATTGGTACGCCCGGTGGCTCGCGAATCCTCACGTCGATCTTTCAGGTCATGACCAACCTGTACGATTTCAATATGGCGCCTGCCGACGCTTTGGCCGCGATGCGATTCCATCATCAGTTGCTGCCGCCGAAGACGATCTATTTCGAGCCGTACCATCCGATCACGGGCGACCTGGCCGATCAGTTGAAAGCCAAGGGTTACACGTTGGAAGGGCAGTCTTTCAATGGTGACGTGCAGATGATCCGCGTCGACGGCGCGACGCCCGAGCCGGCGGCCGATCCGCGCGGCGTGGGCGTGGGCCGTGTGATGCGGTGAAGTGGGGCTTCGGCCGGGTGAGGCTGGGGGGAGGCGTGGGCTGAGGAAGCGGATTGAGGGGGCGAACTGGAGGCGAACTTTAGAAAGTAAACGCAGAGGCCGATTGTAGAAGCCGACCGCAGAAGCCAACTGCAGAAGCCAACTGCAGAAGGCAACTGCAGAAGCCAACTGCAGAAGGCAACTGCAGAAGGCAACTGCAGAAGGCAACTGCAGAAGGCAACTGCGGGGGCCGACTGCGGAAACAGATTGAGGAAGCGGACTGCAAGAGCGAACTTCAGACGCCAACGACAGAAACACACTTGATAAACGAATTGCGACGGGGAATGTAATGAGCGGGCAAAAACTAAACGTACTTGTGCTGCCGGGCTACCAGAACTCCGGCGTGGGCCATTGGCAGACGCTTTGGGAAGCGCTCGATCCCGCGTTCGTGCGTGTGCAGATGCCTGACTGGGACCATCCGGCGCGCGACGCGTGGTGCCGCACGCTCGACGCCGCAGTGGCCGCAGCCGACTCGCCAGTGGTGTTTGCGGCGCACAGCCTGGGCTGCCTGACGACCGCCTTCTGGGCGTCGCAGTACGCAAGCGCGGCACAATTGGCAAAGGTGGCGGGCGCACTGCTGGTGGCCGTGCCCGATCCGTCCGAGGCGCATTTTCCGCAGGACGCCATCGGCTTTGCGCCGGTACCACGCACGCCCCTGCCGTTCGCGAGCATCGTCGTGTCGAGCAGCGACGATCCGTACGGCGGCGTGCCGTTCTCACAAACTTGTGCGAGTGCGTGGGGCAGCCGCTGGATCGACATCGGGCCGCGCGGTCACATCAATGCCGACAGCGGCCTCGGCGATTGGGAGGAGGGGCGGCGCTGGCTGGCTTCGTTGGGCGAGCGGCGGTGATGGCCTGATTTGCGGAGATTTGGGCGGCGAGTGAACTGGCACCGTCGCCAGCTCCGCTGAAAACTGCCACCGCCTCAGCCGGCTCCAAACCACGCGCCTACAACGCAGCGGGATTCAAACCACCGACTGGTCTCAGCACGCAGCGGGCTTCAAATCACCGACTGGTCTCACCACGCAGCGGGCTTCAAATTACCGACTGTCCCACAACGCAGCGGACTTCAAATTACCGACTGGTCCCACAACGCAGCGGACTTCAAATCACCGACTGGCCCCACAACGCCGCCGGCTTCAATTCAAATCACCGACCGGTCCCGCAACGCCGCAATTCGCGCCTCGTCATAACCGAGCACATCGCGAAGGATGCTGTCGGTATGCTCGCCGAGCGTCGGCGGATGGGACAACGCTTCGGGCGGCGTGCCGGTCATGTTGATCGGATTGCGCACCAGTTTGACCGTGCCGCCCGACGGATGCGGTAGATCGACCTGCATGCCGCGCGCCACGACCTGTTCGTTCTCGAACACCTCGTCCAGATCGTTGATCGGCCCGCACGGCACACCGGCCGCTTCCAGTGCCGCGATCCATTCCTGCTTGCCCTGCAGACGAACCATGTCGGCAAGGATCGGTACGAGGATATCGCGGTGGCGCACGCGAGCCGGGTTGGTCGCGAATCGCTCGTCGTTGGCGAGTTCGGGGCGCCCGCCCACCTCGGTGAATTTGCGGAACTGGCCGTCGTTGCCGACCGCGACGATGATCCAGCCGTCACGGGTCTGGAAGGTCTGGTAGGGCACGATGTTCGGATGCGCATTGCCCCAGCGCACGGGCGGCTGGCCGCTCGCCAGGTAGTTCGAATTCATGTTGGCCAGCATTGCCACCTGCACGTCGAGCAGCGCCATGTCGATGTACTGGCCTTCGCCCGTTCGGTCGCGGTGCGTGAGCGCCGTGAGTACGGCGATGGTCGAATACATGCCGGTCATCAGATCGGCAATCGCGACGCCGGCCTTTTGCGGGCCGCCGCCCGGCTGGCCGTCGCGTTCGCCGGTAATGCTCATGAAGCCGCCGATGCCTTGTATGATGAAGTCGTAACCGGCGCGCTGCGCGTACGGCCCGGTTTGCCCGAAGCCGGTCACCGAGCAGTAGATCAGATCGGGCTTCACTTCTTTGAGCGACGCGTAATCAAGGCCGTACTTTTTCAACTGCCCGACCTTGTAGTTCTCCAGCACCACGTCGCTTTGCGCCGCCAGTTCGCGGATGATCCGCTGGCCTTCGGGCGACGCTATATCGACCGTAACCGAGCGCTTGTTGCGATTCGCCGCGAGGTAATAGGCAGCTTCGCCGGTGTCGGCGCCTTGCGGCGTTTTAAGGTACGGCGGCCCCCAATGGCGGGTATCGTCGCCGACTTCGGGCCGTTCGATCTTGATGACGTCGGCGCCGAAATCGGCGAGTGTCTGCGCGCACCAGGGCCCGGCGAGTACGCGTGTGAGGTCCAGTACGCGGATATGACTGAGAGCGCCCATATTCTTCAATGTCTCCTGTGTCGGCTGGAGTTAGCGCTCTAGCGCTTCCCCCAGCCCCATGCAATGTTCGTGGGTAGTCAAGCGGCGAGCATGTCGCCGTGAATGTGGGCAATCTTAAGCGATTCCCGCATGCCGGCGTACTCAGCCGAACGGCATAGGACGCGCGGCCCGCCTCGCCATGTCGCCCGCTAGCCCGCCAACCCCAGTCAAACCTGGCCGAATGGCCAACAGGACAAGGCCGCTGCCGCGCACGGGCGCCGATCCCGTATAATCAGTCGTTTAAGAAACAAACAGTTGGCGCATCCCCATGATGCCGCCGGTAACAGTCAGGACCGTCCCCCGCACGCTATGAAAGCCGCCGAAATCCGCGAGAAATTCCTCAAGTTCTTCGAATCGAAGGGCCATACGATCGTTCGCTCGTCGAGCCTTGTGCCCGGCAACGACCCGACACTGCTCTTCACCAATTCGGGAATGGTGCAGTTCAAAGATGTGTTCCTCGGCGCGGAATCGCGTCCGTATGCGCGCGCCACGACCGCGCAGCGCAGCGTGCGCGCCGGCGGCAAGCACAACGATCTGGAAAACGTCGGCTACACCGCGCGTCACCATACGTTTTTCGAAATGCTGGGCAACTTCTCGTTCGGCGACTACTTCAAGCGCGACGCGATCCACTACGCGTGGGAATTGCTGACGGGCGTATACCAGTTGCCTAAAGACAAGCTGTGGGTCACCGTCTATCACGAAGACGACGAAGCGCACGACATCTGGGCAAAGGAAGTGGGCGTGCCGGTCGAGCGGATCATCCGCATCGGTGACAACAAGGGCGCGCGCTACGCGTCGGACAACTTCTGGCAAATGGCCGACGTCGGCCCATGCGGCCCGTGCTCGGAAATCTTCTACGACCACGGCCCGGACGTGTGGGGCGGCCCCCCGGGATCGCCGGAAGAAGACGGCGACCGCTACATCGAGATCTGGAATCTCGTGTTCATGCAGTTCAGCCGCGACGCGCAAGGCAACATGACGCCGCTGCCCAAGCAGTGCGTGGACACCGGCATGGGGCTGGAGCGTATTGCCGCAGTCCTGCAGCACGTGCACAGCAACTATGAGATCGACCTGTTCCAGGCACTCATCAAGGCTGCGGGCCGCGAAACCGGCGTGACCGATCTGGCGAACAACTCGCTGAAGGTGATCGCCGATCACATCCGCGCGTGCTCGTTCCTGATCGTCGACGGTGTGATTCCGGGCAATGAAGGTCGCGGCTACGTGCTGCGCCGTATCGTGCGTCGCGCGATCCGCCATGGCTACAAACTGGGCAAGAAGGGTTCGTTCTTCCACCGCATGGTGCCGGACCTCGTCGCACAAATGGGCGGCGCCTATCCGGAACTGAAGGACGCGGAGCAACGTGTGACCGACGTGCTGCGTCAGGAAGAAGAACGCTTCTTCGAGACCATCGAGCACGGCATGTCGATTCTCGAAAGCGCGCTGGCTGATCTGGACGCGAAGGGCGGCAAGACGCTCGACGGCGAACTGGCATTCAAGCTGCACGACACCTACGGCTTCCCGCTCGATCTGACGGCAGACGTCTGCCGCGAGCGCGAAGTAACGGTCGACGAAGCCGCGTTCGACGAAGCCATGGCGCGTCAGCGCGAACAGGCTCGCGCCGCGGGCAAGTTCAAGATGGCGCAGGGCCTCGAATACTCGGGCGCGAAGACCACGTTCCACGGCTACGAAGAAATCATCTTCGACGACGCGAAGGTGATCGCGCTGTATGTCGACGGCGCGTCGGTCCAGGAAGTGAGCAGCGGCCAGCAAGCTGTCGTCGTGCTCGACCACACGCCGTTCTACGCGGAATCGGGCGGCCAGGTCGGCGACCAGGGTGTGCTGGCTAACGCGAGCGTGCGCTTTGCCGTGACCGATACGCTGAAAGTGCAGGCGGACGTGGTCGGCCATCACGGCACGCTGGAGCAGGGCACGCTGAAGGTCGGCGACGTCGTGAAGGCGGAAATCGATGCGGTGCGTCGTGCCCGCACCGAGCGCAATCACTCGGCTACCCACCTGATGCACAAGGCGCTGCGCGAAGTGCTCGGCTCGCACGTGCAGCAGAAGGGTTCGCTGGTCGATGCGGACAAGACACGTTTCGACTTCGCGCACAACGCGCCGATGACCGACGAGCAGATCCGTCAGGTCGAAGCGATCGTGAACGCGGAAGTGCTGGCGAACGCGCCGGGCATCGTGCGCGTGATGCCCTTCGACGAAGCGGTGAAGGGCGGCGCGATGGCGCTGTTCGGTGAAAAGTACGGCGACGAAGTGCGCGTGCTCGACCTCGGTTTCTCGCGCGAATTGTGCGGCGGTACGCACGTGCATCGCACGGGCGACATCGGACTCTTCAAGATCGTGATGGAAGGCGGTGTAGCTGCCGGTATCCGTCGCGTGGAAGCGATTACGGGCGATAATGCTGTGCGCTTCGTGCAGGATCTCGACGCGCGGATCAATGCGGCTGCGGCCGTGTTGAAGGCGCAGCCGTCGGAACTGACGCAACGGATCGTGCAGGTGCAGGACCAGGTGAAGTCGCTGGAGAAAGAACTGAGCGCGTTGAAGTCGAAGATGGCTTCGAGCCAGGGCGACGAACTTGCCGGTCAGGCGATCGAAGTGGCCGGCGTGCATGTGCTGGCTGCCACGCTCGAGGGCGCGGACGTGAAAACATTGCGCGAGACGGTCGACAAGCTGAAGGACAAGCTGAAGAGCGCGGCAATCGTGTTGGCTTCGGTCGAGGGCGGCAAGGTGAGCTTGATCGCCGGGGTGACGGCGGACGCCAGCAAGAAGGTCAAGGCCGGTGAATTGGTCAACTTCGTTGCGCAGCAAGTCGGCGGTAAGGGCGGCGGGCGGCCGGATATGGCGCAAGCGGGTGGCACGGAGCCGGCGAATCTGCCGGCGGCACTGGCCGGCGTGAAGGGTTGGATCGAAGCCCAGCTTTGATTCGGGTTTGATTGGGTCACGCGGGGCGCTGGTGTTTTTTGCGTCTCGCGTGGCCCAAATTGTTTTTGGCCTTGGCCTTTGGCCGTGGCGTGTTGTAGCGTGCTTTGCTTTGCTTTGCTTTGCTTTGCTTTGCTTTGCTTTGCTTTGCTCTGTCTTGTCGCGTCTTGGCGTGCGTCGACTTGGCCGATTGCGGCGGTGGTTAGCGTCTCCGCCGCGCAGGCAAGGCCTCAAGCCCGAAGCCCCAAGCCCGAAGCCCGAAGCCCGAAGCCCGAAGCCCGAAGCCCG
>NZ_JAQQCQ010000024.1:0-136740 GCF_046030355.1 Paraburkholderia caffeinilytica
CCCGCACCCGCACCCGCACCCGCACCCGCACCCGTAAAACCCGCCGCCCCCTTCGCACCCGAGCCGGCCGCCGACAATCCCATCGGATGTTGCTCACCAGCAGCGCGCCGACCCACCTGCGATACGCCGTCACTAGCCGCGGTGACGGTCGTTCCTGATCTCGTTGTCGAACCGGCTGCAGATGCGGCCGCGCGCGACGCCGTTGCCGGCTCACGCAGCCATCCGGCCGGCGCAACCGGCTCGGTCGGCATCCATGCAGCCCTGTCGGCGTTCAGCGAGGGTGTCGGCGTCTGCGTCTGCATCGGCACTTGTGGCCGTGACATTTGGCGCGGCGGCGCCGAGGCGGACGTGCGCAACACCGGCTCCGCCTGTGCGGGTTGACTGCGCGTCTTCACCGTACCCGCGCGCCAGCCAGCCCCAGCGCCACGCGCCGCTGCGTCCCTAGTCGCTGTCGCACCGGCAGCACTGGCCGCACCAACAGCGCCGGCACCCGCAGCCGTCCCGCGGCCGTTCGCCGGCGGCCGCCAGACGGTCGGACGCGCATAACGTCCGTGACTTCTGGGCGCCATCGTATTAGTGGAAGGCGACATGTGCGACGGCAAACCTTCATCGACGCTGCGATGACGGCGCGCTTCCTCGTCGCGTTTGGCGAGGCCGCGTGACAGACCCAGGCCGAATGCACCATCGGCCCATACGGCGACGTCGCGCCAGCGGAAGTCGATCAACCAGGGCAAGCTGATCACGAGCAGGGCAAGCGCCGCGAGCGGTGTACCAATGTGCCCGAGCAGATGACCGAAGCCCGCCGCCAGCGCATGGCCGAAGCCCGCCGCCAGCGCATGGCCGAAGCCATTCACACCAGCCGCGCCGATCAACGACGCCTCCAGCGTGCAGCTTGCCACCATCGCACAGACGAAGCCCAGCCAAAGGCGGATCGTGCCGGGGCCGCGCAAACCTGCGCCGCCTGGCAGCACCGACTTGACGAGGCGCCACAAAAGAGGAATGAACCAGACGGCCGACCCGCCGAACCAGCCGAAAACTACCGTGTGCATACTAGACATCAACGAATGACGGACGCGCAAAAACGCAATCCGTCGAGTTTAACCGGCGAAGCCCGATACTCGATACTTCGACGGCCGACGCAAGTATGCCTGCGTCAAATGGGAAAACAATCAGCCTTACCGCCGCACTGACCAATCCGGCCGATCCGCGCACCAATCACTTGGCGCTGCGGTCGAACGTGAGCGTGTCGCCGTTATCGAGCACCAGTTGCATCTGCTGTGGCGCGCGCATCTGCACGCCGGTTCGGTCGATATGGTTCAGCGCGTCGAGATACGAGTTTTCGATCTGTCCGCCCGGCGTCATGCACGCCATGCGTGTGCTGCCCAACGTGCCGAAGCTCAGCTTGCCGTCCTTCAGCGCATACGAGCCCATGTAGCGATTGCAGCCGGAAAAGCCGCTGGCGTGGCGCTGGCCTTTGTCGGTGGAGAGCACGAGCGTGATCGGCGCGCCCTGATCCGCGGCCGGAATCGCGCGGGCCGTGCCGTCGGCCTGTTTCCAGCCGGTGAGTACCCAGCTTGTATCGTCGAGCAACTGGGTGGCGGCTGGATTGAACGGGTCGGGCGGTGCCGCTTCCGAGTCGGGATGCTTTGGGATGGCGCACGCGCTGCATAGCGCGGCGACGCTCAACGCGGCGATGGCGGTGCGCATATAAGGGATGAAGCGCGCAACACGTCGCGCGGAGGAGCTTTGGAGCATGACGTCGTTCCTCTTCAAACTGGCGAAGGCGTAAGGGTAACGCACTCGGCACGCTGCACGCGAGCGCAACGGCGGTTCGGGGCGCGCATGTTAACATCGTGTTCTACCCAATCCCACCCTCATCCGACTTTTATCTGGAGACCCCATGCAGATCGGCCAACGGATCGGCACGCCCCTTTCTGAATCCGCCACGCGCGTCATGCTGCTTGGCGCCGGCGAGCTCGGCAAGGAAGTGATCATCGCGCTGCAACGGCTGGGCGTCGAAGTGATCGCCGTCGACCGTTATCCGAATGCGCCAGGTCATCAGGTCGCACACCGCGCGCACGTGATCGACATGACCGACCACGCCGCGTTGCGCGCGCTGGTTGAACAGGAGCGCCCGCACCTGATCGTCCCCGAGATCGAAGCGATTGCAACCGACGCACTCGCCGCGATCGAAACCGATGGCCTCGCCGAAGTCATCCCGACCGCGCGCGCCACGCAACTCACGATGAACCGCGAAGGTATCCGCCGTCTGGCCGCTGAAGAACTCGGTCTGCCGACTTCGCCGTATGCATTCGCCGATTCGCTCGAGGAACTGCGCGCGGGCATCGCCAAGGTCGGCTATCCGTGCGTCGTGAAACCGGTGATGTCGTCGTCGGGCAAGGGGCAGTCGGTGCTGAAGAGCGACGCGGATGTCGAAGCCGCCTGGCAATACGCGATGGCGGGCGGCCGCGTGAATCATGGTCGCGTGATCGTCGAAGGCTTTATCGACTTCGAATACGAAATCACGCAACTGACCGTGCGCGCGATCGATCCGGCGAGCGGCGAAGTCAGCACCTATTTCTGCGACCCGATCGGGCACGTGCAGGTCGCGGGCGATTACGTCGAATCGTGGCAGCCACAGCCCATGAGCCCGCTCGCGCTGGAACGTTCGCGTGAAGTGGCGCACAAGGTGACCGCGGCGTTGGGCGGCAGGGGCCTGTTCGGCGTGGAACTTTTCGTGCGTGGCGATGACGTATGGTTCTCGGAAGTGAGTCCGCGTCCGCACGATACGGGTCTGGTCACGCTGTGCTCGCAACGCTTCTCGGAGTTCGAATTGCATGCGCGCGCGATCCTCGGTTTGCCGGTGGATACGGCGCTGCGGGCGCCGGGGGCGTCGGCGGTGATTTACGGTGGTCTGGACGAAACGGCTATCGCTTTCGAAGGTGTCGCGGCGGCCCTGGCCGTGCCGAATGCGGATCTGCGGCTTTTCGGCAAGCCGGAGAGCTTCGTCAAGCGCCGCATGGGCGTGGCGCTGGCGACCGGCGAGAGCATCGAGGAGGCGCGCTCGCGCGCGAAGCAGGCCGCGACGGCGGTGCGGCCTGCTTCCACGAAGTAACGCGCGTTGGCGGGTGCCGCGGATGGCCGCAGCACGTTGCCAGGCGATGCGAATCCGTCAGGCAGTCACCGCGCGTTTCGCAAGCTCGTTGCGCGCGGAATCTGATTCATTGAAGCTCATTGAAGTAGAGGGATGTATGACCCTGGAATCCCGCAAGAACACGCGGCTTGGAAGGCTGGGCCGTCTTGGCGCACTCGGCGTACTGTTCGCGCTGTGTGCGGGGATGACGGGGTGCGGCCTTGCCGCTGCGCCGTGCCGGGTTGCGTCGGCCGGGTTGAAGATCGTGCCGCTGGTCGGGCACGTGGCCGCCGCGCCGACCGACGCGTGCGCCGACGTGATCGATCCATAAGCCATCCACGACCGATTCACGATGGAGTCCGTCAGCGCTCCGGAGCGCGACACAGCCGCAGCCGCAATCACGGCCGCAATCGCAGCGAAAGGCGCGCGGCCCATGCTTGATGTGCAACAACGATCGAGGCATCGAATGAAGAAATGGCTTGTTGCAGTCACGGCCGCCGCAGGTCTTGCAGCGCTTTACGGCAATGCGTGGGCGGCGCCATTGAACCTCGCCGAAATTCAGGCGAAGAATCGCCAGACGCACAAATACACCTGCGCGACCGGCAAGATTCTGCAAGTGACCTACTGGAACACCGCGAACGGCCAAAGCTTCGCGCTCGTGCCTGTAAAAGGCCAGCAACTGCTGTTCGTCAACACCATCTCGGCGTCCGGCGCGAAGTATCAGGCCGGCAGCTATACCTGGTGGACCAAGGGCCCGCGCGCCGACCTGTACGACGCGACAGACGGTGAAAACGCCCCGCCGATGCTGTCCGACTGCGTCACCATCAATCGCTGAGCATGATGCGGCGGCTTTCTTCAAACACGCCGCCTGCCTCATCCGGTCTTTGTTTTTGCCTCTGCCTTGCGGCGCTGCCCGCCTGCGCACATCCTTTCCGTTCGAGTAGTAAGCTGTCCGGCGTGGCATCCGCTGCGTCGGCATGCCATGCCGTGCGCCGCATGCATCGCGTAGGTTGCCTTTGCCGTCGTCTTCGATCGTCCGATACCGGACTTCAACGGGCGGGCTCATGGCCCGTGTCCGTTTCATCAAGCGAGACCCTCCATGAAAGCATCGGACCTGTTCGTCAAATCGCTGGAAGCCGAAGGTGTCGAGTATGTGTTCGGCATTCCTGGTGAAGAAAATCTCGATCTCCTCGAATCGCTGCGCCGCTCGAAAATTCGTCTGATTCTGACGCGTCACGAACAGGCGGCCGGCTTCATGGCCGCCACGTATGGCCGACTTACCGGCCGTACCGGTGTGTGTCTGGCCACCCTCGGGCCGGGCGCGACTAACTTCGTGACCGCTGCGGCGTATGCCCAACTAGGCGGCATGCCAATGTTGATGGTGACCGGGCAAAAGCCGATCAAATCGAGCAAGCAGGGGCATTTTCAGATCGTCGACGTGGTGCGGATGATGGAGCCGCTCACCAAGTACACGCGGCAGATCGTGTCGATCGCCAACATTCCCGCCGCGGTGCGCGAAGCGGTCCGTCAGGCAGAGGAAGAGCGGCCCGGCGCCGTACACCTCGAATTGCCCGAAGACGTTGCTCACGAAGAAGGCGACGGCCATCCGATTCCGAAGAGCTTCAGCCGCCGTCCCGTCGCTGAGGAAAAGGCCGTGGCGCGCGCGGTGGAGGCGATTACGAAGGCCAAGCACCCTTTGCTGATGATCGGCGCGGGCGGCAACCGCAAGACCACCACCAAGATGCTGCGGGAATTCGTCGACCAGATCGGCATTCCCTTTTTTACGACGCAGATGGGCAAGGGCGTGATCGACGAATCGCACCCGATGTGGCTAGGCAATGCCACCTTGTCCGACGGCGACTTCGTGCATCGCGCGATCGACCACGCGGATTGCATCATCAATGTCGGCCACGACGTGATCGAGAAGCCGCCGTTTTTTATGCGTAGCGGCGATGCGGGCGAGAAGACGGTGATTCACGTCAATTTTCTCGGCGCGGAAGTCGATACGGTGTATTTCCCACAGATCGAAGTGGTCGGCGACATCGCCAACGCGGTGTGGCAGCTCAAGGAAAGTCTCAAGGAGCGTCAGGAGCATTGGGATTTCACGCGCTTCAAGGAGATCAAGCAGCACTTCGAAGCGCATCTGGTCAAAGGCCAGCACGACGACCGTTTCCCGATGTACCCGGTGCGGATCGTCAACGACGTCTACGAAACCACGCCGGTGGACGGCATCGTGTGTCTGGACAACGGCATGTACAAGATCTGGTTCGCGCGCTACTACCGCGCGCACGAGCCGAATTCGCTGTTGCTCGATAACGCGTTGGCGTCGATGGGCGCCGGCGTGCCGTCGGCGATCGCGACTAAAATCGTGCACCCGGACCGCAAGGTCATGGCAGTGTGTGGCGATGGCGGCTTCATGATGAATTCGCAGGAACTGGAAACGGCCGTGCGGCTGAAGCTCGATCTGGTGATCCTGATTTTGCGCGACGACGCGTTCGGCATGATCCGCTGGAAGCAGGAAAACATGAACTTCCCGGACTACGGCATGACGCTGAGCAATCCGGATTTCGTCTCATATGCGGAGAGTTACGGCGCGAAGGGGCATCGTATCGAATCGGCTGCGGAATTCGCGCCGTTGTTGCGCGAATGTTTCACGACGCCGGGTGTGCATGTGATCGATCTGCCGATCGATTACTCGGACAACGAGCGCGTGCTGAATCGTGAGATCAAGCGGCTGAGCGCTCAACTATGAATGAATAGTGCGGCTGTAGGCAGCAACGGGGCATAGCCCTTGCTGACTGCGTGGCTGATGTCAGACTTTGGATCAAGGAGAACGCGTCATGTTGAACAAGACTTACCCGTACTACCTCGCCAATGTTGCGGTAGCCGCCAACACCGACCTCGAAGTCACGGATAAATTCAGCGGTGAAGTGGCGACCCGCGTGGCGATGGCGGACGCGGCGGCAATCGACAAAGCGATCGGCTATGCGGTCGACGCCATGCCGGCCTTGCGCGCGTTTCCGCCGTTCAAGCGCCAGGCCGTGCTCGAACACTGCGTGAAGCGGTTTCGCGAGCGTTACGACGAGTTGGCGCTCGCGCTGTGTATCGAAGCCGGCAAGCCGATCAACGACTCGAAAGGCGAGGTCACGCGTCTGATCGACACGTTCAAGGTGGCGGCGGAAGAATCGGTGCGCATCGACGGCGAGATTATCAATCTGGAGATTTCGCCACGGGCGAAGGGCTATCACGGCTACGTGAAGCGTGTGCCGATCGGTCCGTGCTCGTTTATCTCGCCGTTTAATTTTCCGCTCAACCTGACCGCGCATAAGGTCGCGCCGGCGATTGCGGCCGGCGTGCCGTTCGTGTTGAAACCGGCGAGCCGCACGCCGGTCGGGGCGCTCATCATGGGCGAAATCCTGGCGGAAACCGACCTGCCGAAAGGCGCATTCTCGATTCTTCCGGCGCATCGCGACGGTGCCGATCTGTTCACCACCGACGAACGTTTCAAGCTGCTTTCCTTCACCGGCTCGCCCGCGGTGGGCTGGGAACTGAAGAAAAAGGCCGGCAAGAAGAAGGTGATTCTGGAGTTGGGCGGCAACGCGGCCGCGATCGTCGACGGCGATCAGGGTGAGAAGCTCGACTACGTGGTCGACCGGCTCGCGTTCGGCGCGTTCTATCAGTCGGGGCAGAGTTGCATCGGCGTGCAGCGGATTCTGGTGCACGCGAAGCTTTACGACGCGCTGCGCGAGAAGCTGATCGCCAAGACGAAGTCGCTGGTGATGGGCGATCCGAAAGACGAAAAGACCTTTGTTGGGCCGATGATCTCCGAATCCGAGTCCAGACGTCTCGCCGGCTGGATGGACAGTGCGGTGCAGGCGGGCGCGAAGATCGTCGCGGGCGGCAAGGTGGAGGGTGCGATGTTCGAAGCCACGCTGCTCGAACACGTGAAGCGCGACACCGATCTGTATCGTAAGGAAGCCTTCGGCCCGGTGGCGATTCTGGAGCGTTTCGACGATTTCGACGCCGCGCTGGCTACCGTCAACGACAGCGACTTCGGCCTGCAAGCCGGTGTGTTTACCGACTCGCTCGCTCACGCGCATCGCGCGTGGGATGTGCTCGACGTGGGCGGCGTGGTGATCAACGACGTGCCGTCGTTCCGGGTCGACAACATGCCTTATGGCGGCGTGAAAGATTCCGGGCTTGGGCGCGAAGGCGTGCGCTACGCGATCGAAGATATGACCGAGATGCGCTTGATGGTGATGCGCGAAACCTGGTGACGGGCGGTGCGACGGCGCATGACAGGGATGGGGGCGCGTTCTGGGCCTCTTTCAGATCTTCGGGGCCCGGCGCGGTGTTCGGTGTCCGGGCGCCTGCATCGGACGCCCCGCTGCAGGGTTGGGGCGAACCGGACTGTCATGCATCTGTCGCATGCACGGACTACGCTCGCCTGCGAAGCGTTCCGACCCTCGGGGGCGGTCTTGCGGGTGCCGGCGCGGACGGCCCCGTGAGCGGCTCACCGTCCGGCTTTCGCCGACGTAAGCAGAAAGCCGGCAGATGCGCCATGAGTGTTTTTGCTGAAGTGCTACAATACCGGCCTTTCCGGCGGGTGTTTCCGCCGGCCGGAGCCGGCCGCATTTTTCCCGTGATACTGACGGGTCCCGTGCGGAACGCCGTGGCTCCGCCTTCATCCTGATGCCCTCTGCGGTTCCGACCGCTGCCGCGCGCACCGCGCCAAGCGCATTTTTAGCGAAAGCCACCATGTCCGACACAGCCGTCACGCCCAGTACTGCGACTTTTGATCAATTCGGTCTCGCGCCCGACATCCTGAAAGCCGTCAAAGAATCGGGCTACACCATCCCTACGCCGATCCAGGCGCAGGCGATTCCCGTCGTGCTGGCCGGCCGTGACATGATGGGCGCCGCGCAAACGGGCACCGGCAAGACCGCGAGCTTCTCGCTGCCGATCATCCAGCGCTTGCTGCCGCAGGCCAGCACGAGTGCCTCGCCCGCCCGCCATCCGGTGCGCGCGCTGATCCTCACGCCGACCCGCGAACTCGCCGACCAGGTGGCGGCGAACGTGCAGTCGTACGCGAAGCACACCGCGCTGCGCAGCGCCGTGGTGTTCGGCGGTGTCGACATGAATCCGCAATCCGAGCAGCTGCGCCGCGGCGTCGAAATTCTGATCGCCACGCCGGGCCGTCTGCTCGATCACGTGCAACAGAAAACCGCCAATCTCGGCCAGGTGCAGATCCTCGTGCTCGACGAAGCCGACCGGATGCTCGATATGGGCTTCCTGCCGGATTTGCAGCGCATCCTGAATCTGCTGCCGAAGGAACGTCAGACGCTGCTGTTTTCGGCCACGTTCTCGGGCGAAATCAAGAAACTGGCCGCCACGTATCTGCGCGACCCGCAGACGATCGAAGTCGCGCGCAGCAATTCGACTGCGACCAACGTGACGCAGATCGTTTATGAGGTCGCCGAGGGTGACAAGACCGGCGCGGTCGTCAAACTGATTCGTGACCGCAGCCTCAAGCAGGTGATCGTGTTCTGTAACAGCAAGATCGGCGCGAGCCGTCTGGCGCGAAGTCTGGAGCGCGACGGCGTGGTCGCCACGGCGATTCACGGCGACCGGACCCAGAATGAACGTATGCAGGCTCTGGACGCGTTCAAACGTGGCGAGATCGAGGCTTTGGTGGCGACCGACGTCGCCGCGCGCGGTCTGGATATTGCCGAGTTGCCCGCCGTGATCAATTTCGATCTGCCGTTCAATGCGGAAGATTATGTGCACCGGATTGGACGTACCGGGCGCGCTGGCGCTTCCGGTGATGCGTTGTCGCTGTGCAGCCCGAATGAGCGTAAGCAGCTTGCCGACATCGAGAAGCTGATCAAGCGGCCTTTGGAAGTGCAGCATCTGACTGTCGATACGCCGGTGCGGCATCACCACGAAGAGCGTGCGCCGCGGCGTGAGCGTGTTGAAGGCCGTGCAGAGGGGCGCGACGAGCGAGGCGGCCGCCGGCGTTCGGGCGCATCGTCTTCAGGTTCGTTCGACCGTCCGCATCACCATCGCGCCCAGCCTGTGGATGATTTCTTCCTCAAGCCTTATGAGCCTTCGGCGGCTTCTGTGAGGAAGGTTGAGGAGGCGGCTGCTTCGTCTGCTGCTGCTCCGCAGAAGTCTTCTTCCAAGCAGCCGTTGGCTGCGTTGCTCGGCGGGTTTGGGATGCCGAGAAAGTCTTCGTCGTCTACCTGATTCCCGGTTTTTTGCCGTGTTGTTTTTAGCGTTTCTTTTCTGAGCGGTTTACAGGCGCTGCCTCTGTTCGGGGCGGCCACTACGCCTCGCCGCCATCACACTCGCAGGCCCGTGCGCTGCGCCCATGCTGCCGTCGCGGCAGCATAAAAGCGCTCTAGCGTCGTAAGCGCAGTCCCGTCCAGTTCAAGATCCAGATGACGCGCGGCTGCGTTCAGCGCTTCAAGCGATTTGTCATTGTCCAGCGCGGTCGCGCCGTTCTGCTTGCTGAGCTTTTCGCCCTGATCGTTCGTGACCACCGGTACGTGCAAATACGCCGGCGTTGGTACGCCCAGACAACGCTGCAGATAGATCTGTCGAGCCGTTGAATCCATCAAGTCCGCACCTCGCACGATGTGCGTAATGCCCGCGTCCGCATCGTCGACCACCACCGCCAGTTGGTATGCCCACTGGTCGTCGGCGCGCTTCAGGACGAAGTCGCCGACTTCGGTGGCGAGGTTCTGTGTCTGCTTGCCCTGCCAGCGGTCCTCGAATGTGATCACCGCAGCGTTGCCGTCCGGGACGCGCAGGCGCCAAGCGCGTGCTGGTTTGCCATGCAGCCCGTCGCGGCAGGTGCCAGGGTAGGCGAGCGTGGTATTGCGCGCGTGCGCATGCAGCAGCGAGTCGGCAATCTCCTTGCGCGTGCAGCCGCATGGATAGACGAGGCCGGTCGCCTTCAATTGCTCCAGCGCTTCCTGATAGCGCGCCATGCGATGGCTTTGCCAGACGGGCGGCTCATCTGCCTGCATGCCGAAACGTTCGAGGGTCGACAGGATGTCCTCGGCGGCGCCCGGGACGGTGCGAGGTCCGTCGATGTCTTCGATGCGCACAAGCCACGCGCCACCGTGCGCGCGGGCGTCAAGCCAGCTTGCGAGCGCGCTCACCAGTGAGCCGAAATGCAAGGGCCCGGTAGGCGACGGTGCAAAGCGTCCACGATAGGTCATGGGTTTGGTCGCCGCGATCGCGCAAAGGCGCTTGCGCTTATCACGCGGCGTGAGCAGCCTTGCTGTCCGGATGGCATTCCGGACACGTCTTGCCCGCCACGTACATCGGCGATTGTTGTGCCTCGGGCGTCACCACCGCGCGGCAGCCGAAGCATTGCACGGTTGCGGTGGGTTCCAGTTGGGGATTGAGTGCGGTACGGTAATCGAAGACGAAGCAGTCGCCGTGATAATGTGCGCCGCCGACTTCCTCGAAATACTTCAGGATGCCGCCTTCAAGCTGGTACACATTTTCGATGCCGACTTCCTTCATGTGGATCGCCGCCTTCTCGCAGCGAATCCCGCCGGTGCAGAACGACACCACTGTCTTGCCTTCCAGATCGGCGCGGTTCTGCTCGATCACTTCCGGAAACTCGCTGAATTTTGCAATGCGGTAGTCGAGCGCGTTATCGAACGTGCCGACGTCTACTTCGAATGCATTGCGCGTGTCGAGCATGACAACGGGGCGGCCTTCATCGTCATGGCCGCGATCGAGCCAGCCTTTCAGCGTGGGCGCGTCGACGAACGGCGCGCGGCCGAGCTCCGGCCGGATCGCCGGCTTTTTCATGGTGATGATTTCGCGCTTGAGCTTGACCAGCATGCGGGTGAACGGCTGCTTGTCCGACAGGCTTTCCTTGAACTGCAGATTGGCGAACTTGCCTTCGAACAGCGCGTCATGACGGATGTAGTCGATGAACGCATTCGTGGCTTCGCGCGTGCCGGCGACGAACAGGTTGATGCCTTCCGGCGCCAGCAGGACGGTGCCGCGCAAGCCGAGCGCATGACAGCGCTCCGTAACGAGCGGGCGCCATGCGGCGGTGTCTTCGATGGTCGCGAAATGATACGCGGCGAGATTGACGATACTCATGTGTGTCCAGCGGTAACAGCGGTAAGAAGCGGCCAGGGGCGTGGAAAATGGGGCGCATTGAATGGCCCGCATCGGGCTCCATGCGGCATGGCCACGTCGAAAAGGGCGAAACCCGTATTATCCCTCAACCTGACGCTTCGTCCGACTCGGCCGAATGGCCAGTCTGTTGCGGTAGCGCAAGTTGCCCGCAAAACACCGGTGTATGGCGCTCCCGCGTTTCGCTCCTAAGCCGAACGGCTAACGCGCGGTTTTGGCCTGAAAACTCCGGAAGGGTGGAGTTACAATGTCGCCCATGTCAGATCCCCGCTTCGTTCATCTCCGCGTCCACTCCGAATTCTCGATTGCCGACGGCATCGTGCGTCTTGACGACATCGTCAAGGCCGCAGCCAAAGACGGTCAGGGCGCGCTCGCCCTGACCGACCTCGGCAACGCGTTCGGCCTCGTCCGTTTCTACAAGGAAGCCCGTGGCAAAGGGGTCAAACCCATTGCCGGCTGCGACGTCTGGATTACCAATCCGGACGACCGCGAGAAGCCTTCCCGTTTGCTGCTGCTGGTCAAGAACCGGCGCGGCTATCTGAATCTGTGCGAGCTGCTCAGCAAGGCATCGCTCACCAACCAGTATCGCGGCCGCGCGGAAGTCGAAGCCGGCTGGCTTGAATCCGGTCTGGGTGAAGGGCTGCTCGCGTTGTCGGGTGCGCAACAGGGCGACATTGGCCTCGCGTTCGCCGCCGGTAATGAAGAAGCGGCCAAACGCAACGCGTTGCATTGGGCGAAGGTGTTTCCTGGCGGTTTCTATATCGAACTGCAACGCAGTGGTCAGCCGGGCGGCGAGCAGTACGTGCAGCAGGCGGTGGCGCTCGCGGCGTCGCTGAAATTGCCGGTGGTGGCCACCCATCCCATGCAGTTCATGACGCCGGACGATTTCACCGCGCACGAGGCGCGCGTGTGTATTTCCGAGGGCGACATCCTCGCGAATCCGCGTCGCTCGAAGCGTTTTACGTCTGAGCAGTATTTCCGCACGCAAGAAGAGATGGCGGCTCTGTTCGCGGACATTCCGTCGGCGCTCGCCAACAGTGTCGAAATCGCCAGGCGCTGCAACCTGACGCTCGAACTCGGCAAGCCGAAGCTGCCGCTCTTCCCGACGCCCGACGGTATGTCGCTCGACGACTACCTCGTGCAATTGTCAAAAGAGGGTCTCGAGAAGCGTCTCGAACAGCTGTATCCGGACGAAGCGGAGCGCGAGGCGCAGCGCGAAACGTACTACCAGCGCCTCGAATTCGAGTGCGGCACGATCATCAAGATGGGCTTTCCCGGCTACTTCCTGATCGTTGCGGACTTTATCAACTGGGCGAAGAACAACGGCGTGCCGGTCGGACCGGGCCGGGGTTCGGGTGCCGGTTCGCTGGTCGCGTATGCGCTCGGCGTGACCGACCTCGACCCGCTGCGCTACAACCTGCTGTTCGAACGGTTCCTGAATCCGGAACGGGTCTCGATGCCCGACTTCGACATCGACTTCTGCCAGCACGGCCGCGACCGCGTGATTCAGTACGTGAAGGAGAAGTACGGCGCAGAGGCGGTATCGCAGATCGCCACCTTCGGCACGATGGCGGCGAAAGCAGCGGTGCGCGACATCGGCCGTGTGCTCGATCTCGGCTATATGTTCACGGACGGCATCGCCAAGCTGATTCCGTTCAAGCCGGGCAAGCACGTCACCATTGCCGACGCGATGAAGGAAGAGCCGCTCTTGCAGGAGCGCTTCGATAACGAAGACGAAGTGCATCAGCTGCTCGAACTCGCGCAGCGCGTGGAAGGCCTGACGCGTAACGTCGGTATGCACGCCGGCGGCGTGCTGATCGCGCCCGGCAAGCTGACCGATTTCTGCCCGCTCTATACGCAGGGCGACGAAAGCGGCGTCGTGAGCCAGTACGACAAGGACGACGTCGAAGCCGTCGGCCTCGTGAAGTTCGACTTTTTGGGCCTCACCACGCTGACGATTCTCGATTGGGCCGAGCGCTATATCCGCCGCCTCGATCCGTCGAAGAAAGACTGGTCGCTCGCGCAAGTGCCGCTCGACGATGCGCCATCGTTTTCGGTCCTGAAGAAAGCGAATACGGTCGCCGTGTTCCAGCTGGAAAGCCGCGGCATGCAGGGCATGCTGAAAGACGCCCAGCCTGACCGCTTCGAGGACATCATCGCGCTCGTGGCGTTGTACCGTCCGGGCCCGATGGACCTGATCCCGAGCTTCTGTGCGCGTAAGCACGGCCGCGAAGTGGTCGAGTATCCCGATCCGCGCGTCGAGCCCATCCTGAAAGAGACCTACGGCATCATGGTCTATCAGGAGCAGGTGATGCAGATGGCGCAGATTATCGGCGGTTACTCGCTCGGTGGCGCTGACTTGCTGCGTCGCGCGATGGGTAAGAAGAAGGCCGAGGAAATGGCCGAGCACCGCGCATTGTTCCGCGAGGGTGCGGCAAAAAATGGCCTGACGGCCGAGAAAGCCGACGAAATCTTCGACTTGATGGAGAAGTTCGCGGGCTACGGCTTCAACAAGTCGCACGCGGCGGCGTATGCGCTGCTGGCGTACTACACCGCCTGGCTGAAGGCGCACCATCCGGCCGAATTCATGGCGGCGAATATGTCGCTCGCCATGGACGACACGGACAAGGTCAAGATCCTGTTCGAGGACTGCCTCACGAACAAGATGGCCGTGCTGCCGCCGGACGTCAATCTGTCTGCGTACCGCTTCGAGCCGGTCGCGGAAGCGGACGGCAAGCGGTCGAAAACGATACGCTACGGTCTCGGTGCGATCAAGGGCAGCGGCCAGAACGCGATCGAAGAAATCATCCGCGCGCGTGAAGAAGGTCCGTTCATCGACATTTTCGACTTCTGCAACCGGATCGACCGCCGGATCGTCAATCGCCGGACCGTGGAAGCATTGATTCGCGCCGGTGCGTTCGACACGCTGCACGCGAATCGCGCACAGTTGATCGCCTCGGTCTCGCTGGCCATGGAAGCCGCCGAGCAGGCCAGCGCCAACGCGATGCAGGCGGGCCTGTTCGACATGGGCGACGCGCCGTCTCAAGGGCACGAACTGGTCGACGAACCGGAATGGCCGGAAAAGAAGAAACTGCAGGAAGAGAAGGCCGCGCTCGGTTTCTACCTGTCGGGCCATCTGTTCGATGCCTACAAGGACGAAGTGCGCCGTTTCGTGCGCCAGAAGATCGGCGAACTGAAAGAAGGGCGCGACAAGCTGGTCGCGGGTGTGATCGCATCGCTGCGTACGCAGATGACCCAGCGCGGCAAGATGCTGATCGCGTTGCTCGACGATGGTACCGGCCAATGCGAAGTGACCGTCTTCAACGAGACCTTTGAAGCGCACAAACAACTGTTCAAGGAAGACGAACTGCTGGTGGTGCAGGGTCAGGCGAGAAATGACGCGTTCACGGGCGGCATCCGCTTCACGGTCGATACGGTGATGGATCTCGGCCGCGCGCGCTGCCGCTATGCGGAAGCCGTGAAGGTGCAGATGAACGGCAATGCGGACGCGTTGGCGTTGCGGCGCGTCCTCGAAGCGCATAGCGCGGGTAAGGACGAGCCACCAGCTGCGCCGGCGCCGGCGGCGTCATCGCGGGGGGGCAATGGAGGCGGCGGTCGCAATGGCGGTGGTTATGGCGGCGGTGGCCAGCGTCAGGCTGTGCAGATTCCGAACGGCCTCGCGGTGCAGGTGGTTTACCGCAGCGAAAATGCGCAAGGCGAAATGCGTCTGGGCGACGCGTGGCGCGTGAAGCCGACTGACGAGCTGCTCGCGGCATTGCGTGGCGAGTTTGCCGGAAGCTCGATCGAGATCGTTTATTGACCGAGGACTCGCCCGCGCTGCGCGCGTGGGCAAATCCGTGGGTCAACCGGGGGCCAACCTGGGCCAACTGCGAGTCAGCCGCGACTCAACCGCGAGTCGCCCATTCGCGAGCCCTGACTGCTACCGGCGCGTCTGCTCCCCCAGTCGCGCCAGCTTCAGAAACCGGTAGTACACCGTTTCCGCGTTGAAGACGGCGATCATGAAGCCCGCGCGACCGTCGAGAAATCCACGCCGCAGCATATAGGTTCGCACGAACGCCCAGGCGCCGCGGCCGAGCGCCTTGCCAAAACTGCCGCGCTTGCCCGCTGCGTGACGTTGCTGCGCACCGGCCGTCGAATACGCGTCGAGCTTGCGCAATACGCCCTCGAAGTCCTCGTAGGAGTAGTGCATCAGCTTGCCGGTCAGGCGCTGCGACGGCGCGTCGAACACCAGGCGCTCGTGCACGAGATCGTCGGAGAAGCGCGCGGCGCCACGTTTGAACAGGCGCGGAATCCAGTCCGGATACCAGCCGCTGTGATGAATCCAGTGGCCGCAAAAGCTCGATAGCCGGTCCACCGCGTACACATCTGCAGTGGGCGTGGCCAGCGCTGCGCGGATTGCCGCCGCCAGTTCGGGGGAGACGATCTCATCGGCGTCGAGCGAGAGAATCCAGCTGGTGGTGAGCGCATCCACGGCACGGTTCTTTTGCGGGCCGAAACCCGGCCAGTCGGTTTGCTCGAGCACGCGCGCACCGTGTGCCCGGGCGATGTCTGCGGTACCGTCGGTGCTGCCGCCGTCGATCACGACGATCTGATCGGCGAAGGCCACGGCCTGCAGGCATTCGGCCAGTCGCGCCGCCGCGTTTTTGGTGATGATGGCGACGCCGAGGGTGGTTTCTTGCATACCTGAATTGCGTGGAGGGGGCAGGGTGACGGAATAGGTCGCGCAAGTATACACAGCGCGCGGTGGCCGTGGCCGGACACGTCCGCCGGCCGCTATCGGCCCGTGAATCCGGCCCGTGAATCCGGCCGAATCTGGCCAACTCGTTGCTACCGGCCGCGCAATCCGCAACCGTTTACAATGCCGTATTTAATTTTACGTGCAGCAGGCATTCCGCCCGCTGTGCGGATGCTGTCCCGCATTCTCAGAGGATTCCTTGAGCGCGAAGCCAACGTTAAGCAAACCCATCGGTTCAGGTGAGGCATCGTCGCCTGCCGTCGTCTTCCGGCGTTTGTGGCCATATATCAAGCCGCTGCTGTGGGTGTTGATCGGCGCGATCGTTGCCATGGCCGTGAGCGCCGGCACTGACGCGGCGATCCCCGCACTGCTCAAACCGCTGCTGGACAAGGGTTTCGGCGCGCATGCCAGCGACAACGCCAAGTGGTTCGTACCGGTCGCCGTGATCGGCCTCGCGCTGATTCGCGGCGTGTCGCAATACGCGTCCGGTTATCTGCTCGCCTACGTGTCGAACAAGATCCTGCTCGATCTGCGCCTGAAGATGTTCGAGCGCATGATCCACACGAGCGTGGCGTTCTTCCAGCGCGAAACCGCGAGCACGGTGATCAACGCGATCGTTTTCGAGGTGAACCAGATTCTCAACGTGTTGTTGAGCGTGATGGTCACGCTGGTGCGCGATTCGCTGACAGTCATCTTCCTGCTCGGCTATCTGTTCTATCTTAACTGGCGCCTGACGCTGATCGTCGCCGTGCTGCTGCCGGGGATCGGTTGGCTGGTGGGCAAGATCAACCGCCGTTTGCGGCGCCTGAACCGCGAGCATCAGCTGCTGACCAACGAACTGTCGTACATCGTCGAAGAGACGGTGGGTGGCTACAAGGTCGTCAAGGTGCACAACGGCGAGCAGTACGAGACGGACCGCTTCACGGCGATGAGCAAGCGTCTGCGCGGCTACGCCATGCGCATGACCGTCTCCGGCGGTCTCGCGCAACCGTTGACGCAGTTCCTTGCGTCGATTGCGCTCGCGGTGGTGATTACGATCGCGGTGGTGCAATCGTCATCGGATCAGACTACCGTTGGTGGCTTTGTGGCGTTCGTCACGTCGATGCTGCTGATCATCTCGCCGCTGAAGCACCTGATGGACGTGAACCAGCCGCTGCAACGCGGCATGACGGCGTGCGAACTGATTTTCGGCCTGATCGACGAGCCCTCCGAACCGGAGGGCGGCGGCAAGCCGCTCGAGCGCGCCCGCGGCGAAGTGGAATTCCGCGAGGTATCGTTCAGCTACGGCAGCAACGCCACGCATAGCCGCCACACGCTCGACCACGTGTCGTTCAAGGTGGCGCCGGGCGAAATGGTGGCGCTCGCGGGCCCGTCGGGCAGCGGCAAGACCACGCTGGTGAATTTGCTGCCGCGCTTTTTCGATCCGACCGGCGGCGAGATTCTGGTCGACGGTGTCGCGCTGCCGGAATACGGGCTGCACGCGCTGCGTAGCCAGATTGCGATGGTGAGCCAGGACGTGGTGCTGTTCAACGACACCGTGGCCAACAACGTCGCGTATGGCCAGCCGGCCGATCCGGACAAGGTCAAGGCGGCGCTGCGCGCGGCGAACCTGTGGGACACCGTCGAGGCGATGCCCAATGGCATCGATACGCTGGTCGGCGACAACGGCATGATGCTCTCGGGCGGCCAACGCCAGCGTCTGGCGATTGCGCGCGCGATCTACAAGGACGCGCCGATCCTGATTCTCGACGAAGCCACTTCGGCACTGGATTCGGAATCCGAACGCCACGTGCAGGCGGCGCTGGAAACCTTGATGAAGGGGCGGACCACGCTCGTGATCGCACACCGGTTGTCGACCATCGAGCGCGCCGACCGGATTCTGGTGATGGAAGCAGGGCGGATCGTCGAGCGCGGCAGCCATCGCGAGTTGCTGGCGCAGGGCGGGTTGTACGCGCATCTGCACCGCATTCAGTTCCAGCAGGACGCAGCCTGATCAGGCTGCGTTGGGTCTGACTCGACCCGGTCGGGCCGATTCGGTCTGCTTTGGCTTGGCCCGTGCCTGTTTGGCACGGCCCAATTCGACCGGATTTGCCGGAATTCAGTTTGATTCAGCCCGGATTCAGCCCAACTTGGCCCGATTCGGCTTAACTTGCCAGAATCAGACGGAATCTATCCAATCTCGTGTATGCCAACATGACCGGCCGAACAGCGCCTCCAACAGGCGCTTGCCAGCCCGCCGCCGATAAAGACGGCCGGTAAACACGGCCAATAAACCCAGCCGCCACCTCAGCGCCCCTTCTTCCGCACGATTCGCTTGAGCCAGATTCCCGGCGCGTAGATCGCCGGACATGTCGCGTACAGAAACATGCGGATGCGCAGCCCAAGCTTTACGTTGGACCCGCGCGTGAGCAGCCCGATCCGTTCTCCGAGGCCGCCGGCTTCGAACATCGCGTGAATGAATTGCTCGCGTGCGAGCTTGGGCGCCATCGCCGCGCGCATGCGTTCGCCCACCCCGCCGATTTCTGCGTCGCGCTGCAACTGCGCGAGTTCCGCCAGCCCATAGCGATTGCTCTGGCGCATGCGCGCAATCAACTCATCCACCGATCCATAGCGCCGTTTGCGTGACAGTCCGCCGCGCCGGTAGCGCACCAGGGGCTCGCGAAGACTCGCGGCGCCGCCTGACAGAATCGCCCGCAGCACCATGATCTGATCTTCCGCGGCGGCGCCCGGCAGCATGGGTCCGAAGCGCTCGAACAGCCGTCGCGACCAGGTGTGCGCGGCGCCGATGAGCCACGGCCGGCCGGCGAGCCAGTCGTCGAAACTACGGTAGGTGTCGAGTTCGGTCGGTGTCATCCGTTCGTGGACGTTGCCGGCTTCGTCCATGTCCGCGAGGTCGGTGGCGATCAGGTCGGGGCGGCGATCGTGAGCGAGCCAGAAATCGACCACCCGCTCGCAGCGATTCGGCGCGGACATGTCGTCGCCAGCGGCAACGAACAGCAGGTCTCCCTGAGCCATTTGCGCGATTTGCGACAAATGCGCGCTGATGCCCTGATTGACCGCGTTTCGGCGCGCGATCACGGTGTGCGGTCCACGGTAGCCGGCGATCGCGGCTTCGATCGCGGCGAACGTGGCGTCGCTGGAGGCGTCGTCCGAGATGATGATTTCGAGCGGCGTATAGGTTTGTGCCAGCGCGCTGCGCACGGCGTCGGCGATCTGTTTTTCCTGGTTGTAGGCGATCAGCAGGATTGATACCAGCGGGTGGCGGGTGTCCGGCGCGGCGGGGGCAGGAATGGTCGACTGGCTATCGGTCATGGAATAGGGTGGGATGCGGTTCGGCTAGATTCTAATCGGTGACGGGAGGGCTGCGTCATGTAGCGCCCCAAGGCCATCCTTTACAATTGCCGCTGTCCCGGAAACCAGACCGCATGGCCCTCCGCCGCGCGGGCGCCTCACAGAGAACCGATCCTTGTCCGACCCGACCCGGCATCCTGTCACCGACATCGCCCTGACCGCCCAGGCGCTGAAAAACAGCGGCGGCGCCGAACGCTACACGCGTGACGTGATTGCCGGCTTGCATCGGATGGGTCTGCGTCCGACGCTGTTTGCCCGCGAGATCGACCGCGCGCTGCCGGAAGCGGCGTGGATCGACGCCCAACCGCTCAATGTTCGCTGGGCGCCGCGCAAGCTGCGCAATCTGGCGTTCGACTGGCGGCTCAAGCAGCGGCTGAAACGGCACCGTCCGGCGTGCGTCTTTTCAATCAATCACTCCACCCATGCCGATGTCGCATTGTGCGGCGGTACGCATCCGGGATCGCTCGAGGCCGCCGGCCGCGCCACGCGCCGCAGCGACGAATGGCAGATCGACATGGAGCGGCGCGTCTATTCACACGCGCGATCGATCGTTGCGCATTCGCAATTGATGAGCCGCGAGTTGCAACGCTTTTACGGCGTGCCGGCCGAACGTATCGACGTGCTCTATCCACCGGTCGACACAACGCGCTTCCAGCCGCTGAACGATGCTGAACGAGCGGCGGTGCGCCGCCAGTACGATCTGCCTGAAGACCGCGTGATCTTCGTGTTTTCGTCGACCAGTCATGAACGCAAAGGCTATCCCTTGCTGGAGGCGTTTTTTGCGCGGACCACACTGCCGGTGTGCCTGGTGGTGGCCGGCCGGCCGGTGCCGAAAACCAGCGACACGATTCGCTATGTGGGGTACTGCAAAGAAATCGAAAAGCTGTTCGCGGCCGCCGATTTCACCGTGGTGGCGTCGGCGTACGAACCGTTCGGTCTGGTGGGGGTCGAGTCGGTGATGTGCGGCACGCCGCTTGTGATTGCCGACAACGTCGGCTCGGCGGAGACGGTCACCGGCGCCGCAAAGATCGAGTTCTCGCGGCAGTCGGCGGGGAGTTTCGAGCGCGCCATTCAGGCCGCGGTGGAGCGGGTGCAGGGCGGCAATGCGCGCATCGCCGAGCCGCTGCGCAGCCTGGTCTACGACCCGAGCGTCGACGCTCACGTCGCCGCGCTCTACCAGTTGTTTACGCGTTGAACTCGCCGCGCCGCGTGCAGTTGCCGGCCGCAGCCAGTTCACGCTTGCGCGCATCGATCACCGCGAGAAACGTTGCGATCAGCAGCGCGAGCAGCACCGTCACCATGATCGGCACGAGGACGTCGATGGTCAGCCCGAAAATCACCGTGCTGGTGGCGACCGCCAGACCCGCATAGGACGCCGCGCGAATCGCCGGGTCGCTGGACAGCCTGTGACGCCAGAAGTACACCGAGATGCCGTAGTAGAACAGCAACAGGCACATCACGCCGACTGCGCCCATCTCGGCGAGGGTCGAGAAAAAGTCGCTATGGGCGCGCTCGTTGACGATCTCGGTCTTCACTTCGCCACGCTTGGCCAGCAGCGCCAGTTCGTCCACCAGACGCCCCTTGCCGACGCCATATACCGGATGATGCATAAAGATCAGCCCCGATGCATTCCACAACTGAAAGCGCAGGCCCACCGACGTGTAGTCTTCGCCCTGATGCATCATCGAAACATCGTTCGTCACTTCGCCGAGACGCTTCTGAACCCGCTCGGTCGACAGGAGCGCACCCGCGCCGATCACGATCGCCAGCGTCGTGATCAGGAGACGCTTCTTGTGCGCGTACCAGTGATACTGCAAGCCGAGCAGCACGACGAACACGGGCACGGCCAGCCAGCCGCCGCGGCTGCCCGATAGATAGGACGCATAGCCGCCGCCCGCCAGCGCCAGCAGTCGAAGCCCCAGCACGCGCCAGTCACGCGGTTTGTCCCAGCCCATAGTGAAGACCGACAGGAAACCGAGCAGCAGCGCGGTATCGCCAAACGGAATCGCATTCGTATAGGAATTGTTCAGACGATTTGCATCCGTCCAACCGCCGGCGGGTTGATCGACGAGTGCCCAGATGCCGACCGCCAGCGCGCCGGCGGCGCACCCCCAGCCGATGATGCGCAAATGCCGGGACGGCAATTGCCGCAGCAGCAGGAAGACCGGCAGGGCCAGCACGAAGCGCGACAACGCGTCGAACTGACGCGGCAGCCAATAACCGAACAGGGCTTGCTGGACGGCGATGGCGACGACAAAAGCCAGCATGCCGATCGTGTACCAGCGGTAGGTGCGCAGGCCGGAGAAGTATCCTGGCGTGCGCCGGTTGGCCACGGCGGCGCCGAGTGCCAACGCGAGAATGGCGAAGAAGCAGTAGCCTGTGCCGCCGCGCCATACGAGATTGACAGCGGGTGCGAAAAACAGCAGGGCTGTGCTGAGCCAGACCAGACTGGGAGCAAAAATCATAGGCAACAATATTGTAAGAACACTACCGTTCCGGTGGTGGAGTGGCCTTGGCCGGACCCTTGGGTACATTTTTTAAGACGGTAGAGCGATCGCGATTATAACCGTGCGCCTCCTTGCAAAATGCTTGCCGAAACACACGGCAAGTTGACCGTCGACGGGATGCGGCAATCGGCGTCATCTTGCGCGGAGAAAGTGGCGTGGGGACGGCCGCCCTGGTTTTCGAACCGTGGTAGCCGCCGCATTTGTCGTATGAGCGGGCGGCGGCGGTACAATCCCCGGCGAACTGACAGGCGATGCTGTTTGGGCCACCCGGGCGGCGCCAGGTTCCCACGGCGCCAGCAGATACACGCCGCGCCAGCGATTCTCCGACGCCGCCTGCGGATGATCTCGCCGGGACGGCAGCCATTTAATTGCATTGCACTGCACCATGCCGGACTGCCAATGCGGGATTGAACCGCGCCAGCGCCGGCGGCAAGCTCAACGGACCGAATCGATGTTCTCAATCATCATCCCGACCTGGAACAATCTGCCTTATCTGCGGCTCGTGATCGAGAGCCTGCGGCGGCATTCCACACATACGCATCAGATCATCGTGCACGTGAACGACGGCTCGGACGGCACCCTGGCCTGGGTGCGCAACGAGGGGATCGAACACACCGCGTCGCCCGGCAATATCGGCATCTGTCACGCGGTCAATATCGCGGCGGCGCGCGCCACGCAGGACTACATCGTCTACATGAACGACGACATGTACTGCTGCCCCGGCTGGGACGACGCGCTCGTCAAGCGTCTCGCGCAGATGCCGGCCGACAATCTGTTCATGCTCTCCGGCACGATGATCGAACCGGTCGACTCCGGCAATCCGTGCGTCGTGGTGCAGAACTTCGGCCGCGACGTGGAGAATTTCCGCGCCGACGAACTGGTGGCCGCCACGCCGAAACTCGTGCGCGCCGACTGGCGTGGCGCCACATGGCCGCCGACACTCGTGCATCGCGACTGGTGGTACAAGGTCGGCGGCTACAGCAGCGAATTGAGCCCTGGCATGAGCAGCGATAACGATTTCTCGATGAAGCTGTGGGACGCCGGCTGCCGGGTGTTTCTAGGCGTCGGCGATAGTCTGGTGTACCACTTCCAGCAGAAGAGCACCGGCAAGGTCGTCAAGAACGATGGGCGTCGCCAGTTCCTGAACAAGTGGGGCATGACGCAAGCCACCTTCGATCGTTATTTTCTGCGGCGCGGCACAGCGGTGGAGGGCGCTCAGGCGGTCAGCGAACCCGAGCGGACCGTCCGCTTGCGGCGTGCGTTGCTCAAGTCGCGTATCAAGCGGGCGTTCAGCTGAAGTCTGAGCGCGTGCTTGCGTGCGTCTCCTCGCTGTCCTTTCCAGCATGTAGCCGCTGAAACCCACCGGCGGCCTTGCGCGTGCCCAAGAGAGGAGGGCTTCGAAGCATCGTCGCTGTCCGGCTCGGGCAAGCTGGCCTGTGCGTCGCGTTAGACGCCGCCCGTCACCAGCGGTAGCACCGTCAAATCCGGGTGCGTACCGTCGACAATGCTGCGCCCCACATGCACGCCTTCGTAGAGCGCTTCGTCTTTGCCGGCGAAGCTCTCTTCGCCGTCCGCATGGAACGGCACCGCGTGTCCAGGGATGGCCGGATCGGCACCCGGATGGCACACATAACCGACGTACGTATAGCGGTTATCCGGCATGGCTGACGGCCTCGTTTCGTCGGGCGGATTTTTCGGGAAGGGTGCCACGTGAATTTCGAAACCCTCGTACTCCACCATCTGCCAGGGTGCGGTTTCATCGGCCATGGCCGCCTCCGTCTTTGTCGTGCGATTCTAAAAAAGAATAGGTGATTTGAGCGCCGAGTGCGCTCAAAGACCCGGGTTTTATTTGAAAACGACCATGACGATGGCGCCGTTCAACGCTGGGCGTGCGAGTACGCGCCCGCCCGCGTCATCTTCGCCATGTCAGATAGAATGACGCGCTTTGCCCATACAAGACCCCGCCAATGTGGTTCAAAAACCTTCAGTTGCACCGTCTTCCCGCTCCGTGGTCCGTCACCCCTGAACACATGGAGAAATGGCTCGCGCCGCACGCGTTCGCACCCGGCAACAGCGTCGAGATGCAAAGCCACGGCTGGGCGTCGCCGCGCGACAACGACTCGCTGGTGTATTCGCTCAATGGCCAGATGCTGCTGGTGTTTCGCGCCGAGAAAAAACTGCTGCCCGCTTCGGTCGTCACGCAGGTGACCAAGGCGCGTGCGCTCGAACTCGAAGAGCAGCAGGGTTTCAAACCAGGCCGTAAGCAGATGCGCGAACTCAAGGAGCAGGTGACCGACGAACTGCTGCCGCGCGCCTTCAGCATCCGCCGCGATACGCGCGTGTGGATCGATACCCGGAACGGCTGGCTCGTGATCGACGCGGGATCGCAAGCGGTCGCCGACGAAGTGCGCGGCCTGCTGGTGAAATCGATCGATCAACTGCCGCTCGGCACCGTGCGCGTCACGCAATCGCCGGTTGCCGCGATGACTGAATGGCTGCTTTCCGGCGAAGGTCCCGCAGGCTTCACGCTCGACCAGGACACCGAATTGCGCTCGCCGTCGGAAGGCAACGCGACGGTGCGCTACGTGGGACATACTTTGGATGCCGAAGATATGCGCCGCCATATCGAAGCCGGCAAACAATGCATGCGGCTCGCGATGACGTGGAACGATCGCGTGTCGTTCGTGCTGACGCCTTCGCTCACGATCAAGCGGATCGCTCCGCTCGACGTGCTCAAGGAAGCGAGCGATCCCACCGCTCAGAACGACGACGAGCGCTTCGATTCCGACGTCACGCTGATGACCGCCGAACTCGACCGCATGCTATGCGATCTGCTCGACGCATTGGGCGGCGAGCAGGGTATGGAATTGCCGCAAGCCGCGGCTGCCTGAGTGACATTTGCCTGAGCTGGGTTATCCGTTGTAGGCCGGCGCGTCGAGAACGCTGCGCGCCGGCGCCGTGAATATGGTTAAGATTGCGCTGAAAGGCGTATCGATCACGGAGGGCTTGCAATGGTTCGACTGGTTATGATCCTGCTGGGTGTCGATTACCTGCGCACGCGCTGGCGCTCGTTGCAGCTTGCCGGATGGATAAGCCTGGTACTCGGCGTGGTGGTGTTCATCGACGCACTCGACAGCGCGCTCTATTTTCCGATCACGCCATTTGCATTACTGCTGCTGCTCGAAGGGCTCGCCACGCTGGCCGTCGCCTGGACCGGCATGGGCGGGCAACGCACGCTGCGCTATGTCAAGGGCCTCGCGTTCTGCGTTGCGGCGGCGCTGATTCTCGCCGGCCATCATCACGGCAACTTCATTCTGTCGATGATCTTCGGCACGCTCTTTCTGGCCGACGGCCTGCTGCAGATCGTTTCCGCGAAAGTCGTTCGTTATCGCACGTGGCGGCTCGCGATGATCGGCGGGGGCGTTGAAATCGCGCTGGCGATTTTCTTCTATCAGCCTTATCCGACGCACTATGTGGGCACCGTGCCGTACTGTCTCGGCCTCGGCCTGATATTCGGCGGCTGGAACATGATTTTGCTGAGCATGCGTGTGCGACGTCTCGCGTCGAATCCCGCAGTTGCCTCGGATGATGCACGCGCCGACGCAGCCAACGCCGCTGCCAGTGCGGTCGCGCCCGGCCGGTTGGGCGCGGTGGAGTGGGACGGCCCGCCTTCCGCCGACGAAGACGCGTTGACCGTGCATGTGTGGACGCCAGTGGGCTCGTCCAAGGGCGAGGCGCGGCGGCAATTGATTGTCGATCGCTATATTGCGGCGGTGGATCGCAACGGCGTGATATCGACCGGGCATGCCGCGCTCGAATCGCCTGAAGGCATCTATATCAGCTTGTATCCGGGTGTCGAAATCGATCGTTCGCCTGACGATTTCGCACGGCTTCTGCGAGCGACGCGGGAGAACGACGTGCCGGGTCTGTTTCAGCCCGATTACCCGACTGAATCGAAGGCGTGGTGTCCGTCGACGGTTCAGGTGCGAATACGCAATTACGATCCGGTGCGCCTGCGCCGCTTCTGGGACACCTATCGTCAGGACACGACCTACAACCTGACACACCGCAATTGTTCGAGCAGCGTATCGCGTGCGCTGGAAGCGGCGATCGAAGGCGCGTCGGCGCGCGTATGGGGCAGCCTCGGCGGCTGGCGGCCATTTTTGCGTGTGATTACGACGCCGGAATTGTGGGTGGCGGCGCAACTGCGCAAACGTGCCGCGACGATGGCGTGGACACCGGGTCTTACGCTCGACTATGCCCGCGCACTCAGCATGCTCGCCGACCCGCGTCCGTCGGGCTGGGTGAAGATGGCGCGCCTCGCCGTGCGCCGCATGGTCCACTCGCGGCAGCAATGGCGTGAAGAAGAGCGCGGCGCGCCGGCTTCACAGGAAGCCGGACGCGGGCAAGCCACGGGCGCGGTGCGTGATTGATGCTGGGTGCCGCAGGACCTGCCCAACTTCGACATAGCGGTAAAAATGGCAGACATATCAAGCGCTTGTCGATTTTGCCGGATAGTTATGCACAGATTTGCGAACAGATTCTGTTGATAACTCACACATGCAATTGCACCCCCGGCCAAATGAGTGATTTCAACCAATATGGCGGGTGTATGCTCAAAGCAAACGCGGGTCGATGACAGCACCTCACCACGCCGAACCTTGGCCGTGGCCTTTTCAGGATCAAACCGTGCTAGGTGCCCAGCGCCTGCTGCGGCAGCGGGTCTTACCAGCGTGTACGTGATGCTCAGGACGAATCCAGTTGCATCCATCGGCCTGTCAGATGACTGAGCCACAGCGTTTCACCGTGCGTCACGTCAGCGTCTACCGTTACTCGGAACCGGTGCGGTTCGGCGAACACCGGATGATGTTCCGCCCACGTGCCAGCCATGACTTGCGCCTCGTCACGAACCGGTTGGTGATTACGCCGACGCCGTCGAGGCTGCACTGGCTGCACGACGTGTTCGACAACTCCGTGGCGGTCGCGAGTTTCGCGGGCAAGGCGAGCGAATTGCGCTTCGACAGCGAAGCGACGCTCGAACATTTCGAAACGCCGTTACCCGACTATGCGCTCGAGCCGTATGCGGTGAACTGGCCTTTCGCGTACACCAACGAAGAAGCGTCCGATCTCGTCAACGCGCGCAGCCGCCAGTATCCCGACCGCGATGTCGACGAATGGGCACAGCGCTTCGTTCCTCTGCCGGGCAGCGGCGGCACGAGCGGCAAGAACGGCAGCGGCGGCACGATGGCGTTGCTGCGCGCCATGACGCTCGAGATAAAAAGCACGTTTTTCTATGTGCGCCGCACGGAGAAGGGCGTGCATCGTCCCGGCGACACCTTGCGCAGCCGCAGCGGCAGTTGTCGCGATTTCGCGGTGCTGATGATGGACGCGGTGCGCTCGCTTGGCCTCGCGGCGCGCTTTGTGAGCGGTTATCTGTTCGTACCCGACGTGCCCGGGCATGACGCGGTACAAGGCGGTGGTGCGACGCACGCATGGCTGCAAATCTATTTGCCCGGCGCCGGCTGGGTGGATTTCGATCCGACCAATAGCATCGTCGGCAATCGCCATCTGATTCGGGTGGCGGTGGCGTGGAATTACTACCAGGCGTTGCCGTTGTGGGGCACATGGCACGGCGCGCCGCATTCGTTTCGCGGTTTGCAGGTCGATGTGAGCGTGACCGAGGGTAAATGAGGGGCGCGCCGGATGACTGGGATTGCGCAAATCGAACGTGTTAACCGGGCGTGTCAACGCAGGTTGCTTACCGGGCGCGTCAACTGAATGTTTTCACTGGAAAAGGGCGTCACGATGAAATTGCGCGTTGGCTACGAGCTGGTCTATGAGTGCGTGCAACCGACGCCGATGATGTTGATGTTGAACACGCACTATTCGCATGCGAAGGACGTGCTGAGTCCGGATTTGCTGGCGGTCAATCCGCCGGTGCCGATCAGCCAGTATCGCGACGGTTTCGGCAATCTGTGCAGCCGGATCGTGGCGCCGCAAGGACTGATTGCACTGTCGACGAGCGCCGTGCTCGAGGTGTCGTCCGAACCTGAGCGGCGGCCGCCGTTGACCGAACAGCATCCGGTCGAGGCGTTGCCTGATGATACGCTGGTGTTTCTGCTGGGCAGCCGGTATTGCGAAACTGATCTGCTCTCCGAATTTGCGTGGCAGACGTTCGGCAAGATGCCGCTCGGCCGCGGTCGGGTGGATGCGATTTGCAACTACGTCCACGAGCACATTGTGTTTGGCTACGACTTCGCCCGGCCGACCAAAACTGCGTGGCAGGCGTGGCAGGAGAGAAAGGGCGTATGCCGGGATTTCGCGCATCTGGCCGTGACGCTGTGCCGGGCGATGAATATCCCGGCGCGGTATTGCACGGGCTATATCAGCGACGTCGGCACGCCGCCGCCATATGCGACGATGGATTTCGCCGCATGGTTCGAAGCGTACGTTGGCGGCTGCTGGCAGACCTTCGATCCGCGGAACAATGTGCCCCGTACGGGACGGATTTTGATGGCTCGCGGGCGAGATGCCGCCGACGTTGCGATCAGCAATGCGTTTGGGGCCACGCAGTTGATGAAGTTCGATGTGGTCTGTGAGGCGATATAGGATTCATTCGCCATCTGGTGGCGGCTGTGTGGCGACGGCAGCGTGCGCAAAACACGCAATTTCGGCCGACCAGCCGTGCGCGGCCTTATTCCCCAAGCGCCAGCGAGCGTCTGCGCCGCCGCGACAGCGCCGAGCCGATCGACACTGCCACGCCGATAGAGCCCATTGCCGCCGAAAGAGCCACGATCAGCAAGCCGGTTTGTGCCCGTGCCGAAAACACGCCGACCAGCAAACCGGCGAGCGGTTGTGTCATGTTGTTCAGCAGGATCACCACGCCGGTCGTCTTGCCGTAGTCCTCGGGTGGAATGATTTTCTGCCGTGCGCTGCGGATGTAGACATTGAACATCTTGTCGAAGCCGACAATCAGCAGGAAGCCGAGCGTATAGCCCCAGGGCGCCGCACTCGCACCGGCGATCACGCCACCGGCGCAGATCGACACGAACGCGACCCGGCCGAGTGTCTGCGCAGGCCAGGCGTTACGCGCGATCGTCAGGAGAATCAGCACCGTGGCCACCGCGCCGGCGGTCTGCAGGCCGGCATAGTAGTGGTTCGATTGCGCGTGCAAGCCGGTCACCATCGCGGCGGATGTCGCGAGCGTCACGCCGATTACCAGATTTTCGGCGGCGGCGAGCAGGACGACTTTTTTCAGACCGGGTAGCACCAGCACATGGCGCAGCGCGATGCGCAGCGGCATCGCCCAGTGACCCGGTGCAGCAGGCGGCGGATCGCCAGCGCGGAAACCGCTGGTGCGCTGCCACAGTAGCAGCGCCGCGTCGGCGAGCAGAAACAGCACGCCGGTTGCGCCCACCACCCACTCCCAGCGCCACACGCCGAGCAGCAATGCGGCCAGCATGGGGCCGAGTACGAAACCCAACTGGTCGGCCAACTGCGAGTAGGCGAGCACACGCTGAAACTGCTGCGTGCTGAAGATCTGCGGCAGCATCACTTCGCGGGCGACCAGCCCTTGGCTCGTGAGCACACCGCACACTGCCGATAGCGCGATCAACCAGCCGATACCGCCAACCAGCCCATACGCCAGCACGCCGCCGAAACACACGAGTGCCCGCACGGTCCGGCTCACGCGCATCAGCTTGAGTGGCGAGATGCGGTCGCACAGGGCGCCGAAGAAAGGGAAGACCAGGTAACGCGGCAGGGTTTCGATAAAAAACGCGAGACCCGACCACGAGACCTGGTGTGTCGTCTGAAACACGACGAGCGGCACGAGAAACAGCAGAACCTGATCGGCGAGACGCGCGACAAACAGCGAGCAGAAGAAAGCCTGATGATTGACGCGCACTGATCGTGTCCCGCCGGTTATGGGTCGAGACCGATCCTATCAAAGATCGACGGGCGCGGCCGATGGTCCCGCGGAAGACGCCCGTATCGAGGCGGGCCCGTATCAAAGCGGATGGCTTTCTTCCGCGTTACCGTCGAACCATGGACATGGCGCTGCCTTCTGCTTGCGACCTCATCGTCATGGATGACTCATGGATGACCCAGGCGGCTTATTGCGCGCCGCACTCCGCGCCTTGCATACCCTGCATGCCTTGCTGAATCTGTTCCGGGGTCAGGTCGCGCTTGTGCGTGGCGAGCGACCAGCTGTGGCCGAACGGGTCCTTCAACTGGCCGTAGCGGTCGCCCCAGAACATGTCGGCAACCGGCATCGCGACGGTTGCGCCGGCCTCGACGGCCTGCTTGAAACTGGCGTCGACGTCTTCGACGTAGTAGTGAATCGTGACCGGCGTGCCTTTCAGCGCGTTCGGGCCGAACGCGTTGTGGTCGGGCCATTCGTCGGTCAGCATCAGCATGGAGTCGCCGATCTTCAGGCAGGCGTGCATCACTTTGCCACCCGGCCCGGGCAGACGGTATTGCTCGACGGCGTTGAAAGCCTTGGTGTAGAACGCGATGGCTTCCGCGGCATTGGCGCAAATCAGATACGGAGTAAGCGAGTGCATCCCGTCCGGGATCGGTTTGACAGCGGGGCTGGACATGACGGCGACTCCTTGAAGTAACAGGTTCGTGAGTTGAAAGACCGGCTGCGTGAGCTAGGCCTTCAACGTTACGACGAGTGCATCACCGTTGAATCGACACTCCGGGAAAAATATTTTTTAAGCACGGCCGTGCGATGCGGGAGCAGGCGCGGACGTTTGCGTGGCGCGAGCACGGGTATGGACCTGCGGCACAGGGGCGTGGCGCAGGCCCAATCGGCTGGATCGTCTTGCGACCCTATGTCAACCGGCCGGATTGTCGTCGTCGGGCGGCGCGGCGGGCGCGGACGGTGTTGATGGCGTCGCCGCACCGCCGCCCGGCGCGCCGAGGATGCTGATCTGGAACGTCGGGGTTGCCGCGAGCGATTGCAACGTCGCGTCTTCCGGAATGTGTTCGAACAGCGGCAGGATCACCGAGCCGCCGATCACCGCGCGCCGGCTATTGTCGGCCGGACGCAAGCCCCACACGTCCTGGTAGACCACCGGCACCGCGACGCCGTTGCGGGTCGTGTTGCCGATATACAGCATCACGTGGCCGCCGATGTAGATCAGCGTGCGCAACGGTTCGCCATGCTGGGCGAGGTAGTCGAGCCGTTGCGCCGGCGTCGACGCGGACAGATCGATCATGCGGCCGGCACTCATCTGCGTCGACGAATGGCGTGGCAGCCACACGCCGAACGTCGCGAAGATGCTTTGCAGCTCAGACGAACAGTCGTTGTACAGGCCGCTATTGCCCCAGCCATATGGCCGGCCGATCAGCGTTTTCATCAGCATCGCGAGATGCCGCGGGGTGGCGGCGAGCGGCATCGGGGCGATCTGCGCGTCGCTCAGCCGGGCGATGCGGATGATCGCCTGGCCGTCCGCATCGCGGGCCGGAACGAAGAGTTTGCGGGAGGCGAGGGCGTCGGCGGCTTCGCTTGCCGTTTTATGGGGCTGTGATGCGGGCCGCGTGGCGGTGTCCGGGCCGAGCGGCAGCAACGTGCCGGCGGGCGCGTCAAAGCGGAACACGCCGCGGCTGTCGCGCACCGGCGCCGATGCGACCGTCACCGCGCCTAGCGACTTTGCGGTGGCGGCGCGCCATGTGTCGACGAAGGCGTCGTCGGTCAGGCCGACGCCTTCGCTGCGCACCCAGCCTTGCACGTCGGGCGTCTGCACGTAGCGCCACCCGCCATCGACGCTGCTGCCCAGCACATACAGCGGCGTGCCTGGACGGACTGCGGAGATCTGCAGGTTGTCGAACGGATAGCCTTCGCCGGCGAGGTGGTGATCGTAGAACGACGGGTCCGTGGTCGGCAGTTCGCGCACCATCAGGTTGCTGGTGGCAATCGCGCGGCGCTCGGGCTTGTAGACGGCCTCCTGCGTGAACTGGCCGACCGCCATGTTTTGCGCGATGGCGTCGATCCATGCCTTGTCGTGCGGCCGGAAGTTCTCGCCGTAGCCGATCGCCGCGCCGCGCTTGCCGGTGTTGTCGAACTTGTCGAGGCGGCGCTGCTGCAGCGCGGCAATGTCCGCGCCTTGCTGGCGATAGACGCGCATCGCCACGTAAGCCGAATTCCACGGCGACGGCGCGGTCGTGCCGGTGCCGAAATAGCGCGCGTAGAGGGCGCTGAACTGCGCCTGTTGATCCGCGGGGCTCAGGAACGGCTGGTCGTAGCCGGGGCTGTCCGGTTCGAGCCAGTGGTCGACGTTCTGGTCGTAATTGGCGATCGGGAACAGCGTGACCGTGTCGACGCTCGCATGGGCCTCGTGGGTCGGCGATGGATTGCTGCAGCCGGCGAGGACCACGGCCGCGAGGGCAGCGCATAACGCGGCGGCACGGCAGCGGGCGTGCGGCGATCGGGCTGCGAAGTGTGTGGCGACGCGTGCGGCAAGGCGGGGCAGGACGGCGACAGGCATGGAGTTCGACGGTGATGGTCCAAGGGCACGATGATACGGTGTCGCGTGGTGGGGCGGCCAGTGGATGCCCGTTGCACCGCCGCGTAACGAGCCGGCGGCGGGGTTTCTCACGCTGATACGCCGCGCAGGCCCGAGGGCAACGTTTCGCGACATGGCGGGATATGAAGCCAATCGAGGCCAATCGAAGCCAGCCACCCACGCCATGCCTTTGCCGCGTTATGAGTGTATTTACACAACGTTTATGTGGTTTCATTGGGGTTCGAATCGTTCATAGCGGCTGTGCCATACCGCACTTCACGCGCAAGTGGCCGCAGCGGCGAAGCGTTTCTTTACACTCGACACATCGCCTCGAAGCGCCTTTCACGAGGCTCCACAACAAGGAGAACACCATGCAAACCAGCGCACGCAATCAATTCGCCGGCGAAGTCGCCGAAGTCAAACACGGTGCCGTGAACGACGAAGTCACGTTGCGCACCCAGGACGGTCTCGAGATCGTCGCGATCATCACGCACGGCAGCGCGACGTCGCTCGGCCTCGCCGCCGGCAAGAAGGCCTTCGCGCTGGTCAAGGCGTCGTCGGTGATCGTAATGGTCGACGTGGCGAAGAGCCAGGTGTCGGCACGCAATTGCATCGCCGGTACGGTGTCGGCGGTCACCAAGGGCGCGGTGAATTCGGAAGTGACGATCAGCGCGGGCAGCGCGCAAATCGCCGCGATCATCACCAACGAGAGCGTCGACCGCCTCGGCCTCGCGAACGGTAAGGCGGCGACGGCGATTTTCAAGGCATCGAGCGTGATCATCGGCGTCGAATAACGATCGATGCATGGCGTTGTTCGCCGGCTCGACGTCTGGACAACGCCATCAGGCCGCACATGGAGCGGACGGAAACAGGGCGGCGCGCGCAGCGGGGCGTGCCGTGAAGGAAACGGCGGCTTGATTTACACTGCATGCCTCGCCGTTTTCCTTTCCGCTTTCATTACGGACGCCGTCATGTTCGAAGTTTCCTCCGCCTCGCATCTTCCCAAAGCCGCGCAATACGAAGAACTGGTCGCCCAGGCCCGTTCGCTGCTCGCCGGTGAAACAGACTGGATCGCCAACGCCGCGAATTTTTCCGCGTTCGTGTTTCATTCGCTGAGCGATCTGAACTGGGCCGGTTTCTATTTCCACGATGGCCGCGAACTGGTGGTCGGGCCCTTCCAGGGCAAGCCCGCATGCGTGCGCATCGCGCTCGGCAAGGGCGTGTGCGGTACCGCTGCGCAAACCCGTCAGACGCAGGTGGTGCGCGACGTGCATGAATTCCCGGGCCATATCGCCTGCGATTCGGCCTCGCAATCGGAAATCGTCGTGCCGCTCGTCGCACCGGACGGCACGCTGATCGGCGTGTGGGATGTCGATAGCCCGGTTGTCGCACGCTTCGACGAAGAAGACGCGAAGGGCATGGAAGCACTGTGCGCGGTGTTTATCGAAGCCGCATTGCCGCGCGCATCGTAGGCGTTTCCGAAAGCGCTGATCCAGCGCCGCGGTGGCACCCTATGCTTTTTCGTACATAGACTAGATGCATTTCAGGGGATGGGTCGGCGGACCTCATCCCGCTATCGTTCTCTCCACGCGCTCAGGAAAACACAGGAGCGCGACGAACCCCCACCAGGTTTTGGAGACATGCATGAGTTCCGCCACCGCAACGGCCACCGCTGCCCCGCTGACATTTCAACGTTTCCCCGCTTTACCCCGTAATTGCACCTTCGATAGCCACGATTGGGAGATTCTCAGCCGCTACTGGCATCCGGTGGCGTTCGCCGCCGACGTGACCGACAAACCCATCAGCGTGACGCTGCTCGACGAGCCTTTGGTCGTATTCCGCTCGAACGGCCAACTGGTGAGCGCGCGCGATATCTGTCCGCATCGCGGCGCGCCGCTCAGCCAGGGATGGGTCGATAACGGCAACATCGTGTGCCCGTATCACGGCCTCGCATACGGCAGCGACGGAAAGTGCAAACACATTCCGTCGCAAACGGGCGGCCCGATCCCTGAGCGCCTGCATCTCGTCACGTATGCGACGCAGGAGGCTTACGGCCTCGTGTGGGTCTCGCTGGGTGGCGGCACCGAAGCGTTGCCCGCGTTTCCCAACTGGGACGATCCCGACTTCCAGCAGATCCTGCCGCCCTCGATCGACATCAACGCTTCGGCGGGCCGTCAGACCGAAGGCTTTATCGACGTCGCGCATTTCGCGTGGATTCACCACGAAAGCTTTGCCGATCGCCAGAACCAGGTGGTGCCGCAGTATTCGGTTGAACGGCGCGAACGCGGCATGCACGCGGAGTATGTGAGCACGGTCAGCAACTTTCCGAAGTCGATGCAGCATCGCGCGCCGGAGGGTTATCTGTGGCACCGCTTCTTCGACGTGGACGTGCCGTTCTTTGCACGCCTGACCGTGCATTTTCCCGATAACGGCCGCCTGTCGATCCTGAACGCCGCGAGCCCGGTGTCCGCGCGCAAGACGCGTCTGTTCGTGCCGATCGTGCGCAACTTCGATAAGGATTTGCCGCTCGAGGACGTCTACGCATTCAACCGTCAGGTGTTCGAAGAAGATCGCGCGATCGTCGAGCAGCAGCGTCCGGAAGATCTGCCGATCGACCGTACGGCGGAAGCACCGATTCTTGCCGACCGTTCGTCGGGTGCCTACCGTCGGGCGTTGGCTGAGATCGGTCTCGGCCAGGCGTATGTGCGCTAGTTCGCGGCGCGGGTTCGGAATGGGTGATGGGTGATTCGGAGAGAAGCCATGAAAGTATGGGAATGCGTGATCTGCGGCTTTCGCTATGACGAAGCGCTGGGTCTGCCGGAAGCGGGTATTGCGCCCGGCACGCGCTGGGAAGATGTACCGGACGACTGGTTGTGCCCGGACTGCGCGACCGGTAAACACGACTTTGAAATGCAGGTGATTGCATGACGGCCGCTCAGCAAGAGGACAAAGAACAACCGGTCGTGATCGTCGGCACGGGCATGGCGGGCTATACGGTCGCGCGTGAATTGCGCAAGCTCGATAGCACCGTGCCGATCGTGATGATCAGCCGCGACGACGGCAGTTTCTATTCGAAGCCGATGTTGTCGAATGCCCTGGCGATGAAGAAAGAGCCGCAGGCGTTGGCGAGTTTCGACGCCATGGCGATGGCGGCGCAACTGGGCGCGTGGATTCGTGTCAATCAGCGTGTGGAGCGCATTTTGCCGGCCGAGCACGCGCTGGTTGTCGACAATGCGTTGCTCGGCTACAGCAAGCTGGTGCTGGCCACGGGCGCGGACCCACGGCGTCTGAAGGTAGCGGGTGACGGCGCGGCCGACGTGATGTCGATCAACGACCTCGGCGACTATGCGCGCTTCAGGTTGGCGCTCACGCGTTGCCGCTCGGTGGCGATTCTGGGTGCGGGTCTGATCGGCTGCGAGTTCGCCGACGATCTGGCGGCCGCCGGTTATGCGGTCAATCTGATCGATCCGGCTTCGACGCCGCTGGCGCGTTTGCTTCCGCAAGACGTGGGCGAGATTTTCGCTCGCGCGCTGGACGATGGCGGCATCCGTTTTCATCCGGGCCGCAGTGTGGATCGGATCGACCGTTTGTCCGACGGTTATCGGCTGAGCTTCGCCGAAGGTGACCCGATCGTTGCGGACCTGGTCGTGTCAGCGGTCGGTCTTGCGCCGCGTACGGCGCTTGCGGCTGCTGCGGGTCTCGAGATCGATCAGGGTATTCGAACCGATGCGTGGTGTCGGACCAGCGCGCCGGATATTTACGCACTCGGCGATTGCGCCGCGATCGACGGCAAAGTGCAGCCGTATGTCCTGCCGATCATGCACGCCGCGCGGGCGCTCGCGCGCACGCTGGCCGGGCAGCCGACGCGCGTCGCCTTCCCGGTGATGCCGATTACCGTGAAGACGCCCGCGAGTCCCGCTGTCGTTGTGACACCCGAGGGCGAGGGCGCGTGGTCGATCGAAACTGCCGCCGATGCGGCGAAACACGCGGCGCGCGCTGTGTGCCGGCACGCCACCAGCGAGCGTCCATTGGGTTTCGCTCTGCTCGGCGCGGCGATCGATGGCAAGGCCGCGCTGATCAAGGCCATGACAGAGGGGGCCGCTAGCTAACCCATAACAATCTTCCGTCTGACCGACCTCACTTTGTGATCGCTCGGTGTTTTAAGGGCCTGTCACCTGCAACACATCCGATGATCGCATTCGCGCCGCAAGCTTTGCTTGCGGCGTTTTTTTATCGGCGGGGAAAAAGTGCGCGGCGGTGGCGAGTGTTCAGGAAGAACGCTTAGGAAGCCAGATCTTTCGCGACGTTGGCGATCAGCCTGCGCAGCCAGATCGCGGCGACGCTGCGATGCGTGCGGTCGTGCCAGAGTTGATAGTAGGTGAGCGCCTGCGGCTCGCCGGGAAGCGGCTCGATACGCAGCGGCAACAGCTTGGTGTAGTGCGTGGCGAGCGCGCGGGTAGTCGTGAACAGCAAATTGGAACGCGCCAGCACGTAAGGCGCCATGCCGAAGTAGGGCAGCGTCGTGGTAACGGTGCGCGACAGGCCGTTGCGTGCGAGTTCGATATCGACCGTGCCCCACGACGTCGTGTTGTACGTCATCACCGCCAGATGTTCCGCTTCTTCATAGACCGGTTTGCTAAGCCGTCCCGGCTTGATGGGATGGCCGTTGCGCATCAGGCACACCAGTTCGTCCTTGCACAGCGGCTGCAAATGCAGATGCTCCGGCGGCGTGCGCCAGTTGCCGATCACCAGATCGAGAAAGCCGCTTTCGAGTCCATGCTCGTAGCCGCCGTCCACCATCATCAGATGCCTGAACTCGAGCTTCGCGCCGGGCGCCTCGCGATGAAACGCATCGACCACAGCGGGCACGAAGAACGCATCGAGATAATCCGGCGAGCCGATCCGGAAGGTCTGGCTGGTGGTGGCCGGATTGAACGACGTGGTGGGATGCAGAATGGCCGCGATACTGTTCAGCGCTTGCGCGGTGGGTTCGATCAGCGTGAGTGCGTGTGCGGTGAGAACCATCCGGCTGCCGCTGCGCACCAGCAGCGGATCGCCGGTCATGTCGCGCAATTTGCGCAGCGCCACGCTGACAGTCGGCTGCGATTGTCCGAGCAACGTTGCCGTGCGCGACACGCTCGATTCGGTCAGAAGCGTGTGCAGCACCTTGAGAAGGTGCGAATCGATGACTTCCTTGGACATGAAAAGCGGGACCCTGTTTCGTGCGGATCCATGCAATGGGGTGGTGGCTTTTGATCGAAGGATCGCGAGCAAAATATATCGGCGGATATAACGGTCGTCAATCCGGCGAAGCCCTGTGTGAAGGCTTCCAGGGCCGGTGCGCGTTGAGTCATGAGGCGCGGAGTATCCCGGCAATAGCGAGTGCTTTATGATGTGCGCGACGACGGGCGGGGTGTCGCTGGAATCGGAGGAATGCACCGGAGGAAACGGTTGCTGCGAGGAATGCGCGGCCGGTGCGGTCGATCCGGCCAGGAAAGCCGCTATCATACGGACATAAATGCGCACATGACCCGGCGGATCGGACCGAAGCAGCCGGGTTTGGCGGTTGCGCCGTACGCACCAGGAAAAACGCTCAGCCGCTTTCCTCATTCGCTTTTAATACCCAGGAAATTCAAGGCCGGCGCGATGCAAGCTCACCCCTACGCCGATGCGCGCACACGCGACGCCGCGCTTGCGGCGGCGCCCTACGGCATGTTCATCTGCGCAGCCGATGGCACGTTCGACTCGGTCAACGCGGCTTTCGAAAAATTGACCGGCTTCACCGCCGAGGAATTGATCGGCCGTCGCACCTTTGAGTCTTTGCTCGATCCGGCCGAACTGGCGAGGCGGCGCGCCGAATTGCCGCCGCTGTCGGCGTTGGGCTCGCGTTATGAAGGCGAATGGACCTATGTGCGGCGCAACAGCAGCCCGATCCGCGTAGTGTTCGCGTTGGCGCCGCTCGCCGCCGAGCCGGCGCATCCCGGCGGTTTAGCGACAGGACCCGCGCGCTATGTCGGCATCGCCATCGACATGACGCGCTACGCGCAGTCCGAGGCGCGCTTGTGGTACGTCTCGCATCACGACGGCGTGACCCGCCTGCCCAATCAGACACTGTTCACCGAACGCCTTGAATTGACGATCGCGCGCTGCCAGCGGAATGGCACGGGCTTTACCGTGCTGATCGCCGAACTCGATCATTTGCGCAAACTGCGTGATGCCCTCGGTTTGCATGCGGCCGAACTGGTGCTGCAGATCGTCGGCGAACGGTTGCGTGGTCTGTTCCCCAACGACGGTACGATCGCCTCGATCGGCGGCACGCAATTCGCGCTGCTGATCAATGAAACCGGCGCGGCGGCCGATGCTTTCGCTGCCGAGGCACTGGGCCGCATCGCCGAATCGATCGACTATGCCGGTACGCCGCTGAACATCACGGCGAGTATCGGCGTCGTCGCCTATCCCGCCGACGGCGCCGATGCGCCGACGCTGATGCGCCGCGCGGGCGTGGCGCTGTCGGCGGCTTCGGCGGTGAGCGGCAATGCGGTGCGGCGTTTTTCCACCGCGCTCGAAGGTCAGGCGGCGCGCCGCTTCGAACTGGAGACGATGCTGCGCGAAGCGCTCGAGCGTCAGCAATTGCATCTCGTGTATCAGCCGCAGGTGACGCTCTCCAATGGCCGCATCGCGCAGGTGGAGACGCTGCTGCGCTGGAATCATCCGCAGCGTGGATTGATCAGTCCGGTCGAGTTCGTGCCGGTCGCGGAAGAGTCGGGCCTGATCGAGCAGATCGGCGAGTGGGTGATCCGGACCGCGTGCCGCGACGCCGGCAAATTGCTGCGGCTCACCGGCACCTTGCCGCGGGTCGCGGTGAATGTGTCGCCGCAGCAGTTCCAGCGGCAAAATCTGTTCGAGACGATCCGCGAAGCGCTCGAAGATGCCGCGCTCGACCCCTCGTACCTTGAGGTGGAAATCACCGAGGGCGTGTTGCTGGGCGACACCGAGCAGGCATTGCAGACGCTGCATGCATTGCGCGAATTGGGCGTTGAAGTCGCGGTGGATGACTTCGGCACCGGCTATTCGAGTCTCGCTTATCTCACGCGCTTTCCGCTGAATCGCCTGAAAATCGATCGCTCGTTTGTGATGCGTATGAGTACCGATCCGCAGTGCGCGGCGCTCGTCGGCGCCATTATCGCCATGGCCCATGCGCTGAAACTGCGTGTGACGGCTGAAGGTGTGGAGACCGCCGAACAGGCCGCGCAACTCGAAGCGCTTGGCTGCGACGAGGCGCAGGGATTCTGGTTCTCACGGCCCATCACCATCACGGCGTTGCGCAATTTGCTGAAGCCTTTAGGCGCGGGTTGATTGTCCGGTTGATGCCGGACATCCCGCTACCGACTTGGAATCGCAGTCTTTCAGTCGCTGCAGCGTGTCGTACCCGCGGGAGGCGTATGTATTCCACCTGCGTTGAAAAAAGAAAGGGGCCGATTGGCCCCTTTCTGTCTGCTCGCGTTACGACGCGAGACTTATTGCGCTGCTTCGTTCGCGTGGGCGATCGCCGTGCCGGACGCACGCTTGATGCTGTCCTGCACCACATTGCCCGAATGAATCATCGAAGCCATTACGGATTGCATCGCACCGAATGCGCTATCCGAGCTGAACGGCGTGGTCTGGCCGAAGCCCGAACCGAGTTGCGCCACGTTGGCGCCGAACTCTTCGCGTAGTGATTCGCCCGCCTTGGTCAGCGCCGCGGTGAATTGCGCGTCAATTTCCTTGACGTGCTGCGCGTATGACAAGGTGCGTTGAACCAGTTGCTGTTGCAAATCGGACGCGCCTGCGAACGGTGCCGCATTGAATTGCCCGGCCGACAGTGCGCTCTTGCTTTCGATGACGGTTGCCTTCATTGCCGCGAGATTGAGCTCGCCGAGCTTCTGCAGACACGCCAGCCCTTCGAGTTGCAGGTTGGTGAAGATGTTGAAAGTACGTTGGCCAAAGGCGGCGCCAGATTCGATCGCGGGGCTATGCATGATGATCTCCAAAGTGACCCAGCGCAGGCGCCCAAAGGATTTCGGAGGCCAGGTCTCAGGTGAGACGGCAGGTCGACGCGGCGCAGCGATTTTGCTGCGCTGCAACATGGATCACTCTATACCTTTGCAGCAGGATGTACAGCGTTTTCGTCAAGATGATTTGTCAGTCGAAAGGCATTGGGTGTGGGTCTGACGCGCGGGGATGCGCGAGGAAGAAGCGCAGCATTTCGGCGGTCGCGTCGGGGCCGGATGGGTCCGTGTACGTGCCGCGCTGACTGCCGCCTGCCCACGCGTGGCCCGCGCCGTGAATCGACCAGTACTCGGCTTCGACACCATTCGCCGCGACGAGCTTTCGCACCGTGCAACCACGCTGGCCGTTCACCGTGCCTGCAGTGTGCTGCGGCGGCTTGAGTGTCGTTGCGCCGGTGTCGAAATCCGCTACGAGCGCTGCGGCGTTCGAGGGATGCACCGTCGTGTCCGCATCGCCATGAAACACGATAAGCGGGCGCTGCGGTTCAACCCGTGAGTGGCTGCGATGCGCTTTGCCGCCTTTCATTGCGGCGAGCGCCGAAGGTAGATCCTTCGCGCTTCCATAGGCGAGGCCGGAATGCACGCAGGCCGCCGCGTACAAGTCGGGCGAGGTCTTCAGCATGATGTCCGCCATGGCGCCCCCTGCCGACAGACCCGCCACGTACACCCGCGCCGGATCGACGCGATAGCGCGCCATCACCTCGCGCGTGATGCCCGCGATCAACGCCGGTTCGCCCTGATCGCGCTGCTGGTCGGCAGGCTTGAACCAGTTCCAGCAGCCCGAATGATTAGCCGCTTGCGACTGATTCGGATACACGACGATGAAGCCATGACGCTCGGCCATTTCGTTCATGCGCGTGCCGGCCGCGAAGTCGTCGGCGTTTTGCGTGCAGCCGTGCAGCATCACGATGAGAGGCAACGGTTCGCTGCTGTAGACGGCGGGTACGTAGAGCTTGTATTGACGTTGACCCGCGCTGTTGCTGAATGTGTGAGTGCTGAAGGTGCCAGGCGTGTCGGCGTCGAAAGTGCGTTCGGCAGGGGCGTGTGGTGTGGCGTTGGCGTGGGATTGGGTGTAGCCCGGTGTTTGAGTTTGTGCCTGCTTCCAGGCTTGCGTCCATTCGTCGACGCTTTGCGGCATGTGCGGCGTTTGTGCATTGCCTGCGTTGGCCTTGTTGCCCGCGAGTGCGCGCTGAACCGCAGCGGTCGCTTCCTTCGGCCCCTTCGTGCGCAGCAGGTCGAAGGCTTCTTTCATCGACCTCAGGAAATTTTCATTCATGTTCATGATCGTAGGCGGTTAGGTTGGCTTGCGTAGGGCGTGGCTGGGTCAGGCGATGAGCGTCGCGGGTTCGACCGCGAGTTCAACTGCATGCGCAACCGTAGGATCAGCGACGCCAGGCCCGGTTACCTGATGCGGCCGGAGAGCGCAGCCTTGACCGCGGGCGACGCGTGAAATGCACCGAGCACCATCACCGACGCGATCGTGGCTGTGGCGAGTTCCGGCGGCACATCGGCTGCGATGCTGGCGAGACCGAGCACATGAATGTCCAGTCGTTCGTTCGCGGCTTGAGCGGCTTCGAGTTCCTGCCTTGAGAAGTGTTGCAGGCCGAGCACCAGCGCGCGCCGGGTTACCGTCTCCGTGACGACCTGCGCGTGGACGGCAAGCTGATTGCGGATCGCGGTGCGGATCAGGTCGGTGCGGTTCGAGTAAAAGCCTTCTTCGACGAGTAAGTCGATCTGGCCCAGATCGATGGGGCCGAGATTGATGGTGATTTTTTCGGTCTCGCCGCCTTTGGGGCGCGAGGTATCGATGAGTTTGAGGTTGGCCATTTCAGCTCCATTCGGCGTATGGGTGGCATCCATATGCCATCCAAATAACATCCAGTGGGATGGTTATACGCGAGTCGTTCGAAGAGCGTCAAGGACGAAATTGAGGGCCGGGAGAGATACAGGAACGGAAATCCGAGGCTGTTTGAGCGGCAGGGGCCGTTGGTGGAAAGGCGTGAGCAAACTATGTCAACACCTAACAACCCGAGGCAACTGCCGGCTTCGAAGTGGCGTGCGAACTCTTTCCACTCACTTCACTTACTCAAGCAAAGTCAACGAGCGGCTGCTTTTGTGGGTCGGGTGGACCTCTAAACGGCAGATCCCGGGGGAGCGGTTTTGTGGGCGGCTCCAGCGGCGGTTCTGGGGGCGTACTCGCCCTGGGCTTGACAGGCGAATCGTTCTTGACCGGATTGGACCTTGCTTGCATGGCAACCTCCGTATGGACTGGAACGTTCAGAACGCTCAAAGGCGTTTATTTACTATGCCTCTTGCTGGTCCGTGTTCCGTGAACGTATTCCGTGGGCGGAAACCAGAAGAAACATTGATTCTGCTGGGTAGAAGGCATGCTGCGTATATCGATCGGTGCTGTTATTTTTATATCCTGGGTTTTCGGGAGGTCGGCCTTATTCAGCCCGCCTAAATAGAAAATCGAGAAAGCCGCGGCGGTGAGCAGGGCTTCAACTACGACCAGGAGATTGATGTTGGAGATATTTTTTGCACGCTCATCGTTGATTTTTGCGTTGGTTTCCTGGCGCTCGAGATAATTTTCTATTAGAAATTTCTTAACCTCGGCTTCCGAAGTTATTCCTTGTGCGAGCGCAGCCTGGGGCGATTTTGCTATTGCTGCGTCCCACCCGCGCTTATATCTGTCCAGCTCCGTCGATACAGGAAGGGTTTTGTATGTATTTCTATGGAAGAGTGAACCTACTGAGGATCTGAAAAAGTAAAATCCGGATAAGAACAGCAAGGCAAAAGTGATCCCCAGAAGCGCAAAAAACAAATAATCCACGAGGCCATGCCGATGCTGGATATCGACGTTAGTCAGCAGAAAACTCAGCGCGCCAATAATCGCAGTAACCAGCGTGAGCGATGATTGCAGCCGTGCGTCGATCTTGTCGCGCAAGTCGAGTTCACGCCAGTGCTGGCTTTCGTAGAGATCTTCCGAGGTCAACATGCTGCGCCTCCTCAATCCGGCGAGTTATGAAGTTCTTTCCAGACATCCAAGCGGCACAGCACTGTTCATTGTAGTGAGGCGTTTTCCATTTTGAATCGATCAAAACCCGGATGAGGTAGCCGGTGTAATAAACGTCAGAGTGGTGCTACGTCCCGCGAGACCCCGAAATGAATGAGGGCGCCAAGGCGCCCTCATTTGATTGCCCAACGTCAGGCCGCGAGTAGCTCGAACCTGAATTTCTTGCCTAGCGCAGTGGCGGCGCTCGCAAGCGTCGTCAACGTCAAGCTGGTATCGGTCTCATCCAGCAGACGGTTAAGAGCCGCTCTGCTCGTCTTCATCCTCGCAGCCATCACGGACTTGGTGATGTGCTGCGCTTTCATTTCCTGCTCGATTTGCCACGCGATCACCCGTTTCATTGCGGTCGCTGTAGTTTCCTCAAGGATCGCTTCTTCGGCGAGGAACTCATCGAAGTCGCTTCCGATGTGCCTATTTGCCATGATGCACTCCATTGCTTTCTAAACTTTCTGGGCTACGTCAGCCTCGGCGTTTCGCTTTCTGTCTCTCTGCCTGCTTCAGCAGCTTCAATCTTGCGCCTGCTACATCCAGATCGTCTTTTGGCGTTTCCTGGGATTTCTTGATGAAGCCATGCAACAACACCATCTGGCTTCCAATCACAGTGAACAGGACCCGCGCAATCCGATTCGATAATGTAATCCGCACTTCATAAAGGTCCGTTCCCATTTTCCGGACCAGCGGCATACCCAACGGCCATCCAATCTGCACTGTCTTGATATCTTCGCCGATGGTCTTCTTGTCACGTGCGCCGAGCTCTTTTAGCCATTCGCGCACCGGTTCGTTGCCAACTTCAGAAGCAAAAAAACGAACAGTAAGAACCACCGTAACGGGACGGACCATGCAGGTTTCTAGCGGTAAGGAGATAAGACAAGTGTACCAAGTTTGGTACGTTTTTCAAGGACTAATATTAGCCTCTAGTACTTCCTGGGTAAGAATGGCGTCTAAGAGAGGTGGCATGGTTCCGAGCCACGCACCGACTCATTTGCTCCGCCGACGCCTCGAGAGGTGCGGCTGAACGCCCGCCCAGCCAGGCGGCCCGTTTGGCGATTGTCTCGTTTCCAGCAACAGTAATTTCATGTATTAGGCGTTTACCCTAATCAGCGACACTCCTAGACTGTGTTCATGGGTTGCAGACAAACGTGTTTGTAGCACCACAGAAAACAAATCTCTGGAGGTAGTAATCATGAAATCGCTCATCAAGGCAGTTGCTGTCGCACTCGTTCTCGCTGCTCCGGTTGCCTCGTTTGCCCAATCGAACCAGCCCCTGACCCGCGCCGAAGTCCGCGCTCAACTGATTCAACTCGAACAGGCTGGCTTCCACCCGGGCATTTCAGACCCGTACTACCCGGCCAACATTCAGGCTGCTGAAGCGCGCGTTGCTGCACAAAATGCCGACACGTCTGGCGTGGGTGGAGTGGTTAGCGGCTCGTCCGCAGCTGGCGCCCATGTCTATAAAAGCGAAGCCGAACGCACCGGTTCGCACTCGGTTTACTTCGGTCAATAACCGAACAGGTTGGCCCGGTCGGCGAGTCGTCTGCTGACCGGCGTCGACTTTGGCGCGCATGTCTTTTGCCCGCCGTCTTACACGATTGGCTCGCGAGCGGGGATGTCCTCGATCGCGAGCCAATTTCGTATCAATACCTCCGCCGCCAGGTTTGCTGGTGGCTTTGCCCAGCTCTACTGTCTGGGCCTTTTTCCCTTTACTGTCGCCTCGGGAAATAAGGTCATGACATCGACTTCGAAGTCCAATGCAACGGCTCGCTTCGTATTGAAAAGAGAGGGGTGGAGACCCGATCAGCGGATCCTAGGGGCAGGGGCGTCGACGGCCTCACAAACAGTCCGGACGTATGGTGTGCGCAATCCCATCCCATCTGCCCCATCGTTCACGAAGGTCCGGCAAAACGGACGCGTCCATGTGCGTGGCAGAGGCATGGTCGTATGGCCGTCTCTCTATGTCGCTATTTCCGGGTGCGGTCTCCTGGATTTGTCCCGGATCTCCTGAGCCGTCACTGTTGAAAATGTTGGGAGATTGCCCGGCTTGCGTCATGGCGCCCGACCGAAGTCGTGCGCCGGTTGGCGTGCACGAAAATCGAGAACGACAGTCATGGTCCGCTTACGTCTCTGACTTTATTTGCAGCTAGCGCTTGCATCAGAAAACTTTTTAGCCATACAATCTAATCACTGTTTAGATTGAAGGGTAGATCATGACTCGCACTTCATCGTCCGTTGGTACGGCACCCCTTCACGGGGCCGGGTTCCAGACGCTCAACTCCGAGGTGGTTATCGAAAACGTTCCGACAGAGGGCCGGTTTCCGGACTGGCTGTCAGGAAGCCTTTTGCGCAACGGGCCAGCGATGTTTGAGGCCGGCAGCGATCTGTTCAACCATCACTTTGACGGCTTCGCGATGCTCCATCGCTTTGGCTTTCGCGACGGCGAGGTGAGCTACCGCAACCGGTTCTTGCATAGCAGGGCGTATCAGTACGCGGTCGCGCACGGCAAGCCGGGTTACCCGGTATTTGCGACCCGGCTGGACCCAAGCCGTATTGACGAGATAACGGAGGAACTGAAGCGGGGCGAAACTCCCGACGTGAATGCCGGTGTTGCATTCGCGCGCTTTGCGGGCCAGCACGTCGCGCTAACTGATGGCAGCACGATTCCGATGGCGTTCGACGTCGAAACACTGGAGACGAAGGGGCCGATCGTCTGGGCCGATGTTCTTCAGCAACAGGACTGCGCCGGTAACAAGGTCGACTGGTTTCGGCGCTCAACGACAGCTCACTGCCAACTCGCACCCAACGGCGACGTCATCAACTATTTCACGCAGCCGGGAATGGGGCAGCAGGTGAATGCGTACAACTTCTACCGCATTCGCCCGGGCATGCTGATTCGCGAGCCGATCGGCGTTGTCCAGACTGATGCCCTCGCGTATGTCCACGCTTTCTGCGTGACCGAGCGTCATATCGTGTTCCCGGAAAGCCCGCTGCGATCAGACATGATGGTGCTTCGGGATGGCGGCTCTTACTTCGAGTCGCTGTCATGGCGCAAGGGGATCGCAATGAAGCTTCACGTTCTCGATCAGGCGACCGGACGCCTGGCAGGATGTTTCGAGGTGCGTCCATCGTACGTCATGCATACCATCAACGCCTACGATGAGGGTAACGAAATCGTCCTCGACGTCGCTGCGTACGACAATGGCGACCATGTCGCCGAACTGTGCCTCAATCCGGGGATGCGGCCGCCCGGCGGCCGCCTGACGCATGAGCGTATGCCCGAGCTTCGCTCTCATGCACGTCCCGTTCGGTTCCGGCTAAATCTGGTGACGGGAAAGGTAACGGAAGAAGAACTGGCGCCGCTGACTGTGGAACTGCCGACAATTGACTATTCGGCGCGAAATGGCCGTGGTTACAGCCGGTTTTACAGTACCGGCATCAACAACGATCCGGAAGCCATTTTCTATAATCAACTGGCTTCGGTCGACACGAAGTCGGGGAAATACGCTACGTGGTCGGAGGCCGGGCACTTTCCCGGCGAAGCGGTTTTCGTGAAGCGGCCGGGAGGGGAACGGGAAGACGATGGCGTGCTGCTTTCCGTCGTGCTGGATGGAAACGTCGGCAGGTCCTACCTGATGGCGCTCGATCCAATAACCCTGGAGCCAACCGCGAAAGCGTTTTTACCTCATCACATGCCCTGCGGGTTCCACGGTCAATTCGTATCGGAAGACGGCGCATGAGGCATGTCATTTCGGGGACCGGGTCCCTGCGTGATCGCTGTCCAGTGGCGGGAAAATGAGGGGCGGGCAACGCAGTTCGCGAAAATCGGGCAGAAGTGTCGTATGTGGCATGGTTTCTTTCGCGGTTCGCTGCAACAGGGCAAGCGCGTTTGCGAACGCTCAGGGAATTTCAGTGCGTGATTGATGTTCTGCTGCTGACGATAGCATTGCAGCATGTCGGGCGCTCTATGCGATAAAACCTGAACGTCGCCAACGTTGCCTCATGCGCCAGGCTGGCCAGCGGTACGCTCCGCATACTATGATGCGCGGAACACATGCAATGGTTCCCGTATATGTCTTCCGCATCCAATAAAGCTACAGCAGTCAGCGAGCGAAGCTACCACCATGGCGATCTACGACGGACCCTGCTTGAACACGGATGGGATACCGTCGTCGAGGGCGGTGGAAAGGACATAAGCCTGCGCGAGGTTGCGCGTAGAGCCGGTGTATCGCCGGGTGCAGCGTTTCACCATTTTCGGAACAAGGATGCGTTGCTCGCGGCGGTTTCGGTGGAAGGGTTCGCGCGGTTGACACAGATTCGGCAGAAACGGACCCGCTCTGTCAGCGACCCCAGAGAGAAGTTAAGAATTGTTCTGCACGCGTATGTTGAGTTCGCAATTCAATACCCTGCGATCTTTTTCCTGATGTTCCGGTACATCACAACTGCGCCTGATGACAGCGGGGAAGTCCGGATGGCGGCTCTCGCATCTTTTGACGTTGTACGTTCTGCGATCTCGGACGCCACTGGGGACGAGCGGGCCGAGTCGACGTTGACCGTCGACGCATGGGCAGCATGGGCCGCCATGCATGGCGCAGCAAGCCTGTTGGCCACTGCTGGACCGCGTGCCAGGGTGGACCCGGAAATCTCTACTGGCAGGCTTCTCGAACGTACCGTGAATATGGTCCTGGATGGTCTGGCGTGCACATATTGACAAGGCGTTGGCGATCCGTTTCGAATCGGAGATTTCTGTTCGTCGCACCAGATGTCTGCCGTGGCCTGTTGGCGTGAGTCGCTGTTAAATGACGGCAATTCCATTGGCGAGGCTACACCGCAAGACGATGGTTTCGAATTTATTGAAATTAAGTTGTCGACTTGTAAATATTTTTATATTTACATCAACACGATATCGTACTGCTCCTGGCTCAAATTCGACTCCACCTGCAACGACACCGGCTTGCCGATGAAGTCCATCAGCATGGCCAGATGCTGCGACTCTTCCTCCAGGAAAAGATCGATCACCTGCTGCGACGCCACCACGCGGAACTCGCGCGGATTGAACTGCCGCGACTCACGCAGAATTTCGCGCAGCACGTCGTAGCACACCGTGCGCGACGTCTTGACCTGCCCCTTGCCCTGGCAAACCGGGCAGGGCTCGCACAACACATGCGCCAACGATTCACGCGTACGCTTGCGTGTCATCTCCACGAGCCCGAGCTGCGAGAAACCATTCACCGTCACGCGTGTGCGATCGCGCGACAACGCCTTCTTCAACTCGCCGAGCACCTGATCGCGATGTTCGACGTTCTCCATATCGATGAAGTCGATGATGATCACGCCGCCCAGATTGCGCAGCCGCAATTGCCGCGCGATGGTGTGCGCGGCTTCGAGGTTGGTCTTGAAGATCGTATCGTCGAAGTTGCGTGCGCCGACGTAACCGCCGGTGTTCACGTCGATGGTGGTCATCGCTTCGGTCTGGTCGATCACCAGATAGCCGCCCGACTTCAGATCGACGCGGCGTGACAAGGCGCGCTGGATTTCCGCCTCGATGTTGTACAGATCGAAGAGCGGCCGCTCGCCGGTGTAATGATGCAGCTTTGACGACACGGCCGGCGTGAACTCCGCCGCGAAGTCGGCGAGCATCTGATAAGTCTCGCGCGAGTCGACCTGAATGCGCGAGGTCTCGTCATTCACGAAATCGCGCAGCACCCGTTGCGCGAGATTCAGGTCCTGATACAGCAGGCTGGTCGGCGGCATGCGCTGACCTTGCGAGATGATCGTCGCCCACGTCTTGCGCAGATACGCGACGTCTCCGGCCAACTCTTCGCTGGTCGCATCTTCAGCAATGGTGCGGACGATGTAGCCGCCCTTTTCATCAGCGGGCAGCACGGCGGTCAAACGCGCGCGCACGGCTTCGCGTTCGGCTTCGCTCTCGATCTTTTGCGAGATGCCGATGTGCGGCTCCTGCGGCAGATACACGAGCGTGCGCCCGGCGATACTCACCTGCGTGGACAGCCTCGCACCCTTGGTGCCGATCGGATCCTTCACGACCTGCACCATCAGCGTCTGACCTTCGAAGACGATCTTCTCGATCGGCTGATGCGGCGTCTGATGCTGCGGCTCACCCGCAATGCGCGGATGCCAGATATCCGCTATGTGCAGGAACGCGGCGCGTTCCAGACCGATGTCGATGAAGGCGGATTGCATGCCCGGCAACACGCGGACGACTTTGCCGAGATAGACATTGCCCACGCGTCCCCGCGACAGCGTTCGTTCGACGTGAAGTTCCTGGACGGCGCCTTGCTGGACGAGCGCGACGCGCGTTTCCTGCGGCGTGACATTGATCAGGATTTCTTCATTCATAGTGTTGTTTTAGAAGTCGATGCGCGCTGCGCGCAGAAGGGCAGCGGTTTCAAAAAGCGGCAAACCCATGATACCTGAATAGGACCCGTCGATATGTTCGATAAACTCCGCGGCGCGTCCCTGCACACCGTACGCGCCCGCCTTGCCGAGCGGCTCGCCGCTCGCGGCGTAGCGGCGCACGGCGTCCGCTTGCAGTGCAGCAAAACGCACTTTCGATACCGATAGTGCTGCCGGCAGTAAAGTGCCTTCCGCGTCGATCGTCGCGACGGCCGTCAGCACTTCGTGATCGCGGCCCGCGAGGCGCGTGAGCATCGCGATGGCGTCGTTGGCGTCGACGGGCTTGCCGAGAATCGCGTCGTCGATCGTGACGGTGGTGTCGGCCACCAGGATCGGCCGGGCGGCATGTCCACCTGCCACGAGACGCGCGCGCGCAGCGTGCGCCTTGGCGATACACACGCGCTGCACGTAGTCGCGCGCACGCTCGCCGGGTAACTCGACTTCGAGCGCTTCGGCATCTTCATCGGGACGCGGCAGCAGCAATTCAAAACGCACGCCGAGCTGTTGCAACAGCTCCTGACGGCGCGGACTCTGGGACGCGAGGTAAACGAATGGATGCAGCGAAGCGGCGGACGTGGGCATGAACGGGTCTCGATAAGGCGGGTTGCGTCGATGCGCGAGGAGCGCGCGACGCGCTTGTCAGTTAAGCGTCGATTAGCGTGTCAAAGGACGCAACACAAAGCGCGTCGCTAAGCGCGCCGACAGACGGGTCTGCAGCGTATCTGCAAACGCGTCGATCAGCGCAGCCAACGAGACAGAAAACGCGCGATCTGTCAGCCGCCTGATTCGCTCACACGCGATGATAGGGGTGATTTTGCGTGATGGTCCACGCGCGGTAAAGCTGTTCGGCGAGCAGCACGCGCACCATGGCGTGCGGCAGTGTCAGGCTTGAGACACGCAGCAGCATATCGGCGCGCGCTTTCAGATCGGGATCGAGCCCGTCGGCGCCCCCGATCAGAAACGCCACGTCGCGGCCGTCCTGCTGCCAGCCGGGCAGGGCGCCGGCGAGCTGCATGGTGGTCCAGTCCTTGCCGCGCTCGTCGAGCGCGACGATGCGCGCGTTCTTCGGCAACGCAGCTTCGATTTTCTGCCGTTCGGCTGCCATCACGCTTTCGGCCGGCCGTCCCGACGAACGCTGCTCGGGCTTGATCTCGCGCAGCTCGATGCGCAGCTCGGGCGGCATGCGTTTCGCGTATTCGTCGAAGCCGGTAGCGATCCAGTCCGGCATCTTGTGGCCGACGGCGAGGATGTGCAGTTTCATGAGTGCTGTTATCGAGGAGGCAATCGCTGCAATCGCGGACGCAATAGTGGACGCAAGCGCGGACTACGCGTTCGCAGACGCAGGCGGTTTGCCAGCCGGCTGCTTACTTGCGGCGTGCCGGCGTCTTGCGGGCGGTTTTCTTCGCGGCCGGCGCTTCGTCCTCTTCGTCCTCGTCGTCGGATTCGCTCGCGCTGGCGCCGCCGAACGGATCCGGCGTGGACAGCTTGATGCGCACCGGCTTGTCACCCCAGATTTCTTCGAGGTTGTAGTACTGGCGCAGCGCCGGTTGCAGGATGTGCACGATTGCGTCGCCGCAATCGACCAGCACCCATTCGCCGACGTCGTCACCTTCGGTGCTGATGACGTCGCCGCCGTTTTCCTTGACGCTCTCGCGCACGCTGGAAGCGAGTGCCTTGGTCTGGCGGTTCGAGGTGCCGGAGGCGACGATCACGCGATCGAACAGCGCGGTCAGGTGGCTGGTGTTGAACACCTTGATGTCTTGCGCTTTGACGTCTTCGAGAGCGTCGACGATCACGCGTTGCAGTTTGCGAATATCCATGGGGTTACCGGTGGTACAGATGATGTTGAAGAATATAGTCCCACACCGCAGTGGGGACATGGCTCGCGGCGGCCTGGTCTTGCGGTTCGCCGCCCACGTGGGCGAGTCGTTGGCTCACCTGTTCGCGCAGATGCGCGCGAATGTCGGTGGCCGAGACGTTGAACGCAAGCGTCGTATCGATCAGCAAGTGGCCGCAGGGCGTGGCTTGCAGAACGTCGGCGCGGGCACGGCGCGCGTCGATTTCTTTCGCGACCACGGACGGAATCGACGCAAGGTCGAAACCGGGGCGCGTGGCCGCGCAGATGTGAGCGAAGTCGAACAGGCGCCGCCAGTCGCGCCATGTATCGAGATGCACCAGTTGATCCGCGCCGATCAGCAGCGCGATCGATGCATCCGGACCTTCGCGTTCACGCCACAACTGCAGCGTGTTGATCGTGTATGTCGGGCCGTCGTGCTCGATCTCGTCGGTCGCCACCCGCACGGTCACGCCCGGCAGCACCAACGCTGTAGCGGCGGCGCGGGTCATGGCCAGCCTGTGAACAGCCGCTGACACGTCCGTTTTCTGCCACGGCTGGCCGGCCGGCAGCAGCACCAGCTCGGTCAGATTCAGCACCTCGGCGAAACGCCGTGCGAGCGCGAGATGGCCGTCGTGGATCGGATCGAAAGTGCCGCCGAGCAGTCCGATCCGGCGAGGCAGGGCGACAGGATGAGCGTTCGGCTTCAGGTGAAGATCCTTTGTCGTGGTCACGTGGCGTGCGGTGCGGGCTTAACCGGGCCCAAACGGGCCCAAACGGGCCTAAGCGGGCCTAAAGCCTCACACCCACTCGCGCGGCACGAGAAAATCGCTGTAAAGACGCGCTTCCGGCGTGCCCGGTTCGGGCTGCCAGTTGTAGCGCCAGTTCACCACAGGCGGCATCGACATCAGAATCGATTCGGTGCGTCCGCCGCTCTGCAGCCCGAACAGTGTGCCACGGTCGAAGACCAGATTGAACTCGACGTAGCGGCCGCGCCGGTATGCCTGGAAGTCCCGCTCGGCTTCACCGTACGGAATGTTGCGGCGCTTTTCGATGATCGGCATATACGCTTTGAGGAATCCTTCGCCGACGCTTTTCAGCATCGCGAACGATTGATCGAAGCCCGGCGCCGAGAAATCGTCGAAGAAAATCCCGCCGATGCCACGTGGTTCGTTGCGGTGCTTGAGGAAGAAATACTCGTCGCACCAGCGCTTGAAACTCGGGTAGAGGTCGGCGCCATAAGGCTGCAGCGCGTCGCGGCAGACGCGATGGAAATGCTGCGCGTCTTCTTCGTAACCGTAGTACGGCGTCAGATCCATGCCGCCGCCGAACCAGAACACCGGTTCTTCGCCGGGCTTGGTCGCGATCAGCAGACGCACGTTCATATGCACGGTCGGGCAGTGCGGATTGTGCGGGTGCAGCACGAGCGAAACGCCCATGGCTTCAAAACCACGGCCGGCCAGTTGCGGACGCGCGGCGCTCGCCGAAGCGGGCAACGCGTCGCCTGCTACGTCCGAAAAGCCGATACCGGCTCGCTCGAAGAAGTTGCCGCCTTCCAGAATCCGCGTGTAGCCGCCGCCGCGCAGCTTTTCGCCGGGGGCGCGTTGCCATGCGTCGGTCGCGAACGGCTTACCGTCGAACGCGCCGAGCGTGTCCGCGATATGCGTTTGCAGGCCTTGCAGCCAGCTGCGCACGGCCTGTGCGTCATAGCTCGAATCGGTCATGAATGCAGATGCTGAGGGCGGCACGCTCGTCGTGCCGCGGGTTCTTCGTGAAGGGCGACGGCCGGGCCTTCGTCGGGATATTCCCGCGAAGGCGCGGCGCGACGGTGGTTCGCGCCGGGTGAAATGCCGATCAGCCGGGGTGAGCCCACATGGTGCGGTGGGCGCCGCAACGGTCGCGAAAACCCGCAGTGTAGCGCCGTTGGCGCCGCACGCGGGTGAGTGGGGCGGGCTTAGTGCTTGCCTTCGGTCTTGGCGTCGTGCTTGCGGTTCAATGCGCGGTAGCCGATATCGCGGCGATATTGCATGCCGTCGAACGAGATCTGGTTGATCGTCTCATACGCGACCGATTGCGCGCTGCGCACGGAATCCGCCAGACCGACCACACACAACACGCGGCCGCCCGAAGTGGTGAGCTTGCCGTCCGTCAGTGTGGTGCCGGCGTGGAACGTGACCGAATCATCGGTCTCAGCCGGGATATCGCTGATCCGGTCGCCCTTGCGCGGCGTGTCCGGATAGTTGTGCGCCGCGAGCACGACGCCCAGCGCGGTGCGGCGGTCCCATTCCAGTTCGATCGTGTTCAGCGTGCCGGCAATCGCCTGCTCGACCACCTTCGAAAAATCGCCTTTCAGACGCGCCATGATCGGCTGCGTTTCCGGGTCGCCCATCCGGCAGTTGAATTCGAGCGTTTTCGGGTTGCCTTGCGCGTCGATCATCAGGCCGGCGTACAGAAAGCCGGTGAAGCGGATGCCTTCTTTCTCCATGCCACGCACGGTCGGCTGGATGATTTCGCGCATCACGCGCGCATGCAGTTGCGGCGTGACGATCGGCGCGGGCGAATAAGCGCCCATGCCGCCGGTGTTCGGGCCCTGGTCGGCGTCGAGCAGGCGCTTGTGATCCTGGCTCGATGCGAGCGCCAGCACATGCTTGCCGTCCACCATCACGATGAAGCTGGCTTCTTCGCCGGCGAGGAATTCCTCGATCACGACGCGCGCGCCGGCATCGCCCAGCTTGTTGTCCGACAGCATCATGTCGACGGCGGCGTGCGCTTCTTCCAGCGTTTGCGCAACCACGACACCCTTGCCGGCAGCGAGGCCGTCGGCCTTGATCACGATCGGCGCGCCCTTGGCGTCCAGATACGCGTGCGCGGCGGCGACGTCGGCGAAGGTTTCGTACTCGGCCGTCGGGATCGCGTGACGCTTCATGAACGCCTTGGCGAAATCTTTCGAGCTTTCGAGCTGCGCGGCTTCCTTGCTCGGCCCGAAAATCTTCAGACCGCGCGAGCGGAACAGATTGACGATACCTGCAGCGAGCGGACCTTCCGGGCCGACCAGCGTGAAGGCGATCTGTTCTTTCTCGACGAAATCGGCGAGTTCGGCCGGATCGGTGATGTCGATGTTGCGCAGACGCTCGTCCTGGGCGGTGCCGCCATTGCCGGGCGCAACGTAGACGAGCTGAACCCGCGGCGATTGCGCGAGCTTCCATGCCAGCGCATGTTCGCGACCGCCGGAACCGACGACGAGTAACTTCATGTGAATCCCCGAGACTTAAAAACCATAAACGGCTGAAGCATGACGCTCAGCCGTGGAATAACAGCGAGGTTTGCAATGGGCCCGCAGCCAGGTAGCGGCGCAGGGCACATAGCGAACCCGGGTGGCGGCGGTGCGGACAGGCCTGAACCAATCTCCGACCCACGCCCGCTCAGCAGCAACGCGAGGATGACCGGCGCAGCGTTGCATATATGGCGTGGGGTTCGGTGCCGACCCACGCGTTACATATGCGACGCCATGCAACGCCCCGCCGCGACACGCTCACTCGTCGGCGATCGCGGCGTTTGTATAGACTTCCTGCACGTCGTCCAGATTTTCCAGCGCGTCGAGCAATTTCTGCATTTTCACCGCGTCGTCGCCCGTGAATTCGACTTCCGTCTGAGGTTTCATCGTCACCTCGGCCACTTCGGCCTTGAAGCCCGCGGCTTCGAGCGCGGTCTTCACCTTCGGGAAATCGTTCGGCGGGCACAGCACCTCGATACTGCCGTCTTCGTTCGTGACGACGTCGTCGGCGCCGGCTTCGAGCGCGGCTTCCATCAGCTTGTCTTCCGGCGTGCCGGGCGCGAACAGGAACTGGCCGACGTGATCGAACATGAACGACACCGAGCCGTCTGTGCCCATGTTGCCGCCGTTCTTCGAGAACGCGTGACGCACGTCCGCCACCGTGCGGGTGCGGTTGTCGGTCATGGTGTCCACGATCACCGCCGCGCCGCCGATGCCGTAGCCTTCGTAGCGGATTTCTTCGTAGTTTGCACCGTCGACACCGCCCACGCCGCGCTGGATCGCACGGTTGACGTTATCTTTCGGCATGTTGGCGTCGTATGCCTTTTCGACGGCGAGCCGCAGGCGCGGGTTCGAGTCGATGTCGCCGCCACCCATGCGGGCCGCCACCTGAATTTCCTTGATGAGCCGCGTCCAGACCTTGCCGCGCTTGGCGTCTGCCGCAGCTTTCTTATGCTTGATGTTGGCCCATTTGCTATGACCCGCCATACTTTTCTCCGTCGCGCGCGCCAGTGGGGCGCACGCATAGTGCAATTGTCGTTGCGATGCCGGGCGCGCCGCGCTGCTGATTGCGGCCTTGCGCCTCGATGTCAAACCGCTCGGCGCCGGACCGCCCGGTGTCGGACTTTCCTCAGCTTGATCGCGCCCGGCCAGGTCCGGCTAGCGGGACCGAAGGCCGGCAGCGCGGTGGGGGCGGGGCAGTGTGGTCAGCGGGCGGCACAGCGGCGCCTCAACCGTGCCGGTCCCGGCAGACGCCGCGTCAAGGCGCGATGCGCCGGGTGGCAGTGCAAGTTGAGTCGCTCTTTGAGCGGATCCGAATTTTATCACGCCGCGAGGGCGCGGCAGAGAGGGGCGTAGCTGGAAACTGCCCGGAAATTAAGCGACGGCAGCGTTTTGCGCGCGCAGCCGCCGCCGCTTTCTTCAGGCCGCGGTCAGTTTTTCGTGCCGAACAGGCGGTCGCCGGCGTCGCCGAGGCCCGGCACGATGTACGCGTGCTCGTTCAGGTGCGAATCGAGCGAGGCCACGTACAGCTTGACGTCCGGATGCGCGTCCTGGAACACCTGGACGCCTTCCGGCGCGGCCACCAGCGCGAGGAACATGATGTTCTCGCCGGCCACGTTGCGGCGCTTGAGCACGTCCACCGCGTGCACGGCCGAGTAGCCGGTCGCGACCATCGGATCGCACAGAATGAACACGCGGTCTTCCAGATCCGGCAGGCGCACCAGATACTCGACCGGGCGATGGTCCTCGGCGCGATACACGCCGATGTGGCCCACGCGCGCCGACGGCACCAGTTCCAGCAGGCCGTCCGACATGCCGATGCCGGCCCGCAGCACCGGCACGATCGCCAGTTTCTTGCCGGCGATCACCGGCGCGTCGATCTCGACCAGCGGTGTGGTGAGGCGGCGCGTGGTCATCGGCAGGTTGCGGGTGATTTCGTAGCCCATCAGCAGCGTGATCTCGCGCAGCAGTTCGCGGAACGTGCGGGTCGAGGTGTCCCGATCGCGCATATGCGACAGCTTGTGCTGGATCAGCGGGTGATCGAGGATGAAAAGATTGGGAAAACGGCTGTCCTGGGTCATGGCGGGGGCGCAAGCGGCGGCTAGAGGGATCGGTTCGGCGCTCCGCTCGGCTTGAAACCGGCAGCGGACACGCCACGGCGCAAGTTTACCGAAAGAGTGGCGCCGGAAGATACCGGAGATTGCAGTGACCTGGCACAGTCCGGCACCGATTCTTCTAGAATCGGGGGAAACTTTGCAACGACGGGGCAACTGCGGGACCGTCCCCGCGCCACGGCTTCGCCACGAGGATACACACATGGACATGGGAATCGCAGGACGCACCGCGCTGGTTTGCGCGGCCAGCAAGGGTCTGGGGCGCGGCTGCGCGGAAGCGCTGGCCGCCGAAGGCGTCAACCTGACCATCGTCGCGCGCACGGCGGAGACGCTGGAGGCGACCGCCGCCGAGATCCGCAGGCAGAGCGGCGTGGACGTGAAAACAGTGGCGTGCGACATCACCACGCCCGAAGGACGCGCCGCGGCGCTTGCAGCCTGTCCGCAGCCGGATATTCTGGTCAACAACGCCGGCGGCCCGCCGCCGGGCGACTTCCGCAACTTCACGCACGAAGACTGGATTCGCGCGCTGGAGAGCAACATGCTCACGCCGATCGAACTGATCCGCGCGACCGTCGACGGGATGAGCGAGCGCGGCTTTGGGCGCATCGTCAACATCACGAGCTCGGCGGTCAAGGCGCCGATCGACGTGCTCGGCCTGTCCAATGGTGCGCGCTCGGGGCTGACCGGCTTCATTGCGGGACTCGCGCGCAGCAAGGTGGCGGCCTCGGGCGTGACGATCAACAACTTGCTGCCGGGTCTGTTCGACACCGATCGCATCGCCACCACCTTCACGGCGCAAGCCAAGGCGCAAAACATTTCCGTCGACGATGCGCGCAAGCAGCGCATGAAGACGATCCCCGCCGGCCGTTTCGGCAATCGCGACGAATTCGGCCGCGCCTGTGCGTTTCTGTGCAGCGTGCATGCCGGCTATATCACCGGCCAGAACTGGCTGATCGACGGCGGCAGTTATCCCGGTACGTTCTGAGCGGGCACGCTCTGACGCACCCGCATCCTCTTCATTACAACAACGACAATCACAACGGTTTCAGGAGTCTTACGTCATGACCACCCGCATTGCGCTGATTGCGCACGATCACAAGAAAGACGACATCGTCAAACTGGCCGGCGAATACGTCGATACGCTCAGCCGCTGCGAGATCGTCGCGACCGGCACGACGGGCACGCGCATTGGCGATGCGCATGGCCTGAAGGTTGAGCGCATGTTGTCCGGCCCGCACGGCGGCGATCTGCAGATCGGCGCGCAGCTCGCGGAAGGGCGGGTGGACATGGTGATTTTCCTGCGCGACCCGATGACGCCGCAGCCGCACGAACCGGATATCAACGCGCTGGTGCGTGCCTGCGACGTTCACAACATTCCGTGCGCCACCAATATTTCGACCGCGCGCATGATTCTCGACGTGCTGACCTTGCGTCTCACGCAGCAGGTCTGAACCCACGCGCTGGCGCTTCACGATCAAGCTAAGCTGAATGAATCACACATCAAGGAGACATTGATGGTCAAAGCAATCCGATTCGATAAAACCGGCGGCCCGGAGGTCATGAAATGGGTCGACGTCGAAGTAGGCGAGCCAGGTGCGGGCGAGATTCGCATCAGGCAGACAGCGGTCGGCCTGAACTATATCGACGTGTATTTCCGCACGGGTTTGTATCCGCTGCCGTTGCCCGGCGGTCTCGGCATGGAAGCGGCCGGTGAAGTGACGGCGGTCGGCGCGGGCGTGACCGGTCTCAAAGCGGGCGATCGCGTGGCGTATGTTGCGCGTCCGCCTGGCGCCTATACCCAGGAGCGCGTGCTGGCGGCGGCGCAAGTCGTCAAGGTGCCGGACGCGTTGAGCGACGAGCAGGCGGCCTCCGTCATGCTGCAAGGGTTGACCGCGCAATATCTGCTGCGTCGCACGTATCCGGTGAAGGCCGGCGACACGATCCTGATCCAGGCTGCGGCCGGCGGTGTGGGTCTGCTGGCTTGCCAGTGGGCGAAGGCGCTCGGCGCAACGGTGATCGGCACGGTCGGTTCCGATGAAAAAGCCGAAATCGCCAAAGCGCACGGCTGCGATCACGCGATCGTCTACACCCGCGAAAACTTCACCAAGCGCGTGCGCGAGATCACCAACGGCGCGGGTGTGCCGGTGGTGTACGACTCGATCGGTAAAGACACGTTTACGGGCTCGCTCGACTGTCTCGCGCCGCTCGGCATGTTCGTGAGTTTCGGCAATGCGTCGGGGCCGTTGCCGCCGATCGATTCGTCGGAATTCGCCGGACGTGGTTCGCTGTTCTTCACACGCCCCACGCTCTTCACCTATATCGCCAAACGCAGCGACTATGAGGCGATGTCCTCGGAACTGTTCGACGTGCTGGTATCGGGCAAGGTGAAGGCGAGCATCAATCAGCGCTACGCACTGGCCGATGTCGGGAAGGCGCATGCGGATCTTGAAGGACGCCGCACCACGGGTTCGACGGTGTTGCTGCCGTAAGGCGTCTGGCGTAAGCGCTGCGGCCAGGCCGGCGCGCGCAATACCGCAAACCTATACCGTATCAGCACAAGGCCGCTCCATCTAACGATGGAGCGGCCTTTTCCGTTTACGCGATTTTTATACCCCATCTCAGATCTTTGACCAGCCCTTTACGCGGATCGGCATAACGTTCCACCTATCCAAAGTCCGTGAATGGGGAACAAAAATGGATGTGCTGTATGTCGGGGGGCTGGTGCTGTTTTCCGCGCTGACCTTTGCATTGATCGCCGGCTGCGAGAAGTTGATGCAGTTCCGCCGTGGCCAGGGAGCGCGCTCATGAACTGGATTCTCTGGTTGTCGGGCGCGGCGACCGCGCTGCTGTTTGCGTACCTGGTCTATGCGCTGTTGCGCGCGGAGGACATTGAATGAACTCGAACAATGTCCTGCAAACGGGCTTCTTCATCGTCGTGCTGCTGGCAGCCGCCGTGCCGATGGCCCGCTATCTGAGCAACGTGATGGACGGCAGTTCGCGCGTGGTCCGCTTCGGCGGTCCGCTCGAACGTTTGCTGTATCGCATCGCGGGCGTCGATCCGTCGGCGGAAATGAGCTGGAAACACTACGCGATCGCCACGATCGCGTTCAACGTGCTCGGCGTGCTGTTCCTTTACGTGCTGTTGCGCGTACAGGGCTGGCTGCCGGGCAATCCGCAGCAGTTCGGCCCGATGACGGTCGACGGTGCGTTCAATACGGCGGTCAGCTTCGTGTCGAACACGAACTGGCAAGACTACACGCCTGAGCAAACCGTCAGCTATCTGACGCAGATGCTAGGCCTGACGGTGCAGAACTTCCTGTCCGCGGCTACCGGCATCGTGGTGGTGATCGCGCTGATTCGCGGTTTCGCGCGTCACACGACGCAAACCATCGGTAACTTCTGGGTCGACATCACGCGCGTGACGATGTACGTATTGCTGCCGATGGCGGCGATCGTCGCGGCGCTGCTGATGAGCCAGGGCGTGGTGCAGAACTTCAAGGCCTATCAGGATGTGCCGACGCTGCAAACCACCACGTACGCCGCACCGAAGCTCGATGCACAAGGCAATCCGGTAAAGGACGCGAAGGGCAACCCGGTCACGGTCGATACGCCGGTGAAGACGCAGACTATCGCGATGGGTCCGGTCGCATCGCAGGAGTCGATCAAGATGCTCGGCACCAACGGTGGCGGTTTCTTTAACGGCAACTCGGCGCATCCGTATGAAAACCCGACGCCGTTCTCGAACTTCCTGCAGATCTTCTCGATCCTGATCATTCCGGCGGCCTTGGCGCTGGTGTTCGGACGCATGATCGCGGACCGCAAGCAGGGCGTCGCCGTCCTTGCGGCGATGACAATCGCATTCGGCGTGTGCGTGTTTGGTGAGATCAGTGCCGAGCAATCCGGCAATCCGGCGTTGACCGCGTTGCACGTCGACCAGTCGGCGAATGCATTGCAGTCCGGCGGTAATGCGGAAGGCAAGGAAACGCGCTTCGGCATCGCGCAGTCGGGCATCTTCACGGTGGCGACCACGGCCGCTTCGTGCGGCGCGGTAGCGAATACGCACGACTCGCTGACGCCGATCGGCGGCCTCTATCCGATGCTGCTGATGCAACTCGGCGAAGTGATCTTCGGCGGTGTGGGTTCCGGTATGTACGGCATGCTCGTGTTCGCCCTGCTGGCTGTGTTCGTGGCGGGTCTGATGATCGGCCGCACGCCTGAATACGTCGGCAAGAAGATCGAAGCGTACGAGATGAAGATGGTGTCGATCGTCGTGCTGCTCACGCCGCTGCTGGTGCTGGTGGGCACGTCGATCGCGGTGCTGACCGATGCGGGCAAAGCGGGTATCGCGAACCCCGGCGCGCACGGCTTCTCCGAAATCCTCTACGCGTTCAGCTCGGCCGCCAATAACAACGGCAGCGCGTTTGCCGGTCTGACGGTGAGCACGCCGTTCTACAACTGGCTCACGGCGATTGCGATGTGGTTCGGCCGCTTCGGCACGATCATCCCGGTGCTGGCGATTGCGGGCTCGCTCGCCGCCAAGAAACGCATCGGCGTGACCGGCGGCACGCTGCCGACCCATGGCCCGCTGTTCGTCGTGCTGCTGCTCGGCACGGTGCTGCTGGTTGGCGCGCTGACTTATGTGCCTGCGCTCGCGCTCGGCCCTGGTGTCGAACATCTGATGATGATGGGCGCCCATTGAGGCAGCCCTGGCGAATCAATGACCGAACTGACTCAAGTCACGCGATAACGGGATATTCGAGGTTTCAATGACTGAACATAATGCAACCCGGTCCATGTTCGACCCGGCGCTGTTGCGCCCGGCGATCGTGGACTCCTTCAAAAAGCTCACGCCGCGCACGCAGTTCCGCAATCCGGTGATGTTCTGCGTGTACGTCGGCAGTATTCTGACGACCATTCTGTGGATCGCCGCGCTCGGCGGGCAGGCCGAGGCGCCCGCGGGCTTCATTCTCGCGGTCACCTTGTGGCTGTGGTTCACCGTGCTGTTCGCGAACTTCGCGGAAGCGCTTGCCGAGGGCCGTTCCAAGGCCCAGGCCGCGTCGCTGCGCAGCGCGAAGAAAGACGTGATGGCCAAGAAGCTCAACGAGCCGCATCCGAAGTCGCCGATCCGTATTCTGACGGCGTCCGATCTGCGTAAAGGCGACGTCGTGCTGGTCGAAACCGGCGATGTGATTCCGGCCGACGGCGAAGTGATCGACGGCGTTGCGTCGGTGGACGAATCGGCGATCACGGGCGAATCCGCACCGGTGATCCGCGAGTCGGGCGGCGACTTTTCGTCGGTGACGGGCGGCACGCGCGTGCTGTCGGACTGGATCGTCGTGCGGGTCACGGCGAATCCGGGCGAGGCCTTCCTCGACCGCATGATCGCGATGGTCGAAGGTGCCAAGCGTCAGAAGACACCGAACGAAATCGCCCTGACGATTCTGCTGGTCGCGTTGACCATCGTGATGTTGCTGGCTACCGCCACGCTGCTGCCGTTCTCGATGTTTTCGGTCGAAGCGGCAAAAGCCGGTCACGTGGTCACGATTACCGCGCTGGTCGCGCTGCTGGTGTGTCTGATTCCGACCACCATCGGCGGCTTGCTGTCGGCGATCGGTGTGGCCGGGATGAGCCGGATGATGCAGGCCAACGTGATCGCCACCTCGGGCCGTGCTGTTGAAGCCGCGGGTGACGTCGACGTGTTGTTGCTCGACAAGACCGGTACGATCACGCTCGGCAACCGTCAGGCATCGCAATTCGTGCCGGCGCCCGGCTTGACCGAAGAAGCGCTCGCCGATGCAGCCCAGCTTTCGTCGCTCGCCGACGAAACGCCGGAAGGCCGCAGCATCGTCGTGCTGGCCAAGCAGCGTTTCAATATCCGTCAACGCGATATGGCCTCGCTGCATGCGGTGTTCCTCGCGTTCACGGCGCAAACGCGCATGAGCGGTGTCGATCTGCCGGGCCGCGAAATCCGCAAGGGTGCGTCGGACGCGGTGAAGCACTACGTCGAAGCGAATGGGGGCCGTTTCCCGAACGAAGTCAGCGCCGCCGTGGCTGAGGTCGCACGCCGCGGCAGCACGCCGCTGGTGGTCGCCGAGAAAGGCGAGCAGGGCGCACGCGTGCTTGGTGTGATCGAACTGAAGGACGTGGTGAAAGGCGGCATCAAGGAGCGCTTCGCGGAACTGCGCAAGATGGGTATCAAGACCATCATGGTGACGGGCGACAACCGGCTCACGGCGGCAGCGATTGCAGCCGAAGCAGGTGTCGACGATTTCCTCGCCGAAGCCACGCCGGAAGCGAAGCTCGCCACGATCCGCGCTCACCAGGCCGAAGGCCGTCTGGTGGCGATGACCGGCGACGGCACCAATGACGCCCCGGCGCTCGCGCAAGCGGACGTGGCGGTGGCGATGAACACCGGCACGCAGGCGGCGAAAGAAGCCGGCAACATGGTCGACCTCGATTCGAATCCGACCAAGCTGATCGAGATCGTCGAGATCGGCAAGCAGATGCTGATGACACGCGGTTCGCTCACGACGTTCTCGATTGCGAACGACGTCGCCAAGTATTTCGCGATCATCCCGGCGGCGTTCGCGACCACCTATCCGGCACTCAATGCGCTGAACGTGATGCATCTGGCCACGCCGGCCTCGGCGATCATGTCGGCGGTGATTTTCAACGCGTTGATTATCGTGCTGCTGATTCCGCTGGCGCTCAAAGGCGTGCGTTATCGCGCGCTGGGCGCGGCGATCCTGCTGCGCCGCAATCTGCTGATCTATGGTTTGGGCGGGATCATTGTGCCGTTCATCGGTATCAAGCTGATCGATATGGTGCTGGCCGCGTTCGGCTGGGTTTGAGTAGCGGCTGTTCAAGAGGAAAGACTCATCATGAAAAATCTGTTCCGTCCGTTAATCGTGATCTTCGCGGTGCTGACCGCGGTTACCGGCCTCGCTTATCCCGCCGTGATGACCGCGGTCGGTCAGGCGGCCTTCAACAATCAGGCCAACGGCAGCATGCTCGAGAAGGACGGCAAGGTGGTCGGCTCGAAGCTGATCGGCCAGCAGTTCGATGCGCCGCAGTACTTCTGGGGCCGTCTGTCGGCCACTAGCCCGATGCCGTACAACCCGCAGGCGTCAGGCGGTTCGAACCTCGGTCCGACCAATCCGGCGCTGCTCGACGAAGTCAAAGGCCGCATCGACGCCTTGAAGGCTGCCGGCACGGATATGTCGAAGCCGGTGCCGGTCGATCTGGTGACGTCCTCGGGCAGTGGCCTCGATCCTGAGATCAGCCCGGCGGCGGCCGCGTATCAGATCGAACGCGTCGCCAAAGCGCGTAAGCTCGCTCCGAACGATGTGCAGGCGCTGGTCGACCGTTATACGAGCGGCCGTCAGTTCGGCATTTTCGGTGAGCCGCGCGTGAACGTGCTGCAACTGAATCTGGCTCTCGATGAGATGAAACACGGTTGAGTGTCGCTGACGTCGATTGGCGTCGTTGAATGGCCAGGTTTGAGGAGGCGGCGACCGTGGGGTGCCGCCTTCGCCGTTTGCGGCATAGCCGTTGCCGTGCCACCATGCAGGCACTATCGCTCGCCATACTATGAAAACCATTGAGCATGAACCGCCCCGATCCTGACGAACTGCTCGACAAGCTGCAACGTGACGAAGAAAAACGTCAGCGGGGCAGGCTGAAGATTTTCTTCGGCGCGTCGGCAGGCGTCGGCAAGACCTACGCAATGTTGCAGGCCGCGCGGCGCCGTGCCGATGAAGGTGCGGACGTGGTGGTCGGCATCGCCGAAACGCATGGCCGCAGCGAAACCGCTGCGCTGCTCGACGGCCTCGACGTGCTGCCGCTCGCGCATATCGAGTATCGCGGCCGCAAGCTCGGCGAGTTCGATCTCGACGCCGCGCTGGCTCGCAAGCCGCAACTGATTCTCGTCGACGAACTCGCGCATTCGAATGTGCAGGGCGCGCGGCATCTGAAGCGCTGGCAGGACGTCTACGAACTGCTCGACGCCGGCATCGACGTCTACACCACGGTCAACGTCCAGCACCTCGAAAGCCTGAACGACGTGGTCGGCCAGATCACCGGCATCCGTGTGTGGGAGACGGTGCCCGACCGCGTATTCGATCGTGCCGACGAAGTCACGCTGGTCGACCTGCCCGCCGAGGAACTGCTCGACCGGATGCGCGACGGCAAAGTGTATTTGCCGCAGCAGGCCGAGCGCGCGGTGCGCAACTTCTTTCGCAAGGGCAACCTGATCGCGCTGCGCGAACTGGCATTGCGCCGTACCGCGGATCGTGTCGATGCGCAGATGCGGGAATATCGCGCCGATCGCTCGATCCAGCGGATCTGGCAGGCGCGTGAGCGCTTGCTGGTGTGCGTCGGCCCCGGCCCGGAAGCGCCGATGCTGGTTCGCGCGGCGGCGCGCCTCGCCGCCAGCCTGAAGGCCGACTGGATCGCTGTCTATGTGGAAACGCCCGCGCTGCAGCGCTTGCCCGATGCGCGCCGCGAACGCACGCTGAACGCATTGAAGCTTGCCGCCGAACTCGGCGCCGAAACGGCCACGCTCGCCGGTACCGATGCGGCCGCTGCGCTGATCGGCTACGCGCAGGCTCGCAACGTTTCGAAGCTGGTAGCCGGCGCGTCGGCGCGCACCGGTCTCAAGCGCTGGCTGCGCCGGCCGCTCGGCGAGCGCATCGCCGAACGCGCGGGCGATCTCGATCTCACGCTGATTCGCGCGTCGTCGGAACGTGACGGCGCTGAACCTCGCCGCTTGCTGAACACCACCGCCAATGCGTGGCGCGAGGCGTTGAGCACGGCGCGTGAACGCCGTTCGCCGCCGCGCGCCTACGGCTTCGCGCTGGCGATCTGCGCGGCCATTACGCTGCTGTCGAGTCAACTGATCGACCATATCGATCTGACCAACCTCGTCATGCTGTACCTGCTCGGCGTGATCTTCACGGCAGTGAAGCTAGGACGCGGGCCGGGCGTCGTGCTGTCGTTCATGAGCGTGGCCGCGTTCGATTTCTTCTTCGTGCCGCCGCGCATGTCGCTGTCGGTGTCCGATACGCAATATCTGCTGACCTTCTTCGGCATGCTGTTGACGTCGCTCGTCATCAGCCATCTCACGTCGAGCTTACGCCGCGAGGCGAGTGTCGCGCGGCGTCGGGAGCAACGCACCGGCGCGATGTACGCGATGGCGCGTGAACTCGCGGCAGCACTTACCACCGAACAGATCGTCGGCATCGGCAGCCGGCATGTGAGTGAAGTGTTCGGCGCGCGCGTCGCGATTCTGTTGCCGGACAGCGCCGATCAGGTGAAGCAGAAGATCGAGGACCCCGACGCGGCGATCACGCTCGAAGGCGAGATGCTCGATATCGACGTCGGCCAATGGGTCTACGACCAGCAGAAGCCTGCCGGGCAAAGCACCGATACGCTGCCGGCCGCCGCCGCGCTGTACCTGCCGCTGAAGGCGCCGATGCGCACGCGCGGCGTGCTCGCGGTCGTGATGCGCGACGAGCGCGAGCTCGACGTGCCCGAGCAGCAACGCATGCTCGACGCGTTCGCCGCGCAAATCGCGCTGGCCCTCGAGCGTGTGCACTACGTCGACATTGCCCGCGATGCGCTCGTCAATATGGAATCCGAGCGTTTGCGCAATTCGCTGCTGTCGGCGATTTCGCACGACTTGCGCACGCCGTTGACGACGATCGTCGGCTTCTCGTCGATGCTGGCGCAATCGCGCGAGGCGCAGCCCGGCGCGCAGCCCGGCGACGATCTCGTCGAAGCGATTCACGAAGAAGCGCTGCGCATGACCGGCATCGTCACCAATCTGCTCGACATGGCGCGTTTGCAGGCCGGCAGCCTGCAATTGAATCAGCAGTGGACGCTCCTCGAGGAAACCGTGGGCGCGGCGCTGCGGGCGTGCAAACGCGTGCTGGCGAATCATCCGGTGCAAGTGAAGCTGCCCGCGGATTTGCCGTTGCTGCATCTCGATGCGGTGCTGATGGAGCGGCTCTTCTCGAACCTGTTCGAGAACGCGGCCAAATACACGCCGCCGGACACGCCTTTGACGATCGGTGCACAACGTCTCGACGCGGACGGCAAGTCGTTCGTGCGCGTCTCCGTCGACGATAACGGGCCGGGTCTGCCGGCCGGCATGGAAGCACGTGTGTTCGAGAAATTCACGCGTGGCGAGAAAGAGTCGGCCAAGCCGGGCATCGGCCTCGGTCTCGCGATCTGCCGCGCAATCGTGGAAGCGCACGGCGGTACAATCGGCGCGCTCAATCGGATGTCCGCGGATGGCCGTGTCGAAGGCGCGCGCTTCTGGTTCACGCTGCCGGTGGAAACGCCGCCCGCAGCGCCGGATGCGCTTGAAGACGAAGGCGCCGACGCCGTGCCCGACCTCGATTCACCTCTTAACCCGCGTTCCAGGCCTAGCCATGAGTGACCCGAGCATCACCGTCGTCCTGATTGAAGACGAAAAGCAGATTCGCCGTTTCGTGCGAACCGCGCTGGAAGGCGAGGGCATCGTCGTGCATGACGCCGAGACCGGCAAGCAAGGTCTCGTCGAAGCGGCGACGCGCAAGCCCGATCTCGTCATCGTCGATCTCGGTCTGCCCGACACCGACGGCCTCGACGTGATTCGCGAATTGCGTGGCTGGAGCGAGTTGCCGGTCATCGTGTTGTCGGCCCGCACTCAGGAAACCGAGAAAGTCGCCGCGCTCGACGCGGGTGCGGACGATTACCTCACTAAACCCTTCGGCGTGTCCGAACTGCTGGCGCGGATTCGCGCGCATATGCGGCGCCGCAATCAGGGTGGCGCGAATGAATCGCCGCTGGTGCGCTTCGGCGCGGTGACGGTCGATCTGGCCTTGCGTCAGGTGAGCCGCGACGGCGTGGCCGTCCATCTCACACCGATCGAATATCGCCTGCTCGCGACGCTGGTGCGCCACGCCGGCCGCGTGCTGACGCACCGGCAATTGCTGCGTGACGTATGGGGCCCGTCGCATGTCGAGAGCCATCACTATCTGCGCATTTATATGGCGCACCTGCGCGGAAAACTGGAACGCGATCCGGCGCAGCCGGAGCATATCGTCACGGAAACGGGCGTGGGATACCGGCTGGTGGGCGCGGTTTGAGTCTGGCCGAGGCGTCCGCCATGCCCGTGCCGGGTGCTCGCCGCAGCAGGCGGCCGTGCTATTTTGATATAATTACAGTTCGTAAGGACGGCCTTACGCATCCGCTACAAACGGGGACGGCCCCATCTGACCATGGAGCTGTCTCATGTCCTGGATTCTTCTGCTGATTGCCGGTTTGCTCGAAGTCGCATGGGCGGCCGGTCTCAAAACCTCCGACGGTTTCACCCGGCTCTGGCCGTCCGTGTTCACGATCGTGACCGCGCTGGGCAGCTTCGTTCTGCTCGCCATGGCGATGCGGCAGTTGCCGCTCGGCACGGCCTACGCCGTGTGGACGGGCATCGGCGCGGTCGGCGCGTTCATTTTCGGCATCGTCATGATGGGCGAGGCTCTGACGGTCGCGCGAGTGGCGAGCGCGGCGCTGATCGTGATCGGATTGATCGGTTTGAAGCTGTCGTCGGGGCATTGAGCCCGGCTGGCGGCGCCGATTATCGTGTCCGCATGCGCTCGAACCGCGTGCCAATCCCCCGCCATTAGAGTCCGCCATTTGTGCGCCGCTCTGCGTTCTGCGAATTAACGTGGCTATAATGAGATCGAATCCAACCTGAATTTGCCCGCGGCCTATTTGGCGCGGCCGGCTTGGCGCGGGTCTGACGACTTCGGTGCGGCGGCTCCCTTGCCCGTCGAAGCGCCCGGCACGCACAGCGCGCCTGGAGGCGGCCATGCTTGAATCACTTTCGCTCGCTGCGGGCCTCTCATGGGGCAGCGGTCTGCGCCTCTATCTGACAGTCCTGCTGGCCGGCGTGTTCGCACGTCTCGGCCTCATCCATCTCCCGGATACGCTGTCTGCGCTCTCTTCGCCGTGGGTCATCGGTGTCGCCGGCGTGCTGACGGTCACCGAATTTCTCGCCGATAAAATCCCCGCGTTCGATTCCTTATGGGACGCGATCCATACCTTTATCCGCATCCCCGCCGGCGCCGTGCTGGCAGCCGGCGCGCTCGGCCATGCCGATCCTGCGCTGCTGACGGTCGCGGCGCTCGCGGGCGGCACGCTGGCGGGCACCGCGCATCTGGCGAAAGCGGGCACGCGCGCACTGATCAATCTGTCGCCGGAACCGGTATCGAATGTCGTGACCTCGACCGCTGAAGACGGTCTCGTGTTCGGTGGCATGCTGCTCGCGCTGTTTGTGCCGGTGCTGTTCCTGGTGTTGATGGTGGGCTTCCTGATGCTGGCCGGCTGGGCATTGCCGCGGCTGTGGCGCGGAGTGCAGGGCGGTTTTCGCGGGATGGCGACGCACATGGTGTCGCGCTTTGCCAGGAGCAGGCACGATTGAGCGATACGGTAAGGGGTGTGACGGCGCGGGCGGCCACACGGTCGACGCGCCGGTTGGGTGGCGCGGACGTATTGCGTCAGGCTATCCGCATGACGGCACGCGACTGGCGCGCCGGCGAACTGACGATGCTGTTGCTGGCACTGGTGCTGGCCGTCGCGGCGCTGTCGAGTGTCGGCTTTCTGGCTGACCGTTTGCACCAGGGGCTCGAGCGCGATGCGCGGCGCATGATCGCCGCTGATTTCATCGTTCGCGCCGATCATCCGGTCGATCCGCAGTTCGCGCAGCAAGCCAGCGCGCTCGGTCTGAACACCGCCAGCACGGCGATCTTTCCCAGCATGATCAACTCGACCGGCGCGCAGCCGGTCTCGCGGCTGGCCGCGATCAAGGCGGTGTCGCCGGGTTATCCGTTGCGCGGCGCGTTGCGGATCGCTTCGGCGCCGGGTGCGGCGGATCATCCTACTCAATCGATTCCGGCGCCTGGCACGGTGTGGGTCGATCAGGCACTGCTCGACGCATTGAAGCTGCATATCGGCGACGCCGTGAAGGTTGGATCTCGCACCTTCACGATCGGCGCGGTGATTACGCGCGAACTTGACCGTGGCTTCTCGTTCGTCAATTTTTCGCCGCGGTTGATGCTGCGTGCCGACGATGTCCAGTCGACCGGTCTCATTACCTTCGGCAGCCGCGTGACTTATCGCTTGCTGGTGGCGGGTTCGGACGCATCGGTGGCGCGCTTCGCGCAATTCGCGCATGACAAGGTGGACGGCGGCAAGATGCGCGGCGTCGCGCTCGAGTCGTTACAGGACGGTCAGCCGCAAGTGCGTCAGACGCTCGACCGCGCGAGTCATTTCCTCACGCTGGTCTCGCTGCTCACCGCCTTGCTCGCGGCGGTGGCGATCGCCATGGCCGCGCATCGGTATATGCGCCGGCATCTGGACGGCTGCGCGGCGATGCGCTGTCTCGGTGTCAGCCAGGCCACGCTGCGTGCGTTATTCACGCTTGAGTTCGTGGGGCTGGGCTTGATCGGCGGCGCGCTTGGCGTGGCGCTCGGTTATCTGGGGCATATGGCGTTGCTCACGTGGCTCGGCAGTCTGATCGACGTCGTGCTGCCGTATCCAACCGTATGGCCGGCGCTCGAAGGTATCGCGGCCGGTCTTGTGTTGTTGCTCGGTTTCGCGCTGCCGCCGCTGTTGCCGCTGACGCGCGTGCCGCCGGTGCGCGTGCTGCGCCGCGAATGGGGCGAGGCGGGGCGCACCGCCTGGGCCGCGTACGCGCTCGGCATCGTGTTGTTCGCCGCGCTACTGATTGTCGCCGCGGGCGAGTTGAAGCTCGGCGGCATCGTCGCGGGTGGCTTTGCCGGCGGCTTGCTGGTGTTCGCGTGCATTGCGCGGCTGGCGCTGTGGGGCGCCTCGCGTGTGGTGCGCAGCGAGCGCGTGAATGCGGGCATCGGCTGGCGCTACGCGCTGGCGTCGCTGGAGCGGCGCGGTGGTGCGAGTGCGTTGCAGATCACCGCGCTCGGCATCGGCCTGATGTGCCTGTTGCTGATCGCGATGACGCGCAACGACCTGGTGGCCGGCTGGCGTAAATCGACGCCGCCCGACGCGCCGAACGAATTCATCATCGATATCCAGCCCGACCAGCGCGACGCCGTCACGCAGTATCTGAGCACGCACGGCGTGCCCGGCACGGTGCTCTCGCCGATGGTGCGCGGCCGGCTGATTGCGATCAACGGCAAGCCAGTCAATCCGGATTCGTTCAAGGGCGACGATGCGAAGCGTCTCGTCGACCGCGAGTTCAATCTGTCGTACACGACCGAATTGCCCGACGACAACCGTCTTTCCGCCGGCACCTGGTATGGCGACACGAAGACGTCGCAGATTTCGATCGAGCAGGGGCTGGCGAAGCTGATCAACGTCAAGCCCGGCGATACGCTGCGCTTCGACGTGACGGGCCTGCAAATCGATGCACCGGTGACGAGTGTGCGCAAGCTCGACTGGGGCTCGTTCAAGGTCAACTTTTTCGTGCTGATGCCGCCTGCCGCCTTGCAGGATTTCCCGGCGACGTTCATCACGAGTTTCCATTTGCCGCCGGAAAAACAGTCGACGATCGACGGGCTGATCGCCGCCTATCCGAATCTCACGGCCATCGACACCGGACCGATTCTGGCGCAGGTGCAGCGCGTATTGCAGCAGGTGATCGGCGCGGTGCAGTTCCTGTTCGCGTTCACGCTCGCGGCCGGCGTGCTGGTGCTGTACGCGGCGCTTGCCGGCACTCGCGATGAGCGTATGCGAGAATCCGCGCTGCTGCGCGCGCTGGGGGCCTCGCATCGTCAGGTACGCGCGGTACAGATCGCCGAGTTCGTGGCGGTGGGGGCGCTGGCGGGGTTGATGGCGGCGCTCGGTGCGCAGGTGATCGGCTGGTTACTGGCGACGCGCGTGTTCGAGTTTTATCTGACGTTCAATCCGTGGCTGTTGCCCGCAGGTATCGCGGCCGGCATCGCCTGCGGGGGCGTGGGTGGCTGGCTCAGCTTGCGGCATGTGCTGGCGCGGCCTGCGCTGCAATCGCTGCGGGATGCGTGATTTTTCTTTCTTGTTTTTGTGATTGGGTATGAGCGATCTTAACGACGAAGTGACCGCGGCACAGCCGACGGCCTTCGAACTGGTGGGCGGTGAAGCGCGCGTGCGCGAGCTGGTCGACCGGTTTTATGACTTGATGGATCTCGAAACGGAATTCGCCGGGATTCGCGCTTTGCATCCCGAATCGCTCGATGGCTCGCGCGACAAGTTTTTCTGGTTCCTGTGCGGATGGATGGGCGGCCCCGATCATTACATCAGCCGGTTCGGCCATCCCCGGCTGCGCGCGCGGCATATGCCGTTTCCGATCGCGTCCAGCGAGCGGGATCAGTGGCTTCGCTGCATGGCGTGGGCGATGGAAGATGTTGGGCTTGCCGAGCCGTTGAGGGAGCGGTTGCTGGCGTCGTTCTTCGAGACCGCGGACTGGATGCGCAACCGCAATGGTTGAGCGGGCAGCGGGGACGGAAACGGCGGAGGCGCGCGCGGTCCTGGATTGCTGGTTCGGCGCTCCGGATGCCCCCACTTTCGGCGAGGCGCGCAAGCTCTGGTTTTCCCGCGACGACGCCTTCGATGCGATGCTGCTGGAACGTTTCGGGGCACTGATCGACAAGGCGCGCGCAGGGTCTCTCGACAGCTGGACGGAAACGCCGCTCGGCGCGCTAGCGCTGATCATCGTGCTGGATCAGTTTTCCCGCAATTGCCATCGCAACTCATCGCGCGCTTTCGCTGCCGATCATCAAGCGCTGCACATCGCGCAACAGATGATCGCCAGCGGCGCCGATCGTTTATTGCCGACCGCGCATCATCGCGCGTTCGCGTATTTGCCGTTCGAACATGACGAAACGCTTGCCAGCCAGCACGAATCGCTGCGCCTGTTCAAACAGCTGAAGGCGGAGCCGGGTGGAGCGTCCTACTACTCGTCTGCGGTCAGGCACGCCAGAATCATCGAACGTTTCGGACGTTTTCCGCATCGCAATGCGCTGCTCGGGCGCCAGTCGACGGCTGAAGAAATGGCTTTTCTGAAGGAACCCGGTTCGTCGTTTTAGGTCTGAAGGCGGCACGCAGGCACGCAGGCACGCAGGCACGCAGGCACGCAGGCACGCAGGCACGCAGGCACGCAGGCAGGGGCAAGGTGCTATCTGCACGCCATGTGCTAATCGCCACGCGCGGGCGTTGCCGGTGTCCGCACAAAGACACGCAGCAACTCGTCGGTATCGCCGGGGCGCGCACCCGACCAGAACAGTTGCCAATCACCCGCCGGCATACGTGCATTGTCGCGGCGGCTTTGCTGGATCAGCCACGTGCACTCGGTGGTTGCGGTATTCGTGGTCGGTTGATGCTCGATGCCGGTGTAGTAGTACAGCATCGGCGCTTCGGATTCACCGAGGTCCGTGCTGGCCATGCAATCGCCATCGTTCCACTCGATATTCAACCGGCTACCGAGATTTTCGAACACGGAACGGTAGCTCTTCGCATAGTCGAGCCACGGCAGCAGCAGCGTGCTCACCAGTCCCCACGTGAGAATCGCGCCCGCACACCAGCTCAGCACGCCACGCCATTTGCCGGTGTGTTTGAACACCGGCAGCAGCCATAGCCAGCCGAGCGTCATCAGCAGGGCGGGCGCGATCAGCCCCGGCTTGACCGGCAACACCCAGTCGAGCGATAACCAGCGGCCGAGCCGGTGCAGCGACGCATGCGTGTTGGCCGGATCGCTCATGATCGACCAGATGATCCACGCGAGCGCGGCCGCGCTGCCGAACAACACGCGGCTCGCCATGTCCCAGCTTGCGTGCAGAGACCGCGGCAGCTTTTCGATGCCTTGCGTCGCCACCAATGCGAGCGGGGCGATGAACGGCAGGATGTACAGTTCGCGCACCGTTGCCGAGGCTTGCAGGACAGCGAAACCGATGCCCGCGAAAATCACCGGCAGCGCCACGCGCGGATCGCGCCAGCGGCGCCACCCGCCGCTGGCGAGCGCGGCCACGGCAAGCGGTACGACCGGAAAGCCGACGCTCAGCACGGTACGCAGCACGAACAGACGGCTTTCGTTTTCAGAGCCGAGTTCCGCTACCGAAAAACCGAAGAAGCGGCCGATGTTGTTGTCCCACAGCCAGACCTTGAAGAGCGCTTCGGAGCGCAGATAGAAACAGATCGGCCAGATCAGCGCGAAGGGCGCGCAGACCAGCACGGCGACGCTGAGCGCTCCTGCAAAGCTGCGGGTGCGGCAGGCGGGATACAGCATCAGCACCGCGACAGTGGTGGCGCCGAACACGAGCGGCACGAACAGACCCTTGGCCAGCAATGACACGCCCACGCCCGCGCCGAACATCGCCGCGCCGCTCAGCATGGCGTGGCGCCGGCGGCGTGCGTCGCCCCGTAGCAGGCGTGCTTCGTCGCGCAGATGCACGAGTACGAGTTCGAACAATCCGCAGAAACCGATCGCGGCGCCGGCCATCAACGCGACGTCGGTCATCATGTCGTGCACGTGCTTGATGACGACGAGCGTGCTCGCGAACAACGCCAGCGTGCCGATGATACGGATATCGAACCAGTTCGATGCCGCCACCGCGCGGCGGGCGACGCGTGCCGTGTAGTAGACGGTCAGCCCGGCGAAGAGCGCGCTCGCGAGGCGCGCGGCGTCATGCAAAGGCAGATAGCGGCCGAACATCCACGCGAGGCCGGCGGCGACCCAGTCATAGATCGGCGGTTTTTCGACGAAGGGCTGGCCGGCGTTGGTGGGCACGACCAGATCGCCGGTGTCGAGCATGTGCTGGATGATCCCGAACGTGTAGGTCTCGTCCTGCTTCCACGGCTCGTGGCCCAAAGTACCGGGCAGGAGCCACGCGCAAAGGATTGCCAGCACGGCCAGCCACGTCAACGGACGGACAGCCGCGAGCGCGTGCAAGCGCCGGGCGCCACGCGAAACGGGCGCTACAGTGCCGGGCGCGGAGGGGCCGGCAGGGGCGGCGGGTCTTGTGGGCGCTGCGGCTGCGGTAGTGTGGCCGGTTGGCAAGACGGCGCCGGATTCGGCAGCGTGTAGCGAGCTTTGGGACGCGTCCGGCGCGCCATCGGCGGGACCGGCTGGTGCAGGCGTCGCAACCGCGACGTTCCCCGCGCGCCAGGGCGCGGATCGGTTTTCGTACATGAGAATCTCTGGTCGCCGTACGCGGCGACGTGGGCCACGGACTTATGTTCTGGCTATGCGTCCCACATGGGCGCATGCGATCGCTGGGATTGTAGTCCCAGTTTATTACGGCTGATTACAGAAAAAGCGTGGGATAACGTGGTCGGACGAACGGATTGCGTCGATTCCTCGTCAGATTGACGGGAATGAGGGCGGGAAAGGAGAGGAGCGGAGCGGCCGGCGGAAACCACCCGCCGCAAGATCAGCGCGCGATATTCAGCGTCCGCCGGTGACGTCGAGCAGTGCGCCCGTCACGTACGAAGCGGCGTCGCTCAGCAACCAGACGATCGACTCGGCGACTTCGCCGGCGCTGCCGGGACGGCCCAGCGGTGTGGTTGCGCCGAGCTGGGCCGCGCGCTCGGGCTTGCCGCCGCTGGCATGGATTTCGGTATCGATCAGGCCGGGGCGCACTGCGTTCACGCGCACGCCCTGCGGGCCGAGTTCCTTGGCGAGGCCGATCGTCATGGTGTCGATGGCGCCTTTCGAGCCGGCATAGTCGACGTATTCGTTCGGCGAACCCAAACGCGAGGCCGCCGACGAGATGTTCACGATCACGCCACCCGCTCCCCCACGCGTGGTCGACATCCGGCGCGCGGCTTCACGCGCGCACAGATACGCGCCGAGCACGTTGACGTCGAACATGCGCTTCAGACGCGCGAGGTCCATATCCGCGAGCTGGCTCGTGGGCGCAACGATCCCGGCATTGTTGACGAGCGCATCGAGCCGGCCGAACTTTTGCTGGAGCGCGTCGAACATCGCGATCACGTCGGCTTCACTGGCGACGTCGCCGGCAATCGGCAACGCCTGGCCGCCGGCGCGTTCCACTTCAGCCGCCGTGTCCTGCGCGGCCGCGAGGTTCCGCGCGTAATTCACGCCGACCGACCAGCCGCGTGCGCCCAGCAAACGCGCGGTCGCGCGGCCAATGCCGCGGCTGCCACCGGTGATCAGAACGGCTTTCGTCATTGCAACCTCATCGTTCGGGCGGGGGCCGCGGGAGCGTGCGGCCGGTGTTCGTTCAGACGGTCGGAGAGGCGCGTCTGGCGGCGATCAAACGGCGATCAAACGGCGATCAAACGGCGATCAAACGGCGATCAAACGGCGTCGCGCTTGATGGCCCATTTGTCGCTGGCGGGCGGCTGATAGCGTTGCAGCTTGTCGATCAGCGCAACCGGATCGGCATCCTGTTGCAGGATGTCGAAATAGGTCTGCCGCATGAAGCCTTCATCTACCGTGTGTTTGAGCAGCGCGATCAGCGGATCGTAGAAGCCGTCGATATTCAGCAGTGCCACCGGCTTCTGGTGATAGCCGAGCTGCGCCCACGTATAGACCTCGAACAGTTCTTCGAGCGTGCCCGCGCCGCCCGGCATCGCGACGAAAGCATCGGACAGGTCGGCCATCATCTTCTTGCGATGATGCATGTCGGGCACCACATGCAGCTCGGTCAGGCCGTTGTGGCCGACTTCCTTGTTGAGCAGCAATTCGGGAATCACGCCGATTGCGCGGCCGCCTTCGGCCATTACCGTGTCGGCGATCACACCCATCAGACCGACCTTGCCGCCGCCATAGACCAGCGCGAGATCGGCCTGCACCAGCGCGCGGCCGAAAGCGCGCGCGGCTTCGGCGTACAACGGTCTGGCTCCGTCGGAGGAGCCGCAATACACACACACCGACTTCATACTCAAACGTCCTTCGGTTCGTTGCGGGGCGCGGCGCCTTCCTTCGGCGGCAGGTAGTCGTAGAACTCGCGTTTGGGCAGCTTGCCGGAGACGAGGTCGTCGAAAATCTGCCGCGAGCGTCCGCGCAGGTAAGGCGCCATCAGCGAGACGATCTGCACGCTCACCTGATGCAGTTCCGCGCGAATCGTTTCCTGCTCGTTGTACTTGCGCGGGTTCATCACGAACTGATACGACAGCCAGTACGTGCCGATCACGCCGACATTGGTGGCGATCACGTGCAGCTCTTCGGGCGTGGCGACCATTTCGCCGTCGGCCACGAGTTGCTCGCAGAACTGGCTGGCAAAGCGCACCTTGTGGCTGATGATCTGCTTGAAGTGCGTTTCCAGCGTGCGGTTGCGCGCCAGCAGATCGTTCAGGTCGCGATACAGGAAACGATAGCGCCAGGTGAAATCGACCATGTACTGCAGGTACGACCACATCTCGTCGATCGTCGCGCGGTGATCGTCGGGAAAACGCAGACGCTTTTCGATCTCCTGCTCGAACTGGCCGAAGATGCTGTTGATGATGTCGTCTTTGTTGCGGAAGTGGTAGTACAGGTTGCCTGGACTGATTTCCATTTCCTCGGCGATCGTCGTCGTCGTGACGTTCGGCTCGCCGATTTCGTTGAACAGTTTCAACGACAGTTCGAGGATCCGTTCGCGGGTGCGGCGGGGAGGTTTGGCTTCCATGTCGTCCGGCCCTGGTTACGCCGGGCTGGGCGCATGGCGGCGTGCCGCTATTGCGTGATCCACCCGGACGCGGTTGGTATAGTGGAGCGCCCCAAACCTGCCGCTGCGCGGCAGGCCCCCCGAAGGGGCAGGAAAACCTGGGACGGCCCGGCGTTTTCCTGTGTGAGACTATCGGACGATTATAAACCGACCGTTCTTATACCAAGCGGATACTCAGGGTTTTCATTTTTCGGGACCTTGGCAGAGGGTATCAGGCGGTGCTTCGGGGCGAATTCATCGCCACGCTCACAGCCACGCCGTGACCCAGCGCACGACCAGCGGCCCGACGATCAACCCCCACGTCATCAGACACATGCCGAGCGCGACCATCACTGCCGCGCTGCCGAGATCTTTGGCCCGGCGTGACAACTCGTGGCGTTCGAGCGAAATCCGGTCGATGGCCGCCTCGACGCTCGAATTCAGCAATTCGACGATCAGCACCAGCATCACCGAGCCGAGCAGCAATACGCGTGACACAGGATCGACCGGCACCAGCACGCCGCACGGAACCAGAATCGCGGCGAGCGTGAGTTCCTGACGGAATGCGCTTTCCTCGCGGATCGCCACGCGAAAGCCGGCAAGCGAATTTTTCATCGCGTGCCATGCGCGGGTCAGGCCGCGATTGCCCTTGTAGGGGTTGAAGGGGAGCGGGGCGAACGGATCGTCTGGGCTGAGCGGTTCGTTGTGGGCATCGCTCTCGATGCTCCCGGGGCTCTCGCGGCTCGCGCCGTTCATGCCGTGAACGCCATTCGCCTGGTCGACATGATTCGACGTGTCGTGCTCGCTCACGTCGTCGAACGGCTCGCGGTTAGTGCTGTCGGTGTTGGCATCGACGGCGTGCAGCGCGCCGTTCGACACATGCGCCGCAGTGGAGTGTCGGGTTCGCATAAACGGCTCGGCGCGTCGCATCACGCGGCGGCGCTTTCCTCGCGATACGACGTGCGCGGCAACGGCTTCAGATGGGCCGCGAACTGTTCGGACGCCGCTGCCCACGAGAAGCGTTCGGCCCACGCGCGTGCATGGCTGCGCTCGATTTTCAGCGCTTCGAGGCACGCTTCGCGCAAGTCTTCGTGCATGGCGCCCGCGCCGCCGTCGCCGAGCACGTCGATCGGGCCGGTTACCGGATACGCCGCGACCGGCGTGCCGCAGGCCAGCGCTTCGAGCAGCACGAGTCCGAAGGTATCGGTGCGGCTCGGGAACACGAATACGTCAGCGGCGGCATAGACCTTGGCCAGTTCGGCTTGCGTCAGCACGCCCAGATAATTCGCTTGCGGATAACGCGACTTCAGTTCGGCCAGCGCCGGGCCTTCGCCCGCAACCCACTTCGAGCCAGGCAGATCGAGCTTGAGAAACGCCTCGACATTCTTTTCGACCGCCACACGCCCTACGTACAGAAAGATCGGCCGCGCGGTGTTGAGGACCTTCGAGTCCATCTGATGAAAGATCTCGAGGTCGACGCCGCGCGTCCACAACACCACGTTGGTGAAGCCGAATTTCTCGAGGTCAGCCTTGACCACGGGCGTGGGCGCCATCACCGCCAGAGACGCCTTGTGGAACCAGTGCAGAAACTTGTAGGTGAGCGCGATGGGAATGCCGAAACGCGCCTGCACGTATTCGGGAAAGCGCGTGTGATAAGCGGTGGTGAACGGCAGCTTGTGCTTGATCGCATAGGCGCGCGCGGCCATGCCGAGCGGGCCTTCGGTGGCGATGTGCAGCGCGTCGGGCGCGAATTCGTCGATGCGCTGATGGAGCTTGCGGCGCGGCAGCAGCGACAGGCGAATCTCCGGATAGGTCGGGCACGGAATCGTCTTGAATTCGAGCGGCGTCAGCAGATCGACCTGGTGGCCGAGCGCGGTGAGTTCGCGGGTGGTGTTTTTCAGCGTGCGCACGACGCCATTGACCTGCGGTTCCCATGCGTCGGTGACGATCATGATCTTCATCGGTTTCGGCCCAATAGAAGTGGAGAGGGACTACGCGGTCGCCCGGGCCTTTTGCACGCCGACTTCCGGGGCGCGCATCACAGTCCAGTAGATCACCTTGAGTTCGCCTTCATACGTCTCGACGAGCGCCGACAGGCTTTCGACCCAATCGCCGTCGTTGCAATACAGCACACCGTCGATCTCGCGGATTTCGGCTTTGTGAATGTGTCCGCAGACCACGCCGTCGCAACCGCGGCGGCGCGCTTCGTCGGTCATTACGCGCTCGAACGAGGAGATGAAATTCACCGCGTTCTTCACCTGATGCTTCAGGTACTGCGACAGCGACCAGTACGGAAAGCCGAGCCGGCTGCGGATCCGGTTGAACCAGCGGTTCAGGATCAGGATCATCGTGTAGAGCGTGTCGCCGAGATAGGCGAGCCATTTGGCGTGCTGGATCACGCCGTCGAACAGATCGCCGTGCACGATCCACAGGCGCTTGCCGGCGAGCGTGGTATGGAACGCTTCGCCGCGCACGTGGATGTCGCCGAACGCCAGGTCGCAGAACTGCCGCGCGGCTTCGTCGTGATTACCCGGCACGTAGATCACCTGCGTGCCTTTGCGCGCTTTGCGCAGCACCTTCTGCACGACGTCGTTGTGCGCCTGCGGCCAGTACCAGCCTTTTTTCAACTGCCAGCCGTCGATGATGTCGCCCACGAGGTACAGGTATTCCGACTCGTTGTGACGCAGGAAGTCGAGCAGATATGGCGCCTGACAACCGCTCGAGCCGAGGTGGATGTCGGACAGCCAGATGGTGCGATAGCGGTGCGGTTCGGCGTGCTCGTCGTCGTGCCGGGCGGCCTGTGTGTCGAGCGGCAGTGACGGCACAGGCAACGGCCGTCCGTGGCTAGGGTTGGGTTCCGGGCGGAACGCGACAGGGTCGACGCTCGGGCCGGTCTGGCGGAACAGGGAAGTCGCGGACGTTTTGGGGTCCATGGCTCACGCGTCGAGTTGCGGTGCCCGTATTGCGCCAGCCGCGCGTGACCCTGCCGTGACAGTCACGAGAAGTTCTTATTACTGTGGCGGAAGACAACGTGCAGACGGAGCCTGTGGCGAGCGGCAATCGCAGTCAGGCGAGCGCGAACCGCGAACGCGGCGGCGTGAATGGCGAGGCGGTCAGTGAGGATCAGTGACCTGTCGGTGAGCTTACTGTGCGACGCTGACGACGCGCGTGCCGGCGAGGCGATCATGCAGGAATTGACGTTGCGGATCGAAGCGGCCGGTGGCGGCCCACAGCACGAACCAGATCGCGGCGATCACCAGCGTTTGCGGCACGGCGAGGTTCAGCAACGGATGCAGCGCGAGCGGCGGTAAAAACCACAGCCACGCCAGCACGTAACGGACGATCGCGCGTCCCGTGGACAGCGGCGTGCCGTCAGCGGCGACGACGCGCAGGCGCCAGGTTTTCATCGGCAGCGTCTGGCCGCTATGGGTCCAGAACCAGACGAAATACAGACCGACCACGAGGCCGATCCACGCGGCGAGCAGATTGTGATGGGTGAGGCCGTTGCGCTGCTGCGTCAACGTGCTGAAAAGATAGCCGGCAAGGAACACAACGCCGAACAGGATCACGGCTTCGTAGAGCAGCGCGGCAAGGCGCCGGCGAACGGTGGGCGCGGTGCCGGACGAGTCGGCGGGTAGTGTCGAGGTGGCGAGTGGCTGGGACACAGTGGGGCGCGGGTCAGGAGCCGTTGAAGATCGACGGCGCCTCGGCCGGCGAAACCGGCACCGGCGTGGCGGGCACGAAGCTGCCTGCAGCGGGAATTGCCGGTGTGACGACCGGGCTCGGCAATGGCGCGGCCGCCGCGGCACTCGCTGCTGCGACACTGCTCGCGCCGTGCTCCCGGGCATTGACCAGACGGTCGAGGCCCTTGATCTCGGTCTTGCCGGACGGCGGCGCGCTCACGACGCTCGGCCGCCGCTTACGCTCGCTCGCGGCGAGCCGCTCCTTCTGCTCTTCCGGCAATTGCTGATAGGCCTTCCATGCATTCTGGCGGGTTTCGCGCGGCAACTCTTTCGACACCTGATAGTTTTCGCGGGCGACGCGTCGTTGATCGGGCGTCATGCGCACCCATTCAGTCATTCGGTCATGCAGGCGTTTTTGCGCATCGGGCGACAACTTCGGGTAACGCGACGCGATCTTGATCCATTTTCGCTTGCGTTCGTCGCTGAAGGAATCCCATGCGCTGGCGAACGGCGCGAGCGCAAGGTGGTCGGCCGAGCTCAGGTGCGACCACGCCATCGGGCTATTGTTGTTGGACAGGCTGGGTAGGTCTACGGCGAGCGTAGGCGCGGGTGCTTTGGCGGTCGCGTTGCCGCCTGCGGAGGGTGCGCTGGCGGTCGACGGGTTCGGATAAAAGCGCGGATACGTCGCGGCAAACGACACCAGGGCCGCGATCGCGCATCCGAAAACAACGGCCAAGCCGCGCTTGTAACTCACCCGAAGAATCTCCCGCTCAGTGGGCGCGTGATAGGTACGCGTTGAAACCGTGATCGAGATAGGCATTGAGCGGCAAGTCGTCGCTTAGCATGGCTGCATCGATATCGGCGAGTTCGGCAGTGCGTTGCTGGTCTTCCCAGTAGGCAATGCCCACGAGGCTGACGACCAGCGCGACGAGCGGCCAGGCGAGCGCAAAGCGGCGCAGCGGCGAACGGCGGCGCTGCGGCATCTCGATCTGCGGCATACCGGAGGGCATGCCGGCACCGGCGAAGGCGGGCACGAACACCAGGGCGCTCACGGTCTCGGGTTTCTTGCGAGCGAGCGCGGCGCGGCGCGCCACAGCGAGCCGGTCGACGGTAGCGGGCGGAATACTGGCGGCGGTTTCGTCGAGCGCGCGGCGCACCTGGCGGGCGAACTCGAGTTCTTTGGTTTCTAGGGAGCTCATAGGGTGATTCCTTTAGCCTTGAGCGCTTGCGCCAGCGTGTGGGTGGCCCGCGAGCAGTGCGTTTTCACACTGCCTTCGGAGCAGCCCATCGCGGCGGCAGTCTCGGCGACATCCATATCTTCCCAATAACGCATGAGAAACGCCTCCCGTTGACGTGCCGGTAACTTTTGGATCTCGTCGTCGATTAACTGTAAGACCTGTTCGCGTTCGAGTTTCTGTTCGTTGCTTTCCGAGCCCGCTGAACCTTGCTGCGCCTCGAATGTTTCGAGTGGGTCGAATTCGTCGTCGTCGGCGTTGCCGAGCGAGGAAAACAGACTAACCCAAGTATTGCGCACTTTGGCACGACGGAAATAGTCGTGCATCGCATTCTGGAGAATACGCTGAAACAGCAGCGGAAGTTCGGCGGCCGGACGGTCGCCGTATTTTTCGGCGAGCTTGATCATCGCGTCCTGCACGATATCGAGCGAGGCGTCGTCGTCCCGCACGGCGTAGACCGTCTGCTTGAATGCGCGCCTTTCGACGCCCGCCAGAAAATCGGCGAGTTCCTTGTCTGATGCCATCCGTTTGGGGGTCGGCGCAGCGTGCGTGCGCGTAATCGGTCGAAAAATGTCGTAAAACTCGCGGATGCTAACAAACTTTCGCGTCGCTGGGGCGAAACCCGCCCTCCCTTCTATCTCTATAACAAGGTTTCGGTCGTTTTTGACCCATGACGGGATGCGCAGGCAGGGCGTCGGGGCAATATTTGCTTGACCGCGCGGACATCTGCGGATATCGTCGCTGGTTCGCAACATAAGTGACTTGTCTCAATTGAGGTGTGGCCCAAGAAGCTCACCTGTCAACTGGACGCGCCGCTTGAACCCGAGCCACAAGCCCGGCAGAGAGCACCCGATCAATTTTTTGCCGAAAATTCGAAAGGTGAATAAATGAATATGCCCAGCGCGGAATTCTCCACGTCGGATACGACCCTCCATCCTCAAGCTGACTCTATCGGCGCCACCGTGCTCATGAAGGCACTGGCCGACGAAGACGTCGAGTTTATCTGGGGCTATCCCGGCGGCTCGGTACTCTACATTTACGACGAGCTGTACAAGCAGGACAAATTCCAGCACGTCCTCGTGCGCCACGAACAAGCCGCAGTCCACGCCGCTGACGCCTATGCGCGTTCCACCGGCAAAGTGGGTGTGTGCCTCGTGACCTCCGGCCCCGGCGTCACCAATGCGGTGACCGGCATCGCCACTGCCTACATGGATTCGATTCCCATGGTGGTGATCAGCGGCCAGGTGCCGACTGCTGCGATCGGCCAGGATGCGTTCCAGGAGTGCGATACGGTCGGCATTACGCGTCCTTGCGTGAAGCACAACTTCCTCGTGAAGGACGTGCGCGACCTCGCCGCTACCGTCAAGAAAGCTTTCTACATCGCCCGTACCGGCCGCCCCGGCCCGGTGCTGATCGACATTCCGAAAGACGTGTCGAAGATGCCGTGCCAGTACGAGCCGCTCAAGAGCGTTTCGCTGCGCTCGTACAACCCGGTCACGAAAGGCCACTCCGGCCAGATCCGCAAGGCGGTTGCCTTGCTGCTGTCGGCCAAGCGTCCGTATATCTATACCGGCGGCGGCATTATCCTCGCGGACGCATCGCGTGAGCTGAACCAGTTCGCCGATCTGCTCGGCTATCCGATCACCAATACGTTGATGGGTCTGGGCGGCTACCGCGCGAGCGACAAGAAGTTCCTCGGCATGCTCGGCATGCACGGCACGTACGAAGCCAACATGGCGATGCAGCACTGCGACGTGCTGATCGCGATCGGCGCGCGCTTCGACGACCGTGTGATCGGCGACCCGGCGCACTTCGCGTCGCGCCCGCGCAAGATCATCCATATCGACATCGATCCTTCCTCCATCTCCAAACGCGTCAAGGTCGACATTCCGATCGTCGGCGACGTGAAGGAAGTGCTGAAGGAGCTGATCGAGCAGTTGCAAACGGCCGAACATGGCCCGGACACCGCGGCGCTCGCCGACTGGTGGAAGGACATCGAAGCCTGGCGCGCCAAAGACTGCCTGAAGTTCGACCGCAAGAGCGACATCATCAAGCCGCAGTACGTGGTGGAAAAGGCGTGGGAACTGACCGACGGCAATGCCTTCGTGTGTTCCGACGTCGGTCAGCACCAGATGTGGGCGGCGCAGTTCTATCGCTTCAACAAGCCGCGCCGCTGGATCAACTCCGGTGGCCTCGGCACGATGGGCTTCGGCCTGCCGGCGGCGATGGGCGTGAAGATGGCGCACCCGGACGACGACGTGCTCTGTATCACGGGCGAAGGCTCGATCCAGATGTGTATCCAGGAACTCTCGACCTGCAAGCAGTACGAGACTCCGGTGAAGATCATTTCGCTGAACAACCGCTATCTGGGCATGGTGCGCCAGTGGCAGCAGATCGAATACAGCAAGCGCTATTCGCATTCGTACATGGATGCGCTGCCGGATTTCGTGAAGCTCGCCGAAGCGTACGGCCATGTCGGCATGCGCATCGAACGCACGGCCGACGTGGAACCGGCGCTGAAGGAAGCGCTGCGCCTGAAAGATCGCACGGTGTTTCTCGATTTCCAGACCGATCCGACCGAAAACGTCTGGCCGATGGTCCAGGCCGGCAAGGGCATCACTGAGATGCTCATGGGTTCGGAAGATCTATAACGACGGTTTCTCGTGCCGGCTTCGTCATGCGCGCCTCCACAAAGGGCGCTGGCGGACGAAGCGGCGCGAAACCGCTCGCATACATCGATAAAACATCTGGAAGAAGCGAAACATGAGACACATTATTTCTGTCCTGCTGGAAAACGAACCGGGCGCGTTATCACGCGTGGTGGGGCTGTTCTCGGCACGCGGCTACAACATTGAAACCTTGACGGTGGCTCCGACCGAAGATCGTTCGCTGTCGCGCATGACCATCGTCTCCATTGGCTCGGACGACGTGATCGAACAGATCACGAAGCATCTGAACCGCCTGATCGAGGTGGTGAAAGTGGTCGACCTTACCGAGGGCGCCCACATCGAGCGCGAGCTGATGTTGATCAAGGTGAGGGCGGTCGGCAAGGAACGTGAGGAGATGAAACGGATGTCGGATATTTTCCGCGGCCGGATCATCGACGTCACCGAAAAGACCTACACGATCGAACTGACGGGCGCGAGCGACAAGCTCGATGCCTTCATCGAAGGGATCGACGCGACTGCGATTCTCGAAACCGTCCGTACGGGCAGTTCGGGCATTGGCCGCGGCGAGCGCATCCTGAAGGTTTGAGGCGCGCGCTGAGTTGCGCTTCTGGGTTGCGTTTCAGGTTGCGTGATCAACCGTCTCGATCGAAGCCGGGCAGTGCGTTTAAGAACCCGGCCAAGCAACACACCATTCGCAGTATTTGTATTTCACTGATTTCACCGAATTTAGCCAAGGAACCGACATGAAAGTTTTCTACGACAAGGACGCCGACCTCTCCCTCATCAAGGGCAAGCAAGTCACCATCATCGGCTATGGCTCGCAAGGCCATGCTCACGCGCTGAACCTGAAGGAAAGCGGCGTGAACATCACGGTCGGTCTGCGCAAAGGCGGCGCATCGTGGAGCAAGGCTGAGAACGCCGGCCTGCAAGTCAAGGAAGTGGCGGAAGCCGTCAAGGGCGCGGACGTCGTCATGATGCTGCTGCCGGACGAGCAGATCGCTGACGTCTACGCCAAGGAAGTGCACGCCAACATCAAGCAAGGCGCGGCGCTGGCCTTCGCACACGGCTTCAACGTGCACTACGGTCAAGTGATCCCGCGTGCGGATCTGGACGTGATCATGATCGCGCCGAAGGCGCCGGGCCACACGGTTCGCGGTACGTATGCGCAAGGTGGCGGCGTGCCCCACCTGATCGCCGTGGCGCAAGACAAGTCGGGCGCAGCGCGTGACATCGCTTTGTCGTACGCAGCAGCGAACGGCGGCGGCCGTGCCGGCATCATCGAAACGAACTTCCGCGAAGAAACGGAAACCGACCTGTTCGGCGAACAAGCCGTGCTGTGCGGCGGTACGGTCGACCTGATCAAGGCCGGCTTCGAAACGCTGGTGGAAGCGGGTTACGCGCCGGAAATGGCGTACTTCGAATGCCTGCACGAACTGAAGCTGATCGTCGACCTGATCTACGAAGGCGGCATCGCGAACATGAACTACTCGATCTCGAACAACGCCGAATACGGCGAATACGTGACGGGTCCGCGTATCGTGACGGCTGAAACGAAGAAGGCGATGAAGGCCGTGCTGACGGACATCCAGACCGGCGAGTACGCAAAGAGCTTCATCATCGAAAACAAGGCTGGCGCACCGACGCTGCAATCGCGCCGCCGTCTGACGGCCGAGCACCAGATCGAAACGGTGGGCGCGAAGCTGCGTTCGATGATGCCGTGGATCGCTGCGAACAAGCTGGTCGATCAGTCGAAGAACTAAGAAGCCTTTTACGGCATCTTGACCGGCGCGGCGCCTCGTCGCAGCAGCCGGTAATGCAAAAAGCCGTCCAAGGGTGCTGAACCCTGGGCGGCTTTTGCTATCCTACGGTTTTACAAAAATACAGAAGCCATCCATGAATTACCCTCATCCGATCATCGCGCGAGAAGGCTGGCCGTTCATCGCCATCGCGGCCGTCGTTGCATTACTGGTTCATGCCTTCGCGGGATTCGGCTTTGCATGGCTGTTCTGGCTGATCCTGATCTTCGTCGTGCAGTTCTTCCGCGATCCGGCACGGCCGATTCCGACTCAGGCGAACGCCGTACTGTGCCCGGCGGACGGCCGCATCGTCGCCGTCGAAACAGCGCATGATCCGTATGCCAATCGTGAAGCGCTGAAGATCAGCGTGTTCATGAACGTTTTCAATGTCCACTCGCAACGCTCGCCGGTGGATGGCGCGATCTCCAAGGTCGAATATTTCCCGGGCGCGTATCTGAATGCCGCCGTGGATAAGGCTTCGACCGAAAACGAACGCAATGCGGTAGTGATCGAAATGGCCGGCGGCCAGACGGTGACGTCGGTGCAGATCGCCGGTCTGATTGCGCGGCGCATTCTTTGCTACGTCCGCTCAGGTGAGCCGCTCACGCGTGGTCAGCGTTATGGATTTATCCGTTTTGGCTCGCGTGTCGACGTGTACCTGCCGGTTGGCAGCCGTCCGCGTGTGTCGATCGGCGAGAAGGTTTCCGCGTCGTCCACGATCCTCGCTGAACTATAAGCGGCACCTGGGAGGTTTTCCGAATGGCCGCATTCAAACCGCGTCGACCCCGCAGCAGTGGACCACTGCCGCGTCCGTTCCGCCGTAACAAGCCGATCGTGACGGAGTCGCCGGCAGTCGATAGCCGGCGTGCTCAGCGTCAGCAGTTTCTGAGGAAGCGCGGCATTTACCTGTTGCCGAACGCCTTCACCACCGCCGCACTTTTTTGCGGCTTTTTCGCCGTGGTGCAGGCGATGAACGTGCGCTTCGAAATCGCGGCAATCGCGATCTTTGTGGCGATGGTGCTGGACGGCATGGACGGCCGGGTCGCCCGCATGACGCATACGCAAAGCGCGTTCGGCGAACAGTTCGACAGTCTTTCGGACATGGTGTCGTTCGGTGTGGCGCCGGCGCTCGTGATGTACGAGTGGATTCTGAAGGATCTCGGCCGCTGGGGCTGGCTTGCCGCGTTCGTCTACTGTTCGGGTGCGGCGTTGCGTCTCGCGCGCTTCAACACGAACATCGGCGTGGTCGACAAGCGCTTCTTCCAGGGCATGCCGAGCCCCGCAGCAGCGGCACTGATCGCCGGTTTCGTGTGGCTCGCCACCGACAACCGCGTGCCGCTCAAGCTGGTATGGCTGCCGTGGGTCGCTTTCGTGCTGACTATCTACGCGGGTGTGACGATGGTGTCGAACGCGCCGTTCTACAGCGGCAAAGCGCTCGACGTGCGGCATCGCGTGCCGTTCGGCGTGATTCTGCTGGTGGTGGTGGCGTTCGTGCTGGTGTCGTCCGATCCGCCGCTGATGCTGTTTGGGCTGTTCGTGCTGTACGGTCTGTCGGGCTATGTGTTCTGGGGCTACCAGGCGTTGCGGGGCAGGGCGAATCCGGCGCGTTCCGTGGCGCGGGACAGATAACGGCGCAGCTTCGTTGCATGAGCGTGACATGAGAAAACGGCAGCCTTCGCAGGCTGCCGTTTTTCGTTGCCGGGCCGGTCCGGTTGCGCGCGGCAGGCAGGTCTGACGCCAATTGCACGGCGACGGGAATGCCGCTATAGTCGTTGGATGAGTGCGTTCAGGTTCCCATTTGAGCTGCAGCACGAGCCTCAACAAGCTGGTGCGCCACGGGTGCGCTAGTGCTGGCGCATCCAGCGCGCTGATCGCTTACCGTTTTCCGCCCTCCGTCTGCCTCGTCTGTGGTTGATAGCGTCGCCAACGGTGGCGCGAACGCCCGAATTCCAATATCCGATCCCCACAATTGAACGACTCCTCAGGAGACCCGACATGGCCGACAAACTGATCATATTCGACACCACGTTGCGTGACGGCGAGCAATCGCCCGGCGCGTCGATGACGAAAGAAGAAAAAATCCGTATCGCGAAGCAGCTCGAACGGATGAAGGTGGACGTGATCGAAGCGGGTTTCGCGGCCAGTTCGAATGGCGACTTCGATTCGATCCACACCATCGCGGGTCTGATCAAGGACAGCACGATCTGCTCGCTGGCCCGTGCCAACGACAAAGACATTCAACGCGCGGCGGACGCACTCAAGCCGGCCGATCATTTCCGCATCCACACGTTCATTGCAACGTCGCCGCTGCATATGGAAAAGAAGCTGCGCATGACGCCGGATCAGGTGTTCGAGCAGGCGAAGCTCGCGGTGCGTTTCGCCCGCAAATTCACGGACGACGTCGAGTTCTCGCCGGAAGACGGCAGCCGTTCGGACATGGATTTTCTCTGCCGCGTGCTCGAAGCGGTTATCGCCGAAGGCGCGACCACGATCAACATCGCCGATACGGTCGGCTATGGTGTGCCGGAGCTGTATGGCCAGCTCGTGAAGACGCTGCGCGAGCGTATTCCGAACTCGCATAAGGCCGTGTTTTCCGTGCATTGCCATAACGACCTCGGCATGGCGGTGGCGAACTCGCTGGCCGGCGTGCAGATCGGCGGCGCGCGTCAGGTCGAGTGCACGATCAATGGCCTCGGCGAGCGCGCGGGTAATACCTCGCTCGAAGAAGTCGTAATGGCGGTGAAGACCCGCAAGGATTACTTCGGCCTCGAAATCGGTCTCGATACGACGCAGATCGTGCCGGCTTCGAAGCTGGTGTCGCAGATCACCGGTTTCGTCGTGCAGCCGAACAAGGCGGTGGTCGGCGCGAACGCATTTGCGCACGCATCCGGCATTCACCAGGACGGCGTGCTGAAAGCGCGCGATACGTACGAAATCATGCGTGCCGAAGACGTAGGCTGGAGCGCGAACAAGATCGTGCTGGGCAAATTGTCGGGCCGCAATGCATTCAAACAGCGTTTGCAGGAATTGGGTATCGCGCTCGATAGCGAAGGCGAGTTGAATACTGCGTTCGCACGCTTCAAGGAACTGGCCGACCGCAAGTCGGAAATCTTCGACGAAGACATCATTGCGATCGTCACCGAGGAGTCGGCTGAAGCGCAGGAGAAGGAGCACTACAAGTTCCTGTCGCTGTCGCAGCATTCGGAAACCGGCGAGCAGCCGCACGCGAAGATCGTGTTCTCGGTCGAAGGTAAGGAGGTGACCGGGGAGGCGCGCGGCAATGGTCCGGTGGACGCCACGCTCAATGCGATCGAAACGGAAGTGGGTAGCGGTTCGGAATTGCTGCTGTATTCGGTGAACGCCATTACCACCGGGACGCAGGCGCAAGGCGAAGTGACCGTACGGCTGTCGAAGAGCGGGCGCATCGTCAATGGCGTGGGCACTGATCCGGATATCGTCGCGGCTTCCGCGAAGGCGTATATCTCGGCGCTGAACAAGCTGCATTCGAACTTTGACAAGTTGAATCCGCAGCGCTCGGAGTAGTGGGAGTGGGGCGCGCCGGCTGCGTGCCCGCTAAACCGAGATGGAGAAGAAGCCCTGCGCCCTGAAAAGCGCGGGGCTTCTTGTTTTTGTGGTGTTTCCTTCTGGTGAGCATCTCGCTGAAAACTCACCAGGCTTCCGGTTTCGAGGCGGTTGCGTTTCGTGCGCCCACGCGACGGTGGTGAGCAGAAAGTGTGCTCAGAACAGGCTGCGGCGATCCGGATCGTGCAACGGGTCAGGGGTTTTCTGCGTGAGCCGCACAATGCCCTGCTCGTCGAAATAGAAGCTGTACATCATGTACCAGACGTTGTCCTCCAGATAGCGATACGTCCAGACCTCGCGCTTCATCAGCGGGAAATATGACGTTTCGACCGGGCGGCCGAAGTTCACCAGCACGTCGCTCTTCGTCCACTTGCCGATTTCCGCCCGGTAAAACTCGTTGGGCTGAAGCACCTGGCGTACGGTGACGATTTTTCCGGATGCGTCGATGTCGGCGGCGGTGGTGGTTTCGCCCATCGGCTGGGTCGGCCACATCAGCCGTTTACCGCCGTTCGGCAGGTCGTAGCTTTCACGCGGCGCGCCGAGGCGTGCGACGATGGTCGATTCGTCCGCGCCCTGGCTATATTGCTGCCAGGGTTGCACGCAACCGGCGAGCGTCACCGTGAGCGTGAGCGCGCTCAGGCAGACGAACGCGGCGCGGCGCAGGCGTGCTGCGGGCGGCGCTTCGATCGAGGCCGCCGTGGATGGGTGGCGGTTGAACATGACTTCCTCCGATGGCATTTGAGTAGCGGTTTTTATCATCGAGACGCATTATTTTGACACGGGAGGCAGCAAAAGATTTGCGCATCGTGCAAGGTGCCGCTGGAAGCACAGTAACGGATTCGCCGGCTTGCTTATTCCGTGCGGAACGCCCTATGATCCGCGCTTCGACGAATCCAGCGGGGCAATGACGATGGCGAAGTGGCAACGGGCGGCAGCAGCGGCGGTCGTGGCGCTGGCGGCGATTTCGACGGCCGCGGCGGCTTATGCCGCGGGAGAGGCGGCATCTGGACCGGCAGGCAAGCCGGTGGCGCGGCCCACGGGCACACCGATCCAGTTGGCGCTGATCGAAGGCATGTCCGGCCCATTCGCGAATGCGGGCGCGGCGGTGGAGCGCAATTTGCGCTTCGGTGTCGAACAGGTGAATGCAGAAGGCGGCGTGAAGCTCCCCGACGGCGCGCACCCGCTCGAACTGGTTGTGCTCGACAGCAAGGGCAGCGCCGAGGAGGCGCTCGTGCAACTGCGCGCGGCCGCCGACCGCCATATCGGCTATGTCATGCAAGGCAACAGCTCGGCGGTCGCCGCGGCGCTGATCGGCGCGATCGACAAGCAGAACAGCCGTGAGCCGGGCAACCGCGAACTATTCCTCAATTATTCAGCCGACGATCCCGCCCTGACCAACGCCAATTGCAGTTTCTGGCACTTCCGCTTCGACGCGCATGCGGGCATGCGCATGGATGCGCTGGCTGACGTGATCCAGCGCGACAAAGCGGTGAAGAAGGTCTATCTGCTGAACCAGGACTACAGCTTCGGCCACGACGTCAGCGGTCTCGCGCGTTCGGCCTTGGCGGCGAAGCGGCCGGATATTGCGGTCGTCGGCGACGAATTTCATCCGATTGGCCGTGTGAAGGACTTCGCACCGTACATCGCCAAAATCCGCGCGAGCGGCGCGGATGCGGTGATCACAGGCAATTGGGGCAACGACCTGACGCTTCTGGTCAAGGCGGCGCGCGAGCAGGGGCTGGACGCCCGTTTTTATACCTTTTACGGCAACAGCCTCGGGGCGCCTGCCGCGTTGGGCGACGCCGGCGTCAAACACGTGATCGCGGTCGCGGACTGGCACCCGAACGCCGGCGGTGCGGCCTCCGACGCCTGGTACGCGGCGTTTCGCGCCCGTTTCCCGGCTGCTCAGGACGACTACCCGGTGCTGCGCATGCCGCTGATGATCGAAACCCTCGCCGCGGCGATGAACCGCGCCGGCAGTGCCGACCCGACGGCCGTCGCCCGGGCATTGGAGGGCATCAGGTTCGACAACGGCTTCCATGCATCGTGGATGCGCGCCGAGGACCATCAGCTGATCCAGCCCCTTTACGTGATGGAAATGGATAAGGCCGGCACGCCGGGCGTCAGGTTCGACAACGAAGGCTCCGGGTATGGTTTCCGCACGGTGCTGGCTGTGGCGCCTGAGCGCACGGCGCCGCCGACCGTGTGCAAGATGAAACGGCCGTAAAACGGCCTTTGAGCAAACTCAGTCGCCCGTGATCCTGTCCGGCACAGCAGGGTCCGCGGCCGGATTGGGCTGTGCTACAATACGCGTCCCGTTGTATGGCATGGCATAAAAATATGCCTATACGGGTAACCCACGGCACGGCCTTTCTTCCGTGACCGCCTGTCTAGTTCTCAAGGAAATCGACATGTCCGCAGTTGAAACAAGCAAGAAGTCCGAAGTCGTTGCGCAATTCGCACGCGCAGCTAACGACACCGGCTCCCCCGAAGTTCAGGTCGCGCTGCTCACGACCCGCATCAACGAACTGACCGTTCACTTCAAGGCACACACGAAAGATCACCACAGCCGCCGCGGTCTGCTGCGCATGGTGAGCCGCCGTCGTAAGCTGCTCGACTACCTGAAGGGTAAGGACGCGGATCGTTACCGCGCACTGATCGAGAAGCTGGGTCTGCGTAAGTAATCGGCCAGTCGTTCAGCAAGATGCCTGTGTCAGTTCCACTGATACAGGCATTTTGTTTTTGCACGGTGCGCTTCATGTGATGCGCACTGCCTGCCGGTCGCGGTAGCGTGACGATTCATGCGGTGGCCAGCAGGAAAACAGCAGTAAAAATGCAGCAAAAATAGTAGAAATACGGCCGGGCTTCAGGGCAGAGCTTTGTGTCATTCCAGCGGTTCGCGCGCGTACACAACGTAGGGCGTGGTTCTCTGGAATGGCATAACACTACTCTTCCCCTGTGGCGCCGGTCCTGGCGTTGCCGCGCCGCTTCTGGTCCGCGCGGCATAACGAAGAGGAAAAGCAATGACTATGTTCAATAAGATCGTCAAAGAATTTCAATGGGGCCAACATAAGGTTCGCCTCGAAACGGGCGAAATCGCTCGTCAGGCAAGCGGCGCGGTGATCGTCGACGTCGAAGACACCGTTGTGCTGGCTACTGTGGTCGGCGCCAAGACTGCCAAGGCGGGCCAGGACTTCTTCCCGCTGACCGTCGATTACCTCGAAAAGACCTACGCTGCAGGCAAGATCCCCGGCGGTTTCTTCCGCCGCGAAGGCCGCCCGTCGGAAGGCGAAACGCTGATCTCGCGCCTGATCGACCGTCCGCTGCGTCCGCTGTTCCCGGAAGGCTTCTACAACGAAGTCCAGGTCGTGATCCACGTCCTGTCGCTGAACCCCGAAATCCCCGCTGACATCCCCGCGCTGATCGGCGCGTCGGCGGCGCTCGCCATTTCCGGTCTGCCGTTCAACGGCCCGGTCGGCGCAGCACGCGTGGCCTATATCAACAACGAATACGTGTTGAACCCGACGCGTCCGCAAATGAAGGAATCGGCGCTCGACCTGATCGTCGCCGGTACGGAACGCGCGGTGCTGATGGTGGAATCGGAAGCCCAACAACTGACCGAAGAAGTGATGCTCGGCGCCGTGGTGTTCGGTCACGACCAGATGCAGATCGCGATCAACGCGATCCACGAACTGGTTCGCGAAGGCGGCAAGCCAGAATGGGACTGGAAGCCGGCTGCGAAGAATGAGCCGCTGATCGCACGCGTGTCGGAACTGGCGCAAGCCGATCTGCTCGCCGCTTACCAGATTCGCGACAAGCAAGCCCGTTCGGCCAAGCTGAAGGAAGTCTACGCAGCGACGTCGGCCAAGCTGGAAGAAGAAGCAGCGGCAGCTGGCACGGTTGCAGCAGACAAGGCGAGCGTCGGCAACGTGTTGTTCGACATCGAAGCGAAGATCGTCCGTACGCAGATCCTGAACGGCGAACCGCGTATCGACGGCCGCGACACGCGCACCGTGCGTCCGATCGAAATCCGTACCGGCGTGCTGCCGCGTACGCACGGCTCGGCACTGTTCACGCGTGGCGAAACGCAGGCTATGGTGGTCGCAACGCTGGGCACCAAGGGCGACGAGCAGAACATCGACGCGCTCGAAGGCGAGTACCGCGAACGCTTCATGCTTCACTACAACATGCCTCCATTCGCGACCGGCGAAACGGGCCGCGTCGGTTCGCCGAAGCGCCGTGAAATCGGTCACGGCCGTCTGGCCAAGCGCGCGCTGGCTGCATGCCTGCCGAGCGCCGACGAATTCGGCTACTCGATTCGTGTCGTGTCGGAAATCACTGAATCGAACGGTTCGTCGTCGATGGCTTCGGTGTGCGGCGGCTGCCTCGCACTGATGGACGCCGGCGTGCCGATGAAGGCGCACGTCGCCGGCATCGCCATGGGCCTGATCCTGGAAGGCAATAAGTTTGCCGTGCTGACCGACATCCTCGGCGACGAAGATCACCTCGGCGACATGGACTTCAAGGTGGCGGGTACGGAACAAGGCGTGACCGCGCTGCAGATGGACATCAAGATCCAGGGCATCACCAAGGAAATCATGCAGGTCGCCCTCGCGCAAGCGAAGGAAGGCCGTATGCACATCCTCGGCAAGATGACCTCGGCGGTGTCGGGCGCGAACACGGTGCTGTCGGACTACGCACCGCGCATGATCACCATCAAGATCAATCCGGAAAAGATCCGCGACGTGATCGGCAAGGGTGGTTCGGTGATCCGCGCGCTGACCGAAGAAACCGGCACGACGATCGATATTTCGGACGACGGCGTCGTCACCATCGCCAGCACCAGCAGCGAAGGGATGGCCGAAGCGAAGAAGCGTATCGAGAACATCACGCTGGAAGTCGAAGTGGGTCAGGTGTACGAAGGCACCGTGCTCAAGCTGCTCGATTTCGGCGCGATCGTGAACATCCTGCCGGGCAAGGACGGTCTGCTGCACATCTCCGAAATCGCCAACGAGCGCATCAAGGACATCAACGACTATCTGAAGGACGGCCAGCAGGTGAAGGTCAAGGTCATCCAGACGGACGAAAAGGGCCGCGTGCGTTTGTCGGCCAAGGCGTTGCTGAATGAAGGTGCAAACGGCGCGCCGCAAGGCGAACCGACGCCGCAGTAATGCGGTAGCAGGGCGACGGCCGGCAGCGCGAATGCGCGCCGGCCGTTTTTCATGAGGGGTGCAGGGTGGATTGCGTTGCAAGCAGGCACGAGAGACGCAAGCAGGTGCAAACCGGCATAAGCAGGTACTCTGTTTGCATGAAGCGCTTCGTCGCGGCTCAGGCGGTTCTCGCCAATTCGTGCCAGTAAGCAACGCAATCCAATCTTGGAGTTGACGCAGATGAAAGCGATCGAAATCACCGAATTTGGCGCGCCGGAAGTCCTCAAACTGGCGGAGCGGCCCACGCCGCAGCCGAAAGCAGGCGAGGTGCTGATCAAGGTGGCGGCCTCAGGCATCAACCGTCCGGACGTGTTCCAGCGCAAAGGTGGCTATGCGCCGCCGCCGGGTGCGTCGGACCTGCCGGGGCTAGAAGTGGCGGGTGAGATCGTCGGCGGCGCCATCGACGAGAAGAACAATCCGTTCGGTCTGAAAATCGGCGATCGTGTGTGCGCGTTGCTGGCTGGCGGCGGCTATGCGGAATATGCCACGGCGCCGCTGTTGCAGTGCTTGCCGGCACCCACCGGATTGTCGGATGTCGAGGCTGCTTCACTGCCGGAAACATTCTTCACGGTGTGGAGCAATGTGTTCGACCGTGCGCAGCTCGGCAAGGGTGAGGGTGCGCCGAACGAGACGCTGCTGGTGCAGGGCGGCTCGAGCGGCATCGGCGTGACAGCGATCCAGATTGCGCATGCGCTGGGTTTTCGCGTGTTCGCCACGGCCGGGTCGGATGAAAAGTGCCGCGCCTGCGAGGCGCTCGGTGCTGAACGTGCGATCAACTACAAGAGTGAAGATTTCGTCGAAGTCATCAAATCGCTGACGAATGATCGCGGTGTCGATGTGATCCTCGACATGGTGGCGGGCAGTTATGTGCCGCGTGAGTTGAGTGCGCTTGCCGACGGCGGGCGTATCGTGCTGATCGCTCTGCTGGGCGGTGCGAAGGCCGAACTGAATCTGAACGAAGTGTTGCGCCGCCGTCTGACGGTAACGGGTTCGACGTTGCGTCCGCGGCCGATCGAGTTCAAGGCGAAGATCGCCGCGCAGTTGAAAGAGCGCGTGTGGCCGCTTCTCGAAGATGGCCGCATCAAGCCCGTGGTGCATCGTGTGTTTCCGGCCGCGCAAGCCGCTGAAGCGCACGCGCTGATGGAAAGCAGCGCGCATGTCGGCAAGATCGTGCTGACTTGGGGTCAGGACGCTTGACACGGTCGGTTTGACCCGATCCACCCCACGCAGTAAAATTGCGCGTTTTGCGCACGCCGCATGAATCCGAAAGGCGGGCTGTAAGCGCAAACCAAGTCCGCCGCTAATACAAGACGAGACGATGTCGAAACAACGAGCCAAGCTGGTAGTCGGTAACTGGAAGATGCACGGAAGCCTCGCCGGGAACGCAACGCTGTTGCAGGCCGTGGCGCAAGGTGCGGGCGAATTGCCGGCTGACGTGCGCGTCGGTGTCTGCGTGCCGTGCCCTTATCTCGCGCAGACTCAATCGTTGCTGGAAGGCAGCAAGGTCGTGTGGGGCGTGCAAGATGTCTCCGCGTTCACGCATGGCGCCTATACCGGCGAAGTGGCAGCGCAGATGGTGGTGGATTTCGGCGCCACACTCGCGATCGTTGGGCACTCGGAGCGCCGTGCTTACCATCGTGAAAGCGCGGAGTTGGTGGCGGTGAAGACGCAGCGTGCGCTGGAAGCGGGTTTGACCCCGATCGTGTGTGTCGGCGAAACGCTCGAAGAGCGTGAGGCCGGTTCCACGGAGCAGGTGGTCGGCGCGCAACTGGATGAAGTGCTGGCAAAGCTGTCGGTGGCGGATGCGGCGCGTATCGTTGTCGCGTATGAGCCGGTCTGGGCGATCGGCACCGGCAAAAGCGCGACGTCGGATCAGGCGCAGGCCGTGCACGCGTTCCTGCGTTCGCGTCTGGCGGCAAAGGGTGCGACGGTGGCGGCGGATGTACCACTGTTGTATGGCGGCAGTGTGAAGCCGGAGAACGCGGAAGAATTGTTCCGTCAGCCGGATATCGACGGTGGCCTGATCGGCGGCGCGTCGTTGAAAGACCAGGATTTCCTGGCGATCTGCAAAGCGGCGGCTGCGACAAGCGTCGCCGGTTAAGCAGGGCGCCTTGGCGAGGATGACCCAATCCCGCGCGGCACACTTTGTGTGGCGCGGTTAAATAAAGACTCAGGTGAGTGTGATGCTGTATTTGAAAACATTGATTATCGTCGTTCAGCTGTTGTCGGCACTCGGGGTCATCGGCCTTGTCTTGCTGCAACACGGCAAAGGCGCCGATATGGGCGCTGCTTTTGGTAGTGGCGCGTCGGGCAGCCTGTTCGGCGCGACCGGTTCGGCAAACTTTTTGTCGCGTACCACGGCCGTCCTCGCCGCCGTATTTTTTGTAACGACATTGACGCTTACGTACCTCGGCGCGTATCGTGCGAAACCGTCCGCAGGCTTGCTGGGCGCGGCTGTGACCGCACCGGTCGCGGCTTCCGCTGCGGCCGCACCGGCAGGTGGCTCGGCAGTGTTGCCGGCGTCGGCTGCATCCGTCCCGGCTACGGATGTGCCGAAATAAATTTTTCGTTCAAAGTGCTTTTGTGCGTTGAACAAACTGTTTAGACCAGTTACAATCTAAGTCTTGAAGCGATTCGCGGGTTTTATAAGTTGTTTTCCCGGATTGCAGTTAGTGCCGACGTGGTGAAATTGGTAGACACGCTATCTTGAGGGGGTAGTGGCGAAAGCTGTGCGAGTTCGAGTCTCGCCGTCGGCACCAAATGTTATCTAAATGCCAGCCGCTTGCTTCGCTTCGGCTGGCATTTTCACTTCTGACGCGCGGCTTGCGTTGGGCTTGCGGCTTGTGCATTGCCGAAGTGATTTCGCGTCAGGAGTGCTATGCTCTTGGCGGCATTCAGAACCAACCGATAGAGGATAGTCTTGAACCTCGCAGCCTATTTCCCCGTCTTGTTGTTCCTTATTGTGGGCACCGGTTTAGGCGTAGCACTGGTCAGTATTGGCAAGATCCTCGGTCCCAACAAGCCCGATACCGAGAAAAACGCACCATACGAGTGCGGCTTCGAAGCATTCGAAGATGCGCGCATGAAGTTCGATGTGCGCTACTACCTCGTCGCCATTCTCTTCATCATTTTCGACCTTGAAACCGCGTTCCTGTTCCCGTGGGGTGTGGCCCTGCGCGACATCGGCTGGCCTGGCTTCATGGCGATGATGATTTTCCTGCTCGAATTCCTGTTGGGCTTCGCCTATATCTGGAAGAAGGGCGGCCTCGACTGGGAATGATGGATTAATCGCCGGTTTGCGTGGGTGGCCAAGGCTTGCCGCCCCGTCTGGAGTGGAAAGCAAATGAGTATCGAAGGGGTCTTGAAGGAAGGGTTTGTCACCACGACGGCTGACAAACTGATCAACTGGACGCGCACCGGCTCGTTGTGGCCGATGACGTTCGGTCTCGCGTGCTGCGCGGTCGAGATGATGCATGCGGGCGCTGCCCGTTATGACCTTGACCGTTTCGGCGTGGTGTTTCGTCCAAGTCCGCGTCAGTCGGACGTGATGATCGTCGCCGGCACGCTGTGCAACAAGATGGCGCCGGCTCTGCGCAAGGTCTACGATCAGATGGCCGAGCCGCGCTGGGTGATTTCGATGGGCTCGTGCGCGAACGGCGGCGGCTACTACCACTATTCCTATTCGGTAGTGCGCGGCTGTGACCGGATCGTGCCGGTCGACGTCTACGTGCCGGGTTGTCCGCCTACTGCGGAAGCGCTGGTGTATGGCGTGATCCAGTTGCAGGCCAAGATCCGCCGCACCAATACAATCGCCCGTCAATAAGGCCAACGCCTCCCCCACAATATGGCAAGCAAACTCGAGACCCTGAAAGCGAACCTCGAGGCGGCCTTTGGCGGCCTCCTGTTGAGCACCACCGAGGCAATCGGTGAGTTGACGATCGTCGTGAAGGCGAGCGACTACATCAATGTGGCAACGCGTCTGCGCGACGACCGCTCGCTCGGTTTCGAGCAGTTGGTCGATCTATGCGGCGTCGACTATCAGACCTACGCCGACGGCGCCTACGACGGTCCGCGTTTCGCGGCCGTTCTGCATTTGTTGTCGGTGCAGAACAATTGGCGTCTGCGTCTGCGCGTGTTCGCACCGGACGACGAAGTGCCGATCATTGCGTCGGTCGTCGATATCTGGAATTCGGCCAACTGGTACGAGCGCGAAGCATTCGACCTGTACGGCATCGTCTTCGAAGGCCACCCGGACCTGCGCCGCATCCTGACCGACTACGGTTTCATTGGTCACCCGTTCCGTAAAGACTTTCCTGTCTCCGGCTACGTCGAAATGCGTTACGACCCGGAAGAAAAGCGCGTCGTCTATCAGCCTGTGACGATCGAGCCGCGGGAAATCACGCCGCGCGTGATCCGCGAGGATCGCTATGGCGGTCTGAAACACTAAGAGAACGCCATGGCAGAGATCAAGAACTACACGCTCAACTTCGGCCCTCAGCATCCGGCAGCGCACGGTGTGCTGCGCCTTGTGCTCGAACTCGACGGCGAAGTCATCCAACGCGCCGATCCGCACATCGGTCTGCTGCATCGCGCGACCGAAAAGCTCGCGGAAACCAAAACTTTCATCCAGTCCGTGCCGTATATGGACCGTCTCGACTACGTGTCGATGATGGTCAACGAGCACGGCTACGTGATGGCGATCGAAAAGCTGCTCGGCATTGAAGTGCCGGTGCGCGCGCAGTACATCCGCGTCATGTTCGACGAAGTCACGCGGGTGCTGAACCACTTGATGTGGATTGGCGCACACGCGCTCGACGTCGGCGCGATGGCCGTGTTTCTGTATGCCTTCCGCGAACGCGAAGACCTGATGGATGTGTACGAAGCGGTGTCCGGCGCACGGATGCACGCAGCTTACTATCGTCCGGGCGGCGTATATCGCGATCTTCCTGACGTCATGCCGCAATATAAGGCGTCGAAGATTCGCAATGCGAAGGCGTTGTCCAAGATGAACGAGAACCGCCAAGGTTCGCTGCTCGACTTCATCGACGATTTCTTCACGCGTTTCCCGAAGTGCGTCGACGAATACGAAACGCTGCTTACCGACAACCGAATCTGGAAGCAACGTCTGGTCGGTATCGGCGTGGTCAGCCCGGAACGCGCGCTGAACCTCGGTATGACCGGCGCGATGTTGCGCGGCTCGGGTATCGAGTGGGATCTGCGCAAGAAACAGCCGTACGAAGTCTACGACAAGCTCGATTTCGACATTCCGGTCGGCGTAAACGGCGACTGTTATGACCGATATCTGGTCCGCGTCGAAGAAATGCGTCAGTCCACGCGGATTGTGAAACAGTGCATTGAGTGGCTGCGTAAGAATCCGGGCCCGGTGATGGTCGACAATCACAAGGTTGCGCCGCCGTCGCGTGTCGGCATGAAGTCGAACATGGAAGATCTGATTCACCACTTCAAGCTCTTCACGGAAGGCTTCCATGTGCCGGAAGGCGAGGCATACGCCGCTGTCGAACATCCGAAGGGCGAGTTCGGTATCTACCTGATCTCGGACGGCGCGAACAAGCCGTATCGCCTGAAGATTCGCGCGCCGGGTTATGCACACCTGTCCACACTCGATGAAATGGCGCGCGGTCACATGATCGCCGACGCCGTGACGATCATCGGTACGCAGGACATCGTGTTCGGCGAAGTGGATCGCTAGGACGTATTCATCCGCGCGCGTCTTCAGGTTGTACCGAAGCGCGCGTCAAGCAAAGGAACGCCGGGTCTGTCGCAACATGCAACGCGCGACGGGTTTTCGTTCGGTAGGAATTGAAAGAGTCGTGTCTGAAAATGATCTCAGCTGAAGGCCTGAAAGAAATCGATCGTGCGATCGCGAAGTATCCCGCCGATCAGAAACAGTCCGCCGTGATGTCGGCGCTGGCTACCGCTCAGGAAGAGCATGGCTGGCTGTCGCCCGAACTCATGCAGTTCGTCGCGGACTATCTCGGCATGCCGGCGGTCGCCGTGCAGGAGGTGGCTACCTTCTACACGATGTATGAGACCTCGCCGGTCGGCAAATACAAGATCACGCTCTGCACGAACCTGCCGTGCCAGCTCGGCCCGGACGGCGGCTCCGACAGCGCCGCTGAATATCTGAAGCAGAAGCTCGGCATCGACTTCGGCGAAACCACGGCTGACGGCAAGTTCACCTTGAAAGAAGGTGAGTGCATGGGCTCGTGCGGCGATGCGCCGGTGATGCTGGTGAACAACCATCGCATGTGCAGCTTCATGAGCCGCGCGAAGATCGACCAGCTGCTCGAGGAACTTTCGAAATGACGTCTTTACACGATCGTCACATCAAACCGCTGATTCTCGCCGGCCTGAACGGCGACAACTGGCATCTCGAAGACTATGTGGCGCGCGGCGGTTACGCCCAGCTGCGCCGCATTCTGGAAGAAAAGATTCCGCCCGAGCAGGTGATTGCCGACGTCAAGGCGTCGGGTCTGCGTGGCCGCGGCGGTGCGGGTTTCCCGACCGGCCTGAAGTGGAGCTTCATGCCGCGCCAGTTCCCGGGCCAGAAGTACCTCGTCTGCAATTCGGACGAAGGTGAGCCGGGCACGTTCAAAGACCGCGACATTCTGCGTTTCAATCCGCACTCGCTGATTGAAGGCATGGCCATCGGCGCGTACGCGATGGGCATCACGGTCGGCTATAACTATATCCACGGCGAAATCTGGGAAGTCTACAAGCGCTTCGAAGAGGCGCTGGAAGAAGCCCGTCGCGCTGGATTCCTCGGCGACAACATCATGGGTTCGGGCTTCTCGTTCGAACTGCATGCGCACCACGGTTACGGCGCCTACATTTGCGGCGAAGAAACCGCGTTGCTCGAATCGCTCGAAGGCAAGAAAGGCCAGCCGCGCTTCAAGCCGCCGTTCCCGGCGAGCTTCGGCGTGTACGGCAAACCGACCACGATCAACAACACCGAGACGTTCGCTGCCGTGCCGTTCCTGCTCGCGATCGGTCCGCAGAATTATCTTGAAATCGGCAAGCCGAATAACGGCGGCACGAAGATCTTCTCGATCGCAGGCGACGTCGAGCGTCCGGGCAACTATGAAATTCCGCTCGGCACGCCGTTCGCCACGCTGATGGAACTGGCCGGCGGCATGCGCGGCGGCAAGAAAATCAAGGCCGTGATTCCTGGCGGCTCGTCAGCGCCGGTCATCCCGGGCGAAATGATGATGCAGACGGATCTGGATTACGACTCGATCGCCAAGGCCGGCTCGATGCTCGGTTCCGGCGCGGTCATCGTGATGGACGAAACGCGTTGCATGGTGCGTTCGCTGCTGCGTCTGTCGTATTTCTATTACGAAGAGTCGTGCGGTCAGTGCACGCCGTGCCGCGAAGGCACCGGCTGGCTGTATCGCGTCGTGCATCGTATCGAGCACGGGCTCGGCCGTCCGGAAGATCTGGATCTGCTGAACTCGGTTGCTGAAAACATCATGGGCCGCACGATTTGCGCGCTCGGCGATGCAGCGGCCATGCCGGTTCGCGGCATGCTCAAGCACTACTGGGACGAATTCGAATACCACGTCGCCCACAAGCATTGCCTCGTCGGCGGTCACGCCGGTGCGGCAGCGGCGTCGGAAACAGTGGCTGCCTAAGTACGGCAGGTAGTGCACCAGAACACGTCATCCGCGGGATTCATCGCCTGAAACGGGCGATGAACAGGGCGAACGATTGAGCGGTAACAGGTTAAGGAAGATTGACCATCATGGTTGAACTTGAAATAGACGGCAAGAAAGTAGAGGTGCCTGAAGGCAGCATGGTGATCCAGGCTGCGCATAAGGTCGACACGTACATTCCTCACTTCTGCTATCACAAGAAGCTGTCGATTGCGGCCAACTGCCGGATGTGCCTGGTCGATGTCGAAAAGATGCCGAAGGCCGTGCCTGCATGCGCCACGCCGGTGTCGGCGGGCATGATCGTGCGCACCAAGTCGGACAAGGCTGTGAAGGGTCAGCAAGCCGTGATGGAATTCCTGCTGATCAACCACCCGCTGGATTGCCCGATCTGCGATCAGGGCGGTGAGTGTCAGCTGCAGGATCTGGCGGTGGGTTACGGCAAGTCGTCATCGCGCTATAGCGAAGAAAAGCGCGTCGTGTTCCACAAGAACGTCGGCCCGCTGATCTCGATGGAAGAAATGTCGCGTTGCATTCACTGCACGCGCTGCGTCCGTTTCGGCCAGGAAGTCGCCGGCGTGATGGAGCTCGGCATGCTGGGCCGCGGCGAGCATTCGGAAATCACGTCGTTCGTCGGCAAGACGGTCGACTCCGAACTGTCAGGCAACATGATCGATCTGTGCCCGGTCGGCGCGCTGACCAGCAAGCCGTTCCGTTACAGCGCCCGTACGTGGGAACTGTCGCGCCGCAAGTCGGTGAGCCCGCACGATTCCGTCGGCGCGAACCTCGTGGTGCAAGTCAAGAACAACCGCGTGATGCGTGTTCTGCCGTTCGAAAACGAATCCATCAACGAATGCTGGATTTCGGACAAGGACCGCTTCTCGTACGAAGCCCTGAACAGCCCGGAACGTCTCACGCAGCCGATGCTCAAGCAAGGCGGCAAGTGGGTCGAGACCGACTGGCAAACCGCGCTTGAATACGTGGTCAAGGGCCTGAAGGGCATCAAGGGCGACCATGGCGCGAGCGCGCTGGCCGCGCTCGGCAGCGCCCACAGCACTGTCGAAGAACTGTTCCTGTTGAAGCAGCTGGCCCAGGCGGTCGGCACGCCTAACGTCGACTTCCGTTTGCGTCAGTCGGATTTCTCCGCGGCCCTCAACGGTGCACCGTGGCTCGGCACGACGATCGCCGATCTCTCGAACGTCGACGCTGCGCTGGTGATCGGTTCGGATCTGCGCCGCGATCATCCGCTGTTTGCCGCGCGTCTGCGTCAAGCTGCCAAGACCGGCACGAAGCTCACATTGGTGCAAGCCACCAATGACGATGCATTGATTCCGCAAGCCCAGCGCGTCGTTGCCGCACCGTCGGCATGGCTCGACGCACTGGCGGGCATCGCTGGCGCGGTTTCGGAAGCAAACGGCGTTGCATTGCCGGAAGCCTTCGCCGGCACGCAGCCGACGGACGCCGACAAACAGATCGCGAAGTCGCTCGTCACCGGCGAGCACCGCGTGGTGCTGCTTGGCAACGGTGCGGTGCGCCATCCGGATTTCGCCGCGATTCACGCTGCGGCGCAATGGATCGCAGACGCAACCGGCGCGACGCTGGGTTTCCTCACGGAAGCCGCCAACACGGTCGGCGCGCATCTGGTGAACGCATTGCCGGGCGAGGGTGGTCTGAACGCTCGCGAAGTGTTCGAGCAACCGCGCAAGGGTTATGTGCTGCTGAACGTCGAACCCGAGTTCGACACGGCCAATCCGGCGCAGGCTTTGGCCGCGCTGAAGCAGGCTGAAATGGTCGTCGTGATGTCGCCGTTCCAGATTGGCGCTGAATACGCTGACGTCCTGCTGCCGATCGCTCCGTTCACGGAAACGGCGGGTACGTTCGTCAACGCTGAAGGTACGGTGCAGACGTTCAACGGCGTCGTGCGTCCGCTCGGCGACACGCGTCCGGCATGGAAGGTTCTGCGCGTCCTGGGCAGCCTGCTGGGCGTGCCGGGTTTCGAATTCGACACCGCGGAAGAAGTGCGCACGGCAGCCCTCGGCGATGGCGAGATCAAGTCGCGTCTGTCGAACAAGACGGGCGTTGCGGTTGTACGCGGCAAGGCAGCGAAGGCAGCGGAAGGCAAGTTCGAGCGTATCGCCAACGTGCCGATCTACCATGCCGACGCGCTGGTGCGTCGTGCCGAGTCGCTGCATCTGACGGCAGCGGCGCGTGCAGCGAATTCGGTCGGCTTGCCGGCTGCGCTGTTCGACAAACTGGGTTTGAAGGAAGGCGACGCAGTGCGCGTGCGCCAGGGCGAGCAATCGGTGCAGTTGCCGGCCGTGCGCGACGCAAATCTTGCGGAGACGGTCGTCCGCGTATCGGCGGCTACGCCTGCCGGTGCAGCGCTGGGCAGCCTGTTCGGTGAACTGGTGGTGGAGAAGGCGTAAATGAGCTTGTTCGATACGATCAACTCGGGCGGCACCCAGCTTCTCGGTGTGGCATGGCCCACGGTGTGGGCACTGGTGCGCATCCTGGTGGTGGCCGTCGTGATCCTGCTGTGCGTGGCTTACCTGATCCTGTGGGAGCGTAAGCTGATCGGCTGGATGCACGTGCGTCTCGGCCCGAACCGCGTCGGCCCCGCAGGTTTGCTGCAGCCGATCGCCGACGTGCTGAAGCTGTTGCTGAAAGAAGTGATTCAGCCGGCCCAGGCGAGCCGCTGGATCTACATGATCGCGCCGATTATGGTAGTGGTGCCGGCCTTCGCGGTCTGGGCGGTGATTCCGTTCCAGGCGGGTGCGGTTCTCGGCGACATCAACGCGGGTCTGCTCTATGCGATGGCGATCTCGTCGATCGGCGTGTACGGCGTGATTCTGGCGGGCTGGGCATCGAACTCGAAGTACGCGTTCCTTGGCGCCATGCGCGCTGCTGCTCAGATGGTCTCGTACGAAATTTCGATGGGCTTTGCCCTTGTCGTCGTGCTGATGACGTCGGGCAGCCTGAATCTGTCGGACATTGTCGGTTCGCAAGAGCGCGGCATTTTTGCCAGCTACGGCGTGAATTTCCTGTCGTGGAACTGGCTGCCGCTCCTGCCGATGTTCGTCGTGTACTTCATCTCGGGCATCGCCGAAACGAACCGTCACCCGTTCGACGTGGTGGAAGGGGAGTCGGAAATCGTCGCGGGCCACATGATCGATTACTCGGGGATGGCGTTCGCGCTGTTCTTCCTCGCCGAGTACATCAACATGATCGTGATCTCGGCATTGGCTGCAACACTGTTCCTCGGCGGCTGGAGTGCACCGTTCGGCTTCCTGTCGTTTGTCCCGGGCATCGTATGGCTCGTCGCCAAGGTTTTCTTCCTGTTGTCGGTATTCATCTGGGCGCGTGCCACGTTCCCGCGCTATCGCTATGACCAGATCATGCGTCTGGGCTGGAAGGTTTTCATTCCGGTATCCGTGGTGTGGCTCGTCGTGGTCGGCTTCTGGATCATGTCGCCGTTGAATATCTGGAAATAAAGGGCGGATGAACCTATGACCGCAATCCAAAACTTTTTCAAGACCTTCTTCCTGACGGAACTGCTCAAAGGCCTCGCGCTGACCGGACGTTACACGTTCCAGCGCAAGGTGACGGTGCAGTTCCCGGAAGAGAAGACCCCGATTTCGCCGCGTTTCCGTGGCCTGCATGCGCTGCGCCGCTACGAAAACGGCGAAGAACGCTGCATCGCCTGCAAGCTGTGCGAAGCGGTGTGCCCGGCGCTCGCCATCACGATCGAATCGGAAACCCGTGCGGATAACACGCGCCGCACGACGCGTTACGACATCGACCTGACCAAGTGCATTTTCTGCGGTTTCTGCGAAGAGAGCTGCCCGGTCGATTCGATTGTCGAGACGCACATTCTCGAATATCACGGCGAAAAACGCGGCGACCTGTATTTCACGAAAGACATGCTGCTGGCTGTGGGCGATCGCTACGAAGCAGAGATCGCGGCGAACAAGGCAGCCGACGCACCGTATCGTTGAAGCGCTTCTGTTGACGCGGTAAATGCGGCAGTAAATGCAGCAGTAACACGGCCTGTTGTCGGGCCGAGCGCCGCGGCCTGACCGCCGCGGCACGGCGCACCTGTGCGGCTGTTCTGGCGGTTTCGGCCGCTTTTACCCGCCACGTGCCAAAGAACAATGCCTGACGATGGCCTAACGATGAACCGGTAATCATGGAATTCACGACCGTACTGTTCTACATCTTCGCGCTGCTCCTGGTGGTTTCAGGGCTGAAGGTGATCACCTCGCGCAACCCGGTTTCGTCCGCACTGTTTCTGGTGCTGGCGTTCTTCAACGCAGCCGCGATCTGGATGCTGCTGCAGGCCGAGTTCCTCGCGATCCTGCTAGTGCTGGTGTATGTCGGCGCGGTGATGGTGCTGTTCCTGTTCGTCGTGATGATGCTGGACATCAACATCGACGTACTGCGAAAAGACTTCAAACGCTTCGTGCCCATGGCCACGCTGGTGGGCGCGATCATCGTGATCGAGACCGCGCTGATTCTGTGGCACGGCTACGGTGCGACCGCCACCGCGCTGCGTGACACCACGGCCGCCGCAAACGGCATGGGCGACTGGTCGAACACCCGCCTGATCGGCAGGGTCATCTACACCGACTACATCTTCGCGTTCGAAGTCGCCGGCCTCGTGCTGCTGGTGGCGATCATCGCGGCGATCGCGCTGACCACGAGTCACAAGAAAGACAGCAAGCGCCAGAACGTCAGCGAGCAGGTCAAGGTGCGTGCTCAGGACCGTGTGCGCATCGTGAAGATGGCATCTGAAAAGACCGCGGCAACTGTCGCGGCGGAAGAAGCCGCAGCAGCGGCTGCGGCGGCAGCAACGGCCGACTCGGCACCCGCTAAAAACAGCTGAGCGGACAGGAGATAGAAATCATGTTGACCCTTGCTCATTACCTTGTCCTCGGCGCGATCCTGTTTGCGATCAGCGTGGTGGGCATTTTCCTGAACCGGCGCAACGTCATCATCATCCTGATGGCGATCGAACTGATGCTGCTGGCGGTGAACACCAATTTCGTCGCGTTCTCGCATTACCTCGGCGACGTGCATGGCCAGATCTTCGTCTTCTTCGTGCTGACGGTTGCAGCAGCGGAAGCGGCGATCGGACTCGCAATTCTGGTGACCCTGTTCCGTAGCCTCGACACGATCAATGTCGAGGACCTCGATCAGCTCAAAGGTTAATTTCAGGTAAAGCGGTTATGTCAACGACACTCAATGAAAACCTGCTGCTGGCGATCCCGCTGGCACCGCTGGCCGGCTCTCTGATTGCGGGGCTGTTCGGGAAAGCGGTAGGGCGAGCCGGCGCGCATTCGGTCACGATCCTCGGCGTCGCGGTCTCCTTCATCCTTTCGGCCATCGTCTTCTTCCAGGTGATGGACGGCGCGAGTTTCAACGCGACGGTCTATAACTGGATGCAGATCGGCCAGACGAAGTTCGAGGTCGGCTTCCTGGTCGACTCGCTGACGGCGATGATGATGTGCGTGGTGACCTTCGTGTCGCTTATGGTGCACATCTACACGATCGGCTACATGGCTGACGACGACGGTTACCAGCGCTTCTTCTCGTACATCTCGCTGTTCACGTTCTCGATGTTGATGCTCGTGATGAGCAACAACTTCCTGCAGCTGTTCTTCGGCTGGGAAGCGGTGGGTCTGGTGTCGTACCTGCTGATCGGCTTCTACTTCACGCGTCCGACGGCGATCTACGCGAACATGAAGGCGTTCCTCGTGAACCGCATCGGCGACTTCGGGTTCCTGCTCGGCATTGGTCTGCTGTTCGCGTTCGCCGGTTCGATGAACTACGGCGACGTCTTCGCGAAGCGTACCGAACTGGCGGCATTGAGCTTCCCGGGCACGGACTGGGGTCTGCTGACGGTTGCCTGTATTTGCCTCTTCATCGGCGCGATGGGTAAGTCGGCGCAGTTCCCGCTGCACGTGTGGCTGCCGGATTCGATGGAAGGCCCGACGCCGATCTCCGCACTGATTCACGCGGCAACCATGGTGACGGCCGGTATCTTCATGGTGACGCGCATGTCGCCGCTGTTCGAACTGTCGGATACGGCGTTGTCGTTCGTGATGGTGATCGGTGCGATCACGGCGCTGTTCATGGGCTTCCTCGGGATCATCCAGAACGACATCAAGCGCGTGGTGGCTTACTCGACGCTGTCGCAGCTCGGTTACATGACGGTCGCGCTCGGCGCATCGGCCTACTCGGTCGCCGTGTTCCACCTGATGACGCACGCATTCTTCAAGGCGCTGCTGTTCCTCGGCGCGGGCTCCGTGATTATCGGCATGCACCACGATCAGGACATCCGCAACATGGGCGGCCTGCGCAAGTACATGCCGATTACCTGGATCACCTCGCTGGTGGGTTCGCTGGCGCTGATCGGCACGCCGTTCTTCTCCGGCTTCTACTCGAAAGACTCGATCATCGACGCAGTGAAGCTGTCGCATCTGCCGGGTTCGGGCTTTGCCTACTTCGCGGTCGTGGCGAGCGTGTTCGTCACGGCGCTGTATTCGTTCCGTATGTACTTCCTGGTGTTCCACGGCAAAGAGCGCTTTCGCGATCCGAAGCATCCGGAATCGCCGATGGGCGCCGAAGCGGCCGCGCACGCGCATGATGGTCACGGCCATGACGCTCATGGTCATGGTCACGGGCACGACGACCACGCACACGAACCGCACGAAACGCCGTGGGTGGTGTGGGTACCGCTGGTGCTGCTGGCGATTCCGTCGGTGGTGATCGGTGCGATCGGCGTCGGTCCGATGCTGTTCGGAGATTTCTTCCAGCACGGCGTGGCGTTCGACAAGGTGATCTTCATCGGCGAAAACCATCCTGCGGTGCACGAGATGGCTGAAGAATTCCAGGGCTGGGCATCGATGGGCCTGCACTCGGTTTCGGGTCTGCCGGTATGGCTGGCACTTGCGGGTGTGGTGACCGCGTGGTTCCTGTACCTGGTTCGTCCTGATCTGCCGGCTGTCATCAAGCGCGCGTTCGGTCCGATCTACACGCTGCTCGACAACAAGTACTACATGGACAAGATCAACGAAGTCGTGTTCGCGCGGGGCGCCGTGGCAATTGGCCGTGGTCTCTGGAAGGAAGGCGACGTCGTGGTTATCGACGGTATCGTCAACGGCAGCGCACGCTTTATCGGCTGGTTTGCCGGCGTGATCCGCTTCCTTCAATCCGGCTACATCTACCACTACGCGTTTGCCATGATTATCGGCATGTTGGGGCTCCTGACCCTGTTTGTAACGCTCGGCGGCAAATAAGGCGAGGGACACTAATGCACGCTTATCCGATTCTCAGTATTGCGATCTGGTTACCGATCCTCGTAGGTCTCCTGGTCCTGGCTATTGGTTCCGACCGGAACCCGGCTCCGGCGCGCTGGATTGCGCTGATCGGCTCGGTCGTCAGTTTCCTCGTGACGATCCCGCTGATTACAGGTTTTGATTCGAACACGGCCGATCTGCAGTTCGTCGAAAAGGCGAACTGGATCGAGCGCTTCAACATCACGTACCACTTGGGTGTCGACGGCATTTCGATGTGGTTTGTCGTGTTGACCGCATTGATTACGGTGATCGTGGTGATCGCCGCGTGGGAAGTCATCACGAAGAACGTGGGTCAGTACCTTGCTTCGTTCCTGATCCTGTCCGGCATCATGGTCGGCGTGTTCAGCGCAGCGGACGGCATGCTGTTCTACGTGTTCTTCGAAGCGACGCTGATTCCGATGTACATCATCATCGGTGTGTGGGGCGGGGCGAACCGCGTGTATGCGGCGTTCAAGTTCTTCCTCTACACGTTGATGGGCTCGCTGTTGATGCTGGTTGCGTTGCTGTACCTGTACATCCAGACCGGCACGTTCGATCTGGCGACGTGGCAGAACGCGCAGATCGGCATGACGCCGCAGATATTGATATTCATAGCGTTCTTCATGGCGTTTGCCGTGAAGGTGCCGATGTGGCCGGTTCACACGTGGTTGCCTGACGCCCACGTGGAAGCGCCGACTGGCGGCTCGGTCGTGCTGGCCGCGATCATGCTGAAGCTGGGTGCGTACGGTTTCCTGCGCTTCTCGCTGCCGATCGCGCCGGACGCAAGCCACTTTCTCGCACCGGTCGTCATTACGCTGTCGCTGATCGCGGTGATTTACATCGGTCTGGTCGCGATGGTGCAGGCCGACATGAAGAAGCTGGTCGCGTATTCGTCGATCGCGCACATGGGTTTCGTGACGCTGGGCTTCTTCATCTTCAATCAACTCGGCGTGGAAGGCGCGATCGTGCAGATGATCTCGCACGGCTTCGTGTCGGGCGCGATGTTCCTGAGCATCGGCGTGCTGTATGACCGTATGCACTCGCGTCAGATCGCCGACTACGGCGGCGTCGTCAACGTGATGCCGAAGTTCGCGGCGTTCGTGATGCTGTTCTCGATGGCCAATTGCGGCTTGCCGGGTACTTCCGGTTTCGTCGGCGAGTTCATGGTGATTCTGGCTGCTGTCCAGTACAACTTCTGGATCGCGGGCGGTGCGGCGGTTACGCTGATTCTCGGCGCGGCTTACACGCTGTGGATGTACAAGCGCGTGTACTTCGGCGCGATTGCCAACGATCACGTGAAGAGCCTTCTCGACATCAACCGTCGCGAGTTTTTCATGCTGGCAGTGCTCGCTGCACTGACGCTGTTCATGGGCCTGTATCCGAAGCCCTTTACCGATGTGATGCACGTATCCGTGGAAAACCTCCTCTCCCACGTCGCGCAGTCCAAACTGCCGTTGCCACAGTAATGCAGAGCGGAGGAATTTAAAGATCATGCAAAACGCCCCTATGACTGCCCTGTTGCCCGACGCACTGGTGATGCTCGCCGTTGTGGTCGCGTGGCTCAACGACACGTTCGTCGGCCAGGCCGGTCGCCGTACCACGTATTTCATCGCGTTCTTCTCGACGCTGATTGCCGGCATCTGGTTCGCGGTGAACGCGTTCGACCCGCAGGTGCACTACTTCTTCGGCCACATGTATGTGGTGGATTCGTTCGCGAGCGTGATGAAAGCGGTGGTGTCGCTCGGCTACGCGGTGTCGATCGTTTATTCGCGCCGCTACCTCGAAGATCGCGGTCTGTTCCGCGGTGATTTCTTCCTGTTGGGCATGTTCTCGTTGCTCGGCCAGCTCGTGATGATCTCCGGCAACAACTTCCTGACGCTGTATCTCGGTCTGGAACTGATGTCGCTGTCGCTGTACGCCGTGATCGCGCTGCGCCGCGAAGTGCCGCAGTCGAACGAAGCTGCGATGAAATACTATGTACTCGGCGCGCTGGCTTCCGGTTTCCTGCTGTACGGCATCTCGATGCTGTACGGTGCGACCGGTTCGCTCGACCTGAACGAAGTGTTCAAGGCGATCGGCACGAGCCACTATGATCCGAGCGTGCTGCTGTTCGGTGTGATCTTCATCGTGGCGGGCGTGGCATTCAAGATGGGTGCGGTGCCGTTCCACATGTGGGTGCCTGACGTCTATCAGGGCGCGCCGACGGCCATGACGCTGATCGTCGGCGGCGGTCCGAAGGTGGCGGCATTCGCGTGGGGTCTGCGCTTCCTCGTAATGGGCCTGCTGCCGCTCGCGGTCGAATGGCAGCAGATGCTGGTGATTCTGGCGGCGCTGTCGCTGATCGTCGGCAACATTACCGGTATCGTGCAGCGCAACGTCAAGCGCATGCTCGCCTATTCGGCAATCTCGAACATGGGCTTCGTGCTGCTGGGGCTGCTGGCCGGTGTGGTCGACCAGAAGACCACGGGCGCCGCTAACGCGTATGGCTCGGCGATGTTCTACAGCATCGTCTACCTGATTACGACGCTGGGCACCTTCGGCGTCATCATGCTGCTGGCGCGCCGCGATTTCGAAGCGGATACGCTCGAAGACTTCAAGGGCCTGAATCAACGCAGCCCGGTGTTCGCGTTCGTGATGATGATCATGATGTTCTCGCTCGCCGGCATTCCGCCTGCGGTCGGTTTCTACGCGAAGCTCGCGGTGCTGCAGGCCACCATGAATGCCGGGTTGACGTGGCTGACCGTGTTGGCCGTGATCACGTCGCTGTTCGGTGCGTTCTACTATCTGCGTATCGTCAAGCTGATGTACTTCGACGAACCGCAAGACAAGTCTCCGATCCTCGCCGATACGAGCACGCGTGCGTTGCTCGCGCTCAATGGCGTTGCCGTGCTGGTGCTCGGTATCGTGCCGGATCCGCTGTTGAAGGCCTGCCTGCAGGCTATCCAGCACACCCTGTTGCTCTGATGTCGGCTGCAGGTTGGTTTATCGTGTTGTTGGCGCTGGTCGGCGCCAACCTGCCGTTCCTGAATCAGCGTCTCTTCGCCGCCGTGCCGTTGAAAGCGGCGAAGAAGAGCGCCTGGATCCGGATTGCCGAATTGATCGTGCTGTACTTTGCGGTCGGCGCGCTCGGTTTTCTGCTGGAAGCGCGCGCGGGTAACCGCTTCGAACAAGGGTGGCAGTTCTACGCGATCACGTTCGCGTTGTTCGTCGTGTTCGCATTCCCCGGCTTTACCTTCCAGTATCTCGTCAAACGTCGCTGACGGCGTCTCGCCGTCGCGCACCAAGCTGTCCTGAGGTCGCACATGGCTGAACTTCCCGATCACGACGCCGCTCTCACCGAGACCTGTGTTGAGAGCAAAACGATCCATCAAGGGCCATTCCTGACGCTCAAGTGCGATACGGTCCGCTTGCCCGACGGTAAGCAGGCCACTCGCGAGTACGTTCAGCATCCGGGCGCGGTGATGGTGATTCCACTATTCGACGACGGCCGCGTGTTGCTGGAAAGCCAGTATCGCTATCCGATGGGCAAGGTCATGGTCGAGTATCCGGCGGGCAAGCTCGATCCGAACGAAGGCGCGCTGGCCTGCGCGAAACGTGAGCTGCAGGAAGAAACCGGCTATACGGCGCGCGAGTATGTTTATCTGACGCGGATTCATCCGATCATTTCCTACTCGACCGAATTCATCGATATTTACCTGGCGCGCGGACTGACTGCCGGCGAGCGCAAACTCGACGACGGCGAATTCCTCGAGCTGTTTACGGCCAGCGTCACCGATATGCTGGAATGGGTGCGCACCGGCAAGGTGACGGATGTGAAAACCATCATTGGTACGTTCTGGCTGGAGAAGGCTTTGTCGGGTACCTGGCCAATGGCCGAGCCGCAATAGCGCGCTCAGTTCGGCATGCAGAACTGGCGCGAATCAAACGCCGGTTGGAACATCTGCCAAAAAGCCCCTGTCGGTTTATGACCTGCAGGGGCTTTGTCATTGCAGGCGTCCTATCGACTCAATGCGTTTTCCCGTGTCTGAAAAACGGGTTCCAGTCCTATGCCATCTGACAGTCTCGCCCCCTGATCGTTGTCACTCTAGTATCGACGTCTGGCAACAGAGTCTGTTATCGCAGTTATTTTGGATAACGAAGAGTGTGGGATGTGCGCGATTAAAGTCGTCAGTGCAACTGGTTGTCACTTGACAACCAGTTGCACACGTACTAAATTGGAGGGTATAGATGGTTCGTGGAGTCCATTCCAAAAAAGAGGTCGAAGCTGCGCTGGCCTATGCGGAGAGAAACGGCTGGCGTGTGCAGGGCGGCGGCAAAGGTCACGCATGGGGGAAGATTTACTGTCCTTACAACGACGCGGAATGTCGTTGCGGTGAGTTCTGCATATCGAGTGTGTGGAGTACGCCAAAGAATCCCGGCAATCACGCAAAGCACATCCGGCGCATTGTTGACAACTGCACGACGCATCGGCAGTAAAAGTGTTCGAAGGGCAAAAGCCCGAAGCTGAATGAAGGTAGGAGTAGCTCATGGAATATGTATTCACCTTGAAGTACCGGCTCGCGGCTGAAGATTGCGATCTTGACGAAATCGTCGAACGGCTGGGCGAGGCCGGGTGTGACGACGCTACGATCGGCGTGGGGCAGCCGGGGCGCATGGCGCTGGTTTTCGCTCGCGAAGGCGCGTCGGCGTTCGAGGCGCTTGTCAGTGCGCTCAAAGATATCAAGCAGGCAGTGCCGTCTGCGCGCCTTGTCGAAGCGGGGCCGGATTTCGTCGGCCTTACAGACGTCGCTGAGGTCGCGGGTGTGTCACGGCAAAACATGCGTAAGCTGATGCTGAGCCACGCAACCGACTTCCCGCCGCCGGTTCACGAGGGCAGCGCGTCGGTGTGGCATCTGTCGGACATCCTTGGTTGGCTGACTGCGCGTGGCGGATATGACATCAAGGCGGATGTATTCGATGTCGCGAAATCGGCCAAGCAGATCAACCTCGCCAAAGAGGTGCGCGAACTCGAACCGCGGCTTAACCGCCGACTCGAATTCCTGGTGGCTTAAAAGGTGCGCAGGGGCTAGTTGCGCGAACCTATCAGCTCTATACGATCAGCGCGCTCTTTTGTTTGGAGGTTTGGCGTGCCGTTCACTGGTTGAACCGCCTTCGGCAGCCCGTTGCGCAAAGCGTTAAAATCGCCCACCGCGTCCAATTTGTCCAAGGCGCCTAGCGTCAACGCCCCGTCCGTAAAAATTTACGAACGACCGTTCACAAATTTTCATTTTGCGCTAAACTGGCACGCAAGCCCTGATTCCACATGAAGGTCCTCGATTTACAGTGTCCGCATGGCCATCGGTTCGAAGGCTGGTTCGCTTCGGCTGATGACTTCGAGTCGCAGCAGTCCCGCAAGCTCGTCGAATGTCCGATCTGCGGTGCGAATGAAGTGAGCCGTTTGCCGTCGGCGCCGCGCCTGAATCTTTCGGGTGCGACCGAAGCGAAAGTCCCTACGGATGCGGGGGAAGTGCAGGCGCGTGTCATGCGTGCCTTGCGCGAGGTACTGGAAAAGACTGAGAACGTGGGCGACCGCTTCGCCGAGGAAGCAAGGCGCATTCACTACAACGAAGCGCCTGCACGCAATATTCGCGGTGTCACGACACCGGAAGACGCGAAAGCCTTGGTCGAAGAAGGCATCGAAGTGATGCCGCTGCCGGTCCCGGCTGCCTTGAAGGAACCGCTGCAATAGCGCAGTGGCTCACTGGCAGCGGGCGGTTGCGGCCAGGAGACACGACGCATGAACCTGGACTATTCCCCGGCTGACGACGCATTCCGCGCCGACATCCGCGCTTGGCTCGAAGCAAATCTGCCTCGCGAGCTGAGCCACAAAGTACTCAACCACAAGCGTCTGAACCGCGAAGACTTCGCGGGCTGGCACAAGCTGCTCGGCACGCGCGGCTGGTCGGTCATCGCGTGGCCGAAGGAATACGGCGGCCCAGGCTGGGACGCGACCCAACGGCATATCTGGGACGAAGAGTGCGCGCGTATCGGCGCGCCCTCCGTATTGCCGTTCGGCGTCTCGATGGTGGCGCCCGTGCTGATGAAGTACGGCAATGAGGCGCAGAAGCGCCATTATCTGCCGCGCATTCTCGACGGTACGGACTGGTGGTGCCAGGGCTATTCCGAACCAGGCTCCGGCTCTGACCTGGCCTCGCTGCGCACGCGTGCCGAGCGCGTTGGCGATCATTATGTAGTGAACGGTCAGAAAACCTGGACCACGCTCGGCCAGCACGCCGACATGATGTTCTGCCTTGTGCGCACCGACAGCGGTGCGAAAAAGCAGGAGGGCATTTCGTTCCTGCTGATCGACATGAAAACGCCCGGGATTACCGTGCGCCCGATCATCACGCTTGACGAAGACCACGAAGTCAACGAAGTCTTTTTCGAAGACGTGAAGGTGCCGGCCGACAATCTGGTCGGCGAAGAGAATCGTGGCTGGACCTATGCGAAATACCTGCTCGGCCACGAGCGCACCGGTATTGCGCGCGTCGGGCAATCGAAGCGCGAACTGGTATTCCTGAAGCGCCTCGCGCTGGATCAGAAGAAGAACGGCAAACCGTTGTTGCAAGATCCTGTGTTCGCCGCAAAAGTCGCGAGCCTCGAGATTGAATTGATGGCGCTCGAAGTCACCGTGCAACGCGTGGTTGCCAATGAAACGGGCGGACGTGGGCCGGGCCCGGAAGCCTCGATGCTCAAGATCAAAGGAACGGAAGTCCAGCAGGCGCTGACCGAGCTGATGGTCGAGGCAATCGGACCGCTCGCCGCACCATTCGATGTGCCTTTCCTTGAAGGTGAACGCGAACATAGCCTCGCCGGTGACGATGACGCCGCGCCGCTGGCCGCGTATTACTTCAACTTCCGCAAGACGTCGATTTACGGCGGCTCGAACGAAATTCAAAAGAACATCATCGCGCAGATGATTCTCGGACTCTGAGGAGCGGCGCATGGACTTCACTTTCAACGACGAACAGCAACAATTCGCTGACGCACTGCGCCGCTATCTGGACAAGAGCTACGGGTTCGAGGCGCGTCAGGCGATCGTACAATCGGAAACCGGCGTGTCCGAGGCGCACTGGGCAGCGTTGACCGAACTGGGCCTGACCGCGTTGCCGGTGCCGGAAGCGCAGGGCGGCTTCAACGGCAGCCCGATCGACATGCTGGTGGTCATGCAGGAGCTCGGGCGCGCCTTGGTGGTCGAACCGTATTGGGCGACCGCGGTGGGTATCGAGGCGCTGCGGCTGGCGGGCACGGGGCAGGGCGAAGACGCATCGCTGCTCGAACGTGCGGCTCAGGGCGAGATCAAGCTGGCCGTGGCATTTCACGAGCCGCACGCACGCTACGACCTGTTCGAGGTCGAGACAGTGGCGAACGGAGAGGGTGAACAGCAGACGTTGACCGGCACGAAGTCGGTTGTGTTGCATGGTGCGCAAGCAGATTACTGGATCGTGCCGGCCCGGCTGAATGGCGAGATCGCGCTGTATGTCGTCGCTCGCGATGCGGTTGGCGTCAAAGTCACTGACTACCGCACAATCGACGGCCAGCGCGCCGCGACCCTCGAGTTCGATGGCACGCCGGCACGTCAGCTCGCCGGTCAACACGCCGGTGCTGCGACGCTTGAGCACATCGCAGACTACGGCACGGTATTGTTGTGCGCGGAAGCCGTTGGCGCGCTCGACGCACTGAACCACGCAACGGTCGAGTACACCAAAACGCGCCAGCAGTTCGGTCAGCCGATCGCGCGTTTTCAGGCGTTGCAGCATCGTATGGTCGAGATGCTGATTCACGCCGAGCAGGCGCGTTCGGTCACTTACCTGGCGGCTGTGCGGTACAGCAGCGCAGACGCCGATGAACGTCGCCGCGCCGTCTCCGCAGCGAAGGCGCGGGTCGGCCAGGCCGCCCGTTTCGTCGGCCAGCAGGCGGTGCAGTTGCACGGTGGCATGGGCGTCACGAACGAAGTCGCCGCGGCGCATCTGTTCAAACGTCTTGCTATCATCGAAACCACCTTGGGCGATGTCGATCACCATCTCGCGCGGTTCGCCGCGCTGCCCGGTTTTGTCACTGCCGAAGCCTGATCAGCCGGTCGAATCGCATAAGAGGTGTGACGATGGGTCTGAGTTTCGAGGACATGGTAGTCGGCACGACTACCGAAATCGGCAAGCATACTTTCACGCATGAGGAGATCGTCGAGTTCGCGGAGAAGTTCGATCCGCAGCCGTTTCACCTGGACGAGGCAGCGGGCGAAGCGTCGCCATTTCGCGGACTGGTCGCAAGCGGCTGGCACACCTGTTCGGTCATGATGGGCATGCTGGTGCGCAACGTGATCGCGGGTTCCACGTCGATGGGCTCGCCCGGTATCGACGAGATTCGCTGGTTGAAACCGGTGCGCGTTGGCGACACGATCACGATGATGAACGCCGTACTCGACAAGCGCGTTTCGGCGAGTAAGCCGGATCGCGGCATTGTTTCGACGCAGTGGGAAGGCATCAACCAGCACGGCGAAACCGTGATCACTGTGCGCTCGAAGGGGTTGTTCGGCCTGCGGGATCCGGGAGCCGTGTCATGACGGGCAACCCTGCGGCGCCCGCCGCAACGTTTGACGATGCAGAGTCGTTGCGTGCGCTGGTGCGTGGCGAGCCGCTCATGAGCGACTGGCTGACTGTCGATCAGGCGAGCGTCGATCGCTTCGCCGAAGCCACCGGCGATCACCAGTGGATTCATGTCGATCCCGAGCGGGCGCGGCGTGAGTCGCCGTTCGGTGGTCCGGTCGCGCATGGCTTCATGACGCTGTCGTTGATTCCGGCGTTGCTTGGCAAGACGGTGGCGCTTAAGCAGCGCATGGGTGTTAACTACGGATTGAATCGTGTACGGTTTACGTCGCCGGTACTGGTCGGCTCACAGTTGCGCGCCCGGTTTGCGGTGGAATCCGTCACCGAGGTCGACAACGCGGGTGTGCAGGTTGAGTGGAATGTGACGCTGGAACGGCAGGGTAGTGAGCGGCCGGTTTGTGTGGCGGAATTCATCACGCGGCATTATTTCTAACCGTTCATAGCCGGGCGATTGGCAAAAAAGCGCGAGTGGCAGTGATGCCGTCTCGCGCTTTTTTATGTCGACGCGTCTACCGGTGGCAATGCTGCGCTTGCGGTCATGGTCAATGCGAACGAGCGCCGATGCCAACGGACGACCGCATGACTACCGCTTCGCGTATTGCGTCGCACCGAACAGAATCTCTTTGGCCTTATCGTCCATGAGCGGCTTGCGGACCGACGCCAAGACGTCAACACCGCGTACCACCGCCGGACGCGCGGCAATTTCTTCGTGCCACCGCTTCACATGCGGAAACGTATCCAGGTCGATGCCCTGGTTTTGCCACGAGCGCGTCCACGGAAATGCGGCGATGTCAGCGATCGTGTAGTCGTTGCCGGCTAGATACCGTGTCTTGCCGAGCTGCGTATCCATCACGCCGTAGAGGCGCCGCGTTTCGTTCGTATAGCGATTGATCGCGTATTCGAGCGGCTCCGGCGCGTAGATGCGGAAATGATGCGTTTGCCCGAGCATCGGGCCGAGGCCGCCCATCTGGAACATCAGCCACTGCAGGGTGGCGTAGCGAGCGGCCGGATCAGCTGGCAGGAACTTGCCGGTTTTTTCCGCGAGATAAATCAGAATCGCGCCGGATTCGAATAGCGCGAACGGCTTGCCGTCGGCACCTTTGGGACCTTCGGAATCGACGATCGCCGGAATCTTGTTATTCGGGCTAATCGCGAGGAATTCGGGTTTGAACTGGTCGCCCGCGCCGATATCGATACCGTGCGCCGTGTACGCGAGGCCCGTTTCCTCGAGCATGATGTGAACCTTGTGGCCGTTCGGGGTTGCCCAGCTATAGACGTCGATCATCCCGGCTCCTTCGTTTCGTGAAAGCGGCGCCACAAGGACGCCGCAGTTGACGAAAATTAGAGCATAGATCGGGCAATGCTGCTGGCCGTGAACCCACCCCAATCTCGGCCCTAAACCCGCGTAATCGGCGTCTCCACGCGAGCGGCAGCACCCGCATCCATATAGCGCGCCAGTTCGAGCTTGGCGATCGCGTTGCGGTGCACTTCGTCGGGGCCATCGGCGAAGCGCAACGTCCGCGCGGACGCGTACGCATACGCCAACGGAAAATCGTCGCTGACGCCGCCGCCGCCGTGCGCCTGAATCGCCCAGTCGATCACCTGGCATGCCATATTCGGCGCGACCACCTTGATCATGGCGATTTCGCCGCGCGCGCCCTTGTTGCCGACTGTGTCCATCATGTACGCGGTCTTCAGCGTCAGCAGACGCGCTTGTTCGATCATGCAGCGCGCTTCGGCCATGCGCTCCTGCGTGACGCCTTGCGCGGCAACCGGCTTACCGAAAGCGACGCGTTGCAAGGAGCGTTTCGCCATCAGTTCGAGCGCGCGTTCGGCGAGACCGATCAAACGCATGCAATGGTGAATGCGTCCCGGTCCGAGGCGCCCTTGAGCAATTTCGAAGCCGCGCCCTTCACCGAGCAGCATGTTGGTCGCCGGCACGCGCACGTTTTCGAGCGTGATTTCCATGTGGCCATGCGGCGCGTCGTCGTAGCCAAATACGGTGAGAGGGCGGTGCACGGTGACGCCGGTCGCGTCGGCGGGGACCAGGATCATTGACTGCTGCGCATGGCGCGGCGCCTCGGGATCGGTCTTGCCCATCACGATGTAGATCTTGCAGCGCGGATCCCCCGCACCGGACGACCACCACTTGTGGCCATTGATTACGTAGGAATCGCCATCGCGGACGATGCTCGTCTGGATATTGGTCGCGTCCGACGACGCCACTTCCGGTTCGGTCATCAGAAAAGCCGAACGGATCTGCCCTTGCAGCAGCGGTTCCAACCATTCGCGCTTGTTGTCGTCGCTGCCGTAGCGTTCGATCGTTTCCATGTTGCCGGTGTCGGGCGCATTGCAATTGAATACTTCCGGCGCCCAGGGCACGCGGCCCATGATTTCGCACAGCGGCGCGTATTCAAGATTCGTCAGACCGGCGCCGCGTATCGATTCAGGCAGAAACAGGTTCCACAAGCCGGCGTCGCGCGCTTTCTGTTTAAGGTGTTCGATCAGTTCGGTCGGCAGCCATGCGTTGCCGTTCTGACGATTGCGCGCGATTTCGGCATAGAAGGCCTGCTCGTTCGGATAGATGTGTTCGTCGAAGAAGGCGAGGAGTTTCTCGCGTAGCGCCTGAACCTTCGGGGTGTAATCGAAATTCATGTATGACCTCGCGGATGACGAATGGCGTTCGTTCAGGAGCGCAACCTGGTGCGCCGATTTGCTTAACGTACTTTCTGTGCGTAGCGCCACGCGAGTTCAGCCATCGGCTTCGCGCGACGGCCGGCATCGAGTGCCTGAGCGCTGGCCGCCGTGCCGTCGACCACACGTTTCATGATCCCTTGCAGGATCGCGGCGATGCGGAACATGTTGTATGCGAGATAGAAATTCCAGTCGCCGTGAATCTCGAAACCGGTGCGCTTGCAATAGCGCTCGACGTAGTGCGCTTCGTCGGGAATACCGAGAGCTGCCCAGTCGAGCCCCGCGATGCCGCGGAATTGCGCCGGATCGACGTGCCAGGCCATGCAGTGATAGGCGAAGTCGGCGAGTGGATCACCCAGTGTCGACAGTTCCCAATCGAGTACGGCAAGTACGCGCGGCTCGGTGGGATGGAAGATCAGATTGTCGAGCCGGTAGTCGCCATGCACGATCGAGGCGCGCTCGCCGGTTTCCGCCGGCATATGCTGGGGCAGCCATTCGATCAGGCGCTGCATCGCGTCGATGGGTTCGGTTTCGGACGCGACGTACTGCTTGCTCCAACGGCCGATCTGGCGTGCGAAGTAGTTGCCCGGTTTGCCGTAATCGGCGAGACCGACCGATGTGACATCGACGCTATGCAGCGCGGCGATCACGCGATTCATTTCGTCGTAGATTGCCGCACGCTCCGCAGGCGTCATGCCGGGGAGCGACTGATCCCACAGCACGCGGCCTTCGACGAACTCCATCACGTAAAACGCCCGGCCGATCACGCTTTCGTCCTCGCACAAGGCGAGCATGGTTGCGACCGGTACGTCGGTGCCGGCAAGCGCATGCATGACGCGGTATTCGCGTTCGACCGCATGCGCCGAGGGCAATAACTTCGCCGCCGGTCCCGGCTTGGCGCGCATCACATACGAGCGCGACGGTGTGACGAGTTTGAAGGTGGGATTGGACTGGCCGCCCGCGAATTGCTCCAGCGTGAGCGGTCCGGAAAATCCTTCGACATGCTGGGTTAGCCACGCGGCGAGTGCGTCGCTGTCGAAGCGTTGCCGCTCGTTGACCGGACGCGTGCCATCGAAGGCCGAATAATCCGGTTTGTGTTCAGGTTCGCCGGTCTGTGTGGCTTGCACCATGTGTCTCCTCCAGTTCGGGTTCAGCTACGCTTGTATTGAATAAATTGTGCGTAGAGCATTTCCATCGTGGTATTGCGAACGTCGCGATGCAGCGGCGACGGCGGTGAGTAGTTGATCGCGCGCAATACCCAGTCGCGTGACTCGGTGCCGACGTCGAGCGCGTTGATGCAGCCGGTGGCCTGCGCCAGATGGCCGAAGAAAGTGCGGCCGCCAGCAGTGAGCGCGTGCGACAGAATCGCGCGATTCACGCCGCCGTGCAGCACCAGCAACGCGGTGTCCCACGACGTGTCCTCGCGTAATGCCGCCACCGCGGGCAACACGCGGTCGAACAACGCGCCGATGGTTTCGCCGTCGAGAAAGCGCGTGCTTTCCGGCACGATGCCATCGAATACGCCGAGAAATGCCGCTTCGATATCCTGTGGCGGAATGTTGCTGAGCTTGCCGCCGCGAATTTCCTGCCATGCCGGCTCGATGTCGAGCGCGATTTGTTGACCCGTCTCGGCCAGTACGCGCTGCGCGGTTTCGACCGTGCGCGGCAGGCCACTCACGATCACCCGATCGAACCGGACTTGCTGCCCGGCGAACACGCGGCCTGCCGCGCTTGCCTGTTCGCGACCGTTCGCGTTCAACGGCACGGTTTCGGGATCGATCGCGCGGCCGCTGTCGTCGAAGTAGGTTACGTCGCCGTGACGCATCAGAAAGATGCGGCGGCGCTTGGGGAGTTGATAGTCAGGCATGGTTCCTTCGTTCACCGATGTTCACTTGTAGACCGGAGCGCGCTTTTCGAGGAACGCGGAAATTCCTTCGAGACCGTCACGATGGTGCAGGGATGCGACGAAGCTGTCGCGTTCGGCAACCAGATGTTCAGCGAGCGGTTGGGCGCCGGCCGCGCCGATGAGCCCTTTGATGCGCGCGACTGAATTCGGCGAAATCTTGCCGAGTTCGTCGGCCCAGGCGACAGCGGTGTCGCGCACCGTGCCGGTTTTCGCCAGTTTGTTGACGACGCCGAGGTCATGGAGGCGCGAGGCGCCGATCGGTTTGCCTTCGATCAGCACTTCGGTCGCCAGCTGTCGCGGCAAGGCTTGCGCGAGAAACCATGAACCGCCGCCATCGGGCGTGAGGCCGACGCGGGCATACGACATCACGAACTTCGCGTCTTCCGCGGCAACGATCAGATCGCACGCGAGCGCCAGCGAAAATCCTGCACCGGCTGCGGCACCATCGACGGCGGCAATCACCGGCTTCGACGATAGACGCAGTGCCGAAATCCATTCGCCGAGCAGATCGATGCTCTCCGCCTGCACCGACGGATCTTTCGCGCGGTTTTCCAGCAGACGATTCAGATTGCCGCCGGCACAAAAGAAATTGTCCGCGCCGGTAATCACGACGGCACGGATCGACGGATCGCGCTCCACCGATTCGAGCGCTTCGATGCCCGCGGCATACATGTCCGGATGCAGCGCATTGCGTGCGCCGGGGTTCGAGAGCGTGAGGACCAGCGTCGATTCGCTTTCGGTCGGGCGTGAGGTGAGTAGTTCGGCGCTCATTGTTGAGTCTCCGTTTGAATGTCGGCAGCGTCGCGTTGAGTCAGCGAGAGGCCAAGTTGTGCGCGCCGTGCAAGCCAGGGCGACGGACGATAGCGCGGATCGCCGAGCACGCTGAAGATATTGCGCAAGATGGTAAGGATCGTTTTCGCGCCGAGCGCGTCGCCAAGTGCGAGCGGTCCACGTGGGTAGCCGAGGCCTAGCGTGACAGCGAGGTCGATGTCGTCCGGCGTCGCGATCTGTTTTTGCGCGATGTCGCAGCCGATGTTAACGATGGTGGCCACGACGCGTTGCGCGACGAAGCCGGTCGAGTCGCGGATCACGGTGACGGGAACGCCGTCAGCGGCAAACAGCGCGTGCGCGGTTTCGCGCGCGGCGCGGCGGGTGGCGGGTGTCGTCATCAGCGTGCGGCGCTGCGCGGCGGCGAGCGGGAAGAGGGCATCGATAGCGACGACGCGAGTGGCATCGAGTGCTTCGTCGACGGCGGCGGTGGTCGCGTCATGGCCGAACGGCGTCACGACGATTAGCGAATCCGCTGCTGGCGTGGCGCCTTCGTCGAGCTTTACGCCGGCCTTGGCGATGAGTTGCACGACGGCTTCATGCGCTTGCGGATAGCGCTTGCTGACCCACACGCTTTGCGGCAGTTCAGTCGGCGCGGGCGCTTCTGCCGGCACTTGCTGCTTGCCGTCTTCATAGCGGTAGAAGCCTTCGCCGGTCTTGCGGCCGATCAGTCCGCCCGCGAGCCGCGTGCCCGTAATCGGCGAGGGCGTGAAGCGCGGTTCTTCGTAGAACTGGTGATAGATCGATTCCATCACCGGATGCGATACGTCGAGCGCGGTCAGATCGAGTAGTTCGAACGGCCCGAGGCGAAAACCCGCCTGCTCGCGCATGATGCGGTCGATGTCGGCGAAACTCGCCACGCCTTCGCCCGCTACGCGCAGGCCTTCGGTATTCATGCCGCGGCCGGCGTGATTGACGATGAAACCGGGCATGTCTTTCGCGCGCACCGGCGTGTGGCCCATGCGGCGCGCGAGGTCCATCAGCGCGTCGCCGGCGGCGGGATCGCTGCGCAGGCCGTCGATCACTTCGACGACCTTCATCAGCGGAACCGGATTGAAGAAGTGATAACCGGCTACGCGTGACGGGTTCGTGCAGCCCGCAGCAATCGCGGTAATCGACAAGGACGACTTATTCGACGCCAGCACGCACCGCCCGCTCACCACGGTTTCGAGTTCGCGAAAGAGCGCCTGCTTCACATCGAGCTTTTCGACGATCGCCTCGACGACCAGATCGCAATCGGCCAGATCGCCGATGACCTGCGCGCCGCTCACGTTCGCCAGCGCGGCGAGCGAACGAGCCTGGTCGAGCTTGCCTTTGGCGGTCAATTTGGCGAAAGTCTCGGCAAGGTAGTCGCGCGCGGCGCCGATCGCGGCAGGGTTCGTGTCGTATAGGCGCACGGTGAGGCCCGCCAGCGCGGCGATCTGGGCGATGCCACGACCCATTGCGCCGGTTCCGACAATGCCGATAGTCTCGATGCTGAAATTGCGAGAGGTCATTGTGATGCTCGACTCCATGGTTATTTTAGAATAGCACGATCGTGCAATTTACTGGATGATTGCTCGAAGACCGCCGCTTTGATGTTGACGAGCGGTCTCAAACAACCCGAAGGAAGGAGACACCCGATGATCAAGCTGTGCGGTTTCGCGCTCTCTAACTATTACAACAAGGTGAAGTTCGTGCTTCTCGAACACGGCATTCTGTTCGAGGAAGTGTTCGTGCTGCCGAGCCAGGAAGAGACGATGCTCGAGCATTCTCCGCTCGGCAAGGTGCCCTATATCCAGACCGAGCACGGCGATCTGTGCGAATCGCAAAGCATCGTCGAGTATCTGGCCGCGCGTTTTCCCGACAAGGCGATTTTCTCCGCGGACCCGTGGGAAGCGGCCAAGGAGCGCGAACTGATCATGTTCGTGGACGTGCATCTCGAACTGACCGCGCGCAATCTCTACAAGGAAGCATTCTTCGGCGGCACCGTGACTGAGGCGACCAAGGGGCGCGTCGAGAAGCTGCTTGAGCATCACATTGCCGGCTTCAAGCGGATCGCGAAGTTCGGGCCGTATTTGAGCGGCGAGCGTTTCAGTGTCGCCGACGCCGCGGGGTTTGTGAGCTTGCCGCTGGTCGGCATGGCGACGCAGACCATCTACGGCCGCGATTTCCTGCTCGACGCCGGCGTGGACTGGAAAAGTTATGTGAAGGCGGTCAATGCCCGGCCGGCCGCGCAGCGCGTGACCGACGATCGCAAGGCGTATATCGCCGCTTCGCGTCCAACCTGACACGCGGCGGTGTTGAGCGCGAGTTGAAATCGGCCGCGCAACGCACGCCTGGGCCGCTGCGCGCGATGGCGAGGAACGTGGGTTCGTTCGCAGCATCGCGCGGGCGTCCTAGAGCCGAGCCAGCCGGTCGAGCGCGGTGGCGAGGGTGGTTTCCTGCTTGGCAAAGCAGAAGCGCACCACGCCCGATTCATGCGCCTCGTGATAGAACGCCGACACCGGAATCGCCGCGACGCCGATCTCGCCGGTCAGCCATTGCGCAAATTCGGCTTCGGGCAAATCGCTGATCGCCGAATAGTCGACACACTGAAAGTAGGTGCCCGTGCAAGGCAGCAGCCTGAAGCGCGAATTCGCAAGGCCGGCGCGGAAGTAGTCACGTTTCTTCTGATAAAACGCGGCCAGATCCAGATACGGTGCCGGATCCTTCATGTAATCCGCGAGGCCGACTTGCATCGGCGTGTTGACCGTGAACACGTTGAACTGGTGCACTTTGCGGAATTCAGCCGTGAGCGCGGCGGGCGCGGCCACGTAGCCGATCTTCCAGCCGGTCACGTGATAGGTCTTGCCGAAGCTCGACACCACGAAACTGCGCTGCGCCAGTTCCGGATAACGCGCCACGCTCTCGTGCGGCGCGCCGTCGTACACCATGTGTTCATAAACCTCGTCGGACAGAATCAGCACGTTGGTGCCGCGCACGATTTCTTCGAGCTTGCGCATGTCTTCCGCGCGCCAGACCGTACCGGTCGGATTGTGCGGGGTGTTGATCAGCAGGAGCCGCGTTTTCGGCGTGATCGCGGCGGCGAGCTTGTCGAACGGGATGGTGTAGTCGGGCGCCTCGAGCGTGACGAATACCGGCGTGCCGCCGGCCAGTTCGATCGACGGCACGTAGCTGTCGTAGTTCGGCTCGATTACGATCACCTCGTCGCCCGGATGCACGGTGCAGAGAATCGCGGTCAGTAGCGCCTGCGTGGCGCCTGCCGTCACGGTGATCTCGCTGGTGGCGTCGTAGCGGCGGCCGTACAGGTTGGCGATCTTGTCCGAAATCGCCTGACGCAGCGGCGCGGCGCCCGCCATCGGCGGATATTGATTGTGGCCGTCACGCATGGCGTTTGCGACCGCGTCGACAATGCGGGGGTCGCAGCCGAAGTCAGGAAAGCCCTGGCCGAGATTCACCGCGCCTTTTTCGGCGGCGAGCGCGCTCATCACAGTGAAAATCGTCGTGCCGACGTCCGGCAGGCGAGACGGAAACGAGGGACTCATGGGCGTGTCGTGCGGTGCATTCATGGCGCTGTCCGGAGCGTGGTCGAGTGAGTTGGCGAAATTGACAGGAGGCGTCGTTCGAAAAGGACGAAGCCTGATTGTAGGGAATCGCGGCGCCGCGTGCGCGCCGCAGGCCCGACGTTGGCCATCTGGCCAGGGGTCATACGGACGCCGGTTCGTCTGCCGCAGTCGCACAGGCAATGACGAACGGCCCCGGCTGTGCAATCTGGAAACCGAAGTCTCGCGCAATCCGCTTGGCAAGTTTCAACACCGCACGGTCTTTCGACACCAGCCAGTCCGCCTGCGCCGCGTGCGCGAGTTCGAGGAATTTCTGGTCGTCGCGGTCCTTGCATTTCGGCAACGGCCGGGCATCTTCCGCGGGTGCGGCGGGTTCGACCAACTGCGCGAGGCGCGCAACGACGGCAAGCGCCGCAGCCTTGTCCACATTGCGATGCACGAATTGCGGGTAGTCGAGCACGTAGGCGAGTTCGGCGAGGCAGCGCGCGTCGATCAGCGCGGCGAGTGCGCCACTTTCGAGCGCGGCGCGGATCGGCCGTGTGTGCGGATCGTCGAACACGAGAATATCGATCCAGACATTGGAATCGAGGACGACGCGCAAAGCGCCGTGTGAGGCATGGGAACCGGGCATTCGTTACAATCTGGCTTTCGTCTTTGACCGCCAGGCACGGCGTGCCTGCAAGCCTCTATGATAATCGTTCTGTCGCCGGCGAAATCTCTCGACTACGAAACCCCTCCGCACGTCAAAAAGCACACGATCCCCGATTTCGTCGACGATGCGGCCGAACTGATCGGCGGATTGCGCCTTTTGTCGCCGCAGCAGATCGGCTCGTTGATGAGCATTTCCGACCAGCTCGCGCGCCTCAATTTTCAGCGTTACGCGGAATGGTCGCCCAATTTCGGCACACATAACGCCAAGCAGGCCGTGCTCGCATTCAACGGCGATGTATATGAAGGCTTCAATGCCAGGACGTTGTCGTCGGCCGATCTGGACTACGCGCAGAATCACGTGCGCGTGCTTTCCGGTCTGTACGGATTGCTGCGCCCGCTCGATCTGCTGCAACCGTACCGCCTCGAAATGGGCACGCGCTTCGCCAATACGCGCGGCAAGGATCTGTACGCGTTCTGGGGCGAACGGATCACGCTGGCCTTGAACGCGCAGTTGAAGAAGCGCGCTGCCGCCTCGCGCGTGCTGGTCAACTGCGCGTCGGGTGAGTACTTCAAATCGGTCAAGCCCAAGGTGCTCGAAGCGCCGATCATCACGCCGGTATTCGAAGACTGGAAGGGCGGCCGCTACAAGATCATCAGTTTTCACGCAAAACGCGCGCGCGGCCTGATGGCGCGCTACGCGGTCGAAAACCGTCTCGACAAGCCCGAGCAGTTGAAGGATTTCAACGCTGAAGGCTACGCGTTCGACGCCGAAGCCTCGAACGATTCCACCTACGTATTCCGTCGCCGCATCGCTGACTGAGCGATCGCCGCGCACACAAGCAGGGAAGAACATCATGACGTTATCGATTACGAGCAACTTCGATGCGGGCGCGATCGACGTGCTGGCCTGCGAAGACGCCGGCAACATCCGTCTGCGCGTGCGGCCTGACAGCCACGCCGAGTTCGCGCAGTGGTTCTATTTCAGATTGTCCGGCGCGGCCGGCGAACGCTGCGTGATGACCTTCGAAAATGCCGCAGCGTGTGCTTTCGCCGAAGGTTGGCGCGACTACCAGGCGGTAGCGAGCTATGACCGGGTGAATTGGTTCCGCGTGCCGACTTCCTACGACGGCCGTGTGTTGACGATCGATCACACGCCGGATTTCGACCGCATCTACTACGCGTATTTCGAGCCGTATAGCGAGGAGCGTCACTCGGAGTTTCTCGGCGCGGTCCAGCAGATGCCGCAGGCCACGCTCACGGAGTTGGGCAAGACCGTCGAAGGCCGGCCAATGTCGCTGCTGACACTTGGCACGCCGCAAACCGGCGATACCCCCAAGAAGAAGATCTGGCTGATCGCGCGTCAGCATCCGGGTGAGACGATGGCTGAATGGTTTATCGAAGGACTCGTCAAGCGTCTCGCGGGTTGGGGCGATTGGGCGGGCGATCCGGTTGCGCGCAAGCTCTACGATCACGCGGTGTTCTACATCGTGCCGAACATGAATCCGGACGGCAGCGTGCACGGCAATCTGCGTACCAACGCGACGGGTGCGAACCTGAACCGCGAATGGATGGAGCCGGACGCCGCGCGCAGTCCTGAGGTGCTGGTCGTGCGCGATGCAATTCACGCGACCGGTTGTGACCTCTTTTTCGATATCCACGGCGACGAGGCGTTGCCGTACGTGTTCGTGGCCGGCTCCGAAATGCTGCCGGGTTTCACCGAGCGGCAGGGCGAGGAGCAGAAAGCGTTCATCGAAGCATTCAAGCATGCGAGTCCGGATTTCCAGGACAAGTACGGCTACGCCGCGAGCAAGTATCGTGAGGACGCGCTCAAGCTGGCTTCGAAGTACATCGGCAACGAATTTGGCTGTCTGTCGTTGACGCTGGAGATGCCGTTCAAAGACAACGCCAATCTGCCGGACGAGCGGGTGGGGTGGAACGGTGAGCGTAGCGCGTCGCTGGGCGCCGCTATGCTGCAGGCGATTTTGCGGCACGTTGAGACGTTCGCCTGAACGGCGCTGCATCAAGAAACGGGGCACACACTTTGGAAGTGTGTGCCCCGTTTTTGTTGGGGGCCGGCTTGGCCCGTGGCGCGGACCCGTTGGCGCGACCTTAGGTCCTGTCTGTTATTGAGTCTTTTTCGCTGACGACTTCTTCGCGGCCGGTTTGCTCGAAGACTTGCTGGACGTTGCTCGCGAAGATTTTCCCGAGCTTGTCTTCGAGGACTTGCCGGTTGCTTTCTTCGTGGTTTTACCGCCGGCGGAGTGCTTGCCCTTCACACTCTTATGCTTGCCCGAGGACGCTCGCGATCCCGAAGAGCCGGCGCTATGCGCACGGGCCGGCGGCACGGGATCGTTCCAGCTGAACGCCAGCATCTGGGCGCCCACATAGCCGCAGCGGAATTTGAGATCGGCGGGATCTCCGTCGCCGCTCTGGCGGATGCCGAGGCCCTCGACGGTAACGATGTTGTCCACCTTGACACGCTGCTTGCCCTCGTCGAACGAATCGTTCCAAGGCGTGACCGACGCATGCGCGCTGTCGAAGGAGCTGGGTGGAAATTCGACGTGGTCGAAGGCAGTCGATGTACTTGCAACAAAATTGCCGTGAGCAGCGCAGTCCGCGACTAGCGGGTCTGCATGCATGTCATTGACAAATCTGTTGACGAGATCGTTGTGCTGTTCAAGTTGATCGGCGTAAGCGGGAGCAGTGCAAATGAGCGAGAGACTCGCTGCAAATGTTGCTAACCGGCCGACCAACCGCAGCAATCGGCGCGGTACGTTGGTGCGATCCATCTAGTTCGTTAGACGCTAATGAGACATGAGGCACGTAAGATGCCCGGCGAGAGGGATGAGTTCAATCCTGACACAAATATTTTGTTCTGTCGTGGTGCGTGGACTCAGACGCTTTATATGCCGGGATGGCAGATTGCCGTAGATACGTGCTCGACGCGGCGCTCGTGTCAGGTGCGTGGCCCACCCAATCGATATCGACGTACATCATAAGTGGTAACCCACGCCGGGCGGTAGACCGCGATCAATGCTGTCGACATACCCGTGAACCAGGCCTCGCCGGTCGCGAGCAGAAGCACGCTGAATGCGTAGCCGACCGGCACCACGGTCATTGAACCGTCGGCGAGCGTGATGTGAACGCCGAGCGCCGCGGCCGCCGTGAGCGACACGGCAATGGCGGGCGAGACAAAACCCTGACCGAAGATAAACATGAAGAGATTACGCGGCAGCCAGGCGATGCTGGCGCGCTGGATCAAGGTCGAGATGCCGACAGGCAGCGCACCGAACACGAGGAAAGTCAGTGCGATGCCCTGCCAGGGGGCGTCGAAGACGACAGCGGCGAGACCGGTGACGATCGCCATGGCGATCAGCGCCAGCGCCCAGTCGAATAGAGTGACGACCAAGGTGGCACCGAGCAGATGCATGACAGTCCCATCGTCGAGCCATGCGTTGCTCGCCCACAGCACGGACACCGCGACGATGATCGCGAGCCAGACATGCTGGAGTGTGCCGTCCTGAAGTCGTTTGAAAGGATTTTTCCACAGCGCGAGCGCAACCACTATCGCAGTGGCGATCCAGCCACCGACAGCGACCCAGAACGGAAGCGGTGTGTAGAGGAAACCCATAGATCTCATATTACTCGTTGGACGAGAAAAGGTGTGAGCGGATTCCGTGCCAGCCGGCGCGAACGCTGCCAGAAAGTGTGCGCCTGGATTCTGGCGCGCGCGCCGGCTGACATCATGCCGAACCTGGCGTGATCTGTTCTGCCGCCGGCCCGGCAGGCGCGTCGCCGTAAGGCGTGCTCGGTTCGGCCGCCATTGGCAGCATGTCGGCCGTGTCGTTCGCAGGCAACGGATACTGGAAGCGCCGCAGTGTGCGGCGGCGCAATGGCACCACGCCGGCTTGCCCCATTACCGGACGCATCTGACCTTTGCCTTCGTTGCGCAGTACTTGCAAATGAGCCGACAGCCAGCCGTTGTAGAGCGCGACCGCGGCGGCACGATTGGGCGCGCCGAGTTGCTGAAATATGCTGGTCAGGTGGATCTTGACGGTGCCTTCACTGATGCCGAGCGTGCGCGCGATCATCTTGTTGGTGCTGCCCATGTGGACGCAGCGCATGATTTGCTCCTGGCGGGGCGACAGGCCGTTTGAAAGTTTGGTCCGGCGCGGTGGCGGACTCTTTTCATCGAACGGGCGAATGGCGGCGTCTGGCGGTAATGGAGGATTGAGCGCTAAAGCGCCGGCTGGCACGTAGTGACCGCCCAGCAGAACCATCTCGAAAGCGCGCACGATCAGGCACGGGTCGGTTTCGCGCGGAACCACGCCGAGCACACCTTCGTCCATCAGATCTCGCACGGCAGCGGGCGAGACTTCGTCGGTCAGCACGGCAATGCGCAGGTCCGGGTAGTGGCTGAGCAGATGGCGGGTATCGTTAACCGACATCCAGTCCTGCCAATCGATCACGAGCAAGTCGGGTCGCAGACGCTTGAGCGTGCGTTCAACCTGACGCCAGTCTTGTGCTTCGTTAAAACGCGCTAGCCGGTCGATTTGCCGCAGCAGTGCCTTGAGTCCATCGCGTCGTTCCGCGTTTGAGTTGAGTATTGAGAATCGCATGCCATGTCTCCAGATGAATCGGGCGAGGTAGCGCGATGCATGCGAGCCGGCGAAGGTGCCGGGCGTATTGCGATGCGCCACCGGCACTATGATGACAAATTCCCTTCGTTTTGACGGCCTGTCCAAAAGGCATAGGAAGAATGACGTAAAAAAAGCCCCGCGCGCGGCGGGGCTTCCTGATGTCGACTGCGGCGCAATGACGCCGGCGCTGGGGGGTCAGTGGAAATGCGGTTGCGCGGGCTCCGCGTCCTCCGGCATTTCGGCGTGGACGATTTCGCCGAGCGGATCCGCATAGAGCGGGACGCCGCAGTCATCGCAATATTCCGGCTCGAAGCGGCCCGCGTGGCGGCGCACGTCTGTCACGCCGGTTTCCTTGAGCAAGGCGACGATTTCTTCGAGCGGGTCGTCTGACGCAGCGGTCTCTTGCGGTTCTTCATCGATACCGGGCTCGCCGTTCTCGCGGCCGTAAAGTGGCCACACGACGCCGTAGATCACATCGTTGCTGCCGCGGCGTGTGAAGCCGACGCGGTATTCGTCGATACGGCGCTCGCCAAAGCCTGCGACAACCGCACGCAGTTCCTGTGGCGCCGCGCCGATCGTGTCGAACAGATAGCGCACGGCAGTACGGACTGTGTGAGGGCGGACCTGTTCGTCGGCGTCGCGGCAGGCCGAATAATAGGCATCCGGCAGCAGACACTCGAACTCGCATCCGGGCAGCACCAGCGACAGATTGGCGCCGCCTTGCGTTGCCCATTGTTCGAGGCATTGACCACGTTCGATCCGGCTACCGTTTTCTTCTTCCTGCCAGCGAAACGCCGGTTCGCCCACCGGCGCCGCGACCACAGCCAGCAGAAAGCGTGGGTCGGCCAGGATGGGCGAGGTTTCCGGCAGCTCGCCAAAATTGAGTTTGACGTTGCCGCCCGCCATTGCTGCTTGAGCAAGTTGCTGGGCAATACGCCAGGTTTCGACGTGATGACGCGGCAACTGGTCGATGCTGTACAGGAACGGCGCCATGGCGACACGCGTGTTGGCCGCAAGCACGTGCGCCTGCAGGTGCGCGCGCAGCGCGTCGGCGGCGTCCACTTTGAGCGGGCCGGAAGGAATCATGTAGCGAGTCCAGGCCAGCACGGGCGCAGCAATCAGCAGCGCCTCATAAGGCGCGCCCTCATGGTCGACGATGAACGACTCGCTGTGCGTTTCCGCCATATCGGCGAGTGCACCGTAAGCATCAGGATGATTCTGCTGCAGATGATCGAGCGCGGCGTCCAGCGTTGTCTGGTTGGCGTTGTGGACGATCTTGGTCAGCAGCGCATCGAGCTTCGCTTCCCAGAAGCGATCTTCGGTGCGGCTGCCCGACGCGAAAAGCGCGAGCGAAAGACCGACAAGCTTGTCGGCATCGGGGGGGAGACGTTTGGCGATTCGCGAGCGCATAAATCCAGAAATTGGGAGGCACAGAACCTTATATTCTAGTCTTTTCTATGCCGCCATATTATTTGGCTGACTATGCCGGATGGATAGGGACGTTTCCATATCAAAAATAAGCTCATTGCGCGTGCCGTCAGATGCATTGCGTGGCGTCCTGGCCGGATGATATAAGACATGCCCAGGGGCGTGGCTCGCTTCTATACTGGCCATCTTCGGTGGGCGCCTGGCAAGCTTATGTCTATTCGTCGCTGTGGTCTGGCGCAACAGGAGATTCATAGTGAAATCGGACCAACTGATTGAGCGTCTCGCCGCAGTGTTCGCGTTAATCATATTGGTAGGCGGTTCGCTGCTGGTGCTTGCACCTTTTACGACCGCGCTGTTGTGGGGCGCCATTCTCAGTTATAGCTCGTGGGGCCTGTACCGGCGGCTTACTACAGCAGTCGGGGGGCGGCGCAAGCTGGCCGCGACGTTGATCGTGCTCATCATTCTGATCGTGGTGCTTGGCCCGTTTGTCTATGCGGGTTTTGCCTTTGGTGCGCACGTTCACGATATTGTCGCGTTGGTGCAACGGCTCTTCGAAGCGGGCTTACCGGATTTGCCGCCATGGGTTGGACGAATCCCGCTGGTTGGCTCGAACATCGAGACGTTTTGGGCGAATGTAACAAGCAGCAATTCTGAACTGATCGCGCAAATGCGTGCGCTTGCAGCGCCGGCCGGCAAGTGGATTCTGGCGGCTGCGATTGCCGTTACGCACGGTCTGGGTTTGTTGGCGCTGAGTATCGTGCTCGCGTTCTTCTTTTATACCGGAGGAGAGGGCGCGGCGGCCTGGTTGAGAGCGGGCATGCGGCGCATCGCCGGCGAACGGGCCGATTACTTGCTGACGCTGGCGGGCAGTACGGTGAAGGGCGTGGTCTACGGGATTCTCGGTACGGCGCTGGTGCAGGGCATTCTTGCCGGGTTTGGCTGCTGGATTGCAGGCGTCCCGGCGCCGGCGCTGCTTGGGCTGGCGACGTTTTTCCTGTCGGTGATACCGGGTGGCCCGGTGGTTGTCTGGTTGCCCGCGGCGATCTGGCTGTATCACGGCGGCGCAACTGGCTGGGCAATCTTTCTGGTTGTGTGGGGCGTGTTGGTCGTCGGCATGTCCGACAACGTCATCAAGCCGATTCTGATCGGCAAGAGTAGTGACATGCCGCTAATCCTGGTAATGCTGGGTATCTTGGGTGGCGCTTTTGCTTTTGGCTTCCTTGGTGTTTTCATCGGCCCAACGTTGCTGGCGGTTGCCTATACCGTGCTGCACGATTGGACGATCGGTGCCCCGGCGGCGCGCGATCTCGCACCCAATGTGGAAGTGTCAGTTGCCGATGAACAGGAACACGTCAAAAAGGTGCCTTGAAATAAATTCCAGATAACGCTTGCAAGGGTGGATGC
>NZ_JAQQCQ010000025.1:0-130006 GCF_046030355.1 Paraburkholderia caffeinilytica
CGGCTGCGGGGTTGAAAGATGCGGCGCCGTGCGCTTAGCTGCTCCCTTAGCTGCCCCGATAGGTGCTGTACGACCACGGCGACACCAGCAGCGGCACGTGATAGTGCGCACCGGCATCGGCTACGCCGAAGCGCAGCACGACGCGATCGACAAAACGCGGCTCCGGCACCTTCGTACCGATCGATGCAAAGTAGTCGCCGGCGCCGAACACGAGTTCGTATTCGCCCGGGACCAATGCGTCGCCTTCTAGCAGCGGCTGGTCGCAGCGGCCGTCGTCATTGGTGGTGGTGGTTTTGAGCGCGCGGCGGGTATCGCCGGAGAGCGCGAAGAGTTCGACCTTGATGCCCGCGCCGGGACGGCCGTTTGCGGTGTCGAGCACGTGCGTGGTGAGCTTTCCCATTTGCAATAGTCCTTGTCAATGAAGGCGAGACTTAGGCAGTAGCCCGACTCAGAATGTGTTTGCTGCGGATCGCGTTCCCGGCGTGATGGTTCCAGACACCTGGGTCATCCAATCGGAGCGCCGTGAAAGTCCATCTGGGAAGGGGGCGTGCATCCGCGCTCCTCGTGACGTGGCAGTGGTTGCTCGACTAGCGTTTGTGTGGCTGCGGCGATCATATTTCGCAACCAGCGTATGTCGTCGGAGTAGTGGGAACGTTCGTGCCATAGCTGGTAATACGAAATCTGAGGAAAATCGAGCGGGGCGGGCAGGATCGTCAACGGCAGCGACTTTGCATAGTATTCGGCGAAAAGTTGCGTCGTCGTGAAGATCAGGTCCGACTCGATCACCGCGTATGGCGCTAAAGTAAAGTACGGTAACGTAACAGCCACTTGGCGTTTTAAGCGCTTACGCGCGAGATGGATATCGATCGCATCCCGTTGTCCGACCGAATAGGGTGTCGGCGCAAGATGAGGCGCCTTCAGATAGGCATCGAGAGTCAATCGGCCGCGACGGGTAAGCGGATGCGTATTGCCCATCAGACACACGACCTGGTCGACGACTAACCGCGCGAGGTGTAATTGCTCAGGCGGTTCAGGCCAGTCGCCAATTACGATGTCGAGCTCACCTTCTTCAAGCGCCAACTCATAGTCGAACGACGGCCCCAACGAATGGAATTCGAGCGTGGCATTCGGCGCCGCCCGGCGGAAAAATGCGATGACTGTGGGGACGAACAGGATGTTCAGAAAGTCCGGGCAGCCAATCCGGAAGCAGCGGATCGAGGTGGACGGATCGAAGTTGTGTTGCTGAACTCCGATACGATCGATCTCATGTAATGCATTCTGCGCGGACGCGAGAAGCCGCAGCCCGTACTCGGTCGAGACCATCCCGCGCTCGCCCCGTACAAGTAGCGGGTCGGCGGTGATTTCGCGTAGCCGGCGTAATGCCGCACTAACCGCAGGCTGCGACTGATCAAGTTTGACTGCCGCACGCGTAACGCTGCACTCTGTCAGAACAGTGTGCAAGACCCGTAGTAAGTGCGTATCTATCAGCTCGCTTTGCTGAGTCATGATCCCTCCATGGACAACCAGGACGCTGTTGCGAAATCATCTTTGGTGTTTAAGTCCTCTTTGCCCGATGCTAAATTCCTGTTCCCCCTGATTCGAAACGAAACCCGATGCCAAAGGGACCTGGTGACGGCGAATCTGCTTATTCATCGAATACGTGCAATACCTATGGCCTGACTCGCGTCTGAACGGTGTCTTCAGCTTTCAGGCTCAAAAGGAGGTCTGTAATTAGACTCAAAAACGATGCATCTGAATTCAAAAAAGGACTGCGAATTGAATGAATTCATCCATGTTCAGGGAAAATTGTCGAGCCTTGTCAAACCTGCGGAGTTTTTAAAGACTGTCCTGAACCGTACGTGGCTTTTCTACTGATTCGTCTGGTCGAAAGATGACAGGTTCAACCACCACTCATTCTGAAACTGCTCCTGCAGGAACTGGATCAGCACGGTCACCTTGGCCGGAACCAGTTTCGGCGACGGGAATACTACGTGGATTTCCTGGTCGGGCAGGATATGGTCGGCCATGATCTGTCGCAGGTGGCCGCCGGCAATCGCACCGGCCGCCACGTAGTGCGGGACGATGGTGACGCCGAGATCCGCCCGTGCGGCCGTGACCAGCGACGAAAGATTGTTCGAACGCAGCCGCCCGTTCACGAAGATCGACACCCGATCGCCCGTGGGCGTACGCATATGCCAATAGTTGTCTTCCTGAACGCTGCTGTAGACAAGGCAAGCGTGCCGCGACAGTTCTGTATGCGACTTCGGCTCGCCGTGTTTTGCCAAATAGTCCGGCGACGCAACCATGACCCACGGGTTCAAGCCGATATAGCGACCTCCGAGCGATGAATCGGCGAGCGAGCCGAGGCGTATCGCGGCATCGAGTCCAATCCCGACCAGATCGACATACCGGTCGTCGTGGCTCACGTCCACACGAAGATCGGGATGCATCCCCATGAATTTGACCAGCAGCGGAACGATGATCCGCCGGCCAAACGTCAGGGACGTGCCAACGCGCAATTGGCCTTCAACATGTGTGTGCCGTCCGAGAACGATGTTTTGCGCTTCATCGTAAAAGCGTACGAGATCCTTACATTTCTCATAGTAACGCGCGCCGATTTCGGTGAGGCTGACCGCGCGCGGATTCCTGTTAAGCAGTCTCGCATTCAGCCTGCCCTCAATGGAATTGATGTGCTTCGTAATGGTTGGCTGGGTCAGCTGGAGTTCTCGCGCAGCCTTGGAAAAGCTTCCCATTTCCACCACCCTGATGAAGATCTGCAACTCCGTGAGGCGATCCATGTCCCCCTCCATTTTTTGCTATTAGATCAAAGCTTCGGTCTCTGTGCGCACTTCCTGGCATTCGCGGACGGAATACCTGTTATTCGATTCGGTCGCATTGCGGGATCGATCAGCATGGATTTACCATCCGGCCACGTTCCAACCCACAGTGCAGGCGGAGGTGACAACGATGAGCCGCATGACTGCCGTAGATATGCCGTATGGGTAATGAAAAAGGAAGGCTCCATGCGTGCGTTCGGGATCCAGGGAGCGGCGATCAATTCCCCGTCCACGGCTATGGAGCGCCGTGGCAGGAACGTGCGTACGCTGGCGCGGCACGCGAAAGAGGCGTCACATATAGGTGAAGGGTATACCCGGGGCGAGGCCAGTGATATTGGTGTTTGCATCGGTGCCTCGCGACTTCCGGACGGTTACTCCAAAGGAACCTACCGAGCCTGCTTAACTTGTCTAAGCCATTGTTCACGGCGTGGTCGAGCGAGGGGCGATCAACATTTCGTCCGTTAGCGGTTCGAAGGGCGCTTTGGGGTAAACCATCTACTCATCTTCGAAAGCCGGCATGCAGGATTTCTCCGTGGACGTAACGGCTGAGAAGTACATGTAGCAGATCGTTATATAACGCATTCCTAATGGAATAATAATGAGAGGGGACGCCCACATAGCTCAACGAAACCAGCGAACAAGTCGGCGAAACGTGATCGGAATATTTTGGGGTACGCCGTCTGTGACGGTGACCCGCTTCAACAACATAAGCCTGAAACGTGGCGGAACGGTGAGCGCACACGAGGTATTGTCTACAAGGGCCGAACACAGGTCAGCAGAGAGTCGCCTCGCGGGGTGTAAAGGTCGCATCGCTGTGCGTCAACTTCTCGGTAATCTGTTTCATTCAGATAGGAGGGGCCATGGGCCAATCGACACATCCCGTTGACGAGGTGCTGCCGTTCGGGCAGATGCTGGCAGTCGGCATCCAGCACGTACTTGTCATGTACGCTGGCGCAATCGCTGTACCGCTGATCATCAGCGCGGCGCTCAAGCTTCCCAAGGATCAGGTTGCGTTTCTGATCAGCTCCGATCTCTTCGCCTGCGGCATCGTCACACTAATTCAGTGCATTGGGATCTGGAAGTTCGGAATTCGCCTTCCAGTCATCATGGGCGTTAGCTTTGCACCGGTCGGCCCGATGGTGGCCATGGCCAATTCGGGGTTGGGATTACCCGGCATCTTCGGCGCGACCATGGCAGCGGGCGTCTTTGCGATCATCATCGCGCCTTTCTTTGGCAGACTGATGCGGTTTTTCCCACCCGTTGTCACGGGTACCATCATTCTGACGATCGGCATGACGCTGTTCCCGGTAGCCATCAACTGGGCGGGAGGCGGACACGGTTCCCCCAATTTCGGCGACCCCAGGAATCTGCTGATCGCGACAGTGGTGCTTCTCGTGATCTTGCTGATCAACAAATATCTGAAAGGATTTCTCGCCAACATTTCGGTGCTACTGGGGATGATCGTTGGCTTCCTGATTGCGCTTCCGCTCGGGTTTGTGAACTTCTCCGGCATTGGGCAGGCCGCCTGGTTTGCGCCGGTTTATCCGTTTGCCTTCGGCTTTCCGACCTTCGATGTTGGCGCTATTGCTTCACTATGTCTCGTGATGGTCGTCGTGATGGTCGAGTCTCTCGGTATGTTTCTCGCGTTGGGCGATCTCACCAAGCGACCCGTCACGCATGACGACGCCTCGAGGGGGCTGCGTACCGACGGTCTCGGTACGCTTATTGGCGGCATTTTCAATACGTTTCCCCACTCGTCGTTCTCGCAGAACATTGGTCTCGTCGGTATTACCGGCGTCCGCAGCCGGTGGGTGGTGGCGGTTTCAGGGGTGCTGTTGTCGTCGTTGGGTCTGCTGCCAAAGCTGTCGAACATTATCGCGTCTATTCCCGTTGTGGTGCTGGGTGGCGCAGGCATTGCGATGTTTGGAATGGTCGCCGCAACGGGCATTAAGATCCTCAGCAAAGTACACTACGAAAGCAAGAACAATCTGCTCATTGTCGCGATCAGTTTGGGCGTTGGTGTGATCCCGCTGGCGGCGCCGACATTCTTCCATCAATTGCCGCAGTGGACCGGTGCGCTTACGCACAGTGGCATTACACTTTCCGCAATCACAGCAATCCTGCTTAACGCGTTCTTCAATCGTGCGGAGTCGGTTGAGGATGTCGAACGAGAACTGGCAGCGGAACTGGCAATGAGCCTTCAAACGGATCCGGAGAATAGGTCAACTCCGCATGCATGATTGGCTGCGCAAAGTCATCCGCTCATCGCCCCCAATACACCCATGATTTCCTCAGCGAGCAACAAGCTCGCCAGCCCGTGCCCCAGTTTTTCGCGACGGACGAGGGAGAGGACGTTCTTGCTAAAAGCGCGGTCACGAATCTGTCGGTAAGTGAGAATCTCCTGGCGGTGCTCTTCCGCGATGTCGAACTTGCTGAGAAACGCAATGCTCTCGCCCGCGGCGGCGAGGCGTTTCATCGTCTCGATCGAATTCGTTCGAAAAGCTGGCTCGACACTCAGCCCCGCTTCCACGAAAGTGTCGGCGACGATGCCGTGCATCAGCATGGACCGGTCGGCGAAGATGAGCGGATAAGAGGTGCAGTAAGCGAGCGGTATGGATTCCATGCGCGCCAATGCATGGCTCGGTGCGATCACCGCACCGAGACGCGTGTCCATTTCCCAAAGAATTTCGAGTTGTGGCGATGCCGCCAAATTGAAGCCCAAACCCAGATCGGCTTCACCGCTGACTAGCGCGTCCAGGATTTCGCGCCCGGACACGGCTCTGATCGAAATCTTGATATGAGGGTGGTGCGCACAGAAACTTGCTGCTGCAGTGGAGGCGATTCCGCTGGCCAGCCCCGTCACGGTGGCAATGATCACCTCACCCTTCTGCAGCGTCTTGAGGTCACGTATCTCGGCTTCGACCTGGCGGTATTCCAGAATGGTTTTGCGCACATGGGCGAGGAGGATTTCTCCTGCCGGCGTCGGCCGCAGTCCGCGCGGCAGGCGCTCGAACAATGGTTCGCCGATCTCCTCTTCAAGAAGCAGCAAATGCTTATTGATGGCGGAAGGGGCAATGTGCAGCTTCTCGCCGGCACCGCGGATCGAGCCGGAACGCGCAACCTCGTCGAGGTAGCGCAGCAATCTTGAATGGAGCATGGTCGGCTGTCTCCCCGGTCGGTCGCCTGCCTCTCTGGTCAGCATAGCGTACTCGAAAAGTGCACGCTCTGTGCAAAAAACACTTCTTTTTAGAAACGCTCACTTCAGTCTTAATTGCACCAGTCGCGTTGGTTGGCGATTGGATGTGAAAGAGATCGATGACACAGGCTTTACGTCGCTCTCTCTCCGCGAACATTGCTCCGCATCTACGCTGGCCAGTTTGTTCGTTGCGGCGCGGCAAAAAGCAGGCCCAAACTAATTGATGAAAGCGAGACAACCATGTATCAAGAAGTCAGCGAGAGAAACGTCACAGCATCCGGGCAACAGGGTAAGGCGAGTGCCCACTACGATCAGGTGAGAGCGATTTTTGAAGTTCTCAACGGGAGAAAAGAAGCCGATCTTCTGCTGAAGAATCTGAATATCCTCGACGTCCACAGTGAAACTGTCTATCAGGGATCCATTCTCGTTTACGACAAACGCATCGTCGCATTGAATCCCGACGAAACGGCTATCAAGGTGCGTGAAGTTTTCGATGGCGAAGGTCTCTATGCGATTCCAGGGCTGATCGACGCTCACGTCCACTTCGATGCGCAATTGGCTCATCCGGCAGCGTTCGCCGAGGCCATCGTCCCTTGCGGAACGACCACCATTTTCTCCGAATGCCTCGATTTTGTGAGTGCGGCGGGCGCGGAAGCGGTGGAGGCAACCGAGCAGTTGTTCAAGAACCACGAACGTTTACCCTACCGGGTCTACGCGTTTGCACCTGGAAAGAAAACGTCCGTGGCAGTCACCGACGCGCTGCTGAAGATGGATCCGGTGATTGGCCTCGGCGAGCTCGCGCATCTGACCTACAGCGTGGGTAACGACGACGACTTCCGCAAGTCGGCCCTGGGGCGTGCCAAGGGTGGTTTCATGAACACCCACTGGGGTGTGACCACGCTGTCGGACATGATGCTGAACTACATGCCCGCAATCGGCGCCTTCGCCAACCACGATGTCTGGAAGGAGGATGACATCGAGAAAAGCGTTCGCTACGGCCTTCAGACGCAAATCAAATTTGGCGTCGGCAGCAGCGAGGTGATTAAAATCATGCTGCGTGCGATTGTCAAACGTAAGTGGCCTGCCGAGAACTTTCAACTGTGCGCAGACAATATCTCGGTCGACCGCCTGTTGACCAAGGGTCACATGGACTGGATCGTTTCGCTGTGCGCCGAAATGGGCATCGATCCGATCAAGGCGATCAAGATGGCGACCCTCTATACGGCGCGTGCATTCCGGATGGACAACAAGTTCGGTTCCCTGACGCCGGGCCGCTTCGCCGATATCGTGCTGACCGACAGCCTGTCAAAGATCAACCCGCGTTTTGTTTTCAAGGACGGCGAACTGGTCGCCAAAGATCGCAAGCTGTTGAAGCACGCTGACATCGACTATTCCAGCATGGTGAAAAAGCCGGTTCCGGGTCTTGGCGATCTGACGCCGGAACAACTGGATCTTGTACCGCTGGAAATCTCGGCAGACGGCAAGCAGGCGAAGGTGTACCTGTTCGACGTCTATGGCCGAGGTCACGAAAAGTTCTATCAGGAGGTGTGGGTGCCGTTGCAGGACGGCAAAGTCGTCGCTGAAGTAGGGGGCGTCAAGCTCAACCGGATTTCAGTCGTACAGCGCTATGCCAATGGTAAGCGTCATGTAGTCAACGGTCTGTTCAAGGGCGTTTATATCGACCGCGGCGCCGTGGCAACGTTCTGGCCCGCACCCAAAGCGTACTTCGTTGCGGTTGGGCAGGACAGCGCGGAAATGTGCCACTGTCTCCAGCAGGTCGACACCTATGCGGGCGGTTGCGTCGTCACCGACAACAAGGAAGTCAAGGCGGTGCTACCCCTCGACATCTACGGCGTCCAGGCCAACATGAACCTTTCCGAGTTGCTCGGCGCGACCCGCGCTATCGACGCCGCGTTGGAGGCGATGGGCAACCGCAATGAGGGCGAGCCGGTGGTGAACAAGCTTCTGACCTTGTTCATCTCTCTCGACCGGTTCGGTTTCATGGTTTGATGTTAACCCCATAGGAGGAGAACGCCGGCGGGTGCGCTAGATTCCCGCCGGCCGTGGGAGCCGAGGATGGAACCGGCACGTTCATGCCGGTCAATCGCGGAAGACTCCTTACCATAGCGTGGTGTCCCATCATCAAGAAACGCGGACAGCACCGCACAAAAGCAGGCAGACAACCAAGGGGCAGTCATGGCGCATCATGCAAGGGAAGCTGAAGTCATTGATACCGGGAATCTTAAACGGCGCTGGATCACCTACATCATTGGCATTTACATACTGACCATGGGCATCAGTCTGGCCGTCAGGGCCGGCATAGGCATTTCGCCGCAAAGCAGCCTGACCCGAACGATGACCCTCGTATACCCGCGTCTGAGTCAGGGCACGTACAACTTTATGCTTGAGTTGTTCATGCTGTTCCTGACTTATCTGGCCGCGCGGAAAGACTTCAAACTGAAGAACTTCGCCTCGCTGATTCCGGCATTTGTGTTGGCTTCATGCCTGGATCTGAACTTGATGCTGACCAGGTCGATCGGCTTTCAGGACTATCTCCCGAAGTTCTTCCTGTTAGCTTTCGCAGACGCATTGCTGGCGTTGGGCCTGTTCCTGATGATCCGGGCGAATCTGGTGCTCATGCCGATCGATATGTTCGTCAATACGCTTTTCAAGCGTACGGGATTGAGATGGGGGGACATCAAGACGGGCTTCGACTGCACGCTTTTGATCATTAGCGCCGCGATCGGTTTCGCCCTGCTTGGCGGCCCCAAGTTCATCCGCGAAGGCACGTTCATGAATGCCATTCTGGTGGGGCAGTACATCAAACTCTATTTCTTTCTATTCCAGAAAATCAAAACAGCGATCGCGTCGTATCATCGAAGATCTTTGGAGCATCAGTCCTACTCGCGTCAGCGATTTTGAAACAGGACGGTTGCCATCCACTCACTCGCTGGCAATCGTCCCGGTTTGCGCATCGCGTCAAAGTCGACGCATGCGCACATGCCGACGCGAGGCATATCAGGTGCGGCTTCCCACGTAATCGATTGTTTGTAATCGCGTGATCTGATCGCCTGCAGGCCGCATCCGGCACGCTGCCGCATTTGTGCGCGTCCGGGCCACAGGCCCTCGATCTCGGCCTCAAGTACAAGTTTCACCCGCAATTACCCCCGGCTTCGAGACGTCAATTCTGGCGTCGGCATCCGCTCGTCATTTAAAAGAACGAAAGAGGGAATACCATGTTTATAGAAACTGCTTGCACTGCCTTGCTGAAAAGGATCTGCCGCATTACTCCGATAATCGCCTCTATGGTGATAGGCGCTCACGCATACGCGCAATCGAGTGTGCAGCTATATGGCATCGTCGATACCTGGGTCGGTGTCCAGAAATATCCCGGCAAGAGTGCCAGCTGGCAGGAAGGCGGCGGTGGTTTGTCTACTTCGTTCTGGGGCTTCGGTGGTCAGGAGGACCTGGGTGGTGGCTACAAGACGATCTTTGCTATCGAGGGATTTTTCCGCCCACAGAATGGTGCGTACGGCTCCTTTAATGGTGATCCGTTTTTCTCACGTAACGCCTATGTCGGTCTCACGACACCCGCCGGCACCGTCACGCTTGGACGCCAGAGCAGCCTGCTGTATTTGCAGGCATGCCAGTTCAATCCGTTCTACGCTTCTTTCACGTTCTCGCCGACCATCGTGCAGATGTATGCCGGCCTCGGTACTTATCCGGCGTATAAGACCGATCAGGGGATCGTCGGCGGGACTGCCTGGAGCAATGCGGTTCAGTATGCCACGCCCGATCTGCACGGCTTCGTCGGCCACGCACTCTACGCGTTCGGCGACAGCGCCTCGGGGAACGGCAGCAAACAGTATTCGCTGCAGGCTTCTTATCGGAATGGCCCCTTCGCCGCCGGCGCCGTCTACCAATACGCGAACTTTAATTCGGCGGCGGGTGATCTGAATTCCCTGCTGAAGGGTTTTCACAGCCAGGCAGCGACGCAGCTCGCGGCTTCGTATGAGTTTTCGATTGCGAAGCTATACGGTGAATACACCTATACCGACAACAATGTGATCAACAAGGATTTCCACGTCAACATGTTCGAGGGCGGCGCGACTATCACCATCGGAACGAGCAGGATTCTGGCGTCGTACGCGCATTCGCGCGATTCCGGCGGCCTTAACCAGACACGCCAGACTGCGTCGCTGGGATACGACTATCCGCTCTCCAAACGCACGGACCTCTACGCCGTCTATATGTACGACCATTTTGCCGGTTTGTCGTCTGGGGAGACTGCCGGAGTGGGGATTCGCGCGCGGTTCTAGAAGAGAGAATCCGCAACGCTTGCCCCGGGTTTGTTATAGCGCACCGGTACTCAAGCAGGAATCGGCAGAGCCCCCGAATCTCGTGAATTCAGCGCTCGCCGTTAATTGGCGTCGATTCGCTGGCGAGCGCAGCGGTCATTTGCTCTGCCGCATTCTGAAGCTCCGGTACATAGCGCACCTTCGCTTCGGCGAGCGTCACGGCGCGTGAAAGAAACACCACGTTCAGACTCGCCAGCACGCGCTCCTGCGCTACAACCGCAACGGCCACTGCGCCGATCTTGCTTTGAGCGGCCCAGTCGCCGTGATTGGAGCCGAAGCCGTCCGCACGGACCCGGCGCAGGAGACTCCTGACCAGCGCATCGTTGCTGGCGATCGCCTTCTGCTCCTCTCCGCCCACGCCTGAGCGGAGCAAGTCGAGAATGTCCTCGCGCTCGCCGTCGGGGCACATCGAAAAATACACGCGCCCGGCTGCCGTCAGCAGAATCGGCAAGCGTCGCCCAACCATCGACCGATGAAATGACAAGGGACTGAAGCGATGCGTCGTCTCGCGGATGATCATCGCGTCGCCGTCCGGCGTGGTCAGATCCGAAGGCCATGCAACGCGCTGCAGCAAGCGGCCCATGATCGGCGGCGCAATCGTAGCGATTCGTTCGTCGTCCGTAAAACCTTCGCTCAATGCGCGCACCTTGAGCGTCAGGCGAAAGCTGTCGTCCGACGCGCTGCGCCGCACGAAACCTTCCTCCATGAGCGTTTCCAGCAGCCGCCGCGCGGTAGTGCGATGCAGCCCCGTCAGCTCGCTGATTTGCTGGCTTGTTGCGCGGCCGCTCTCCATTGCATTGAGCGCCTGTAGAACCTGAAGGCCCCGCGACAGACCCCGCACGCTGGTGTATTGGGTCACGGATTTTTCCTTTGAAAATCAACAATGTGCATTGTATGCACAATTTTCACAAATTGTTGAGCGCGCTGGTGGCTGCTCCTAGACTGCGAACAAATCAATCATTCAGGCAGGCACGCAAGGCCGATCCGTTCGCGACATGTTGCCGTGGCGATGGACGTTTGCCACATCGCGTACTTCCTGAATATTTCAAACAAGTCCGCTATCTGAAGCGAGCGCGGTTGCGCCGCGCACGAGAAAGGAGACAGCATGACCTCACCCCTTGATCCGGTGGCCGCTCAAGACCGCCGCGAGACTGTGTTTGCCGATGTGGCGATTATCGGCGCCGGACCCGTCGGTCTGATGATTGCCAACTACCTCGGCTTGCAAGGCGTGCGCGTGGTACTGGTGGAGAAGCTCGAACAGATCATCGATTATCCCCGTGCCATCGGCCTCGACGACGAAGCGCTGCGTGTGTTTCAGTCGGTCGGCCTCGCCGACGCGCTGCTGCCGCACACCACGCCTGACCACTGGATGCGTTTCGTCACGCATGCGGGTCACTGCTTTGCCTCGATCGAACCACGTACCGACGAGTTCGGCTGGTCACGCCGCAACGCATTCATCCAGCCGCTTGCCGATCGCGTGCTGTTCGAAGGCCTGCGCCGTTTTCCGCACGTCGAGGTGTGGTTCGACCACAGCCTGACCTCATTCGCGCAAGACCAGTCGGGCATCACGATCGAAACCGAAGACGCGGGAGGCGAACGCCGCACGATCCGTGCGTCTTATATGGTCGGCGCGGATGGCGGCAACAGTTTCGTTCGCCGCCTGCTCAACGTGCCTTTCGAAGGACGCACGAAGCCGAATCAATGGATCGTGGTGGATGTGCGCAACGATCCGATCGGCTCGCCTCATGTCTACATGCATTGCGATCCGAAACGGCCTTACGTGTCGGCCGCTTTGCCGCACGGTATCCGCCGCTTCGAATTCATGGTGATGCCGGGCGAGACAGAAGAGGAACTTTCGAAGCCGCAAAACATGGCCGCGCTAATCCGCAAGGTGGTCGCCGATCCGGAGAAAGTGGACTACATCCGCAAGCGCGTTTACACGCACAACGCGCGCCTCGCGAGCACGTTTCGGGTGGACCGTGTGCTGCTCGCGGGTGACGCCGCGCACATCATGCCGGTGTGGCAAGGGCAGGGTTACAACAGCGGCATTCGTGACGCGAGCAACCTCGGCTGGAAGCTGGCGATGGTGGTCAAGGGTCTCTCGGACAGCGCGTTGCTGGACACTTACACCGCCGAGCGCCGCGCGCATGCGCGTTCCATGATCCATCTTTCCGAAGTGGCCGGCGACATCTTTGCGCCGACCAGCCGCTTTGGCATCAGGTTCCGCGATGCGTTCGTCCGCACGTTCAATCTGTTTCCCGCGGTCAAACGCTACTTTGTCGAGATGCGTTTCAAGCCGATGCCGCGCTATGAAACCGGCGTGGTGTTGTTCGCCGAACGCAAGCGCAAACATGGTGTGCTCGCGCGCGTGCTGGAGCGCTCGGGCCATTCGGCGCCGGGACGCCTCCTCGGGCTGATGAGCGAGAAGCGTGAGTCGCTGCTCGGGCGCCTCGTATATGGCCGCGATCCGCTATGTCTTTCGCCGGTGGGCCGCATGTTCATTCAACCGCGCGTGCGGACCGTGGATGGCCGCGTCGTGCGTCTCGATGACGTGCTCGGCAACCGGTTCGCGATTGTCGGCTGGGGTTCCGATCCGACCTTCGGCCTGTCACCGCTCGCACGCGAAATCTGGCAACGGCTGGGTGGCTGCTTCGTGCTTGCGAAGCCGGATACGCAACTGGATTTCCACGACGATGTACCCGACGACGTGATCGCCATCGGCGACGTGAATAGCCGCCTGAAGGACTGGTTTTCGCGTGTGTCGGAATCTGTCGTGCTGCTGCGTCCCGATCGTTTCGTTGCGGGCATGTGCACGCCGCAACAGATTTCGGCGCAAATCGGCGAACTCGCGGAGCGGCTCAACCTGCAGCCGGCCGATCGGCAAGCCGATTCCGCTGCCGCTGCCGCATCCGCGATAACCACTGCGGCAGTGCTCCGCGACAGCGGCTTTGCAGTCGCAACGGGAGCCTGACATGCCCATGCTGCTCGAATGCCTCTCGCACACGCCGCTCACGGGTTACCACGACCCTGCGCCGGAAATCGTCGCTGAAGTGGAACAGCGTCATGCGGCGGCGCGTGCCCGCGTCGTCGACTTCGATCCTGAACTGGTCGTCGTGTTCGCGCCGGACCACTACAACGGATTTTTCTACGACGTGATGCCGCCGTTCTGCATCGGCGCATCGGCAGTGGCGATTGGCGACTTCAACAGTCTTGCCGGTCCGCTCGCCGTGCCGGCTGACATCGCGCTCGAACTCGCCGAAGCGGTGCTCGCCAGCGACGTCGACGTGGCAGTGTCGTACCGGATGCAGGTCGATCACGGCTGTGCGCAAGCGCTGGACATTCTCACAGGCGGCCTCGATCGTTATCCGGTCGTGCCCGTATTCATCAACTCGGTGGCGCCGCCCATGGCGTCGTGCCGCCGCGCGCGTTTGCTTGGCGACGCGCTCGGCCGTGCGCTGGCGCGGTCGACCAGGCGTGTGCTGGTGATCGGCTCGGGCGGTATTTCGCACGAGCCGCCGGTGCCGGAGCTGGCCGGCGCCAGCGACGAGGTCGCGGAGCGGCTCATTGCCGGCCGCAATCCTTCCGTTGAATCGCGCGCTGCGCGCGAGGCGCGCACGGTCGCCGCCGCGCGCGCGTTCGCCGCGGGCGACAGCCGCTTGCATCCGCTCAATCCCGAATGGGATCGCGCGTTTTTGAAGCTGCTGGAGGCCGGCGATTTGACCGCGCTCGACGGCTTCACCGACACCGCGATCACGCGCAATGCCGGCAAATCCGCGCACGAGATTCGCACGTGGATCGCGGCATTCGGCGCACTGAACGCATATGGGCCGTATCGCGCGACGCTCGACTATTACCGGCCGATCCCCGAGTGGATCGCAGGCTTTGGCGCGATGCACGCGCGGCCTGTTGCCGAACACGCATAGCAGAATCTGGGAACCGCCATGAACGATCAAAGCAATATTCAAACGCTGGCGTTGCGGCTGCGCGAATCGGAACGCACGCGCCAGACCATCGCGCCGCTGCGCGACGACGAGCGATTTGCCCGCATCGAAAACGCGGCCGACGCAGCGCGACTGGCCTACGCCGTACAACAGAGCAACGTCGAGGCGCGGCTGAAAGCTGGTGAGCGCATTGTCGGCCGCAAGATCGGACTGACTTCGCCCGCAGTGCAACGCCAGCTCGGTGTGGATCAGCCGGATTTCGGTGCGCTGTTCGCCTCGATGGCCTATGGCGACAACCAGCCGATTCCACTCGGCGAGCTGATTCAGCCGAAGGTCGAAGCGGAAATCGCGCTGGTGCTCGAACAGGATCTCACTCACGACAAGCACACTTACGCCGATCTGATTCGCGCCACGGCCTACGCCGTCGCCGCGATCGAAGTGGTGGACAGCCGCATCGAAGGCTGGAATATCCGCTTCGTCGATACCGTCGCTGATAACGCGTCGAGCGCGCGCTTCGTGGTCGGCAGCCGTCCGGTGTTGCTGCGCGACGTGGATCTGGCGGCGTGTGCGATGACGCTGTCGAACGATGCCGACATTCTTTCGCGCGGCAACGGCGCCGCGTGCCTCGGCAATCCGTTGAACGCTGCCGTGTGGCTCGCCGACCGGATGGTCCAGCTCGGCACGCCGCTGCGCGCGGGCGATGTACTGCTGACCGGCGCGCTCGGCCCCATGGTCGCAGTGACGCAGCCAGGCACCTTCAGCGCGCAGATCGACGGCCTTGGCAGCGTTCGCGCGACTTTCTCCGCATCAGCAAACATTTGATTGAGGACTGACATGGCAAGCGAAAAACTCAAGGCCGCGATCATCGGCTCGGGCAATATCGGCACCGATCTGATGATCAAGATCATGCGCCACAGCCGGCATCTTGAGATGGCGGCGATGGTTGGCATCGATGCGGCCTCCGACGGCCTCGCGCGCGCCGCGCGTCTCAGCGTGGCGACCACGCACGAAGGTGTGGAAGGGCTGACCCGTCTGCCCGTATTCGACGATATCGACTTCGTGTTCGACGCGACGTCGGCAGGGGCGCACGTGAACAACGACGCGTTCCTGCGGGCGCTCAAGCCGGGCATCCGTCTGATCGATCTGACGCCGGCCGCGATCGGCCCTTACTGCGTGCCGGTGGTGAATCTCGACGAGCATCTCGACGCCCGCAACGTGAACATGGTGACGTGCGGCGGTCAGGCGACGATTCCGATGGTCGCGGCGGTGTCGCGTGTGGCGAAGGTGCATTACGCGGAAATCGTCGCGTCGATCAGCAGTAAATCGGCCGGTCCCGGCACGCGCGCGAATATCGACGAGTTCACCGAAACCACCTCGAAGGCAATCGAAGCGGTGGGCGGCGCGGCGAAGGGCAAGGCGATCATCGTGCTCAATCCGGCGGAGCCGCCGTTGATGATGCGCGACACGGTTTACGTGCTCTCCGAACTGGCCGATCAGGCGCAAGTGGAAGCGTCGATCGAACAGATGGCCGCCGCTGTGCATGCATACGTGCCGGGCTACCGGCTGAAGCAAAAGGTGCAGTTCGACGAAATCTCTGCCGCCGCGCCGTTGAATATTCCAGGCCTTGGCCGCTTCAGCGGTTTGAAAACCTCGGTGTTTATCGAGGTAGAAGGCGCCGCGCACTATTTGCCCGCCTACGCCGGCAATCTCGACATCATGACTTCAGCCGCGCTCGCGACCGCCGAGCGTATGGCGCAATCGCTCGTGCAGGCTTAAGGAGACGCATCGAATGGACAAGAAACTGTATATCTCCGACGTGACGCTGCGCGATGGCAGCCACGCGATCCGTCATCAGTATTCGATCGACAACGTGCAGCAGATCGCGCGTGCGCTCGACAAAGCGAAGGTGGACAGCATCGAAGTCGCGCACGGCGACGGGTTGCAGGGATCGAGCTTCAACTACGGCTTCGGCGCGCATAGCGATCTCGAGTGGATCGAGGCGGTAGCGGATGTGGTCGGGCACGCGCAAATCGCCACGCTGCTGCTGCCGGGCATCGGCACGATTCACGATCTGAAGGCCGCGTACCAGGCGGGCGCGCGCATTGTGCGCGTGGCCACGCACTGCACCGAGGCGGACATCTCGAAGCAGCACATCGAATATGCGCGCGAACTCGGCATGGACACGGTCGGTTTCCTGATGATGAGCCATATGACCACGCCGGAAAACCTTGCCGTCGAGGCGAAAAAGATGGAGCGCTACGGCGCGACCTGCATCTACGTGGTCGATTCGGGTGGCGCGATGAACATGAACGACATCCGCGCGCGCTTTCGCGCATTGAAGGCCGTACTGAAGCCCGAGACGCAAACCGGCATGCACGCGCACCACAACCTGAGCCTGGGCGTGGCGAATTCGCTCGTCGCGGTGGAGGAGGGTTGCGATCGTATCGATGCGAGTCTCGCCGGCATGGGCGCGGGTGCGGGTAATGCGCCGCTCGAAGTGTTCATCGCCGCGGCGGAACGCGCGGGCTGGAACCACGGCACCGATTTATACACGCTGATGGACGCGGCCGATGACATCGTGAGGCCTTTGCAGGATCGTCCGGTTCGCGTCGACCGCGAGACGCTCGCACTCGGCTATGCCGGCGTGTACTCGAGTTTCCTGCGCCACTCGGAAGTCGCGGCGAAGAAGTATGGCCTGAAGGCCGTCGATATCCTTGTCGAGCTGGGCCGCCGGCGAATGGTGGGCGGCCAGGAGGACATGATCGTCGACGTTGCTTTGGATCTGAAGCGCACGGCCAACGCGTAGCACCTTCCCATGGATAACTGACGTAAATACGGCGCACGGCGTACAAACCGTTCGCCATCCTCATTACCACAGCGATATCGCCACCAAGAGCGATGCTGATCACACACTGGAGACTTTTATGCAGCGATCAACGAACACCCGGGCAAGCGGTGCTGTCACCGTCGGGCTATGCCTCATCGTCGCGCTTCTGGAGGGGCTCGATCTGCAGTCCACCGGCGTCGCCGCACCGCGCATGGCGCGTGAGTTTCACCTGGCCGTTGCGCAGATGGGCTGGGCGTTCAGCATCGGTGCGCTCGGGCTGCTGCCTGGCGCCGCGATCGGCGGACGTCTTGCCGACAAGCTCGGCCGCAAGTGCGTGCTGATGCTTTCGGTTGCGCTGTTCGGCATTTTCTCGATCGCAACCACACAGGTGTGGGACCTCAATAGCCTGTTGACGGCGCGCTTTTTGACGGGCCTCGGCCTCGGCGCCGCTATGCCGAACCTGATCGCGCTGTGCTCGGAAGCGGCGGCACCGCACCAGCGCAATACGGCGGTGGGTGCGATGTATTGCGGTATGCCGTTCGGCGCGGCGCTGGCGGCGGTGATCGGCATCGTCAGTCCGGGCGACGAAGGCTGGCGGCATATCTTTTATGTCGGCGGCGTGGGGCCGCTTCTGGTCCTGCCCTTGCTCGCCATTTTCATGCGCGAGTCGGCGCACTTCGTGGCGGCTCGCTCGGAAGCGGGCGGGTTGCGCAGAGCATCGACGGGCATTGCTCAGGCGCTGTGGAAGGAGGGCCGCGCCGGCACAACCGTCGCGTTGTGGATCAGCTACCTGGGCACGCTGATCGTGTTGTATTTCCTCATCAACTGGCTACCGTCGCTGGTGTTGAGTCGCGGTCTCACGCGAGTGCAGGCGAGCGTGGTGCAGATGATGTTCAACATCGGCGGCGGGATCGGCGCGATCGTGATCGCGAGCCTGATGGACCGCATCGGCCGCCGCCGTACGGTGTTCGGCATGTATGTGGGCATTGCGGCGGCGTTGGCGGCGCTCGTGGGCGCGAGCGGCGGCACGTCGATGGCGTGGGGCGGATTGCTCGCAGGTCTGTTTCTGGTGGGCGGCCAGTCGGTGTTGTATGCGCTCGCGAGCAGCCTCTATCCGACGGAAGTGCGTGGCACAGGCGTGGGCGCCGCCGTTGCAGTCGGGCGCATGGGCTCGATCCTCGGACCGTTGATCGCGGGTCAGTTGCTCGCCATTGGTCAGAGTGCGTCTGTGCTGTTGAGCGCGAGCATTCCGTTGATCGTTGTTGCGGCCATCGCGGCATGGCTCGTAGTCGGCAAGTCCGCGCCTGTTTATACAGCGGCCGCCGCGCAATAGATTGGCGGCCTGATAGCTATGCGGGCTTGCTGCGGAAGGCGGCCTGCGATCAATTTACTCCTGAGAAAAAGGAATTCAACATGAGCTCGAATGGACCGGCATTCACCGAAGCGTCGACCAGCAAATTTGTGCGTATCAAGGAAGACGGGCGCGACGTGCAACTGCACTACAACGATGTGGGGCAGGGCGAGGAGACGGTGGTGATGCTGCATGGTTCGGGACCCGGCGCGAGTGGCTGGGCGAACTTCAATCGCAATATCGAGCCGCTCGTCGCGGCGGGCTACAGGGTCATCCTGATGGATTGCCTGGGCTGGAGCAAGAGCGACCCGATCGTGTGCGAAGGCTCACGCTCCGAACTCAACGCACGCTCGCTCACGGGCTTGCTCGACGCGCTCGATATCGAGCGTGTGCATATCATTGGCAACTCGATGGGCGGACACAGCGCGGTGGCGTTTGCGCTGGCTGAGCCGAAGCGTGTCGGCAAGCTGGTGCTGATGGGCGGCGGCACGGGCGGTCCGAGCCAGTTCGTGCCCATGCCGACGGAGGGTATCAAGCTGCTGCAGGGGCTTTATCGTGAACCCACGATCGAGAATCTGAAGCGGATGATGAACGTGTTCGTGTTCGACACCCAGGCACTGACCGACGACCTCATGCAGGCCCGGCTCGCGAATATGCTCGCGCGGCGCGATCATCTGGAGAACTTCGTTAAGAGCCTCGCAGCCAATCCGAAGCAGTTCAATGATTTCGGTCCACGGCTTAGCGAAGTGGCGGCGCACACGCTGGTGATCTGGGGCCGCGATGACCGTTTCGTGCCGATGGACGTCGGTCTGCGGCTGGTCGCCGGAATGCAGAACGCAGAGATGCATATCTTCAACCGCTGCGGGCACTGGGCGCAGTGGGAGCATGCTGAGAAGTTCAACCGTATGGTGGTGGAGTTTCTCGCTCGTTGAGCGAAGCGGGGGTATTCATCGAAACACGCACGCATGGCGCGCTTTAGAGACGGACAGGAGCGAAGCCGTGCGCGCCCTTGCGAAATCATAAATATAGCTTCTATTGCTTCCGTGGAAAGCAGGCAACAGATCGTCGGCATTCTGGATGCCCCCGACCTGCATGATCGGCTGTGATGCTTATGTTGCGGGGCGAGTCTCGCCACGTACAAGAACGTGTGCCGTCGTACGAGGTTCCTCACTGGTTTTTTGCTGATCTGACCGGTACCGGACAGACTGACCGCCATGTCGGTGGAATGCTTGATTCTCAACCTGTGTCGACCCGTGCCCGTCAGGTCACTCTCGCGAGGCAGGTCACGGCAAACCGCCGTCTATAGATCCATCGTAGGTCCATCGCTTTCACCAGGTGGATGATCGGGGGTAGACATGTCAGCGCATCCAGGTTCTTTCCGTTGGTTCGTCGGCGCGCCCAATGCACGCCGTGCAGTTTTGGCAGACGAAATGATGGAACAGGCGCAACAACGTTCCATCATGGAGCTTTCCGGGTGTGCTTCGCAACCGGTCAAGCATTTCGACGCGTTGCGACTCAAGGACGAAATCCTTGCGATGGCGGCGCATGAACTTCGCGGGCCTTTGACGCCGCTGCAGTTCGCTGCGGATCATATCCGCAGGGCGTCAGCCGATCGAGCCGAAGTGTTGCGGTCAGTCGATATGATCGATCGGCAGATCGCGCAAATCGCACGGCTTGCCGAGGATTTGATGGACGCGATGCGAGTCGAACGTGGGGCGCTGCGCGTGAGTAAGGTCCCGATCGACGTCGTCGCGGTACTTGCTGCTCCGCTAACCGCAGCTGCCCTGGCAGCGGCGCGGCGCAAGCAGACTTTAACGGTCCAGATTGCTGACAGGACATTGCGCGTTGACTGTGATCCTGTTCGCCTCGCGCAGGCCGTCAACAATCTCCTGCACAACGCGCTGAAATATACGCCGGAAAACGGGTGTATCACATTGAAAGTGCTTGCTGAGCGCAACGTTCTTGTCTTGTCCGTGAAGGACGATGGCATGGGTATCTCGGATTCGCTCATGCCGCATATCTTCGAACTTTTCGCTCAAGCCAGCAGAACGATAGGGGCAAGTGCTGGTGGATTGGGGATAGGTCTTGCCGTCGTGAAGGCCGTTGCGGAGTCGCATGGCGGGACTGTGTCGGTGTTCAGTGCGGGTCCAGGTGCAGGCAGTGAATTCACGCTTCGACTGCCCGTCGTGGTGCAGGCGTGCGTAAAGGAGCGGCTAGCGTGATGGCGCATTCCTGATAGCGGCTGATTGGGAGACGTTTGTGGGTCGAGTATTGCGTCGAGCGATGCAGGATAACGCCAATGCACTTCTTTCGTGATTTCGGGGGTGTCTCATGTCGGGTATCAATCAACCTCACGACAACCCTCTGCTTGCCGTGATGCCTGAAGCAGGATGGGCCCGCACTGGGCCGCACGTAGCGCAAGTGGATATGCCGCTGGGACAGGTCGTCTATGGAGAGTCGTGGTCAGAAAGATAGATGCGAGCGAACCAGGGTGCCGCCCTCATGAGTCTCGACTAGCACAGGATATCGCGATGAATATCAATCCTCTCGCCGGAAAACCGGCACGTCATGAGATGCTGGCCAACATCCCCCGGCTGGTCACGTCGTATTACACAGAAAGGCCCGACCCCGCAATACCGGCGCAGCGGGTCGTGTTCGGTACCTCCGGGCATCGCGGTTCGGCGTTCGCGTGCAGCTTCAATGAGTGGCATGTGCTCGCCATCACGCAGGCGATTTGCCATTATCGGCGGCAGGCGGGTATCGACGGCCCGCTGTTTCTCGGCGTCGACACGCATGCACTGTCTGAACCCGCTTACGCGAGTGCGCTCGAGGTGCTGGCCGCCAACGGCGTTGAGGTCATGATTGCGCAAAACGGCGAATACACACCCACGCCGGCGGTGTCGCACGCAATCGTCGCGTACAACCGCGGCCGCACTGCAGGACTGGCGGACGGCATCGTCGTGACGCCGTCACACAATCCGCCGGAAAGCGGCGGGTTCAAATACAACCCACCGAGCGGCGGCCCGGCCGACGAGATCGTGACCGGCTGGATCGAAGTGGCAGCGAACGGATTGCTCGAAAGCAAGCTTGATGGCGTGCTGCGTATGTGTCTATCGAAGGCGCTGCGCGCCACGACGACACACCGGCATGACTTCCTCAACGCCTACGTTGGCGATCTCGTCAGCGTCATCGATATGGATGTGGTGCGTGGCGCGCCGATCGTCCTGGGAGTCGACCCGCTTGGCGGCGCGGGTGTGCACTACTGGGGGCCGATTGCGGAGCGCTATGGCCTGAATCTGAGCGTGGTCAACGACGACGTCGATCCAACTTTCCGTTTCATGAGCGCCGACTGGGATGGGCGGATTCGCATGGATCCGTCGTCACCGTATGCGATGCAAACGCTGATCGACCAGAAGGATCGCTTTGATGTGGCCTTCGCGTGCGACACCGATCACGATCGTCACGGCATCGTCACGCGGCACGCCGGTCTGCTGAAGCCGAATCACTATCTCACGGTCCTCGTCGATTATCTGTATTCTCATCGGCCCCTGTGGCGCGCTCATGTAGCGGTGGGAAAAACCGTTGTCAGCAGCCAGATGATCGATCGTGTGAGCGAGAGGCTCGGCCGTACGCTTTACGAAGTGCCTGTCGGATTCAAATGGTTTGTCGACGGCTTGCTCGACGGCTCGCTTGGCTTCGGCGGGGAAGAGAGCGCGGGTGCCAGTTGTCTGCGACTCGATGGCACCGCGTGGACGACTGACAAAGATGGCATCGTACCGGCGTTGCTGTCAGCCGAGATCACGACGCGAATTGGCCGCGATCCCGCGGAAATATACCGGGATCTGGCCCAGAGGATGGGGGAGCCGGTTGAACGTCGCGTGCAAGCCGTAGCAACGGCGCAGCAGCGCGCGACGTTGGGGCGACTCTCGCCAGCGCAGTTTCCCCACACCGAACTGGCCGGCGAACCGATCGAGCAGGTGCTCGACCGTGCGCCGGGCAATCACGCGCCCATCGGCGGCATCAAGGTGATCGCGAAGAGCGGTTGGTTTGCGGCACGTCCGTCAGGAACCGAAGATATCTACAAGATCTATGCGGAGAGCTTCCTGGGTGAAGATCACCTGACGCGCATCGTTGAGGAAGCCCAGGCGATGGTGGATGACATGCTTGCGGAACATGCGCTTCGCCTATGATCGCGCTCAGTCGTAGAGATTCAGAGACTGGCTGACGGTATCGTGGCTGCCACCCGATCTCGCACCGCGCAGCCGCGATGAACGCGGTACGCCCTACCTAGTAATGGTCGTGAGCCTCGTGATAGTCGCCACCGCCGTGGTGGTCGCCGCCGCCGACCGGGACGAGGATGCACGCACTCAGGCCGGTAATCAGCGACAGCGCGATAAGCATCCATACACGTGTTTGGTTCTTCATTTCCATTCCCCATTGAAACTAGAGCGGCAGGAACAAGCTGATTCCAGGGGCCTCCTGCGGTGCATAAACAACCGGCGGTGCTCCGTAGCCTCCGTAGCCATAGTCTTGATTGCCGTAAGTGTGGCCATTGCGATGATGATCGTCATGCCGGTACGCCTGGCGTGGGGCGGCATGGTTTTCGCCATGCTGCTGGCCGCCGCGGTGAGGCTCTGCCGCTTGCAGAGGCGCTGTTGTGACGAGGCAGGCGATCGCTAACGTGAGGACAGGTGCGCTCAAAAGTCGTGCTCTCATCGCGCCCTTGTCAGGTGTGCGGGTGATTGAAGTTTTCATGGTGTATTCCTTGGTTCGGACCGGCGCTCACGCGATAGTGCGCGGCGCCGGTTCGGCTGCCGATTGCGTGGCGCGGCTCTGGGTCATCCCTTCTTCGCCGCATGGTGGGTGTCGCTGCGGAAAATCAGATCGGCGTTGTGCTTCTGCGTATCCGACATGCTGTTGTAAAGCGTCTCGAAGACCGACGTGAGTTTCCTGACACCATCAGCGTGAGCATCGACAACCTGACCATAGGATCGGAGATCGTCGACCGCGCTCATGTTGCTGGCGTTAGCCGTGCGGGACTGCCTGAGCGAATCCATCGCACTGGCGTTGTCGCGCATGGCCTGGGCGACGGGTTGCCAGAGGGATTCCTGGTCAGCCGTGATCTGAAGCCTCGTATGAAGGTTGTCGATGCGGGTATCGACTGGGGTATGGGTTGCCACGGTCATGACGCGCGCGCTTGCCTGAGTCTGCCCCGGAGTGGCGGCGCTTGTCGGCGTGCCGAGCGTCGCGATGGCTAGAAGCAGCCCTGCCGCGAGCATAGGCGTGGGCCGGCGTTGGAAAGGGGTGGTCGTGCGCTTCATGGCTTCTCTCCCAGGTAATTCGGTCGGGGATCGAATTGCCTGCAAAGTACCGATGCTGCGAGCGCGCTGCGAGCGAATTCGATTGAATAAAAGACTTATGCCACCGCATCCGATCGGGGTCTGTCCGATGGCGGACGTTTGCGTGCAAGGTTGGCATCGATTTGCCGAGCGGTCGGTACGGCGACGGACATCGCGACTTCTCTTCCCGCGCGTTGGGGCCGGCTCCGCACTTGTACGGCACCGTACCGACCTTCGCCCAGGTTAAGCGCACCGTGATTGCAGGCGCCTGGCGTCTCTCATCCAAAGGCGCTCGAGACACCCTCGCGCAGTATGATTTTCTTTGATCGCTCGCCCGGGCCGCTCCCTCCAGCACGGAGTGGCCATCATGCCCACAATCCGACAACGCTATTTCTTTCCGCCACGCTCGTGGCGCGGACAGTCGCTGCTATGCAATGGCGCGGCAAGACAGATCACTTTGCGTGATTTCGTTCCAGCGACGCAAGCGCTTTCCTCTGCGCGTGCGGAGTTGAATCTCGTGCGCGAATTGAATTGCGACGGGATCGTTCCGAACTCATGCCTGAACCCGTGCGGGAGCAAAAAATGTTAGTCACCGATGTCACTGCCCCGATTCTTCAAGAACCGCAGGTATTCCTTCCGTCCGCGGCGATTTCGGCGCACGCTGCGATCTCCGGGATGGACGCGTACTGGGCGCTCGTCGCGGAAGCAGAACGCGATTACGAGGGCTTCTGGGCGCGTCTTGCCAAAGAGACGCTGAGCTGGAAGAAGCCGTTCATCAAGGTGCTCGACGAATCGAAGGCGCCGTTCTACACCTGGTTCGAGGACGGCGAACTGAACGCGTCGTACAACTGCCTGGACCGTCATATCGAGGCGGGCAATGGTGAGCGCGTCGCGATCATCTTCGAAGCCGACGACGGTACCGTGACCCATGTCACCTACCAGGATCTGCTGCATCGTGTGTGCCGCCTGGCCAACGCGCTGAAGAAGCGCGGCGTGAAGAAGGGCGACCGCGTGGTGATCTATATGCCGATGTCGGTCGAAGGCGTCGTCGCGATGCAGGCATGTGCGCGAATCGGCGCCACGCATTCGGTCGTGTTCGGCGGCTTCTCGTCGAAGTCGCTCAATGAAAGACTCGTCAACGTGGGTGCGACAGCGCTTGTCACCTGTGATGAACAGATGCGCGGCGGCAAGGCCTTGCCGCTGAAGAATATTGCGGACGAAGCGCTCGCGATGGGCGGCTGCGAGGCCGTCAAGAGCGTGATCGTCTACCAGCGCACCGGCGGCAAGGTGGCGTGGCACGAGGGCCGCGACCTGTGGATGCACGAACTCATGCAGGCCGAGTCCGATCAATGTGCGCCCGAATGGGTCGGCGCCGAGCATCCGCTCTTTATCCTCTATACGTCCGGTTCGACCGGTACGCCCAAGGGTGTGCAGCACAGCACCGGCGGCTTCCTGCTGTGGGCCTCGCAGACCTTGAAGTGGACCTTCGACTGGAAGCCCACCGATGTGTTCTGGTGTACCGCCGACATCGGCTGGATCACGGGGCACAGCTATATCGCGTACGGTCCGATGGCACTAGGCGCCACCCAGGTCATGTTCGAAGGCGTGCCGACTTATCCGAACGCGGGCCGTTTCTGGGAGATGATCGCGCGCCACAAGGTGACGCTGTTCTACACCGCGCCGACTGCCATACGCTCGCTGATCAAGCTGGCGGAGGCCGACGCCAAGGTGCATCCGGACGCCTACGACCTGTCGACGCTGCGCATTCTCGGCACGGTCGGCGAACCGATCAATCCGGCAGCATGGATGTGGTACTACGAGCACGTTGGCGGTGGCCGCTGCCCCGTGGTCGACACCTGGTGGCAGACCGAAACCGGGGGGCACATGATTGCGCCGATGCCGGGCGCGACGCCACTCGTGCCGGGTTCCTGCACCTTGCCGCTGCCGGGGATCATGGCGGCGGTGGTGGACGAGACGGGGCAGGATGAGCCGGACGGAAAAGGCGGCCTCCTCGTGATCAAGCGCCCCTGGCCGTCGATGCTACGTACGGTGTGGGGCGATCCTGCCCGCTTCGAGAAGGGGTATTTCCCGGAAGAACTCGGCAGCAAACTGTATCTCGCCGGCGACGGTGCGGTGCGCGACAAGGAAACCGGCTACTTCACCATCACAGGACGGATAGACGACGTGCTCAACGTGTCCGGGCACCGGCTCGGCACGATGGAGATCGAGTCAGCGCTGGTGGCCAATCCGCTTGTCGCGGAGGCTGCGGTGGTTGGATGCGCGGACGAAACGACGGGCGAGATCGTCTTTGCCTTCGTAGTCTTGAAGGGCGCACGCCCCGAAGGTGAAGAAGCGGAGAAGATCGCTAACGAACTGCGGGCATGGGTCGGCAAGGAAATCGGGCCGATCGCGAAACCGAAAGTGATCCGCTTCGGCGAGAATCTGCCGAAAACACGTTCTGGAAAAATCATGCGTCGTTTGCTGCGCTCGCTGGCGGCAGGTGAGGAGATCACGCAGGATGTGTCGACGCTCGAGAATCCGGCCATTCTCGACCAGCTCGGCTAATCGACACCGGCATCGCGCGCTGGGTATGTAGAAGCATTTTCCGTCAACCGGCGGTGAACCGTGAACGCCGTGTTGACGGAACCTCAGGAGCAGGCAATGAGCAATACCGCCGTTTTACCGAAGCTATCGAATCCTGCCCCGCTGGGTCTCGCGGGCTTTGCGTTGACTACATGGTTGCTGAGCATGATCAACGCGGGCTGGTTTAGCGGCGACGGGATGGGAATCGTCCTGGCTTGCGCGCTTGCCTATGGCGGCACTGCGCAGGCAATCGCCGGGATTATGGAGTTGCCGCGCGGCAATACATTCGGCGCTACCGCGTTTCTGAGCTACGGCGCGTTCTGGTGGTCGTTTGCACTATTCGTTCTGTTTCTGCATGACAAGGTGTCCGCCGCGTTCGTTGGTTGGTATCTGTTTCTATGGGGCGCGTTCACTTTCTACATGTGGTTGGCCACCTTTCGTTCGCCGCGTGCACTTCAGGCTATTTTTCTGGCGCTCTGGATCACTTTCTTTTTGCTCGCTGCGGGGGAGTGGACTGGCTCAAGCGCCCTGCACGTGGCGGGAGGATATATGGGGCTCGTTACCGCCGTCCTGGCGTTCTATCTGTCGGCAGCCGCTCTGATGAACGAGGTCTATGACCGCATCGTCTTGCCTATTGGTGAGCCGCGGATTTTCAAGCGACACGCCGTCCTTCTGTAACGTCCCCCGGTGACACGCCACGCTCGAACTCGTTGAAGAGTTTGAGCAACCGGGCCACGCGTTTGGTACCGTCGGGCAAGAGGGCCTGCTGTGCCTCCAGGGCTGTGACGCGTTGCCGCCAGTACGGTAGCGAAAGCGAACTGCCCCGTTCGAGTAACGGTAGAACGTATTCAAGGTGTGCCAGATCTTTGGCGAAATCATGCAGTGACATTCATTTTCCTTTGGGAGGCTGGTCAATGCCTCAGCCACAAGGTAAGCCGACTCGGGTTCGGCGTCTGCACGTTACCGTACAAGGCACAAATAAGCGTCCACGCATCGCAGATAGCCGGCAGTTTGTACGCTGACGTACCGCTTCCGGAGCCGATCGGGCGTAGTGTCAGAGTCATTATCTGCAGAAGTGGAGGCCATCATGCTACGAAGGAAATTTCTATTCACGACACCCGGTTCGATCCTCGCAATCGGGCTTGCGGTGTCAGGTTGCACGACGACAAGTCCGTCCGACGCGAGCGGTGCACAGATGGACAAGCGGCACAGCATCGACGCCGGCGTGGACTCGACTTTGGGGCGTCTCTACAACGCTGCAAACGGATCGCGCGAACTGGTTGCAAAGGCCCGTGGGGTACTGGTGTTCCCGTCCGTTATTGATGCCGGCTTCGTCATAGGCGGCCAGTATGGCGAGGGCTCGCTGCGGGTCGGCGGGCGTACCGTCGGATACTACAGCACAGCAACGGGTTCGATCGGCTGGCAAGCCGGTGCGCAGTCAAAGGCGATTGTCTTTCTGTTCATGACGGAAGAATCGCTGGCGAAATTCCGTAACAGCGAAGGCTGGTCGGCGGGCGGCGATGCGTCGGTGGCGTTGCTGAAGATCGGTGCGAACGGCAACGTCGATACGGGTACGGCAACCGGTCAGGTGGATGCGTTCGTGTTGACCAACAGTGGGCTGATGGCGGGCGCGACGTTAGACGGCACGAAGGTCAGCCGGCTCAAAACCCTGTAACGCGAGCGGATCGGGGCTCGCATACGGCGCATGGCGCATGGCGGGTGCGAGCGAGGAGGGAATCATGCATATGCTCACAAGTGCCGGCCCACTGGTCTCATTGATTGCCGGCATCCTGATTCTTGTGGTGCCACGTCTGTTGAACTACATCGTGGCGATCTATCTGATAGTGATTGGACTGCTGGGACTTTTCGGAAGCCACATTCATTGAACACACGTTTTCCATCTGGGAGACGACGCGGCGAATCGGCTGCCACGAAGCAGAAACGGAGTATCGAACATGCTGCGCAATATAGAGTTTTTGCAGGGATCCACCGTGAAGGCACTTGACGGCGACGTCGGAACCGTCAAGCAAGTCTATTTCGATGACGAAGCGTGGGGCGTTCGCTATCTGGTGGTTGAAACAGGCGACTGGCTCAGGGACCGGCAGGTGCTGATTTCGCCGTATGCCGTTTCTCACTCGGATCCTGGATCAAGTGCCGTGCACGTGAAACTCACGCGGCAACAGGTACGCGACAGTCCGAATATCGACGCGCATAAGCCCGTCTCGCGCCAGCATGAGATCCAGTACCTGCGGTACTACGGCTATCCGACGTACTGGGGCGGCGCAAACGTCTGGGGTATGGGTGCCTATCCCGCCTTCGACGGACTCTCTGCGACGGCGGCTTTGCCATTGGGCGCTGTTCCGGTTGTCGACCCGGACCCCGAAGCCGATGAGCCGCCGGCGGACACGCATCTGCGTAGCACAGAAGCGGTGAAGGGTTACCACATCGAGACGATCGACGGCACCATCGGTCACGTTTCCGGCTTCATCTTCGACGATGAAGCCTGGGTCATACGCTATCTGACGGTCGATACGCGCAACTGGTGGCCTGGCGGCAAGGAAGTCCTGCTGGCGGCAGAATGGATCGACTTGATCGACTGGTTCGGCGCAACCGTTTCCACGACGCTGACGCGCGATGCGATCAAGCACAGTCCGGCGTACGACGATGCGATTCCAGTCGATCGGGATTACGAAACGGCACTGTACGAGTTTTACGGCAGGCAGGGGTATTGGTCGAAGGAGAGAGGGCTTTGCCGGGTGAGCGAATGACCACACCGTGAGCACCGATGCCAGCCGGAGGAAATCTGACCTTTACCTTTACGGGTCGCAGGCCTTCAGGAAAGTCCGTGACCTGTTTGTCTTTCCCATGCTAGATCGCGCGCAGATCGGGCAACAGCCGGTCAAATTCGCGTCTGACGACGCCGTAACATTCGCAGACGCGCTTCTCCAGGCCAGGCCTATCCAGCACCTCGATATGGCCATAGCTGTAGCGGATCAACCCTGCATCCTGGAGCTTTGTGGCGGCTTCGGTCACGCCGGGGCGGCGCACACCGAGCATATTGGCGATCAGTTCCTGGGTCATCTTCAACTGGTTGGACGGCAATCTGTCAATGCTCAGGAGCAGCCAGCGGCACAACTGTTGATCGATCGAGTGATGCCGGTTGCAGACGGCGGTTTGCGCCATCTGGGTAATCAGCGCCTGAGTGTATCGAAGCAGCAGCCGCTGAACGGGACCGGCACGATGGAACTCTTCCTTCAGGACGCGTGCGTCCAGCCGGTAGGCGTGGCCTGCGCTTTGCACAACGGCGCGGCTGGGGGTGGTTTCTCCGCCCATAAAGAGCGCGATACCGACGAGCCCTTCGTTACCGACAATCGCTATCTCGGCGGACGCGCCATCTTCCATGACGTAAAGCAGCGAGATGATGGCGGTGATGGGGAAATAGACGTGATCGAGGCGGTCGCCGGATTCGTATACCACCTGTCCCAGCGGCATATCGACCGGCATGAGATGCGGTTCGATCCGCTTCCACTCTGCCTCCGGTAAGACCGATAGCAGGTGATTCTCTTTGGGGTGATGTGATTTTGACATCGCCGCTCCTCGACATGCTTGTGCGATCCGGTTAACCCTTACCCTATTATAGGGCAGCGCTACCAGACGCTGCACTGAGGTAGCGAAACATCAGTTGGATTAAGCATCCGCGCGTTTTGTGAAGTACTGGCTCCTCAAGAGTCGGCTTGGCGTTGCCGGCCGCATGGATACAACTGGCGGCGGGCGTCGAGGTTATAGACGTTTCTTCAAACGCGCCTTTGCATCGCCGTAAGACGCCTGTGTTTTCCCGATGACCTGCTCGATGCGGCCCTTCCAGGTGATGGTTCGGTTGCCGACGGCCTTGCCAAGACCGGCGCGCAGCTTTCCGAAGTGTTCTCTGACCCACCCCTGTATCTGATCCTTGTTCATTATCTGGCTCCCCGAGCGCTGTATCTATGGAAACAGGATGAGGTAAATGGTCAAAGCAGTCGGTACGGCAGCGGACGGCAGCCATGATGCCGGTGTCCCGACAATAGGGAGCGCGATGATATTTGATGCCGGTACTCCGCCGTACCGACTTTCGGCCACTGAGCGAGCACCGTCAGGGCAAGCTCCTGTGTTTCTCAAACACAGCGATTGAGCGAGATTGCCGGAAAGTTTTTTATCATCGGAAGAAGTCCGTGTCATGAACTTATCAGGAAAGGTGAACGATGACGGCTGGACGGTCACGGCTTGCGCACACGCAAGCGGCACTGAGTTCGGCTGTCTGACAGGCACGAGCGTTGCCGCGCCGGATGGCGTGGTCGTGCGTGAATTCAGCCACGACCGAACCGTCTGCACGCCGCGGGAGGCTGTGCTGGATAGTTTGAAGCTGGACATGTCGTGGGTGGGCTTGATCGCCTCGAATACGATCTGCGGCGCCTAGCGGCGCCGCATTTCCCGGCGTGCCAACAAGATGCCGGGCAGCATCGGCAACCAGAACGTCAGGGCGCGCAACAGAAGGGTGGCGGCGAGCGCCGCTTCCACTGACACGCCAAGCAAACTCAGCATCCCCACAGAGGTGGCTTCGAAGGTTCCCAGGCCGACCGGAATGGGACCGATAGTGGCCACCATCGACGCGATGATGAAGCTCACGAACACCACCCAGAGCGGCGGCACTTCGCCGATCGCGTTGAACGCAAGCCAGAGCGTCAAGGCATCGAATGCGAAGATGGCCAGTTGCAGTCCCACGGTCTGCAACAGCAGGCGCGGGCTGCGTAGAAGGTGAGTGGGCGCGTCGGTCAACTCCTGAAGCAGCGTAGTGACGCCAAAGCACTTGCTGAGCCATACGACTGGCGCACGTTGGCCCCATTGTTTGAGTCCCAGCACGACAGCCGGCACCGCCACCGTCACGGCCACGAAGATCGCCACGCCGGCGATCAGCGCCACGTTCAGCCGATGCTGAGCCCACAGCACACTGGCGCTTGCGAGCACTACGAACAGATAAGCGATGTTGTAAGACACCAGGCCGGCCAGCATGGCGGCCATCGCGATGCCCGCAGGGACGAGCCGGCCGGTCAGGCCGCGCACCACCAGCATCGTGCCGCTGATGCCGCCGCTCGGCAGCACCTGATCGGTAAAGACCTTGGCGATGCCGAGCGGAATCAGGGTGCGCAGAGAGAGTGGATGACCGGCCTGGCGCAAGGCCGCGTGCCAGACGAACGCCGCGCTGATATAGGTGCAGGACTGAACCGCAAGCGCGACCAGCATCCAGGCCGGACGCGCCGAGCGGATCAGTGCGGCCATTTTTTGCAGCGAGCCGAGGTGAAGCACCACCAGAATAACGGCGAGAAAACCCATCAGTCCAATGATCCAGAACATGAGTGAGCGCAGCCGCGATGTTTTGCCGAGCAACCCAGGAGCGATGTGCACGAGGCCCGTCTCGGCGACAGGCTTCGTTCCGGGCAGCAAGGCGCCGCTTCCCGGCATAAGCGGGGGGCGGACGGAGCGGGGTTGCGGAGTGCTCATGGGATGGGATGCGATTGAAGGTGCCGCAAGAGGTCGAGCCGTGCGGATTCCGCACGCGGATAATAGAGGCGGTCGGCCTTCCTGCTACCTTCGAGCATGCTGCAGACACGCACGCGCAGAAGGTGATCATCACGGCATAGCCGTTTCGCCGCAACCCTACTGCTGCTGCTTTAGCTCGGCATCTCAACCGTCGCGGCGGCAACGTCGGCGTGGCCCGGTTTGGCCGACTCTATGTGCGTGGTTTGCGTTTGGCGGCTCGGCACCAGCAACACTGGGCAGTTGGCACCGCGCACCACGCGCTCGGCGACGCTGCCGAGAAACAGACGCCTGAAGCCGCGCCGGCCGTGCGTGCCGAGCACCAGCAGGTCTGAGTTGAAGTCGTTGGCCGTGATGCGGATGCGCTCTGAAATATCCTCGCCTACTGGCGCGACATCCACCATCCGTGGCGTGCCGGCTACCTTTTCGTATTTCATCCGCGCCAGTGCGTCGGCCAGCAAGCGCTGGCCTTCTTCCACGAACGCGTCACGCAGGATCGTTGGATCGTAGCCGGAGGCGTCGTACGCCATCAGCGGGTTGTCGACGACATAAAGCGGTTGCAATTGCGCACCGCTCTCGCTGGCGAGTTGTAAAGCGGCAGCGAATGCATGTTCAGATGTTTCGCTGCCGTCGATCGCTACAAGAATGTGTTTATACATATCGACCTTGAAGCGTTCGTTCGTTCGGACGGCGGCCGCCGTCGCGGGATTGAAATGCGTGAACTCACAGCGCGGCAGCTTGAACCTTGCCGTCGACGATGTCCTTGCCGAACTGCATGGCAAGGTCGATTGCCTCGTCGAAAGTGGCGGGGCTCACAGCGTCGAATACGGTCGAGTAGCGTCGCGCATCCATTTCGTTCAAGGGGATGGTGTCGATTCGCACCACCGAAGAAAAGCGCCGCGCACCCTTGGCATAGGGATCGCCGAAAGGCGGGAATTGCTGGTGAGCATAGGCACGTAACTCGTGTCCGTTGTATGTCGCTGTGGGGATGATCATGATGACGGGCTCCTTGACGAACTTTTTTCCGCTGGGCCCGGATATCAACGACGTAGCGACGGCGTTACAGACGATCGGAAACAGCACAGTGAGTAGCCCTACCATGCGCTCAATATCAGCGTAATGCAATGAACAAATCACTTGGGATGCCGCAATGCAGTACGGCACCGTACCGACTTCGATTGGTCCTGCGCGCACTGTGGCTGCGGAAGTTCTACCGTCTATCCAGCATCACCAGGCCATTCGCTCAGGTGTTCGTTCACGAACCCGCCGCGTTCGATTCAAGCAAGGAGTGTTACGCCATGACGTTTCTCAAGTCCCCACCCTCTACACCCGACGCCGTCGCCGACGAATACGCTGCGACGATTTCCGGTTCTTCGCTCGCGAAATACCGGATTCCGGAGACATCGTCTGACCGCCGCGCCGTATTCGACCTGGTGCGCGACGAATTATTCATGGACGGCAACTCACGGCAGAACGTCGCGACGTTTTGCACCACTTACGCCGACGATGAAGTTCGGCGCCTGATGGATCTTTCGATCGATAAGAACATGATCGACAAGGACGAATATCCGCAAACCGCTGAGATAGAGATGCGCTGCGTGCATATGCTCGCCGATCTGTGGCATGCCACGAAGTCGTGGAAGACTACCGGTTGCTCGACGACGGGTTCGAGCGAGGCCTGCATGCTCGGTGGTCTCGCGCTCAAGTGGCAGTGGAAAAAGCGCAGGGAAGCGCAAGGCAAGCCGACTGACAAACCGAACTTCGTCTGCGGACCGGTGCAGGTGTGCTGGGCGAAATTCGCGAGGTACTTCGATGTCGAGATGCGCCAGGTGCCACTCGGCGGCGACGCGACTGGACTGCGGCCAGAAGATCTGGCCCAGTATTGCGACGAAAACACGATCGGTGTCGTGGCCACACTTGGCATCACGTTCACTTGCGTCTATGAACCGGTGAAAGCGCTGGCGGGCGCGCTCGACGCCTTGCAAGCCAATCTCGGACTCGATATTCCTATTCACGTCGACGCGGCCAGCGGCGGCTTCGTCGCGCCGTTCATTCAGCCGGACCTCGAATGGGACTTCAGCGTGTCGCGCGTCAAATCGATCAATGCGTCGGGTCATAAATACGGGCTCGCGCCGCTCGGGGTCGGTTGGATAGTGTGGCGCAGCACACAGGACCTGCCCGACGAACTGATCTTCCGCGTCGATTATCTGGGTGGCGACATGCCGACGTTCGCGCTGAATTTCTCTCGGCCGGCCGGGCAGATCATTGCGCAGTACTACATGCTGCTGCGCCTGGGCCGTGAAGGCTATCGACATATCCAGCAGGAGTGTGCCGACACCGCGCAAGCGCTGGCCGACGGTCTGGCAAAGATCGACGAACTGGAGATGATTTACGACGGGCGCGGTGCGTTGCCGGCTGTCTGCTACAAGCTGAAGCATCCAGAAACGGCAGGCTTCACGCTATTCGATCTGTCCGATCAGGTACGCATGCGCGGCTGGCAGATCGCCTCGTACAAGCTGCCGGCCGGACGCGAGGAGACCATCGTACAGCGCGTGCTGATCAGGCGCGGTGTCACGCGCGACATGGCGGCGATGCTGCTTGAAGACATCAAACATGCAATTGCTCATCTGACGAAGAACCCGGTGCTGCATTCGACCGCCGGTCCTACCTTCCACCACGATTGACGTCGTCTGCTCATAGGAGCGCCTGAAATGGACAACACCGTCACCTCCGCGGCACCGCCGCCGGCCGCGGCTACCGCACAACGCGGCAAATACCTGAGCGTCACCTCGATCGGTCTGATGACGGCCGCCGCCGTGGTCACCAGTTTGCGCGGACTTCCTTTGCTGGCGAAGGAGGAGATGACGATGTTCGTCTATCTCGCATTTACCGTTGTTTTCTATCTGATCCCCGCGTCGCTGATTTCGGCTGAACTGGGCGGCGCTTTTGCGGACCGGCGCGGGGGTATCTATACGTGGGTCGCGGAAGCGTTCGGCACACGTTGGGGTTTTCTTGCGATCTGGCTGCAATGGATTCAGAACGTCGTATGGTTTCCGGTCGCGCTGACGTTCGGTGCGGCGGCGCTCGCGTACACGATCGGCCGCCCGGAGCTGGCGAAGAACGGCGTCTACGTCGGGATATTCTGCATCGTCGCATATTGGCTCGCGACGTGGGTCGTGCTGCAAGGCGTGGAAGTTTTCGCGAAGATCGCCAACTGGACCTTCGTGATCGGCACCATCGTGCCGGGCGTCGTGCTGCTTGCGCTGCTCGGCTACTGGATCAGTAGTGGCCACCCGCTCGGCTGGCAACATCTGAACGATGCCGCACTGTCTCAGAATGGCCATGCCCGCTTCTGGCCAGCGATTCACGGCTTCGGCACGATCTCGTTTCTCGCCGGCATCGTGTTGCTGTTTGCCGGCGTGGAGGTGCAAGCGGTTCATGTGATCGACATGCGCAGTCCGAGTCGCGGTTATCCGGCGGCCATTGGACTGGGTGCGCTCATTTCGGTGCTGATCTTCGCACTTGGGGCATTGCCGATCGCGGCAATCCTGCCGTACGAGAAGATCTCGCTGCAGTCCGGCGTGTTCGACGCGTTTGGCGCCGTGCTTGCGGAAATCTGGCACATGAACTGGGCGGTGTCGGCCCTGTCGCTGCTGGTCGGCGTCGGCGCAATCAGTGGCGTGTTGGCCTGGCTGGGCAGTCCGTCGCGCGGCCTGCTCGAGACCGCGCACGAGGGTGAGTTACCGCCGATCCTTCAGGTGAAGAATCGTAAGGGCATGCCCACTCATATCCTGCTGGTGCAAGGTCTGATCGTGACCGTCATTTCCTGCTTCTACTTCGTGATCCGGGATGTATCGGTAGCGTTCTTCCTGATTTCCGCGATGACGATCGCGCTTTACCTGATCGCCTACATGTTGATGTATGCGGCGGCGATCCAGTTGCGCTATTCCGTACCCGCTTTGCCGCGGCCCTTCACGGTGCCGGGGGGATTAGCCGGCATGTGGCTGACGGCCGGCATCGGCTTTGCCGGCGTGCTGTTCAGCTTCGTGGTGTCGTTCTTCCCGCCGGACCAATTGCCGGTCGGCTCGCCATGGCTTTACACGGGGCTGGTCGTCCTCGGCATCGTCGTCTTCGCGGGCATTCCGTTGATCATCCACCACGTGCGCCGCAGCGACTGGTCAAGTGTTCATGACGCGCCGCTCGGTCGTCCCGCCGTGATACCGCTGAAATAGGAGCGCGCGCGGTCTTTCTCATAGGTCTTCGATATGAAATATAAAAACTATTACGAAGTGCTGGGATTGCCGCGCAGCGTGACGCAGGACGATATCAGGCGTACGTATCGCAAGCTCGCTCGCCAATATCATCCGGACCTGAGCAAACTCGACGACGCGGAGCCGCGCTTCAAGGAGGTCGGCGAGGGCGATGGTCCGCACTTCGACGGCGTCTCATTGCGCCGCGCTCGCAAGGCTCGCCATCTCGCGCCGGGTCTCGAGATCAACGCTGCGGGCATCGCACTCGCACTCGATCTGCTTGATGAAATCGCAGTCTTGCGAGCGCAGTATCTGAGGCGATAGGGCGGTTCCCTCACGCAACCCAGGTGATACCCATTGCCACGACCGTTGCGGCCATCACGCCGGTAGCAATCCAGCCGAGGATACGTAGTGCGGGCGGTAGCGTAAAACCGGACATGATGCGGGCACGCATCGAGAGATGCATCATGACGATCATCACGGGCACCGCGACGATACCATTGAGGACTGCGCTCCAGTAGAGCGCCTTGACCGGATCGATTGATGTGAAGTTCAGGCCGGCACCGATTGCCGTCGCCATGGCGATCACGCCATAGAACGCCTTAGCTTGTGACGGCAGGCGCGCAAGGCCCACTCGCCATGCGAACAATTCGCCTACCGCATATGCGCCTGATCCGGCCAGCACGGGCAGTGTCAACAAACCGGTGCCGATAATGCCGGCGGCGAACACAACGAACGTGAATGGTCCTGCTATGGCACGCAGCGCTTCCGCGGCCTGAGCCGAAGTCTGAATATCAATGAGGCCGTGGGCGTGCAAAGTCGTCGCCGTCGTCACGACGATGAAGAACGCGATCATATTTGAGAGCGCCATGCCGAGGTAGGTGTCGATGCGAATCCGCGCAAACTCCGCGGGCGCTTCCCATGGCGCGTGGGTCAACGGATGCGCGCCGGGTCGTTCCTTTTCGTCTTCGACTTCCTGCTCTGCCTGCCAGAAAAACAGATAGGGGCTAATTGTCGTGCCCATGACCGCCACGATGGCGACGAGGTAATCCGGCTTGACGGATAGCGGAGGCAGTAAGACAGCCCAGCCCACCTGATCCCACGGAACTTTGACGGCAAAGGCGCAGATCACATAGCTGAACAGCGACAGGCACAGCCATTTGAGAACCGACACATAGCGAGCATAGCGCGTGAACACTTCCAGTACCACCGACAGCAGCCCGAATCCGCACACATAGAGTAACGCCGGGCCTGGGATCAGCAGTTTGAGCGCCGCACCCATCGCGCCGAGGTCCGCACCCAGGTTGATGATGTTCGCGACGAGCAGCAATCCGACTACGCTGGTCGACAACCAGCGCGGATAGTGCTCACGCAGATTGCCTGCGATGCCGCTGCCGGTGACCCGCCCAATGCGCGCGCTGATTTCCTGGATCGCCGCCATTAACGGATAGCTGAACAGGAGTGTCCACGCGAGGCCATAGCCGAATTGCGCACCGACCTGCGAATACGTCGCGATACCGCTCGGATCGTCGTCCGATGCGCCGGTGATAAGGCCGGGGCCCATGACCTGCAGAAGTTTTGGGCGAGGCGGTTGCTTGACCGGTTCGCGGGTGAGCGTATCCATGAACGGGGTACTCCTCGTAGCCGGCGACGCCGTACCGGCCCCTCAGGCCGTTTCGGATGTGACAGGCTCGATGGGTGTGACGCCTTCGTGCGAATCGAGACGCGCCGGTTGATGGGTCGCGAGAACAGCTTTTGCGCGTGCCATGTCATCCGGCGTGCCGTGGGCCATCACGATGAATCCATCGGCTTTGATGGCGGCCTCGTAGTGGACCACGCTTTCCTTCGGCAGCCCCGCATTGACGAGCGTTGCGCCCAAAGCACTGAGGGTGCCGACAACAACGGCCCCTTCGACCGCAGACACGATGACAACGGCGAGATGGCCCAGCACCACGATCGGGCCGAGCACCGGAATCGTCAGAAACACGCCGCCCATCAGCAGGCCCCACAGGCCGCCCCAGAAGGCCCCGTACTTGCCCCACATCTTCATGCGATCACCGATCGTGTAAAGACCGACGATCTTTTCCTCGGTGTGATAGCCCTTGCCGACCACGCTGAAATTCTTCATATCGAAGCCGCTGTCTATCAGCTTGCGCACGGCGGCATCGGCTTTATGGTGGTCATCGAAGACCGCGATTACGACGTCATAGGGAGTCATGCGATTGGTCCTTGAAAGGATAAAAGGTATGCAAAGTATTGCGCCCTTCACAATGAGATCTGGAAGTGCGGTTCTACGCTATTTCAGATTGTTGAGCTCGGCACGTGCAAGCGTCTCAGCCGATTCCCATGCGACATCTTCATGCTCGAAGAAAGTATCGAGTTTGATGACGAATTCATTGCTCGTTGATGCGCCTTTCGGAACGATACGCACGCTCGCCACCCAACCATCGGCGATATGATCTCTTACGCTCATGTGCGCGTCGTGTGTCTTGCTTGAGATGATTCTGTCTGTCATGGCGCCACCTGTCTGATTTTCAAAGCGACGCGAGACCTGAGAGCACCACACCGAATACCGGAAGCGATCCGGACGTGCTCCAGATGAAGGTTCGTCCAAGCATGATTTCTTTCCACTGGTCGACGGTAGAAGACACGCTACGCGCACGCGCGGCAGAAAGCGGTACGACAACGTACAGAGTTTTGTATATGTTCAAACGCACAATCCACGTCGATCGTCACGGGACTTTCCTGATGACGAGTGGGCACTCGTCCGGCCCCGACGGGTTTGACTGGAAGACCAACGCAAGTCGAATGTCTCCGGAATGGTCTGCGACGGGGAGAGATACGAACGGTCTGGCGCAGGAAATCTTGCATAGATCAGCCGACCGGTTCCCGGTCCTGACAAAAAAGACATCCGCGCGATGGTGGGGGCGGTCGCGGGCATGGTAGGTCACAATTCTTTGGTCGAGTTCGCTGAACGACGGACTGTCGCCGAACCGGTGCCCCAAAACGCTATGGCATCACTGCCTAGGTCGCACCCTTCCAGGGGGGGCGAACGGCTGGAGTTGAAGATCGTGGCACCGACGGGCTCCCTCTGGACTGCATTGGAAAGAGCCTGAGGTATGGCCTTCACACATCGTCTTGAGATGCCCGGCGAACTTCGCCGTTTTTCAGCTAAAGCGGGCGTGAATGCTCCGATGCAATCTGTCCCATGCTGATAACCGCCGACTGGATTTTTCGGTATCACTGACGGTACCTTCGCTGTCCGAGCGGGTGGAAACGCCGTCTCCACGAGGGTTCAGCCCTTCGATTGACGATCGAGTGGGAGTAGAATTCCCGCCGGGAAACATTATTTGCCAGTTGATCGACTATTAAGGCCCTATTTTTATAGAGTTTTATATTCTGGATTGCCGCGTGGTAGTTCTCGCATTCTGGAGAGTGTTGGAGGAACGCGTGGCGTTTCAGTTTGGTGCCACTGAACTCGGCGACGAATAATAGCGGCTGCATCATTTTGAGCACCATTTTTAGGATTCACCATGGAAATTAAAGTCAACTTTCTCGACAAGCTTCGTCTCGAAGCCAAGTTCGATGACTTCACGGTAGTGGCCGACCAGCCTATCCGTTATAAAGGCGATGGTTCGGCGCCTGGTCCCTTCGATTATTTTCTGGCCTCATCGGCTTTGTGTGCAGCTTACTTTGTGAAGTTGTACTGCGTGAATCGCAATATTCCCACGGAAAATATCCGTCTGTCGCAGAATAATATTGTCGATCCGGAAAATCGGTACCAGCAGATTTTCAAAATTCAGGTCGAGTTGCCGCCGGATATCTCGGACGCAGACCGCCGCGGTATTTTGCGCTTTATCGACCGCTGTACGGTAAAAAAAGTGGTGCAAGCCGGGCCCGAGTTTGTCATTGAAGAGGTAGAAAACCTGGATGCCGATGCTCAGTCGTTGCTGACGTTGGCGCCGGCTTCTGACGCCAGCACTTATATCGTGGGTAAAGATCTGCCGCTGGAGCAAACCATTGCCAATATGTCCGGCATTCTGGCGGGCCTGGGCATGAAGATCGAGATTGCTTCGTGGCGCAATATCGTTCCCAATGTGTGGTCGCTGCATATTCGCGATGCGCACTCGCCGATGTGTTTTACCAATGGCAAGGGAGCGACCAAAGAAAGCGCGTTGGCGTCGGCGTTGGGAGAGTTTATCGAGCGCCTGAATTGCAATCATTTCTATGGCGGTGCGTTTTGGGGCGAAGACATCGCCAATGCGGCGTTTGTACATTATCCGAACGAGCGATGGTTCAAGCCTGGCGCCAAGGATGCATTGCCGGCTGAAATTCTGGATGCGTACTGCCTGGAAATTTATAATCCTGACGGCGAATTGCATGGCTCGCATCTGTACGACACCAACTCCGGCAATACGGAGCGCGGAATCTGTTCGTTGCCGTTTGTGCGGCAGTCGGACGGCGAAGTGGTGTACTTTCCCTCCAACCTGATCGAAAACCTGTTCGTCAGCAATGGCATGAGTGCCGGTAATACGCTGGCCGAAGCGCAGGTGCAATGTCTGTCCGAAATTTTTGAACGGGCGGTCAAGCGTGAAATTCTGGAAGGTGAAATCGCGTTGCCCGATGTGCCTCACGAAGTGCTGGCGAAATACCCCGGTATTCTGGCCGGAATTCAGGGCCTGGAAGAGCAGGGCTTTCCGGTGCTGGTAAAGGACGCATCGTTGGGTGGAACCTACCCGGTGATGTGCGTCACATTGATGAACCCACGGACAGGCGGTGTCTTTGCCTCGTTCGGCGCGCACCCCAGCTTCGAGGTGGCGCTGGAACGGAGTCTGACGGAATTGCTGCAGGGGCGCAGTTTTGAAGGCCTGAACGATTTACCTCAGCCTACCTTTGTCAGTAATGCCGTGACTGAACCCAATAACTTTGTTGAGCACTTCATTGATTCCAGCGGTGTGGTGTCGTGGCGCTTTTTCAGCGCCAAAGCGGATTTCGAGTTTGTCGAGTGGGATTTTTCTGGCCAGGGTGAAAACTCCAATGCCGAGGAAGCCGCAACCTTGTTCGGCATTCTCGAAGACATGGGCAAAGAGACGTACATGGCAGTGTATGACCAGCTCGGCGCCGTAGCCTGCCGGATTTTAGTGCCCGGTTATTCGGAAGTTTACCCGGTAGAGGATTTGATCTGGGATAACACCAACAAGGCGCTGTTGTTCCGTGCCGATATCCTGAACTTGCATCGCCTGGATAATGCTGGCCTGGCAGCATTGCTTGAGCGGTTGGAAAACAATGAACTCGATGAGCATTCCGATATTGCCACTTTGATCGGCATCGAATTTGACGAGAATACGGACTGGGGGCAGCTAACCGTTCTCGAGTTGAAGCTGCTGATTCATCTCGCCTTGCAGCAACTCGAGGAGGCGCAAGAACTGGTGGGAGCCTTCCTGCAGTACAACGACAACACGGTCGAGCGCGGACTGTTTTATCAGGCATTGAATGTGGTGCTGGAGGTGCTGCTCGATGACGACCTGGAACTGGACGACTATGCGGTCAACTTTCGCCGGATGTTTGGCGACGCCCGGATGGACGCGGTAATGGGGTCAGTGGACGGCAGCGTGCGTTTCTATGGGCTCACGCCAACGAGTATGAAGCTGGAAGGGCTCGATAGGCACCACCGCCTGATCGACAGTTACAAAAAATTGCACAAGGCGCGGGCCAAGGTGGCGGCTGCAGCGAGTTAGGGTTGCGAGTTATGGCTGGGGCGATGATGCCGTTCCATCCCCCAGCGCAAATGCATTTTCGATAGCCGGGCGAGCATCTGTGCCGGTGTGCATCAGTGTTGATGCCGCTGGCGTGGATGGTCAGATAGGAAGGGCAGGTTGTCAGCGGAACGCAAGAGATCGGTAGAAAACAAAAAACCCCGTAAGACTTTAATCTTACGGGGTTTCTCGAACTACTTCGGCTTATGTTGAAACTATGCCGGAACAACTGTTGGTGCCCAGGAGAGGACTCGAACCTCCACGGTGTTGCCACCGCTAGGACCTGAACCTAGTGCGTCTACCAATTCCGCCACCTGGGCACGTCTTCAAGCTAGACCGCTATTTTAGCGTGATGATGCAGCGTGTCAATCCCTACATGCAAACAAACTATCGCTACATCAGCCGCCCGGTTGGGTTGTGCAGCGGAGCAAAACCTCACCGCACAATCACTACCAACTTACGTTGGCGTAACCGTCCTGCCAACCCCGTAATCCGCTCGAAAAACCAGAACCGGATCACATGGCCTCACACAAAAAGTAAAGCCGCCGATGTGAAACATCAGGCGGCTTTACTTTTGAATCTGGTGCCCAAGAGAGGACTCGAACCTCCACAGTGTTGCCACCGCTAGGACCTGAACCTAGTGCGTCTACCAATTTCGCCACCTGGGCAGGTGATGAACAGCAAAGAACGCCATTATAGCGACAGATTCATGGCTGTCAAGCGTTTCTCAAAAGTCGCTTAAACATCGCCGCAGCGAGCCTGCATGCGCCTCACAGCGACTATTGACGGGCCGCGTGGCGCGCAAGACGGGTGTTAGAATGCCTCGCAGTAGTTCGTTGGCACGGTGCACACGCCCGTCGGACTCAGACTTGAACGAGCCGGACCCGAGCAGTTATTCCAGTGCAATCGCAAGTGCAACTTAAGCGCAACCTGAACGCCTCTTAAGCCCAGCCACATCGCCGACCGACGTCCATGCAACGAGAAAAAATCATCGACAAGCCCTTGAGCAAATTCCCGTATCCGATCCCGAGCCGCGAAGAAATCCTGGGCGTCCTGCGCACGAGCGAAGCGCCGCTTGCCGCGAACGACATCGCCGAAGCCCTGTCGATCAAGCGCCAGGAGCGCGAAGGATTTTTCAAGCGCTTAGGCGCCATGGAGCGCGACGGCCAGATCCGGCTCGATCAGCGCAATCTCTACCAGCTGACCCATCCGTCGAACTTCGTCGGGGGCCGCGTGCAGGGCCATCGTGACGGCTACGGTTTTCTCATTCGCGACGACGGTCAGGACGATCTGTTTCTGCCCACCGGCGAAATGCAGAAGGTCATGCACAACGATCGCGTGCTCGCGCGCATTGTCGGCTATGACCGGCGCGGCCGGCCGGAAGGGCATATCGTCGAAGTCACGGATCGCGCCAACAAGCGCGTGATCGGCCGTCTGCTCAACGAAAACGGCGCGCTGATCGTCGCGCCTGAAGACAAGCGCATCGGCCACGACATTCTGATCCAGCAGAACACCAAGAAGGCCAAGGTCGGCCAGGTGGTGGTGGTCGAGCTGACCGATTTCCCGAGCCGTCACTCGCAGCCGCTCGGCCGCGTGGTGGAAGTGCTCGGCGATATCGACGACCCCGGCATGGAAATCGAAATCGCGGTGCGCAAGTACGGCGTGCCGCACGAGTTCAGCCAGGCCGCGCTCGACGAAGCCGCCAGGCTGCCCGACGAAGTCCGTCCGGTCGACGCGCGTCATCGTATCGATCTGCGCGACGTGCCGCTCGTCACGATCGACGGTGAAGATGCCCGCGACTTCGACGACGCCGTCTATTGCGAGCCGGTTCAGGTCGGTCGTGGCGAAGGTTTCCGCCTGATCGTCGCGATCGCGGACGTCTCGCATTACGTACACCCGAAGAGCGGGCTCGACGCCGACGCGCTGGAACGCAGCACCTCGGTGTACTTCCCGCGCCGCGTGATTCCGATGCTGCCGGAAAAGCTGTCGAACGGATTGTGCTCGCTCAATCCGCATGTCGATCGTTGCGTGCTGGTGTGCGACATGATCGTCACCGCGCGCGGCGAAGTGAAGGCGTATCAGTTCTATCCCGGCGTGATCAATTCCGCCGCGCGCCTGACTTATACCGAAGTCGCCGCGGTGCTGAAGAACACCAAGGGCCCGGAAGCCGCACGCCGCGCTGCCTTGCTGCCGCAACTGCAGAATCTCTACGGCGTCTACAAGTCGTTGTTCGCCGCGCGCCAGAAGCGCGGCGCGATCGACTTCGATACGACCGAGACGTACATCGTCTGCAATGCGCAGGGCAAGATCGAACAGATCATTCCGCGCACGCGCAACGACGCACACAAGCTGATCGAGGAATGCATGCTGGCCGCGAACGTCTGCGCGGCCGACTTCCTCAAGCGCAACAAGCACCCGGGTCTGTTCCGCGTGCACGCCGGGCCGACCGCCGAGAAGCTCGAGAATCTGCGCACCTTCCTGCGCGGCATGGGCCTCTCGCTCGCCGGAGGCGACAAGCCGCACGCCAGTGATTACGCCGCGCTGATGGCGCAGATCCGCGAACGGCCTGACGCGCAGATGTTGCAGACCATGCTGCTGCGCTCGATGCAACAGGCTGTTTATAGTCCGGACAACATCGGCCACTTCGGCCTCGCGTACGAGGCGTATGCGCACTTCACGAGCCCGATTCGCCGCTATCCGGACCTGCTCACGCACCGTGCGATCTACGCGATTCTGCAAGGCCGCAAGTATCAGCCGGAACCGCCGCAAGGCGTCGAATTGAATACGGCGCTGTCGCCGCGCGCCCGCGCGATGCAGCAGGCCGACGAGGAAAAACACGGCGTTCGCAACAAGTCGAAAGACGTGGCGATCTGGGAAGAACTCGGTCTGCATTGCTCGGCGAATGAACGCCGCGCAGACGAAGCCTCGCGCGACGTGGAAGCCTGGCTCAAGTGCTACTTCATGCGTGACAAGCTGGGTGAAGAGTACGGCGGCATGGTGAACGGCGTCACGTCGTTCGGCATTTTCGTGCAACTCGACTCGCTCTTTATCGAAGGCCTCGTGCACGTCACCGAGCTGGGCTCGGACTACTTCCAGTACGACGAGATCAAGAACGAGTTGCGCGGCGAGCGTACCGGTATTCGCTACCGTCTGTCGGATCGTGTGCGGGTGCAGGTGAGCCGCGTCGATCTCGATGCGCGCAAGATCGACTTCCGCCTCGTGCGCGATACGCCGATCAAGCCGCCGGCAGGTCGCCCGGCGCTCGCCGACAAGGCATCCGGCGAAAGCGGCGGTGCACGCGTGCGCTCGTTGCCGCCGGTGGACGGCGGGGCAGGTGGCGCGGGAGCGCCGGGTGGCCGGCGCAAGAAGGCCGCGCCGGCGCAAACCGCGGCCGTCAAGGAAGCGCGCGCGGCACGCGGCGCGGCGAAGAAGCACGGTGGCGCGCCGGCCAAGTCGGCATCGAAACCGCAGGCCCGCAAGAAGCGCTGAAGTCGCATGACGGCTTGAACCGCGCGCAACCGGTACGTTTCAATGTACCGGTTGCGCGCGGTCTTCGTTTCATCGCAATCAAGTCAGGTAGCGAGACAAGCTACTCAAGCAATACAGTAAGCGGGCTCGTATTCATCACAGCAGCGCGCGTTCAAGGCGCGCTCAATCAAAGGTTTGTCAGTCATGTCACGTCTCAAGGTTCTATACGGTTTCCACGCAGTGACCGCGCGTATGCGGCACGATGCGTCGACGGTCGAAGAGGTTTATTACGACGCGACGCGCAAAGACCGTCGCATGACCGAGTTTCTTCACGCGGCGAAGGAAGCCGGCGTGCGTTTGATTGCCGCCGACGAAACGCGTCTGTGGGGTCTCGCGCATACCGAGCGCCACCAGGGCGTGGTCGCGCGTGCGAGCGACATGCCGCTTGCGCAGAATCTGGCTGAACTGCTCGACGGCATCAATGGCTCGCCGCTGATTCTGGTGCTGGACGGCGTGACTGATCCGCATAATCTCGGCGCCTGTCTGCGTGTGGCCGATGCGGCCGGCGCGCACGCGGTGATCGTGCCGCGCGACCGCGCCGTGGGATTGAATGCGACGGCGGCGAAAGTGGCGAGCGGCGCGGCCGACACCGTGCCGTACATCACCGTCACGAATCTGGCGCGTGCGCTGCGTGAGTTGAAGGACGCGGGCGTGTGGGTTGTCGGTACCGCCGGCGAAGCCACCAAGAGCCTCTACGAGACCGAGCTCGACGGGCCAGTCGCACTGGTGATGGGCGCCGAAGGCGAGGGCATGCGCCGCCTCACGCGCGATACCTGCGACGTGGTCATGCAGATTCCGATGGCGGGGACGGTCGAGAGCCTGAATGTGTCCGTGGCGAGCGGTGTTTGTCTGTTCGAAGCAGTGCGTCAGCGCTCGGTGAAGAAGTAAACTCCGGTAAACTCGTCGTTTTTACTGCTCGCCTGCATTCCCCATGACCCAAGACGAACTCAAGCAACTGGTCGGCCAAGCCGCCGCCGACTATGTGAACGCCAACGTGCCGGAAGGCTCCGTGATCGGCGTCGGCACCGGCTCTACCGCGAACTGTTTCATCGACGCGCTGGCCGCCAGCAAGAGCCGCTATCGTGGCGCGGTGTCGAGTTCGCTCGCCACGACCGCACGTTTGCAATCGCACGGCTTCAAGGTGCTCGATCTGAACGAAATCGAAACGTTGCCCGTGTATGTCGACGGCGCCGACGAGATCGACCACAGCGGCGCGATGATCAAGGGCGGCGGCGGTGCGCTGACGCGCGAAAAGATCGTCGCGTCGGTATCGGACGTATTCGTCTGCATCGCCGATGCCACCAAGCGTGTCGACGTGCTGGGCGGGTTTCCGCTGCCGGTGGAAGTGGTGCCGATGGCGCGCACGGCAATCGGCCGCCGCGTGACCGCGTTGGGTGGCGTGCCGGTCGTGCGCGTGACGAAGGACGGTGCACCGTTCATCACGGATAACGGCAACGAGATTCTCGACGTCAAAGGTCTGAAGATCGCCGATCCGCGTGCACTCGAAGCCCAGATCAATGCATGGCCGGGCGTCGTGACTGTAGGCCTGTTCGCAGAACGCGGAGCGAATCTGTGTCTGCTCGGCACTGACACCGGCGTAGAGACGATTCGTTACGCCCTTCGTTAAGCTGCGTCTTCTTCAAGTTCTTCAAGGCATCGCACGGCGTTGAGCGCTGTGCGATGCCTTGTCTTATGTTTCCGGCGGCAGTTGCTGCCGCAGTGCCGTGACCCGGTGTCCCCTCTGAGCTTCCGGCTCATCACTGTTCGTCCGGCGGCGCGAACGCGCAATTCTAAAGCGTCCGCCTCCCGGCGCTTCCAACCCTCCCCGTTGTCGCTCTCGTGCGTTCTTGTGCGGCCAAGTCCCCGATTCGTTTGTCGCTCCATTATTTGACGTTCTGATTGCGGCCCGCATGCTGTGCCGGTTCCGCTCGATCCGTGCATCGAATGGACACGATTGCGCGCTAGCAGCCGTGGTGAACAGAGTCAGGCCTTGGTGGCCGATTGACGAGCAGACAATTTTTGTCCTTTCTCGATTGCGGAGTGTGGCCGCGCGCACGCACCGCTGACGACGCTCCTTTTAAACTCGGTTTCGTGGCGTTGGACCGCTGCGTACGGCGACATTGTTAAAGCGACGATTGCCGCCGGATGGCTCATGACGTCAGGAGAGGCGGAAGACGTGCGCAAACAGGTGGTCGAGAAATATTGGAATGCCGATCCATCCGATTGGCTCGACCTCTTTGACTATTGTGCGCCGATCACATCAAACGACGTGGATGGGTAGGTGATTTCGAATTGTAAAAAGTTCGGTATCTTAAATGAATTGAGAGATAAAAAAGCAATTGCCGTACTTGCGGAGATGGAATCGTGAGAGCGTGGCGTGGCATCGCTGCAGGAAACTCGCGGGAACTTCTCCGATGCTTGCATCATGCCCGGAATTGATAGGGCAATGCGGTATTCATTGTTGTGCTTTAAGCGAGTCATGAAGAATCTGAAATTTGCCAATTTTTGGTGTTGTTCCATGTCGTGTTCGATGTGAATTGAAACAGGCGCGGGATCGTTGTGATCGCAATGAGCGTCGGCGCCCGCTGTCGGCACGCATTGCCCAACGTCTAAGGAATACGATCTTCTCAAAAGGAAAATTTAAAGAATATGAATGCCGATCGCCTTTTGGGCCAGGTCCCTGACATCGTTGAAGCATGGGTTGCGTTGCAGAGCAAGGTGTCTATCAAGCCAATTCGCAACGAGCACGAATACGAGCAGATGATGCAGCTCGCGAATGCCCTGACGAAATATCCCCAGTGTGACATGGGCAATCCGCTGGCGGATCTGCTCGATCTCCTGTCCACGCTGATTGGCTGCTGGGAAAGCCGTCATGTGGCGCTACCCAGTGCGGAGCCGCGTGAAGTGCTGCGCCACCTGTTGGAAACGCACGGTCTCAAGCAAAAGGACCTGGCGGATATCGCCTCGCCGACAGTGGTCAGCGATATTCTCGCGGGGCGCCGCGCGATTAGCAAGAACGTGGCAAAGGCGCTAGCCGTGCGATTTCGAACGGACGTTAGCGTATTTTTATGAGATCTCGCTAAGTACAGAGAATCGCCGGTGCAAAGCTGGAGATACATCTATTTTGTATTAACAGAATTAATTTGGATCGCTAATAAATAGATATGTAAAAAGGTTAATTCTATTCGCACGTTTTTCATGCGGCGCCAGGCTTCTGCCGCGGCGCGTTGGATTTCGGTCGGTCGCCGGATTTCATGCTGTTACTCAACCAAAACGCGAACTTCGCTTATCGGTTAAGCGAGGGAAGGGTCACGTGATCACTTAACAATGTTTTGGATAAATTCACCGCTATTTCTTAGGACGATTATCCGTCGTCATCAATGAAACCTCGTGGTTGGTGTGATGCCGCACGGAATGTATCCGGTCGAGGACGTAACTTATTAGTGTGGACTGAAGTACTGCTTGCCAGGTGAATAAGACCGTGACGTGCACCGGCACGGAATACGTATTGAACCAGTGTGCGTGCTCCGTGCCAGGCGCGCGTACACGGTTCGAAAGCCTGAGCAAGCTGCCTTTGGCGATCGACGGGGTGCGGTCGATGGAATACATCGGCGAGGACGACAGAGTGCGTCCCGCCGCTAGCGATGCGGGAGGCTAGATTTCCGTTGCTGGTCCTACGACCGGTTAGACGGAAATCCCGGCAGCCGTGGGCGGCGACGAGTCGGGAGCGATCGGCGCGGGGAACGTTAAGGTCTGGGGTAACGGAAATGTCAGTACTAGTCCATCGATTAACCGATATCGCGCTGATCGTACTGGGTGCGTTTGGCGCGTTGCATCTGAACCTGCCGCAAATGGGTCATCCGCACGAGCTTGATCCGTCGCTCGTCGCGTTCGTTGCGGCGCTTGCGCTGACCGTGTTTCCGGCTTGTGGAACTTACCCTGCGCGACGTACGCGCGCGGTGTTCGGCCTTGCAAGCCGCACTGCATTCGCCTGGCTCGCCGTCCAGCTCTGCGGCCTTGCGTTGCTCTATGCAATTCATCGCGAGAACCAGTTGCCGCTGCAGTGGTTCTTCTATTGGACGCTTACGACCGGCATATCGTTGCTCGGCTCGCATACGCTTATCTTCGCCGAATTCAACTTCGCCCGTTTCTCGGGACTTCGGTTAGCCGGCACTGCGGGTTTCGATGCCGGAACCGATACGACGGCACCCCGGGAATATGGTCTGGCCAGCGCTGGCGCCGTACGAAAGGTCGTCAAACGCAGCTTTGACGTCGTGGTCGGCACGTTGTTGATGGTCGCGCTGCTGCCGGTTTTCGTTTTGCTCATGGTGATCGTGATGTGCGATGGCGGCCCGGCCGTGTTCGGACACGTTCGCGTGGGGCGTAACGGGAAAAAATTTCGTTGCCTCAAGTTCCGTTCGATGGTCGTGAACGCAGATCAGGTACTCAAGACCTTGATTGAAAACGATCCGCAGGCGCGCGCCGAATGGGAGCGTAGTTTCAAGCTCAAGAACGACGTGCGTGTCACCCGTATCGGCCGGTTTCTACGCCGTACCAGTCTGGATGAGTTGCCACAGTTGTGGAACGTAGTGCGCGGCGATATGAGCCTGGTCGGACCTCGCCCGATCATCGATCAGGAACTGGAGCGCTATGGCGCAAACGTCATGTACTACCTGATGGCCAAGCCCGGCATGACAGGCTTGTGGCAAGTCAGTGGCCGCTGCACGACGGACTACGCGACGCGGGTGTCTCTGGATGTCGCCTACGTGAAGAACTGGTCGTTGCTCCGTGACGTCACCATTCTCTTCAAGACTTTCAAGGTGGTCTTCAAGGGGAGTGGCGCGTACTGAATCCGATGTGGTGGGTTGATCGAACGCGGTATGGCCGGGCGGGGCGGTTGGATGTCGCTAGCGAAAGCATAAAAAAATTCTACATAGTGGTGTGCGTGTTTCAACGGGGGCATCAGGTTGAACGCGCGACGGAAGGGAGTAGCGATGATGTTATGCAACAAGTTGGATTCGGAAAGGACCACGAACATGCAAGAGTCAAACGTGTTGATCGAGGAGCGAGCAGACCCGTTGTGCGATTCATTGACGCGCGCTCGCGCCGCAAGCCGCCGGGGACAGGTCAGGACTGCAGTCACCGGTGTTGTGCTGGCGGTATGCCTGGCAGGCTGCGCATGGTCACCGGGGATGTCATTCAGTCCTCCATCGGGAGCCGCTGGTCCGGGACAAGCGGATGGGAGCAACGGCCTCGCCAGCAGCAACGTGCGCGCGACGGCAGACGTTCACCAGGGTAAGGGTGTGGATGCGCCCCCCGCGGGCACCCTGATCGAAATCACCGACGATCTGGTTGAAAAGGAACGTGCCGCACGCTCTAAGGACGTGCCTGAAGAGGTCACGCAATTGTTCTCGAAGCCCGCACCCTACACGCTAGGGCCGGGCGATATATTGAGCATCGTCGTATGGGATCACGCTGAGCTGAATATGCCGGGCGCCTCGGCATCGGCCGGACCGGAAGCGAACAGTGCAGGTTCGATGACCTCGGGCTATACAGTCGACGCGGGCGGCATGATTCAGTATGCCTATATCGGTCCACTCAAGGTGGCAGGGCTCACCGAAATGGAGGCGCGTGATCTGCTGGCCCAAAAGCTCAGCCGTTACGTGCGCCAACCGCAGGTGACGTTGCGGATTGAGACTTATCGAAGCAAGCGGATCTATCTGGACGGCGCAGTCAGGAGTCCCGGCGTACAGGTTCTCAACGACATGCCGATGACCTTGCCCGAAGCCATCAATCGTGCCGGAGGATTTACGCCTACCGCAGACCGGTCGATGGTCGCGATTACGCGTGGTGACAAGACAGTTGTTGTCGATATTCCCGGCATGATTGCGAAAGGGGTGAATCCCGACAACATCGAGTTGCGTAGAGGCGATATGGTGCGCGTCTTCGCGCAGACAGATACGAAAGTGTACGTGTTCGGCGAGGTTCAACGTCCGGGGAGCTTGACGTTCAACAACGGTCGGATGAGTTTGAACGAAGCGCTAGGCGATGCCGGTGGCATCAGTCAAACCTCGGGGGATGCGTCGCAGGTCTTCGTGGTGCGCGGACGCAACGTGGGTAAGCCGGTGGTCTTTCACCTGAATGCCGGGTCTCCGGCTGCGATGGCAACCGCGGATGGCTTTGAACTAAAGCCAAATGATGTGGTGTTTGTCGATGCGTCCGCGCTTGTCAGGTGGAGCCGCGTGATCGGTTTGATTGTGCCAAGTACACAGGCGGCAGCCGCCGGCCGGGCCATCGGTTACTAATGAACCAACAATCTGTTTGGCCTGGCAGCAGTGCATCCGGCAGCGCGATGGTGAAAGCAGGCGTTGCCGGAACGTTTGGGAATAGGGGAGAAGGCACATGAATTACCACGACCCGTCAATGAATACGATCGATGCAGTTCCCGCACAGGGTGACCATTTCGGCGTTTTTCTAGACGTTCTGTATCAGAACCGCGGCATGATCGTCCTGATCACCGCGTGCTTTCTTTTTATGGGCGCGGCGTATGCGCTGCTCGCGGCGCCGGTGTATCAGGCCGATATTCTGATCCAGGTCGAGGAGAACCCGAACGCCGCCAAAGATGCCTTGGGCGACGTGAAGTCCATGTTCGCCATCAAGACGGCTGCTTCGGCCGAGATCGAGGTGTTGCGCTCCAGACTGGTGATCGCGGGAGCCGTAACCAGTGCGCAGCTCAGCCTCAGCGCAACGCCACGGTATTTTCCGGTCGTCGGCCGATGGATTGCGGGCCATCTGAATGATTTGTCCCACTCGGGAATGGGCGGCTATGCATGGGGTAATGAGCGGATCAGCGTTTCGAAATTCGATGTGCCCGAGGTGTTGCAAGGCGCGAAATTTATCCTGACGTTGCACAAGAACGGCAACTATTCGCTGAAGTACAAAAGCATCGAATTGTCCGGGCGTGTCGGTGAACCGTTACACGCTGAAACGGACGAAGGGCCAATTGATCTCCTCGTGGACCAGATCGTCGGAAAGCCGGGCGTTGGTTTTGAACTGGTTCGCACTTCGGAGCTTGCCGCGATTCAGAGCGTGCAATCGGGCTTGTTGATTGCGGAGAAGGGTAAGGACTCGGCTGTGATCGGCGTCGCGCTGGAGGGCACCGACCCGAAGAAGATCAGCGCCATTCTCAGCGCGATCGGCACGGCATATGTTCGGCAAAATGTTTTGCGTACTCAGGAAGAGGCGCAGAAATCGATTACATTTCTCGATGGTCAATTGCCTGAACTGAAGGCCAAACTGGAAGCGGCGGAAAGCGAATTCAACACGTTTCGCGCGAAGAATGGGACCGTGGATCTGAATGCGGAAGCAACGGCGCTCCTGCAACGCTCGGCTCAGGCGCAAAACAAGGTCGCCGATCTTCAACAGCAGCGAGCCTTGCTTCTCGCGCGGTACACGTCGGAAAACCCGGCCGTGATCGCCGTCAACGACGAATTAAACGAAGCCCAGAGGGAGGTGGGAAGCATTGCTTCCGTGACGAAGCAACTGCCGCCGATGGAGCAGAACCTGCTGCGGCTGCAGAGAGAGGTTCAGGTGAATACCACCATCTACACCAACCTCCTGAACACCCGTGAACAACTGCGTCTTCTTAAAGCGGGGAAGGTGTCGAATGTGCGGCTGGTCGACTCCGCTATCGTGCCGGATAGTCCGATTCGGCCGAAACGCGCGCTGGCGATGCTCGGAGCCCTGATGGCGGGGCTGTTCACGAGCGTCGCGATAGTATTGCTCAAGCGACGGCTCTTTGATGGAATCACCGTGCTGGACGAAATCGAAGTCGGCACGGGGCTGGCGGTGTACGCGACGATTCCACGCAGCAGGGCACAGGAAACGCTGACCCGCCGCCTTCCGCGCAACACCGATTCAAATCTTGTCCTGGCGCGTGCCGCAATGGGCGATGCTGCGATCGAAAGTCTGCGAAGCTTCAGAAGCGCGCTTGAGTTTGCGCTCGTCGACGCACCTAACCGGATTGTCCTGCTCGCCGGGCCGACGCCCATCGTGGGCAAGTCATTCGTCTCGGTCAATCTCGCGGCGTTGATCGGAGCATCGGGGCAGCGTGTGCTGCTGGTCGATGCCGATCTGAGAAGGGGCACGTTGCATCAATATCTCGGGGTGCCGTGCAGCCCAGGCATTACCAATATCGTGACGCGTGCGCAGACGTTCGAGGAGGCCGTCCATCGCGACATTCTGCCAGGCGTCGACTTCGTGGCGAACGGAGGATACATACAGAACGCGAGCGAAATTCTCAAGCATCGGAACTTCCTCGCGTTCGCCCAGCAGGTGGACAGTGAATACGACGTGGTATTGATCGACGCACCGCCCATTCTGCCGGTTGCCGACTCAGGCATTGTGGCTTCGATCGCGGGAATGGTATTCGTGATCGCGCGGCACGGCGTGACAACGGTGGAGGAACTGCGCGAGTCGACGCGCAGGTTCGAGCAGATCGGCGTGCCGATTCGCGGTGTTATTTACAATGACGCGATGTCGAGGCCAGGTCGTTACGGCAAAGCGTACGCCGCCTACGGATATTCCAGCTATAGCTCTGATTTGCCCGCCGCGGACTGAGGCGATAAACCGGCGGAGACGCTCAGTTTCCGGGCGCGTCCGCGGGTGTGACTTCGATCAGAATGACGTGATCGGGTACGTGCACGGTAAGTTGGCGCAGGTCGCGATGGCTTGCGAACGGCGTCTGGGCAACGAGCGGATCGTACAGGTCGATGCGGGCAGCTTTTGCGCCGAGGTCAAGTTCGACGCTGGCCGGCGGGCTGGTGAGCGGTGTTCCCGTCTCCCGGTTCCAGATCGGCGTTTCGTTCCATAGCGCCAGCACGAAGCGGCCATCCTTTTTCTGCAGCAGCAGACTGTTTGCCGATACCGGCATATCCGAGAGCGTATACGCGAGCGTGCCGGGTGCCGCGCCGCTTGCGCGGCGCGTTGTGCTGGCGTTCAGGATCGACGTGAGATTGCGAATCTCGTAAGCCAGCCGCTTGGGGCTATTGTCGTTGCGAAAGAACCCGTAATGCCATTCGCCGCTCTTGTTCAGCGGATCGGGTTTTTCATCGAGCAATTCGTAGACATAGGTCCGCTTCACGCCCGCCGCCACCGCGTCCATGTAGCCGTTGAGAACGCCTTTGGCCTGTGTCGCCTCGTCGACGCCAATCATGTACCAGCCCGCCTGAGGCATCGAGAAGTAGCCGAATTCGGTGATGACGGTCGGCAACTGGAATTTCTTGACGCTATTGATGGCCGCGGGTAACCAACTGCCGCCTTGCGCGTTGTAGGTGGGCTGCTGGCCGTTTTGCGGGTAGGCATGTTGGTTCGCGTAATCGGCGGAGCCCGCGCGCGTCTCGACTGACTTCAGATCGTAGCCAGTGAGGTCGTAGACGGGTACGCCCGCGAGCTCCGGCGTGCTTCGTACGCGTGCGTAGATCTCGCGCTGCAGGGCGAGTCCGGCAGCGGTGCCCGTGAGGCCGTGATCGGAGACCGGAAAGTTGTCGATCTCATTGAAGCCTTCGATGGCCGTGACACTGCCAGGCACGGTGGCGTTCAACTGCGCAGCCCGCGCGATTGACTCCGCGACGTCCGAGACAATCAGGAAGCTGAATTTGACGCCGCGCTGCGCCAGATAGACATAGCTTGAGAAAGGCACACTGGCGCCGGGCGTGGCGTCGCGAACATGGTAAATGCCAAGCCATGCCAGGTCGTCGGCGACGTTGCGTACGTTGGCATAGGCGCCGTCTGTATAGTTGACGTGGGTAACGACAGCGAGCGTCTGGATGAAGGTGTCGACAGGCATTGCTCGCACAGCATCGCTGGCTTGCACCGTCGGTACGCATGCGAGCGCGCAGAGGCCTGTGGCGAGGCTTGCGGCGGCGCGCGTGCCAAACCACTTGCATGGCTTCGCCCGGCTCGCGTGTCGCGAACTGCGAGAGAGGTTTGTATTGGCGAGCAGGGTATGAGTGGTTGCGACGGGATGCTTCACGGCGGATTCCTTGTGAGACGATTGCCGGTTCCGCGCGCCTTGCGCCACGCCCGGTACTTCGTGGTCTTGCCTCTGCTGGAGGGGCATGCAGAAATCATTCTGACGTGTGGTTGCGTCCTTCGTGTGTGCGGCGGCGAACGGATAGAACGTGGCCTGCAGTGCGGCTCACGTGCGGCGCGGACGGCGAGTTAGCGATGCTTCGTGTGAAAACTGGCAAGGCATGAGCGACGGCGAACATTCGCCGGAGCACAGAACGGCCACACTCCAGTCCATATGAATTGCATGGCGTGGCTTGTCGAATCCGGTCGTATGTCGCGTTGACTTCGCGCACGGATAACGTCTGGTCATGAGCGATGCCTTGGACCCTCTCGATGAAACACGTGCACGTCCCCAACCTGATGATCAACGGCCGCTTTCTTGGCCGCCGTGCGACGGGTGTCGATCGTTTCGCGTTCGAGACCATCCGGGCGCTCGATCAATTGATCGAACTGCGTGATCCACTCGTTGCCGGATTGCGAACCGAGATCATCGTGCCCGAAGCGCTGACCGGTATGCCGAATCCCTTTCGACACGTCGGGCTGCGAGCGAGCGGCAAAGGCGGTGGTCTGCGTTGGGAGCAACTCGCGTTACCGCAGGCGGCGCGCGGCCGGTTGCTGCTCAATCTTTGCAATTCTGGGCCACTGTTGTACCGCCATCAGATTACGGTGCTGCACGACGCAGCGCCCACGCGCGTGCCCGACAGCTACAGCCGGTCGTTTGTCGCCTGGTATCGCCTGATGGCACCGCGCATCGGCCATGTATCGCAGCGTGTCATTACCGTGTCGGAATTCTCGCGGCGCGAGTTGTGTGACGCTTATCGCATTCCGGCCGGAAAAATTGGTGTCGTGTCGGAGAGCGGCGAGCATATGTTGCGCGTGCAAGAAGATGAAGGAGGTGTGGCGCCCACGCTGAACGGGCGTCCTTTCGTTCTGGCGGTTGGAAGCCTCAACCGGCACAAGAACTTTCGGCTCGTGGCCGAAGCCGCACGCCTTATCGACGATGCGCAGTTCGACATCGTGGTGGTGGGCGGTGGAGATTCGCGCGTGTACGGGGCGGGCAAGGACGCGTTGCCCGGGTTCGTGAAACATCTCGGTTACGTGAGCGATGGCGAATTGGCCGCGCTTTACCGGCGAGCAGCATGCTTTGTCTATCCGTCGCGCTACGAGGGCTTTGGGCTGCCGCCTGTCGAGGCACTGGCGCTGGGCTGTCCCGTCATCGCTTCGAGGCTGCCGGCCATCCAGGAGGCGTGCGGCGATGCCGTGCTCTACACCTCGCCGGACGATCCCGCAGAATTGGCGCGTCTGCTCGAACGGATCACCACTGACGCCACGTTGCGAGCAAGCCTGCGCGAGCGAGGCCGTGCACGGACGGAGGAACTGACCTGGCGCGCGACCGCTGCCAGGTTGATCGAGGAGATCTCGCCGTGGCTAATGTAACGCTTGCCCCCACGCTTGCTAACGACAAACGCTGCTTTGGCCGCGTGGCGCTCGTGCATGACTGGCTCACTGCGTATGCGGGCTCGGAGAAGGTGGTTGAACAGATTCTTCAGTTGTTCCCGCAGGCCGATCTCTACAGTATCGTCGATTTTTTCCCTGAATCGCAACGGGATGTGCTGGGCGGAAAACGCGCCCATACTTCGTTCATTCAACATCTGCCGCGCGCGCGCAAATGGTTTCGCCACTACCTTCCGCTCATGCCGCTCGCGATCGAGCAGTTCGATCTTTCTGGCTACGATCTCGTGATTTCGTCAAATCATGCCGTAGCCAAGGGCGTATTGACCGGACCGCACCAGGTCCACGTAAGCTATGTGCATTCGCCGATTCGCTACGCGTGGGATCTGCAGCATCAATATCTGGCTGAGGCCGGCATGCAGCACGGCATGAAGAGCTGGGTCGTGCGTCTGCTGCTTCATTACATGCGCATATGGGATCAGCGCACCGCGCATGGCGTCGATGCCTTTGTCGCCAATTCTGCCTTCGTTGGCCGGCGCATCCAGAAGGCCTACGGAAGCGACGCCACGGTGGTCTATCCGCCCGTCGATGTCGAGCGGTTCGAACTCTGCACAGAGCGTGAGGACGTTTACCTGATTGCCTCGCGCATGGTCCCATACAAGCGCATTCCGCTCATCGTCGAGGCTTTTGCGGCGATGCCCTCGCGGCGCCTTGTGGTGATCGGCGACGGCACGGATTTCGCGCGCGTCAAGGCCTGCGCGACGCCCAATGTGACGCTACTCGGCTATCAGCCCGATGCGGTACTGGTGGATTGGATGCAGCGCGCACGCGCATTCGTCTTTGCCGCGGAAGAAGACTTCGGTATTTCGGTCGTTGAAGCGCAGGCCTGCGGTACCCCGGTCATTGCTTTTGCTCGTGGAGGTGTGCGGGAGATCGTCGTCGAATCATCGGATCCCGAGCGGGCGACGGGGCTTTTTTTCAACGAACAGAGCGTGACTTCCATCGTCGACGCCGTGGAGCGTTTCGAACAGTCCCCGCCGTTTCGCGCGGAAGTCTGCCGCCGCAATGCCCTGCGCTTTACGAGGGAGCGGTTCAAACGCGAGTTCCTGGGTGTGGTGGAGCGCGCAGTGGATGCCAACAAGGCGCCCGCCGATCCGGTTCCAGAGATTCGCCGCTGGCGCTCCGCCTGAGGCCGTACAACCGGACAACATTCAGGATGTCCAGGCACGCGCCTGCAGTGAACGGATTGGGGGTGAAGCAAGTGCAACTGACGCTATTCGGAATCGCGGTATTCGTCATCGGGCTGATAGCGCTCTATACATCGTTTCGCACCGCGGTTTACGCGATGGCGGCGTTTTCGCTGTTCGGATGCACGCTTGCGCTGGGATTGGGCGGCGTTGGCATCATGCCGGCGCAACTCTTTCTCGTGTTCTTTGCCCTGAGGGCCTTCAATCTTGCCGGTGGAAAGGGGATCATGGATGCGCTTTCCATGGAGAAGCCGGGATTCTGGCTGCTCGGCACCTGTCTGTGGGGTGTCGTAGGCGCCATCCTGCTGCCGCGCCTGCTGCATGGATTGACCCTCGTGTTTCCAGTCGATCGCGCTGTCGTCGGGGCGGTACTGTTGCAGCCGCTCGGTCCTGTTTCCGGCAATCTGTCGCAGGCGATCTATTGCGTTGGCGATGTCGTGGTGTATGCCTGCATGTATGCATTTCTCAGATATCGCGACGCGTACCGGGCGCTCGCAGGCGGCATTTTCCTGCTCACATTCCTCGATGTGCTCGCAGGCGTGATCGATATCGGCACGCATGCTGTCGGTCTGGATGTGATGTCGGTCATCAAGACGGCGCAGTACGCCGATCTGAGCGGGGAAGAGTTTGGCGGACTGTTGCGCATCACCGGCACGTTCAGTGAAACTTCCGCGTTTTCAAGTTTCACGCTGCCGCTTTTCGTCTTTTGTCTCAATCTCTGGGTGATCGGTTATCGTCCGAAACTGGCAGGGACGCTTGCTGCCGCGACGGGGACACTGTTGCTGATGTCCACGTCGGGCACTGCGTATGTCGGGCTGGGAGCGTATCTGGTCGTACAACTATTCAGCCGGCCAGGTCGTGTTGCCGCCGCCGCCGTCGCGCGCAAGCGGCGCATGTGGATAATCGCGGCCTGCGCGGGCGTGCTTGGCGCGATCTACGTCACACTCTTCTTGCCGGGCGTGGTGGACACGCTTACAGACTTCTTCAATACGACCGTCACGGGCAAGGCAAGTAGCGAGTCCGGCGTTGAACGAATGAGCTGGAACATGCAAGGCGTGACCAACTTCCTCGATACATACGGGATAGGCGTGGGACTGGGCAGCATTCGTACGTCGAGCTTCCTCGTGGCGGTGCTGGCAAATCTGGGTGTTGTGGGCGTGGTCTGCTACGGTGTGTTCGTTGGCAGATGTCTCCTGTCGCCAGTGTCTGCCCATTACCCGCTTACGGAGCGGGCCGTTTGCCACGCGGCACGGCATAGCATGATCGCGACGTTGATTGTCGCTTCGACGACGGCTGGGGTGTTCGAACTGGGCTCGTGCTTCTACTTATTTGCGGCCGCGGCGAGCGTACTTTCGCAGGGTGCGCCCAAACGCGTGCCGAGGCACCAGGGATGGGTTGCCCGGAGCATTCGTGAATGACTTTCGGCGTTCAATATGCGCGTGTTTACGTGGGGTAGGCAGCAGTACCGCGTTTGCGCGATCGATACGATGGTCTTCGAAATGCTAGCCGGAATGGCTTGCTCCATTGGCAATGTCGGGACGATTGAGTTCAGCAGAAGAGGGGCAGCGGTTTTCCGGTTTCCAGAAAAATATGCATTGGCCGACGAGGTGAATATTGGATCCCATTGTCTGTCCGCGAGTAACCCTGTCCAGGGAAATGAGCCTGCCATCGCCCGCGAAGGAAGCAAAGGTCTGCCTGATCTTCCCCACACGCGGCCGTGCCGAAATGCTTGAACGTGTCGTCGCTTTCGTCGATTCGCAGACTGTAAAGCCGGATCTGATCATCGTTTCCTGTGTATCGGATGAGGACGCCGGCAAGCTCGCCAGCCGACCCGGAATGCTCGTGATCAAGGGGCAGCCCGGCAGTTCCTCGCAACGTAACCATGCCTTGAACCATGTACCGGATGACTTCGATATCCTGATCATCCTGGACGATGATTTCCTGATGCATAGCACATGGATCTCCGAAGTACTCAAGGCCATGGATAGCGATCCCTCTATAGCCTGTGTCACTGGAACCGTACTCGCCGACGGCATCCATGGGCCGGGTTATTCCTTTGAAGAGGGACAGGCGATCCTGGCAAGGGCGACAGACGTTCCGGAAAGCTTGAGGGTCGTTCCGACGGGTGGCCCCTACGGGTGCAACATGGCGTTTCGAGCTCGCAGCATTGCCGGACTCCGGTTTGACGAGCGGCTCGTTCTCTATGGCTGGCAGGAGGATCGCGACTTTGGCGGCCAGATCTGGAATCGCGGCGGTCGTGTGGTCCGGATCAACACTGCACTTGGCGTGCACCTGGGGGTCAAGCGTGGCAGGGTATCCGGCCGCAAGCTTGGCTATTCGCAGGTCATTAATCCGTTCTACCTGGTGAGAAAGAAGACCATGCCCTGGCGCGATGCGCTCGATCATGTTCTGCGCAATGTCGTGAGCAATGTGGTGCGGAGCGTTGCGCCGGAACCCTGGATCGACCGCCGGGGGCGGCTGGGTGGCAATCTGATCGGCCTGTGGGACTTTGTGCGAGGAAGGTTGACGCCTGAACGTGCGGCAAAACTATGAAATAGCGTTCCCTGGGGCAGCGCCAACTGGTGTGCACAGGAACATCGGCCTCCTCCTCAGGGCTTTCGCAAAGTCTGAACGGAAGGACGTTGCGCTTGTGCTGGTCGCGGTGCGAGGAAAGCCGATTTCGAGAACCTCGGGCATGCCGTGTCGCCCAATGTGTGACTTGCCGGCCAGGTCACCGCTGTGATCGTGACATAGCCAGCGTCACCCAGAGATCGGTTTTGAGGGGCAATGCAATGAAGAAGCTGGATTCGATTCAAGTGCTTCGCGCAGTCGCGGCGTTGCTGGTGGTGTTCTGCCATGCGGCGAACGAGGTGGGCGGCCATGGCGCATCCACATCGCATCTGTGGCGGCTCGTGAACACGAAAGGGCTGTTCGGCGTCGACATTTTCTTTGTCGTCAGCGGCTTCGTGATGATGTATATCATTTCAGGGCAGCGCTCGGGGCGCGCGAGCGCCACCTGGTTCATCAGCGATCGCGTCCTGCGCGTTGTACCGCTCTACTGGGCGGCGACGCTGGTCTCGGTCGCTGTCGGTCTCGCACTGCCCGCGCTCAAGCACGAGAACTGCTATGCGGTGTCGTACGTCCTGCGCTCGCTGTTCTTCGTGCCGTCCAGCAACCCGATGACGGGTGCGCCAGAACCGGTACTGGGGCTTGGCTGGACGCTGAACTTCGAGATGTTCTTCTACGTCGTCATTTCACTGGTGCTGCTGCTCGGTATCCGGCGCGTTTATCTCGCGGTGGTGGCGATATTCGTGACGCTCGTCGCGCTCGGTCTCTTGCTGAATCCCGAATACCTCATCCTGAAGGGCTGGACTCATACGATCATTCTCGAGTTCGTGTTCGGCGTGCTGTTTGCACAGTTGCGTCTCTCGGGATTCCGGATTGGCGTTCCTGCACAGGTCGCGCTGATCGTGGCGGGTGTGGCAGGCTGGCTACTGATGGGACCGCCCACGGAAGGCGTATTCGATATGCGCGGCCTCGTGTGGGGACCGCCTGCCGCCGCGATATTTGCCGGTGTCGTCATGGGTCGTCACGAGATCGCCTATCCAAAGCTGCTTCTCTCGATCGGCGATGCGTCGTATAGCCTGTATCTCACGCATCTCTTTGTCCTGCGCGCCTCGTCGCTGCTGGTGAATCATCTGCCTGTGGCGCCCGCGCTGCGCGTCGTGCTGTTGTTCGCTGTCTTCGTACCCGGCGCGCTGTGCGTTGCGATCCTGTCCTACCGCAAGTTCGAAATGCCGACCATGCGCTTCGGCCGCCGGTTGCTGCGGGCGCGGCTCAGCAAGGCGAGTGTTGCTGAGGGTGTTTCGGCTGGAACGCAGGGTGCGGGAACCTGAGAGGGGCGGCGCGCATGAAGTGGCGCTAGCCGCGCTTGCCCATGCCGTACTCTTGTCAGTCCCTTCGGGTATTCGGGACACAGTTCCTGACAGCCGCTCCCGGTGGCTGATGTTGATTCCGTCGAATCCCCCTTTGTCGAAGCGATCGATTACATCGATCGTGCGCCTGCTTGCGCACTGTCCGCTTTCGCGGGGGGCGAATGCGCTCGGGAGGTGTTCGCCTCGCTGGGTTATGGGTGGACGCGCTCTCCCGTTCGGCGAGTATGGACGATCAGGCTTCTTCGCGGGGGCGCAGGCCGAGAATGGTGTCGCTGGTCGCAAAGAGTTCACCGATTGGCAAGTATGGGCAATCAGGCTTCTTCACGGGGGCGCAGGCTGAGAACGGTGTCGCTGGTCGCAAAGAGCTCACCGATCAGACGGGAACGGATCATGTAGATGAGCAGGGCCGTCAGCAGCGTCAGTTCTCCCAACAGACGCGCGCCCACCATGCCCATCGCCCCCCAATGGCTGGCGAGCGGAATGGCAACGAGGATATTGACGACCGCGCTCGCCACGCCGGCGCGGGCGAGCAAGCCGTCGCGATGGCGGGGAATCAGGAAATAGAGGCCGAGTACCTGGTTGATGATGCTCAACGGCAAGACCAGCACGAAAACCTTCAGTACAGCGATGGAGTGCTGAAAACCTTTGCCGAACACGAGCGGCACGACCCAGTCGGCGAGCAGCATCGTGCAGGCGACGGCCGCGATTGCGCCGCAAAGGAACAAGGCCGATATCCGGTGAGCGAGCCGGTTGGCTTTCGCGGGGTCCACGCCGACCAGATAGGTGACCTTCGGAACGAGAACCTGGGCGGCGGGAGCCGTCAGGCTGAGCCCGACGGAGACGAGGCGTTCGGCCACGCCGAATGCGCTAACCTCGGATGCGGGCGCGAACACGGACAGAATGTAGGTCGAGGCGGTGATCAACAGAACGGAGGTGCCGGTGTAGATGAAAATGACCTTCGAGCGGCGGATCAAGTCGATGCCGGCGCGAATCGAGGAAAACCACCCGGAAAACTCTCGCCTGATCGATCCATAAGCAAGGGCCGATTGCGTGACGCTTGAAATCAGCAGTAGAGGAAAAACCCGCGAGAGATCCGATGGCTGATGAACGAACAGGAAGATGAGACCGAGCGATGTGATAAATCCGACAATCTCGATCACGATGCATCTTGTGGCTCGTCCAGTGCTCGTGAAATACCAGCCCAGGTTGAATGCAGCAAGCAGGCCAAGGAGTACCGTGGTACAGCCGAGCATGGGATGCGCCGAAAGCGCGGGCGAAAGCGCGACAGCCCCTAATCCAAGAATCGCGGTAGGGATGGACAGGAGCAGCCGGCCCGTCATCTGGCTTGACAGAATGGCCGCACGTTCGGCGCTGTCCCTGGCGTGGACCGTATCGCGGCCGCCGACAGTGGGGAATCCGAAGTTCACGAATCGCCAGATCGTATTCGACAGCGACATGCCCGCCAGCACGATGCCGTAGCCGGCCGGCCCCAGTGTTCTGCCGTAGAACGGCAGGAGCAGGAGCGGATAGACGTAACGCAGCACGTAGCCGACGTACACCGCGATCAACTCCGCTTTGGCCAGCGAGGATTTCACCGAATCCATGATTTCACCGTGTAGCCGAACCTGATCGTTTGCTGCACGAGCCGGTGCGAGCGCGGAAATGCGCGCACCACTGCGCCGCTTGGCCAAAGCGACTGCTTCGCGATGAAAAGCCGTGTCCATGCGTTGGCCCGATCGCAATTCCGGCCGGTAATCGAGACCGTCTCGTCGCGCCCGAAATCGACCGGCCGGTCACGCCCCGAGAGCCGGTTGACCAGTTCCGGGTCCGGAAACATGATCACGCGCTCCAGGCTTTTTGCTGCCAGTTCGAAAGCGGCAAGCGACGCATCAGCCGTGGTCCGCTTCGCGCTCTGAGCAACATATTGGGCAACTTCCTCGAATTTCGGATGGGGCATGCGCGCGAGCTTCTGTTGCCAGCCTACGGTTTCGAGGTTAGAGACGAGTCCGCCGTCGCTGCGCCTGTCGAAGCGGCGCACGCTTTCGAGATCCGGTTCGACCAGGCTTTCGATCAGATGCCAGAACGCGAGGATCGACGAGATGGAGTCGCCGGGCTTGTATCCGTTGCGCTCCGTCAACAGCCCGGTTACGAACGGAAAGTGCTCCCGCCCAAGATGCTTATAGTCACAGCGTGCGAGCTGGACGCAGTGGCCGCCGTTTGCGAGATTGCCTTGCATGAGCATCTTGAAGGTGGAGCCATAGAGGCCGGTATCGCACAACACGACACCCTGCTTGCCTGCAGTGAGGGCTTGCCACACTTCGCGGAATCGTCTGGCCTGCTCGACAATCAGTTCGTACAGATGCGCTTCGCGTCCGCTGCGCAGGGCTTCGACAAATGCCCGCACGCTCGGGTAGTCGCCTTCCGGTGCCGTATCGACGCCACTCAGCGCGCGTGCGAGTGGCGCCACGTCGCGCACATCGAAGGCATAGTCAAGTTCGCCGACTACGCCCTCTCCTCCGTACACGAGCGCGTCTCTTGCCGCGACGAGCCGCGAGATCATCAAAGGTTCGATGCTGATATCGCCGCGCACGGGAAACTGCTCCGCATAGAGCTTGTAGAGCTTCTCGAGCCCCAGTCCGCCGCGCGCGCAGAAGAGTGCGACTACGGGACCTTCGATGGCTGCGGTCTGCGCGAGGTAGACGTGCAGTCTGCGGCAGTATTCTGCAAACACAGGGCCCAGTACGTCCCGGCCGAGGTCGTCGCGCACCTTGCCCGCGGTGCCCGAGCCGCCGCCCGCCGCGCGTTTTTGCGCCTCGCGGTGCTGCCAGTGGTGCCACTGCAGCCGGCTGTGCGTGAGGATGGCATCAGTGCGGCGCATGGCGACGTGCAAGGGGGAACGTGGTCGGTGGATTGAGGTCATCCCGCATCGGCGCGGCATGTCGCGGTCGGCGACGAGGTCGTCGCCGAGGTGCGCAATTTTCGATAGCGGAACCCCGGCTGCGTCAGATACCGCAGCGAAGATCGTTCCATCGCGTTTCGTGAGTTGCAGGTCGGCACTCGTATGGATTTCATCCCATTGAAGCCCCGGCGGGCAGACTGCGGTAATCAGTGTCCGCAGCGCGTCAGCGGACAAGGATGTATCGCTCACCACGCGCAGTGCGAGACCTTTTGCCTGGAGCTGTTCGAGCACGCGTATCAATGGCCGGTTAGGCACGAGGGATTCGCGTTCCACCGCGAGTTCGCATGCGATCCATTCAGGCACGTAAGCGGCGTCGATATGGACGAGTTCCAGCAAGCTCGACGCGATGCTTTCGAGGCGGACTTCGCCACGCGCGGCCACGTCGCGGGCTCGGTAAGCGAGTTGCTCGATCTGGCGCCGGCGCCTGGCGAGCGCATAGGGAGCGAGTTCGCCCGGACGCAGCTCGAGACGTGCGCAAAACAGCTTCGCCGTTTTCAGCAGACGGTGATCCAGCGATACGGATTTGCGAAGGAGCAGCGTATCGAAGGCATCGACGCAAAGCAGGGCGCATTGTCCTTCTTGCAGCAAACGGGGGAGAGACTTCACTAAGGTCATCCTCTCGGCAATCGGGGTGTTCGATTCATCGGCTCTATGTGCGGCCATCCCGTCGCGGCGCAGGGCTCTACATGTCGGTCCAGGTCGATGCGTGGCGGGTTCGCGCGCTCGCATGACGCTGATGCTCATTGTGAACAATGAAAGATGAGGTGTTTGTGCGAGGGCGTACGCAGAACAGGGTATTGGTCGGCCTTGGAGTGAACCCCTGCAGTTACAAGGCTGATTGCGCGGTTACAGCAAAGCCCGGTTGCGGAAAGCCGATGATCTCGGTATCCGTGATGGGGCGGAGACGTTGCCCCGATGATTCAGGCATCAATCGATCTGACAAGGAAATTGCGACCTTGATGCTAGATCAGCGGCTCCGAGCCAGATTGCGAACGATACGTCTGCGGACGGGAACGACGACCTTCATCACCGATGACTTCGCATTGTCGGTACCGGGGTTCGCACCGGGCGGCTGCGGATTGACACCAAGTTTGCGCAAGTAATGATTGGCGGCAAAGATACGGCCGCGGGCTCGGCTCGCGTCGGTCTCGTAGACGAACGCATAAGAAACGCTGCGTTCCGCGCCGGTCTGAACCCAATGGGGCGCGTCCTGCGGCTGATGAAAGCCGCTGCCGGGCACAAGGTCGAAGACATGTTCGAGGTTCTTGTCGCGGGTGGCCAGATCCACCTGGCCGATCTCGACTTTGCCCTCAACGTAGAAATCCTCGAGCTCGTCTTCCCGAACGGCACTCGGACGATAGACATGGTAGTGCTTGTCGCCCTCGATCTGGAAAAAGTGATTGATTTCCGGATCGAAATGGAACGGCGTGGTCGACGCGGCGGAGCTGACGAAAACGGCCGATTCGAGCCGTACGACCTTTTCACCGTTGAGACCGCCGCGCAGCTCGGCCACTTTTTCGAACAGCTTGTTCAACAGTTCCCGAAAGCCCGCGTCGTAATTCTCGGGCCGCTTCAAAAGCACGCGCATCGGCCCCGTAGCAAGCTGAGCAAGCGCTTCATCCGGTCTCGACATTTTTGCTTTGACATCAAAGAATCGGGTCCCCGGCGTGGGGGCCGAATTGGAGACGTAATAGTCCGCGGGTTTCTCACCATACTTCTTTGCCAACGCCGCTAATGCATCCGGCTGGAACATCGACAGCTGATGCAGATAGTGCTTGAAACTGAACGGTGTAGTGTTGAACGCGGTCTTGTAGGCAGCTGGGTCAACGGTCAGTAGAGCATCGGCAGAAGGTATCATCGCTATCAATCCAGGCTGGGTGAGACAACGTCGAAAACGCGGCAGGAACGAATGCGCGTGGCGTGTCTGGTTAGCGCTTGACTAGCCGCCGAACCGCATTCAGCGGCGATTTCAATCTGTTTATCGGCGTGTGGACGACTTCCGAAAAGGTCTTGGGATTGGGGTGTTCCAGCGTCGCGATGACCTTCGTCTTCAAGCCGTCGCGCAATGGTGCAAGCCCGGGTGGCAAAGGCTTTAGACCCATCTTGCGCAAAAGGTAGTTGGCCTGATAAACCCTGGCTCGTTTCTCGAGAGACTTCATGCAGTAGTTGATGCTGATACTCACCGAGATATTGTCGCCGTTCTTCACCCAGTGCGGCGCCAATGGCGGGTGATGCACTACTTCGCCGGGGGTCAGCCGATAGACCGTACCGCGATCCTGCATTTCCGGGCGATAACGCACAGCGTCGAAGTTGCCACTATAGTAGTCTTCGACCTCCTGATCCGGTACCAACTCGCGATCGGTCGCGGGGAAGAGGCATACGTCCTTCGAGCCCTGCAGCTGGAAGAGGAAGTTGGTTTCGTGATCGATATGGAAGGGTGTTGAGATCTTTGGCGAGGAGAGTAACAGTGTCATCGTTACGTAGGTCATATCCTCGCGCAGCGGCCAGCCAGACAAACTTTCAAGCTCGGAGGTAATCACTTCGAGAACCTGAGCGTACTCGGGGTCGTAATCCTGCGCCCGGGTTAGCTTGATCCATGTGCCGTTTTCGCCAAGACGGGAAACCGTCTCGTCCAGCCGCTCGCTCTGCGGCATGGCGCCAGACTTTGTATTGGTTGAGCCATCACCAAACTTCGTACCTATAGAACCGCGCTTGAAGTTAAGGGCGCAGAAGTCGCCATTCCTTTCGATCATCCGTCTGGTGAGTTCGACGATTCTAGGGATCTCGAACAGGCCACTCTGGTGCAACGTATGATTGAATTTGAATGAATGCAGATTGAAGTTGCTTTTGAATTCTGTCTTGCACGCCTGAAGGATTGTGTGGTCCGAGGGCAGTGGGCGTGACGTATCGGCTAACACAGTACCATCGCTCGGCAGAAACATGGCACACCTTCATAGGGTAGAGAGCATTGCGGGTAGCCTACTATCCCGCCTGTCGGTCAGATGTGCGTTGACGAACATCCACGTCTATATGGAATCGTTCATCGGTACGCGCGAGGTTCACGCGTACGGTGAATACGTGGCGATCTGCCAGAATGAACATTCCGGCCTCTGTGTGACGCACTTCGTGTGCTATCGCGCAGAACCGGGCGCCTTTCAGGATTTACGCTGCACCAGCAGTCGCCTTTCGTTTCTCTGAGACCAGCACCTTTTATCTCGTACAGACATGAACGAGCATCCGTATTGTGAAGACCATGATGTGAAGCTCGGTGAGCGTCTCAGAGAGTTGCTTGTAGCCGCGTGCGAGTCGGCGAAACCTGTTCAACGCGAGAAGCTGTCCCAGCGCGTTAACTTCACTGTCGCGCTTGCGCTTGTCGTCAGGGTAACCGGTGCGAGGGCCGTGCTCGCAGGTCGACTGCGACGTGCGTCTATCCAGAAAGATCGCGATGGACCACCCGTTTCGGACCTGCTGGAGCGTTGGTTTGGCGATCGTCCGTTTATATCCTGTTCGCTTCCTGGTTATGTTTTCCGTTTACGGATCCCCGGAGGGCTCGTTAAAGCTGCCTTCCATCATGATCCTGATTATTCCCATTTCATTTCCCGTCGCTCGCGTCGTTGCAAATTAATTGACAATTCTGCGCTCAATTTGATGTGGAGTTGATTCGCAAGGGATAGTAATTAATGTGTTAACGGGGGCGTTATGTCGAAATTTATGAGTCGATCGTTTAGCGAGGCCATGCGTTTTGGTCAGGCTATCTCAATAGCAATGATGAAAACGCCAGTGAACGTGGTTTTATGCCTTGCGGCATTGACAATTTTTGCTGAAATTATTGTCGTTGCAGTGTTTGCCAAAGAAAATGTAATGCTTTATGCGGACGGCGGATGGTTCGTTTTCGCCTTATCCACGGGCAACCCCTGGATTTTGAAATGGCATGATATTGCTGCCCGCTTTACGACGTATGCATTGACGGTCTGGCCGGTTCTCAAATTCAGCCAGGCATTTAATCTTGCACCTACGGAAATCGCCGTTGCCAATTGTTTGCAGTTCTATGGCCTTCAGGTTGTACTCACGCTTTGGGCATACTGGCTTGCCAGGCAAGTGAATTCTCGCTTTCTTGTGTTTCCGGTTACCCAAACGGTGCTTTTTTCCCTTTTGGGCTGGGGATTTCCCTCGGAATTGCTCCTGGGCCCGGGAATCCTGTGGATCATTTTGTTTGTTGCAGTAAAAAATCGAGGACCTACCCTATTGTTTTTGGCAGGTTTTGCGGCACTGGTTTTTACGCATGAACTGGCTTTACCGGCAGCCATGGTCGCTGGAATGTTGGCACTTTATCTTCAATGGCAACGCACAAATGCCAATTCACGGTTTTGGTTGGCGCTGGTCGTAATGATTGCCACGATTGCGGCATATTTTTTTGTGCGCGTGTATTGTGGAGGAGGCGTCGGCAGTGACGCCGGTGCAATTTATGTCTTCGATCCGCGGCGCGTGCTGATGAATCCGCTTTTGGTGCCGCTTGTTGCGGGCGCATTTTTATTGCGGCTTACATCGAAAGTCAAATGGTGGGTCTTGCCAGCATTCAGTGCTGTTGGCTTTGTCATTGTTATGGCAACCGGCTTTGGCACTTCGTTGAATTTTGACGCTCCTCGCTATGGCGCGAGAACATTGATCGCCATAGGCATGCTGGTCCTGACGATCCTGTTTGTGTTCGCTGTTTTGGAAAATGACGTCGATCGGATTCGCAGCAGCGAACCGCACCAGCCCGTAGGCCAAGGAAAATTTGGCCTTGTCAAATGGTTGTTTCTTTGCCTCGGTTTGCAAGCGGGGGCAATCGGCGTTTTCGTGCATGACTGGATGCTGTCAAGCGCAGCCGAAGCCCGTTTGCAAAGTGAAGCACCCATCACGCCACAGGTGATGGCGATCACCAGGGCTCGAGAAGGTTGGACCCCTGCTCAACGCGATGCCAGCGTTCGCTTACAGGTGGAATGGTCGGTTCCTTATCGCCAATTTGTCTTGACCAATGGACATATGCCGCAGGTGATTCTTTACGATGAAACCCAATGGTACAAACCGGACGGATGTTTGGAGCAGAATCTGATTTTTGGGAACACCTCCCGTTTTAATGCCGAGGATTTTGCGGTCTGGACAGGCTTTGCCTGCACTCAAGCCGAGCCGCCAAAGGTAGACGCGCTGAAAGACCGCCTCATACGCAACATCAGGCATCTTCTTGGCTAGCCATGAATTCCCCGAACTCAATCTGATTGAGATCGTCGGGAAACATTTCAAATATCGCTGGCGACGCTTCTTCACCTGGACAAGAGAAACGATAGGCGCTGAACTCGCCAAACTGCTGAACGGATACGGCACGAAATTCCAGGTCGATTTTTCGTGAACACCCATCTCAGCATGCTTGTGTTTGCGTGCGGTAGGCAGCAGTGCCGCGTTTGATGTCCTGACACGATACAAGTCAGTGAAAACGCCATTGTCCTGCGGAATGGCGCCAGCAAGATCGTAAGCAGTATTGCGCCGAAGCCGGGAAAGCTATGAAAACAATCGCATCGAAGACGATAGCGTTCAACGGCAAGTTCTTAGGGGCCGCGCCGACGGGCGTGCACAGGGTGGCCGAGCAGCTCGTCGCAGCAATCGATGTGTTGATCGCCGGGCACACCGGTAACGGCGTTGACTATGCCGTCATAGTCAGAGATAGCGTCGAGGTGCCACCCTACCGCAACATTTCATGCGTTCGCGAGAATCGCTGGGTTCGCAGGATGCACAGGATCGTATGGGAGCAATGCTATCTTCCCCTGGCTCGCAGAAAGGACTTGATTCTCAACCTCTGCAATCTCGGGCCGCTGTTTCATCGCAATTCGGCGACGATGATCCACGATGCCCAGGTGTACTCCGCGCCCGAATCCTATTCCCTGCGTTTTCGGCTGTGGTACAAGCTGCTCTTCTTTTTCATCGGAAAGCGGCACAAGGTCATTTTCACCGTTTCAGAGTTCTCAAAAAGCGAACTTGTTCGCTACGGTATTGCCAGTGCCGACAAGATCGTCGTCGTATACAACGGCTGCGACCATGTTTTGCAGGTGCATCCCGACGAGGGGCAGCTTGCGGCGTTGAGCCTCAAACCGCGGCGCTATGTACTCGCGCTCGCAAACACCCAGAAGCACAAGAACATCGGAATTCTTTTCAAGGCCTTCGCGGGTGAAGAACTGAGAGACGTCGAACTCGTTCTGTTCGGTGGCGCGACACAAGCCGATTTCGAAAATCTCGGACATGTCGTGCCGCCCAACGTGAAATTTGCTGGCCGGATTACCGATCCGGAACTCGTTGGGCTGATGGTCAATGCCGGCGCGCTTGCCTTTCCTTCGCTAACGGAAGGGTTTGGCTTGCCGCCATTGGAGGCAATGGCCCTGGGCTGTCCCGTCGTCGCTGCGCCGTTCGGCGCGCTTCCGGAGGTTTGCGGCAAGGCCGCGCTTTACGCGGATCCGTTCAGCCCGGACGCATGGCGCCTGAATATTCTAACGGCGCTCGACGACGAAGCAGTGCGGCAATCCCTGATATCCGTGGGACGCTCGCAGTCTGGCGGCTTCACCTGGGACCGGGCGGCGCGCAACCTCTTCGAGACCGTGAAAGCCGTGACCCGCTAATTTAGAAATAGATATTGGGGGGTAAGCAATGTGTATCGATGTGGATTTCTCGTTGGCACTGAATGATCGTACCGGGAAATTTTTTTTAGGGAAGGATATTATTTCATCGCTCGGCAGTGGAGTCGGCAGGGTCCACTACGGCCGGCTTCACGGATTTCCGCGCAATGATTTCGTGCGCCGTATCTTGGGTCGCGTAACCCACAATGAAACGACGGCGAGGGTGAACAGGTCCAGGCTGATTTCCTTTTTTCCGGTCATCCGTGATCCTCGTCCGACACTGCATCTCGACCCACTGAGCGTTGTGCGTCATCGGTTGGAACCGCGCGATATCGTACTTTGCCATGATGTCGGTCCGATCACGCATCCCCAATACTTCGCGCCGGGCGTGGATGAGTTGTACCGCCGGGCTTATGATCAGATCCGGCGAATAAAGCCTCACATGGTATTTGTCAGCAAGACGTCGCAGCGGGAATTTCATCGGCTGTACGGTGAAGAGTATGCCTCGTCGAATGTTATCTACATTCCGACCCGCTTGGGGATAAAGGAAGGGGAAGGGTGTCCGGTGGAGGGGATTGAATCTTCCTTTGTCTTGACGGTGGGCAGTATCGGTAACCGTAAGAACCAGGCTCGTTGTATCGAGGCATTTTCGGCAAGTGGGCTTGCGGAGAAAGGATGGCGGTATGTCATTGTCGGCGGACGGGAGTCCGGTGCTGACACCGCTATTCAAGTCGCGAAGCAAACGCCGGGGGTTGTGATGCCGGGATATATGACCGATGACAAACTTCGTTGGCTCTATCGCAATGCATCCGGTTTTGTGTTGATGAGTCTTCTGGAAGGATTCGGAATGCCGGTTATCGAGGCGATAGAGCATGACTTGCCGTGCCTCGTTTCCAGCTCCAGTATTTTGACGGAAGTCGGGGGGGAAGCCATGCTGGACGCCGATCCGCTCGACCTGGAATCAATCACGGCCGGTATGAGGTCACTAGCCGAAATGCCGGATGAGGAACGTACCCGGCGAATCTCCCAAGCCCGCGCCCATCTCCTGAATTTTTCCCGCGAACCCATTCTCGCTAGCTGGAGAGATCTGGCTGAGAGGCTAGGCTGAGTCAATGGGCATGTGCCGGACACAAGGTTCCGCTCGATCCAGGCACAGTTCTCAGTTTATCGGCGACTGTTCACCAAAATTATGACTGTGATGCTGGATCAGCAATCGATCCGGATTGCGGACGATACGCCCGCGGACGAGTCAATGCGGGGTAAACGCCAATATAGATGTGGATGTTCGTCAACGCACATCGGGGTCGACAGACAGGAACATAGACTATAAGCAATGCTATTTAACCTATGAAGGTGTGCCATGTTTGCGCCTGGCGATGTGTTAGCCGATACATAGTTCCTGTGCCCTTGACTTCAGGCATGGCGCTATAGACACAGAGGTTAGTGCCATGCCGCAGAGCGAACGGATCGAAGAGAGGGTTGCACGTCCTGGATAAAAAACGGCACACGGAGCAAGCTGTTTTTCCAACACCTATCAGATTGCAAGGAGCGATCGCATGGACATGTCCGCGGTTCCCCCGATTCTTGACGCGACATTGCCTGACAAATGGATCGACGCGGATACTGCGGCGTTCCAGGAGAATTTCGAGCGGAAGAGTTTCGAGGTCTCCCATCATCTGGCGTGCCATCCGCTCTTTCAACTCCCCCAATTGATGGATCTGGCGGAGCGAACCTTGAAAACGCGCCCATCTGATCTCTACTACGACATGGGTGATGTCGCTCCAGGTCAAAAATGGAAAGATACGAATCGTGCGTTCTCGCCGCTGAAAGCATTAGAGCAGCTGGAAGATTCAGACGCCTGGTTCATTTTCAGAAGCACGCAAAGAGATCCGGCCTACGCCGAGCTGTACAGACATGCGATCGCAGAGATCAAGGATATGGTTGGCGGTGACATCGAATCCAAGATCAGCAAGGAGGACATCATCGTCTTCGTGACGTCGCCGAATCGGGTGACGTCGTATCACATTGATCGTGAATGCAATTTCATTCTTCAGATCCATGGGGAAAAGGATTTGTACGTCTTTGATCGGGAAGACCGGCAGATTCTTCCGGAGGTGGAAATTGAGCGATTCTGGGCGATGGACAACAACGCGCCAAACTACAGACCCGAACTTCAGAACCGGGCGAAATCGTACAAATTGGCGCCCGGAAATGGCGTTCACGTTCCCGTCAATTGCCCCCATTGGTTGAAGAACGCAGACAATATCTCGGTGACGTTGAGCGTCAACTTCCAGTTTGTTGACTCTCTGCGAGCGGATATCTACCGGGCCAACCATTACCTCAGAAAGCTGGGAATGAATCCGAATCCGCCTGGACAGAACGCAGTGCGAGATCGAGCCAAGGTCATGGCGCTTTCTACGGTGAGTGCCGCCCGGCGAGTGGCCAGGTCGGTTTTGCAAAGGGGCGGCTCGTTCGGTGCAGACCGCGAGGCGTGAGCGATGCGCCGCGAAAGCGTCCAGTGTGACCGGGCGCACTGACGGTGGGCGTGCATCGCGCCAGACTCTGAATGCATGAGCACATACCGGTCAGACGCTGTGGTTTGCAGCCAGTCCTGAACGGACATCCCGCTGGGGCAGGCCGCAAAGAACGTTTGCGATGAAAGCGTTACGCCAGTCGGACAACCGCGGCATCTTCGCGAGGTAACCATGAACTATGTCGGCCACCCTCACTTGCTGGCTCCGGAGACGCTTCTGAGGGAGGCGCCCACCTCGCCGGCAGAGGGCCGTGAGACGATTGCCCGGTCCACTCCTTCGCTGGCAGAGGCCGCGGGGGATGACGAACCCCGCCTCCTGTCGCTCGTCGTCCCGTTCTTTAACGAGGAGGAGATGATCGGGGCATTTTTCAGCGCGGTTACTCCTGTACTCGAAGCGATCGACGGAGTCCGGTTCGAAATTGTCTGCGTCAACGACGGCAGCCGCGATGACACGCTCCGTATGCTGATGGGCATGTCGAATGAAGATAGTCGCATCCGTGTCATCGATCTGACGCGCAATTTTGGCAAGGAGGCCGCGCTGTCGGCCGGGCTCGACGAAGCGCGTGGAGCCATTGTGATCCCTTTTGATGCCGATCTGCAGGACCCGCCCAGAATCATTCCGTTATTGGTGGAGAAATGGCGGGAGGGCTACGATGTAGTGGTCGCCAAACGCGTCAACCGCCTGACGGACTCCTTCCTGAAGCGGGAGAGCGCGGCGATTTTTTACCGGATCCACAATGCGATGTGCGAGACGAAGATTCCGGAAAACGTGGGGGATTTTCGTCTGATTACAAGGGAGGTCGTGGACGCGCTCAAACGGCTGCCCGAAACGCGCCGCTTCATGAAGGGACTGTTCGCCTGGGTCGGTTACCGCACTGCGGTCGTCGACTATGTGCGCGAGCCCCGCGTGGCCGGCAGGTCGAAGTTTTCCGGCTGGAAACTGTGGAACTTCGCTCTGGAGGGCTTCACGAGTTTCAGCACGTTGCCGCTTCGCGTCTGGACCTATGTCGGCAGTTTCGTAGCGTTGGGGGCGATCCTGTATGCGTCGTTCCTGATTGTGCGAACCCTGATTCAGGGGGTTGCCGTGCCGGGCTACGCGTCACTGATCTCAGCCGTCCTTCTGCTCGGCGGCGTTCAATTGATCGGAATAGGCGTACTTGGCGAATACATCGGCCGCATCTACTACGAATCGAAGAACCGGCCGGTGTACCTGATCCGCAGCCGCTACCAATCTGCAGACACCAGCGATGCCTGATCTGCGCGTGGTACGAAGGTTTGTGCTCTATGCCGCTGTCGGTGCAGTTGGTACCGGCGCGCAGTATGCGACTCTGATTGCGATGGTTCGCTCCGGCTATGCTTCCCCAGCCGTCGGCTCGATGGCTGGGGCGAGCATCGGCGCAATCGTCAACTACAGTCTCAACCGCCGGATCACGTTTCGAAGCAACAAGAACCCTCTGTCAACCGCACCGAAGTTTGCCGTTATCGCTTTACTTGGAGTACTGATGAACGGCGTGTGCATGAAGTTCTTCGCAACAATTCCCGGGTTAAATTATTTGATTGCGCAACTGGTTACGACCGCCCTGGTTCTCGGCTTGACCTATCTGTTCAACTCGGCGTGGACGTTCAATGAGAAGGGGCGCCTCTCCGAGGCGGTTTCCAATGCGTCTATAACCACCTCGTCCAATAAGATCCCATCGCAGGGCGACGCACCGTCGTCCTGAACGCTGCGGGATAGGCGAGGGCGCTAGCCACACTGCGGCCGACTGCGACCGTCAGACATACCGGGTCGGCACGCGGCCTGGCAGAACATAGCAATGAAAAGACCTTGCCACTTTACGAACGTGGAAACCTATGGTCTGTGCGAAGACGTAGGCTGATGAATCTGCCTCGTTCGATCGAAAGCCGCGTTGCTCAACGCACAGAGAGGTTAGTTCTCGCCGGCTACATTCGTGGTGTGACTTGCCTGCACGGGTGTACGCGAAGCGTCCCGACGTCATGTGAGAGCCGGGACGACGTCGAGTAGAGAACCAGGCATGCAGAAACACTACGCTCTTCAGCTTATTTGCTGAAATTATCGGAGAGTATCCTGGGCAGACCTTCAACGAGGTCAGGCAGCGGCTGCTCCATGTGCTGAAGGACCAGGAGCCGCCGGTGCAGCGGGAGATTGGCACAGACAATCGTGGAATTAACTCCTTTATCTATTGATCTTCTGGCTGCGAACGTGGGGGTTCTACATGACAATAAAATGGCCGCCTGGGAATGTGCATCTCTTCCTTTCCTGGATCGTCGTCGGCATACTCGGTGTGGTCGAAGGAATTTACGGTCGGACACAATATTACGGCGATTGGATATCCTATCTCAATGTTAGTTGGGCCGTTGCACACATCGATTGGCGAGAAATATTCAACCCGTTCTGGAATCCTGGATATCCCGCATTAGTAGCCGCCGCACGGGCGCTGGCCGCCCCTACTCCAGAGGGTGAATGGCATGCCATAACGGTAGTGAACTGGGTGATATATCTGGTTGCTTACGCATCCTGGCGTAGTCTGATTTGGAATGCCCTCGCGTTGTATTGGCCTAATTCGCTTGCGCTGAGCCGGCATCCATTTGCGATCTGGATTGGGGTTTGCGTTTTTCTTGGTTCCTGTCTGGGACTTGAGACTGTTTCGGCCGTGTGTCCGGACATGCTTGTGACTACCTGCTTCCTCCTTGCTTCGGGTCAACTTCTATCTCTGATCCGGCGGCGGGACGTGCTAACAGCGATATTACTTGGTCTGATCCTTGGTTTCGGTGTTTGGGTAAAAGGGGTATTCACACCATTTTCTTGCCTGTTTATTCTTACCCTTTTCATCTATAGCTGCACGAAGGGTGGTTTGTGGCGACAATTCGGAGTGGTTGCGGGAGTCTTCGGTTTTCTCTTTGCTATCTATGTCGCCGGAATCTCCTGGGCCTATGGCGGATTTACTCCAGGTGCCTCCGGCGCCTTGAATTTCGCATGGCACGTAGGCGAGCTATCTCACCTTACCAATTGGCAAGGTGGACCGGAGCAGTTCGGCCGGCCAATCCATCCGACCAGTCAGCTTGTAGCGGGCCTACCAGTTTTCGGCTTTGGCGCACCTTTCCATACGACTTACCCCCCCTATAACGACGTCGCATATTGGTACAAAGGTTTTCGGCAGTTCTTCAGTTTAAAACTCGAAGTAATCGCAATGGGCCGGTCGCTATGGAGCTTGCTGCAGATACTCAAGCAACACCCGTTCGCGGTGGCCGTCGCCGCGGCTTTCTTGTTATCGCTTGTCAAGCGGTCATGGCGAGCACCGCTCGTTAAGATAACGATCCGAACCTGGCCATTGCTATTGCCGACCGTCGCAGGGTTTGGCACATATTTTATCGTTCATGTCGAAGATCGCTATCTCAGCGCGTTCATTATGATTCTTGCGCTTCTATCGTGGGCACCATTGATCGAGGCGACACTGCCTTCCCGTCGTCTGCTCGCCACGGCTTTCGTCATGATCTTTGGGGCGGGTGTCCTCGGTGAACTTGTGGTTGCGGATGCGAGCGCCTTCAAGGCGGCGTTTCTCGATGCGGACTTTCACGACGACCCGCAATGGCGGATTGCTACGGCTCTTACTGCTTCAGGTTTACGGCCGGGCGACCCGGTGGCCGTTATCCGGGATACCGTTCCTGCTGTCAGAGTCAACTGGGCCTATGTATCACGCCTGCGCATCGTCGCGGAGTTCGGCGGTCTCCCGTACCGGATCGAGCCTCAGGATCGCACTCGCTTCGATCACGACGATGAACCCCTCTATCCCGACTATGGTGAATTATTCTGGACGCAACTTGCGCCGCAACAGCGTGAACAGGTCATGAAGGCGTTCTCTCAAAGCGGAGCTCGAGCGGTCGTGTCGCTATCGATGCCGAAAATTCCTCCCGATCCTGGCTGGGTACCATTGAAGGGGACGCCTGCCTGGCTTTACACGTTCATCGATGTGACCAAATAGATTCAAGGCTGTAATTTATTCTGGCTGGTCTCTGGCTAGTCGCGCCTGAATAATTCGAATCGCCTTGTACAGCAAGGGTTTGAAGCGGAAGCCGTCGTTGCATTTTTGATCAGCCGGGATCTGCCGGGTGCGTTGATGAGCGTAGCTTCGTCTCACGCGAGGGCCGTCCGGCAACGTCATCGAGACTGATTGCTGGGCTGTTCTCCAGCATACGTTCGATCTGTCGACGAGGAAGTGATCTGGCAACGGGCGGAGAACCCGTCCAGATCGATGCAATTGCGGGGCGGGGCGGCTACAGGTGTTCGAGCCAGAGGCCCGTATAGGCGCTTACGCTGGAGGAGGGGCGATCCAGCACGGTAAGTCTGAGTTCTGCCGCATGCCATTCACCCAGTACCCCATAGCCCATGCGCTTGAAATCGGCAATGAGTTTCGAACGATTGTAAAGTTTGCAAGCGACACGAATATTTCCCGCGTCTTGAACGACAGCGAATTCTGGACCTTCTGTCAGTGGAGTTCGATTAATAAGAATATACTTTGGACGTTGTTTGATATTCTCAATGAATTCCGGTAGTGGCTTGTCGAAATAATGAAGAGCTCCGCTGACAATTAATAAATCAGCCCCATCGGCCTTCTGCGGGTCATCGGTAAATTGAAGGTTGCGCGCGTTCCTGTCGCTTGCCATTTCTCGCCCGAGTCGCACATTTTCGGGAAGATCGTAAACGGTCCAGATTGCGTCCGTTCCCAGAGGTAAATAATCGCTATAGCAATAGCAAAGATTGCCGACACTGCCGCCCATGTCGAATATTCTTTTAATGTAAGGAATCCGGTCCCGGAGGTAATAGAAGGCGGCGTAGTCACTCGGCTTGGCAATGCGGCTGAGTTCGAGTCTGGAGGGATTTTCATGACCTCCTTTCGCGTAGGGTCTGACTGCTCTTTCGGCTTCGTCAAGCGTTGAGAAGCTACGTCTGTACCCCAGTATGCATCCGAAAATCGCGGCTCCGAAATGAGTGCGCTCGATTCCTTCTATCAAACGGCGACCGTATCCGATCATGCCGAGCGCTCGAAAGAACTTCGCGGCGCAGACGATTTGAGTATCGCGTAGACTGATTTTCGCTTTCATTGATGTGTTCCAATATGAACTTGAATCGTGGTGCACGGCAATACCCTATGGTGTGGAGTGTGGTCGATCTCCGCCACGGAGAATGTTAGCCGTCGCTCATGCCGCGCTACTTCGCCAAGGATTTGACGAGTGATGAGTCCGATCGCGTGCTTGCAGCGAAGCTCGGTTGCAGAAAGTCGATGACCTCGGAATCTGTGATCGGTTTGAGATGCAAACCGAATGCGTCGTTCAGGGACGCGACAAGGTGCTGCGTCCAAAGGGCGTTCCAGACAACGCCGGCGTGACCATCGGAAAGGCCGGCGTTGTGCGGATCGTCGCCGCTTGTATTGGTGATTGCCCAGCCAGGTAACAGATGCACTGTCTTGTATCGCGGACGACCCTCGTCGTCACGGGTGCCCCACAGGCCTCTGAACCAGGCGCGATCATCGAGAAAGCAGACATGGCGATCCGCCGCCGCCAGTTTGCGCAAACCATTATCGAAGCGATCCATGCCCGCATCGATATTGGCGATCTGCCTCGCCGATTGCCAACGGTCGAACGAATCTGACCCATCCACATCGCTGAGCAAACCCACCAGCACGACATACGTATCCGGGTGCTGTTTGCGGATCAGGGCGACTGCTTCGCCGATTGCCCCGATACAGGCGTCGATCAAGGCCGCGGGACGCGACGCATTCCGGTCACGGGCGAGCTCGTCAAGAATCTCGGGTCCACCGACATCGTTAGTACCAATCCGGATCAGCACGATGCCGCCTCGCCAGGCTTGCGGCTCTGTGTCCATCAGGTCGACGAGGCGGAGCGCCTCGCGCAACGGATGGCCCATCAATTGATTGCAGATAGCGCCGCTGACGGCAAAATTGTAGCGATAGTCGTATTTGGGAGGTGTCCGCGAGAGAAAACCGAGCGCCTCGTCGAGATAGGCGCGATACTTGCCGGTTCCCCAAACTCCCCATTCACCGAGGTCGATCTGGTCGCCCCTCAACCGGGCAAGGATCTCGGTCCACTGCCAGGTGGTCGCGCGCCGAGGGCCGCCGCGCATGTGCGGATCCCCCAACATCAGCGTGTCGTGGTAAGACTGGCTGTCGGAATCCCCTAGCACTGCCAATCGTATCCTGCCGGACGGCACTGCCGGGCCGGCAGCGACGGCTGAGGGCGCGCGCCGGAACAGGTCAGGCACGGCCAGTCTGACAATGATAAGGCTGGCGACGGTCAGTGCGCCGCAAAACGCGACGAGTAACACGATCCACAAACGGGACATAGTCCAATCACCTTATCCAGTCAGATTGAGTTTTAGCTCAAAGGGCGATGTTTGAAACCCTCTCTGATCTAAGCCTCAGCACGACTCAGGAATGCTGTCGGCGCATCCTGGTCGCCAGGACCGGCCTCAAGCCCGTTAGCCTCGATTCCAGCCAGCCGCTCACGCAGTTGCGTGCCGATGACAGCGGCACCCGCTGAGCGAAAGATCTGATCGTGCATACCGGGAATCTCGGTGACGACCAGTTTGCCCGATACCACCGGATGCCATCCCAGGTCGTGGGCGAACAGGCGCCCGTTGAGCACCTGGCCACTGCGGAAGATCTGCACGTCGCCGTCATAGGGCGCCGGACGATACCGCGCCTGCTGAGCCAGTAGATATTCGATGTACCAGCGATTCTCCGAAATCATGTGCTCCGAAGCATTTCCCTTGATCAGGCCGAGTTTGAGAGCAAGGTCCGCAATGCCGAGCCAGCGAACGATCCGATACTGCTTGAGGAAGGCGACCATGGAGGTCTCGCCCCGCATGGCCTTGCGAAAATCGCGCGGAATGTTGTCCGCACGCACCTGCATCTTGCGCAACTGCCGGTCGTACCAGGGCATCGACTCGCGATAACCGGGGCACCAGGAGTCGTTGAGGATGACGAGCTCCACCGTTTCGCCCTCGCGCCTGAGCTGATGAGCCGCCTCCAGCGACATCGCACCGAGCACGCAGTGCCCCATGAGGATATAGGGGCCTTTTGGCCGGGCCAGCCTGATCAGTCGCACGGCGTCCGCGGCGAGGTCCTGGAAAGCACGCTGCGGGAACTCGCGCGGGGCGCCTTCCGGCACCATCGGGATGTCGATGACAGGCCGATCGGAGTCGATCTGCCGAGCCAGTTCATAGAGTACCGCCACGTTGTTGAGCGTGATGATGGGGGTTCCCGACCCATCCTCGTTGAATCGAACGATATTGCGCGCTTTCGCCTCCAGCTCCGCCTGACTCATGAAACCGCTGACGCCGACGCCTCCCGCGACTTGCGCCGTGTCTCTCGCAGCCGCAGCCGCCAGCGGCCGTTGCGCCACGATTTCAACGGTTTCCAGCATCTCGCGCCACACTGCCAGATGCCGGTCGATCGTCTCGACGTCGTAAAGGTCCGTGTCGCCTTCGCAGGAGATGCGCCAACCATCCGGGCGTCGCACCATAAAGAAGTTGAGGTCGTAGAGCGCGCCCGCGTTGAAGGAGGGCGACGTCGTCGCGGCGAAATCCTGGCGGCGAACCTCGTCGCTCCCGCCGACGAAGCTTTGCTGCAGGGCGAAATTGACCGAGCATAGCGGCGGGCGATCTCCGTCGGCAACCTCGCCCGCCATGTCCATCATCTCTTCGAACGGCAAGTGGAGATGTTCGATAGCGTCGCTGAGCTTGGCGCCGCACTGCGCAGTGACGGAGGCAACAGTACTGCCTTCGGGAACGTCGAGGCGAAGTATCACCGTGTTGATGAGCGGTCCGACCACACTTTCGAGTTCCTGCTGATCCCGCACCGACATCTGGGTGCTCAAGGCTACCCGGGTCTGGCCGGCCGCCGTTTGCAGCGCCATCGCAAGACCCGCCGCCGCCACGCTGAACAGCGTCACGCCTTGTGCCTTGGCGGCCGCAATCAGACGGTCGCTCAGCGCAGTGGGCAACAGAATGGAGCGAATCACACCCTGGAAGCGCCGCTCCTGCGACCGGGGACGATCGCCGGGAACGTCGAAGCGGCTGAAGTCCTGAAGCTCCTGGCGCCAATGGGTGCGGGCGCGATCGAGCGCACCGCTGGCAAGGAACTCTTCCTTCCACAGCGCGTAGTCGCCATGGTGAAGGTCGACATCGGCGAATTCGGGATCATGACCCGCATGTAACGCGGCGAGTCCTTCCACCAGTTCGCGCACGAGGATCGCGAAGGACCAGCCATCCATGACGAGCGAATGGAAGGTCAGCTGCAATTCACCCTGCGTGGACGACCTGGGCAACCATACGGCGCGGAAAAAGGAGGGCGACGACAATTCGAAGGGCGTGCGAGCCTGCTGTCCGCCGACACGCTCGGCCTCGGCCACGGCGGCCTTTTCTTCCAGACCGGTAAGGTCGACCACGTCGAGCCGGAACGGCGCATGACTCCAGACCTGCTGGCGCAGCCCCGCACCCGTCATCACGAAGCGGGTCCGCAATATCTCGTGTCGCGCCACCAGTTCGCCGAGCACCTGTTCGATGCTCGCGGCATCCAGCGGACCCGACAATTGCAGCCGGAAGGCGATGTTGAGGGCGGAGGCCTTCGGCGATGCCTTCTGCTCGTGCCAGAAGCGTACCTGGCAGGCGGTCGCCGGGAACAGGGCATAGCCGGCTTCGATCTCCTGATTCGGGGCGATATTCAAGGCTATCCCGTTCATCTCTCACGCTCCCTCGGCAATTCTGCGTTTGAAGTTGAGGATCGACGGCCGGGCGACGGCAGGCGCCTCGGTCAGTTCGCTCTCCTGCGTGCCGTCAAGGCTCGCCGCCAATTCGGCGATCGTCACGTTCTTCATGAGCTGACGGGCATCCACGCCCAATCCACGCTCGTTCATTCGCGCGACGATGCGGAACAGCTGGAGGCTGTCCGCGCCGAGGCTGAAGAACTGCTGGTCGATGCCGACATGCTGCAAACCGAGCACGTCCCCCCAGATCGCCGCGATGGTGGCCTGAGTCGGCGTCACGGCTGCAGGTTCGGCCGGCATGGCCGGTCGTTCGATCGGCGTGGCCACTGATCCGGCCGGCAGAGGGGCCGGCGGAACCACCGTGAGCGCCGCGTGCGGCTGATGGCGGACTGGCGCGGCCACCATGTCCGCTGTCGGCACGGGCAGGGCTTTGCGGTCGAGCTTGCCGTTGCTGGTCTGAGGCAGCGCGTCGAGGGTCATCCACAAGGTCGGCACCATATAGCTCGGTAATTGCCCGGCAACGTGCGCCGCGACCGCGCCCTGGTCGATCTTGTCGACGGCCGTCCCGACGATATAGCCCGCGAGGCGAGGACTGTCGTTGACGGTATGCAAGGCAACCGCTGCCGCAGTAACGCCGGGCGCCTTACGCAAGGCCGCCTCGATATCCTCGATCTCGATGCGGAAGCCGCGCAGTTTGATCTGCTGGTCGCGACGGCCGAGGTGCTGGAGCGAGCCGTCGGCAAGCCGCTTGGCCAGGTCGCCGGTGCGGTAGAGCCGGCGCGGCGCAGCGCCTTCGATGGCAACCGTCCTGAAGGCGGCGCCGGTGAGATCGGGGCGGTTGAAGTAGCCCTTGGCCAGGCCTTCGCCGCCAATCCACAGTTCGCCGCTGACGCCTTCCGGCGCCAGATGCAGGTCGTCGGTCAGCACATGCAGATCCGTATTGGCGATGGGGCTGCCGATGACCACAGGGCCGTCCGCAACAACACGCAACGCCGAGGACCAGATCGTTGTCTCCGTGGGGCCATACAGATTCCACACCTGGGCGCCGGTTGCCAGCAGGTCGTCGGCGAGATCGCGCGGCAACGGCTCACCGCCGCACAGGATAGTGAAGCCCTTGGGTGCCTTGAAACCGGCCTCCAGCAGCATGCGCCACAACGATGGCGTGGCCTGGAGAACGGTGGCGGCCTCTTCCTTCAGCCGGGTCACCAACTCGTAGCCCGTGCGCACCTCTGCATGACCGGCGATGAACGTCTGGCCGCCGACGATGAGCGGCAGGAACAGTTCGAGACCGGAAATATCGAAGGAGAACGTGGTGACTGCGACGATGCGGTCTCTCGCCGTAAAGCCCGGCGCTTGCGCCATCGACAACAGGAAGTTGCTCAGCGCGCGATGGCCGATCTCCACACCCTTGGGCTGGCCCGTCGAGCCCGACGTGAAGATGACGTAGGCCGAATCCGCATCCGACACGATGGGCAACGTCACGACCTCGTCGTCGCTGTCCGCGTCGTCGCGCGCTTCGAGCAGCGCTTCCAGTTCCAGCACGCGATGGTCACCGGGTTCCAGCACCGTCCGGCTTTCAGCATCGCTGAGAATGGCGGCAATGTCGGCGCCATCGAGGATCTGGCGCAGGCGCGCCGGCGGCATCGTCATGTCGAGGGGGACATAGGCGCAGCCGGCCCGCCACACGCCGATCATGGCGGCCACGGTCAGCGCCGTCCGGTCCATTGCGATGGCGACGCGTCCGCGCGGCGCGATACCTGCTGCCACGAGCCCGCGGGCGATCTGGTTGGCGCGTGCATCGAGTTCGCCATAGGCGAGGCTCGACGACGCGTCCGACACGGCCGTCGTATCGGGAGTCCGGCGAGTCTGCGCGGCGATCATCGCCGGGACCGTCTGCGAGAGATCGTAGTCGCGCTGGGAGGCATTCAGCTCGTCGCGAAGATGGTGGATCTCCTTTTCGTTCAGCAGAGGCAGTGCCGCGATCGGCGTTTCGGCATCGCGGGCGATCGCCGCAAGCAAGGTTTCGTAGTAGCCGAGCCAACGCTGAACCGTCGTCTCGTCATAGACGTCGGTGTTGAAGTCGCAATCCAGACGAAGACCCTGCGGCGATTCGATCACGTTCAGGAAGAGATCGAAGTTGCTGTAGGCCTTTGCGTTCGGCGTGAAGTGCGTGGCCACGCCGGCCATGTCGAGCAGTTCGTCGACCTTCTCCAGATTGAACTGCAGCTCAGTCAGCGGCAGTCGGTTGAAATCCCGCTTGATGCCGAGATCGCGCACCAGCGCGCCATACGTGTAGTTCTGCCGGTCACTCGCGTCGAACACGTGATCGCGCACCGCCTTCATGTGCACGGCGAACGGCTGGTCGCGGTCGAACCTGACACGCAATGGCAGGAAGTTGACGCAGTGCCCGACCAGCAGCGCTTCGCCGGCTAGGGACTGGCCGGCCATCGGCGCCGCGATGACGACATCGTCATGGCCGGACAGGCGGCCGAACAGCACCTGAACGGCGCCGAACAGGGTGGCGAACAGCGAGCAGCCTTGCTTCGAGGATGCGGTTTTTACCTGCTTGAGAAGATCGGCACCCAGATGACGGGTTGTCGAGGCGCCGCGGAAGCTCTTCAGTTCCGGGCGCGGCCGGTCGCCGGGCAAATCGAGCTGCGGCGCGGGGTCGCGATGGAGATTCAGCCAGAAATCACGCGTCTCCTTCTCGACACCGGCCTCATCCTGCGTTTTGGCGAAGGTGAGAAAACTCTGCACCTCGTCGAGCTCGGGCTCCTTGCCCGAAATCCCGGCTGCATAAAGAGCCCCCAGATCGCGCAGGATGATATTGATCGACCATCCGTCGCAGATGATGTGATGGGCGGTAAACACGAAGGCCCACTTCTGGGGTTCCAGACGCACCAGCGCGGCACTCACCAGCGGGGCACGGGTGAGATCGAAGACCTCGCGTGCTTCCGCATCGATGAGGGCCTCGAGTTCTCCGGCTGCATTGGCGTGGCCGGAAAGATCAATCCTTTCCAGCGGAACGGTCGTCGCCGCATCCGCGAACATTTTGTCGCCGACGCGTGAGAAGTGCGCGCGCAACGCATCGTGGCGCGCAATCGTCGCCGCGAAGGCACGCTCGAAAGCGGCCTCGTTCAGGTGACCCGTGAGTTCGAGGGTGAACGACTCGTTGAACACGAGCGATGCTTCGTTGCCCAGTTGAGCCGACATCCAGATTTCTTTCTGAGGCTCGGTGAGCGGAGACTCGGTGAGCGGCTTAGGTTCGGCCGACGGGGTCGACGCGAGGGCGTCCTTCGTGCCGCCGAGAATGCCCACGCTTTGAAGTGCGGAAATACTTTCGACGAAGGCGTCGCCGATTTTGCGGATGTCCTCATCCGAATGGCTGGTCGTCAGGAAGCAAGGGAAGCCTTCCATGATGTGGATGCCGAGGTAGCGCATATAGGCATAGAACAGACTGCCCAAACGGTCTTCGCCTGCAAAGCTGATATAGAACCAGCTCGAGAAGGATTCCGCCCGCGAGGCGATGCCGACTTTCTCCAGATGGGCATTGATGCGTTGTACGAGGCCGTCCATGCGGGCGCCGAGCGATTCCTGCAGCGCCGGGCCAGCCTCCTTGAGGTGCAGGAGGACGGCTTTCATTGCCGCCAATACCACGGGATGGCGCACGAACGTGCCGGCGAAGAAGGTCGGCGGGACTTCGGGAACCGACGCGTCGCCGAATTGCCACTGGCCGCCGTCGAGCGCATCCATGAACTGGGTGCTGCCGGCGAGCACGCCCACGGGCAGGCCGCCGCCCACCACCTTGCCGTAGGTCGCCATGTCGCCCTTGATGCCCCAATAGCCCTGCATGCCGGCGGGGTGCACGCGAAAGCCCGTCACAACCTCGTCGACGATGAGCGCCGACTCGTTGGCCGCGGTGACGTCGCGCAATTGCTGCACGAATTCCCTGGGGCGCAGATTGGGATGGCGCGACTGCACCGGTTCGATCAGCACAGCGGCGATATCGTCGATGTTGGCCTTGATCCACTCGAGGCTCTCGGCCCTGGCGTAGGGCAGCACGACCATGTTGCCCACCGAGTTTTGCGGGATGCCCGGCGCGAGCGGGAAAGCGCGCGGCACGCCGGCCTCGCTTCCCGGCTTGACGAGCACTTCGTCGAACTGGCCGTGATAGTCACCGTCGAAGCAGACGACCTTCTCCTTGCCTGTCACGGTGCGCGCGAGGCGCATCGCTGCCATCACGGCTTCCGAACCGGTATTGCAGAAGGTGACGCGTTGATGCCCGGTCATCTCGGCGAACATCTGGGCGACCTCGCCTGCGAGCGGAGACTGCGGTCCGATGGCAAAGCCCTCCGCCATCTGCGCGTTGACCGCTTCCACGACGAAATCCGGCGTATGGCCGAATGCGGTCTGACCGTAGCCGTTGACCACATCGATATATTCATTGCCGTCGACATCCCAGATCTTCGAGCCCTTGGAGCGCTGGGCGACGATGGGATAGACCAGTTCCTTCCATTCCTCGCGGAAGCCGCTGGCGGTACGCGGGTCGGCAAGCACGGATCGATAGGATTGCGTACGGGATTTGGATGTGGCGGTTCTCGCCGAGTAGCGAGCCGACAGATCGGCGATGAACGCCGTCTGGGCGTCGGTGATCTGCGCCGAGCTGGTTGCGCCGGGCTTGTAGGCGGTAAAGCGCGTCGGCCGGTTCTCCTCGAACTTGATGTCGGGGCCGCCGGGCCGCGCGGGAGCAGCGGCCGGCGCGAGCGCGGCGGTCGGAGCGGCGGCCTGGATTGCCGCGGCAGGCTGCTGCACCGCCAGCGGCGCGCCCTGGAGCACCTCGAGCTGACGCGACATCAGGGACTGCATCGCGGCGAGCTGGTCGCGGAATACCGATTGGATGTCGCCCGTAGCCGGGACAGCGGCCAGCGTGGGCGCGGCCAGTGCGACGGCGGCCGGTGCAGCCACGATGGGCGCGGTTGATGCCGCAACGGCAACCGGCGAAGCCTCGGCTGCGGCCGGCGCGATCTGCGGTTCCGGATCAGGCGGCAACGCGCCATCGAGGAACTGCGCCAGGGCGGGCAGCGTCGGATAGTCGCTCATGATCTGCCGGAAGCTGATCGTGACGTCGTAGCGTCGGCGAAGCTGCCGGGAGACTTGTCCCATGAACAGGGAGTCGTAACCGAGATCCCAGAAGGTCACGTCCGGATTGGAGGTATCCGGCGCCTCGCCGGACATTTCGGTGAGAAGCGACGCCAGTTCGGCAATGAGGCGCGGTTTGCGATCGATTTGGACGGCTTGGGTCATGGCGGTCGGGGCAATGTGGGTTATGGCGTCGGACGAGGCTGGCGCGGCAATCGCCGCGGCGGCCGTCGTCGGCTGGCTTGAGGAGGCAGTTGCGGGAGCGTCGATCCAATGCCGTTCCGGTTCGAACGGATAGGTCGGTAGCGAGATACGACGGGCGGCTTCGGGCTGGACGGCTTTCCAGTTCGGCGTGACACCGTTTAGCCACAGGCGCCCGGTCGTCTCGGCCAGAACGGACAGTTCCCGCTCGCGCATCGCGAAGTCAGGCAGGGAGGCGAGCGCGCCCTGATAGCGGTCCTTGGGCAATCCCTGCGTGGCAAAGGTCGACAGCGTCCGGCCCGGGCCGATTTCGAGGAGCAGGGGCTTGTCCTGCGCTGTCACCGTGGACAGCGCTTCACTGAAGCGCACCACGTTGCGGCAATGACTGGCCCAGTAATGTCCCGGCACCGGCTGATCCATTGCCGCCCACTGACCGGTCACCGTGGACACGTAGGGGATCTTCGGCCTTGCGAAAGAAAGGGTGTCCGCGAGCCTGGCAAGGTCTTCAACGACGCCGGACATCATGCGCGAGTGGAAGGCATGCGAGGTATGCAGACGCCGATGCTCGATGTCGCTCGCTTTCAGCGTGGCCTCGAAAGCCTTGATGGCCGCGAAGGGGCCGGCCACTACGCTGAGCGACGGCGCATTGACTGCGGCCAGGTCGACATCGCCGGGCAGGATGGGCTCGAGATCGGCCTCCGACAGACGCACGACCAGCATCGCGCCCGGTTCGGCCGACTGCATGAGCGCGCCGCGCCGGGCGATCAGGTACAGCGCATCCTCGAAAGAAATCGCCTCGGCCACGCAGGCTGCAACCAGTTCGCCGATGCTGTGGCCGATCATCGCTGTCGGCTTGATGCCGCGAGAAATCCACAACTGCGCCAGTGCATATTCGACCAGGAACAGGGCCGGCTGCGCGTAGATCGTCGAACGGATGGGATGCGGCGTGTCGTCGCCTTCCGGGGCCTCGCTGAGCAGCAGGGTCCGGATATCGAGCCCGACATGCGGCGCTAGCGCTTCGGCGCCTTTGTCGATCCACTGGCGATACACCGGCTCGGTGCGATAGAGCGCCTGGCCCATGCCCGGATACTGGGCGCCCTGGCCGGGAAACATAAAGACCACCGCGGGCGCGGCCTGAGGGGCCTGGGCTTCGATGGCCCCCTTCTGAAGCTTCGCCTGAGCCTGATCGAGGCTGTCGGCGATGACCACGGCGCGGTGGGTAAAGGAGCGGCGGCCCGTTTGCAGCGTCACGGCGACGTCGGCGAGCGAGAGGCCGGGATGGGCGGCCAGATGGCTGGCAAGATGGGCCCTGGTGCGTTCGAGCGCTGCCGCGCTCCTGGCCGAGAGCGGCAAGATCTGCAGTCCGTCTTGCGGCGCCTGTTGCGACTCACATGCGGCGTTGGCGCGGCCGGGCGCTTCCTCCAACACCACATGGACATTCGTACCGCCGACGCCGAAGGAACTCACGCCGGCACGACGCGGTGCCGGGCCATCGGCCCAGGGACGCGCAGACGCGTTGAAAAAGAACGGGCTGTTAGCCGAGTCGATGGCCGGGTTGGGCGCACGGAAATGCAGGAGCGGCGGCAAGACACGGTTGCGCAAGGCGAGCGATGCTGTGATGAAACCCGTCACGCCGGCCGCTGCATCGAGGTGTCCGACATTGGCCTTCGCCGAGCCGAGGGCGCAGAACTGGCCGCCTTCGACGCCGCCCAGGCGGAATGCCTGCACCAGGCCGGCGAATTCAATGGGATCGCCGAGTGGCGTTGCCGTACCGTGGGCTTCGACATAGCCAATGGAGGCCGGGTCAACGCCGGCTTCGGCGTGCGCGATGGCAATCGCGCGGGCCTGCGCATCGACGCTAGGCGCGGTGAAACCCACCTTGTCGGAACCGTCGTTGTTGATGCCGACGCCGCGGATCACGGCATAAATCGGATCCTCGTCGGCGATGGCGTCCTCGAGGCGTTTCAGCAAGACAACGCCGGCGCCGCTGCCGAATACCGTGCCGCTGGCACCGGCATCAAATGGGCGGCAAACCCCATCCGGCGCACCCATTCCGCCTTCCTCGTAGAAATAGCCGCGCTTCTGCGGGAAGGTGACCGACACACCGCCGGCCAAGGCCATGTCACAGCGTCCCGAGCGAAGGTTCTCCACGGCCAGGCTAATCGCGGTCAGCGAGGTAGAGCACGCCGTTTGTACCGATATGGCCGGTCCCGTGAGGCCGAGCTTGTAGGCGGTGCGGGTGGCGACGAAATCGCCGGCCCCCACCAGCTTCTGATACTCGCCGACCTGGAACTGGCTCGTGAATTCGTCGATGACGCCGCGATCAGACAGGACATGCTTGAGGAAGTAGGTATTCATCGAGGTGCCGGCGAATACCCCGACAGCGCCGGCGATCGTCGCCGGATCATATCCGGCGTCTTCGAACGCTTCCCAGGCGATCTGCAGGAAAAGGCGCTGCTGCGGATCGGTCAGTGCCGCTTCGCGCGCGAGCATTCCAAAGAAGCCGGCATCGAAGCGGTCGACGTCGGAGAGTATCGGCTTTGCCTTGACGTAGCGTTCTTCGCGGCGAGTGCTCTCGTCGAAACTGTCTTCCAGTTCCGTCATGTTGAAATGGGTGATGCAGTCGCGTCCCGCGAGGATGTTGGCCCAGAGTTCGGAGACATTGCGTGCACCGGGAAACCGACCGGACATGCCGATGACTGCGATGGCCCCGCCTTGTGTGTCACGGCGCGGCCGGATGGCCTCACTCTTCGTCACCCCGAGCGTGGCGCGCAGATGCGTGGCCAGCGCCTCGACATTAGGATGACGAAACAGATCCACCAGCGCCACCTTGGCCGCCACGTCGCGCATGATGATGGCGTGCGCCTGCATCAGATCCAGCGAACGCAGTCCAAGGTCGAAGAAATTCGACCGGCGATCGACGGGCTTGCCGAGGAGCCCTTCGAACACAGCCGCCAGCTTTGCGGCGATATCGTCGTCCACCGGCCCGGCTGCGGCCGATGCCGCGGCAGGCGTATCGAGCCCGGCAAGCAGGGCTTTGCGGTCGACCTTGCCATTCGGTGTCAGCGGAAAGGCCGGCAGGATTCGCAACTCCGCCGGCATCATGTAGTCGGGTAAGGCAGTCTTGAGATAAGCGCGGATTCCGTCCAGCAAGACGGCGGCTGTCGCTACATCGGCCTTCACGAAGCCGGCGATGGATTTCCCCCTGCGGCCCTCGAACGCTGCCACGGCCGCATCGGCTACGCCGGGCGCCGCACGCAGGGCATGTTCGATTTCATCGAGCTCGATGCGCTTGCCGGCGATCTTGATTTGCCGATCGTTGCGGCCCAGGAAATCAATGGCGCCGTCCGGGCGACGGCGGACCAGGTCACCGGTGCGGTAGAGCCTGGCGCCGGGGGTGAAGATGTCGTCGACGAATTTCTCCGCCGTCAGTTCGGGACGATTGAGGTAGCCGAGCGCAACGCCTTCACCGCCCACGACGAGCTCACCCACTTCCCCCTTGCCGACAGGAACAAACTTGTCGTCCAGGATGTAGACGAGCGTGCCCGCGATGGCGTCGCCGATGGGAATGGCGTCGCCATTTTCCAGCGCCTCGCCGCCGCGCGGAATGCGGTAGCAGCAGGAGAAGGTCGTGTTTTCGGTCGGGCCGTAGCCGTTGACGACCTGCAGCCCGGGATGGGCCTCCATGACCTTGCGTACGTGGACGGGCGACAGCACATCTCCGCCGGTCAGCACCTCCTTGAGCGGCAGAAAGGCTTCCAGCCGATAGTCGGCGAGCGCATTGAAGAGGCCGGCCGTGAACCAGGCGCTCGTCGCGCCGAGTCGCGCAATCCCGGCAGCGACCGTGTCGAGCGAAGGCTGAACCTCGTTGATGATAGCGGCGCAGCCACCGTTCAGGAGCGGACCCCAGATCTCCAGCGTACTGGCATCGAAGGCGAGGGGCGCCAGGTTGAGGAAGCGTGTCTGCGGCGACAGGTCGGCGAAGGTCTGGTCATGCACCAGACGCAGAATCGCGCGATGCGGCACGATCACGCCCTTCGGCTTGCCGGTCGAGCCGGAGGTGTACATGATGTAGGCCGGGTCGCCGCCACCGGAAGCCTGGAGCGGAGCGGGATCGGCAGCCTCCGACGATGCCACGAGATTCGCCAGATCGACCCATACGCCATTCAGGTCGCCGACGCTGGCGAGCGCAGCCCCTTCGGCGATGATGAGCTTGGGCGAGCAATCGGCAACGATGAAATCGAGTTGCGTGCGGGGATAGGCCGGATCCAGCGGCACGTAGACTGCTCCCAGACGCAGGATCGCGAGGATCAACGCTAACGTATCGCGGCTGCGCGGGACCATGATGGCGCAGCGCTCGCCTCGCTCCAGCCCCATGCCGTGCAGGACGGTCGCAAGACGGGCCGAACGTTCGCCGAGGGCGGCATAACTTTCTTCACCCGTTGTGTCGATCGCAGCAAGATGATTACCAAACACCGCACATACGGCATCGAAGCGCTCTGCCACGCCTGGTATATGACCTGGCCCGCTCGGCAAGTCGCCTGAATATCCCTCTCTGTGTGACATTTGCCGCTCTCCGGTAATTTAGATGAAGGCCTTGTACTGAGCTATGCCTGGCGATGAGCGTGCAACGCGCGCACTTCACGGCGGCCAGTCACAGGAGGCGCAAGCAGCACGAGACTGTCCGTGCCTGGTCAGCGTCTCAAAACGCGAAATTTGCTGTAAGTGGAAGTTAATCTTCCGCGGCCGGCCTATCCGTTCGCCGTCGCACACACGAACGACGCAACAACACATCACGCGCGAAGCGCTCGTGCGCCGGGAGCGTGTCGGGCACTCGCGCTTAAACCTGGAATGTGACGGGACGATGGACCGTACGCGATATTCGCGTGACGTTTCGGAAGAATTCGGGAGAAGCGTGGCGCTCAGCCGCTTGAGATGACACAAGCAGGTGCTCCGTGACGGATACGGCTAACTATGTGCGCCAGCGCATAGTATCGAGGCGCCTTTGCAGCACTGCGCCGTTTCTCTGATGCGGACGCCGTCAGTCAATTCATGTTGACAATCGACCAGTCCATGCGTCGGGCCGCCACCGCTCCTGCGCAGGTCGGGCCGGAGGGCAGGGCGCAAATGCGCCAATGCATTGCTTCCTCCGCGTCCCCGCCGACGAAGCGGGGTGTCGTGTCGCCGTGGATGGAAAGATCGAATTCGAAGTGGTCCGGTGGCAGGGTAAAGCCCGTGCCGAGCGCTTTCAAGCAGGCCTCTTTGCGCACCCAGCTTTCAAAGAAGACCTTTTGCCGTTCTGTATCCGGCAACGCGGTGAATTCCGCGCGCTCCCGGGTGGAGAATACCTGGAGCGGCATACTCTCCTCGATCGGGCGGCCTTGTTCTATGTCGATGCCGATCTCGAAACCGTTCGAGATTGCGAGAGCCGCCGCATTCTCGCTGTGGCTGAGGTTGAAGCAGATCGTCCACCCAGGAGGCTGGATGGTGCAGAAAGGTTTGCCATCCGAACCATAATCAAGGGCGACGTCACGCGGTGATAACCCGAGATAGCGGCTGAGAATCCGCCTGAGTTCGCCTCGTCCTGCCACGAAGCGACGGCGATGCCGTTCGAAGCGGAATTTGTCGGCCCGCTCGCGCTCTTGCGTGGATAGTATTTGCCAGTACTGATCAAAATCGCCGCTGCAGACATCGAGATCCCATTGCCAGACATGCACTTCTTGCGCAGAGGGCGGTGTAAGGAGAGGAGAGGACATTGAGAGCCTGGAATCGACTGGCGGTGGGGCTACCCGATTCTACAGGATCAACATCGGAAGGCGGCGTGCCCGCCTGACGTTGACTAGCTGTAAGCCGCGACGTGCCGACCTCAATTTACGCGGGATTGTTGGGCAACCCACGGAACAGTGAGGGGAATGCGTCTTACGATCCGTCACAGCGTATCGCCTCGCCGGTTGAGGCGATGGCGCCGCACGGCTTGCGTGGCCCAAACGGGCGCAAGCACGTTGCGACGACGAATGCGAATCATGATTTGCCGGCCGCGCCGAATCTGCAGGCGCGCAACTTCACCGCGGCAGACAGGCGACATCACCTACGTGGCGATAGCCTAAGACAGGCTTTTCCCTGAGGGCACTTCCTTCCTGGCGTACCTGACCGTCGCCATCGATCTGTTCAACTGGCAGACGATGGGCCGGTCGATGCACCCGCATATGAGGACTTAATCCGACATTGAACTATGTCAGCACCATCCTGTTCGAGAAAAACAGGGTCGAAATTTAGTAATGGAAAGCAATCTGACAGGATTTATTGTGTGATTAGTAAAGTATTGGCATGGCAGGTGTAATTAATTGGCTTGCAAGATGCAACTGGATAATTTTTTCTTTGCGTGAGGAATCTTTCAAATTCATAGCTGAGGTGTGGGATGGGGCGTGATTTTGACGATGTCACTAGTGTTAGTGTGATAATTCCGCACTACAATAGCCCTGATTTACTTTGGATGGCTATAGAATCAATATCTGGTCAAACCGTTGTTCCGCGGGAAATTATTGTTATAGACGATGCATCGGGCTTGCAGTTCGAATTACCGGAGCATTGCGGAGATGGGATTGCATTGCGCCTGATTCGCGAAACCGTGAATCGTGGCGCAGCGTGGTGTCGAAACAGAGGCATTGAGGAGGCAACCGGCGATCTGATTGCTTTTCTGGACGCAGATGACCGATGGCTCCCGAACAAGCTCGAGCGATGCATCGCCGCGTTCGGCCCCAAGCCTTCCAGGAGCGAAGCGAAGGTCCTGTTCAGTAACGTGATGCTAACCGACGGAAGCCAGCGCGTCCTGGGCAACCGGTCTCCCTATGGGGGTCAACCGATGCTTGACTTCATTTTATTGGATGGAGGGTATATTCAGAGTTCATCTATCATGATGTGGCGTCATCAGTATCCGTTAATTAGCTTCGATGGATCTTTGCGCCGCCATCAGGATTGGGATTTTGCCATTAATGCTGAAATGGCTGGCTGCGTATTCATATATTTGCACGATCCTCTGGTGGAGTACTGTCTGAGCGGGGGTGCCAATAGAATGTCAGGGAAGGCCAATTGCGAGCCAAGTCTGGTGTTTTTTGAAAAATATAATAGATTTATGTCAAGAGGACATGTTTCTTCACTGGTGTTTAATGTTTTGATTTACAAGAACCTGAATGTTTTGTTAAGGGTTAATATCGTCGGAGGAATAATATTGAAAGAAATAAAAATTCCGGGCAAGGGGTGGGTGTTGTTGTTTGCGCGGTTGATTATCGGAAGGGGTGGTGTGAATTTAATCAAGCAGTTGAGGCGGACAATTCAGATTCCGAGGGCGTGATCGCCGCCGTGACGTGCGGCAACACAGACACGACGCGGCACGCCGCGAAGACGATCGCGGCCATCAGACGAGTACTCGTTGCAGGAACGAACGTGTAATCGCCTGATGGCCGCGTCCGGGACAGGGGCGTCCCTCTGCGAAGCAAGGATACTGAAGTCAATCTTCAACAAGCGCGATGCCGGCTTCGCTGCGGCGCTCGATGAAAAGCGAATGTTGTCGCCTAGCTCACCGTCTCGGCCTGGTGCAGACGCGGCAGCAAGCGGTCGAACTCACGCTTCACGAGCCCATAACATTCGCATGCGCGCGATTCCAGCGCCTTGCGGTCGAGCACCTTGATATGGCCGCGGCTGTGATGAATCAGACCTTCGTCATGCAGCTTGCCCGCTGCTTCGGTGATGCCCTCGCGGCGTACGCCAAGCATATCCGCGATCAATTGCTGCGTGACGGTCAACTCGTTCGAGGCGACGCGGTCGATCTCGATCAGCAGCCAGCGGCACAACTGCTTGTTCAGCGAATGATGGCGGTTGCACGCGGCGGTCTGTGCCACCTGGGTCAACAGCGCATGCATATAGAGCATCATCAGGCGGCGTACCAGGTCGGAACGCATGAACTGCTGGCTGAGCGCTTGCGCTGTCATGCGATAAGCGAAACCGGCGCTTTGCACCTGCACGCGGTTAGGCATCGTTTCGCCGCCCGTCAATACTGGAACGCCTGTCATGCCTTCTCGTCCCACCGCAGCAATCTCGACCGAGCTGCCGTCTTCCATGGTCGACAACATCGAGATGATCGCGGTGGTCGGAAAATAAACGTGATGGATGCGTTGCCCGGAGTCGCACAGGAGTTGCTCCGTGCGCAGATGAACGAGTTCGAGATGAGGGGCCATTGCTTGCCACTCGTGGGAGGGCAGTGCGCCAAGCAAATGATTGCCGTGCAGATCGGATTGAAGTGTGAGCATGATCGGTCCTCGCGCGGAGCCGCGTGAGGCAGCCCCCTGATTTTCTACCCGTCGCTGCGTCCGTACGTGCTGCCGCCTGGCGAGCGGCTATGGATAGGCAGTGCGGGCCCCGTATGGCCTTTGCGCGCCGACGCTGTCTTGGGTTGTGTACGCTGGCGCTCGTGTTGCGCTTCTCATTTAGCGAGGATTGTGCCAGTGAGGCCGGAACCGAGCACTGGTGCGGCGCAGCGAAGCAAACACCGACGTGTTGCGCCGCGGAATATGCGTTTTTGTTTCAGTTCTGTACCAGGCCCCCGCTTGCCCGGTTCCCCGCCAGAGGTATTTTTTTAGCGCAAGTCATTGATCGGATTGGAATAGTACGCGTCAGACAGGTGGCGGCGCGATACGAATCAACGTCTGAACGCTAGCTGGACGGGCATTGAGCCAGCGCGTCCCGGATGACTCAGAAATGATTCAGATGTGTTCCACGGGTTGAGTGGGCTGACGCACGGAAGCGATTTTTGGCGAGCTATTCGATGTCGGCGCAACCTTTTCGGGGTGGCCGGAAAGAAGCGTATAGAACGAGGTTTTATGCGCGTCGTGGGGCAGTTGGGCCGGCCGGCGGATAGCGTCGGCGGTGGAAAACCGGTGTCTCAGTATTGATTCTGCCCGCCTCGGGTTCAGGTGCGGCTTCTGTATCGTCTGCGTTAAACGGTACCGGTGGGATCGTTTCCGGAGAATCCGGCGGCAAGTGGACCCCGTCTGCTGCAGCATGAAAGTGCGCGTCCGCGACACGAACGAAACCGCTAAAGGCGTTGCTTCGACGATTAGTTGTTAGCCGCCAGTCGCTAGCCGCCGGACGCCGGTCACAGTTGCAGGCGGTCGCTCAGAGCGTCGCCGTGAGGCCGGTATGGTGGCGCTCGATTACGCTTCCATTGTGCAGATGGAACGCTTGCGACACCGCTCGTGTTGCGCGCGCAACAGTGCGCTTGCGCACCGAGTTCGCCAGCTTGGCCGGCGTACCTTGTGTGCATGGCAACGGCCGGCTTCTGTCGGGTGAATCGCTGGGGCAATCGTGATCAACTGGAAAACGCTCGAATTCGAACAGTGCACGGTACGTGAGTTGTATCTGATCATGCGTGCGCGTAGTGCGGTATTCGTCGTCGAACAGTCACATTTGTGTCTCGATGCCGATGGGCGCGACGAAGGCGCACTCCATATCTTTGCGGCTGAAGATATATCTCGCCCGATGCCCATCATTGCTTATGCACGGGTTCGTCCTGACGATACAGACTACCCGCAAGTGGTGCTTGATAAGGTGCTGACAAGTCCGGCGAGGCGGGGCGACGGCACGGTTGAGGTGTTGATCGAGCGGGTTCTACGGGCGGCGGCGGAGCGCTGGCCAGGAACAGTTGTACGAGTGAATGCACCGGTAAGCCTGTGTACCTTCTACGAGCAGTTCGGCTTTCGCATGGTGGAAGGGCCATTCCCCGACCACGGCGCGCTATCCGTAGGTTTGACATTCAGAGCACGGAGCGACCGCGCGCCGCTGGCCGGCGGGCTGCACCAGCATCGCATATTGCCGGACGTTTGTACGTTCGAGAAACTTTAACTCCACTGGCTTGACTCGCGTCCGGCGTGCCGCCTGGATACCTCCCGTTCACGGTCTGAAAAGTAGGTTAGGAATATTGATTAATTCAAATGCCTGATCGTAGTCCGTGGACGAGTGAACGTTGCGTCAATCAGCCTTTGCTAGGCCGTCCAGTCGATGAGCGCCCGCCACGCCAGCGTGGCAGTGTTGGAGTGCGAACAGATATGAGCCGCTGATGCATGCTCCAATCAACACGTGATGCTTGCCGTGCCGGGTTCAATCCTCGTCGCGAGGGCCCGGAGTGTTGTGCATTGGGAGAGGCTCGAATGAACGATTTTGCATTGCCGGTCACGCAGGAGGCGCTCGCACGCGAGGCGCTGGCGTGCTGCACCGTCCAGCCGGTGATTCTCGCGGGTGGCTCAGGCACGCGGCTATGGCCGCTGTCGCGCGAGCAAAGTCCCAAACAGCTGATCAGCCTGTTCGGTGACGAATCGCTGCTCGAATCGACCGTGCGTCGGCTAGACCGTCTGTTTGCGGAGGAGCCCGATATACACGCTGCACCGCATTTCGAGCGGGCGGCGCCGATTGTCGTATGTGGCGCCGACCTGCGCCTCGCAACCGTCGAACGGCTCGGGCGGTGCGACGGTGGGCCTCGCCTCCTGCTCGAACCTTCGCCGCGTAACACCGCGCCGGCGCTGACGCTCGCCGCGCTCGCCGCGCAAGGCGACATGCCGGACGGCCCGGATCCCGTGCTCATCGTGATGCCGGCCGATCACCTGATTGCTGACAATGCCGCGTTCGTCGCTGCGCTTGCGCAGGCGGTGTTTCATGCGGCACAAGGCGCGATTGTGACACTCGGCGTGCCGCCCGAGCGGCCGGAAACAGGCTACGGCTACATCTGCACCGGCGTGCCGGTCGGGAGCCAGGGGGCGCGTGCGATCGATGGTTTCGTCGAGAAACCGGATCTTGAACTGGCCGAACGCTATGTCGCCAGCGGCGAGTACTGGTGGAACAGCGGCATTTTCGTTGTGCGTGCTTCGGTGTGGCTCGCTGCGATCGCGCGGTGCTGTCCCTTGATCGCCTCGACATGCGCGGAATCGTTTGCGCGGGCGTCGCTTGATAGCGCCGGCGCGCTTCATCTCGATCGCGCTGCTTTCGATGCCTGTCCGTCCGATTCGATCGACTACGCAGTGATGGAGCATCTTGGTTCTGACATGCGGCTGTCCGGTGTCGTCGTGCCGCTCGTCGCCGGCTGGTCCGACGTCGGCGCATGGGATGCGGTCTGGCAGTTGTCCGATAAGGACGCCGATGGCAACGTCGGCCGCGGCCGGGTGATGTTTGAAGGCTCGACTGACAGCTTCGCGCATTCGGACGGCCGGCTGGTCGCATGCGTCGGCGTGACAGGCGTCGTGGTGGTTGAAACGGCGGATGCAATACTGGTTGCCGCGAAGGAACGCGTGCAGGACGTGCGCGCAATTGTCAGCCGCCTGAAAGCGGAGCACGGTGCGGAAGTCCATGAGCACCGCAAGGTCCAGCGTCCCTGGGGCTTTTACGATTCGATCGACCGCGGCGAACGCTTTCAGGTGAAGCGCATCGTGGTGCAACCGGGTGGCCGGCTCTCATTGCAGATGCACTATCACCGCGCCGAACACTGGGTGGTGGTACGCGGCACGGCGCGCGTCACGCGCGGCGAGGAATCCTTTCTACTGACAGAGAATCAATCGACCTACATTCCGCTCGGTGTCACGCACCGGCTCGAAAATCCAGGCAAGACACCGCTGGAAATCATCGAGGTGCAATCAGGCGGCTATCTCGGCGAAGACGACATCGTGCGTTTCGACGATCAGTACGGCCGCAGCCAGGAGACCGGCAAAGCAGGCCCGGACAATTCCCGCTCATGACGCTTTGCCTATTCGTCTCACTACGTGCGTCTTCGCACGATGCAAATTTTGCAACGCAGGCACGCTTGGGACGCAAGCTTATGGCCCGTCAAAACAGGCGGCGTTACATAGAAGAAACAATTCTTCAGAGGGATAACCCTCTCAGGACGTTTCCCAACTGGCGCAACCGTTTTGAAGCTAGCAACGTATCGTAAAAGAACAACAACACCTATATAAAACGACACACGAGGGCTGTTTGATCAACAGGCTACGCGGGGACAAACACCGCTTCGGGGAGAGTGTCACATGGAACAGGCAAACAAGGATCGATCGCTGGTCAGCAAAGTCATGGACGGACTTGTGACCGGCATTGTCGAAGAGAAGTACGGCGCCATCCTGCCACCGCAGGACGTGCTGTCGAAAGAGTTCGACGTCAGCCGCACCGTCATGCGCGAGGCGCTGTCGATGCTGCTCGCGCGCGACATGCTGGACGTGCGGCCCAAGATCGGCACGCGCATCCGGCCGATGAGCGATTGGCGCATGATCGACGAAGACGTCGTGAACTGGCGTTTTCGCGCGAAACCCGATCCGCTGTTTCTGCGCGACGTGATCGAATTTCGGATCCTGATCGAACCGCGTGCCTCGGCGCAGGCAGCCGCGCGGGGCAGTGCGGCCGATGTCGCGGCGATTCGCGAGGCGTTCGAAGCGTTCCGCGTCATCCGGCCGGACGAGCCCGGCTATCAGGCCGCCGACGAACTGTTCCATGCGCGCATCGTGGTGGCGAGCGGCAATCAGTTCTTCAAGCAGATGGCGGCGATCATTCGCGGCGCGCTGTCCACCGTCAACCCGATCGTCAGTCAGAAGGACGGGATGTGGGAGAAGGCGGTGAGCACGCATCAGCGTGTGGTTGAAGCGATCGAGCGGCGTGATCCGAAGGAAGCGGAAATTGCCTCGCTGGCAATGATCGACTACACCGCGGAAGAGATCGGCGGCAACTTTACGCCGGAGCCGCCGCCGCGCGGCTGAGAGTGCCCGCTGCTGCGGCGGCAGCGGAGAGCTTTCCTGCAGGGACCTTGCATAACGAACGGCGCGACAGCATGCCTGCGCATGCGCGTGTGGCTTGCGTCACAATAGCGCCTGTTCTGAACTGCATGGACTCGAAGGAACGATGACAATCGCAACGCAAGAAGCCCCCGCGGGCGGCATGATTCGCTGGGGGATCGTCGGGGCGGGCCGTATTGCCCGTCGCTTCGCTGCCGGACTCACTCATGTGCCGCAAGCGCAACTGACCGCGCTGTGGTCACGCCGCGCCGAACCGGCCATGGCCTTCGCTGCGGAATTCGGCGGCGAGGTGTGCGCGAGCTTCGATGCGCTGCTCGCGAGCGGTATCGACGCGCTTTATATCGCCACCGTCCAGGACAGTCACGCCGACTACGCGATCGCCGCGCTCAACGCCGGCCTGCACGTGCTGTGCGAAAAACCCGCCACGATCAACGCGCCGCAACTCGAGCGAGTCATCGCGGTCGCGCGCGCGAGGCAACGGCTTTTCATGGAAGCCATGAAACCGCCGTTCTATCCGCTCTACAGAAAGTTGCGCGCGCATCTGGATGCCGAGCCGATCGGCGAGGTGGGTCTCGTGCGTGCCGGTTGTTCGGTGCCGGGCGTGCCGGACGATCATCCGTCGCTGTCGTTCGAGCATGCGGGCGGCGCGCTGCTCGATATCGGTGTCTACGAGATGTTTCTCGCGGTCGACTGGCTCGGTGCGCCGCGTGAGGTCCAGACGCTGGGGCGGCTCGGCTCGACTGGCGTCGACACGTTCGCGAGCCTGAACAGCCAGCATGAGCGCGGCATCGCCCAGCTGTTCTGCGGGCTCGACCTGCACGGTAAGGGCGACGCGTTGCTGATGGCCCCGGGTGGCCATGTCACGATTCATGAGCCCTGGTGGAACCCGTCGCGCGCGACGATCCGGTACGCCGACGGTCGTGTGGTCGAACTCGACGAACCGTTCGAAGGCGGCGGTCTGAACTACGAGACCGCGCATTTCTGCGAACTGATTCGGGCGGGGCAGATGGAGAGCCCCTTGATGCCGCACAGCAAGTCGCTGCAGATGATCGGCATGGCCGATGCCGCGCGCGCTGCGTTGGGGCTCAAATTCGCGGGGGAGTCTGCTTAGCCTTGACGCAGCGCCTGCACGCATTCGGCCACCAGCGCTGGTCCGCGATAGATGAAGCCGGTATAGAGCTGCACGAGCGATGCCCCCGCTGCAAGCTTCGCGCGCGCATCCTCGCCTGAAAAAATCCCACCGACGCCGATGATCGGCACCGTCTCGCCGACTTCGGCGCGCAGCTTGCGGATCACTTCGTTCGAGGCGTCGAACACCGGCTTGCCCGACAGGCCGCCGGCTTCCTCGCCGTATTGCATACCGGTGACAGCGGTGCGCGACAGCGTGGTGTTGGTGGCGATCACGCCTTCGAACTTATGGCGCAACAGCGTATCGGCGATCGATTTGATCTGTTCGTCGTCGAGATCCGGCGCGATCTTCAGGGCGAGCGGCACCAGCTTGCCGTGCATGTCGGCCAGACGTTGCTGCTTGTCCTTGAGCGCCGCGAGCAGCGCATCGAGTTCGCCCGCGCCTTGCAGCTGGCGCAGGTTCTTCGTATTCGGCGACGAAATGTTGACCGTCACGTAGCTCGCGAACGGATACACGCGCTCGAGGCAGTACAGATAGTCTTCGGCGGCGCGCTCGATCGGCGTATCGGCGTTCTTGCCGATGTTCAGCCCGAGAATGCCGCGATAGCGCGCGGCCTGCACGTTCTTGACGAACTGGTCGACGCCCGCGTTGTTGAAGCCCATCCGGTTGATCACGGCATTCGCCTCCGGCAGGCGGAACATGCGCGGGCGCGGATTGCCCGGCTGCGCGCGCGGCGTGACCGTGCCCACTTCAATGAAACCGAAGCCGAGCGCCGCCAGGCCGTCGATGCACGCGCCGTCCTTGTCGAGGCCCGCGGCGAGTCCAACCGGGTTCCTGAACGTCAGCCCCATCACGGTGCGCGGCGCATCCGGCACGCGTGGCGCGAGCGCGCCGGCAAGGCCGGTGCGGCCGGCAGCGCCAAGAATGCGCAAAGTCAGGTGGTGAGCGTCTTCCGCGTCCATGCGAAAGAGTTGGGCGCGTACGAGCGGGTAGAGGGAACTGAACACGGGACGAAGCCGGGCGGCCGGAAAATGGGAACCCGCCATTTTACCGGCTTTAAGGCATTAATGAGACTAATGGGCGCAAGGCAAGGTACGTAGGCGCAGGCGCGGACGCTGGTTCCGCCCGCCGCGCGCCTACGGCCGCAGCGGCCCGCGCCGGCCCTGAATCGCCAGATCGACCGGCGGCAGATCGACGCTGGTGGGATCGAGCACTTTCCATGCGCCGTCGATCAAGCCTTCGAGCGGCCGGAAATTCGCCTTGTACGCCATCTTCGGACTCTCGCGAATCCAGTAGCCGAGGTACACGTAGGGCAGCTTGAGGCTGCGTGCCTGCTCGATCTGCCAGTAGATGTTGTAGGTGCCGAAGCTGGTGTGCGGCAGATCCGGTTCGAAGAACGTGTACACCGACGAGAGCCCGTCACCGAGGATGTCGATCATGCTGATCATGCGCAGGATGCCCGGCGCGTCGGGGTGATCCGGCAGCGGCTCGCGGAATTCGACCAGCCGCGAGTTGATCCGGCTCTGCAGCAGGAACTGTTCGTACTGGTCGCGGCTGTCGCGGTCCATGCCGCCACCGGCATGCCGTGCCGACTGATAGCGCATATAGAGCGCGTAGTGCTCTTCGTCGTAGTGCAGTGGGGCGACCGTTGCAATCAGTTCGCCGTGCTTTTTCCAGACCCGGCGTTGCGTGCGGTTCGCCTCGAAAAGATCGACCGGCACGCGCACCGGCACGCAGGCGCGGCAGCCGTCGCAATACGGGCGGTAGGTGAATACGCCCGAACGGCGGAAGCCGGCTTTGACCAGGTCGGTATAGACGTCGGAGTTGATCAGATGACTGGGTGTGGCGACTTGCGAGCGCGCGATGCGTCCATCCAGATAACTGCAGGGATAGGGCGCCGTTGCATAAAATTGCAGCGCGGAAAGCGGAGAAAGAGGCAGCTCGTTGGGATGAGTCACGTTGGCAGCTCTCGAAGCATCTCTGGTATTGCAAACCCGGCGCCTTGCGGTTTGAAACCCGCGGCGCGTGACCCGCGGCTCGGTAGGCGGCGGATCCGGATTCGGCCTGATTCTTCCTACGCCGCCGGCGCGACGACATCGCGCAAGACGGTCTTGTCGAAACGCCAGGGAATCGGCGGTGCATCGACAGACGCGCGAACATGCGCGATGAACGCTTTGCGCGCTATCTCGCGGCCGCCTAGCGACGCCAGATGCGACGTGTTCTGCTGGCAGTCTATCATTTCTATTTCGTGACAGCGCAAGTGTCCGACAAGCGCGGCCAGCGCCATTTTCGACGCATCGGTCACCTCCGCGAACATCGATTCGCCGAAGAACATCCGGCCGAACGACACCCCATACAAACCGCCTACGCGCTTGCCTTCAAACCAGGTCTCGATGCTGTGCGCATCGCCCACCCGGTGCAGCGACGAATAGGCTTCGACCACGTCCGCCGTGATCCACGTGCCGCGCTGGCCGCGCCGCGGCGCCTGCGCGCAGGCGCGCATCACGGCGGCGAAATCATGGTCGACACGGATTTCCCACGCGTCCTCACGCAGCACGCGCTTGAGCGTTTTGCGCAGTGACGGCGACACTTTGAATTCGGCAGGGCGCAGGATCATGCGCGGATCGGGACTCCACCACAGCACCGGCTGGCCGTCCGAATACCACGGGAAGATGCCGCGCCGGTACGCGTCGATCAGCCGCGACGGCAGCAGGTCGCCGCTGGCGGCGAGCAGGCCGGGTGCGCCGCTTGCCGCGCCGAGCGCGCGCTCGACGGGGGGAAACGGATCGTCAGGTCCGAGCCAGGGAACCATGCGCGCCGCTCAACCTTCGCGCAGCGAGCGGAAGATGTCGCCCGTGTGCAGCCCGAAGCTGCCGGCGGCGCGGTCGGCGAAAAAGAAACGCAAGGTCTGGCCGACGGTGGGGAAGGCGATCTCGTCCCACGGAATTTCGTGTTCCTCGAAGAGTTTCACTTCGAGGCTTTCCTCGCCGGCTTCGATGTCGAGGTCGAGCAGGCGCGCCATATAAAACAGATGCACCTGATGCACGTGCGGCACGTTCAGCAGCGAGAACAGGCTCTGCACCTCGACGCGCGCACCGGCTTCTTCCAGTGTTTCGCGCGAAGCCGCTTCGGCGGTGGTTTCGCCCATTTCCATGAAGCCTGCCGGCAGCGTCCAGTAGCCGTAGCGCGGTTCGATCGCGCGACGGCACAGCAGCACTTTGTCGTCCCAAACCGGAACGGTGCCGACCACGTTGCGCGGATTCTGATAATGCACCGTGCCGCAATTGCCGCATACGAAGCGCTCGCGGTTGTCACCCGGCGGGATGCTCAGGCTGACGCCGTGGCCGCAGACAGAACAGAATTTCATAGGAAGGGGACGAGAAAGGGTGATGGGAGTTTATCACTGGGGCGAGCTTTGCCGGGAGCGGTCCATGGTGGGATGCGTCTGTCATGGCGGCGCGGGGATATTTCACGGGCCGGGCTCAGTCGACGCACGCGGCTATCACTGCCGTCGAGGAAGAATGCGGGTCTGTTTGGAGTCCGGATCAACGAACGTGAGCCGGAGTGATGGAGGGCCAGGCGGAATGCGTGATGAGCGCGGCACGGCCTGTCAAAGATTGGTGAGTGCTTGTCCGGCTACGAAATGGAGCCATGGAAGCCGAGTGCAATTCGGCGGGCGAAATGTGCGCAATTGCGCGGCGCAGAAGGGGAGGCAGAAAACAAAAAAGGCCTGCCGGTTGGGCAAGCCTTTGAAGTTTTTCGACGTTTCGAACCGCTTGAGTAGCCACTTAAACGCTACTTGGTTGCGGGGGTAGGATTTGAACCTACGACCTTCGGGTTATGAGCCCGACGAGCTGCCAGACTGCTCCACCCCGCGTCCGTCGAAGAAAAGATTATAAGACAAAGCCGCAGCCCGCGCAATAGCTAATTAAGAACCGGCTTCAACACGCGCCGTCACGATGCGCGCTTCAAATGCACCCTTCAAAGCGAAGCGGCTTCCGAAGTCGCGGCGCGCATTGGCTGCGTCGCATGCCGGAAAGCGCGTGTAGAACGCTGCGCTAGAATCCAGGTTCTCTTCGCGCGCCGGCATGCATGTGCAACGGTCTGCGCTTCACCCCTTACCTTGCTCTGAACTCCATGGATATCGCTCACGATCTACAGGTGATTGCCGCTCAGGAACAAGCGCTGGTGTTCCCGCAATTCGATGCCGACCGCGCATGGCAGGTCGGTGTCTATCTGCACGAGGTTGCCAAGGCGCGCGGCATTCCCGCGGCCATCGACGTGCGCACGTTCGGTCAGCCGCTGTTCTTCAGCTTGCTCGACGGCGCGACGCCGGACAACGTCGACTGGGCGCGTCGCAAGGGCAACACGGTCGCGCACTTCCGGCGCAGTTCGTATGCGATCGGTTTGAAGATGCAACAGGCCGGTAGCACGCTCGCCGATAAGCACGGCTTGCCGGTCACGGAATACGCGTCCCATGGCGGTGCGTTTCCGTTGACGATGGCGGGCGCCGGTGTGATCGGCTCGATCACGGTGTCCGGCTTGCCGCAACGCGCCGATCATGAACTGGTGGTGGAAGCGCTGTGCGCCCACCTCGGCCACGACTACAGCAAGCTCGCGCTTGCAAAGGCCTGAGGCGATGCGGATGCCTCCTTATGCATTGCTCGCCATTGCGATCGTTGCCGAAGTCATCGCGACTTCCGCCATGCGGGCCTCGGAAGGCTTTTCGCGGCTATTGCCCGCGACGGTCGTGGTGATCGGCTACGGCATCGCGTTCTATTGCCTCTCGCTCACGCTCAAGAGTATTCCGGTTGGCATTGTCTACGCGGTATGGTCCGGCGCCGGCATCGTGCTGATTACGCTGGTCGCGGTCGTGATGTACCGGCAAGTGCCCGACGTGCCGGCCATTATCGGGCTCGGGCTGATCATTGCCGGCGTCGCCGTGCTGAACATGTTCTCGAAGATGCAGGCGCACTGATGAGTGCCCGCTGAGTGTCCACCGGGCGTTACTTGCAGCGCACGATCATCGAACGGTTTTTCACGTTGGCCGAGACGACGTTCGTGACGCTGCCACCCGCGGGGCCGCCTTCGTCGTTGTCTTTCGACACGATGTCGTAGCCGGTTGCGCCACATGCCTTGCCGGCCTGCACGTAGCAGGAGGCCCAACTGGACGCGGCGTCGGCGCCGCTGCAATTCACCGCAAAGCCGGTCTGGCCGTTCGGCAGATTGATCAGCGACGTGGTGTTCGACGATGCGCAACCGGCGAGACCCGCGCCGAGCAGCACGGCGGCAGGCAGGCCGATCGACAGGGACGCCCTGCGGATGAGAGCAAGCGCGGCGCTGCTGGGTCGGAAGCGGCCGGAGCGGCGCAGTTGCGTCATGAAGTGCATCGTGATGTTTCCTTTCAAATAGATATCGAGATTCGCCACGCACAGCGGAGGTGTGCCCGCAACGGAAGGCTAAGACGTTTCGATCGTGATGCCTGCCGCGCTGACCAGTTGGCGGCTTTCCGCACCGCTTTCGGTTGCAGCGTCTTCCCAGATGCTGATGGCTTTCGGAATGTCGATGCCGTGGTTTTCGGCGTAGGCAAACCATGTGTTTGCCGCATCCGGCTCAGGCAGTTCGTGGTTTTGCAGAAAATATTTTCCCATATTGCGCTCGCTGCCCTCGAAATGGCGTCATTGCGTCAGCACAGATCGTGCCCTTGAACCGGTTCGACAGACGCAGCCGGCACAAGTGCAATGCGGCGTATCGATACGCATGCCGACCTGATCGATCCGGGGCGTGCAACGCTGCGCAGAGGGGCGCTGAAGGCTGGACCGCGGTCCGGCCGCGCGAGTACCATATCGGGCATGTCCGGGGAGCGGCTGGTTCTCCCCGGTGTCCGTTTTCCGCCGGATACTTCTGATGAGGCGACCATGGAAATTCGGTTTCCCGCGGACGCGCCCGCTTACCGCGACTCCAATCTGACGGTTGTCTTTCCCGCGCTCGTGGACGGCGAACCGGTGCCGTGCGCGATCTCGGTTGAGGCGCTCGAGGATCATTTCGGCGCCTACACCGAGGATCTGGAAGGCTGGCTGCGCGCATTCGACGCCGGGCGCCCGCGCATCGAGGCGGTTGCGCGCGAACATTTGCAGATCAGCAATGGCACGCCTGTCTTGCTGAAGAGCGGCCACTTTCCGCCCGGCAACGTGGCGGGCTGATCGGGTTCATTCGTTCATACGCGAATAATGTGCTTCAAACCGGCCCGCTCGTGACAGCCGTTCACAGACAGCCGTCCACAATCAGGCGGTTTTTGCGGCGTCCCGCCGCGTGTCCGTACTCGCCGATGCTGCCGCGCGCGCGGCTTCGAACGCATGCCGGATACCGTCTTGGTACGACGTTTTGGCGATCGGGCCGATCAGTTGCGTCAGTGCCGTGTCGTCGAGCACGACCGGCTCGGTCATCAGGTAGTTCATCTCCACCAGTTCCCGCATAATCGGATTGAAGAGGCCGAGCACGCGCAGCAGCGCCTTGCCGGCCACCATCAGCTTCGGCTCGCGGCCCGCCAGCGCATAGGCCTGTCTTGCCACTTCGCGCTGCGTGATCGTGCCCACGCCGGCCAGGTGCCACCACCGGCCGTATGCGTCGGGTGTGCGGGTGAGTTTCTCGACCACGGGTCCGATATCCGGCAGGTAGATGAATTCGTGCGGCACATCCACCGGGCCGATGACCTGTGCGCGCTTGCCGCGCGCCGCGCCCTCGAATATGCCGTTGATCAGGCTGCGTTCAATGCATTGCCCGTAGAAATCCGGCAAGCGCAGCACCAGCGTCGACAGGTGGGTCGACCCGCTTGCGCGCCCGTGTGCCGCCAGTACCCGTTTTTCCTGCTCGAGCCGCATCCGGCCTTTGAACGTGTGGGGTTCACGCGGATGATTTTCGCTAATCGGATTGCCGCGCGCGCGCCCATACGGATACACGGTGCCGATCAGAATCAGGCGTTCGACGCCTGCCGCCGTCACACCGTCGAGGGTTCTTTCCATCAGCGGCGGATGCTCGGCGAACTGATCGTAGGGCACGCCTACCAGATAGACCACGGTCTGCAAACCGGCTGCCACGGCGCTGATGGACGCCGGGTCGTCCGGATTCCACGTGACGATTTCCGCATGCGGGTCGTGGCCGAAAGCCGCTTCGAGCGGCGCGCGCGAGCGGCCGACCACCCGGTAATCCCGGCCCGCCGCGCTCAGCGCCGCCGCGATGATTTGACCGGCCGCGCCCGCGGCACCGAATAAACCGACTTTCCCTATGGCTTGCATGAGCGACTCCTGAAGACGGCGCCGTATCGCGCCTGGGTAAGGTTGTCTGATTGATGAGAATTTTATGAACACTGTTCAGTAAACGGTGTTCAGTTTAATTTGACTTTTCAGTTTGTCAACCTGAAAATGTTCGTTATGGGAATCGTCGAACGAAAAAGCCGGCAGAAACAGGCGCTGCGTGAGCGCATCCTCGATGCGGCGCGGCGCATCGTCATGCGCGAGGGCTTCGCTGCACTGTCAATGCGCAAGATTGCGGACGCCATCGAGTATTCGCCAGCCACGCTGTACCTGCATTTCGCGAGCCGCGATGAGATTGCGCAAGCCTTGTGCGCGGAAGGTTATGCGCAATTGCTGGAGACGTTCGTGCCGCTTGCGCAGATTGCCGATCCAGCTGAGCGGTTGAAGGCGCTTGGGCGTGCTTATGTGGCATTCGGTGTCGCGCATCCGGAGACCTACCGCCTGATTTTCATGGAAGACCCGAGTTATACGGGCGCGGCGCTGAGCGGTGCGGCTGCTGCAGCGGGCGCGGGTGCGTCGGCGGCTGCGGTCGCGGATGAAGGAACGGTGGACGAAACCGGGGAGATCACAGCGGCAGGCACCACGGCCGCAGCTTCTGCCGCGTCCGGCAAAGCGAACCTCGCACCGGCGAAAGCGGATGACGACCCAGGCGACGCCGCCTTGTCCATCATGCTCTGCGCGCTCGAAGAGTTGAAAGCAGCGGGGCGTTTGTCCGCATCGATGGATCTGGTCGTGTGGGCGGAGGCGTTCTGGGCGACCCTGCACGGCATCGTCGCGCTCAACCTCACATGCCCCGTATTTCCGAGCGCGCCGCTGGATACGGTGGTGGGCGTCGCACTTGATACCTGGCTGGGCACGCAACCCGCAGGGCAGCAAGGTGTTGCAAGATCCGCTCGCGCTGGTAAGAAGAAGTCCGCTGAAGCGGCAGAGTCAGCAGCATCGCTCGCCGAGGCGGCGGGCGAGCCGGCCACGCAGCCATCCCAGCCATCCGCCCGGGCGAGCAAAAAGGCCACCAAGCCTTCGGCACATTCGGCCATTGAACCGGCCGCCAAGCCCAAAGCCTCGAGTGCGTGATAACGTTCAGTTCCGATTCATTTCGCGCCATCGCGCCTAGCTCTCCATGTCTATTTCCGCCTCGCCCGCCGTCAGCGACGAAGTCGCGACTTACGTAGCCAACCGCATCGGTTTCATCGAACTGGAACGGCCGAAGGCGCTCAACGCGCTGTCGACCGGCATGATTCGCGCGATGCACGCGGCGCTCGATCAGTGGCGCGAAAATCCCGACGTACTCGCCGTGGTGGTGCGCAGTCAGCACCCGCGCGCGTTCTGCGCAGGTGGCGATATCCGCTTTCTGTACGAGTCGGCGCAGCGTGGCGAGCATGAGGCGCGCGATACGTTTTTCACTGAGGAATACCGCCTCAATGACGCGATCTTCACTTATCCGAAGCCGTATATCGCCTTGATGAACGGTGTCGTGATGGGCGGCGGCATGGGGATTTCGCAGGGCGCACATCGCACCGGCGGCCTGCGGGTAGTGACCAACTCGACGAAGATGGCGATGCCCGAGACCCGCATCGGACTCTTTCCCGATGTCGGCGCGAGCTGGTTTCTGGCGCGCACACCGGGCGCACTCGGCCGTTATCTGGCGGTCACGGGCGAAACGATCGGCGCAGCAGATGCGCTCTACGCAGGTCTCGCCGACGTTTATCTCGACGACGCGGCCTTGCCCGCGCTAGTCGATACATTGCGCGCCGAACCGTTCGAACGTGGTGCCGACGTGGTGGCGTGCATCGAGCGGGAGAGCGCCGCGCATCAGGTCGTGCCGGAGCCCGACGCCGCGCCGCTCGCGAACGCGCGCGCGTTGATCGACCGGCATTTCGCGTTGCCCGACATGACGCAGATTCTCGCGTCGCTGGAACAGGAACGGGAGCATGGCGGCGAGGGCGCCGATTGGGCTGAACAGACGATTGCCGTGTTGCGCGAACGTTCGCCGTTGTCGATGGCCGTGTCGCTGGAAGTGGTGACGCGCGCCGAGGGTTCGATGGCGGACGTGCTGCGCGGCGATCTCGATCTGACGCGCACGTGCTTTGCGCACGGCGACACGATTGAAGGGATTCGCGCGCGCATCATCGACAAGGACAACGCGCCGCGCTGGCGTTTTGCACGTATCGAAGACGTGAGCGCCGCCGATGTGGAGAAGATGTTTGAAAGCCCGTGGCCGGCAAACGAACACCCGTTGCGCGATCTGCGCGGTTAGGCGGGGGCGGGCCGCAACGCTAAAGCAATCGAAGCAGTCGGGTTATGCCGGGTTTAGCCCCGGCATAACCCGGCAAACCCGGCGAGCACGCACCAGGAAGACGCTCAGTCCTCGTCTTCGCTCGCCATGAATGCGCGCATGAACACCAGCGCGCCCCAGCCCCACATCGCGTTCGCCGCGAAACCTACCGCGAGGCGCGGCAGCATGTTGCCGCTCGGCCAGATGCCGCGCAGCGGATCGACAACGAACACGCTCGCCGCCGTCAATGCAAGGCCGCCGAACACGAAGGCGGGCACCCACGGCGCGTGTCGCCCCGGCCCCACGCGCAACAGCCACGCCATCAACACTGCCCAGAACGCGCTCCAGATGGCGTTTGCGATGAACTCCGGCAACCCGAGCGGCAAAAACGGCGCAGTCGAAAAACCGGTTGGGTCGATCAGACCGGCTGCGTGCAGCAGCGCCAGTGTCGATTCATGAAAGAACAGGGACGCCAGAAAGCCGGCGACGAACGGCAGGATGAGTTTTTGCATGCATTGCACCGCGAGAGCTCAGGCGGCGCGGTTCGCGCGGCCTGCATCGGATTATTGGAAACGTGGCGCCATTATATAGAGGGGCAACCCGCTTCCAGCGTGCCTAAGGCGCAACACCCGCACACCATCCGTATGCTTTAGCGTCGGGCTAATCACGAAAGTGGAAAACCTAAGCTAAAAAAAATCGTTCAAAAGCAGGGGCCCGATCCATAGACTGTTTCTCCATGCAGACGGTGTTTGCCGCCGTCGCCCATTTAATCGAGCGCATCACGCGCACGTTTGGTCGAGGGAAGCCGTCGCGATGTCCTGCCTGATGCCGATCTTCAACCGCTCCATGGCGCACGCGCGTTTGCGGATGCGCTGTCGGAACTAGTCCGCGCCTCGCTGCCGTATCTCCGTCCTTCTTTGCGCCCGCGTCCCCGGCTCCCGTGCCGGATGGATGCGCGCGGCTAGCGGTGCGCAGCTAGCGGTGTTCGACCAGCGGCGCGCGACCCGCAGTGCGCGGCGCAGCGTGCGCGCTCCAACTCGACGCATCGTTGTTACACACGTCTCCATTCAATCCAGTTTCGAACAAGCAGGAGCAGCAAATGAATGTGTTCTGGTTCATTCCGACTCACGGCGACAGCCGCTATCTCGGTACGTCCCAAGGCGCACGCGCAGCCGATTACGACTACTTCCAGCAGATCGCCGTCGCCGCCGATACGCTCGGCTACGAGGGCGTGCTGCTGCCGACCGGCCGCTCGTGCGAAGACGCATGGGTCGTCGCGTCGAGCCTGATCGCCGCGACCAAACGTCTGAAGTTTCTGGTGGCGATCCGTCCGGGGATTTCCTCGCCGGGTCTGGCGGCGCGCATGGCGGCGACCTTCGACCGTCTGTCGAACGGGCGTCTTCTGATCAACGTCGTGACCGGCGGCGATTCGGCGGAACTGGAAGGCGACGGCGTGTTCGTCGATCACGATACGCGCTATGAAATCACCGACGAATTCCTGCATATCTGGCGCAAGCTGCTGACTGCCGCGCATACCAACGACGCGATCGACTTCGAAGGCAAGCATCTGACTTCGAAGGGCGGCAAGGCGCTGTATCCGCCGGTGCAGAACCCGCATCCGCCGCTGTGGTTCGGCGGGTCGTCCGCGGCTGCGCACGACATCGCGGGCGATCACATCGACACGTATCTGACCTGGGGCGAACCGCCTGCAGCCGTCGCGAAGAAGATCACCGACATTCGCGCCCGCGCCGAAGCGCGTGGCCGCAAGATCAAGTTCGGCATTCGCCTGCACGTCATCGTGCGCGAGACCGAAGAAGAAGCATGGGCCGCCGCCGACAAGCTCATCAGCAAACTCGACGACGAAACCATTTCCCGTGCCCAGGCCTCGTTCTCGAAGATGGATTCCGAAGGACAGCGCCGCATGGCCGCGCTGCATGGCGGCAAGCGCGGCGGCCGCGAAGAACTCGAGGTGTATCCGCACCTGTGGGCCGGCGTGGGTCTGGTGCGCGGCGGCGCGGGGACGGCGCTGGTCGGCAATCCCGAGCAGGTGGCGGCGCTGATGAACGAATATGCGGCGCTCGGCATCGACACGTTCATCCTGTCCGGTTATCCGCATCTCGAAGAGTCGTATCGCTTCGCTGAACTGGTGTTTCCGCTGCTGCCGGGGCGTCAAACCAAGGTCTCGGGCGGTCCGCTGTCGGGTCCGTTCGGCGAGATCGTCGGCAACAACTATCTGCCGAAGGCGGCGAGTTCGAGCTGAGCGCTTGCGCCCGGTTCGACAACGACGCCTAACGGTTAAGCAATGAGGACATCATCATGGCTCAATCTGCTGTGAGCACGGGACGAGGCACGCACGCCGGCGCGCGTCCCAACGTGAACGCGGAGGTGGAGGCGGGTGTGAGCACCGACGTGAGTGCAAACGCGAATGCGAACGTGAAAGCGGGCGCGCGTTCGGACGCGGGTCTCGCCCTAGTGCGCCGCATCGGCGCGCATCTTGCGCCGTGGCTCGCGCCGCTGGCGATTCTGCTGGCGTGGGAATTCGCCGCCCGTAGCGGCATTCTCTCGACACGTGTGCTGCCCGAACCGCTCGCGGTCGTGAAGGCCGCGTGGTCGCTGATCCAGTCCGGCGAAATGTGGGCGGACGTGAAGGTCAGCACCTGGCGCGCGGTGTCCGGCTTTGCGATTGGCGGAGGCATCGGACTCGTGCTCGGTCTCGCCACGGGTCTCTTCAAACCCGCCGAAATCGCGCTGGATTCGACGGTGCAGATGGTCCGCAATATCCCTGCGCTGGCGATGATCCCGCTCGTGATCCTGTGGTTCGGTATCGAGGAAGAGGCGAAGGTGTTTCTCGTCGCGCTGGGCGTGTTTTTTCCGGTCTACGTGAACACGTTTCACGGTATCCGTTCGGTGGATGCCAATCTGATCGAGATGGCGCGCAGTTATGGCGTGAAGGGTTTCGCGCTGTACCGGCATGTGATTTTGCCGGGCGCGTTGCCGTCGATTCTGGTCGGCGTGCGGTTCGCGTTCGGACTGATGTGGGTCACGCTGATCGTCGCCGAAACCATTTCCGCGCAGTCGGGCATCGGCTACATGACGATGAACGCACGCGAATTCCTGCAAACCGATGTGGTGGTGGTCGGCATCCTGCTGTACGCGGCGCTCGGCAAACTCGCCGACGTGCTGGCCAAGACGCTCGAGCGCGTGTCGCTGCGTTGGCATCCTGCCTATCAACGAGGGGCGAAAGTATGAGCGCAACGACATTCTCGGCGTCGTTCGGCGGCATCGCGGGCAGCGATCTCGAAGCCGAACTGGCACAACCGCGCATCGTCGATCACGATGCCGATGAGGCCGCCGGCTTCGACCGCGCGGATCCGGCGCACGATCGCGCGCGCGTGAGCGTCGCGCCTGCGGCGGCCGGTGCATTGGCACGCAACGATGCACGCCGCTCCGCCGATTTTTCGGTCGAGTTGCGCGGCGTCGGCAAGCAGTACGGCGAGCGCAAGGTACTGTCCGATTTCGATCTGTCGATCGAGCGCGGTAGTTTCGTGGCGATCGTCGGCCGTAGCGGCTGCGGAAAATCGACATTGCTGCGACTGGTCGCGGGGCTGGAAAAGGCCACCTCCGGCGTGCTCGAAAAGCGCACCGAAGACGGTCAGCCACTCGACACGCGCATCATGTTCCAGGACGCGCGGCTCCTGCCCTGGAAGAGCGTGTTGCAAAACGTGATGCTCGGCCTCGGCCGCAGCGCGCGTGAAGATGCGCGCGCCGTGCTCGATGAAGTCGGCTTGCTCGAGCGCGCCAACGACTGGCCCGCGCAACTCTCCGGCGGTCAGCGTCAGCGTGTGGCGCTGGCGCGGGCGCTGGTGCATCGGCCGCAATTGTTGCTGCTGGACGAACCGCTCGGCGCGCTCGACGCGTTGACGCGCATCGAAATGCACGCGCTGATCGAACGCCTGTGGCGCGAGCATCAATTTACCGCGCTGCTGGTGACGCACGACGTGCATGAAGCCGTCGCGCTCGGCGACCGGATTCTGCTGATCGAAGAAGGCCGCATCGCGCTCGATCAGCCGGTGCCGCTGGCGCGCCCACGGGCGCGTGCATCGGCCGGTTTTGCCGCGCTGGAAGAACATGTGTTGCAACGCGTACTGAAGACGGCGCCGAACGACGACGCACTGTCCCATCGCGCTTACGACGCACGTGACGAGGGCCGCCTCACGCGGCCGACGGACGTCCGCTGGGCCGTCTGACATTCCCTTGACTGACTGTTTTCAATCGCTTTTCTGGAGTCGCTCGATATGACCATTTCTGCAATCAACGTACGCAATCAGTTCAAAGGCAAGGTCAAGGAAATCATCCGCGGGCCGGTCGTGTCCGAGGTCGATGTGGACACGCCGTTCGGCATCGTCACCTCGGTGATCACCACGCGCTCGGTCGACGAACTCGATCTGAAGGTCGGCTCGGAAGTGGTCGCGCTGGTGAAGTCGACGGAGGTGTCGATCGCGCGTCTGTAAGCGCGACTGCACGCGTCATTCTGTTCGCACCGTCACGCGTGCCGCCGCTATTTCGCGTTGGCGCCGCTGGCGGGCGGCGCGTGCATCATTCTGTCGTGGGTCGGTTTGCTCGGCCGCTTGATCGGCATATTGTCCGGATTGCTCGATCCGCCTGAACCGGGGGCCGTCTCGGGCGGCTTGACTATCGATGCGCCGCCATTTTGCGGCGCGGTTTGTTCCGGGGTTGGCGTCGCAGTCGGTCTGTATGGCGCCGGGTTCGCCGTTTGTGCGAAAGCCACCGTGCCCACTGCGCCGACCATCACGAGCGCGACGCCTGCCGTCAGCGCTGCCATTCTGTTTCGCTCCATCTCGTTCTCCTTTCCGATGCCGCCTTCCGGTATTGCTGCCGCCACGAACCTGCGGCACGCAATGCCCATGCCTCGACGCCCCCCTGCGTGCGGCCGCGAAACTTGCTACGATGAATCGAGCATGACGACGGAGACGGCCATGTCGAAGTCATTGAGTCCGGAAGCGGTCGAAGCATTGCGGCGCCTGAACGATGTCGGCGTCGGGCAGGCCACGCCGAAGTTTGCGCAATCCGTCACGGCGGAGTTGCTGGCAAGCGGACTCGCCGCCGAAGCGAGCGGCGGCGAAGTCGAGATCACCTGTAGCGGCCGGCAGTACCTTTCTGGCGATTGCGACTGATCGTCAGCGTTGAGGGCGGGCCGGTGCATGCCCCGAGCCGCGACGACGGCCCGGCGGATCGGCTCGGCCGTGGACGTCTCGTTAGGACACGCAGATCTCGTTAGGCACACAAGACACCAAGGAGGCGATCATGGAGCCGAAAGGCCTCGACATGGGCGACTACCAGGAGCGCTATCAGAACTACGATATTGAAGTCGCGGTCGAACAGGTGCTCACCGGCGTCAAAGCGCATTTTCGAGTATTGCGCGACGACGCGGTGGTGATCGACTGGCGGCTCGTGCACATCGACACCTTGTGGACTACCGAGCATGCCGCCGCGGAGGCGGGTTTCAGGGCCGCGCGCGAAACGATCGATGCCGGCCTCGCCGCGTAGCCGCAAGCGCGTGGCGTGAGCCGACAGGCGCATTCGATTAAGCTGACGATCTTTCGACTTGCAGGAGACCGATGTGCACCTGTCACCCGCCATCCCGATCATCCGTATCTTTTCCGAAGAGAAAGCCAAGGAGTTTTACGTGGGTTTTCTTGGCTTCACCATAGACTGGGAACACCGTTTCGACGCCAATTTCCCGCTCTACGCGCAGGTGCGCCGCTCCGACCTGATTTTGCACCTGAGCGAGCATCACGGCGACGCGACGCCGGGCTCGACGATTTTCGTGCCGGTGCGGGACATCGACGTGTTGCATGCCGAACTTCAGCGCAAGGACTACAAATACGGGAAACCGGGTGTTGAAGCGTTGCCGTGGGGGAAAGTGCTGGAGACGATCGATCCGTTCGGTAACCGGATTCGTTTTTGCGAATCGCCGAAAGAGGATATGCGCGGGGCGTGATGAGGGCGGGGCAGGGACTGGATGCCGCATGCGTGGCTGACGTGTAAACAGGACTGGGCGCCGGCATGCATTGCTGCATGCACGGCGCCCAGTTCGGCTGCTGTCTTATGGACGGCAACCCTTCAACGGCGACCGATTAGTGACCGAAGAAAACCGATTGCGGGCCCGACGAAGCCGGTGCACGCGTACCCGATTGCGACGACACGTTGTTCACGCCGCCGTATGCGTTCGATTCGGCGTTAGCGCGCTCAGCCGCGACGGTTTGTGCGCTCTGGCCTTGTTGCGAAGCCGGTGCGCCGACCGACGGACGATAGAACGGTGCCGGGCCGTAGCCGCTAGCAAATGCGGGGGCAGCGATCGAGGCAGAAACAGCAACCAGCAGGGCGGCGATGAGCTTGGTCTTCATGGTGTGACTCCGATAAGTTTCGATTTCATTTCAGGAAGGCGTCGCAGGAGCCGGTGGGGTGTGTCTGCAACGTCGATGGAAGGCAGTGTATACCCCTACTATTGAAAATTTGTACCGATAATCTGAAATTACTGTTCTCGGTAGTGAAATAATCGGTGAGAGGGTTGTGCGACAGGCGTCCGGCGTGGTCCGACCCCGCCGGGCAGGTGGTTTGGGGCTAGAAAGATTGCTTGGGAGGGGGCGCAGCGGACAGATTCGACCCTTGGGATGTCGATGGCCCGCACGGGTAAGTGCGTTGACTTGGCGGACAGCCTCTCCCGATACTCGCGGGCTTTGTGTTTTTCTTGAAGCAGTCCCACTGGAGAACCGTAATATTGTCGTACCCCATCGAGCTGACGCCGGATTCTAATGGCACGCTCCTCGTCACGTTTCCGGACGTGCCTGAAGCGATCACCGTTGGAGAGAACGAAGATGATGCCGAGGTGCAAGCCCTCGACGCACTGGAGGCCGCACTTGAGATCTACTTTTCGGAGAAGCGGTTCATTCCTTTGCCGTCGAAGGCAAAGCGCGGCCAGCGTGTCGTAACGCTTCCTGCTCTCGTGACCTCGAAAGTCCTGCTTGCAAACGAAATGCTGCAACAGAACGTGCGTAAGGCGGAGTTGGCGCGTCGGTTGAAGGTCAATCAGGTGCAGGTCGATCGTCTTTTAAATTTCCGCCATTCATCGAAGATCGAGATGGTCGAGTCTGCATTCGCCGTGCTTGGCAGGCGTCTGGAAGTGCGGCTGGTTTGATACGTTGCTCTTTCCCAATTGAAAACCTCGCTTCGGCGAAATCTTCAATTGGGAAGTCCGCGCAACTGCGAGCGCCTCGCGCTCGCGGCAAATCGTGATGCAAAAACAAAAACGGCGTTGTGATTTCTCACAACGCCGTTTGATCAAACCTTTACCGCTCGAATTCTTTGGGGTGGCTGATGGGGCTCGAACCCACGACAACAGGAATCACAATCCTGGACTCTACCAACTGAGCTACAGCCACCACTGACATCTGCTTGACTTGCTAAGCAACTCATTGCTGAGAAACTTGGCTCGTCGATGAAGAAACGAGATTATACGAACAAGAATCCCGTTTGCCTAGTCCTTTATTCAAAAATTTCGACGGGCTCACGCAGATGCTGTCTTGCCTCGTCGAAGATGCCCAGATCGCGCGCAGCCAGCCGCTTGCTATCGGACAACACGCGACGCCATCCACGTGCACCGGCTTCGCCACGGTAGAGGCCGAGCGCATGGCGTGTGATCGCTCCAAGGTAGGTGCCGCGCGCCATTTCAGCCGCGCAATATTCAATCAGCTTTGCCTCGACCTGCGCGCGCGTGAGCGGCGTATCGGTCGAGCCGTAGAAGCGCGCATCGACATCGGCCAGCACATAAGGGTTGTGATAGGCCTCACGCCCAAGCATCACACCGTCGATGTGCTGAAGATGCGTTTCCACCTCATCAAGCGTCTTGATGCCGCCGTTGATGATGATTTCCAGATGCGGGAAGTCGCGCTTCAATTGATACGCGTAGTCGTACTTGAGCGGCGGAATCTCGCGGTTCTCTTTCGGGCTCAAGCCCTTGAGAATCGCATTGCGCGCATGCACGATGAACACGTTGCAGCCGGCGTCCGCGATCGTGCCGACGAAGTCGCGCACAAAGCCATATTCTTCGACCGCATCGACGCCGATCCGGTGCTTGACCGTGACCGGCACGGAGACCGCATCGCGCATCGCCTTCACGCAGTCGGCGACAAGTTGCGGTTCGTTCATCAGACAGGCGCCAAACGCGCCGCGCTGCACGCGCTCGGACGGACAGCCGCAGTTCAGATTGATTTCGTCATAGCCCCATTGCTCACCGAGCCTGGCCGAGCGCGCAAGGTCGTCAGGCTCGCTACCGCCGAGTTGCAAAGCGACTGGCGCTTCTTCTGGCGTGAACGCCAGATGGCGCGGCACGTCGCCGTGCAGCAACGCGCCGGTGGTGACCATTTCGGTGTAAAGCCACGTATGACGCGATATCACGCGATGCAGCGAGCGGCAGTGGCGATCGGTCCAGTCCATCATAGGCGCGACGGAAACGCGGCGCGGACTGGGAGTTTGAGCTGAAGACATGGGGCGGCTGGACGGCATCAATCAAAACCCGATTTTACCGCAAGGCCTGAAACTTCCAGTTCGGGCTGGATACCCGGCAACGCCGAAGGGCAGGTCAGCCGGTACCCACCGTATCAATGCCCATGCCCGCCATGGCCGCCACCGCTACTCCACGAACTCCCTCCACCGCCGTGGGAGCCGCCCCCACCGTGCCAGCCGCCGCCGTGCCCTCCGCCATGCCACCCGCCGCCGTGCCAGTACCCACCGTGCCCGTGGTAGTAACAGCACGAGCCACCCCAGCCGCCCCAGATGTCCACCGTGCCATAAGCCGGTCCATACACCGGGCCGTAGGCATAACCGTAGCCGGGGTAATAGGGCGGCGCGTAGGCATAGTCGTATCCCGGCGCGACCACGCACCCGGTGAGACTTGCCGCCATGGCCAACATCGCGATTGATGCAACGAGCCTGCTCACGATTTTCTCCCGCGTTTTTCTGCCGCCTATGAGAGTGAGAAAAACGGCGCGCCCGGGAGTTCAGCAGGATTTGTGTCCGCAAATTACGGTCTGGATTTGCCATGCGGTTTCCATGATGTCCACACGGACAGCAGCGCCATAGCGGCCGCCGGTTACACGAGCCTTCCAAACCGTGACGGATTCATTCCGCTGTAACAGTTGGTTAAATTTTCGCAACGTAACTGTAGGGCGCGCCTGATACTTTCCCGTCAGACAATTTCCCTTTGAATCCAGACTTATGCTGGTGCTGATCCTGGACGAAGGAGAACACCCTCCCCATTGTCCGGGCCGCCTGATGCGAAGCCTGCAAGAACCTGGCCGTCAATGAAGCACGATCCACAGCCTGCGACCGCATCGGAATGGTGCGCCGAAGGCGACGCCTGCGCCGCGCGCGGCGAACTCCAGGCCGCACTCCAATGTTTTGAAACTGCACGATCGCTCGATCCCGCCGATGCCGTCATCTGTGAACGTCTCGCCGCGACGCTCGTCGCGCTGAGCCGGTTTCCCGAGGCCGTCGTCCGTTATCACGAAGCGATCGGACTCGATCCGCGGAACGCCGATTTGCGTCACGGCCTTGGCTGGTCGCTCGAGCAGATGCATCGGCTAGAGCAGGCGGTAGAGGCCTATCGCGAAGCCGTCCGGCTGAATCCGAAAGCCGATGGCTCGTACAACAACATGGGCAACTGCCTGCAGGCACTCGGTCGTTTCGACGAATCGCACGAGGCCTACCGCCATGCGATCGAGGCCGCGCCGCAGGTGCCGCTGTATTACCGCAACTTCGTGCAGTCCAAGCGCCTTACCGCCGACGATCCGGTGTTCGTCGCACTGGAACAACTCGTCGGCAATGTCGCGTCGCTCACACCCGCCAATCAGGCGGAGATTCACTTCGCGTATGGCCAGGCGCTGTCCGACGTGGGCCGCAACGATGCGTCGTTCGATCATTTCCTGAAGGGCAACGCTCTGCACCGCCCTGGCGTGCGTTATGACGAAGCTGCGTCGCTCGGCCTGTTTGAGCATTTGCCGGAGATCCTCACTTCGGAGGTGCTGGCGGCCAAGCGCGGTCAGGGCGACGCGTCGGACGCACCGATCTTTATCGTCGGCATGCCACGTTCCGGCTCGACGCTGATCGAACAGATACTCGCGAGTCATCCGCAGGTTTTCGGCGCGGGTGAGCGCACGGAGTTCGGCGAGGCGCTGGTGAACTGCATCGGCCGCGATCTCGACGACCCGTTGCGCATCAATATCGAAGACTTGCAGGGCGTCGGCCCCGCGCAATTGCGCGCGCTCGGCGCCGATTATTTGCGCCGCATGCACACGTCGCTGCCGGAAATGCGAACCGCGACGCCGGGCTACACACGTTTCACCGATAAATATCCGTTCAATTTCATCAACGTGGGGCTGATTCATCTTGCGTTGCCGAATGCGCGCTTCATTCATAGCAGCCGCTCGCCCTTGCAAAGTTGCCTGTCGATTTTTTCCAGAATTTTTCATGACGTGCCGTTCAGCTACGATCTCGGTGAACTGGGGCGCTACTATCGCGCGTACGACGCGTTGATGGCCTATTGGCAACGCGTGTTACCCGAGGGCACGATGATCGAAGTCAAATACGAAGCGCTGGTTGAAGATTTCGAAGGGAACGTCCGGCGCCTGCTCGCGCATTGCGGACTCGACTGGGATGAGCGCTGTCTATCGTTTCACCAGACCACGCGGCAGGTGAACACGGCAAGCGCGGCCCAGGTGCGCCGTCCGCTCTACAGAACGTCGCTGCAGCGCTGGCAGCCGCGGCAGGCGTTGCTGCAACCCTTGTTCGACGGTCTGGGGCCGGAACTGGCGCCCGCTGGCAGCGTCAACGGGCACGAGCAGGCGCCGCTTGCAGATGCGGACGCTGCGGCGGCCGGCACGGAGCGCAGGTCATGAGCGCAACGCGTGGCGCCGTCATCTGGATGACCGGTTTGTCTGGCGCGGGGAAATCGACGCTGGCCGAGGCCTTGCATCAGCGTCTGAAAGAAACCGGACATGCCTCGATCGTGCTCGACGGCGACGTGCTGCGACGCGGCCTGACCGCCGGCCTCGGCTTCACCCCCGAGGACCGTGCCGAAAATCTGCGGCGGATCGCGCACGTCGCGACGTTGTTCATGCAACAGGGCTTCATTGCGATTGCCGCGGTGATCTCGCCCGAGCATGAGCATCGGCGCATGGCTCGCGAGATCGTGGGCGACGGCTTCGTCGAAGTGTTCGTGAATGCGCCATTGACGGTGTGCGAAGCGCGCGATGTCAAAGGTCTCTACGCCCGTGCGCGGCGCGGTGAGATACCTCATTTCACCGGCGTTTCCGGGCCGTTCGATGTACCGCTCGATCCCGATGTGATGATCGAAACCGATAAGGTGTCGATTGAAGAAGCGGTAGGCCGTCTGCTTGTGCATCTGACCGCCATGGGTTGCGTGCCGGGGAAAAGCGGGCTCGGCAGACCTCGTCTCGCGAAATAGTCCGCGCGAAGGCCGTGCTGCTTTTCGGTTCCGCGCTGTTCGCCGTGGCGGGCGTCGCGGCACGGGTAGTGCGGCGTGGTGTGCTTCATCTTGCGTGTGTTTGCCGTCGCCTATGGCTGCCATCTGCGGAAGGCGTCGCGCCTACCGCTTGCGCAAAGGCTCGATCAGCGAAGACAAACCGTTGTGATCGATCTCGTGCATCAAGGCCAGCAGGCGGCCAATTTCGCCGGGCGGAAAGCCCTGGCTCGCAAACCAGTTCAGATAGTGACCGGGCAGGTCCGCGATCAGCCGGCCTTTGTATTTTCCGTATGGCATCACACGCGTGACCAGGAGTTCGAGGTGTTCGGGATTCATCGCAGAGAGGTCGACGGAAAGTTCATTGAGCACGGTGGTGTGAGCGCCTGCTGAAGCAGCATTTTAGCTGCGCTGCAGGCATCGCGCGGGCATGGTAACGTCAGCGCTTTCTTTTACACACAACAGGACTGGTTCGATGGAATACCGCAGACTCGGCGACTCGGATGTGAAGGTTAGCCTGATTGGTCTCGGCACCATGACGTGGGGCGAGCAGAACACCGAGCAGGAAGCGCACGCACAGATCGACTACGCGCTCGACCATGGCGTCAATCTGATCGACGCCGCGGAAATGTACCCGGTGCCGCCGCGCCCCGAGACGCAAGGCTCGACCGAGCGCTATATCGGCACATGGATCGCGCAGCACCGCAGTGCGCGCGAGAAGATCGTGCTGGCCACCAAAATCGCCGGACCGGCGCGTCAACCGCACAACCCGCGCCACATTCGCGGCGAGGGTAATCAGTTTGACCGCAAGAATCTGACCGAAGCCCTCAACGATAGTCTGAAGCGTCTGCAAACGGACTACGTCGATCTATATCAGTTGCACTGGCCGGATCGCAGCACGATGACGTTCGGCCGTCCGGCCTATCCGTGGGTCGACGACGCGTATACGGTGCCGATCGAAGAAACGCTCTCGGTGCTCGCCGAATTCGTCAAGGCAGGCAAGATTCGCCATATCGGCGTGTCGAACGAAACGCCCTGGGGTGTCGCGCAGTTTCTGCGCGCGGCAGAAAAGCTCGGCTTGCCGCGTATCGTCAGTATCCAGAATCCGTATAGCCTGTTGAACCGCACGTACGAAGCGGGGTTGTCCGAGTACGCGCATCGCGACAACATCGGCTTGCTGGCGTATTCGCCGCTGGCCTTCGGCTGGCTGTCGGGTAAATATGAAGGCGGTGCACGTCCGGCCGGCGCGCGCATCTCGCTGTTCGAGCGCTTTCAACGTTACAGCAAACCGCAAGCGATTCAGGCAACCACGCGCTATGTGGAACTGGCGAAGCGTCACGGTTTGTCGCCCGCGCAATTCGCGCTGGCCTTCGTCAATAGCCGGCCATTCCTGACGAGCAATCTGATCGGCGCGACGTCGCTCGATCAGTTGAAGGAAAACATCGCCAGCGCCGAGGTGAAACTCTCGCCGGAAGTGCTCGCGGAGATCGACACGCTGCATGAATTGCAGCCGAATCCGGCGCCTTGATGCCGTTGAGGCTCAGTTGAGTTGAGGTTGACGTGAGGTTGGCTTGAGTTTGACTCAAGCCAACCTCATTCAGCGGATCTTCAGCGTCGAGCGCACCGCATTGAGCGCCAGCAAACTCACCACCGCGCAGAACATCAGATAGAAACCGGGCGCGAGTTTATTGCCGCTCGCGTCGATCAGCCATGTGATCACGAAGGGCGCAAAGCCGCCGAATACCGTTACGCCAATGTTGTAGCTCACCGCGAGGCCGGTCGCGCGTGTCTGCGTCGGGAAAATCTCCGACATCAGCGCGGGCAGCGCGCCGAAGTACGTTGCCTTCAATACGCCGATCCAGATCAGCGCCAGCAGCATCGTGGCGAACGAGGGATGCGCATTCATATACACGAAGGTCGGATAGACCGTCAGCAGCATCAACGTCGCGGCAACGGCCATGATGCGGATGCGTCCCACGCTATCGGACAGGTGGCCGGCGAACGGCGTCAGCACCGTCAGCACGACGCCCGTGGCGAGCGTGGCCGCGAAACCTGTCGAAGCGGGCAGGTGCAGTTGCTTGATCGCGTAGGTCGGCATGTACAGGATCATGTAGTTGGCCGCCGTCGAAATCACCAGCGAGCCGACCGCGAGCAGCATGCGGACTTTCTGCGTGCCGAACAGATCGCGCAGCGGCGTGCGCGTTTTCGGCTCCGTGTTGAACTCGGCGCCTTCGTCGACGAAGCGGCGAATATAGAAGCCGACCGGGCCGATCGCGAGGCCGAACAGAAACGGAATACGCCAGCCCCACGATTCGAGTTGCGCCGCCGTGAGCTGGCTCGTGAGCAACGCGCCGAAACCGGAGGCGAGCAGCGTGGCGAGGCCTTGGCTGGCGAACTGCCAGCTGCCCATGAAGCCGCGCCGCTCGGGTGCATGCTCGACCAGAAACGCGGTGGAGGCGCCGAACTCGCCGCCTGCCGAGAAGCCCTGAACGAGCCGCGACAGCATGATGCCGGCCGGCGCCCACAGACCGATCGCCGCATACGGCGGCATCACCGCAATCGTCAAGGTGCCGATCATCATCAAGCCGATCGACAGCAGCAGCGACACCTTGCGCCCCGCACGATCCGCGAGCGAGCCGAGCACGAGTCCGCCGAGCGGCCGGATCAGGTACGAAATGCCGAAGGTGCCGAGCGTGAGCATCAACGAAATCGCTTCGGTACGCGCCGGGAAAAACAGCTTCGCGATCGTCACCGCGAAAAATCCGTAGACGACGAGGTCGAACCATTCCAGCGCATTGCCGATCGACGCCGCGAGAATGATGCGATGGACCTTCGCGGCGGACGGCCGCGCGGCGCTGGCTTGCAAGGTGGACGTGCTCATCGTGGCGTGCCTCTTGGCGGATGCGGCTAACAGTGAACTGCGGGCGGGTTGGGGCGTGCGGCAGGCGTACTGCGTTGATCGCTCAGGCCGCGGCTTCCGCGGTCGTTGCGATTGCGCGCGGCGAGTTCTCGCCGAGATCCCAGAAGAGCCCTGCCATGATCTGCAGACCCTCGCGCACCACCGGTCCGAGCAGATGCTCGTTCGGCGCATGCTGCGAGCAGGCCGGGTACGAATGCGGCACCCAGATGGTCGGCAGGCCGAGCGTGTCGGCGAATACTTCGTTGGGCAGCGTGCCGCCGAGATTCGGCAGCACGGCCGTCTTCTTGCCGGTGGTCTGTTCGAGCGAGGCAATGGCCCATGTGACCCACGGATCGTCGGGATTCAGACGTGTCGCCGGCGCACCGCGCTCGACGTCGATCTCGACCTGCGAAAAGCCATGCGCGTCCAGATGCGCGCGCAGATGCTGCTCGAGGTTTTCCCAGTCGGTGCCGACCACGAAACGCAACTGGCAATGCGCGAACGCCGAGGCCGGAATCGCATTGACCGGGTTCTCGGGATTGCCCGCCTTGAACGCCAGCACTTCGAAGCTGTTCCAGCCGAATACACGTTCCGGCGGCGTGAGACCTGGCTCGCCCCAGTTATCGTCGACCGCCGGATCGCCCGGGCCGCCGCCGACCGTGATATCGGCCAGGGCACGACGCACCGCCTCGGAAATCGGCGGCGGACGCAAGCCGTCGACCGCGATCACGCCGCGCGCATCGACCAGGCTTGCAAGTGCATTCGCCAGCACGGTGGCCGGGTTGCGCAGCAGACCGCCCCAATTGCCCGAGTGGTGTGCGCCGTCGCGCAGATTCAACGAGAGCTTGAAGTTCACCGAGCCGCGCGAGCCGAGAAACACCGTGGGGCGGCGCGCGGCGAGACGCGGACCGTCGGAGGCGATCAGCACGTCCGCGGCCAGCTCCTGTTTGTGCTCGTGGCAAATCGCGTCGAGCCCCGGCGAGCCGGTTTCCTCGCCCATCTCGATCAGCAGTTTCGCGTTGAAGCCGAGCTTGCCGCCGCGTGCGGCCAGCACGCTCGCCAGCGCGGCGAGATTGATGCTGTGCTGGCCCTTGTTGTCGGCGGTGCCGCGGCCATACCAGCGTTCGCCTTCGATGGTCACGGCCCACGGCGTCAGCGGTGCGCGCCATTGACTGTCGTAGCCGCGCACGACGTCGCCATGGCCGTAGATCAGCACGGTGGGCAGGCGGTCGTCTTCGTGACGATGGGCGATCAGGAACGGCCCGAACCCTTGCGCCGGGTTATCGACGATGCGTGTGCTGAAGCCCAACCCTTCGACTTCGGGCGTGATTTCGTCGGTCAGATACGACAGCAGCGTGGCGGTGCGGTCGCTTTCCTGACTCTCCGTGCGAAATCCTACGCGCCGGTTGAGGTTCTCAAGGAAGGCGCCTGATTCGAAATGCTGCGTGGCGTGTTCGATGGCCTGATCGCGGCTCATGTGTGTCTCCGATGCGGGGGGCGGGGGATGGCGGCGCGGCGCCGTGTGTGGCACGTGTGGTTCGCGGCCATCAGCTTCGAAACGATTCTAGGAGGCCGTTATTTTTGTCACAATGATCGTCTTTCGAAGCTTGCGTTGCTGAAAAGGCAAAGCTAAGCGCTCCCGTACATCGCTGCACCTGCTTGCATAAGGCGTCGCTCATGGCACTTTCATTACATGGCATCGCATTGCGCTATTTTGTCGAAGTAGCGCGTACCGGCTCCATCAGCGACGCGTCCGCGCGGCTGCACGTGGCTGTGTCGGCGATCAGCCGGCAGATCGCGCGGCTCGAAAGCGATCTCGGCGTCGCGCTGTTCGAGCGACGGCCGCGCGGCATGTCGCTCTCCGAGGCGGGCGAGCGTCTGCTCCTCTACGCGCAGCGCAGCCTGCTCGAGGCGGAGCACGTGATGAAGGAGATCGGCGGCCTCGAAGCGTTGCATGGCAGCATGATCAAGCTCGTCAGTTCGGAGGGATTCGCCGCTGACTTCCTGCCCAGCGCGATGGCGGCGTTCCGCAGCCACTACCCGGGGATCGACTTCACGCTTTCCGTGATGGCGCCGGGGGAGGCCACTCGCCGCGTGCGCGACGGCGACGCCGATCTTGCGCTGACGTTCAGTCTCGCGCCCGAGAAGGGCGTCAAGGTCGAACACACCGAGCGCGCACCGGTGCTGGCGCTGCTGCGCGCCGATCATCCGCTGGCCGCGCGCGCCAAGGTGTCGCTCGCCGACGTGCAGCGCTATCCGCTGGTATTGCCGGAGGCGGGTACGACGATCCGGCAGTTGATCGACATTACCTGTGCGCTCGAAGGCGTGCTGCTCGAGCCCGATCTCACCTGCAACAATAGCGGCGCGATGTACCGCTATGCCCAGAAGTCCGGGGCAATCATGTTCACGGGACTGCTGTCGGTGCGTGACCGTTACGTCGGCGACGGTTTCGTCGCAATACCGCTGACGCATCCGCAGATGCGCCAGCGCAGCATTCAGGTGCAGACGATGGCCGGACGGGAGTTGCCGCCGTCGGTAAAGGCGTTCCGCGACCATCTGATCGCAGAAATCGGCGGCACGAAGCCCGCGGATGCTGCGGCGCGCAAGCCCGCTCGAAAGCACGGCGGGACGCGTTGAAAGGCAAATCTCCCTGCCGGACGCCGAATCACGACCTAAACTGTGGGGACGGAGCGGGCTGGCAGGCTTCTACTGTGCGGCTGGCGGTGCTGTAGCGCATGCCAGTGGTAGGATTCAGCCCGAAAAATGGAGCACGGTGCGCGATGAATGAGCGTGCCGTCCACAACAGAGCGATAGGACTCAGGACATCGAATGGCGCAACAAAAAACAAACCCAAAACTTGAGCAGGCGCTGACGCGCGGGGACCTTGCAATTCGTCAGGCCAACTCGGCCCGAGCGACGGCGTTGCTGCGCGCGTTGGGCAAGATGATCATCGAGGCATCGGCGACGATTGGCGTGGAGGCATTCACGCTGATTCCGGACGGCGACAAGATTTACGATCCCACCGATGGATTGTGGCCGCAGGAATTGCAGGTTTCGCTCGACGGCCCTGTCGAGGAATCGGACCCGGACGAGGTTCGCACGGTCCGGTTGATTGCCGATGATCCGGGCACGGTGTTCAGGGTTGAATGGCAGCGGGCCGATGGGAAGATCGGGCGTCAGGATGGGGGGCCGTTTGCAACGGTGGCTTTTATTTCCGATGTGGATATTCCGTGGACGGATGATGAGGATTGAAGGGGGTTTTTTGCGTTCGTGGGGGTTTTTGTTTATATGCCTGTGGCACTGAGATTTTCTTGGTCTGGATTTTTGGTTTTTCCTTGATCTGGATTTTTAGTATTTTCTTGAGATGGAATTTGGCATTTTCTTGAATTTTTAGTGGCCTTTTTTAATTGTTAGTGGTCTATTAGTGTTGCCCCTGTGCGGGGCAATGCTCTCAACTTAAGCCCCAAAGGGCTTGTATACGGGACATTGGAC
>NZ_JAQQCQ010000026.1:0-116667 GCF_046030355.1 Paraburkholderia caffeinilytica
GTTTCTTGCGGCGCGCTTTAAAAAACCAACCGGGGGGGGCCCCCCCCCCCCCCCCCACGGCCTTTTGCTAATCGTCCTGCTTGATGGACCGCCTAAGGATTCGGGCCCGTTGCAACCGGCCGCGACGAATCGGAACTCCATTCGCTCCACGATCCCGCATACAGCGCCGCGCCATGCATGCCGGCAATCTCCATCGCGAGTGCGTTCACGCATGCCGTCACGCCCGAGCCGCATTGCAGAACGACGTGTTCCGGTGACGTGTCACCCAGCAGCGCATGGAATTCCTCACGCAGCGTGTGGGCCGGTTTGTAGCGGCCGTCGGCGGTGAGGTTGTCCTTGAAGAACCGGTTGAGCGCGCCAGGAATATGGCCGCCGACGCGATCCAGCGTTTCGTTCTCGCCGCGATAGCGATCGTTCGCGCGCGCATCGATCACGACGCGTTCTTTCGTGCCGAGATTGCGCTCGACGGTCTGCGCGTCGACCGTGACGGAGAGCGGTGCGCCGGCCTTGAAGTCACCGGTATTCTGCGCCGGTGCATCCTGCGTCAGCGGTTGGCCGGCGGCCTGCCAGGCCTGGAGCCCACCGTCGAGCAGCGCAACCGCGTCGTGGCCGAGCCAGCGCAGCAGCCACCAGGCACGCGCGGCGTACATGCCGCCCTGCGCGTCATAAGCGACCACCTGTTGACCCTGCTTCAGGCCGCGGGACTCCAGCGTCTCCACGAGCCGCGCGCGATCCGGCAGCGGATGGCGTCCATTGCGGCCGTTCTTCGGTCCCGACAGATCGCGATCGAGGTTCAGATAATGCGCGCCCGGCAAATGCCCGGCCAAGTAGGCTTTCTCGCCCGCCTCGGTGTCCGCCAGATCGAAACGGCAATCGATGACAAACACGCTGCCCGGCGCGGCGGTCAGGCGTTCCGCGAGGTTTGTCGCGGAAATGAGGGTGGTGTAATGGGTGTGCGGCATGACGTCTCCTCAAGCAGGCGATTGCGGCGCTTGCCCGGCGGCTTGGCGCCGTTAGCGAATGGCCGAACGATACGGATAGTCTAAACAAAAAAAGACGGGCCGAAGCCCGTCTTCCATGTTTTGATGCAGTTCGCGCAAGGATCGGTCCAAACTCGGCCCAAACCTGGTCCAAGCGCCGGTGCATGCGGAGCACGCGCGGATCAGATCGTGCCGAGTTCGCGCCGCAAGAACTCGTGGAAGTGCTGCATGCCGTCTTCCATCGGGCTCTGATACGGGCCGACCTGCGATTCGCCGCGATTCATCAGCGCGCGGCGGCCTGCGTCCATGCGCTCGGCGATTTCGTCGTCTTCGCGGGCCGTTTCCATATAGGCGGCGCGCTCCGCTTCGACGAACTCGCGTTCGAACAGCGCGATTTCCTCAGGGTAATAGAACTCCACCACATTGGTGGTTTTCTGCGGACCGCGCGGAATCAACCACGACACGACCAGTACGTGCGGATACCACTCGATCATGATGCCGGGGTAGTACACCATCCAGATCGCGCCGAAATCGGGCGGATTGCCGCCGCGGAAGCGCAGCACCTCGTCGTGCCATTTACGGTACGTGGGGCTGCCCGGCTGTTCCAGATCCTTGTGGACGCCGACCGTCTGCACGCTGTACCACTCGCCGAACTCCCACGTCAGGTCGTCGCAATTGACGAAGCTGCCGAGGCCCGGATGGAACGGCGCGACGTGGTAGTCCTCCAGATAGACCTCGATAAAGGTCTTCCAGTTGTAGTTGCACTCGTGCACTTCGACGTGATCGAACATGAAGCCCGAGAAATCGAAGTGCTGCTTGGTGCCGAGGTGTGCCAGATCCCGCGCGACGTCGCGCCCCTGCGCTTCGAACAGCAGGCCTTGCCAGTTCTGCAGCGGCGTGCCGCCCAGATTCAGGCAGGGGTTATCCGCGAAATGAGGCGCACCGAGGAGCTGGCCGTGCAGATCGTACGTCCAGCGATGCAGGGGACAGACGATGTTCTCCGTCTGGCCGCGGCCGTTGAGCATGATGGCTTGCCGGTGGCGGCACACGTTCGACAGCAGTTCGACTTGCGACTGCTGGTTACGGACGAGCACACGCCCCTCGCTCTCGCTGGGCAAGGCAAAATAATTTCCCGCTTCGGGCACCATGAGATCGTGGCCGATGTAGCGAGGACCTTTCTTGAAAAGGGTGTCGATTTCGCGCGTTAGAAGCGCTTCGTCAAAGTAAGCCGTGACTGGCAGCTGGCTGTGGACAGACCGCAACTGCAATGCATTGCTCAGATTGGACATTCCCACTCCCGTGAAGACGTGAAAGCAGTGAACAACCCAACCATCGATAGATTCGATTTAGGGAGCCCGCGATTATACCCGTTTCCCCTTCCTTGGGGCGCTTAAGTGCCTGATTTGGGTCAAAAATGTCAAGGAAGTTCACGGTTTTCGCCGCAGACCAATCGATTTTTTTCTGCGAGACTGGGGGCGGGCGCGAAGGGCAAAGGCGGGGCGCGGGCTGGCGATGGGATCGGAAATGTCGCTTTTGCCGTAGAATGTCCGACTTGTTTTAATTTTGCGACTATTCATGGCGAAGACCGCGTCGAAAGATACTGCTGCCGCGCCTGCTGAAGGCGTCGATACCACGCCGCTGCCCGAGAACTACGAGGCTGCCCAGGCTGAGCTGGAGGGGTTGGTGGCGCGCATGGAAGGCGGCAATCTCAGCCTCGAGGAGTCGCTCAGCGCCTACCGGCGCGGTGCGGCGCTCGTCGCGTTTTGCCAGCAGCAGCTCGAGAAGGTCGAGCAGCAGGTGCGCGTGCTCGATGGCGAGACGCTCAAGCCGCTGCCTATGAATAGCGCAGGCACAGCCGCTACTGAAAGCGGGGACGACCTATGACATTCGAACAATGGACACGCTCGGTGCTCGAGCGGGTTGAAACGGCGCTAGAACATTACCTGCCCACGGAGGCGACGGAGCCGGCCAAACTGCATGAAGCCATGCGCTATGCGGTGCTGGGCGGCGGCAAGCGGGTGCGCCCGCTGCTGTGCCACGCGGCCGGCGAACTGACCGGCGCGCGCGCCGAGTGCCTGGACGCGGCAGCGGCGGCGCTGGAAATGATCCACGTGTACTCGCTCGTGCACGACGACATGCCCTGCATGGACGACGACGCGCTGCGTCGCGGCAAACCCACGGTACACGTCAAATATGACGAAGCCACGGCGCTGCTGGTCGGCGACGCGCTGCAGTCACAGGCCTTCGTCGCGCTGACGTCCGACGTGCTGGCGCCGGCACAGCAGGCTTCGCTGGTACGTGAACTGGCCTTGGCGAGCGGCTCGATCGGCATGTGCGGCGGCCAGGCCATCGACCTGGCGAGCGTCGGCCATACGCTGACGCGTCCGCAACTGGAAACTATGCACCGGATGAAAACCGGCGCTTTGTTGCGTGCCGCGGTGCGCATGGGCGCGCTGGCGGGCGAAACGCCGAATGCGGACGCCATGCGCTCGCTCGACGCGTATGCGGCCGCTGTCGGCCTCGCGTTTCAGGTCGTCGACGATATTCTCGACGTCACGACCGATTCCGCGACGCTTGGCAAGACGGCAGGTAAAGACGCGAAGGACGGCAAGCCGACCTACGTGTCGATTATTGGGCTCGATGCGTCGCGCGCGCTCGCAGCGCAACTGCGCAGCGACGCCCACGCTGCGATTGCGCCATTTGGCGCACGCGCACAGCGTCTTGCCGAATTGGCCGACCTGGTGGTGAACCGGGTCAGCTGAACGCGAAAGCCCGCCGCCGCGCACCTTTGCTACGAGGTGCATGTATGAAGTGCGGGCGCGTAAGTTTTCCTACAATGGAACGACGATGTACGACTTGCTGAAAACCATCGACGACCCGGCGGCCTTGCGCCGCCTCGATCGCCGCCAATTGCAACCGCTTGCCGACGAGTTGCGTGCTTTTGTGCTCGACAGCGTATCGCAGACGGGTGGCCATCTTTCGTCCAACCTCGGCACGGTCGAGTTGACCATTGCTCTGCATTACGTGTTCGACACGCCGCGCGACCGGATCGTGTGGGATGTCGGCCATCAAACGTACCCGCACAAGATCCTGACGGGTCGCCGCGACAAGATGCACACGCTGCGTCAGCTCGGCGGCATTTCCGGCTTCCCGAAACGCGACGAGTCGGAATACGACACCTTCGGCACCGCGCATTCCAGCACGTCGATTTCGGCCGCGCTCGGCATGGCGGTCGCCAGCAAGCTGCAAGGCGAGAACCGCATGGGCATCGCCGTGATCGGCGACGGCGCAATGACGGCCGGCATGGCCTTTGAGGCAATGAACAACGCCGGCGTCGAAGACGACGTGCCGCTGCTGGTCATTCTGAACGACAACGACATGTCGATTTCGCCGCCGGTCGGCGCGCTGAATCGCCATCTGGCGCGCCTGATGTCGGGGCGTTTCTACGCCGCCGCACGTGCAGGCGTGGAACGTGTGCTGCGCGTCGCACCGCCCATGCTCGATCTGGCTCGCAAGCTCGAAGAGCACGCGAAGGGCATGATCGTGCCGGCTACGCTGTTCGAAGAGTTCGGTTTCAACTACATCGGCCCGATTGACGGCCACGACCTCGATTCGCTGATCCCGACGCTGCAGAACATCAAGGAACTGCGCGGTCCGCAATTCCTGCACGTCGTCACGAAGAAGGGCCAGGGTTACAAGCTGGCCGAAGCCGATCCGGTGCTGTACCACGGCCCGGGCAAGTTCAATCCGGCCGAAGGCATCAAGCCCGCCACTACGCCGTCGAAGAAAACCTACACGCAGGTGTTCGGCGAATGGCTGTGCGACGCGGCCGAGCTGGACGCGCGCGTAGTCGGCATTACGCCGGCCATGCGTGAAGGTTCGGGCATGGTCGAGTTCGAGAAGCGCTTCCCGGATCGTTATTTCGATGTCGGCATCGCCGAGCAGCATGCGGTGACGTTCGCCGGCGGCCTGGCTGCGGACGGCATGAAGCCGGTGGTCGCGATTTACTCGACCTTCCTGCAACGTGCTTATGACCAGCTGATCCACGACGTCGCACTGCAGAACCTGCCGGTGGTGTTCGCCATCGACCGCGCGGGTCTGGTCGGCGCGGACGGGGCCACGCACGCAGGCGCCTATGAGCTGGCGTTCATGCGCTGCATCCCGAATATGACCGTGATGGCTCCGTCGGACGAAAACGAATGCCGTCAGATGCTGTACACGGCTTTGCAGCAGCCGAACCCGACGGCGGTGCGCTATCCGCGCGGGGCCGGCACGGGCGTGGCAACGGTCAAGCAAATGACGGCGTTGCCGCTCGGCAAGGGCGAAGTCCGCCGCGAAACGTCGCAACCGGCGGGCAAGCGGATTGCGATTCTGGCCTTCGGCACAATGGTTGCGCCTTCGCTGGCGGCGGCTGAGCAACTGGACGCCACGGTGGCGAACATGCGTTTCGTGAAGCCGCTGGACGCCGAACTGGTCCGCCAACTGGCTGAAACGCACGACGCCATCGTCACGGTGGAAGAAGGCTGTGTGATGGGCGGCGCGGGTTCTGCTTGCGTCGAAGCCCTGCTTGAGAGTGGGGTTATCCGGCCCGTACTACAATTGGGCCTTCCGGATCGCTTCATCGATCACGGGGATCCGGCCAAGCTGCTCGCTGCTTGCGGTTTGGACGCAGCAGGCATCGCCAAGTCGATTCGTGAACGCTTTCTTTCCAGCGGCGCGGTCGCGGGTCAATCCTCGGTGAAGCGCGTCGCTTGATTGCGTCGCTCAGTTGCGTCGCTCAGTTGCGTCATTTAACTGCGTCGCTTCACTGCGTTGATTGGCTAAGTCGTTGTGCTGCTCCGCCGTGCGCTATGCCACGGCTATGACGGCCATAGCAATCTCCAACTTGAGTCGATGGGCCTTCGGGTCCATCATCCAACGCCGGCCGGGGCCGGCGTTCGCCGTTGTGCGACCTGACTTGCATGGTCGCTGAAAGCACCCAAACCTGTCGCGTGGCGACAACCCCCGATGGGGCAATCCGCTAATCTTCCTTGGGGGCTTCCTGCGGAGCGGAAAACTTGGGGCGGCCCGGCGTTTTCCTGAAAGGACAAGAATATGAACCAGATGAATCCCGCCTTTGTGATGCCCGACGTGCAGAGCACGCTCGATACGCGTCAGATTCCGATTCAACGAGTCGGCGTCAAGGCCGTGCGCCATCCGTTGACGGTGCGCACGCAAGGCGGTGAGGTGCAGCCGACGGTCGGCACCTGGAATCTCGACGTGCATCTGCCGGCCGATCAGAAGGGCACGCACATGTCGCGTTTCGTCGCGCTGCTTGAAGAGAACAAGGCGCCGCTCGAGGCGGCCACGTTCCGCACCATGCTCGCCGCGATGCTCGAAAAGCTCGAGGCCGAGGCGGGTCGCATTGAAGTGTCGTTTCCGTACTTCGTGAATAAGACCGCGCCGGTGTCGGGCGTGCAAAGTCTGCTCGACTACGAAGTGACGCTGACGGGCGAGACCCGCAACGGCGCGACGTGTCTGTTCCTGAAGGTGCTGGTGCCGGTTACGAGCCTATGCCCGTGTTCGAAGAAGATTTCGCAGTACGGCGCGCACAACCAGCGCTCGCACGTCACGATCAACGCCGAACTGGTTGGCGATGTGGCGGTGGAAGAGCTGGTTCGTATCGCTGAAGAAGAGGCCTCCTGCGAGCTGTGGGGCTTGCTCAAGCGTCCGGACGAGAAGTTCGTCACCGAGCGTGCCTACGAGAACCCGAAGTTTGTGGAAGACCTGGTGCGCGATGTCGCGCAACGCCTGAACGCGGATGAGCGCATCGTCGCTTATGTGCTCGAAGCCGAGAACTTCGAATCGATCCACAATCACAGCGCGTATGCCGTGATCGAACGGGATAAGCGGGCGGCGTGATTGCGCTTTAGCTTCCTGCTTGCCGTAAATAGAAAAAGCCGCTTTCGAAGCGGCTTTTTCTATGGGGTTGCCATCGTATTGCCCGGCATGCGGCGGGCGCTGTGGACTTGTCGCGGGTTCAGCGGGCGAGGGATGTCAGGTCCCAGCGCGGCTTCACCGTGAACGCGTAGTCTTTGCCCGATTGATCGGGCCAGCGCTGCAATCGCAATGCGCCGGCCAACGCGATCATCGCGCCATTGTCCGTACACAGCGACAAATCCGGATAGTGTACAAAGAAATTGCGTTTCTTCGCCGCAGCGGAAAGCGCTTCGCGCAGTTGCCGGTTCGCGCCGACACCGCCTGCCACCACCAGTCGATTGAGCTTGGTTCGTTTGAGCGCGGCCAGCGATTTCGCCGCCAGCACTTCCACGGCTGCGTCGACGAAACCGCGCGCCAGATCCGCTTTCGCCTGCTCGCAGATATTCGCGCCGCCGAGCTTCTTGGCGTGCGTGAGGACAGCGGTTTTCAGTCCGCTGAAGCTGAAATCCAGGTCGCCGGAATGCAACATTGGGCGCGGCAGGACCACGGCGCCGGGCGTGCCGAATTCAGCCATTCGCGACACTTCCGGGCCGCCTGGATAGCCGAGGCCCAGCAGCTTGGCGGTTTTGTCGAAGGCCTCGCCGGCGGCGTCGTCCAGCGTTTCGCCGAGCGTTTCGTAGACGCCTACGTCCGTCACGCGCATCAGTTGCGTATGGCCGCCCGACACCAGCAGCGCGACGAACGGAAACGGCGGCGGCTCGTCCACCAGCAGCGGCGACAGCAAGTGCCCTTCGAGATGGTGGATACCGATGGTCGGTTTGTCCCACGCCATGGCTAGCGAATTGGCGACGCTCGCGCCGACCAGCAGTGCGCCGGCGAGTCCGGGACCCTGTGTATAGGCGATTGCATCGATGTCGCTGCGCACGGCGCCGGCACGTTCCATCACCTCTTCGAGCAGCGGCAGCGCGCGCCGGATATGGTCGCGCGATGCCAACTCCGGCACCACGCCGCCGTACTCCCGATGCATCGCAATTTGCGAATGCAGCGCGTGCGCGAGCAGGCCGCGCTCTGTGTCGTAGAGCGCGAGACCGGTTTCGTCGCAGGAGCTTTCGATGCCGAGAACGAGCATGATGGGTCGCTAGAACAGGCGCATGAGTGAAGACACCCTGGCGCCCAAAAAGTGAAAAGGGTAGGGTAGCCCCTCTTCCTCGCGGAAGAAGGGCCCCCTAAGAACCGTACGTGCGAGTTTCCCCGCATACGGCTCAAGCCTACAGACGAAACCCGATCTACGACCGGGCCGGCTTAGTTACCGCAATTTTACCAGCGTGTACTTGCCGGTGGCAGTCGGGGTGGAGCAGCACCCGGTTGGAGAGCGCATCGGTCCCGCCATGCATCCGATATTCCAGATGATGGTCGTGCCAACCTGTTTCCTCCGAAAGGGCGCAGCCACAGTGGGCACACAGTCCCTCCTGCGACATGTACAAAGTGACCCATTGCTTGCGATAGCGCATCGACGACTCTATGCGTTTCTGCCGCAACTGCTCACCGTACTGTTCCCACTCCGGATCAAAGGGATTAAATTCCCCTTTGATCTTCTCGTGACGTTTGATCACTGTCCCGCTAACTTGGTACAGCTCAAACAGTCCCCTACCGCCGTCCTCTCGAACTACGGGGCTAGCAAACACCCAGTTGCGATCCCCAACCGAGTGGAAGTACTTCTTTTTCACCCAGTCAGCACCTTTCTGTGGGTGCCGCCGCTTCGACCATCGCCAGAGCGCCCAGAAAACTAGGTGCTCAAGGCGTGTGTACGTCTGCTTGGCACTTACGGGGTGGTGATACTGCGCCCAGCCCCGCAACATCGGGTTTAGCATCCGAATAAGATCCGGCTGCCGTACCGTCTTGTGACCGCTAATCGTATCCGCCACCTTGCTGTAGAACGTTTGCACGTTCTTTTTGCTCGGCTTGATGAGCAGCGTCCCCGAATACTTCCGGAAATTCCACCCAAGGAAATCGAAGCCGTCGTCAATGTGAGTGATCCGTGTTTTCGCCTCAGACAATTGCAGACCTCGAACCCCAAGGAATGCTTCTACCCAAGGTCTGACTTCTTGTTCCAGTAACTCTTTCGAGTCGCCGGTGATCACGAAGTCGTCCGCGTACCGCACCACATTGACTTTCAGCGCCTTAGCCTTCCTGATTCCAAATTTCACACCTAGGTGCGAGATCAGTTCACGTTCTAGCCCGTTCAGCGTCACATTTGCCAGCGTTGGGGAGATGATGCCTCCCTGCGGCGTACCGGCGTCAGTCGCCTGCAGTTGACCTTGATAAATCAGGCCAGCCTTCAACCACTTCTGGAGGATCCCCCTGTCCATCGGAACATGGTTCAACAGCCATTCGTGGTTAATATGGTCAAAGCACCCTTTGATATCGGCTTCCAGTACCCATCGGGACGAATCTTTCCGGGACGTGCAAACACGTATTTGGGCCATGGCATCAGCTGTCGATCGATTAATCCTGAACCCATAGGAGTTCGGATCGCTCATCGATTCAGCCACAGGCTCAAGAGCCAGCAGATACAGGGCTTGCATCGCCCTGTCTCGCAAGGTCGGTATGCCCAGAGGGCGTTCCTTCCCATTGGCCTTGGGAATAAAGACTCTCCTTAAAGGCAGAGGTTTATATCCGCGCCGCTTTAACCGACCGATGGCTTCCCACCGGCTTTCAGGCGAATCCCATAGTTCGCGATCGACCCCAGCCGTTCGCGCACCCTGATTCTGCGTAACACGTCGTACCGCATACAGCTTGGCGGACAACGTGCGGGTAAGCATCCGTTGCAAGGCTTTCACCCTGCGCCAGTCACCTTCCCGCGTCGCCTTCGCAATTCGAATCTGCATCCCTCTCACGTTCCGTTCAACCCGACGCCAATCTACGGCATGCCAGTTGTCAGGCACGTGGGAAAGCGCAGATCCAATCTTTCGACCGGATACTTTCATGCTGCTCTCCTACTCGAAGAAGTGAATCCCGAGCGAAGAACAGATCGCCCCTTGCGGGAGCGTTCTGCTCCCGCAAGGGGGTTAACAACAGATGCTGATTTAAGAAGCCGTCAGCAATCACTTTTCCAGCTAAAGGGTCAGTCAGCCATCTTGCGACGGTAGACCAAACGGAAGTCTGCCTGCTTTCGCATGAGGTGATGTTGCAACCTCTATCCGGACCATTACAACCCGGCATTCGCTTTTTCCGTCCTCCCATACCCACATGGCCGACAGCGTTCCTTGCGGTCCGCCTGCCGGTCCAACAGCGACCGGCAGCCATTTGGGCTTACCACGTTCCCGGCATGTCACATGACTGAGTTAGGTTCTGCCTCTTCCCCGGCGATCTAACGACGACGTAACCCGAAGCTTGAGCGGGTTATCCGATCGCACACCTTTTGGTTAATGCCACAGCAGCTTCGGCATTTCACTTTTTACGAGGTTTATCAGCAGTTCACATACGTTAACCTTGTCAGCCAGCCTAGCTCCTCGACCCCCTCGCTGCTGGGAGTGTCCAGATGGGTACCTCACGGATCGCATCTGCCTGAAATTTCCAGGGGCTACATTGTCAGAAGAGCTTCATACCCCACCGTTACCAGTGACGCATGTCTTCCTAGGCTACTGTTAGTCGTATAGCAGGTTCGCTGCCAGCACCCGGTGCTTCGAGTGTGGTTGAACAATGACATGTCGAGCTTTTCGCTCGTGTCTAAATGAGATCTTGCCCAGCAGTGTGGGATAGAAAAGTAAACGCCATTCCGCTGGTCAGCGGGAATAGTGCCGCTGACGGGGCGGAAATCCAGCGGTAGCTGGATCCATTACATCGCATGCTGGTCGGTTAGGACCGGAGCATGCACTCACGCAGATTGGGAAAAAGACTCCCCCTACCCCCAGAGAAATGGGGGTTGATAGGTCGATGCTCGTAACGTGAGCTAACGGACACGAGCTGTCGTGTCGCACCAAGGCAGCGCGGGCAAGGGCTCGCCGACGCGCAGGTACAATGCGGCCCCATGGAATCCTTCGATATCGCAGTGATCGGCGCAGGCGCGGCCGGCATGATGTGCGCGGCCGTGGCCGGGCAACTTGGCCGTCGCGTGGTGCTGATCGACCAATCGCAGCGCCTCGCGGAGAAAATCCGCATTTCCGGCGGCGGCCGCTGCAACTTCACGAATCTGTACGCCGGACCGGCCAACTACCTGTCGGCCAACCCCCATTTTTGCCGCTCGGCGCTGGCGCGCTATACGCCGCGTGACTTTATGGCGCTGCTCAAGCGCCATCACGTGACATGGCACGAGAAGCACAAAGGGCAGTTGTTCTGCGACCAGTCGAGCGACGCGGTCATCAATGTCCTGAAAAACGAGTGCGACGCGGGCCGGATTGCGTGGCGCACGCCGCTCACGATCGAGCAGGTGCGGCAGAACGCCGAAGGGCGCTTCACGCTGGACACCCACTCGGGCCCGATCACGGCTCGCGCGCTCGTGGTGGCGACGGGCGGGCTGTCGATTCCCAAGATCGGCGCCACCGATTTCGCCTACCGTCTCGCCAAGCAATTCGGCCACAAGCTGATCGACACCCGCCCCGCGCTGGTTCCGCTGACCTTCGCTCCGGCCGACTGGGAGCCGTTTTCGGCGCTCTCAGGCGTGTCACTCGAGGTGCAGCTGGCAACCGGCAACAAGAAGACCGGCGCCGAGTTCAACGAAGATCTGCTGCTTACGCACCGCGGGCTGTCTGGCCCGGGCGTGCTGCAGATTTCGAGCTACTGGCAACCCGGCGAGCCGATTCACATCAATCTGCTGCCCGAGCAGGACGCCACGAGCGCCTTGCTGGAGGCCAAAACCGGCACGAAGCGCCAGATCGCCAATCTGCTCTCGGAATGGGTGCCGCAACGGCTCGCCCACGTCTGGCTGGAAACCCATCAGATTCCCGCCGAAGCGCGCGTGGCCGATCTGCCGGACAAGACGCTGCGCCGTGTCGGTGAGGCTTTGTCGCGCTGGACGCTCACCCCAAACGGCACCGAAGGCTACCGCAAGGCCGAAGTCACGCGCGGCGGTATCGACACGCGCGAGCTGTCATCGGCAACGATGATGAGCGCCCGCGCGCCGGGTTTGTACTTCATCGGCGAGGCCGTCGACGTGACCGGCTGGCTCGGCGGCTACAATTTCCAATGGGCGTGGGCCTCCGGCGTGGCGGCCGGGCAGGCCGCTGCGGAGTACGTTCTGGGGGCTTGACGGCGCATTAGCTTTGTGAGAAAGCTCTGCTATACTCCTGAACCTTTACAAAGTTCCGTTATTGAAAAATGACGACCATCCTCGTAAAAGACAACGAGCCGTTCGAAGTTGCCATGCGGCGCTTCAAGCGCACGATGGAGAAAAACGGGCTGCTGACGGAGCTTCGCGCCCGGGAGTTTTACGAAAAGCCTACGGCTGAGCGCAAGCGCAAGAAGGCGGCTGCGGTTAAGCGTCATTTCAAGCGTCTGCGTAGCCAGATGCTGCCAAAGAAGTTCTACTGATTCTGGCGTTGCCGCGGTTCCCGTCGAACTTCGAACGGAGCGGCGACATCCAACCGGTGGGGGCACAGCAGGTGCCGTCACGGAAAACACGGCCCTTCGGGCCAGCCGGCAGGGTCGCATCCATTACGCAAAATTGCGCCAACCCGCTTGAGGAAGCAGTCCCAAGCGGGCGTTTGTGTTGGATCCAGCGTGTTGGCGCAGCGCATTGATACCGTCAGCGGCCGGTTTTTAAATTTTCAACGCATTCAGGTGAGTAATGAGCCTCAAGGACCAGATCAACGACGACATGAAAGCGGCCATGCGGGCGCGCGAGACCGAGCGTCTCGGCACGATCCGCTTGCTGCTCGCCGCAGTCAAGCAACGTGAAGTCGACGAACGCGTCACCCTTGACGATACGGCGATCACCGCCGTCATCGACAAGATGATCAAGCAGCGCAAAGACTCGATCAGCCAGTTCGAAGCCGCTGGCCGCACGGATCTCGCCGATAAGGAAAAAGCCGAACTGGCCATTCTGTCCGCCTATATGCCGGCGCAGATGTCCGAAGCGGAGATCGTTGCCGAAGTTCAGGCCGCGGTCGCGCAAACGGGCGCGGCCGGCCCGCAGGACATGGGCAAGGTGATGGGCGTGCTCAAGCCGAAGCTGGCCGGCCGCGCCGATATGACCGCTGTCTCGGCGCAAGTCAAAGCCGCGCTCGCGAAGTAATTCCTGTATTTCCGGTCTGTGCGCGCCGTTGCTCGACGGCGTGCGCAGCCTTGAGCTTTTTAGGTAGCGTCATTCACTGTGATTCCACCGTCATTCCTGCAGGACCTGCTCAACCGCGTCGATATCGTCGACGTGGTCGGCCGGTATGTGCAGTTGAAAAAGGGCGGCGCGAACTTCATGGGGCTGTGCCCGTTTCACAACGAAAAGAGCCCCTCGTTTACGGTTAGTCCGACTAAACAGTTCTATCACTGCTTCGGCTGCGGCGCGCATGGGACGGCCATTGGCTTCCTGATGGAGCACGTCGGCTCCACGTTCCCTGAGGCAGTCAACGAACTCGCGCAATCGGTCGGCTTGACCGTGCCGAACGAGCCTTCGCCGGGATATGGCGGCGGCGGTTCCGGCGGGTATGCGCCGGCTGCGTCCAAGGCGGTGACCGCCGCGCTGTCCGATGTCATGCAAACCGCCTGCGATTTCTACCGCAAACAGCTGCGTGGCGCGCCGGTCGCGATCCAGTACCTGAAGAAACGCGGCCTGACCGGCGAGATCGCCGCCCGTTTCGGCCTCGGCTATGCACCGGACGGCTGGCAGAACCTCGAACCCGCGTTCCCCAACTATCGGGACGATGCGCTGGTCGAATCGGGTCTTGTGATCGTCAGCGAAAAGTCGGATGCGCAAGGTCAGAATCGCCGTTACGACCGCTTTCGCGAGCGGATCATGTTCCCGATACGCAATGTGAAAGGGCAGGTGATCGGCTTCGGCGGACGCGTGCTGGACGGCGGCGAACCGAAATATTTGAATTCGCCCGAAACGCCTCTATTTAACAAAGGCAGCGAGTTGTACGGGCTGTTTGAGGCGCGCCTCGCGATTCGTGAACAGCATTACGTGCTGGTGGTCGAAGGCTATATGGACGTGGTTGCGCTGGCCCAATTGGGGTTCCAGAACGCGGTGGCCACGCTCGGCACGGCCTGCACGCCGATTCATGTGCAGAAACTGATGCGCCAGACCGATACGGTCATCTTCAGTTTCGATGGCGATTCGGCGGGGCGGCGGGCCGCGCGCCGGGCGCTGGACGCCTGCCTGCCGCACGCGGCGGACAACCGCACCATCCGGTTCCTGTTCTTGCCGTCCGAGCACGATCCGGACAGCTATGTGCGCGAATTCGGCACGGAAGCGTTCGCCGAGCAGGTCGAGCGCGCCATGCCGCTGTCGCAGTTCATGCTGAACGAGGTGCTGACCGGCAAGGAACTGGACCAGCCGGAAGGCCGGGCCCGCGCGCTGTTCGACGCGAAGCCGCTGCTGCAGCAACTGCCGGCCAATGCGTTGCGTGCGCAGATCATGCATATGTTCGCCGACCGGCTCGACGTGCCGTTCGAGGAAGTGGCCGCTTTATGCGAAGTCGATGCCCGGATCGCGGCGGCCGCCCGCTCGGCGCCGGCCCGCAAAGACCGGCGCAGTGTGACCGGGATCGAAGAAAAAACGCTGCGCAATCTGGTGATGTATCCGCGGACCGTCGCCGTGCTCGACGACGAAGCCGAGCAGGCGCTCCTGAGCGTCACGCGGCACGGCGAACTGTTCGAGGAAGTGACGACGCATGCGCGCGCGCTGGGCGATTCGGCGGAGTTTCAGTTGCTGTCCGACCTATTGCGAAACGGCGCAAATGCCCCAACTTTCGAGGAAATCTTTCGCAAAATTCTAGACTATGATGAAAACGTCCGGGATTTGCTGCTGAAGGACCCGGAGGATGCGACCGTCATCGAGGAACGGCGCGAGCAGGAACGGATCGTCGGAGAGGAATTGAAAGCGGCGATTCTGAAGATGCGATATGACGCTTACTGCGATCGTCTCGAGCAGCTTTCGCGGCAATCCCGGCACACGCCGGAGGAGTTTGCGGAGCTCACGGGCCTCAATCAGAAGCGGGCTGAGATGAAGCGCCAGCTCGGGCTGTAAGCGGGATGGCAGAAACCTGAGTGCTATAATTAAAGGTTTCCAGCGGTTTGTTTTTTCAATGGTTTTCCTAGCAAAGGCGAAAAGGCGATTGCGATGGCAAAGACACCAGGCGGAAAAAAAGCAACAGGCACGGGCTCGAACGAGCCGACCCGAAAGGTCACTGAGGCCAAGTTAGCTTCTTCCCCCAGAAAAACGTCTGCCGCGAGCGTCACACCTGCTGCCGGGAAGAAATCCTCGACCACCTCCGCTGCGCGAGCGGAGCCGGTCAGGGCGGCGAAAGCTGTACCACCACCGGCCGCAAAACGGCCCGGTGTCAGAAGCGCAAGGGAAGCGCCTGCCGTGCAGGATGAAGCGGTAGAGCGCGAGACTTCAGTATCCACGGTTCAACCGGCTGTTGTCCAACAGCCGCGAGTCGAGACTACAGCCGGTACGACGAACTCCATGACGAAAAAGCTGAACGAAACACCCGTCGATGACGAGGCAACCCAGACCGAAGAAACCCCTGCGGCCGTTCCCGGCAAGGTGGAAAAGGTTAAGGCTCGCGATCGCCGTGCGAAGGAAAAAGCGCTGTTGAAAGACGCGTTTGCGTCGTCGCAGCCGGGCACCGTCGAGGAACTCGAAGAGCGCCGCTCCAAACTGCGCGCGCTGATCAAGCTCGGCAAGGAGCGCGGCTTCCTCACGTACGCGGAAATCAACGACCACCTCCCGGACAACTTCACCGAGACCGAGGCGATCGAAGGCATCATCAGCACGTTCAACGATATGGGCGTGGCTGTGTACGAGCAGGCGCCGGATGCTGAAACGCTGCTGCTGAACGACAACGCACCCGCTGCTTCGTCGGACGACGAGGTGGAAGAGGAGGCGGAAGTCGCGCTCTCCACCGTCGACTCCGAATTTGGCCGTACAACGGACCCGGTCCGCATGTACATGCGTGAAATGGGTACGGTCGAGTTGCTCACGCGTGAAGGCGAAATCGAAATCGCGAAGCGGATCGAAGACGGCCTCAAGCACATGGTGATGGCGATCTCCGCGTGCCCGACCACGATCGCCGACATTCTGGCAATGGCCGAGCGCGTCGCGAACGAGGAAATCCGTATCGACGAACTGGTCGACGGCCTGATCGACGCCAACGCGGAAGATGCGGACGGCTTCTCGGCGCAGGAAGCGGAAGCGATCGAAAGCGAAGACGAGGAAGTCGAGGAAGAGGAAACGGACGACGAGGAAGAAGACGACGGCGCTGCGCAAGCCACGGCCAACGCGGCGCAGATGGAAGCGCTCAAGCGTGCGTCTCTCGAGAAGTTCGCCATGATCAGCGAATGGTTCGACAAGATGCGTCGCGCGTTCGAGAAGGAAGGCTACAAGTCCAAGTCGTATCTGAAGGCGCAGGAAACGATCCAGAACGAGCTGATGACGATCCGCTTTACCGCACGTACCGTCGAGCGTCTGTGCGACACGCTGCGTGCGCAGGTGGATGAGGTACGCCAGGTCGAGCGTCAGATTCTGCATACGGTGGTCGACAAGTGCGGCATGCCGCGTGCGGAATTCATCGCGCGTTTCCCGGGCAGCGAAACGGATCTCGAATGGGCCGACAAGATCGTCGGCGAAGGTCACGCGTATAGCGCGATCCTCACGCGTAACATTCCGGCCATTCGCGAACAGCAGCAACGGCTGCTCGATTTGCAGGCCCGCGTCGTACTGCCGCTGAAGGACCTGAAAGAGACCAACCGTCAGATGGCGGCCGGCGAACTGAAAGCGCGCCAGGCAAAGCGTGAAATGACCGAGGCGAACTTGCGTCTCGTGATTTCGATCGCGAAGAAATACACGAACCGTGGTCTGCAGTTCCTCGACCTGATTCAGGAAGGCAACATCGGCCTGATGAAGGCGGTGGACAAGTTCGAATATCGTCGCGGCTACAAGTTCTCCACGTATGCCACATGGTGGATCCGTCAGGCTATCACGCGTTCGATCGCGGACCAGGCGCGTACGATCCGGATTCCGGTTCACATGATCGAAACGATCAACAAGATGAACCGCATCTCGCGTCAGATCCTGCAGGAAACCGGTCTCGAGCCGGATCCGGCAACGCTGGCCGAGAAGATGGAAATGCCGGAAGACAAGATCCGCAAGATCATGAAGATCGCGAAGGAGCCGATCTCGATGGAAACGCCGATCGGTGACGACGACGATTCGCATCTGGGCGACTTCATCGAAGACAACAACACGGTTGCGCCGGCCGACGCCGCTTTGCATGCCAGCATGCGCGACGTCGTGAAGGACGTGCTCGACTCGCTGACGCCGCGCGAAGCGAAGGTGCTGCGCATGCGTTTCGGTATCGAAATGAGCACCGATCACACGCTCGAAGAAGTCGGCAAGCAGTTCGACGTGACGCGTGAGCGGATCCGTCAGATCGAGGCGAAGGCGTTGCGCAAACTGCGTCACCCGAGCCGTTCGGACAAGCTGAAGTCGTTCCTCGAAGGGAATTGATTGAAGCCGGGCGAGTGTGGGAAATGATGTAGTGGTTTGAAGGGGCCTCTCGTTGTTGTTTCGCTTAGGCGAAGCGGTTACGGAGGCCCCTTTTTCGTGTAGTATGTCGGCCAATCAACGAATGGGCCCGGCCTTCATGACCGGGTCTTTTTCTTGGGCCGGACGCCGTGCTGGTTGCAGGCAGCGGACTCATAATCCGCCTCCGAAAGGACATCGTCGGTTCGACTCCGACCCGGCCCACCATAGATGTAAAAAAGGGTTCCGAATTTTCGGAACCCTTTTTATTTTGTGACGAGAAGCCAATATCAGGTGCGGCAATATGCCACTTTCGCTGCGCTATTAATCTGGTTGAGCTGATTCCCGGTTTGGTTTGCCGAGGAGGCTTTGTCGCGATTTTAGCCGGCTTACGCGATGCCCATATCTATCCTCCCCAGTTCAGCCGCACGTATTAAGCGATGCATCTCTTCGCGACAATATCGCGACTCGCTTTGACGAGATCGACGAATTTGTCGCATGCGTGCGCTGGGTTTTTGGCGCTTGGCCGGTTTCTCCGCGGGCCATTTGTGTCGGCGACCGGGAAGTAAGGGAAACTCCGTGTGAAAAATGTGCACGATTGTGCCGTTAAATGAGTACGGAAGGCTGTTCGATGTATGCCTTCCGCTTTCAGCACGGGCCATTGTCACGCGGCGGCCGGCGCCGCAGCTCACCTCCGGGCAACGCCCGTGCTGAAGGTTTCGCTTCTCCTTCTTCGCCCAGCCGGCACCGCACCGTGATCCATTTTAATCACAGCTAATACCGATATTCGTTCCTTGAGTATTCGGCATTAAATCGGCGACCGCATTAAACCAATTAAGTTCCCGCTTTTCGTAAATAAATTTACGCTGCGTCGGAATGAGTCTATCGCTATTGCCTTATTTTCGGGCAATCAGACGTCTCTCACTTTTCAAACGTTCCGACCCGATTACGTCATCCATATTAAATGCTGTTGCATTCACACAACTTTAATATTGGGATGTTGCAGATAATTTTTGTCCAGAGCAGGCATGCCCTTATCCACATTTCGCGATAAACGTATGAAAAATAAAGACTTAATGCTGATCCCCTCTGGATTGTTGCGAATTCTGAAAAATCATGTTGTGTAAATTGCGGGCGTTGCTACTAGGGTCTCCCCCTACACTCACGCTTCGTTTAAAGGGTGCCCGGCTGATCCGAAACGGTTCAGCAAACAGGGCGGCAGCGAGTGATGCATGCGCTGCTGAGGCAGGTCCCGCTCCCCGCGTAAATTTATCGAACTGGAGTCCCACGCATGAAAAAGAGTCTCATCGTCGTTGCGGTTGCCGCATCGTTCGCATCCGTCGCTCACGCACAAAGCAGCGTGACCCTGTATGGTCTGCTGGACGCGGGCCTGACGTACACCAGCAACGTCGCTCCGGCTAACGGCATCGGTCACGGCAACGCAAAGTGGGCAGCGGGCAGCGGCGGTATCAACCAAAGCATGTTCGGTCTGCGCGGTTCGGAAGATCTGGGCGGCGGTCTGAAGGCAATCTTCACGTTGGAAAGCGGCTTCAACATCAACAACGGCAAGTTCGCTAACAACAACGGCATGTTCAACCGTCAAGCGTTTGTCGGTCTGTCGAGCGCGCAATTCGGTACGGTCACGCTGGGTCGTCAATACGACGCAGCACAAGACTACCTGGCACCGCTGACCGCAACGGGCAGCTGGGGCGGTACGTACTTCGCGCACCCGTTCAACAACGACAACCTGAGCACGAACGGCGGCTACTCAGTCAACAACTCGATCAAGTACTCGAGCGCTAACTACGCTGGCTTCACGTTCGGCGGCACGTACGGCTTCTCGAACCAGGCTGGCGCATTCGCAAACAACCGCGAATACAGCGTTGGTGCTGCATACCAGTTCCAAGGTCTGCGTTTGGGCGCTGCTTACGCACAGCAGAACAACCCGGCTGCAAACGTGTCCGGCGCTTCGGATGGCGTGCTGGCTAACACTTCGGGTGTCATCACGGGCAACTTCCGCCAACGTGAGTTCGGCGCAGCTGCTTCGTACTCGTTCGGCCCGGCTACCGTCGGTGCTGCATTCACGCAGTCGCGTATCGACAACCTGGTTGGCGCAGCAGTTGGCCAACGTCAAGGTCGTTCGAACAACTACGAAGTCAACGGCAAGTACAACCTGACGCCGGCAATGGCTCTGGGCGTTGCTTACACGTTCACCGACGCACGTGGCTACGGTGTCAATGCTGACGGCAACGACATGAAGACCCGTTACCACCAGATCGGCCTGCAAGCTGACTACTCGCTGTCGCGTCGTACGGACGTCTACGCTCAAGCTGTGTATCAACACGCAATGGGCGACGGCGGTGTGGCTTCGATCTACAGCGGCGACAACACGCAACTGCCGTCGTCGTCGAAGAACCAGACGGCTGCTACGGTCGGTCTGCGTCACCGCTTCTAAGCTTCAGCAGAAGCTGGTTGTTGTAGAAAAGGTGCCGTTCGCGGCACCTTTTTTTATGGGCGCGCCATTCTGATGGTCGGCCCCCGTGAATACCGGACGCCGCGCGCCTGCTGGACCTTGCCGTACCGTACGGACTCGAAAAATCGTACGCAGACCGAGTGCAACGCCGGTCTGATTGTTCTTGCCCGGCAATTCGACCGAGGCTGCTCCTGACACTTTGCCGAAATCGACCGTACCATAACCCTTGGTGCGCTTCGACAACGCATACTCAGCCAGCGCCACGAGCGTATAGCGATTACCGCTCCCCAACTGACCGTTGCCGATCGCCGCGTTGGACATGTGGTCGTAATACGCCGCGCCGGTCAGCGTGAGGGCGCGCCGATGATAGACGCCCCTCCGCCGCACCATTAATCCATGGCGCAATAACGTATTGCGATTCCTGACAATTGTGCACACGAGTCTGACAATAATTGACTTTCGAGACAGCGCGCTTCGGGTAGTCTGAAACGATTGAGTGATAGACACTATTTTCGCGGCGACGCTAGCACGTGTGCTGCAGGCGCATGTTCTTACTGCACATGGATACTCCCCCTTCAAACCCGCCGGCTCGATCGCCGGCCATTCAGGATCTCACCGACGAGCAATGGCATCGCATCGTGCCGCTCCTGCCGGAAATGAAAGACCTCGGGCCGCGGCGTGGCCGTCCCAGCATCGACATCCGTTGCGTGGTGAATAGCGTGCTGTGGGTGCTGCACACGGGCAAGCCGTGGCACGCGATGCCCGACCGGTATGCGCCGTATCAGACTGCGCATCGCTACTATCTGCGCTGGAAGAATTCAGGTGTGCTGTCAAACATTGTCTTTGCGCTGTTCGATACCGATGCGATGCTGGCACGGCCTGTTACTCGCCGGAGCGATCCGCGCACCGCGTAGCAGGCTCAGAACCGCGTCTGTATAAAACAGGAAGGCCGTTACCCGCCAAGCGGATAACGGCCTTCTTTATCGGCTGCGTTGATGGATCACACCAAGTGACCGCATAAGCATGCCGCTCAATCAGGCATGCTGTTCGACCTTGAACACGGCCACCGCATTTCGCAGACGTTCGGTCTGCTCGTCGAGCGAACCTGCCGCGGCCGCAGCCTGTTCGACTAGCGCGGCATTGCGCTGCGTCACATCGTCCATCTGGCGAATCGCGAGATTGACTTCGCCGATGCCTGAGCTCTGCTCTTTCGAGGCCGCTGAGATCTCGTTCATAATCGCCGTCACGCGGCGCACGGCGTCGACCACCTCGCTGATCGTGCTGCCGGCTTTGCCTGCCAACGTCGAGCCTTCGCCGACCTGCGCGACGGACTGATGAATCAGCACCTTGATCTCTTTGGCCGCCGTCGCGCTGCGCTGCGCGAGATTGCGCACTTCGCCTGCGACGACCGCGAAGCCGCGGCCTTCTTCACCGGCGCGCGCTGCTTCCACTGCTGCGTTCAGCGCGAGGATATTGGTCTGAAACGCGATGCCTTCGATCACGCTGATAATCTCGCCGATCTTGCGCGAACTATCGGTGATGCCGGCCATTTTTTCGACCACGTCGTTGACGACCTGGCCGCCGCGCGCGGCAATATTCGATGCATCCGCCGCGAGTTCCGATGCGGTCGCGGCATTGTCGGCGTTCTGCGAGACGGTCTTGGTGAGCTCGTCCATGCTGGCTGCGGTCTGCTGCAACGAAGCCGCCTGTTCTTCGGTGCGGCTCGACAGATCCAGGTTGCCCGCAGCGATTTCCTTCGAGGCGACCGTGATCGTCTCGGCCGAGGTCTTGATTCGCGCGATGGTGGCAGCCAGTTGATTGCGCATCTCGCGCAACGAGAACAGCAGGCTTGACGTATCGTCGCGGCGCAGGTCGATGTGCGTGGCGAGATCGCCGCGTGCGATCTGCATGGCAAGTGCCGCCGCCGTAGCCGGCTCTCCGCCGATCGAACGCGATACGTTGCGCACCACGCGCGAAGCCACGAACGACACCACCACGCCCAGCAGCACCAGCATGCCGGCCGAGCGCGCGAGCGTTGCGTAGAACTGCGCCTGGATGTCATCCATATAGGCACCGGCGATAAAGTCCCAGTTCCATGGGCCGAAGCGCTTCACATAGCCGATCTTTTCGCTCGGCGCGGTTTCACCGGGTTTGGGCCACCAGTAGCGCAGATAGCCTGCGCCGGACGCCGAGCCGCCTGCCTGCGCGATGTCGTGATACAGCGCATTGCCTTTCGCGTCGCGGAAGCCGCTCATGTCCTTGCCGTTCAGCTTGGGACTCATCGGATGAGCGACCATTACCGAATCGCCGCGCACGATCGTCACGTAGCCCGATGCGCCGTAACGCTGCGCGGTAATGCGGGCGATGGCCTGCTGTTTGGCCTCGTCGACGGGGAGCTTGCCGGCGTCGGCCTGCTTCGCATAGTCCGCGACGATCGACACCGCCATGTCGGTAACGTCGGCCAGATCCGCGCGCCGTGCGTCCATTTGGGCGTTTCGTGCATCGAATGCATTCACAACGGTCACGATCAGGAGCGCCGCCCAGCAAAGCAGTATCGGCACCCACAATTTCTGTTTCAGTGTCAGACGGTTCATTATCGGCTTCGACAATACGGTGAACTCGGAATAGGGAGGGGCTGCAATCTGCGTTGCATAGCCGGCATAACGGCTGTTGCCGAGGATTCTTTATTCCGGCGTCCGAAATTCCTGGCCCGGCACGCGAACGTGCGGCCTGAGGCGGCCTGTGAAAAACGGCAAACGTCGAGGAAAATCGGGGAAAGTGGCGCCAAGCCTGTAGAAAATCGCAGCAAACAACGTGTGGGCTGCGACCGGCAGCCGGGCGCGCGTTTGCTTTAAATCTGCTCCCGACCAAACGCGCACAAGCGTTCGAGATCCAGCACGTCGATCTGGTTGTACGAGAGCCGCAAAATCTGCAGTTTTTCGAGGTTTTGGAGTGCCTGATTGATCCGTTGCCGCGAGACGCCCGCCAGCAGGCCGACTTCTTCCTGCGAAATGGCCAGCGTGCGCCCGGTGTCGGGATAGAGGTCGGGATTGAACAGTTGCGCGAGCGACTGCGCGACGCGCGCGTCGACATCCAGCAGGCGGCTATTCTGGATCGACGCGATGAATTCGCCCATGCGGTTGTTCAACTGCCGGATCACGAAGCCGGTGAACGGCAGGCTCGATTCCAGGAGTGCATGGAACGTCTCCGACGGCACGAACATCACGAGCGAAGGCTGAATGGCGGCTACATCGTATTTGCGCAATTCCCGCTTGATCACACTGCCTTCGCCGAACCAGCCGCCGGGCGGCACGCCGGAGAGCGTGCAACTGCGTCCCGAGGCGTTGTAGATGGCGAGTTTGATGAGGCCGGAATGGACGCCGATCCAGTAGTCTGACGGCTCCTGGCGGCGCGCGATCCATGCGCCCCCTTCCAGACGCTCCGCATACGCGCTGGCAAGGACCATGGCCTGATGCTCGGCGGCAAGCGCCCTGAACCATGCGCAGGTGCCGAACAGCCGCGGCAGATCGGCGCGCGCGATCCGTTCAGGGCGGTGCGAGCGGGTGTCTGCGAGAGCGGTAAACGGTGCGTCGTCCATAAGCGGCTAGCGGGCGTGGAGGCGGCTAAAGTTGGGTTGAGGGGCAGGGCGCGCTACTCTGTCATTTGAATGACAGACAGTTCACCCTGGCAATTGCTAGGCTAGCTCATCACTCAGAATAATCGACGGCGCGGCCAGCGCCTCAGGAGACAAAGCGATGAAGCACATGTTCGAAGAAGGCCTCCAACGGCGCGAAGCCAATTATGTCCCGCTCACACCCATCGATTTCATCGTGCGCGCAGCGGAAGTCTACGGCGAGCGGCTGGCGGTCGTCCATGGGGAGATTCGCCGGAACTGGCGCGAAACCTACGAGCGCGCCCGGCGTCTGGCCAGCGCGTTGCGCCAGGCCGGTGTCGAACGCGGCGACACGGTTGCCGCTTTGCTGCCGAATATTCCTCCGATGATAGAAGCGCATTTCGGCGTACCGATGGCCGGCGCTGTGCTCAATACGCTGAATACGCGGCTCGACGTGTCGTCGCTGCTGTTCATGCTGCGCCATGGCGAGGCGAAGGCGGTGATCGTCGATACCGAGTACAGCGAATTCGCGCACCGTGCCGCGCTGGAATTCCCCGAGTTACGCGTAATCAGCGTGGCCGATGCGATGCCCGCCGACGCCGACAAGTTCATCCGCGCAACCGACTACGAAGCTTTCCTGCAAACCGGCGACCCCGAGTTCGTCTGGACCTTGCCTGCCGACGAGTGGGACGCTATCGCGTTGAACTACACGTCGGGCACGACCGGCGATCCGAAAGGCGTGGTCTACCACCATCGCGGTGCGTATCTGAATGCGCTCAGCAATATTCTCGAATGGGATATGCCCAAGCATGCGGTCTACCTATGGACCTTGCCGCTTTTTCACTGCAACGGCTGGTGTTTTCCATGGACCGTCGCCGCGCGTGCCGGCGTCAACGTCTGTCTCCGCAGGTTCGACGCAAAGATGGTGTTCGACCTGATTCGCCGCGAAAACATCACGCACTATTGCGGCGCGCCGATCGTGCAAAGCGCGCTCGCGAATGCACCCGCCGAGTGGCGCGAAGGCATCACGCATCGCGTGTCGACGATGGTCGCGGGCGCGGCGCCCGCGCCGGCTGTGATCGCGAAGATGAAGGCCATCGGTTTCGATCTGACGCATGTGTATGGGCTCACTGAGACCTACGGGCCGGCCGCGGTCTGTGCGAAGCAGGAGGAATGGGAAACGCTCGACGACAACGTGCGCGCCGAAATGAATGCGCGCCAAGGCGTGCGTTACCACCTGCAGGCAGCCGTCACGGTGCTCGACCCGGACACGCTCGCGCCCGTGCCTGACGACGGTGAAACGCTCGGTGAGATCATGTTCCGCGGCAACATCTGTATGAAGGGATATCTGAAGAACGAGCGCGCCACGGAAGCCACTTTCCTCGGCGGCTGGTTCCACACCGGGGACCTCGGCGTGCGGATGCCTGACGGTTACATCCGTATCCGCGATCGCAGCAAGGACATCATCATTTCGGGCGGCGAGAACATCTCGAGCATCGAGGTCGAAGACACGCTGTACCGTCACCCAGCGGTGTCGGTTGCTGCCGTGGTGGCGATGGCCGATCCGAAGTGGGGCGAGGTGCCGTGCGCCTTCGTCGAACTCAAGGAAGGCGCTCAGGTGAGCGAGGAGGAGATCATCGCGCACTGCCGGCTGTTTCTTGCGGGATACAAGTTGCCCAAAGCGGTGCGCTTCGGCGAATTGCCGAAGACATCGACGGGAAAAATTCAGAAGTTCGAACTGCGCGCGCGGATCAAGGCGGAAGGAACCGCCGAATAGACCGCGCGCGATTTTCTAGCGCGCCCGATGGCGCGCTATGAGGTGCTGAACGATGCAAGCGCGGCGTGCCGCGCGCATCGGGGTCGATTCGCGCTTAACCGCGCGTGTCGACCCAGCGGCGTGCCCAGCGTGCCGAGTGCTGCAGTGCCTGTTCTTCGTTCGGGAAATAGTCGAGCGAATAAAACTGGTAGCGCCCTTCGGTACGCGCGCTGTCAGCGCGTTCGAGCAACAGGTTGGACGAAAAACTACCGTCGGGCAAGCGATGCGCCGAGGGTTTGACGGCATAGCCGTTGTAATGATGAATATGTTTGTTTTGCATTTTATATTTTAATAATGTTCGAGTGCGCGCCTGCCGTGCGAGCCGTTATACGGGTCACGCGGACGAGCCGATTCAAGCCATTGCGAGCCGAATCCAAACGCAGTCGGAAAGCTAAAAAGGGCGTTAAAGCCGGAGGGGAGAATGAGGTGCAACGAGGCGTTTGGCGCTTAGGCTAGCTGAACACTATATGCAGCTAAAAGCGATCGCGCCAACTGTGGGAGACAAAGCTCCGCGAGGATGTCGCTGCAGCCCGATGTCCGTTGCCGGACACCGAGCCCTTCAAACTTACATCGGCTTGATGTTAGCCGCTTGCAGACCCTTCGGGCCTTGCTTCGTTTCGAAGCTCACCTTCTGATTTTCAGCCAGCGTCTTGAAGCCGTCGCCGCTGATTTCGGAGAAGTGCGCGAACAGGTCGTCGCCGCCCTTGTCCGGGGTGATGAAGCCAAAGCCTTTGCTGTCGTTGAACCACTTAACGGTACCGGTATCCATGAAGAATCCTTGAGTAAAAATAGAAAAATTTGCTCTGTTGAGGAGCGCGTGAAGCGTCAAGGAGGGAGAGGACAACGAATACCGCTGAGGAGCGAGACATTGATGAACAGCAATCGAACTTCTTGAACTTCGGGTGCCACAGTAACCGCCGGGGCATGCCAGCGTCAACACTTATCTTGTAACTGTTTTGTTATAGACCGGACTGGTGGACGTTCGGTGCACGCTGATGCGGCCCTTGTCACTGGCTTGCCGTACCGTATGGCGCGGCAAGCCGTTCTGGTAGCGTTTCTGTTTCAGATGCCCACTTTATGCGCCGTCAGGATCAGCCGCAATCCGAGTGCGGCGACCGCGCTTGCGGCGACGCGATCGATCCAGGCCTTCCACTGCAGATAAACCTCACGTGGCCGTTTGCTTGAAAAGCACAGCGCGACGATGGTGTACCAGCCGGCTTCAATGGCGAAGATCGCAGGGGGCAATGCAAAGTAGCACCACAGCGGCGGATGTTGCGGAAGCAGGGCCGCGAAGATACTGCCGTAGTAGACCGCAGTTTTCGGATTGCTGAGTTGTGTACTCAAACCGATCCAGAAGGATTTGCGCACATTGGCGGCTGCGGCTTGCGTGGCGTCGAATGCAAGAGGCTTGGCCGCACCGCGCCAGATCTTCGACGCAAGGTAGATCAGATACAGGCCGCCGGCCACTTTCAAGCCGACGTACAGCCACTCTACGGTCGCGAGCAACGTGTACAGGCCGAGCAAGGCAATCCCGCTGAAGAACACGCCGCCGATACCCATGCCCGCAGCCGTTGCGAGGCCGTCGCCGCGCGAGAGTCCGATTGCATTGCGGGCAACGATGACGAAGCTCGGTCCGGGGCTCATGGCACCGAGTAGCAGGGCGGCCAGGATCGTGGCGATGGCTGTTGAGGCGGGCATTTTCGTGTGTCTCCTGCGGGCGGCGATGCGGGCTCGTGAAACATAGCATGAGCGCGCGAGGTTTTGTTTTTGGTGAGTGCCCATAGAACCAATAGAACCAATAGAACCAGTAAAGAACCAATAAGAATCGAATAAGCGGGTGCCGAACGCAAACGGAATGACAAAGAAAGCCTATTGTCGCGGGCGGACAATCAGTTGCTGCAAGCAGCGGAAATTGGATGCTAGAATCGCTTTCCATACGCTAAAGCAGCCTTGGAACACCAAGGCCGATCGGGCGCGATTCGAGCCGTTTGCCAACGAATTCCCCTAAATTCAGGATCCTTTGGGCATGATTTCAGATGCGAGTTGTTACGCATCGGGAGAGGCATCGTGAGTTCGATTCGCACTCACCCATCTGATTCACGCATAGGCTTCGCGTTGTTTAGCGAAGCCTTTGTTTTTTCAACGCGAGCATTATCAGCCGCGAAACCGGTACGTTATGAAAGAGCGAGAAGAACAACGGCTGTTCGACCTCGACGGGAATGCGCGTGAGCGCCTGATCGTGTGGATCCGCCGCCGCATGGACGAATACGGCATTACGATGGAAGCGCTCGCCGATTCGATCGAAGCCGATAAAACCGCGATCCGGGCCGTGATGTATCGCGACGCCTATGGAAATACGTGGGACGGCTACGGCGATAAGCCTGATTGGCTAGCGCGAGCGATTTACGCCGGGCAGAGCATCGACCACTTCCGTTGCTGAGCGCAAAAAAAAGCCCGCGCGGGGCGGGCTTAACTACTCGGAGTTTCGCGATCCAGTCGCAAGACGGATCATCTCCAGTGTATGTGAAAGCCATATGAAAGTATAGAAAATCCGGCTCACAGATCGAAAAACACGGTTTCCTTGTCGCCCTGCATATAGATATCGAAGCGGTACACATTGGCCGTATTCGGCTCGCGGCGCGCGATCAGCGTGTCACGCCGGTCCGCTGGAACCGCTGCCAGCACGGCATCCCGTTCATTAGCCTCGGCTTCGTCCTCGAAATAGATGCGCGTGAAGGTGTGCAGCAGCATGCCGCGCATCGTCACGATCACATTCAGATGCGGCGCTTCGTCCGGGTTTGCGCGGCCGGGTTTCACCGTTTCAACGACAAATCGTTTGTGCGGATCGGTGCCCGTACCCACGCGGGCGAAGCCGCGGAAACCGGTCTTCAGGATTTCCTCGCGTGATGCCGGGTAGTGGCCTTGCGCGTCAACCTGCGATATTTCCAGCATCGCATCGCCGATTACCTTGCCGTCGCCGTCGAACAGCTGGCCGACGATCGTGATGTGCTCGCCGGCCGCTTCGCGGTCAGCCAGAACGGGCGTGAGCAGGCTCTTGAAGTCGAAGTCATATTGCTGCGGGCACAAACCGTAAGCGAAGTACGGCCCGACCGTTTGCGAAGGTGTTTGCTTGAGAGTCGTCATGGCTTAGCGCTCCATCGGAGTTTCGTTGCGGCCGCGCAGCACGATGTCGAAGTCGTAGCCGAGCGCATAGGCCTCCTGCGTCGTATCGAGCGAGAAGTTTGCGATCAGACGGTCGCGCGCATGTTCGGGCGTGCCCTGGAAAATCGGATCGAAGGCCAGCAGCGGGTCGCCGGGGAAATACATCTGCGTGACGAGACGCGAGCCGAAGTGGTCACCGAACAGCGAGAAGTGAATATGGTTCGGACGCCATGCGTTCGGGTGATTGCCCCACGGGTAGGCGCCCGGTTTGATCGTCAGAAAGCGGTAGCGGCCGTCGTTGTCGGTCATGCAGCGGCCGGCGCCGAGGAAGTTCGGGTCGAGCGGCGCGTCGTGCTGATCATTTTTGTGCACATAGCGGCCGGCGGCATTGGCCTGCCAGATCTCAACCAGCGTATTGCGCACCGGACGGCCGCCTTCGTCGAGCACGCGGCCTGTCACGATGATGCGTTCGCCGAGCGGTTCGCCGTTGCGCACCGCGTTGCGCGTCAGATCGTGATCGAGCGCGCCGAGGTCTTCTGTGCCGTAGACCGGTACGCGCTGGTCGCGCAGCTTTTCCTTCAGCGGGATCAGCGGGCGCGTCGGGCCGCGTTTGACCGAAGAACCGTAGCCGGGATAGACGTAGGGGGGGTGGGACGCGAAGTCGCGTGCGGTGAGAAAGGAATCGTCCATCAGTGTCTCCTTCGAGAATTGTGGGATAAGGCGTTATGGCGCGACTTTATCTAACCTGAGAGGTTATGAAAAATGACGTTTTCGTCCATTTCGTATAACCTGCTGTTATGCAAAGAAGCCTCGCGGACAGCCGCGTCAAATTCCGTCATCTCCAGTGCTTTCTGGCTGTCGCCCAGTTCGGCGGCGTGCAGCGGGCCGCCGAAAGCCTGTCCATTACGCAGCCCGCAGTCTCCAAGACGGTGGCTGAACTGGAGGCGATTCTCGGCGTGAAACTGTTCGAGCGCGGCCGTCACGGAGCCGTGCCGACCCGCGAGGGACAGCTCTTCATGCCGCATGCGAGCGCCTGTGTCAGCGCGTTGCGACAGGGTGTGGATTTGCTGGCGCGGGCGGAAGGCGCGGTGGCCGCCACGTTGGAAATCGGTATTCTGCCGACCGTCGCGGCTGCGCTGGTGCCGCCGGTGCTGAAGCGGTTCGCCGCGCTTTGGCCACGCGTGATCGTGCGTCTTGCCACCGGCGCCAATCCCGAACTGCTCGAACGCCTGAAGGCCGGTGCGATCGAATTCGCGATTGGACGTCTGGCGGACCCGGAACGGATGGTCGGGCTCAGTTTCGAGCAGCTTTTCAGCGAACCGTTGATTGCCGTGGTCCGCGCCGGGCATCCGTTGGCGCTGGGGGCGGCCTTGCCGGCCACGTCGCTGGAGGATTTTCCGGTGGTGCTGCCGCCGTTCGGCACACTAATCCGGCAATCGGCTGAAAGCTTGCTGACTGCGTGGGGCGTGCCGCCGTTGTCGGGGTTTGTCGAAGTGCTGTCGGTATCGACGGGGCGCGCGTTGACGCTGGAAAACGACGCGGTGTGGTTCGTGCCGCTGAGCGCAGTTGAATATGAACTGGCACACGGCATGTTGGTGCGTTTGCCATTACCGTTTGCGGGCACTGGTGAGCCCGTGGGGCTGATCCGGCGCTCTGACACGCAGCCTTCGCCGGTGGGCCGGGCGTTTATTGATGCTGTGCGCGAGGTCGCGCAGCAGCGCATGGCGGCGGCTACCGGCAAGCCTGCGGCTAAACGTGTGTCAAAACGCGGCCGTGGCGGCATGTCCAGGACCTGACGCACGCCGTCAACTGGAACAAGAGATGCGGAAGCCGCGGGCGGCACAATGGCCGCACGCTGCAATCGCGATTCACCGCGCGTGAACCATCCAGTACAAAATGAAGGTTGCGAACGTTCTGCTACCCGGTGTACAAACACGATGCAAAAGCCGTCGCGTGCCGCATTGCTGCTGCATAGCACGCCCGTGCTGTCACACTGCAGGTGGCTCACGGCGCGCACCGAATAGCAGAAACATCACGAACACGCGCAACAGCGTACGAAAGACTGTCCAAGGAGACTGCCATGCCCAGCGACTTGCCCACTCCAGACGCCGCGCTGCGCGCCGTGTCGGCGCCTGAGCACAATCCGCTCGGCACCGCGGGCCTCGAATTCGTCGAGTTCGCCTCGCGCGAGCCAAGGGCGCTCGGCGAGACCTTCACAAAACTCGGCTTCAAGGCGATTGCGCGCCATATCAGCAAGGACGTTACGCTGTACCGCCAGGGCGAGATGCATTTCCTGATCAACGCCGAGCCGGATTCGTTTGCTGAGCGCTACGCCGAGGAATATGGCGCGGGCATCTGCGCGATCGGTATTCGTGTGGCCAACGCGCAGCGTGCCTTCGACCGCGCGATTGAGCTCGGCGCATGGGCGTTCGAAGGCGAGCGCCTCGGCGCGGGCGAGTTGCTGATTCCGGCCATCCAGGGCATTGGCGATTCGCACATCTATTTCGTCGACCGGTGGCGCGGCCGTGGCGGCCAGCGCGGCGGCCTTGGCGACATCTCGATCTTCGACATCGACTTCCGTCCGATCGAGATCGATACCGCGCACGCCGATCTGAGCCACGTCGGCACGGGCCTCGTCGCGGTCGATCATCTGACGCAAACGGTCGGTGAGGGCCGGATGCAGGAGTGGCTCGATTTTTATCGCGATCTGCTCAACTTCCGTGAGATTCACGAGCTGCACGCGAACTGGCATGTGTCGGCCGAATCGCGCGTGATGGTGTCGCCGTGCGGTGCGATCCGCGTGCCTTTGTATGAGGAAGGCACGCGCCGCACGAATCTGATGCACGACTATCTGCCCGATCATCCGGGCGAGGGCGTGCAGCACATTGCGCTCGCCACCGACGATATCTTTGCGTGCGTCGAGCAGCTCATCGCGAACGGCGTCGAATTCGTCGAGCCGCCGCCGCGCTACTACGAGCAGCTCGATGCGCGCCTGCCGGGCCATGGACTCGATGTCGAACGGCTCAGGCGCACGCATGTGCTGGTGGATGGCGAGATCGGCGCCGACGGCGTGCCGTCGCTGTTCTTTCAGACCTTTGTGCGGCGCGGTGCCGGCGAGATCTTCTTTGAGATCGTGCAGCGGCAAGGGCATCACGGTTTCGGCGAAGGCAATTTGAGTGCGTTGGCGCAGGCGCGCGAGCAAACCGGTGATTAACGCCTAACATTTACCGCTACCGCTACCGCTACCGCTACCGCTACCGCTACCGCTACCGCTACCGCTACCGCTACCGCTACCGCTACCGCCGATCACGCGGCATCGGGATTGCCGCCCAGCCCAGGATTCACTGCACTGTATGCCGCCGCTTCCCGCAACAGCCACTCGCGAAAACTCGTGAGCGGCTTACCGTGGCTCAACTCCGTCGGGTAGACGAGGTAATACGCCGAGTCGGCGACGGCGGGCGCGTCGAGCGGCATCACGAGTCCGAGCTGTTCGAGCTGAGCGTCCACGAAAAAGCGCGGCACCAGCGCGATGCCGAGACCGGCTGCGGCGGCGCTGATCAGCATCGTATGGAGTTCGTAGCGAACCCCTTGCATTGTCCGGTTATCGTCGACGCCGAGATTGGCGAACCACGATGCCCAGCCGTCCGGCCGGGTGGTGGAATGCAGCAGCGGGTAATCCAGCAGATCAGCCGCTGTTTCCACAGGCCGCGTCAGCAGACTCGCTGCACATACCGGCACGACTTCCTCGCTAAATAGAAAATCCGCCGACGTGCCCGGCCATGTCGGCTTGCCGTAGTGGATTGCCGCTTCGAAATGCGTATCGGCGAACGGGAAGGTGCCGGTGCGCACGCCCATGTTGACCCGCACGTCCGGATACTGCGCATTGAATGCCGTCAGCCGCGGAATCAGCCATTGCGACGCGAAAGTCGGCAGCACGGCCAGTTCCAGATAACCGCCGCCGCTGCCATGCGCGATGATCGACAGCGTGTCGCGGTCCAGTTGTTCCAGCGAGCGCCGCACCTGCGCGCTATACACCTTGCCCGCCTTGGTCAGCACGACGCGTTGTTTCACGCGCACGAACAGCCGCACGCCGAGATTGCTTTCCAGCGTATTGATCTGCCGGGACACCGCGCTTTCGGTGAGGAACAACTCGCGGGCAGCATGCGTGAAGCTCTCGTGTCGCGCGGCGGCTTCGAACGCGAGCAGCGCGCCCATGTTGGGGATCTTGAACTTTCGCACGTTGATTCCAAAAACGCATCAAGTGGCGATTTTATCTCGCTTTACGGGGGCGCCGCGAATTTGAATAATCTCGCATCCAACGATACCGTGTTTGCGCCTTGAAGCCAGGCCGGCAAACCATCTTCGAAAATACGAACGCTTGCTCACCGCATGCTGCCCGGAACCGATATGCGAAACGTCAAGAATGCGAATGTTGAACAACTGCTGCTGAAACTGCTCGGCGCCGAGAAAACCACGAGACTGTTCGCCACCCTGAATCATCCGCAGATTCTCAATGAGTGGGAAGACGGCACGGTCACCCGCGCCGAACTGGCGCAGGCGATGAACATGGCGCTGTTCGAAGACCTGCTGGCACGCTCGGCAAATGGCCGCCGGTACACCGAGGAGGCGATCGCAGCCGGCGGCAGCGTCTACTTCGACCACGGTGCATTGCGCACGGTGCGCTGGGCCGAGAACGGGGCGTTGCCGCCGGGCGAAGCTGCGTTCGCGCGCATCTTGCGGCCGCTTGGTTTCAGCATCAACGGCCGCTATCCGCTCGACCGCCTGGGCATGACCGGCCGCGCGTGGGCGCACGACGACGCCCCCGATGAGATCGCGCAGTTCTTCGTGAGCGAATTGCATCCTGAGCGTTTCTCAGCGGCGTTTCAGCAGGCGGTGACGAACGTGATCGGCGCCTCGCGCGATCCGCTGACGCCGCAAGCCGCCGGCCAGTTGTGGGAGCTCGAACGCGAAGGTGTATTGCCGCTCGAGGCGGCTCACACATTGCTGCCGGTGATCGTCGGTGCGTTCGCACGGCAACACGAGACGCCACGCGAAGCCGATTACGAAGTATTGTTAAAGGAGTCGGCGGAAATGGCGTGGATCGCAACCGAAGGCAACGCCTTCAATCACGCCACCGATCGTGTCGCGGACGTGTTCAAGCTCTCCGACGACGAAAAGGCGAAGGGTCGTCCGATGAAGCCGGACGTGGAGCGTTCGCGTTCGGGCCGGGTGTTTCAGACCGCGTACCGTGCGGACATCGTGCGGCGCGAATTCCGTGCGGCCGATGGCAGCATCGTGACGCGCGACGTGCCAGGTTCGTTTTACGAGTTCATCACGCGCAAGCGGACCTTCGACCAGGACGTGCGCCGCTGGGAAACGGACCTGCGTTTCGACGCGGGCAACGCACAGGGCATCTTCAAGATGACCGCGAGCCAGGCGGCTTGATTCACGAATGCAGGGCGATAGCGCGGGCGTTGGACACGAGACATGAGGCGCACAGTGGGAACGTCATTGGATGAAGATCAGGGCACGGGCGTGAATGCTTTATCAGGCGATGCGGCTCATGACTCGTTGAAAGAACCACGCATCGCCAGGCCTTTCTCGGGTACGGCCGCCGTGTTGCAGGCGCTCGAAGCCGACCTGCGCCGCAACGTACGCGGCGAAGTACGCTTTGATCAGGGCTCGAAAGCGCTCTATGCGGCGGATGCATCGAACTATCGGCAGGTTCCGCTCGCCGTGGTGGTGCCGTCGGACGTCGACGATCTGGTGGAGACGCTCGCCGCGTGCCGCCGCAATGACGTGCCCTTTCTCCCTCGTGGCGGCGGGACTTCGCAGAACGGCCAATGCGTGAACGTCGCAGTAGTGGCCGACGCGAGCAAGTATGTGAACCGCGTCGTATCGATCGATCCTGTCGCGGGCGTAGCAATCGTCGAACCGGGCGTGATCTGCGACACCTTGCGCGACGCCGCCGAAGCACACGGCCTCACGTTCGCACCCGACCCCGCCACGCACAGTCGCTGCACGCTCGGCGGCATGATCGCCAACAACTCGTGCGGCGCGCATTCGGTGATGGCCGGCAAGACGGTGGAGAACGTCGAGGCGCTGGAAATCGCGACCTTCGATGGCGCGCGTTTCTGGGTGGGTCCGACACCTGACGGCGAACTCGACCGCATCATCGCAGCAGGTGGCCGTCAAGGCGAAATCTACGCCGCGCTCAAGCGGCTGCGCGACACCTACGCTGATCAGATTCGCGCGAAATTCCCGCAGATCAAGCGGCGCGTGTCTGGCTTCAACCTCGATCAACTGCTGCCGGAAAACGGCTTCAACGTCGCGCGTGCGTTGGTCGGCACCGAGGGCACCTGTGCCGTGACGTTGCAGGCGAAAGTGCGGCTCGTAAAGAGTCCGGCGAAACGCGTGATCGTCGTGGTCGGCTTCACCGATATCTACACCGCTGCGGACGCCGTGCCGCATTTCATGCGCTGCGGACCGATCGCGATCGAAGGACTCGACCGCGCGATCATCCGCGGCTTGCAGGCGCGTGGTTTGAAGAAGGATGAAATCGCGTTGCTGCCGGACGGCGACGCCTGGGTCGTGCTCGAATTCGGCGCGGATACACAAGACGACGCCGTGCTTCAGGCCCAGGCCGCGGCAGCGTATTTTTCGTCGGGCGAAGCCGGGCCGAACGTGTCGGCGATGCTCGTCGAGGATCGCGCGTTGCAGGCGAAGGTGTGGTCGATTCGCGAGACCGGGGCTTCGGCGGTGGCGTTGTCGGTGGATGCGGGCACACCCGATCCGGTGGTCGGCTGGGAGGATGCGGCGGTCGATCCCATGCGTCTCGGCGATTATCTGCGTGCCTTCCAGGCGCTGGTGGATCGTTACGGCTATGAGACGAGCCTCTATGGTCATTTCGGGGATGGCTGCGTGCACGCGCGCATTACTTTCGATCTGCGCAGCGTGGAAGGCGTCGCGACGTGGCGCAAGTTTCTGCGCGAAGCGGCGGAACTGGTGGTCGAATTCGGCGGCTCGCTCTCGGGCGAACACGGCGACGGCCAGGCCAAGGCCGAGTTTCTGCCGATCATGTACGGCCCCGAACTGATGCAGGCGATGGAGCAGTTCAAGGCGATCTGGGACCCGGCCAACCGGTTGAATCCGGGCAAGGTCGTGCACGCGTATCGCGCCGACGAAAACCTGCGCATGGGGCCGTCCTATAAGCCCGTGACACTGCAAACGAAGCTCACGTTCGCCAGTCAGGAAGGCGACGGTTTTCAGCGCGAGATCGAACGATGCATTGGCATGGGCAAGTGCCGCTCGCTCGAAGGCGGCACGATGTGCCCGAGCTTTCGCGCGACACGTGAAGAGAAATATTCGACGCGTGGCCGGGCGCATCTGTTCTGGGAGATGCTGCAAGGCGACGTGATCGCGGATGGCTGGCAAAGCCGCGAAGTGAAAGAGGCGCTCGATACCTGCCTCGCGTGCAAGGGCTGCAAATCCGATTGCCCGACGCATACGGATATGGCTTCGTACAAGGCGGAATTTCTTTCGCATTACTACGAGAAGAATCGGCGGCCGCGTCAGGCGTTGTTTATGGGGCGGATTGGCGAATGGGCGCCATGGGCGGCGCGTTTTCCCCGGTTGACGAATTTTATGACGTCGGCGCCGGGGTTGGCGGCGGTGGGGAAGTGGGTCGCCGGTGTGGCGCAGGCGCGTGAACTACCGAAGTTTGCCGCGCGGACGTATCGGCAGCGTGTTCGACGTGCGCCTCAAACGGCGCTTGATTCCCGCTCTCGTGGTGAGGTGAAGAAAGTCATCTTGTGGGTCGATACGTTCAACGATCACTTCACGCCCGAGATCGCGCAGGCCGCTGCCGATGTGTTGACGCAAATGGGGTGGCACGTCGTGCTGCCGAAGAACCGTTTGTGTTGCGGACGTCCACTGTATGACTTCGGTTTGCTCGATCGTGCGCGAGAGTTGTTGACTACCATTCTCGATGATCTCGGAGAGGACATCGCCGCAGGTGTGCCATTGGTCGGGCTCGAACCGGGTTGCTTATCGGTGTTCAAGGACGAACTACTGAAGCAGTTCCCCGGCCATGCTTTGGCGATGCAACTGTCGGCGCAGACGTTTCTATTCTCCGATTTCGTCGCGCGTCAGCCGTTCGATTGGCCGACGCTTGCAGCGGACGTGATCGTGCACGGGCATTGTCATCAGAAGGCGCTGTTTGGCATGCAAGGCGATACCGCGTTGCTGAACAAGCTTGGCGTGAAGTGGACGTTGCTCGATACGGGATGCTGTGGGATGGCGGGATCGTTCGGTTTTAACGACGAGCATCACGCGCTGTCGGAGAAGATCGGGGAGGACGCGTTATTTCCGGCTGTGCGTGCTGCAGCGGCGGCAAACGCGGAAACGATCGTGCTGACCAACGGCTTCAGTTGCCGCGAGCAGATCGAGCAGGGGACCGGGCAACGTGCGGTGCATATCGCGCAACTAGCGCAGCGGGCGTTGGCTGCGCGTCGTTAAAGCGCTGTGGTTGTGGCATTGCCATTAGCGCGGGCGTTAGCGTTGCTATCGGCATCGGCATCGGCATTGACGTTGACGTTGGCTTTCCTTTTGCCATTGACACGTGCCGTGGTCCAGGCGCCCTTCGCTATTTTTTCGCTGGTTCCGCAGTGGCCGACGTCTGCGGAATGTCGGCGCTGGTCGCCATCCACAACACTTCGGCGTCTTCATCACTAGTGGAAACGGCGGCGTGGCCTGTACGGCTGTCGAAGTACAGACTGTCACCTGCATTCAGATGCGTCGGCGCGTACAACTCGGAATAGAGACACACGCTGCCGCTGATCACGTACAGGAATTCTTCGCCTTCGTGACGGCCCCAGTCATCGAAGGCATCCAGCGTGTGCGCCGAGATGCGGATGCGAAACGGCAACATCGCTTTGTGCGCCAGATCCGTGGCGAGCAACTCCATCTGATAGCCGCGGTAGGCGTGGCGCTGGCCTTCGTTTTTGCGGGTCAACGCGCGGCGGCCGCTGGCGCTGACCTTGGGCGTCGAGCCGAAGAGCTCGCCAATCTCGATCTTCAGGCCGAGCACGATTTTTTGCAGAACGTCGAACGTGGGCGACATCAGGCCGTTTTCGACTTTGGAGAGGGTCGAGCGGGAGACGCCGCAGAGGCGGCTCGCGGTTTCGAGCGTCAAGTCCTGCGCCTGGCGGGCGGCGCGGACGCGTCGGCCGAGGTCGGTTGTCGATGGGTCGGCGGGTTTGGTGAGGTGGGTATCCATGGGGCTGGCTTAAATGCTTGCCTTACGCGGCGTCGATGTTTCCGATAATAACATTTGAGAAGAACTGGCTTGGGCAGCGTCCTGCTCGTGCGACTATCGAGCAATTTTTCCCATCGGAAACGTTGCGTGTCGGCATTGATGCGATCAGTCTCACGCGCGTTCGCTGATCGCGGTGTTGTTCATCTGTATTCCGTGGATGCACCGGATGAGCAAAGCTTCCCACCATCTACTTCATACCGCGGAGCTAGCGCCGTCCGAGCAAATATGCGGTAGCCATTTCCACAAGCTCTCGCTTCAGGATCGGCGTTCCTAACGTGCCCCTGTGCGCGGCATCATGAATAACACCCGCGATAGCGGAGGAAAGGACTTGCGCGGCCACTGCAACGGATTCCCGGCCGCGCCGCTTGCCCGCCGCCGCGACCATCGCGGTATAGCGCCGGAGATACTCCGTCTCGAACTTGTCGTGAGCGGATTTCAAGCCTTCAATGTAGGGCGCCTTCTCCAGCAGGACGCGATGCAGCGCTGGATTGATGTTATGGATACCGATCATGCCATGGACCAGTTGCTCGACGCGCCACGCGAACGGCATGGTCTCATCGTCGATCGTACGCAGTACCGCGAGAACTTCGTCGAAGTGACGCGTCGTGATCGCCTGCACCAATACGTTCTTGTTTGGAAAGTACTGATACAACGAGCCAATGCTCACGCCGGCGGCTTCCGCGACGTCGTTGGTCGTGAAGCGGGCCCAGCCCTGGCGCCCCAAAACCTGAGCCCCTGCTGTGAGAATCGCCTCGACGGTGGCGCGCGAACGTGCTTGGCGCGGGGCTTTGCGCATCGTTGCAGCGTGCGTGGGAATGCGAGTAGCCAAATCATTGCCCTCGGGTAAATATGAGTCACATGCTCACATTTTTCGGCGGGCTTGCCAACAACGTGCGTGCCCGCCGCGCGAGGATACCTAGATGACCGCAATACCTGACACCTGTCTCGAAGTTCGATTGAAGACCAGACCCGATGGCGTGCCTAACGCCGAAAATTTCAAAATCGTTTCGGTTCCGCTGCCGATACCCAGGGACGGCGAGGTGCTGGTCCGCAATCGCTATTTCCTCGTATCGGCCTCGCTGCGCATGATGATCAGCAAAGGGGCCGAAGACGTGGAAGGTGTGCCCTTTCCGGCTCTGCGTGAGGGTGACGCACTCGCAGGGGAAGCGCTGGGCGAAATCGTGTCGGCGCCAGCAGGAAGTGGTTTTTCTCATGGCGATCTGGTTCTGCATTTTCGGGGTTGGCGTGAATACGCGACCGTGCCCATCGCGCAATGCCGGTCTGTCGAACCTGGATTGCCCGACCCGGTCGGCTATCTTGGGCACGGATGGACGGCTTATGCGGCGCTCACGCGCGGCGTGCGGATCCGCCCCGGCGATACGGTATTCGTTTCCAGTGCTGCGGGTGCGATCGGTTCAATGGCCGGACAGATCGCGCGATTGCTCGGCGCGGGCCGCGTTATCGGCAGCACCAGTTCCAAGGAAAAGGCCGCTCGCCTTGTGTCCGAGTTGGGGTATGACGCGGCGGTATTCCGCGGAGCCACACCGATCGTCGAGCAACTTGCTGCGGCCGCGCCTCAAGGTATCGACGTGTTCATCGATAACGTCGGTGGCGAACAGTTGCAGGCTGCGATCGCCAACGCACGCGTGGGCGCGCGCGTGGTGATTCTCGGCGCGCTGTCCGGGCAATTGGCGGCCCACGGTCCGGGCCGAACCGCGCCGGTCGAGCTGGACTCCATGCAGCTTCTTCTGAAGAAGATTACGTTGCGTGGCTATAGCGCCGACGACGATCCTGGTGTACAGGCAGAGTGGACCCGTCGCTTTGCCGATTGGCTTGGCGCCGGCAGCATTCGCTTTCCACACGAAATCATGACGGGACTCGAATGGGCGCCGCAGACCTTGGAACGAGTGATCAACGGGAAATGCTTCGGGACGGTGGTCGTGAAGCCTTAGGCGCACGCTCGCCAAATCGATGGCGAACCCGGCAGCCCGGGCATCAATGCAGACGGTGACTTCCGAAAAGGTTTAGTCCCAGATTGCAACCGTTCTGGATAACGAATCAACAAACGGCGAGTACGGTACCTTCGGCTCGCACGTATTCCCGCGCATTCTCAATACCGACCCCTACACACCTAGCTTGTGGCGGCCTCGGCGCCTTTTTCGACCAATACCTGATTGACCACGTCGAGGAAAGCCTGCACGAGTCGCGCTGCTTTACGCTCGGCGAGGCAGGCGACATGCGCGTGAGTCAACACCTGCTCACCATGAATCGTCAGCTTGCGCAGTCGCGAGTCGTCGACGTGTTCGCGTTCCGATACCGCCGCTATACCGAGCCCAAATATGACCGCTTCGCGCACGGCCTCCCGGCTGCCCACCTCCAGCGCAAAGTTTGGTTCGATGCCGTGCTGACGCAATGCGTCTTCCAGCGCCTTACGGGTGGTGGAACCCGGCTCGCGCATGATCATGGGTTCGTTGCGCAGCTCTTCCAGACGAACGCTGCGCCGGCGCGCCAGCCGATGCGACGCCGGAACGATGATGACCAGTGGGTGCTGACGATAGGGCACATAGTGCAGCAAAGGGTTCGCACCGTATTGCGCCAGCACCGCGACGTCCGTCTCATACGACAACAGCCCGCGCACGGTTTCCTCTGAATTGCCGAGGCGGATCGACACGCGCAATCCCGGATAGCGAAGGTGAAACGCCGCGACGATTTCCATGGCGTGGAGTGGCCCAACCGCGCCTACGCGGATGATGCCGGTGCGCAGGCCCGCCGATTCCTTCAGAAAGTCGATCGCCTCCTGTTCGTTACCGAACATCCGCTGAGCAATCGCGAATAGGGTTTCCCCCGCCGCAGTCAGGATGATCCGACGGCCGCTGCGATGGAACAACTCCACCCCGTAGCTTTCCTCCAGATCCCTCACCTGTGTTGTGACAGTCGGCTGGCTGACGTGCAGCGCCCGCGCGGCGGCCGTCACGCTGCCGTGCTTGCCGACGGCGTAAAACGAGCGCAATTGAGTGAGTCGCATAGATTGGCTGAATACATCGATAGAAATATTTGTATTTTTACTATACGTCGATGTTTCCCATAATTCATCCGTAACGCACACAGACGAATAGAGGGGAGACGATGAACGGTGTCTTTTGGAATCCTGTAGAGGTGAATTTCGGTCCCGGCTGTATCGCGCGGTTGCCCGACATTCTCAACGGCCGCCGCGCCGTGGTCGTGACATTCGCGGAGGCGGCGCAGATCGGTCTCGTGCAACGTGTGCGCGAGTTGTGCGGCGATAGCGTGGTGGCGGTGATCGACGACGTACAACCGAACCCGGACGTCACCCATATCGCGGGCATGTACCGCGATTTCTGGCGCCGGCACGAGAGCTGTCCCGTTGTCGTGGCGATCGGCGGCGGCAGCGTGCTCGACACGGCGAAAACGCTGATGGTCGGTACGGAAAGCAACGAGTTCGATGAACTGCTGGCTTTGCTCGACTCGGGCAAGCCGTTCACACCGCCGCGCGTGAAGTCGCTGATCACGGTGCCGACTACCGCAGGCACCGGCAGCGAAGTGACACCATGGGCGACGATCTGGGACCGCACGATCAAGCAGCGCAAGTATTCGCTGCAGCTCCCGCAGACGTGGCCGGAGGCCGCGATCGTCGATCCTGATCTCACACTCTCGTTGCCGCATTCGGTCACGGTGCAGAGCGGTCTCGATGCGCTCTCGCATGCGCTCGAAGCCATCTGGAACGTCAACGCAAACCCGATCTCCGACGAATTCGCCGTATCGGCCGCGCGCGACATGCTGGCCACGCTGCCGGCGCTCGTTGCGAATCTGCAGGACCGGACGCTACGCGAACAGGCCTCGCTCGCGGCGCTCAAAGCCGGGCTCGCGTTCTCGAATACGAAAACCGCACTGGCGCATTCCATTTCGTATGAGATGACGATCCATCATGGTCTGCCGCATGGCATCGCGTGTTCGTTCACATTGCCGATGGTGCTGGATCTCGCGCTGGGAAAAAGCGCTGCGCGCGACGCCGTGCTTGCGAAAGTCTTTCCGTGCCCGCTGGTCGATGCACGGGAGTACCTGACTGGGTTTCTCGAAGCGCTCGGCGTACGTACCTCGTTTTCAAGCTATGGCGTAAGTACCGAGGAATCGGACCGGATGATCGCGCACGCGTTGAGCGGTCCGCGTGGACGCAATTTCATCGCGGCGGCGGCCTGAAGTTCTAGCCGCAGCGAGCCAATGGGAGCAGCATCACCGCACGGTGAGTGAGGAGGAAAAGAACCATCCGGTTTCGCGCCGGCGTATCTTGCAGCACAACAAAAGCCGCATGAACGGCAAGTGTCGAGGCAGCGGACGTCAGGCGACGTCACGGTGCCCGGCAACTATCAGGAGACAAGCAATGGAAGCAGTGGATATTGCAGGAGGCGCGGCAATCAACGTCGACGCCAGGTCTGTGAAGTCGGTTGCCCTAGCCAGTCTGATCGGCACGACCGTCGAATGGTATGACTTTTTTCTCTACGGCACGATCACCGGACTCGTATTCGACAAGCTTTTCTTTCCAACGGGAAACGCCTTCGTTTCCACCATGCTGGCCTACACGGTGTATGCAGTCGGTTTTGTCACACGGCCGCTCGGCGGGGTGATCTTCGGTCATTTCGGCGACCGCTTCGGACGCAAGCCTTTGCTGGTGCTCACGCTTTCCATCATGGGCGTGTCCACGTTCCTGATCGGGGTGTTGCCAACCTATGCGTCGATCGGCATCTGGGCGCCGGCCTGTCTGCTGTTGTTGCGGCTGCTGCAGGGCATTGGTCTTGGCGGCGAATGGGGCGGTGCTGTGCTGATGGCTTTCGAGTATGCGCCCCGCAAAGACCGCGGTCTCTACGCGTCCTATCCGCAGATTGGGCTTGCAATCGGCCTGTGCCTGAGCAGCGGCGCGGTGGCTGCGCTGACTACCTGGCTGACGCCTGAGGCCTTCCTGCAATGGGGCTGGCGGGCTGCCTTCATGGCCAGCATCCTGCTCGTTGGCGTGGGCATGTTTATCCGCTTGCGCGTAGTCGAAACGCCTGCCTTCACGAAGATTCGCGATACACACGCGGTCGCCAAAGTACCGGCGCGCGAAGTGTTCGCCGACTACCGCGGCAACGTGTTTCTGGGCTGGGGCGCACGCTATATCGACGGGGTGATTTTCAACACCTATGCCGTGTTTGCGCTGAGCTATCTGATCGGCATCCAGCACTACGCGAAGTCGGCAATCCTTGTGGCCGTGACGCTTGCCGCGCTGGTGCTGATGTTCATGATTCCGATCGCATCGCGCCTGTCGGACCGGATCGGCCGACGCAAGGTGTTCGGCTGGGGTGCGCTGGCTTGCGGCCTGAGCGCGTGGCCGGCCTTTGCGGTCTTTCATTACTCGAGCAGTCTTGCTGCCGTGACGGCCACCATCGTGATCGTGCTCGGTGTGATCTACGCGTTCGTCTACGGTCCCGAGGCCGCGCTCTTCTGCGAACTGTTCGATACGCGGGTGCGCTATAGCGGCATCTCGATCGTGTACCAGGTGTCCGGCATCGTCTCCAGCTCGATAACGCCGCTCATCGCCACCTCTCTTCTGCACTACGGCAACTTGCAGCCGTGGTGGATTGCGCTCTACATCGCGTGCGTCGGGCTGCTCAGTGCGATCTGCACGTACTTCATCCGGCGCATGTTCTGAACATCCGACCTTGAGGGAATTCGACATGAATCCAGATTCAACCTTGACCGTCAATGGCCGAAGCTATCGTTTGCCGAAACGGCCGACGGTGGTCGTCTGCATCGACGGGTGCGAATACGACTATCTGCGTCGTGCGGCAGAAGCGGGCGCCACGCCGTTCCTGCGCGAATTGCTGGAAAACGGCACGGCGCTGCACGCGAAATGCGTGATGCCTTCCTTCACCAACCCGAACAATCTCTCGATCGTGTGTGGTGCACCGCCGGCCGTGCACGGTATCTGCGGCAACTATTTCTACGACCGCGATGCCGACGAAGGCCGTGGCCGCGAGGTGCTGATGAACGACCCGCGCTATTTGCGGGCCGGCACGCTGCTCGCTGCCGCCGCCGATGCGGGCTCCCGGGTCGCTGTCGTTACGGCGAAAGACAAGTTGCGCGCGCTGCTGGGTCACGGCCTGAACGGCATCTGCCTGTCTGCGGAAAAGGCGAACGAGGCCACCGTCGAGGCGAACGGTATCGATCGGGTGCTGGAGCGCGTCGGCAAGCCGCTGCCCGAGGTGTACAGCGCGGACCTTTCCGAATTCGTCTTCGCGACGGGTGTTTGGCTGCTCGAAAACGATCGCGCGGACCTGATGTATCTATCGACCACCGACTACGTCCAGCACAAGTTCGCCCCGGGCACCGACGGCGCAAACGCGTTTTACGCGATGATGGACCGCTATCTGCTGCGTCTGCACGAACTGGGCGCGGTACTCGGCATCACGGCGGATCACGGGATGAACGCCAAGCACGATCCGAAGACCGGCGAGCCGAACATCATCTACCTGCAGGATCTGCTCGACGACTGGCTTGGGCGCGGCGTCGGAGAGGGCGGTGCGCGGGTCATCCTGCCGATCACGGACCCCTACGTGCGTCACCACGGAGCGCTCGGCTCCTACGCGACCGTGTATCTGCCCGCCGGCGATGACGGCGTCGTGCTGCGCAGACGGCTTTCGGCCTTGCCGCATATCGAAGCGGTCCTGACCCGCGAAGAAGCGTGCGCGCGCTTCGAATTGCCGCCCGACCGCGTGGGTGACCTCGTTGTGATCAGCGACAAATCTTATGTGCTCGGCAGCAGCGCCGCGGCGCACGATCTGTCGGGACTGACGGTGCCCCTGCGTTCACACGGCGGCCTGTCGGAGCAGACCGTGCCGCTGCTGTTCAACCGCGCGCTTGCCGGGCCGCTCGAAGACCGCACGCTGAGGAATTTCGACGTGTTCCATATCGCGTTGAACGCACTTCACGATCAACCTGCCGTCGCATCCCTTCCGGAGCAGCATGCATGAACACGATTGATCTGAAACCGCAGCAGTTTCGCGAAGAGACGCTGCGTATCGATGGCAAGAAGCCGACGCGCGACCGCGTGATCGAAGTGACCAACCCCTATACCGGGGACGTAGTGGGCACTGTGCCGAAGGCTTCAGTCGACGACGTGCGCATGGCCTACGAGGCTGCGCTTCGATACCGGCCGACACTGTCGCGCTTCGAGCGCGCATCGATTCTCAACCGCGCTGCGGAACTCCTGCGCAGCCGGACTGAAGAGGCAGCCGCATTGATCACGCTGGAATCGGGGCTGTGCATGAAAGACGCGCGCTATGAGATCGGGCGCGTGGCCGACGTGTTCAACTTCTCCGCGAGCGAGGCGTTGCGCGACGACGGCCAGGTGTTTTCATGCGATCTCACGCCGCACGGAAAGAAGCGTCGCGTGATCACGCAGCGCGAACCGCTGCTTGGCGTTATTACGGCGATCACACCGTTCAATCACCCAATGAACCAGGTGGCGCACAAGATTGCGCCGGCGATCGCCACCAACAACCGTACCGTGTTGAAGCCGTCGGAAAAGGTGCCGCTGTCCGCCTGCTATCTGGCGGATCTACTCTACGAAGCCGGGCTTCCGCCGCCCATGCTGCAGGTCGTGACCGGCGATCCGGCCGAGATTGCCGACGAACTGATTACGAACCCGAACGTCGCGCTGGTGACGTTCACGGGCGGTGTCGCCATCGGCAAATACATTGCCGAGCGAGCCGGCTATCGACGGGTGGTGCTGGAGCTTGGCGGCAACGATCCGCTGATCGTGATGGACGACGCTGATCTCGAACGCGCTTCGGATCTTGCGGTGCTCGGCTCGTACAAAAACTCCGGGCAACGCTGCACCGCAGTCAAACGGATTCTGGTGCAACGAACGGTGGCTGACCGCTTCACCGAACTGGTGGTCGAGAAGACCCGGGCATGGAAGTGCGGAGACCCGAGCGACGCCAGCACCGACATGGGCACCGTCATTGACGAAGCGGCCGCTTCCTTGTTCGAGGCACGCGTCAATGAAGCGATCGCACAGGGCGCGCGGCTGCTGGTCGGCAACGAGCGTCAGGGTGCGCTGTTTCCGCCGACCGTTCTAGATCGGGTCACACCGTCAATGGAACTGGTCGCGCAGGAAACCTTCGGCCCGGTCTCGCCGATCATTGCCTTCAACGATCTCGACGACGCCATCCGGATAGCCAACGGTACGGCGTATGGCCTGTCGTCCGGCGTCTGCACGGACAGTCTCGAGAACATCACGCGTTTCGCAAATGAGCTCAACGTAGGGACCGTGAACGTTTGGGAAGTGCCCGGCTACCGGATCGAGCTGACGCCGTTCGGCGGCATCAAGGATTCGGGACTGGGTCATAAGGAGGGGGTGCAGGAAGCGATGAAGAGTTTCACGAACGTGAAGACCTTTACCTTGCCTTGGGGCTGACAACGAGGGGAATACGATGCCGGGCAATATCGAACTGATCGCAAGATTGCTCTTTGCCGCAGTGCTGGGCGGCGCCATCGGCTTCGAGCGGGAGCGGTTTGCGTTTCCCGCCGGACTGCGCACGCATATGCTGGTGTGCGTAGCGTCCTCGCTCGTGATGATCGTTTCGGTGTTCGGCTTTGAGGACACGCGCTCGATGCCGAACGTCGCCCTCGATCCGTCACGTGTCGCGGCGCAGGTGGTGTCGGGAATCGGCTTTCTCGGCGCTGGCGCCATTCTGCTGCGCGGCGAGGTGGTGCGAGGGCTCACAACGGCTGCGAGTGTCTGGGCCGTCGCGGGCATCGGGCTCGCGGCGGGCGGCGGACTCTACGTATTGGCGTTGGCGGCAACGGTCATCATTCTGACGACGCTCACATGGGTCAAACCCGTCGCGCGCCAATTGCGGACGAAAGGAAAACTGCGCCGGGCATTGCGCCTCCAGGTGGATCGGGGGGCGATCACGCTGCCGGTGCTGTGCCGCCTGTTTGGCGAGGACAGCCCACGCCTCAGACATATCAGCGTTCACCCGGACGACGACGAACAGCGGGACATGGTCACGATTTCGCTTTCGCGCATGTCTGCCGATGAATTTGCTGCTTATCGCACCATGCTTTGCGGATTGATGGGTGTGCGCGAGGTGGAGGAGATCGACATGCACTGAGGGGGCGTGATGCCGACGTCGGCCGACGTGGCGACTTTGTGGCAAGCTTGCATCGACATCGGGCCGGACGACCACTTCCTGACCGAACCATTCGCTGCCACTCAACCCCGTGATCGCCGTATGCCTCGACAGCCGACTCCATCGCCCCTCAAACCGCGCAGGGCGCCCAGCCAGCCCCGTTCCGAACGCATGGTCGCCACCTTGCTCGAAGCGGCTGCACAGGTGCTCGAAACGAAGGGGCTCGAAGGTTTCAATACGAACGCGGTCGCGGAACGCGCCGGCGTCAGCATTGGTTCGCTGTATCAATACTTCCCCAGCAAAGATGCGTTGACGATCGCGCTGATGCAGCGTGAGAACGAGCGTTTCTACCGGGAGGCGCTGGTTGCTCTCGATCACACGAGCGGACCGGACGCACTGATGCATCTGATCGGCGTCTCCGTGCGGCAGCAGTTCGCGAGACCTACGCTTGCGCGGCTACTCGACGTCGAGGAGAGCAGGCCGCAGTTGCGCGTCGCGCTGGCCAGTACCGGATCGGTGCGTAGCGTGCTATTGCAGATTCTTGTGCGTGACGGCTTGCCGCCGCAAGAGGACGCGTCCGTCGCCGCGCGCGATCTGTTTGCAATCATCCGTGGCCTCGTCGATGCAGCCGGCGAGCGCGAGGAGACGGATACGACCGGACTCACGCGCCGTGTGACGGCCGCCGTGTTGGGCTATCTGACGATGATGTCAGATGAGAGCGCCGAATGGAGTGTCGATTCGTCTGCTACTGCAGACGCGCAACCATCCACGAGCAAACGCGAGCAGGCCGCCCGCAAGACTGCGTCGCGCGGGCTGAAACGTCCGCAGGACGGGCCTAAGCGGCCGCCGACGCGAGCGCGGTGACGCGAGTATTGAACGCGAGCTTTTACTCGTAACATTCTCCGTACGGAACGCAACGAGCGATCCGAATCAACGGAGATCGACATGACCGATATCACCACCACCATGAAGCTCAATCACGTGAGCTTCCCCTCGTCCGACGTGAGCGCCACCGCCACTTTCTTCGAGGCCCATCTAGGCTGTACCGTCGCCGCGCGAGGCGCGAGCTGGTTTCTGAAGCGTCCCGGATTCGACATCGTGATCGATGACGCCGCCGATCATCCGGTCGAGTGGCCTCACAACTTTCACATCGGTTTCGAACTGGCGACCCTCGACGAGGTTCGCGCGCTTTATGACCAGATGGTGACAGCGGACGTCGTCATGAAAACCGGCGTGTTCAAACATGAGCGCGGCTCGCGATTTTTCTGTGAAGTACCGGGCGGCGTCCTCGTCGAAATCAATACCCGTTCAGATGCCGACGAGAAGTATCGTGGCACCTTCGACCTTTGACATCGTCGATAAGGTTGCTGCCGGCTCGGCCTGCTGGTTGAATCGCGAGGGCGGGTTTGGCGAACCGACGTTCATATGACATTATTTGCCAGCGCGGACGTTTTGAGCGTTAATGAGCGAACCACGTCGCGTAGCGAGACAAGCAACACGCAGCAGGCGCTTCGCGGCAGACACAGCTTCGGGCATCACACTGTTACCGCGTCATTCTCTCAAAGGCAAAGCTATGAAATTGACAATCGTCGCACCCCTTCTGATCGTTTCGTTACTCGGCGCGCCCGTTGCCGTCTTTGCACAGCAACACGACGGCAATCACGGCGGGCCGCCTTCGCACGAGAGGCAGAACCCGGGTCACGGGGGCCCGCATGGACGTGGTCACGGGCCGGTACACGATGCGTCTTTGGGCGGCCCGGGCGGCCCCGTTCCTCACAACGATTGGCACAAGGGTGAGCGGCTTCCGACGGAATACCGCGATCGCAATTACGTTGTCGACAACTGGCACGAACACGGCCTGCAAGCACCGCCTCGCGGGTATCAGTGGGTCGGCGTGAACGGGGACTATGTACTCGCTGCCATCGCGACGGGTGTAATTGCGAACGTTCTGCTTGCTGGGCACTAACACGTAAGAGCCCGCATGCCGGTCGAGGCGCTGATGGATATCGTGCGACTCGACTATCGGGCAATGCGGGCAACGACAAGCCGGCGTTGGATCGCTCCATGCCACACGTCCGGCATACCCCTTTGCGCAAAACTGATTTCGATTCCCGGCACTTCTGAGGCCAGCAACCCGCACCTATAGTCAGGTCAGCTTTCGAACGCGAACCTCAAGTTCATGAGGGGACCCGCACGAAGCTCGCCTAACCTACAGGAGCAGACCATGTTGACCAGGACCTCCCCGGCGACGCTCGCCGAACCCGCTCTCGCGACCCTGGACGCGCAATACTTCGAGTACACGTCGTCCGCCAATCCGATCGGCGCGAAGCTCATTTCGCGCGTGCCTTTCCGCAACTTCCCGCCTTCGCTGTACGCCGACGGCGCTACTCGAGTCGTGCCGCTCGACCTCTCCGCGGAGTTGGGCTGCCCCGGCCCCGCGACAGGTCCCGGCCTGAGCGCCAATTTCCTGCGCATCAACGCGGGGGATGCCTTGACGCTTGCCCCGAATGCAACCTCGCAGGTTTGCTACGTCATTAGCGGGACCGGCAGCGTGACACAGGCTGCAACCCGCTTCCCGTTCGCGCAGGGCGATTTCTTCACGCTGCCCGGTGGCGCTGCCGCGGTTCTGTCCGCTGACTCTACGGCCACGCTCTATTACGTCAACGACGCGCCGCTGCTCACCTATCTCGGCACGACCGGCGTTGAGGCGCGTTTTGCGCCGACGCTCTATCCGGCCGCCCAGGCGCAAGCGGAATTACGCAAGGTTTCGGAAGAGGCCAATGCCGGCCGCCGCAATCGCATCAGCGTGTTGATGGGCAACGCCAACTTCCCGCAGACGCGAACGGTTACGCACGTGTTGTGGGCCATGTTCGGCATTGTGCCGCCCAACTCGATGCAGAAGCCGCACCGTCATCAGTCGATTGCACTCGACTTCATCGCCGGGGGCGGTTCAGGCGTCTATACGCTGGTCGGCAGCGAACTGGACGAGCACGGCAATATCGCGAATCCGACACGCGTGGATTGGGAAGCCGGAATGGCGTTTGTCACACCGCCGGGATACTGGCATGCGCATTTCAATGAAACGAATGAAAACGCTTATGTGATTCCGATCCAGGACGCGGGCTTGCAGACCTGGCTGCGCACCCTCGATATCCGCTTCGCCCGTTAAGGCCGACGCTTCGATGCGAGTCCGTCGTCCCAGTACGGCGGCTCGCCAATCGCCTCGGCGTAGAAATCCACGAACGCGCGCACCTTCGACGATACGATTTTTTTCGGCGGATAGACTGCCCAGACCGCGGGTTCGGCCCGCCCCGTGCGCGCCTCCCATTCGGGCAGCACGTGCTGGAGGCGCCCGTCGCGCAGGGCCGTAGACGCGAGCCACGTCGGCAGGAGCGCCAGGCCGCAGCCGGCCATAGCGAGTTCCAGCACGGCTTCGGAGTCGTCTGCGCGCACGCGCCCTTGCAATTCCACCAGCACCTGCTCCGGCGCCCCCTGTGCATCCGTTATGCGGGTGAAAGACCATTTGTCGTCCGGCAGAAGGGGCAAGCGAAGCGTATCGTGCGCGGCCAGATCTTCAGGGACACGAGGCATTCCGCTTCGCTCGAAATACATCGGACTGCCGCAGACGATACGGCGATGCGGCGCAATGCGTTTGGCCATCAATGACGAATCGGGCAGCACGCCGATACGGATCGCCACGTCGATGCCCGCTTCGATCATGTTGAGCGTTTCATCGGCCGACACGATATCGAGGTTGATGGCAGGGTAGCGCGTCATGAATGCCGGCAGATGCGGCACGATATGCCGGCGCCCGAATGCCGGCGGCATCGTGACGCGCAGCACACCTTGCGGGGTGAGATTCAGTGACGAGGTCACCTGGCGCGCATCGTCGAGCGCCTGCAGGGCAATCACGGCGTGTTCACGAAATAGCCTGCCGCCCTCCGTCAGGACGAGCCCCCGCGTGGACCGGTTGAACAGGGCAATGCCCAGATCCTTTTCCAGCTCGCTCACGTAGCGCGAGATGGTCGAGGTCTTGACCGCCATTTCATGGGCCGTCTTGCTGAAGCTCTGCAGCTCTGCTGCGGAAACGAAGGCCCGTACCGCGGCAAAATAATCCATGGGGTGTCTGACGCGAATTGAGCGTTCTACAAGAGACTTCACGAGGTGAGGATCGGCCTCGCGCAATGCGCTGCCTGTGGGACCTCGGCGCATGCGCGGACCGGATCATCCGGATTTTGCTTTGGTGGGTAGTGTACTGGTATGGCGTTGCGGACGTGAAGCGCTTGCCTTGCTAGTCGGCCAGCGACTGAACCCGGGCGCCGTTCATGCCGAGCTCCCCGGAGCCTGGATCATCTTCCAGCCGTTGCCGGCAGGGTCGCGGAACCCGGCGTCGACGCTGCCGAAGCGGTCTATCGGTTCCTGGGTGAATTCCACGCCGCTGGCCTTCAGTCTGGTGTAGGTGGCGCGACAGTCGGCCACGGCAAGAACCAGCGGAGGCATGGCCCCCTTGGCGACCATGGCGCGCAGGGTTTGCGCGGTGGCTTCGTCGTGGATGGGCGGGCCGGGTGTGAACAGGCCGAGTTGGAACGAGGGCTGATCCGGATGCTGGACCGTGAGCCAGCGGTAGGGACCGTTGCGCACGTCCGTGTGAACGTGGAAGCCGAGCTTGTCGACGTAGAACGCGAGCGCTTCGTCCTGGTTATCGACATACAAGCCCACTACATTGACACCTTGGTTCATGACACCTCCTGGGTTAATGGCCGGACTGTATCCCTGGCCACGCGGCGGCGCTTCTCCAAAACTGCGATGTTGAGATCGGGGCGTTGCGCGGCCTTCAGAACGCAGGCGGGCACGCGGTCGAGTTGAGGCAGCTTGGCTTGAGTCGCAAGGCGCATGGCGCTGGGGCTTCGTCCGGTGACGTCGTGGAAGGTGCGGCCGAAGGTGCCCAGGCTTTCCCAGCCGGTCGCGAAGGCAATTTCCGTGATGCTGAGCCCGGTGTCGCGCAGCAGGGTGGTGGCTTGCTCGATGCGCCGTGTCAGCAGGTAGCGGTGAGGTGGGAGGCCGAAGGCCCGCTTGAAGGAGCGCGCGAAGTGCGCTTCGGAGACGCCGCTGACTTCGGCGAGGCGCTTGACGGGCCAGGCTTCGTGCGAGGCGGCGTCCATGCGGTCTTTGGCGCGTAGCAGGCGGCGCAGGAGGGCCGGGTCCTGCAATGCGTCGGCGCCGATCGGTGTGGCAACCATCTTGCATGGAACCGGCGTAAGCGCCAAAGCGCTGACTCCGGTCGACACAGGGGACGCGGCAAGCGATTGCTCGTTGTGATCTTCGTGATGGGCCATGAATTCAGGGAAAGCCGACGGTATGCCGGTAGTTTAGGCTCAACATGTCGTGAATATCAGCGCGACGGCCTCCGAGCATGTCACGCGCGCAGTTTTGTTTCGGTCGCGGTTAGATGACGACCCGCGTCGCAGAATGGTCACGCGGTTTACAACGATACATGTGCGACACCCTGTGTGGGCATGGGCGGCTGGCTTGCGGCGGCGCGCATTTCGACCAGGGTTTACCCATTCGAAACGAGGCGGCAAAGCACATACAGTTCTGACATACCAGCAGGCTTCAGACGCGGGTAGATCTCCGCCCAGACGTGTCCGGCGGTGTTTCCTTGGTTCCACGAAATCAAAGGAGATGACGAATGGAAATCCGCGACCCTTCCCCCGGTCTCTACAACGAAGATCTCGCGCCCGCCAGGCAACGCAATTGGGGGGCCTTCAGCATCTTCAACGTCTGGACTTCGGACGTGCACAGTCTCTGGGGCTACTACCTCGCTGCCAGCCTGTTCCTGCTGTGCGGCAGCTTTATCAACTTCGTGCTGGCGATCGGAATTAGCTCGCTGGTGATCTTCGCGCTCATGAACCTGATCGGCTACGCCGGCGAGAAGACCGGCGTGCCTTATCCGGTGCTGGCGCGCGCCTCCTTTGGCGTGTGGGGCGCCAACCTGGCCGCAATGGTGCGCGCCGTGGTGGCCTGCTTCTGGTACGGCGCACAGACGGCAGCCGCGTCGGGCGCGATGGTCGCGCTGCTGATCCGCAGCGACAGCCTGATGGCTTTCCACAAAGGCACGCAGTTGCTTGGCCACTCAGCGCTGGAGGTGATCTGCTACGTGGTCATTTGGGCGCTGCAGTTGCTCATCATCCAGAAGGGTATGGAGACGGTGCGCAAGTTTCAGGACTGGGCCGGTCCGGCGGTGTGGGTTGCGATGCTGATCCTGGCGATCGGTCTGTGCATAAAGGCCGGCGGCTTTTCGTTCACCCATGGCATTCCGATGAACGTGCTGCTGCAGAAGACCGGCGACGCCGGCGTCAGCGGCGAGCCAGGCTCGTTCTGGGCGCTGATGGCTGTGGGTGCGACCTGGATCACTTACTTCGCGGCGCTATACCTGAATTTTTGCGATTTCTCGCGCTACGCGAAAAACCGCGATGCAGTGAAAAAAGGCAATCTGTGGGGCCTGCCGGTCAACCTGATCGCGTTCTCGCTGGTTGCCGGCGTCACCACTATCGCTGCCTTCAAGGTATACGGCGAAGTGCTGCTTCACCCCGAACAGATTTCGGCCAAGTTCGACAGCTGGTTGCTGGCGCTCATCGCGGCGCTGACCTTCGCGGTCGCCACACTGGGCATCAACGTCGTGGCCAATTTCGTCTCCGCGGCATTCGATATTTCCAACACGTTCCCCAAGCAGATCAGCTTCAGGAAGGGGGGCTACATCGCTGCGGCCATCGCGCTGGTGCTCTATCCATTCGCGCCATGGGAAGGCAACGCCGCGCACTTCGTCAATGCCATCGGCGCCACGATGGGCCCGCTGCTGGGGATCATTCTGGTGGACTACTACCTGGTGGCGAAAGGCAACATCAACGTCGCGGCGCTCTACCAGGAATATGGTGAGTACCGCTACGAAGGCGGCTGGAACGTCAACGCGCTGGTCTCGGCGGCGGTGGGCAGTGTGTTTTCGACCTTCCTGCCTAACTTCACCAACCTGCTGCCGGTCTGGTGGAATACCTATGGGTGGTTCTTCGGCGTGGTGATCGGCGGTGGCATGTATCTGATCATGGCGACGCTGCGGCCGCGGGCTGCGATCGCGCCGACCCGCGCTTGAGGGTTTTGCTGGAGAGCCGGTGAGACTGACAAAAAGCGGGCACGCCGCCGACCGTTCTGGCGACGCGCCACGCCTCATCTTAGCCTCTGGCGCGTGGAACCGGCAGGGCAACAATGCTGATGGTTGGCCGTCGCCGCTCATGCTAGGATTTCTCGCAAACAACTCCGGAGACTGCTATGCCGTTCATCTGCGAAAACGTTGAATGCCGCGCCGTGCTGGCCCGCGGGCAAGTCAGATCCATTCGCGAGGACGAGGGGTGGTGCTTCTACTGCCCGGACTGCAAAGCGAGGAACGCGTTAAACGATATCGGCGAACCGGGTGGTCCTGTTGCGTTGGTTCAGCCGGAGAGATCCGATCTTCCGCACAAGGTGATAGCAACGGCTCAACCCCTGGCGGACGGCAGGTACGCGGCTCAATTACGCGTACAAAGGGCTCTCGGTATGAAGGGGACTTACGCGGTCGAAGAGCATTGGGAACAGCTCGGTGTATTCCCAGACGCGCACGAGGCCGTCGCGCATGCGAAGTCCATCGCGGCAGACTTGCTGGATCGAAAGGCATAGCCCCGAGTGGAACGTTGGCTTCAGCCGCGCACACCGTGCGCGGTTCTTGACGGCCGGCCCGCGACCGTAGAGCTGCACGATCGACCTGGTGTTGAATGGCGCCGGGTCGTCGTCAAGTTAACGGCTCAGCTTTCGGTGCGCTCAATAGCAGACGTCAATGGAATTGCTTCACGCTGAAATATGCTGTGAGAAGCGATGTCACGGGTTTGAATTCATACAACGTCACTCACTGCGCTTCGGGTGGAGCGAGCTTGATAAATAGTCTGGCGGCTTCGTTGCCATGGGACAAGGCGCGCAGTGCAAAGGAGAGCGCTAGCTGCGCGTCGTGAGCGACCGCGCTACGGTCCTGATCGAAGAGCTTGACGGCGTGGCGCATATGTTGCGCCGCCTGGTCGTGAAGCTCTGCTGCCATTGCGTGATGTTTTGCCGCGTTGGTATTGTCTGCGCCAGAGCCGGTTGATGCAGGTGTGATAGGTGGTGTATTGGCGCTGTGTGCGCCAGCGTCGTGTGCCTGATCGATCGCCTGCAAGGTGTGGCCATGAGCCATCATCGCCTGATGTGCGGCGTGGGCATAGTCTTTACCCGCCTCGAAATGGCGCGCCGCGCCACGGTGATATCGCGCTGCCTGCTCGTGGTGTGATGCTGCGGCTTCAAGATGTTCTTTTTTGTTGTGCTTCGTGCTCATACCGGCTCCTGTAAATCTGGAAGACCAACGCCGATGACGACCGATTCGAAGACCAGTGGCGGGTCGGAAACCACATGCCGCGAGCAAAGCGTTCTTCGTCAAGGCACTCGAACCGCTGGGCGTAGCGATTGTCTTGGAGGGGCCGCCGACGTACGGTGTCGGACCCATTTAGGATGGCCCCGAAAATCGGAATACGTCAGAAGGCCACCGTTGCTGTCGCCATCACAGTTGACGTGCTCGAAAGCCGGTTCTTGCTGCCTACCGTCGGAACCCAGCGCAACGACATACTGAGCGGAGTCTTGCCACCGATCTTGGTGTCGTAGGTCACGATCGGGCCGACCGCCCAGTCGTAGCCCCGGAAGCCGTTCAGTTTGTCCGCAGTTGGACCACTATCGTTACCGATCTGCTGGACCGTGCCGACGATCAGACCGGCGCCCACACCGTTGCCGAAGCGCTTGAGCATCAACAGGTCAAGGGTAAACAGTGGCGCATTCTGATAGTCGGTCGCGGAATTGCGCGTGTAGAACTGAACGCCGGCGGTTACATCGAATTCCATCCCGATTGACGGCACCAGCTTGGTATAAGACACCGTGGGGATGAACGTCCAGTTGTTCAGGCTGACGTTGGCAAGGCTGCCAGGATCGTACTTGCCAGTAGGCGCCCAGATGTTGACGCTAAAGGAAATATGGTCGGTCTTCGAGAAATGATAGCCAGCGATCAACGGTGTGAAGGTCAGATCGAACAAGCCAGACGCGTCCTGCTTGACGCCTGCCGTCCGGTTGCCGATTCCGAGCACCGCATTTGCGCTGGTCCAGGCGTAGGGGAGCGTGACACTCGACGCAAAGTTCCAGGGGCCGGGGCCGGTGTCCCAGACCTTCAACAAGGTTGCCAGCGTGAACGAGACCTGGGCGTCGAGCCCCAGCGTCGTCTTGCCGCCTATGGGAACGGAGTGTCCTGCACTGATCGAGCCGTCATAGTAAATTTCAGTCAGGTTCACGAACCATCCTGGCTCCGGTGGCACGACGCCAACATCGGGCGTCACACCCGCACCTGAGATGGGGCGGCCCAATGCGCCTTCGGTGCCATGTGCGGCGAACGGCAATCCGAACGTCAGCACGAGAACGGCGGCACCCATGATCCGTTTTATCTTGCACAGCGCCATAAGCGGGTAGTGGAGTTGTATTTCCGTTAGACGTCGCACGCTTACACTGCGGCCCTAAATCGCACTAAAGATCGTAGGCTCTGCCGGCGATGATTGCCAGCTTTTCGTCGGCGTCGCGTCAGAAAGTTGGCATTGCACGCCGGTGGCCGTTTTGTCTGCACTACACTTAGGAACCGATCGGGACAGCGGCGCCGTGTTGCCGCTGTCTTCCCCGTCGCGACTTGGCTGCACTCATTGAGCGCTGGTTTTCACGAGATCCGGCAGAGCCCAGGTTTTGTCGAAGAGAGGCTTCGTGGGGCTGTATAAGCGGAACAGGAGTTCGAAGTTTTCCCCGCTCTTTGTCGGTACCCAGTTCCTCTCGTGGCCGGCCGGCAGTTCCGGTCCAAAGTAGATATCCACCGAACCGTCAGGATTTTTCTCCATGTCCTGCAGTTGCGACGAACGGCTCGCGCGCGGCATGTCCTTGATCAGCGCATGCGTAATGCGGCTGTATGCCGTCACCGACCAATATTGGCGCATCGGCGCATTGGGCGGTACCGTCAATCGATAGTGTTGTCCGCCATCGAGATGATCACCGTCCTTATCCTGCCACGACATCAGATAGAACTGGCCCGCGCCGAGGCGTTTGATGCCGACATAGCCCATCGAATAGACGATCGCGCGTGCATCGACGGGATAGATATTGGGTTCCGTATAGCCCTTCGACGCGTCCTGTACCAGCTCGGATGCGGCGGGAACGGCCCAATGCGTATTGGGGAAATAGGGTGCGTAAGCGCGCTCCGACTGATACTCGATCCATTCGTGCGCATCGCGCGCGCCCTCGTTGAGCAGCGCAACGCGCTTGTCATCGGGTGCGAACGGCTTGCCCTTTTCGATTCCAATCGACTTGAGCTGGTCGATCATGACCTTGTCCCGTTCGAGCCACGGTTCCTTCTGAACGATACGGTCGAGAGACTGGAAATAGCGGATGTCGTAGGGAATGGTCGAATCGAAAAGGACGTCCACGGCATCGACATAGCGGGTCGGTGGCGGCTTTGCCGCATTCGCGAGCGCATACAGCTTGAGCCGTTTGCCGTAGGCGACGGCTTTCGCCACATCTGCATCGCTGTGACTACGCAGGGTGGAGCGGATCAATCCGTAGCCGCTGTACGTCGGCGGGCGCAGCACGATATAGCCGGGTGGAATGTGGCCGTGCCAGTCAGGAGGCAGTATCAGGTACTTGCCGCCCGCACCCTTGTCCGCCCCGGACGGTCCGGCATCCTCGAGCGGCATCTGCCAGAGATCGTCGATGTTGCCGGTGAACGAGCCGTCCGGACCTGCCGGCGGAACCTCCAGCACGATCGGGCCTTGCTTCGTATCGAAGAAAGACATCAGGTAAATCGCATCCGGATTGGGCGTGAGACTCTGGTTGTGCCAGTCCACCGGACGTGACCAGTAGATGATTTCGTTTTCCCCGGCGCCTGCCTTGATGGTGGCCTGCAGCATGAGGTCGGTGTTGACGGCCGGCATGCTCCAGACGACAGCTTGCGCAGCGCGGCTGACCGTGACCTGATCCTGAACCGGTTGTGTTTCGGCGCTGGCCAGCATGACATGGCAGGTCAGTATCAGTGATAAGGAAATCGCCTTTCTCATCTCCGCACTCTCCTTGTTCGCCGGGGCATTGTGGAGCGGCCGGCGTGACTGTAGGGCCGTTGTGCTGCGTCGCCGTTGCGTCAGTCTCTATCCAGGATTCTTGCTTGCCGGGACCACGGCCGCAAACCCGGCTATACCCGAGCTTGCAAACATGTAAGCGCCGTGAACTCACACAGCGCTGACCCCGCCGTCTACCGCAAGGATCTGCCCGGTGATGTGCTTGCCGGCATCGCTTGCGAAGAGCACGGCCGCGCCCTTCAGGTCTTCGTCGTCGCCCAGCCGATTGAGCGGCACACCGGCACACAGATTCTCGACCCCAATGCGTTCGAGCGACCCATGCGTCATTTTCGACGGGAAAAAGCCGGGGGCGAGTGCGTTCACCGTGATGCCGTACTTTCCCCATTCGCCCGCCAGCGTGCGCGTGAAGTTGACGACGGCGCCTTTGGACGTGTTGTAGGCGATCGTTTCCATCGTGCCCGGCGCGTTGCCGGCCAGTCCCGCGATGGAGGCCACGTTGATGACGCGGCCGTGCTGGCGAGGAATCATCGACATCTTGCCGACGTGCTGCGTGAGCAGGAACAGGCCGCGGATATTCAGATTCATCACCCTGTCCCACGCGCCGATCGGATAGTCCTCCGCCGGTGCGCCCCAGGTTGCTCCCGCGTTATTCACAAGGATGTCGACATGGCCGAGTGTGGCGAGCGCGTCGTTGGCAAGGCGCGCAATGTCTTCCTCGGATGCGCCGTCCGCCGCAACCCAGTCAGCCGTGATGCCACGCGAGCGCAGATGCGCCGTCGCTTCCTCGAGTTCACTGGCTTTGCGTGCCGAAAGCATGACGCGGGCTCCCTGTTCGCCTAGCGCCTCGGCGATCTGCAGGCCGAGTCCCCGGGAGCCACCGGTAATGAGGGCGGTCCTGCCCTTGAGGTCGAAGAGTTGCGATACGGTGCGCATGGTGGAAGAGATATAGATCCCGTTCGTCTATCGCGCGCTGGCGGCGCCACGCTGCGCGATGGGTTGTTGGAAAAGACTGCGAGCGGGTCAGCGAGACGGCCCGCCTGCATGGCTGCTCGAAGCGTGAATTTTCCTGTTATCGGTTCTGGGCAATGGGTGCGGCGATCATGCTCGTTTAACGGGAAGCGGCTTCGCCGACTACCTCCGCGTCAGGGAATTTCCAGCCACCGTCCAGTATCTCGGCACGCGGCCGGTACATGCGAACCATGTAGTTCCAGTTCGGTGTAATCGGCAGGCAGTTCGGCACGCGGCCATCGCAGCCGCCGAAGCGGATTGTGATCGCCCCTTGCCCATCTTTTTGAGCCGTCGCGTTGTTGAGCGTATATGCGTTGTAGGGATTCTTCTCGTAGTAGCCTTCGGCGTTGTAGACGCTGATCGACCAGAATCCGTCGACAGGGACGTCCTTTACCTTCAGGGTGTAATAAGTGTTTCCGTCATTCCTGGGCGGAACGACGTTGAGATAGATGGCGTCCCGTGGTGCATTTGCCCCCCACGCCGAAGCGGCGCCGATCAGATATTGAACCGGGTCGACTTGCTCTTTGGTGCCGAAGGCGCGCCGGGTATCGGTGACCGTGCTCGCGAGAACCAGGAGTGCGTCCCGGACCTTCGCTTGGCTTTTCTTGTCCCAGTTTGGAATCTCGAACTTGCCGGGGCCGCCCGGTTGCGAGGCCTTGATTGCATCCTGCAGCGCGTGAACGCGGGCAAGATCGTTGGGGTCGGTTGGATTGACAAAGGTACGAACGCCGGCGAGCACATAACGCGTACCGATTTTCCCCTTGTCGAGCGTATGCGGCCCGGCGCCGTATTCGGTCGTCGTGTACTGATCTTCGCTGATAATCTGGAGCGACATAAACCGCTGGCCCGCATCCGGCAGTGTAATGGTGACCGGTCCCGCGTCGAGATCGAACACTCGCGTCGAATACAGCGTATCTCGATTGCCACGGATAACCGGCTGATGATCAATCGGAATGAGTTCGCGATTATGATGCCAGCCCCCGAATCCACCGCTGGTCACGGAATTTTTGAAGTAGCGGTCGGTTTCGGCACGGACGAAATTGTCGACCGTGACCGGAACAGCCTGCGGCTCTGCCGGTTCGGTCTGTGCGGCGGCCGGTAGAGCGGCGCATGCCGCAGCCGACAGAATTGCAATATGCAGTGGACGTAGCTTCACAGCTTCTCCCATAGTTCTTCGATGCCAGACCAGGACGGTTCGTCAGGAAGACTATAACTGCACGCGGGGTGGCCGCCCCCTCCTTTTGGAGTGGGGCAGATGCTTCCATTTGCATGGCCTTTCCCCGTGATAAGCGGTGCGCCGGCGAAGCCTTCGACGCACGCGACTTTCTGAAATCGCTCAGTCACGAGCATCTGGCATTGAAGATGCCGTGAATGGCGGTCCTGCTTTCAGGCACTCAATGCGACGCTGCCTGCCGGTCCGGATGCTGCGGATCATGCAGTTCATCTGCTGACCAGCCGCCGCCCAGATCGCCGAATAGCGACGCCGCGTCCAGCAAGCGCGTTTCCTGAACATTCAGCGCGGTCTGCTGAGTGCTCAACTGGGTGGCCTGCGCGGTCGCCACGGTCGTGTAGTCCACCGTACCGGCCTGGTACTCGTTGAAAGCGATCTCGGCGCCGCGGGTTGCATCTTGCACCGCCGCATCCAGCACGACCGATTGTTCGGCCAGGATTCGCAACCCGGCCAGGTCGTCTTCAACGTTCTGGAACGCGGTCAACACCGTGCCGCGGTAGTTGGCGACAGCCGCGTCGTAGGCCGCCTTTGCCGCGTCGACGTCGGCGCTGCGCAAGCCGCCGTCGAAAAGCGTTTCGGTGGCGCTGCCGCCCAGCGACCAGACATAGTTGGCCACGTTGAACAGACCGGACAACGGCGACTGCGTGAGACCGGCTAACCCGGAAAGGGAAATTGCCGGGTAATACGCCGACACCGCCACGCCGATTGCCGCGTTTTGCGCAGCCATCCTGCGCTCGGCGGCGGCGATGTCCGGCCGGCGTTCGAGCAGCGTCGACGGCACGCCGACGGGCACACCCGGCAGCGCCGGCATCGTGGTGCTGTGCGTAATCGACAGCGCTTCCGGATTCTTGCCCACCAACACGGCGATCGCGTGCGCATCTTGAGCGCGCGCCACGCCGAGAGCGATCAGATTGGACTGCGCCGTCTCGAGCTGGGTGCGGGCAGAGATCAAGTCGGACGGCGGGATGGTGCCTGCCTGATCCTGGTCGGACACGACGTCCAGAAAGTGCTTGTAGGCCACGACCGTCTTCTGCAGAAGGTCGATGTTGGCGTCGCTGGTACGCAGCTGGATGATCGCCGTGGCCAGCGCCACCTGCTCGGCGAGCGTCGCATTGGCGAGCGTCGCTTCGCTCGATTGCGCCGTCGCGGCGTTTTCTTCGATCGTGCGCCGCACCTGGCCCCACAGGTCGGGCGCCCAGCTGACGTTGCCTTCCAGCGAGGCCGAGTTGACCACTCTGGCAGCATTGCCGACCGCGCTACGCGCCCGGGTGCCCGAACCGGTTGCGCCGATGGTCGGAAACAGGCCGGCCCGCGCCGCGCGCACTTCTGCCAGCGCTTCCTGATAGTTCGCATAGTCCGCGCGCACGGTCTGGTTCGACACCGACACCAGCGGTTCGAGCTGGTCCATCAGCGGATCGTTGAATGCCGTCCACCAGTCGCCCTTCGGTTTGTCGGCCGCGGGCTCGGCTTGCGTCCAGCCCGGCAACTCCGAGTAGGTGGCAGCGACGTTGACTGGCGGCCGGTGGTAGTCCGGGCCGACCATGCAGCCGCTGGCCAGCAGGGCCAGCATCGCGGCGGCCAAAGGACGAAGCGGGCTCAGGCGGTTAAGGTGGCCAAGGCGGCCAACGCGCTCGACGTCGTTAAGCACGCCACTGGGCGGTCCGCCACGTTGCTCACCAGGCGTCCTAAAGCGGTTACGGGAAATCTTCATCGTCATGCCCTCGTATCCGGTTGTCCGGGTTGCTGCGCGTCGCGATTCCATGGCAGGTTGGCGGACCATCTGACCAGCTTGAAACGCAAGCGGTCGAGGTAGAGGTAGATCACCGGCGTCGTGTACAAGGTAAAGACCTGGCTGAGGATCAGGCCGCCCATCACCGTGATACCGAGCGGCTGGCGCAGCGACGCGCCCTGGCCAATGCCGATGGCCAGCGGCACCGCGCCGAGCACGGCCGCGAACGTGGTCATCATGATCGGCCGCAGACGGACCACAGCGGCCGCGTGAATCGCGTCTCTTGCCTGCATGCCTTCGCTGCGCTGCAAATGGATCGCGACGTCGACCATCATGATGCCGTTCTTCTTGACGATACCAATCAGCAGGATGATGCCGATCAGCGCGATCACCGAGAACGGCGTGCCGAAAATCAGCAAGGCGAGCGTCGCGCCAATGCCCGCGGACGGCAGCGTCGACAGGATGGTCAGCGGGTGGATCGAGCTTTCATACAACACGCCGAGCACGATATACACCACGCCGAGCGCCGCCAGGATCAGCAGCGGCACCGTCCCCATCGACTGCGAGTAGGCCGCCGCCGCGCCGGCAAACGAACCGTGGATGCTGGCAGGCATGCCAATCTCGCGGATGGTGTTGTTAATCGCCTCGCCCGCCTTGCTCAACGAACCGCCCGCCGGCAGGTTGAAGGAAATCGTCGCGGCCACGAGGCCGCTCTGGTGGTTCACCTGCGTCGACGTATGGCTGTTCGAGAACGAAGCCAGCGCGGACAGCGGTACCATGGTTTCCGCCGACGTGCTGTCCGCACTGCCGGTCGAACTGCCGCCCTTGCTGTTGGCGATGCTGTTGGTGGTCGCGTTGGCTTGGGCGTTCGAGTTGAGTGCGTTCGTGGCCGCACGGGCTTCGGTCGCCACGGTCACGCCCGACACGGTGGCACCCGGCATCTGCGTGGCCGCCGTGCCGGTGGCGTTGCCGGCCGCCGTGCTCAGGTAGATCTGGTTGAGCGTTTGCGGGTACTGCCAGTAATCCGGCGCGACCTCCATCACCACGAAATACTGGTTGAGCGGGTTGTAGATGGTCGACACCGTCCGTTGGCCGAACGCGTCATACAGCACGCTGTCGATCTGGTTCGGCGCAAAGCCGTAGCGCGCCGCCGTCGAGCGGTTGATTTTGACGTAGGTCTGCAGACCGTTTTGCTGCAAGTCCGAGTTGACGTCGAGCAACTGCGCGTGTTCCTTGCCGAGCGCGGCGACGAGTAGCGGTGTCCACTTGAACAGCGCGGCGGAATCGTCGCTGGTGAGCGTGTACTGATACTCGGCGGCGGATTGCCGTCCGCCGATGCGCAGATCCTGTTGTGCCTGGATAAAGAGCCGCGCGCCTGAGACCGCATTGAGCTTGGGCCGCAGGCGGTTCACGACCTCGGTGGCCGTGGCATGGCGTTGCGTCAGCGGCTTGAGTTCGATGAACACGTTGGCGGTATTGAGCGCGCGGCCGCCCGTAAAGCCCGCTACCGAGGCCACGGCCGGATCCTTCTGCACGATCTCCTGCAATTGCGTGAGCTTCTTTTGCATCGCCGGAAAGGAGATGCTCTGGTCGGCAATGATCTGTCCGATCAGGATGCCCGTGTCCTGCTCGGGAAAGAAGGTGGCCGGCACCAGTTTGAACAGGAACACGTTGGCCACCAGCAGGCCAATCAACAGCAGGATGACCAGCAGCGCATGGTCCAGCACGGCCGTGAGCGAGCGCGCGTAGGCATTCTTGAAGCGATCGAATTGCCTTTCGACCCATGCCGCCCAGCGGGCTTTCGAGTGCCCAGCATTGTCGCGGCTCAGCACGTAGGCGCACATGGCCGGCGTGACCGTCAGCGAAATCACGAGCGAGATCAGGATGGCGATGGACAGCGTGACCGCGAACTCATGGAACAGCAGCCCGACGACGCCCGGCATCAGCATGATCGGGAGAAACACCGCGATCAGTGAGAGGCTCATCGAGATCACCGTGAAGCCCACTTCGCCGCTGCCTTTCAAGGCGGCCTCTTTCGGGCTGAGCCCCAACTCCATGTGACGCACGATGTTTTCCAGCACCACCACTGCATCGTCGACCACGAAGCCGGTGCCGATGGTCAGCGCCATCAGCGAAAGGTTGTCGATGCTGTAGCCGAGCAGGTACATCGGCCCGAAGGTGCCCACGATCGACAGCGGCAGCGCGACGGCCGGCACCAGCGTGGCGCGCGGCGACTGCAGGAAAATGAACACGACGCCTACCACCAGCAGCACGGCGATGAACAGCGTGCGTTCCGTGTCGCCCACCGACGCTCTGACCGACTCCGAGCGGTCGATCGCGATGCCCACGTGAACACTGCTCGGCAGCGTCGCCTCGATTGACGGCAGGACCTTGCGAATCTGCGCGACGGTGCTCACAACATTGCTGCCCGGCATCGGATACACGATCACGAGGATGGCGGACTTGCCGTTGAAGAGCCCGGCATTGCGGATGTTTTCGTTCGAATCCCGGACCTGGGCCACGTCGCGCAACTGGACCGGCGCGCCGTTGCGGTAGGCGACCACCAGGTCGCGGTACGGCGCGGCATGCGTAATCTGGTCGTTGGACGTGACCACGTAGCGCTGGCCGCCCTCGTCGAGATGGCCCTTCGCGCTGTCGGCATTGGCGGCGCTGATCGCCGCGCGCACGTCTTCCAGACCAATGCCGTAGCTGTTCAGCTTGCCCGGTTGCAACTCGACACGCACCGAGGGCAACGCGCCGCCGCCGAGCGTGATCTGGCCCACTCCGTTGACCTGCGAGAGTTGCTGCTGGATCACCGAATCCGCGGAATCGTAGAGCTGTGCCTTGGTGAGCGTGTCCGACGTCAGCGAGAGCACCATGATCGGCGCATCTGCCGGGTTGTACTGGCGATAGCTCGGATTGCTGCGCAGTGTGGTCGGCAAGTCGGCACGCGCTGCCTGGATGGCTGCTTCGACGTCGCGCGCGGCGCCGTTGATGTCGCGCTTCAGGCCGAACTCGATCACGATCATCGACGTGCCGACGGAGCTGACCGAAGTCAGTTCCTCAACGTCGGCAATGGTGGCGAGCCGCCGCTCGAGCGGCTCGGCCACGGTGGTCCCCATGATCTCCGGGCTCGCGCCCGCCATGTTCGCCTGCACTACGATGACCGGAAAGGCAATGTTCGGCAGCGGCGCAACCGGCAGCCGGAAGTAGGCGAGCGCCCCGGAGATCAGGATCGCGACGGCCAGAAGCGTGGTCGCGACAGGCCGCCGGATGAATAACGCCGAGATGTTCACGGCGTTTCCTCCGTACCGCCGGGCGGCGAATCCTCCGGTTTATTGCGGTTGCGCCAGCGTCTCGTACGCTCGGCCATTCTGTCGAAGAACAGATAGATCACCGGCGTGGTGAAGAGCGTCAGCACCTGGCTCAGCGTCAGACCGCCGATGATCGCGAGCCCCAGCGGCCGGCGCAGTTCCGAACCGGTGCCGGTGCCGAGCAGCATCGGCAGTGCGCCGAGCATGGCGGCGAGCGTGGTCATCAGGATCGGGCGGAAACGCAGCAGCGACGCCTGGAAGATCGCCTCGCGCGGCGGCTTGCCGTGATTGCGTTCGGCGTCCAGCGCGAAGTCCACCATCATGATGGCGTTCTTCTTGACGATACCAATGAGCAGCACGATACCGATAATGCCGATCACATCCAGGTCGCTGCCGGCGATCATCAGCGCGAGCAACGCGCCGATCCCCGCTGAAGGCAGGGTGGACAGAATCGTCACCGGATGGATAAAGCTTTCATACAGCACGCCGAGCACGATATATACCGCCACCAGCGCCGCGATCAGCAGATAGACTTCACTCGACAGCGAATCCTCGAAGGCCTGGGCCGCGCCCTGCAGCGACGAGGTGATCGACGGTGGCAGGTTCACCGACTGTTCGGCTTGATGGATAGCCTTGACGGCCGTGCTCAGCGACGCATCTTTCGCGAGGTTGAACGAGATGGTGACCGAGGGGAACTGCGCCAGATGGCTGATCACGAGCGGCGACTTCGTGATCTGGATCTTCGCGATACCCGACAGCGGCACCTGGCCCGTGCTGCTGGTCTGACTCGGCAGATACAGGTTGCCGATCGACTGCACGTTCGGCAATGATTCCGGTTTGGCGACGAGAATCACGCGGTACTGATTCGACTGCTCGAAGATGGTCGAGACGATCCGCTGGCCGAGCGCGTCGTACAGCGCGTTGTCGATGGTCGCGGGCGTAATGCCGAAGCGCGCTGCCAACTGCCGGTTGACTTCGACGTTCACGCTGAGACCGTCGGTATTCATGTCGCTTTGCACGTCAGCGAGTGACGGGATCTGTTTCAGCTTCGCGACCAGTTCCGGCACGTACTTCTGGAACGCCTGCTGGCTCGGTCCGCGCAGCACGAAGCTGTACTGGTTCGGCGAGACCGTTGTGTCGAGCGTCAGATCCTGCTCGGGCTGCATGTAAAGCTTGATGCCCGGGACATTGGCGACTTCCTGTTGCAGACGCCGGGCCACTTCTTGCGCCGTGTCGGAACGCTTGTCGCGGTCGCGAAGATTGATCAGGAAGCGGCCATTGTTCAGCGTCGAGTTCGTGCCGTCGATCCCCACGTAGGAGGTCAGCGAAACGACATCCGGGTCTTTCAGGACCGCATCGGCGAGCGCACTCTGGCGGTTCACCATCGCGGCATACGACACCGAGTTGTCGGCCACGCTGATCCCTTCGATCACGCCGACGTCCTGCACCGGAAAGAGGCCCTTCGGAATCACCACGTACAGGATGCCGGTCAGCACGACTGTGCCGATGGCCACCACGAGCGTCAGCACCTGGTGATCCAGCACCCAGCGCAGTCCGCGCTCATAGGCGCCGAGTGTTTTGTCGAACAGGCCCTCGCTGATGCGCTCAAAGCGGCTCGGATGGCGGTCGGCCTGCGCGCGCAACATGCGCGCGCAGAGCATCGGCACCACGGTCAGCGACACGATGGCGGAGATCACGATGGTGACGGCCAGCGTCACCGCGAATTCGCTGAACAGACGCCCGATCACGCCGCCCATGAAGAGCAGCGGAATCAGCACGGCAATCAGCGAGATGGTCAGCGACAGAATCGTGAAGCCGATCTGGCCCGCGCCTTCCAGCGCGGCTTCGAGCGGTGTCTTGCCTTCCTCCAGATAACGCACGATGTTCTCGATCATCACGATCGAATCGTCGACCACGAAGCCGGTGGCGATGATGAGCGCCATCAGCGAGAGGTTGTCGATCGAGTAGTTCAACTGGTACATCACCGCCAGCGTGCCGATCAGCGACACCGGCACGGAGATGCTCGGAATGAGCGTAGCGGGCACGTTGCGCAGGAATACGAAGATCACTGCGACCACCAGCACGATGGCGAGAATCAGTTCGAACGCCGCGTCGGAAACCGACGAGCGGATCACGCCGGTGGTGTCCGACACCACGGTCACTTTCATGCCGGCCGGCAGCGTGGACTCGAGCTGCGGCAGTTGCTTCATGATCTGGTTGACGGTCGCGATCACGTTCGCGCCCGGTTGCCGCTGCACGTTGAGCACGATGGCCGGTGTGCCGTTGTACCAGGCGCCGCGCTCGACGTCCTGAGCGGCCTGGCTGACCCGCGCGACGTCGCGCATGAACACCGGCGCGCCGTTCTGATAGGCGATCACCGTGTCCAGATAGTCCTTCGGATCGGTGATCTGATCGTTGCCGTTGATCGTGTAGTCGAGTTCCGGGCCGTCGAAATTGCCCTTCGGCTGACTGACGTTGACGTAGCTGAGCAGCGTGCGCAGATCGTCGATGTTCAGGCCGTAGGCGGCCAGCTTGTGCGGGTCCGCTTCGACGCGGATGGCCGGTACATTGCCGCCGCTCGTCGTGACCACGCCCACGCCCGACACTTCGGAAATCTTGGTGCCGAGACGGTTGTTGGCGACGTCTTCAAGCTGGGTCAGCGACATCGATTTCGACGTGACCGCGAGCGTCAGGATCGGCTGGTCGGCGGGATTGACCTTGGCGTACGTCGGCGGCGCGGGCAGGCCGGCGGGCAGGTAGCTGTTGGACGCGTTGATGGCCTGCTGGACGTTCTGCTCGGCGATGTCGAGGTTCAGCGACAGATCGAACTGCAGCGTGATGACCGACGCGCCGTCCGAGCTATACGACGTCATCTGTTGCAAGCCGGGGATCTCGCCCAACTGCACTTCGAGTGGCGCCGTGACCGTGGTGGCCATCACGTCCGGACTCGCGCCCGGATAGAACGTCTGCACCTGGATGGTCGGATAGTCGACGTTGGGCAGCGACGAAACCGGCAGCACGCGCATGGCGACGAGGCCCACCAGCACGAGGGCGATCATCAGCAGCAGCGTGGCTACTGGTCGAAGAATAAACAGGCGGGAAATGTTCATCGGCGCGCGAGCCTGCTACGACGAAGCCGCATTGGCCGACGCCGCCGCGGATGCTGCGGCAGGTTCGGAGGCGGCAGGCTCCGCGGCTGCGCCACTGGCCGGCGCGCTGGCGGCGGCCGTGCCGGAGGCGCCCGCTGCGGGCTTCGGCTTGGCCGCCTGGATTTTGGCGCCGTCGTTCAGACGGTCCGTGCCGTCCGTGACCACCTGGTTGCCTTGGGAGAGGCCGGACAGGATGACCGTGTTTTTGCCATCGCTCGGACCCAGCTTCACCTTGTGCACGGAGACGGTATTGTTCGCATTGACCAGATAGACGAAGTCGCCGGGCGCGCCGGTTTGCACGGCAGGGGTCGGCACCAGCACGGCATTCTGCATCGTATCGACCAGCAACTTGACGTTGACGAACTCGTTGGGGAACAGCGCTTCGTCCTCGTTGGCGAAAGTGGCGCGCAAGGTGACGGTGCCCGTCGACGTGGCCATCTGGTTGCTGACGGCGTAGAGCGCGCCGGTGGCGACCTCGCGTGCGTTGTCGCTGGAATAGGCGGTGACCGGCAAGGTCGCGCCGCCGTTCAGGCGCTGCACGATGGAAGCCAGCGCGTCTTGCGGCACGGTGAACTGCACGGTAGTGGGCTTGATGGTGGTGATGACGACAATCCCCGTCGACGATGACGCCGTCACATAGTTGCCCGGGTCCACGAGGCGCAGGCCGACCTTGCCGGCGACCGGCGCGGTGATGCGGCAATAGGCCAGGTCGAGGTCGAACTGGGCGATGTTGGCGAGATCGGACTGGACCGCGGCCTCGTCCTGCTGCACGAGGAACTTCTGATCCTCAAAGGTCTGCTGGGCGATCGACTTACGCTCGTTCAACTGCGTATAGCGGACAAGATCGGCGCGCGCCTGGGCGAGCGAGGCGCGGTCTTTGGCGAGGGCCGCCTGAGCCTGCTGCTTGCTGATCTGATATTGACGCGGATCGATCTGGGCGAGGAACTGGCCTTTCTGTACTTCCTGACCTTCGTGATAACCGACGGCGGTGAGGTAGCCGCTTAGCTGCGGCAGCACGGTCACGGTGGCGGTCGGCGTGACCGTGCCGAGTTCGCTCAACGTGACGGGCATCGAACCGAGTGTGGCGCTCGCCACGGTGACGACAATGGGCGCGACGTCGCGCGAGGGTTTCTTCTGGGTCAGCAGGTGGACGGCGACCAGTGCGATCAGTGCCAGCACGACAACCGTCAACAGGATGAGCCCGCGTCGGGAGCGCTTGGGTTGCTTGGACACGGCTTCGCTCATAGGTATCTCCGAAAACAGATGCTGCCGTTGATGATCGGACGGGGAGTCATTCTCTGCCGGAATGTAGGGAACATGCCACGGTTCTCGTGCATTGTCACAACCCAACGAACGTTTGGAATGCTGTTATCTAATTGCAAGCAAAGCGGACTGCGCAAAATGCATAACGTCGTGACCGGCACAGGACAGTCTTATAGCCTGGCGGTAGGTCCGTGACGATGAATGCGCATCGTAATCGGCGGTAATGTTTTATCAAGGAGGCCCAGCGGGATAGCGTGCGCGGCGAGTCGCCGGCTCCCGCGAGGGCCTTGCTGATAGACCGTCCGTGGCTCATGTGCGCCTTGATGGAAACGGGTGGACAGCAATTGAGACGAGGCATCGCATCAATGTACCCAAGGCGCGCAAGGCTTGAGTTACCGGCGTGATACATGTTGGCGTCTGAAAGACTCCGGCGAACGTTTTCGGCCCGCAGCGGGCGGTAACGAATCGTTGATCGTGGAGGTCTTCTTTGAACTGCGGGCGTAGCGAGTGGGAATATGCGGTGAAAGCTTATTGAAATTATTTGCGCCGAGATGAGAGCGCAGGTCCACGCATTGAAGCAGGCGACGCGCCGCTCAAGACACGCTCACTGACATGGGATATCGCGAAGGGACGAACCAGCCGGTGCGACTGCAAGACGAAGTTCCCGGTAAGCCGCCACTAGCGCGTCGAGGCCGAATGCCCGGTTCAGGCCGCTGGGATTGGGTAACACCCATGTGCGGGCGCCGCCGAACGTTGTCGGTTGAAGGCCCCAGTGGATGTCGCGCGTACCCGACATGGCGGAAAGTCCCATCTTTCCGAGGAAGGCAACCCATTGCGGCGCATATCGTTCAATCTTTCGCTCGAACTCTGCTGCGGCCGCTTTGAACTCCCATTGTGATAGTTCGTCGGCTCGTGCCGTGGGACGGGAGACCACAGTTGTCAGGCCACAACCGTACTGCAGGAGCGTGCGATCGTCCTCAGGGCAAATCTGCTCGGGCGTGAAACCCGCCAGATGAAGGGTCCGCCAGAATCGATTCCCTCTGCCGGCAAAGTGGCGGCCGGTGGATGCCGCAAGGGCGCCCGGATTGATGCCGCAAAACACCACCGATAGACCCGGCTCAAGGATGTCAGGAAGACATTGAAGTGGATCGGAATCAGTCACGGATGGTGTAAGCCTTTATTGGGTGGGAGCACCCACAAGCGCGACAGTTTGAGCCGCCCTGTCACCGCAGACAAGCGGCAACAGGGTCGATTTCAGGTCAAACGTGTCCTGTTCCTGCTAGAAGCTTGCGAAGGCATGCACGAGCCGGTTAAAAGCACCGGCATTCGACACATTCATCCCGTGCGACGCCCCGGCGATGGTTTGTCTGTCCGCGTAGTCGATCCATTCCGCGAGCTTTTCAACGTTGTTGCGGAACATCTTGGGGCTGCGCTGGCCGTCGATCAGCAACGTCCTGCATTTCACACCGCGCGCCGTTTCACGGGAATAGGCCGGCAACGGATCGCGGAGCTGCTTGGGCAGCGTGCCCGCGTTGTCGATCGCCATGGTGCGGAACGCAATCGGACTCTTGCGCCATGATCCGGGCACGCTGACCGAGTCGACGAACAGCTCCAGTCCCGCGTCGATCTGCTGGCTCTCGATGAGTTCAGCGACGCGCGTGCGCAGCACATTGGTCGCGGCCGGCAGTGACGCGTCCGGCATCCCCTCGATCTGCAGCGGACCGCCCGGGTCGGCGAGCATCAATGTCTTCACGAGTCGCGGATAGTCGCGCGCGACATGAAACGCCACGCAGCCGCCACGCGAATGTCCGACCAGATGCACGGGCCCAAGGTCGATCGCCTCGATGAACTCGGCCAGCTCGGCGACGTGCGTCTGCCAGCCGAATTCCCCCTGGATGCAAGCCTCGCTTGCCGGCCAGTAGTGGCTCAGGCTCACCGAGATGCAGCGGAAATGCTGCGATAGCGCCGCGGTCTGCGCATTCCAGTAGCGATAGTCGCAAAGCGATCCATGCACGAATATCAGTGGTTCGCCCTCTCCGCACTCGACATACGGCACAGAGATGCCCGATGCGATGGTCGCAAAGGACAGTTCCGGCACGGCAAGCACTGAGAGGTCGGTACGGGCGTTCATTGAGTGGCTCCTTGACGATCACTATGCCCGATGTCGCTAATTTAGAAAATCGCGTAATATTGATCGAATCTATCTAGTTTTCTGATATCAACCCAATTGAAAGCGCTCGACCTGGACGTCATGACGATGATCGTCGCCGTCGCCGACACCGGCAACATCAGCCGGGCGGCGGAAGTCGTGCATCGTTCGCAATCGGCGGTGAGCATGCAGATCAAGACGCTGGAGACGGCGCTGGGCAAGCCGCTGTTCGTCCGCAAACCGAGAAATGTGGTTCCGACGCAGGACGGCGAAGTCCTGCTGACCTACGCTCGCCGCATGCTGGCATTGCGTGAGGAGGCATGGGCCGCCGTTGTCAGGCCGGACGTGACCGGGCGGGTGAGCATTGGCGTGCCGGACGACTATGCGTCGTCGCTGCTGCCGCCCATCCTCAAGAAGTTTTCCGTCACTTATCCGAAGGTGGAAATTCAGGTCGTCGGTTTGCCGAGCGTCGCCCTGGCGCCGATGGTGAAAGATGGCTCCGTCGACCTTGTGTGCGCGACGCGAGTCAAGGGCTTGTCCGGCGAGTTCATCCGGCTCGAGCCGATGGAATGGGCGGCGGCGCCGAGCGCCGATGAAATATGGCACGAACGGCCGCTGCCGATCGCCGTGTTCCTGCCGGGCAGTGTCGCGCGGGAGAATGCGATTAGCAGCCTCGAGCGCGCGAAGATTCCCTACCGGACCTCGTATGAAAGTCCAAGTCTGCTCGGTTTGCTCTCGATGGCCGAAGCCGGGCTGGCCATTGTCCCGCTCGCGCGATGCGCGGTTCCGGCGCACTTCACGCTCCTCGGGCGTGCGCATGGATTGCCCGAGATTCCCGCACTCGAAATGGTGCTCGCGCGAAGCACGGCCTCGAAGCGGCCACCTTGCGACTTTCTGGCGGAGAAAATCCTTTCCGAGTTGAGACGCTAGCTGCGGCTTGCGGATTTACCGCACCACGCAATCCACGGTAGTGCTCTTCGCTGTGGTGGCCGCCGGCGCATTCTGACTGATCGATTGCGGCATCGTCACCGGCACGCCCTGGGTGGGCGGTATGACGACCGGCGGGGTATTCAGATTGGCGACAAAGCCGAACTGGCCGGTCTGATATACCTGCTGGCCGGCCGGATTGCTGAGCACGATGGCGCCTTGCGATACGTCGACATACAGCCCGTTCTGCGGCATGTTCCCGTTTGGTGTCGGCACGCTGCCGCAATCGCTCTGACAGAACAGCGCGCCGAAGTTGGTGCCGCGTACGCCGATGATGCCCGTCGGCGTCTCGAAGCTGACGGCATCATGGTTACGCTTTCCGATCAGGCCGGTTACCGAGCGCAGCCCACCGTTGACCAGCCAGATGGCAACATGGTCCTTCTCCGGGTGATCCACGTCGTACACGTAGTTTTTGACCACGACCTGCGAAGATGGCCGCACGACCATCTCGCCGTTATCGACAAATTTCACCCGGGTGTAGGTGTTTGCTTCAGTGACCAACGTGTCGCCTTGCACTATCGACGACCTGACCGCCAGCAGCGCAGTGCTGCCGTCGGCGTGTTTCACCGTCAGCACGCCGGACAAGTGCGTCACCGTGCCCACAGCTTGCGCGTATGCGCTGCTGCCGCATCCCAGCACGGCTAGCAGAAACAGGAATTGCCGCGTGAGCTGGAGCATCGTGCGGGTATGCCACTGGGCTGTGTTGATGACGGGTTCCATTGTCGAGATATCAGTTGCAATACAGTTTGGTCGTGGCGGTTTTGCTGGGGCTTGGGCTGGAGCTTGCGGTCGTATCGGTACCACCGAATGTGTCCGGCTCACCTCCAACCGTCATAGGTTCCGCAGACAATGCGCTACCGGTGGCCGTTGACAGTGTTGGAGGCGTGACAGTCGTGGTGCTGGCAGATACCGACGTGACCGCCTGAACGACGGCGTTCGATGTTGGCGTCACTGCTTGCGCAACCACAGAGGCTGTTGTTTGTGAAGAATCGGGCGTTGCCGGAGTCGTGGGAGTCGTGGGCGTCACTGGCGTCACAACCGGCGGCACGACAACTGGCGGCACCACAACCGCCACGGGCACGACCGTGCCGTGGGCGTCGGAAATGCTGACGCCGGCCGCATACGTCACGAGACCATTGGCGGCTGTGAATGTGACCAATCCCGGTGCCGATGTCGCGACGTTCGCATTGACCGATATGTCGTTGCCGGCGAATGAATTGATGTTTCCTCCGGCGGACGCAAGCACACCGTTGAGCGTGAGATTGTCGGTCGAAGCGCCGGTGTTGGCGACCGACAGAGCGATGTCGCCTGTCGCATTGACACCGGCCGCGCCGACGGTCATCGCGCCAGTGTTGTTTACGCTGACATTGCCTCCAGCGTTGTTGATGCGGCTGACGTTCACCGCGCCGGTATCGCTAGTGTCGAGATGATTGACGACCACGATGTCGCCGATTGTGGTGTTGCTGGCGGAAATCCCGGCGATCTGATTGTCCGCAAAAGTCAGGGTCGTGCCATTGGCTGACGACGTGCTCAACTGTTGCGTGACATGCAGCGGCGAGAACTGCTGGGATATCGCCCCGCTTGCCGCGGTCAGCGTCAGGTTGCGCGCGGTGATGTCACCCACTGTCAGGTCGCCGGCGCTTTGCGTCATGGACATATCGCCGTTGGTCGAGATCGAGCCGCCGTTTTGCGAAAAGCTGTCGCTGATATTGAGCTGTGAACCGCTGCCGCTGCCGACGATGCTTCCCCCGTCCGTCAATGACAGCGACGTCAGGTTGACGACGCCTATATAACCCAGAACGCCACCGCCCACAGCGACGCTGCCAGTGCCGTTAATGTTGGTCACATTAAGCGTGCCGCCCGACAGGTACAGATTGGAGCCGGTGTTGAACGTGATGCTGTTGACCGTATCGACACCGTCATAGTAGCCATGCGACAAGCGTCCGCCCGCAGCCACGACGACGTTGTCGATGGCGGTCGGGAAGTAGCCGGTAGACCAGAAATAGGCGTTGCCCCACAGACTCTCGGCAGTGCCCGTATAAGTGATGGTTTCCGATCCCGCCATGGCAAACGGCAAGCCCTGTCCCGAGGTGTTGTAAACCGGCTTGATCATCTGCAGCGCGCCGCCGCTGTCGATCACGTTGCCGAGGACATGACGGAATACACCGGGCGCAGTACTACTGTCGGGGCCTGAAAGTGCGCTGAAGGTTGTCCCCAGCGTCGGGACATAACTACCCAGTAAATTTGTTTGCAACGTCCCGCCCAGCGAAAGGGACGGCGCTGAATAGATCAGCGTGTCGTAGCTGTTGGCTGCGCCGATGTCGATCAGCAGCGTGCCGGTGGAACTCTGACTGTAGCCGCCGTTGATCGACAGCGAACCTATCACGCCGTCGCCGCCCGGGGAGATCGTGCCGTTGTTGAGCAGGACGCCGGTGCCGGACGCTACCGAAATCATGCCGGTACCGGACAGGTATCCCCCCGTGTCGTTGGTGAACGTGCCGAAATTCAGCGTGGCGTTGCTCAGCGCGAGGTTGCCGGTATTGGTGAACACTTCGCCGTTAAGGGAACTGGCCGATGTCATCGCCAGGGTGCCCTGATTGTTGACATTGCTAACCGTTCCCGTCGCGTTGGTAAACGTGGCCGTTCCGGTATTGAGGAACGAACCGGCGCTCAGGGTGGCATTGGTTAGCGACAACGTACCGCCGTTGGTCAATGTGTCGCCGACATTCAGGTTGGCGGAAGCGTTGGCGTTTAGCGTGCCGCCCGCAAGGAGCGTCAGGTTGCCGGCGGACAGGGCGCCGCCGTGACTGAAGTCGATCGAGCCGCCGCTCGCCAACACCAGATTGCCGTTGCCGGACGCGCCGGCGCCGTCGCTGACACTCAGCGCTCCTCCGTTGAGGCCGAGGGTGGCGTTGCTGACGGTCACTGTATGGGTGCCGCTTTCGATGCCATTGACGTTGGTGTTGAGGTTCAGCCCGAGCGTGCCCGAGGTGCTGGTGACATCAGCGTTGATATTGATGTTGCCATCGGCATTCAGAGTCAGCGATGCCGCTGAGCCGCTGGTCTTGTTGATGGCCGCGCTAACGGTGATGTCGCCGCCGGTGGTTCCGCCATCGGCGCCGGTGGCGAGAACGACATTGGCGCCGCTGTTGAGCACGCCCGTCACCGTGCTGGCACTGATCGCGGAACCCGAACCCGTGGAGGTGATCACGTTACTCGAATTGGTTACATTGACGGGGCTCCCCGCGACCACTTCGAGTGAATACGGATCGATGTACCACTCGCCGCCCGGGCCGACTGCCGGCAGCTTCACCACGTCTAGCGACTGTTTGCCCGATGTCTCGACATAGCCGCCGGATCCCGCATGGCCGGTCGCCGAGATAGTGCCATCGAGATACGCAACCTTGTCCGAAACCAGCGCGACGTTGCCGCCTTGGGCCGCACCGTCGGCCGTAATGGTCGAGCTTGCCGTGGTGGTCAGGTTTTGCGAAGCGCGCAGGAAAATCCGGCCGCCTTGATTCACCACGCTGCTGGCGTTGATGGCGCCGCTGTTGTTGATCAGGCCTGCAGCAACGCCGATGCTGCCCGCTTCCGCTGCGATATTGCCGAGGTTGGTCACGTTGCCGCTGGTGCCGGTTACGTTGACCGTCACACCCGGTGTGCCGGTGTCGACGAGCTGCACGGTTTGTCCGGCAGCGAGCAACACCTCGCCGTTCGGGCTGTTGATTACGCCGCTGTTCTTCACGTCGGCGCCGATCAGGTAGACGCTGCCGCCGCTGGCCGTCTTGATGACGCCTTGATTCTCGACATGGCCCGCGACGTCGCCGGTGCTGAACGTCAGCCGGCCCGCCAGAAAATTGCTGTCGCTGATGTTGAGCGTGCTGGCGATGAACCGCGACACGTCGACTACGCCGGTCGGTCCGACCAGAATGCCGTTCTGATTGATCAGCGCGACCGCGCCGTTGGACTTGAGCAGGCCGTAGATCTGCGAAGGATTCGAACCCGTCACTCTCGCGAGGAAAGACGATGCCGTCCCCGGCTGGTTGATGTTCACGACCGCGTTCGCACCGATGCTGAACGTGCCGAAGCTCGCAATCGCCGAACCGCTGCGTTGATTGATGTTGAGCGTATTGCCGTTTTGCGTGATCGTGGCGGCACCGTAGGTCACCGTGCCGCCGGTCGGCAGTGTATTGGCCGCGGGCGCTGCCGCCATGGACGGGATATTCCACGTCACGAAAATGGCCGCGAGCGCCAGCGCCGTCATCGACGGTGTTCGCGATTCGATACCCGATGAGGCGTCGGCTGCCGGCATATTCAATTGATTTCGACTTGTCATATCAAAAGCCCAGGCTTGCGCTGACATCGGCGTGGAAGTCGCCGCGCTTCTCGGTGAGTGAATTGCCGGCCGCGCCGACTCGCGCGACGTCCAGCCTGATGCTGACGTTACGGCCGAACACGTAACGTGCGCCGACCCCCATGCTCGATACGTTCAGATTCGCCGGAATGCCGCTGTTGCCGACATTGCTGTTGTGGCCATACCCGAAGTCGAAGAAAGCCAGCAGGCGCAGGTTGCCCTTGCTGACGAGTTGAGGCGTGTAGATCTCGGCATTGACGAACACGCCGCTATCGGCAACCACGGCGCGCTCGGTGAACCCGCGCACGGCGTATAGGCCAACCAGGCCGAACTGTTCCGACGACACCAACGGGTTCCTCGTGACTTGCGCGGTGCTGGCGAGGCGCCATTGCCAGTCGTTGGCGAAGCTTCGGATGATCGACGCATCGCCGTGCAGGATCGTGAAGCCGTCGACGGTATCGCGGCTGCCGGGCGTCAGGTACGAATATCGATCGGTGCGGCCGTCGGTGCTGGTGTATTGCGTGCCGGTCGCGATGTTGCGCGAGAGGCCGATGTCGTAATCGATGCTTTGTCCGACGCCAACGGTCTGGCTGCTATACGTCAGGCTCAGCGGCATCGTGGTGTAGGGCACGCAGGACGCGACTGGCGGCGTCGGTCCCGCGGTGCTGAACGCGACGCCGTTGACGTTGCAGGTCGAATCGATTTTCTTGTAGTCGAAGCCGAATATCAGCTTGCTGGTGGTCTCGCCACGGCGGGCGAAGAAGTGATTCCAGCGGAAACCGTAGATGTCGCCCTTGCCGGTGAAGCCGAGCAGGCCGCCGAGCGTCGGCGACGCGCTGGGCGTGTTGATGTCGGATTTGCCGTAGAGGAATTCAAGGCTGTCGCCGAGGCTGTACAGCGGTATCCGATATCCGACGGAGTAGATGTTGACCCTCACGCCGCTGGGGCTGTCGGGGGATGTCGTGTACGCCAGCGTGCCGACCTGATCGAGGCCGAACAGATTGGCGTCCTGAATGGCGACGCCCGTGCGCCAGCGCCCGGTGGAGGATGCGCCGGTGTTGTCGACCGTCGCGAAGATGTGCAGCGGATTGTCGTCGACCACTTTGACTTCGGCGTCGACCGTGCCGGGTTCGTTGCCGCTCTCCAGCGTGACGCCGACCTGCTTGGCCGGGTTGTCGTTGCTCAGTTGCACTGCCTCGGAGATTTTGCGCAGGTTCGGCGACTGGCCGCGCTGAAGTGGCGGCAGCCCGGCGAGGACATTCTTTTCGCTGAAGTGCTGGTTGCCGGTGACGGTGATGTTGTCGATCCGGTTTTCGGTTACCTGGATCCTGACGACGCCGCTGGTCAGCTCCTGCTCGGGCACGTTGACTTGCACAGCGGTGTAGCCCGCTTTGCGGTAGGCATTTTCCAGCGCTTCGAGCGCGTGCTGGATGTCGCCGTAGACGCGATGCGGGCCGCTCATGGGTTGTAGCAGGCGTTGGACTTCGCCGGAAGGCAGCAGGCTGTTGCCTTCCACTTCGAAGCGCGTGATCGTGAAGCCATCGTCGGCGAATGCGTTTGCGGTTGCAGCTATCAATGCCATTCCCGACAGGCATTGCATCAGACGTCGCTTCATTACTTTTTATGTCCGTCTTTTTTCCCGGACGATAAGCGGAGGCCAGTGGTTTCATGGCGACCGTCGTCTCGAGTTGTTGTAGGGGTCTCCCTTTTTTTCCGGTGCGCTTGCTACGTACTGACTTTGCTGCGCGTTGCTGCCGCGCGCGTAACGCCCGTTCATCCTTGTTATCGGCAATATGAAGCGGGACTTGATGGTGAGGGGTTAAAAAAGCCTACGTCTGATTCGGAGCGTGTCGGCGGACATCTGTCCACGCATACGGGGGCGCGGTTGATGGCCCGTAACGGCATCACCGCAGCCGGAAATACACAGCAGCACCACCGCCGCAACCTACCCCTTAAACTCCACCGAAACAAAAATCTTCTTACACGGCTCAATCACTTCCCACGTCCCTTTAAACCCGGCAGGAATCAAAAACCGGTCCCCAGCCCGCACAGTCTTACTTGTCCCATCCGCATCACGAATCACGGACACGCCCTCAAGAATTTCGCAATACTCACTCTCGGTGAAATTCACCGTCCAGTGTCCGCAAGCGCCCTCCCAAACACCAGCTGCAAGCTGCCCGCACGGGCTGGCAAAATGTGTGTGAACCACTTGCGAGGGATTACCGGCAAGCACCGCTTCCGCCTTCGGCATGTACTCGACGCTTTCTTTAGCAGGCTGCGCGAAATCTACGATATTCAAAATGCTCGTCATGGCTTGAATGCAAACAGAGTTAAAAATCAAAGCTTCAAAAAAGGGCGTAGCGCACACACCCACTGCATGCGCCACGCTCGAAAGGAGATACCTGCCATCAGCAAACTACACCCGCTAAAACGAAATCAACTTCCCGATTTCAACTGTGCCCACAACCTGTTCTCGAGCCGCATGATCGGCGCCGGCTGCGGCCGCATCAACGTCATCTTGTTCAGCACGGCCTCAGGCGGATACACATTCGGATCCTGCTCAATCGCCGGTTCCACAAACTGCCTCGCTGCCCGATTCGCAGTCGGATAGAACACCTCGTTCGTAATCGCCGCGCTTACCTTCGGATCTTCGATGTAGTTCATCCACTTCATCGCCGCTTCCGGATGCGGGGCATCTTTCGGGATCACCATCACGTCCATCCAGATCAGGCCCGCGTCCTTGATGTTCGAGAACCGCACCTCATATGAACGCTTCGCTTCCGAAGCGCGTCGTCGTGCAATTCCCACGTCGCCCGAATAGCCCAACGCCACACAGATATCGTTGTTCGCCAGATCGTTGATGTAGCCGGACGAATTGAACTGCGTGATATACGGCCGCACTTTCTTCAGCATTTCATATGCAGCCTGGTAGTCGCCGGGATTGGTGCTGTTCGGGTCCTTGTGCATGTACTGAAGCGCGGCCGGGAAAACATCCGCAGCCGCGTCGAGGAAAGACACGCCGCAGCTTTTCAACTTCGAAAGATTGGCCGGATCGAACACCAGTGACCAGCTATCGACAGGCGCATCCGCGCCCAGCGCTTTCTTCACAGCCTGAACGTTATAGCCGACACCATCCGTGCCCCACGCCCACGGCACGCCATATTGATTGCCGGGGTCCGCATCGGCAATCAGCTTCATCAAACCCGGATCGAGGTTCGCAAGATTCGGCATCTTCGATTTGTCGATCTTCTGATACACGCCAGCTTCGATCTGACGGGCCATATAACTCGATGTGGGCACGACGATGTCATATCCGGAACTGCCTGCCAGCAGTTTCGCCTGCAGTGTGTCGTCGCTATCGTAACTATCGTATTTCACCGTGATGCCGGAGTGCTTTTCGAAGCCGGCAATCGTGTCCTTGGCGATGTAGTCCGACCAGTTGTAGACGTTGATTGTCGTGTCCGCTGCGCGTGCAGCGTTCATGAACGATAAAGCAGTCAACGAGCACAGCATCGTGCCGCTGAGCGAGAGAAGCTTGGCATGACGAATCTTCATTCGACTATCTCCTTGGATTCGATCTTCAGTTGTCGCCGCAGCGCAGGCGTCGATGCACGAGCGTGACGACCCGCACGTCCATAGGTCTCGCACGAATGCGGACGCAAAGGGACGTGGCGCCGCCTGCCGCGGCGCAAGCGCACAGCAGAGCTAAAAGGAACGTGGATAGGCGAGCGCTATAAGCCGGCCAACGCTAGCAAGACAACTTGCAAGGCGCGGACGGACAATTGCATTGCAGACGTTCGACCGCTAAATAAAGCGGCCTGATCGCATGCAACACTTGCTCGCGAAAAGAGAGGGGGGCTAAGGCAGAAGCGACGCGATTTCGTCAGTTCGCACGCCAATGGCGGCGGGGGCTGCAATGACGTTGTGTCGACGGACGGAGCGCCGCGACAACACGGTATCGATGGAGAGGGAGCGGGATGGCGAAGCGCAGTTGCTCCCCTGATGAGCGATTGAACAGCCGGACAGGAACGTTCTTTCCCGACCAGGCTGATATCTCACCAATGGACCACGGACTTTCACGATGGAACCCGAAGCGACGTTGAATAGAAGTTCTCGCTGAGGCGGATCGACCGCGCTGCGAAAACCACCAAACTGCCGCCCTAGGATATATGAGACATTATTTTCGTCAAAGGATTTTCTGACAACACGCTGTCATGGATGCAGCGTTGAACGTGCTCATGCGAGCGCATGCATCAATACGCATGGCTCGCAGCGAACTACGCAACGGCCGACAACGTTGGCGTTTTACTGTGCGTCCATTGGTGCGGGCTGAGCCGCGGGGGCGGGCATGCCGGTTTGCGATGAACCGTTTGCCGAAGAACCATAACCTGTGGCGTCGTGCTGTGAGGCTACGCGTGCTTCGGCTGCCTGAATGTCCGCCGGGTAGGTGGAGTCGGTTGCAACGGCGGGGTTGTAGCCGGCCTGTTCAATCTGGATCAGTTGCGTCCTGACCTCCGCACGGGTCAGCGGTTGCTCGGACTGTGCGAACGAAGCGACCGGAGCTGCGAGAACAACGACCAGTGCGACTGCCTTGATCAGCGATTTCATGATGCTTCCCTCCGAGAATTGTTTTATCCGGCACCGCAACATGGGTTGGGTGGCCGATAGAGGGATTCTAGGAAGCGGGCGATCCAGGGCAAACCCCTAAACCCGTAATTCAGTCTTGCAACAAACGATAAGTCGGCGTTATGTAATGCTCTTCGTAAGATATGAAGAATTACTTCAGACTCCAGAACGTACGCCTACGTGGTAGCCCGTCACCTGCCGGTAGGGGCGTCCAGGCCGCACGATGACCTGCTCCTGCTCAGCCATATTGACTTCGTTCGGAAAGCCGCCTGCTTCGAGACACAGGCCGGCGTACGGCTGGTAGGCGATGCCGTCGCGTCCCTTGTCGCCCTTCAGGAAATTACCGGTATAGAACTGTAAGCCGCGCTGATCGGTCGAGACGGTGAGTTCGCGTCCGCTGCCGGGGTCATAGGCGCATGCAACCTCGCGTATCTGCGGATCGCGTCCTGCGCTCGAGGTATCGGGTGCGTTCCGCAGCACATAGCAGTGATCGAAGCCACCGGCCCTCGCAAGCTGCGCATGCGGCCAATCGAGCCGTGCGCCGATCGGCGCGCTTTGCCTGAAGTCGAACGCATTGCCTGCCACTTCGGCAAGCTTGCACGGAATCATCGCTGCATCGACTTCGAAGAACCGGTCGGCGTCGATGGACAGCACGTGGCCGCGAATGTCGCTATCCCGCCGCCCCGTCAGGTTGAAATACGGATGGCTCGTCAGGTTGAGCGGCGTCGCGGCGTCCGTGATGGCTTCATAGGCGATCGTCAAAGTGCCGTCGTCGTCGAGCGTGTAACGCACTTGCACGGTGACGTTGCCCGGAAAACCGGCGTCGCCTTCGGGCGACTCCAGGCGCATAACCAGCGCGCCATTGTCTTCACTCACGTCCCACAGTGTGCGATGAAACCCCTGGGTGCCGCCATGTAGCAGATTCGCGCCTTCGTTGCGATCGAGTGCGTACTCGATGCCGTCGAGCGTGAAGCGCGCATCGGCAATCCGGTTCGCCCAGCGGCCGATCAATCCGCCCATGTAAGTGGTGGCCGCAACGTAGTCGGCGGGCGTGTCGTGGCCGAGCAGAATGTCGCCGAGACGGCCCGCACGATCCGGTGCATGCCACGAGACCAGCGTGGCGCCCAGGTCGCTAATGGCGACTTTCATGCCGTGCGAATTGCGCAGCGTGAAGAGCCGCACAGGATCGCCGCCAAGCAGTGTGCCCCATGGCTCAGAAGAAAGTGGTGCGATGCTGATCATGTCGTGGGTGGAGATAAGGGGTGAAAGGCATGCTCAGCCGGGCGTTGTCGTCGAATTCACACGGTCCTGGTATTCGCGCGGCGTACAGCCGAGTTCGCGGCGAAATACCGCGTACATGTATTGCAGCGACGTGAAGCCGCAACGAATTGCCACCTCGGCGCTCGACGCATCGCGTTTGGCAAGCAGCGCTTTTGCGACATCGAGTTTGTGACGCAGGATTTCCTGATGCACGGTGCACTGTCGTTCGCGCCGGAAGTACTCTTCGAGCGACGAACGCGACACGCCCACGTAATCGGCCACCTGTTCGGTGCGAATGCCCTGACACGCATACTGGCGGATGAAGTGCCGCGCGCGCATCACGTACGGACTCGCGAGCGGCTGGTGCTTTGTCGATTCGAGCACATTGATGCCGACCGGCGGCACGAGAATGCGCCGCCCCGGAAAACGCGCGCCGTGCAGCATTTGATGCAACAAGTGGGCAGCGGTACGGCCCATTTCCTCCGTGCCCTGAATCACGGAGGAAAGCGGAATGCGGGTCAACGTGCGCGTGAGCGGATCGTTGTCGATGCCGATGATCGCCACTTCTTCCGGCACGGGAATACCCGCGATCAAGCAGGCCTGCAGCAGATGCCGCGCGCGGGCGTCGGTAACGGCGATGATGCCGACCGGCTTCGGCAACTGGGCGAGCCATGCGGTGAGCTGCTCGGTGGCCTGATTCCACGACGGCGCACTGGTCGACAGGCCGCGATAGATCTCGGTGCCGATCTGCCCGGCGCTGTGGCCGTCCGCGCTGCGCAGGTGAGCAAACGCCAACTCACGTTGCTGCGCCCAGCGATTTTCCTGCGCCTGCGGAAGGCTGTACAAGGCGAAATGCTCGAGTCCCGCGCCGATCAGATGCGTGTAGGCGAGCGATACGAGCTTGGCGTTATCCGTTGCGATATAGGGTAAGTCCGGAGGGTAGTGCGCCGGATCTTCGAACGACGAACCGACCGCCACCACCGGCAACGGACAATCGCGCAGCGCTTCGCCTACGGCGGGATCGTCGAAATCCGCAATGATGCCGTCGCCGTCGAAACGCTCGATCCCCGTCAACCGGCAGCGGAAATCTTCTTCGAGGAAGAGATCCCATGCCACGCGCGTCGACAGCAGGTAATTGCCGATGCCGGTGATGATCTCGCGGTCATACACCTTGTTCGCGTTGAACAGCAGCGCGATCCGATGGGTCGTCTGGGGTGTTTGCGGACGGGTCATGGCAATGGGCGGCGCGCGGATCGTCGGGATTCGCAGCGCCTTCGTCTCCTGTCGGCCAGAGTGGGTGCTTTAGCGCCTTACTCGGGTCCCATGCAAGATGGTTGCGGTTGGGTGCGCGCCGAATGCGGCACCGTTTTTAAGCGTCTGGTTATTCTAGGCCGCGAAGGTCGCGCCGGTGTGAAACAAACGCACGGGCGGTAAGAAACATCAAGCCCGCTGCGCAATTTCGCAATTGCCGATGCATCCTGCAAGCGTCAGCATGGCGTCACCTTGTCGACCGGCGCGGCGATGCCGTGCGGGTTGCAGTGCAGCATAAAACAGGAGACGCTGATGTCCTACTTCGAACACATTCCCGAGATCCGCTACGAAGGCCCGCAATCGGATAACCCGCTTGCGTATCGCCATTACGACAAGAGCAAACGCGTGCTCGGCAAGACGCTCGAAGAACATCTTCGCATCGCTGTGTGCTACTGGCATACGTTTGTCTGGCCGGGCGTCGATATCTTCGGGCAAGGGACGTTTCGGCGTCCCTGGCAGCAGGCCGGCGACGCGATGGAACGGGCGCAGCAAAAGGCTGATTCTGCATTCGAGTTTTTCTCGAAGCTCGGCACACCGTATTACACGTTTCACGATACCGACGTCGCGCCGGAAGGTGACAGCCTGAAATCTTATAGCGAGAACTTCACACGCATTGCCGACTATCTCGCCCGCAAGCAGCAGGATACCGGTATAAAACTGCTGTGGGGCACGGCGAATCTGTTCTCGCATCCGCGTTACGCGGCAGGTGCCGCGACCAGTCCCGATCCGGAGATTTTTGCGTTTGCCGCGACGCAGGTTCGTCATGCGCTCGATGCGACGCAACGGCTCGGTGGTGAAAATTATGTGTTGTGGGGCGGGCGCGAGGGCTACGATACGCTGCTCAACACCGACCTCGTGCGCGAACGCGATCAGCTTGCCCGTTTTCTGCACATGGTGGTCGAGCACAAACACAAGATCGGCTTCCAGGGCGCGTTGCTGATCGAACCGAAACCGCAGGAGCCGACCAAGCATCAATACGACTACGATGTGGCGACCGTACACGGCTTCCTGCTGCAATACGGGCTGGAGAAAGAAATTCGCGTGAACATCGAAGCCAATCACGCGACGCTTGCCGGTCATTCATTCCATCACGAGATCGCCACGGCCTACGCACTGGGTATTTTCGGTAGTGTGGATGCGAATCGCGGCGATCAGCAAAACGGCTGGGACACGGATCAGTTTCCGAACAGTGTCGAAGAGTTGACGCTGGCTTTTTACGAAATCCTCAAACACGGTGGCTTCACCACGGGCGGGATGAACTTCGACGCAAAGGTGCGGCGCCAGAGCGTCGATGCGGAAGATCTGTTCTTCGGCCACATTGGTGCAATCGATAACCTGGCGCTCGCCGTCGAGCGTGCCGCGACGCTGATCGAAAACGACCGGCTCGAACAGTTCAAACGTCAGCGCTACGCGGGCTGGGAGTCGGAGTTCGGTCACAAGATTCTGAAGGGCAACTATTCGCTCTCGACGCTGGCCGAAGATGCATTGACGCGCGGTCTGAATCCGCAGCACGCGAGCGGTCGGCAGGAGCAGTTGGAAAATGTTGTGAATCAGGCGATTTACAGCAAGCGCTAAAAGGTAATCGCGAAAGGTAGTCGCGAAGTAACGCCTGAAAGAAGGTGGGCAGTAATACAAAAAGATCGCGCGGCCACGTTGACCGCGCGAATAAAAAGAAGCTTTGGGTTGTCGCTTGTCCGGTTCTGCGGCTCGCAGCGCAGACTGTCCAATCCGGTATTCCGGCTATCAGAACAAGGAGTGAGACATGAAATTCGCAACGCGTCGTACCGTACTGAGTTCGCTCGTGTGTGGAGCGGTGCTCGCCAGCCTGTCGCTTGTCGCGCCGCTCGCGCACGCAAGCAAGGACCACCCGGAAATTGGCTTTTGTATCGACGATCTGCGTGTCGAACGCTGGTCGCGCGATCGCGACTATTTCGTCGCAGCGGCAGAAAAACTCGGCGCCAAAGTGTCGGTGCAATCCGCTGACGCGAGTGAAGAGCGACAGATTTCGCAGATTGAAAATCTGATCTCACGCGGCGTGGACGTCATCGTGATTGTGCCGTTCAATTCGAAGACGCTCGGCAATGTGGTCGCCGAAGCCAAGAAAGCGGGCATCAAGGTCGTTTCGTATGACCGCCTGATTCTCGATGCCGACGTGGATGCCTATATCTCGTTCGACAACGAGAAGGTTGGCGAACTGCAAGCGCAAGGTGTGTTCAACGCGCAACCGAAGGGAAACTACTTCCTGCTTGGCGGCGCGCCGACCGACAACAACGCGAAAATGCTGCGTGAGGGGCAGCTCAAAGTGTTGAAACCCGCGATGGACAGGGGCGATATCAAGGTCGTCGGTCAGCAGTGGGTGCCGGAATGGAGCGCGTCGACGGCGCTGCGTATCGTTGAAGATGCACTCACGGCGAACAACAACAAGATCGATGCCATCGTCGCCTCGAACGACGGAACTGCCGGTGGCGCGATTCAGGCGCTCGCCGCACAGCATCTGGCGGGCAAAGTGCCGGTGTCGGGTCAGGATGCCGATCTTGCCGCTGTTAAGCGCGTGATCGCCGGCACGCAGACAATGACCGTCTATAAACCGCTGAAGCTGATCGCCGGCGAAGCGGCGAAACTCTCCGTCGCGCTTGCGAAGGGTGAAAAGCCGGCCTTTAATGCACAGTACGACAATGGCAAGAAGAAGGTCGACACGGTGCTTCTGCAACCCACATTGCTCACCAAGAGCAATGTCGATGTGGTCGTCAAGGACGGCTTCTACACCCAGGCCCAGCTCGCGAGCCAATGAGCGTAACGTGTGCGCGGTTCAAGCCGGTAGGCCTGGTATGCGCCAGGCGCATCGGTGCGACCGCGCGCCTTGCTGCGAGGCATAGCGAATGAGTGAACCACTACTGACGATGCGCGGCATCGTCAAAGCGTTTTCCGGCGTGAAGGCGCTCGACGGCATCGACCTGACGGTGGCGCCAGGCGAGTGCGTGGGTTTGTGCGGCGAGAACGGCGCGGGTAAATCGACGCTGATGAAAGTGCTGTCCGGCGTCTATCCGCACGGCACCTGGGATGGCGAAATCATCTGGGAAGGTGAGCCGCTGAAAGCCGCGAGCATCAGGGACACGGAACGTGCGGGCATCATCATCATCCACCAGGAGTTGATGCTGGTGCCGGAGCTTTCGGTTGCGGAGAATATCTTTCTCGGCAACGAAATCACGCTGCCCGGCGGCAGAATGAATTACGCCGCAATGTATCAGCGCGCCGACGAACTGCTGCGCGAACTCGGCATCAGCGGAATCAACTCGGCGCAACCGGTGATGAATTACGGCGGTGGCCACCAGCAGCTGATCGAGATCGCAAAGGCGCTGAACAAGCGCGCGAAACTGTTGATCCTCGATGAACCGTCTTCGTCGCTGACCGCTACGGAGATACACATCCTGCTGGATATCGTGCGCGATCTGAAACGGCGCGGCGTCGCCTGTGTCTACATCTCGCACAAGCTCGACGAAGTCGCGGCCGTGTGCGACACGATCAGCGTGATTCGCGACGGCCGCCACGTCGCGACCGAACCCATGCGCGCGCTTACCACTGACCGCATCATCTCCCTGATGGTGGGCCGCGAGATCAAGAACCTGTTTCCGCGTGAACCGCATCCCATCGGCGACGTGATCTTTGAAGCGCGCCATGTGACCTGTTTCGACGTCAGCAATCCACGCCGCAAGCGGGTGAACGATGTGTCGTTTTCGCTGCGGCGTGGCGAGATTCTCGGGGTTGCCGGTTTGGTCGGCGCGGGGCGTACGGAGCTGATGCAGGCGATCTTCGGCGCGTATCCCGGTGTGAGCGAGGCGACGGTGGTAATGGATGGCAAGCCGTTGAAAATTCACGCGCCGGTTGATGCGATTCGCGCCGGTATCGGCATGGTGCCGGAAGATCGCAAGCGCCACGGCATTGTGCCGGGTCTAAGTGTCGGTCACAACATTACGCTCGCGGTGCTGCAACGCTTCGCGAAGGGCGGCCGCATTGATTCCGCCGCCGAACTCGATACGATTCACACGGAGATGAAGCGGCTTTCCGTGCGTGCGGCGCATCCGATGCTCTCGATTGCGAGTCTGTCGGGCGGCAATCAGCAGAAAGCCGTGCTGACGCGCATGCTGTTGACCGACCCGAAAGTGCTGATTCTCGACGAGCCGACCCGAGGTGTCGACGTGGGCGCGAAGTTCGAAATCTACAAATTGATTTTTCAGCTGGCACAGCGCGGCATGTCGATCGTGATGGTGTCGTCGGAATTGCCCGAAGTGCTCGGCATCAGCGATCGCGTGCTGGTCATCGGCGAAGGCGAATTGCGTGGCGACTTCGTCAACGACGGCCTCACACAAGAGGACATTCTCAGCGCCGCGATCCGCCCCGTGCAGCGATCCCTCAACCCAACCGCATCAACCGAAGCGAGTGCCGCATGACTCCCGACGTCACTTCCCAACCCACCGACGGCGCCGCGTCGCGAGGCGCATTCGGCGGCCCGCAGCGCATTCAGCAACTGTTCGCGCGTTACAAGATTCTCGCGTTGCTGATCGCCGTGGCCGTAATCTGGATTTTCTTCTCCTTTCTGACGCACGGTGCGTTCGTCACGCCGCGCAATCTGTCGAATCTGCTGCGGCAGATGTCGATTACCGGCATGCTCGCGTGCGGCATGGTGTTCGTGATCATCGCGGGCGAGATCGATCTGTCGGTTGGGTCGTTGCTGGGTTTGCTCGGCGGTGTCGCGGCGATTCTCGATGTGAACCGGCATTGGCCGATTGGCGTCACCGTGCCTGTGGTGATGCTGCTTGGCGTGCTTGTCGGCATGTTCAACGGATGGTGGTCGACGTACCGGCGTGTGCCTTCGTTCATTGTGGGCCTGGGCGGCATGCTTGCGTATCGCGGCATTCTGCTCGGCGTCACCGGTGGTTCGACGATTGCGCCGGTCTCCGACGGGTTTGTCTTCGTCGGTCAGGGTTATTTGCCGCGCCTTGCGGGGGACACGCTCGCCGTCGTGCTGTTTGTCGTGCTGGCCTTTCTGACGGTGCGGCAACGAAGCAACCGCGAGCGCTATAAATTGCGCGTGGTGCCAATCTGGCAGGACGTCGCGAAGGTGGTCGGGGCAGGCGTGATTCTGGCTGCGTTTGTCGCCACGCTCGATCGTTATGGCGGGATTCCCGTACCGGTTTTGCTGCTGCTCGCACTGCTGGGCATTTTCACGTGGATCGCGACGCAGACTGTTTTTGGACGACGTATCTATGCGGTGGGTTCGAACCTGGAAGCGACGCGGCTCTCCGGCGTGAACACCAATCGTGTGAAGCTGGCCATTTTCGCGTTGATGGGATTGATGTGCGCGTTCGCCGGGATCGTCAATACGGCGCGGCTCGCGGCCGGCTCACCATCGGCGGGATCGATGGGCGAACTCGATGCGATCGCCGCGTGCTTTATTGGCGGGACGTCGATGCGAGGCGGCTCCGGGACGGTCTATGGCGCGTTGATCGGCGCACTGGTGATGGCAAGTCTGGACAACGGCATGTCGATGCTGGATGTCGACGCGTACTGGCAGATGATCGTGAAGGGCAGCATTCTTGTGCTGGCTGTGTGGATCGATGTCGTGTCGGGGTCGAACCGGCGGTGATGCGCTAAGCGCGGTCGTTACACGCTGCGGTCTTGGTGCTCGTGGCGTTTGCTACTGCGCTCGCCGGAGCATTCAGGATGTGCATCTCCATATGCATGTCCGTCGCTACCGCCATATTCACCAAGGCATCGAGCGAGAACAGATTGATCTTGCCGCGCATGAGATCTGATACACGTGGCTGAGTGACGCAGAAATGCTTGGCGGCTTCTGCCTGACTCATTCCGATGCGGGTGATATGGTCCTTGAGCGCCATCATCAGCACCGATCGAAGCTTCATACTCTGCGCCTGTTCAGGCGTGTCTTCGATAGCGTCCCAGACGCTTGAAAATGTTTGGTTGCTCATGACTTAACCTCTTTCAATTCACGATAGCGCCTAGCCAATTCAGATCTGCTTTACTGGGGAGTCGCAAGGCTCATTAGCTCCGCCCCAATCATGCGCGAGAGCGGACGGCAACTTGTTTAGAAATGTAATCAGCGACTTGTGCCACTAGCAAAAATCCGCCATCTCCCGCATTTTTCTGCCGTTCAAGCCCGTTGCACTGCAGCGTGCCACCACGCGACGAATAAGATTTAATGAACTGACACACGGCTTGCCTCCGCCCGTACCGTGAAGGCATCTGTCCACACCGTGCAGTTCGGCTGAAATGCTGACTTTCAGTCCCCCACCCACTCCCCCGTCTTACTACTGTTACGACGAAAGAACCCCCGCGCCAGCCCGCGCTTTCACTGCGTCCCCGCCACCGTGCAAGCTGATCGAGCCATACGATGTTAAAGCGCAGAACTTTCCTGCTAGGCGGCGCCGGTACGCTTGGCGTGCTGCTCGTCGGCTGGTCTGTACTGCCACCGGGTCAGCGCCTGACTCCCTCCACGCCGCTGCCGGCCGAAGGCAACCAGGTCGCGCTTAACGGTTGGGTCAAGATCGCCGCGGACAACAGCGTCACGATCATGATGTGCAAAGCGGAAATGGGGCAGGGTATCCACACCGGCCTCGCCATGCTGCTGGCCGAAGAACTCGACGCCGGCTGGTCGCAGGTTCGAGTGGAAAACTCGCCGATCGACAAGATCTACAACAGCGTGCAGAACATCGTCGACGATCTGCCGTTTCGCCCCGACGACGACAGCACCGTCAAGCGCGCCACGGTCTGGATGACCCGCAAGCTGGTGCGCGATGCCGGCACGATGATGACGGGCGGTTCATCGAGCATCAACGATCTATGGACGCCGATGCGCGAGGCCGGCGCCTCGGCGCGTGCGATGCTGATCGGCGCGGCGGCCGCGCAATGGAAGGTGCCGCCCAGCGAATGCCGAGCGGAAGGCGGCTACGTCCTGCACGCGTCAGGGCACAAGGCAAGTTTCGGCGAACTATCCGCGATGGCGGCACAGCAACCGCTGCCGCGCAAGGTCGCGCTGAAAGATCCCGCCGACTTCAAGCTGATCGGCAAACCGATGCGACGCATCGAAGCCGCATCGAAAATCAACGGGACGGCGCGCTTCGGCATTGACGCGCTGCCGGATGGTCTCATCTACGCCAGCGTGGTGATGTGTCCCACATTAGGCGGCACAGTGGCGCATTTCGACGCCTCGCCTGCCAGGACCATGCCCGGCTTCATCAAGGCGTTTTCGCTCAGTCCCTATGCCGGCGGCAGCGGTGGCGTCGCGGTCATCGCGGACAATCCGTTTCGCGCGATGAACGCGGTCAGCGCCATCAACGTGGTGTGGAATGACGGCCCGGCAGCCACGCTGTCGAGCGCGAGCGTGGACACCCAGCTCGCGCACGCACTGGACGAGAGCGACGGCCATGCCTACTTCCATCGCGGCGACGTCGACGCCGCATTGAGCGGCGCGGCGCGCACCGTGACCGCCGAATACCACGCACCGTATCTTGCCCATGGCGCGGTCGAACCGGTGAATTGCACGGTACAGGTCACGGACGGCGCAGCCACCGTTTGGGTGTCCACGCAAGTGCCGACGCTCGCAAGGCAGCACGTCGCAAAAGTGCTGGACATCGACGCCGACAAGGTCGACGTGCAAACGCAACTGCTCGGCGGTGCTTTCGGGCGCCGTCTCGAACTCGATTTCATCGCGCAAGCCGCAGCGATTGCGCGCGAGGGTGGCGGCCGTCCGGTGCAGACGATCTGGTCGCGGGCGCAGGATTTCACTCACGACTTCTATCGTCCGGCGTGCGTGTCGCGCCTGAAGGCTGGTCTCGACAAAGACGGCAAGCTCGTCGCGTGGCATGCCACTTCAGCGAGTCAGGCGATCGTGCCGGAATCGCTCGCGCGCTACTACGGCGTGCCGCGCATTCCGATCGACAAGACCACGTGCGAGGGCGCGTTCGATCAGCCCTACGAATGGCCCGCCGCGCGCGTGGCGCACAAGATTGTCGAACTGCCGATCCCGATTGGATTCTGGCGATCGGTCGGCCATTCGCATCAGGCGTTTTTCACGGAGGGCTTTACCGACGAACTCGCCGTCGCCACCCGTCAGGACCCGATTGCGTTTCGCGCGGCGCTGCTCGTGCAGCATCCGCGCCATCTGGCGGTGTTGAAGCGCGTTGCGACCTTATCCGAGTGGGGACGTCCCATGACGCGTGCCGCCGACGGCATCAAGCGGGCGCGCGGCGTCGCGCTGCACGAAGCGTTCGGCAGTGTCGTCGCGCAGGTGGTGGAGGTATCGATCGGCCCGAACAAGCAGATTCGCGTGCACCGGGTGGTCTGCGTCATCGATTGCGGACTGCCGGTGAATCCGAACCTGATTCGTCAGCAGATGGAGAGCGGCATCGTGTTCGGACTGTCGACTGCGTTGCAGGACGAAATCACCATCGACGGCGGGGTGGTGACGCAGAAGAACTTTGTCGATTTCCCTGTCGTGCGGATGAACGATTGTCCCGTGATCGAAACCGACATCATGCCGAGTCAGATGCACCCGCAGGGCGTCGGTGAACTGGGCGTGCCGCCGGTCGCGCCGGCGGTGGCCAACGCGGTGTTCGCGCTGACTGGCCAGCGCTTGCGCGCGTTGCCGTTGAGGCTCGCGTGACCCGCATGGGATTGACGGAGACAAGCATGGGATCGTTGAACATCAATGGCCGCACAGTGGCCGTGCAAGCCGAACCGGATATGCCGCTGCTGTGGGTGCTGCGCTGCGACCTCGGCATGACCGGCACCAAGTTCGGCTGCGGCGTGGGTATTTGCGGCGCGTGCACGATTCATCTGGACGGCAAGGCGGGGCTTGCCTGCCAGACGCCGATGTCGAGCTTGCACTCGCAGAAGATCACGACTATCGAAGGCGTGCAGGGTGCGGAAGCTCAGGCGCTCAAAGCGGCATGGATCGATCTCGATGTGGTGCAGTGCGGCTATTGCCAGAGCGCGCAACTGATGGCGGCCTGCGCGTTACTCAAACAGAAACCTGATCCTACCGATGCGGACATCGATGCGGCGATGTCCAACATCGTGTGCCGTTGCGGCACGTATCCGCGGGTAAGGGCGGCGATTCACCAGGCGGCCGCGAAACGGCGGCCCGCTTAGGGCCGGCAACACCGCAGGCGCAGGCGCCTGGGTGAGCCATCCGCGCGCCCATCGTGGCTTGGCTTAGTTCGCCAGCATCTCCACGACTGCAACCACTACCGTGAAAACGCCGATACAACCGCCCAGCGTGGCTGCGCCTTGCATGAATTGCGACATACGTGACCCCGTAACGTGGTGTTGAGGCTCGTATTTAACCTGAATTGAAAGGTAAAAGAAAGCTTGTCAATAATAGTGATTTACCCGAATGAGCCGAGATGAGAGGGTCAAGGCGCCTGGGTAGCGGCTGTCGGGACGGCCTTGGCCGTCGGTGCAGCGGGAGCCGGAGTCGCAGCGTCAGACATCGCAGCCCCGGGCGCCGTCTGCCCATCGTTCTCCCACCCGCCGCCGAGAGCGAGGAACAGGTTGACCTGATCGATCGCGACCTGACCTTCCGCGGCCGCCACTTGAGACTTCGTCGAGGTCAGCGTGCGCGTTGCATCCAGATCCGAAATAAACGACTCGCGTCCCGCGCGATACAGCCGATGCGTTTCATCCGCCGACTCGGCGGCCGACTTCAGCGCGGCGCGCAAAGCGTCGGCGCGGGCGTAGTCGGACGCATAGGTCGCGAGGCTGGTTTCGGTTTCGCGCAATGCGGTCAGCACTACGCCATCGAACTTTGCCAATGCCACATTGCTCGACGCTTCCGCCTCACGCACACGGCCACGCGCGCCATTCGTGGGGAAGGTCCAGCTGATCAGCGGACCGAAAGCCCAGCGCGCTGTTGGTGACGTGCCGAGGTCCTCCAGAATCCCGGTCAAACCCGCCGACGCCCCGATGCTCACCGTCGGATACAACGCGCCCGTCGCCACGCCGATGCGCGCCGTCGATGCCGCCAGTTGACGCTCGGCCTCGCGCACGTCCGGGCGGCGCTTGAGCAGCGCGGCGCCGTCACCGACCGGAATCGGCTGACGGATCTGCGGCAGCGTGTTGCAGGCCAGCACGGCCGGCGGCAAGTTGGATGGCGCGCGTGCGAGCAGCGCCGCGAGCCGGTATTGCGCGATCTGGCGGCGCGCCGTATAGCGCGGAATATCCGCCGCCAACGTATCGACCTGAGTCTGGCCGCGCGTCACATCGGGCTGATTGCCGCGGCCCGCGTCACGTAACCGGCGCGACACGTCCACGCGTTGCTTCTGCAATGCCAGCGACTGCTGCGCAATCCTGAGCTCCTCGGCGGCCGAGCATTGCTCGACATACGAGCGCACCACATCCGCGACCACCGTGATCCGTGCGAGATCGCCGGCCGCCTGCACGGATTCCGTATCCGCCGACGCCGCTTCGACACCGCGCCGCAGCTTGCCGAACAGATCGATTTCGTACGAGATGCTGATGCCGATATCGCCTTCGTTGGCGACGGGCAGCTTGTTGAAGAGCAGGTACTGTTCGGCCGATTCCTGCGCCCGCTCGACGGCCGCCGACGTCTTCCCGGAGAAGCCGCCCTGCGCCTGCGCGACGCCCAGTGCTTCACGTGAACGCGCGAGGTTGGCGGCGGCGACGCGCAAGTCGGTATTCGATTGCAGGGCTTCGTCGACGAGGTTGTTCAGCACCGGATCGTCATAGAGCTTCCACCAGACCGCGGGCACGTCCTGACGCGTGGTCAGCCTGGCGTCGGCGCCTTCGATCGGTGCATTGGCGAGCGGTGCATTGACCAGCGCCTGCTTCGGCAGCGAGTAATCGGGGCCGACGTTCACGCAGCCGTTGAGCGCAATGGTCAACGGCAACAGAGGTAACAGCGGCAGTAAGGGTAGGGCGCGCGACGGCTTCATTGCGACGCGCCCGACATGACGGCAGCCGAAGCGGGCTGCGTAGCAGAAGCAGCGGAGGCAGCCGGAGCCGCAGACGCAGCCGAAGATGAAGCCGCCGACGCATCCACCGTACCCGACGCGCCCGCAGCCGGACGCGGCTTGCCGGTCGGCGACAGATCGCGCACCGACACCGTCGCGGTGCGTCCGGCGATCATGCGGAAGTCGGCAGGCACTTCGTCGAGTGCAACGCGGACTGGAATGCGTTGCGCGAGCCGCACCCAGCTGAACGCCGGGTTCACGTTCGGCAGCAGGTTCGACCCTTGCGTGCGGTCCCGGTCTTCAATCCCCGCGACGATGCTTTGCACGTGACCGCGCAGCACGTTCGGCTCGCCCATCACCTGGATATCGACACGCTGGCCGATGTCGATGCCGTGCAGCTTGGTCTCTTCGAAATAACCGTCGACGCGGAACGAATGCATATCCACTACCGACAGCACAGCCCGGCCCGCCGAAACGAATTCGCCGGTACGCGGCGCGCGGTCGTTCAGATAACCGTCGACCGGACTCACGATCGTGGTGCGTTGCAGATTGAGCTTTGCCGTATCGATTGCGACGTTCGCATCGGCAAGCGCCGCTTCGGCCGTTTCGACACGCGAGCGGCTTTCTTCAGAGATTTCCGCGGCGACCAGGTTGCCGAGCTGGCGATTACGCGCGTCTTCACGGCGTGCCTGATCGAGGGTGGCGCGGCGTTGTTGCGCGGTGGCCTGCGCCTGGCGCAGGGCGAGCGCATAGCGGGCCTGATCGATCACGAACAACACCTGGCCTTGTCGGACCTGCTGGTTGTCCACCACGTCGACCGAGGAAATCAGCCCCGAGATATCCGGCGCAACCTGAATTACGTCGGCGCGCACGTGACCGTCGCGAGTCCACGGCGCAAACATGTAATAGGCGACCAGCTTCCACAGCACGAAGGCTGCAACCACGACGACGATCAGGGTCAGCAGAATTTGACCGACGGAGAACCAGGTTTTTTTCACGTTATTAGTCTGTGCGAAACGACGACGACAAGGCCCAGCACCAGCACGTAGATGCCGAGATCGAAGATGGAGCGATGCCAGACGAAGCGGTAAAAGCCGACGCGTGCGAGCACCGTGCGAATGGCCAGGTTGATCAGATAGGCGACCAGCATCAGCACGAGCACGGCCGGCACGAATACGCCGAAGATATCGATTTCACCGATCATCGCGGGAACCGGCAAAGGGGGATTGGGTTGCGGGACGGGCGCATCAGGCGGCGGCCTCCGGTTCGGGCGGCGTGGGGGTGATTAGCGTGGCCGGAAACAGCGAAAGACGCAAGCCGACCAGCGCGTGCAGCGCCTCGCGCAACCGGCGCGCCGAGGTTTGCGAGGTCGCGCCCGGCGCTTCGGCGTTGGCGAGTCCTTGTGCGGTGACGCGTGCCACGGCGGCATCGATCGAGGACATCAGGCTCTCGGGCACCGGCTGGCGCGCGCTGCGGTCGACGCAGGTGTCGAAGTATTGGCGCACGTCTTCGAGAACATGATCGATCGCGGCCGACGCTTCACCGCCGAGCCGGTGCGTCAGGCGGCGCAGATCGAGCGCGTTGAAGGCCACGCGCAGATCGCGAAAGCTCTCGATCGACGGATGGCGATGGTCGTCCGTGGCGGCCAGCCGCGGGATCAGTTGCATCAGGCGGTCGACCATGCGCGCGGCGAGATTGCGCGGGTCTTCGATTGGACGGGTGGACGCAGTCAGCGCCACGTCGGCCCAGCTCGAGCGCAATAGTCGCGAGGCCGCGAGTTCCGCGCCGAACGGCCGTGTCACGCGGGTCCACAGATACGCGTACAGCAGGCCGGCGAGCCCCGCGAGATTGCTGTTCAGGAAGATCAGGAAGTCAGCCGAGTAGGCATCCTGAATACTAATGAAAGTGGCGGTATTGACGGCCACGAGCACCGTCACCATGTTGAACTGCGGCCGCGGAATCATCGTGCCGACGAGGATGAACGGCGCGGCGAACAGGACGACCAGCATCGGAAAATCATGCACGTGGGGCAGCACGGCGAACAGATAGATGCCGGCGGCCACCACGCTGATCGCCGTCGCAACGAAGAACTTGAACACCAGGGGCGCGGGTTCGTCGAGCGCGGCGAAGAAGCAGCAGGCGACCGCCGCCAGCGTCACCGCACTGGCGCCGTCCGCCCAGCCTGAGCTGATCCACAAACTGCACGCGATAACCACCGCGGCGCCCGCCGAAACCGTTGAAAACAGCATGATGCCGCGGTCGAAGAACCGCTCGGTGCCGCCTAGCCGCCAGTGACGAAAACGCGGCCGCCACGAGCCTTCTTCGCGCGTGATGATGATGCGCAGCGAGCGGCAGTCTTGCCAGAGGTCGATCACCTGTTTCATACGCCACAGCGCGTTCGAAAGCAGCGCGCCGTCCCAGCTCGCCAGCGCGGCCGGCAACGGCTGCATCGCGGCGATGCGCTCGCGCAAAGCGTTGGCTGCCGGGTCGGGGTGATAGCCTCCGCTGGCTGCGGGAAGCGGTGCGTTGAACCACTTGATGACATCGTTGAGTAAGGTTTCGAGACCCTCCGGCCATGTCTGGCGGCCGCTGTTGTAGAGGGCGATCAGCGGATCGGCCAGCGCCGACATCATGGGCAGCAGCAACTGCATGCGCCCGCGCAACTCGTGAGCCCGTGCCAGGATGTCCGGCCGGGTGTGGTCGTAGGCTAGCTGGCTCAGCAGTAACTCCAGCCCGTTGACGGTGGCCGCGATCCGCTGGCGAGCCCCCGAGATTGCCGCGCTCGCAATGCGGCCGGATAGCGTTTCGGTGGCATAGAACGCCGCGTCGCGAAACCACGCGTCGGTTCGCTCGATGATGGTGGGCGCAAGCCGGCTAGGAAACAGCGAACTGCCGACAATACTCGCGCACACGATACCGAGTGTGATCTCCTCGGTGCGGCTGATTGCCAGATCGAACACACCGCCTGGATTGGTCACTGAAGGCAAGGCGATGATCGGCATGGTGTAGGCCGCCAGCATGAACACGTAGCTGCGCGCGGTGCGGTCAGCCACCGCCAGGTACAGCAGCGTGCCGGTCCACAATGCCACGATCACGCTGAACAGATAGGGCGATTCGACGAACGGCGGCACCAGCAGCACCGCGGCCGACGCGCCGAGCGCCGTGCCGAGCGCACGATAAAGCGCCTTGGAACGGGTCGCGCCGACAAACGGATTCGACACGATGTAGACGGTGGCCATCGCCCAATATGGCCGCGGCAACTCGAGCGAGAGGCCGATGTAGAGCGCGATCATCGCCGCGGCAAACGTCTTGACGGAGAACAGCCAGTCGCGGATGGAGGGATAGACCATAAGCCTTTACTCGGAATCCCTGGCATTGGGCGGCGCGGCTGGGCCGGTCGTGAAAGCGGTCAGCACACGCAATGTCGCTTCGAGATCGCTGCGCGAGATACCTTTCAAAGCTTGCGCCCGCAGCGTATTGAGCTCTTCTTCCATTTTAGCCGTGACGGCGCGGCCTTCGTCAGTGAGGACCACCGTCTTGGCGCGCCGGTCTTCAGGATCTTCGTCACGGCGCATCAGGCCGGCCGCGCACAGCTGATCGAGCAGCCGCACGAGCGAGGGCCCTTCAATACCGATGTGGTCGGCCAGCGTCACCTGCCGCACCGCTTCGCCGAGCCGGCTGGCGGTGAGGAGCGGCGTGGCGCACGCTTCGGAGACGTTAAAGGCCGCGAGCACGCCATGGCTCGTGCGCCGCCATTTTCTGGCAGCGACGACCAGGGTGCTGCTAACGGTGCGGCGCAGGGCATCGAGATTCGACATGGCCGATATTGTATGGCCTGGCTATTCGTTAGCAAACTATTGAATTGGGATTTTTACGGAGACTTACGCTGTAGGAGTCTGCAGTCGCAGTGTGACAATTGCGGCTTCTTCTCAGGCAGCGAGGCCGAGCCGGACGGTACGCGCGAGGTCGTCGAGCTGGAAGGGTTTGCGCAAGATCGTGCAGCGTTTGACGGCGAGACCCGAAATATCCACGTCCGCGTACCCGGTCGCGAGGATCACCGGCAGGTCCTCGCGCATCTTGCGCGCGGCGGCGATCACGTCGATGCCGTTCATGCCCGGCATCGCGAAGTCGACCACGAGCAAATCGGGTTTGTCGTCCTGTAAACGGTTCAGGCCGGTCTGGCCGTCCGCGGCTTCGGTGACGGTATAGCCGAGCATTCTTAAACACTCGACCAGCATTGCCCGCACCTCGCTGTCGTCTTCGACCACCAGCACGCGTTTCATGCCAACTGCATTCTGTTCAACGTCGGAGATCGCCTCGGTCTGGGATGCCACACGCTCGCGCAACGGTAGCCAGATCTCCACCGTGGTGCCCGCACCCTCTTCGCTGAACAGGCGTGCGGTGCCGCCGGCTTGCCGCGCGATGCCGTAGACCTGGCTCAAGCCGAGGCCCGTGCCCTTGCCGATCGGCTTGGTTGTAAAGAACGGGTCGAACACGCGTGAGACCACGTCGGGGGGCACCCCCGAGCCGGTGTCGGCGACTTCGAGCACGACATAACGGCCGTCGTCGAGCGTTTCATCGGGGGCGGCGCGCTCCTTCACGTGAATGCTCAACTGGCCGCCATTCGGCATCGCGTCGCGCGCATTGATCGCCAGATTGAGGATGGCCAGTTCGAGCTGATTGGCGTCGGCCTGGGTCCACATCTCTTCGCCATCGAATTCGTTGGTGTAGTGGATGCCCGACCCGAGCGACACGGTGATGATGTCCCGCATGTCTTGCAGCAAGGCCACCACGTCCACCGCCTTCAGATCGAGATTGCTGTTGCGGGAGAAGGTCAGGAGTTGCCCCGTCAGTTTCGCGCCGCGCTCGGTTGCGCGTTTGACGGTGGCGGCCATGGCGCGAATGCGATCGTCGCTGCCGAGCCGCGCGATCAACTCCGAGTTGACCATGATGACGTTCAGCAGATTGTTGAAGTCGTGCGCGATGCCGCCGGTGAGCTGCCCGAGTGCCTCCATCTTCTGCGATTGCACCAGCACGGCCTGCACTTTGGCGCGCTCGTGAATCTCCATCATCAGCCGGTTGTTGGCGGATGCGAGTTCTTGCGTGCGTTCGGCGATGCGGCCTTCCAGCGAATCGTTGAGTTGCACCAGCGCTTCTTGCGCCTTGATCAGTTCGGCCAGATGGCGGCGCGACTCGTACTGTCGCGAGCGCGCCCTGAGCGACGAGCCCACCGCCCGCCGCAGCGTTTCCGAATTTAGCGGACGCTCGAGGACCACCACGTTGCCGAGCCGCTCGAGTATTTCGAGGCTGCGTGCCGAGCGTCGCCCGATACGATTGGCGGCGAGCAGAATGAAAGGAAAGTCGGACCACGCGGGTTGCTGTTCGAGCCAGTCGAACAGGCGCGATGCATGACCGTCCGCGAGGGCTTCTTCGGCGATCAGTGCGCTACCCGCTCCGGCGTCCAGCGCTTCGGTGAGCGCATCGACATCGCGGCACGCAAGGGACAGGCGAGCGTCCTTTTGCAGGACCTCGGCTATCACATCGGCGTCGCGGCCAAACGGCGCCAGGATCAGGACGCGTTGCTGCATGGCCTCACCGTCGGGATGTGTCGATGACACGGTCCTGCTCACCGAGCAAAGCGGTGCTGCCGCGATAGGAAGGCAGGCCGGAGAGCACGCCTTCGAAGTCGCGCAATGCTTCACCCACCTCCACGCCGTCACGGTTGAGCCGGAACTGGCGGATCGAGCGTTCGTGCGCGTTGGCGCGGCTCTTTACGGCGGTCACGGCCGTCAGCACTTCGCCGTGGTGTTCGAAGTAGCGGAACAGCACGACAACGTCGCTAAGATAGCTGATGTCGAGATCGTTCTGCACCTCGCCGATGATGCCGTGCTGGCCGAGCACCAACATCGTGACGATCCCTTGCTGGTTCAGATAGCCGAGCAATTCATGCATTTGCAGCAGCAGATAGCGCTCGCCGGGCATGGCCTGAAGGTAGGCGTTCAGGCTGTCGATCGCGACATATTTGACGCCTTTGTTTTCGACCGAATCGCGTATGTCGCTTGCGAATTCTCCAGGCGAAATTTCTGCTGGATCGATCTGGCGCAGCGTTAGCAGGCCGCTCTCGACGTACGGCGTCAGATACATGCCGAGCGTCGCACAGCGGATCGTCAGTGTGGTGAGCGTTTCGTCGAACACATAGTAGACACAGCGCTCACCCCGTTTGAGCGCCGCGACCAGGCATGACACGACGGTCGTGGTTTTGCCCACGCCGGATGGGCCGATCATCAGCGCGTTAGTACCGGGGATCAGGCCGCCGCCGAGCAGCGCATCGAGGCCGGGCGTGCCGGTGCTGAGCACACCGGTGTCGAATGTCGTGTGATGCTCGGCCGCGACGAGGCGGGGATAGACGCGAATGCCGCCGGTGTCGAGCGTGAAGTCGTGATAGCCCTCGCGGAACTTCATGCCGCGCATCTTGGCGATGCGCATGCGCCGCCGGTTGCCGCCGTAGTCGTGTACGAGATTGTCGAGACTGATCACACCGTGCGCGATGCTGTGCAACTGGACATCGCCGGGGTCAGAGGAATTGTCGTCGAGCAGCAGCACCGTGCATTCGCGGGTAGCGAAAAAGCGCTTGAGCGCGAGAATCTGCCGGCGATAGCGCAACGGGTTCTGCGACAACAGACGCAATTCGGAGAGGCTGTCGAGCACGATGCGCGCGGGTTTGAGTTCGTCGACCTGCTCGATGACGTTGCGCACCGTTTCCCCGAGCTCGACTTCGGCGGGGTGCAGCACCGTTTGCTCGTACCGCGGGTCGAGGCCTTCGTCGGACAGCAGTTCGAGAATCGTGAACCGGCTGAGGTCCCAGCCGTGACTCTCTGCGACCGAGATCAACTCGGTGCGGGTCTCGGACAACGTGATATACAGGCCCACCTGGCCTTGCTCAACGCCCCTAAGTAAGAATTGCAACGCGAGGGTCGTTTTACCTGTGCCGGGCGCGCCTTCGACAAGGTACATGCGATGAGGGGTGAGACCGCCTCCGAGGACGTCGTCGATTCCCTCGATTCCCGAGGAAAGGCGGGCCGGTGAGGCGGTGGCAGGCAGGTTGGGCATAGCGTGGCGTTTGCGTCGATGATGGCTTTGTATTCTTAGCCGGTACGGACGGGCCGCAATTTGTATGCCCATGGTCGTCGAGCTGGGCGCCCATGCATGAAGGGCGCTTTCCTGTATTCCGGTTTTCGTGGCTGTGGCACAAGCGCCCGGTGTACTCAACCGCGAACGCGTTCTTTCACCAGTTCGATAAAACGGGTGGCCGCGCTATTGCGCAATCCCGCAGGGTAAGCAAGATGCAAAGGAGCACTCAACTTCGCGGGGTTCGTCAATGTGCAATAGACGGTCCCTACCTGATCGTAACGTTGCATCGATGCCGGTACGAGCGTTACCCCCAACCCCGCTGCAACCAGATTGATGCCCGACACCATGCGCGGCACCTCGCGCGCGATCCGCGGGACGAATCCGGCTTGTCTGCATGCCGCCAGGATATCTGCGTACATGCCGGGTGCCCCCGGCCGGCGGACCAGAATGAAGTCCTCATGCGCCAGCGCCTTCAACGACACTTGCGGCCGTTTCTTGCCCGCGCCTTTCAGCAACGGATGCCCAACCGGCAACACCACCACCATTGGCTCGTCGAGCAATAGCTCGAACGCCACACCTTCGCGTGCATCGACCGGCTTGCGGAGAAACGCGGCCTGAATCTGGCCCGCGGCCAAACGCTCGATAATCTCCGCCGCGTTGAGTTCGGCAAGCTCCACGGCGACCTCGGGACACACCGCGCGAAAGGCCCGGATCGTCTCCGTCGTGAAAGGATGGAACGCGGCTGAACTGGTGAGGCCAATCGAGATCGTGCCGAGCTCGCCGCGTGCAATCCTGTGTGCCTTATCCACTGACTGCTGCAGGTCCTGCAGCAAGCGTTGCGCGTCTTCCGCGAAGGCCTGCCCTGCGGGCGTCAAGGTCACGCCGCGCGGCATGCGCACAAACAGTTCAAAGCCGATCTCTTCCTCCAGCGTTCGAATCTGCTGCGAAAGCGGTGGCTGTTGCATGGCCAGCCGCTCGGCTGCACGCGTGAACTGGCCTTCCTCAGCAACCGCCAGGAAGTAGCGCAAATGACGAAGTTCCATCGTGTTCTGTCTCCTTGGTCGTGCTTTGCATGCTGTTCATTGCCATATCGTATAGATATGGATAGTGATTAAAACAGGTATTTTACATTTACCACGTCCAATCCTACGATCTCGTCCATCGCATCGACCGAGGCCCGCATTGCCCACGGCAAGCAGGCTCGAGCGCATCGCGACATAAAACAATATCGACAGGAGACGGCAGTGAAAAAGCAATGTGCGGTGGCTGCGTTGGCCGTAGTGAGTTGCACGGGTGCGCATGCTCAGGCATCGGTCACGCTGTACGGATTGATCGACACGAATATCGAATTCCTCAATCACGCGGGCGCCAGCGGTGGTTCGCTGGTCCGCGAAAATTCCGGTGGACTGAGCAATTCACGCTTCGGTTTTCGTGGGACGGAGGACCTTGGTGGCGGCAACAAGGCGTTTTTCGTTCTCGAAGCGGGTTTCAATGGCAACGACGGCACCAACGCAACAGCCGGCGTGCTATTCAACCGTACCGCGGCGGTCGGGGTGTCGAATGAAACATTCGGTGCATTGTCGGCGGGTTTGCAGTACACGGCGATGTACGACACGCTCATCAAGTACGACCCGATGGTGTTCGGCCAGCAATACACGTGGATGCCGACCACCGGCTCCGCGGACGGCTTCTCGTTCAAGGCGCGCGTGAACAACTCGGTCAAGTATGTGGGCCGCTTCGGCGGTTTGACCGCGACGGCGGATTACAGCTTCGGCGGCACGGCGGATTCGTTTCAAAGCAGTGCGGCATACGGCGGCGCGCTCGATTACGACAGCGGCAGCTTCGCCGCGGCAGTGGCTTACGACTACCGCAACGGCGCTATCAATTCGACGGGTATGTGGACCAAGTCGCGTAACTGGAGCGCGTCGGCGCGCGAGCAGATCGGCGACGTCACCCTTATGGGCGGCTACGAGCACTATCTGTACAACCCGACAAAGGGCAAGACGGTATCGTCGGCGTTGTGGTTCGGTGGCGTGTGCTATCTGATCGGGCCGGCGTTTCGCTTGACAGCCGCCGCGTATTACCAGAGCAACAAGGCGGACAACGTATCGAACTCGTTGATGGGCGTGCTCGGGGCGGACTATATTCTCTCGAAGCGAACCGATGTGTATGCAACCGTTGCGTATGCTGCTTCCACGCGCTATGCCAACGGTCAGTACACGCCAGTCGGCTTGACGAGCGACACCGCGTTCGGTCCGAACCAGACCGGCGTGACGCTCGGCATCCGCCATCGGTTCTGAGTTTATGAGCTTTTCAACGACGGATTTGACGATGCGCCGCGTTCAAGACAGTGCACGGTGATCAGGAGCAAGCTGCATGACATTCAATCTTTCACGACGTCTGGCGATGGGCTGCGCGGCAGCCGGTACCGCCATGCTGGCTTTGCTCGCGCAACCGGCGTGCGCGGCGCATCCCTACGAGTCCCATCTGAAACCGGTGGCGACGATTTCGGATACACGATTCGAGATCGATACGCCGCAAGGGCAGGCTGAATTTCCGCTGTATCTGTCGAAGGATTGGAACGTCGCGCAACCGCAGGTGACGCGCGCGGTGATCGTGATTCACGGCAAGTTGCGCAACGCGGACGTGTACTTCCGCACCGCGCAGAACGCCCGCGACGCCGCCCACGCGGATCCCGACAGCACGCTTCTGATCGCGCCGCAATTCCTCGCCACGCTCGACACGCGTCTGCATAACGAACCGCCCGACCTGTTGCGCTGGACCGGCGATGCGTGGATGGGCGGCGAAGCGGCGCGGGCGCCGCTGCCCATCAGTTCGTATGCAGTACTGGACGCGATCGTCACGCGTCTCGCGGATCGCAAGCTGTTTCCGAATCTGCGGCATGTCGTGTTCGCGGGGCATTCGGGTGGCGGACAGGTCGTGCAGCGTTACGCGGTAGCGGCGCATAACACCGACGTGTTGACGCATGAAGGCATCGACGTGCGCTACGTCGTGGCGAGCCCGTCGACGTATGCGTATTTCGATGCGCAACGGCCGAATGCGCAAGGTGTAGCGTCGCCGTTCGATGCCGCGCAATGCGCCGACTTCAATCAATGGAAATACGGCATGGACAATCGGCCGCCGTATCTCGACGACCGCACGCCCGCACAACTCGAAGCGACTTATGTGTCGCGCCGCATTGACTACCTGGTCGGCGGCGCGGACGACGATCCGCAGCAAAGCGCGCTCGATAGAAGCTGTGCCGCCGAAGCGCAAGGTCCGCAGCGTGTTGCGCGTGCGGAGGCATACTACCGGTACATCCAGGCGCGTCATCCGGAAGGGCTGAAGCAAAGTTTTCATATCGTGCCGGGTGTGGGCCACAACGGCGCGCGCATGCTGACGTCGGTCTGCGCATTGTCGGCGATGTTCGACACCCAGGGATGCGAGCCATGAGCGAGGCGAGCTTGAATCAGCGTGACGGTGTGCGATCCACCGCGGAGGTGTCGAACGGCTTGAGCCCGTCGATGGTGCGGCGCGCGATCTTCGCCTCGGTGCTCGGCAACGGGCTCGAGTGGTTCGATTTTCTGATCTACGGCTACTTCGCAAAGATCATCGCGCAGGTGTTCTTTCCCGGCGGCAGTGGCTTCGTGTCGATCATGCTGACGCTCGCCACGTTCGCCGTCGGCTTTATCGTGCGGCCGATCGGCGGCATTCTGTTCGGCATCTACGCGGACCGGGCCGGGCGGCGCAAAGCGCTCTCGCTGCTGATCATTTCGATGGCGGCGAGCACGCTGTTGATGGGGCTTACGCCGGGTTACGCCAGCATCGGCATCGCGGCGCCGTTGCTCGTGGTGCTCGCGCGGCTGTTGCAAGGGCTCTCGGTGGGCGGGCAGTTCGCGACTGCGTCGGCAATGCTGGTCGAGTATGCGCCGCCGAACAGGAAGATGTTCTATGGCAGCTTCAACATGTCGGCGCAGGCTTTTGCATTGCTGCTTTCGTCAGGCGTCGGGTATTTGCTGACCACGCAGCTCACGCATGAGCAACTGGCGGCGTGGGGCTGGCGTCTGCCGTTTCTGTTCGGCGCGCTGGCGGGGCCGTTCGGCTTCTACATCCGGCATCGTGTGGCCGAGTCGCCGGAGTTCGAGCGGTTGCTCGATCAACAGGATAAGCCGCCGCGTGTGACGGTGCGCCAGTTCTTCCGCGATAACGGCGACGCGGCAATCTGCGCGATGGGCGTGATCATCGTCGGTGCGGCGACCAATTATGTGTGGCACTCGTATCTGTCGGTGTATGTCGAGCGGCAATTGCATCTGCCGTTGTCTACCGCGCTGCTCGGCGCGTTCGTGTCGGGCGTGCTGAATCTGTTCCTGTTTCCATTGTCCGGCAAGCTTGCCGATCGTTATGGCGCGTACCGCCTGTTCTATCCGATCGTGATTACGTGGATGGTGTGCGTGTATCCGCTTTATCACTTCGTCGTGACGAATCCGACGCCGGGGCATCTGTTCATCGCGCAAATGGTTGCGACGGTGTTCCTCGCGGCCATGTCCGGTTCGCACCCCGGCATGCTCGCGACGCTGTTTCCGGTGCGCAGCCGTTCGGCTGGCGTGGCGCTGTCGTACAACCTCGCGGTGACACTGTTCGGCGGCATGGCGCCGCTCACCATCACCGGTTTGACGCATCTGACCGGCAGCAGTCTGACGCCGGCGTTCTATCTGATTTTTGCCGGCTGCGTGTCGCTTGTGATGGTGTATTTCACGCGCTCGGGGCGTGAGCAGGGCGGTGTAACGGCGAAGTTCATTACGCGTTAGCCGCCACTCATCAGACTCATTGGATTAACCAGAGCTTATTGCATGACCCAGCCTTTGATCACAGATGACGAACGCGCGCCGAATGAACGTCCGGTTGCTGTCGTCGCCAGCCGGCATTTTAGTGTCGTGACGCAAGCGGGTAGCGGCACCTTGCCGGTGTTCGCGAACGGCGACTGGCTTGCGCCGACGCGTGACGTCAAGCGCGCGGTGATTCTGATTCACGGACGTCTGCGCAACGCGGACGCGTATTTCAATCTGGCGGAGCGCGCGTGCGCACTTGCCGGGGGCGATGCGGCCGATATGTTGCTGATCGTGCCGCAGTTTCTCGCGAGTGCCGACGTGAGCGCGCATGCGTTGCCGTCAACTACGCTGCATTGGGAGTGGACTAGCTGGATGGGCGGCGATAACGCCGAAGGTCCGGCGCCGCTCAGTTCGTTCGATGTGCTCGACGCCATCCTGCAGACGCTGGCGTCGCGCGAGCAGTTTGCCGCGCTGACCGAGGTGGTGATCGCGGGGCATTCGGGCGGTGGCCAGGTGGTGCAGCGTTATGCCGTGGTGACGCGGGGTGAGGCGCCGCTCGTCGCGCGTGGGATTGCACTGCGCTATGTGGTCGCGAACCCTTCGTCGTACGTGTACTTCGATGCGATGCGGCCGACCGCGTCCGGTGAATTCGCCGCGTTCGATGCGACGGCGTGTCCGTCGTTCAATCGCTGGAAATATGGGCTCGAGGATTTGCCGGCTTATGCTTCGGGTGGTGGGAGGACTGCTTCCGCTGATGCGTTTGAATCGTGCTATGCGCATCGTGACGTCACTGTGCTGCTCGGCGGCGCGGATTGCGATCCGCAGCATCCGGCTCTCGACCGTTCATGTGCTGCGCAGACTCAAGGCGAACATCGGCTGGCGCGTGGACTGGCTTACTCGCGCTATATGGCTGCGCGGCATCCGGAAGGGGGAGCCAGGCATCGTACGTTTGTGATCGACGGCGTTGGGCATGATGCCAAGGGGATTTTTGCATCGGTGCATGGGTTGGCGGCGTTGTTTGGGGATGCTTCCTGACGCTTGCGGTGCGCTTCGAGGTTCACTGCGAGACACGCGCCGACACGCGCCGACACGCGCCGACACGCGCCGACACGCGCCGACACGCGCCGACACGCGCCGACACGCGCCGACACGCGCCGACACGCGCCGACACGCGCCGACACGCCGTGGGCACGAACCGTGCTGCAACCATAAGGCCACCTTTCGAAGGACTGTGTCGACATGAACAAGACCCGAATCCTCGCGGCCGCAATGGCCGCTGTATCGCTCAGCACCTTGTTGCCATGCAGCGCGAGCGCCGACGATGCACCCAGTCCGTGTTCATCGCTCAAGCGCATCGTCGCGGCGGCGCCGGACGGCCTGGCTTCGCTGACACCGGACGACGGCAAGGGCGTCGCGCAACCCTACGGCGACGACGCGCAGTGTTCCGCAAGCCGTGGAAGTTACCAATGCATGTGGACGCCGCACCACGACGCCGGTTCGAGCGCGGACGCGCTGCAGGGTGTCGCGGCCGACATCGCCTCGTGTCTGCCCGACGCCACGCATGACCAGAATTCACCGGGACGTCAGCATTTTTATCTAGGCACGCGTGCCAAACGGACCGATATCACGTTGACGCGGGCTGATTCGAACAAGTTGAGGTTGGTTGTATCGGGCAAGTGAGCGGGCATATGCGTGTCGGTCGGAATGCCCGCGCGCGGCAGATGTGGTGGTCGCGGTTACGCGATTATTGTGACGCCGGCCACCAGGTCCAGCCGCGCCGCGAGTGTCGCAACTCGATCATCGAAAGCGGCGCGATCTCGATGCGCGGAAACACGGCCGGCGATGCGCCGAGCGTATGAACAATTGCCGCCCTGATAACCTGCGCGTGCGTGATAGCCACGACATTTCGCGCATTGCGCGATAGGCGGCCATTTTTTTCGCCTGCTACACGGGCTTTTGATTCGTTGGTTCCGTTGCTTGACGCGCCATGGTCTGTTGCGCCACCGGCCACGCTGTCGCTCAGGGCGCGGCTTGCTGAATCGCTCATGCCTTCGCTTAACACGTCGCCCATCAGGTCGGCGCTTCTTTCGCTCAGCGTATTGTCTAACGCATCGAGCCACTGTCCCACGCGTTTCACAAGTTGGCTGAATGACTCGCCGCCGTGAGCGGCCGCGTCGGGATTCTGCGTCCAGGCGGCGAGATCCTCCGACGCTTCGACAGCGAGATCGGCAAGGCGGCGACCATGCCACAGGCCGTAGTCCATATCCGCCAGTCCCGCGTCGACCGAGACGCGCTGGCCCAAGGCCGCGTCTTCGAGACCTAGGGCTGTCGCCGTATCGCGCGCGCAAACGGCCGGGCTGACGAAAACCGCTGCTGCGTCCGGAATCGACAGACGTGCACGCGTGACGGCTGCTTCGGTGAGGCCACGTGTATCGAGCGGATCGTCGGCGGGGAAGCGGCCCGCGCGCATCGCCGCAGTCGATGCGTGGCTGATCAGTAACAGCCGTGTGTCCATTCAGTTCGTTTCCATAGAGGTCAGTCTGGAGCGGGACGCAGGTGATGCATGTCCCACGTTGCCGGGAGGCAAAGTTTAGCGCGTAGAATAGCGTCACTGCGAAGCACGGAAGCCGGTGAGAGCCCGGCGCGGTCGCGCCACTGTAATCGGCATTGACGTACGAGCCGAAAGCCAGACCTGAGCTTCGCACTATCCCTCTTCAATCGACTATCGGGGCGCGTTACCCCCAGGAGATGTCCATTATGACCCACGTTGTTTTCGATTCTGCGACACAGCCCGTCGCCCAACCCACGCCGATTCCACTGCGCGAATTGTTGCCTTGGGTCGTGTTCGGCGGCTTGTTGCTGTTGCTCGCCATTTATTTCGTTGGTGCGGAAGAAGGTGCCACCTCGCTGGTGCCTGGCATGTACGTACACGAATTCGTGCACGACGGCCGCCATCTGCTCGGCTTTCCCTGCCACTAACGGAGTCGAACATGGTCGGTAAATTGTTAGTACGCGGGATGCTTGCAGGCATCGCCGCGGGATTGCTCACGTTCGGCTTCGCCAGACTGGTGGGCGAACCGCAGGTCGATCAGGCGATTTCCTTCGAGGAAAAGGCCGACGCAGCCAAAGGCGAAGCGCCCGAACCCGAACTGGTGAGCCGCGGCACCCAGGCGGGCCTGGGATTATTGACGGGCGTGGTGACGTACGGCGCTGCGTTCGGTGGACTGTTTTCGCTGGTGTTCGCGTATGCGTATGGCCGCGTCGGCGCGTTGAGCGCGCGTGCGTTGTCCGCATGGCTGGCGCTTGGGGCGTTTATCACGCTGGTGATCGTCCCGAACATCAAGTACCCGGCGAATCCGCCCTCGGTGGGCGATCCCGAGACCATCGGGATGCGAACCGGTTTGTTCTTTCTGATGATTGCGATCTCGCTGGCCGCAATGGTGTTTTCGCTGAAGGTTCGACGGCGCGCGGCGTTGAAGCTGGGCGCCTGGAACGGCTCGATTGTGGCGGGGCTGGTGTTCGTCGTGATCATTGCTGCCGTGCAGTTGTCGATGCCGACGATCAACGAAGTGCCGGCGGCTTTCCCGGCGGTGCTGTTGTGGAAGTTCCGCGTCGCGGCAATCGGCATGCAGGTGATTATGTGGACGACCGTAGGGTTGCTGTTCGGCGCCCTCGTTGAGCGAAGCAAACTGCTGGCTCCCGCGAGCCACAGCGCCGCGAAGTCCGCTTACCTTTGATGTGAAGGGTGTGGCCGCGAATGCGGTCACGCCGACGTGCAGCGCGAGAGAAACCCAATACATCAAGTACTTGGCGCGTTTGCCAGAATGTTATCCACAGCCTTGCAAACAAATTCTGTGGATAAACCGCGCTACCGTAACGCGCCGGTCCTCGCGACCCACGTAGGCAATCGTCACTGCGTCTACCCGCACCGCAAGCAACAAGCCGATCTGCGTCAAGCACTTAGGTGCGTAGCCCCGTAGTTATCAACAGCCCTATGAACATTTTCTGTGGACAAGTTCCATAGCCGCATAACGTTATGCGAATCGCTTGGTTGCCCGAAGCCGGGGCAAATCCGACACTCACTCCCATCTCAAGCAAACCGAGCCTGGAGCCATGTCGAACACATCAAGCCCGCGCCCATCATGGGCCACTCGCATCACGGCACTTCTGCTGCTGGCCGCAACGTCAATAACGGCGACAACGACGGCCCTGGCCGCCTCACCTTCGGGTGATCCGATCCTGATAGGCGTCAGCGGCCCACTGACCGGCCAGAACGCTCAGTACGGCGCGCAATGGAAAGCCGGCTTTGATCTTGCCCTGGATGAGATCAACAGCCACAACGGCATCAACGGCCGCCCGCTGAACTACGTCTTCGAGGACAGCCAGAGCGACCCACGCCAATCCATCACGATCGCGCAGAAATTCGTCAACGACCCGCGCATCCTGATCGAACTCGGTGACTTCTCCAGCCCGGCTTCGATGGCCGCGTCACCGATTTATCAGCATGCCGGCCTCGTGCAGCTCGGCTTCACCAACTCGCATCCTGACTTCACCAAAGGGGGCGACTATATCTGGAGTCCGTCGGTGAGTCAGGCCGATGCGCAGCCGCTGCTCGCCGATCTCGCCGTGAAAACGCTCGGTCTCAAACGCATCGCCGTGCTCTATCTGAACACCGACTGGGGACGCACCAGCAAGGACGTCTTCGTCAAAGCCGCCAATGAGCGCGGCGCGCAAGTCGTTGCGGCCGAAGGCTATCAGTCGGCCGAGAAAGATTTTCGTGCGACGCTGGTGCGGGTGAGCGCTGCGAACCCGGATGGCATCGTATTGATCTCGTACTATTCCGATGGCGCGCAGATCGCCCGCCAGGCGCGCACGAACGGCATCAACCTGCCGATTGCCGCAGCCAGTTCCGTGTATTCGCCGAAATTCCTTGAACTCGGCGGCGAGGCCGTCAATGGCGTGGCGACGAACACCAGCTTCTTCCCTGGTGAACCCGGGCCGGAAGTGCAAAGCTTCGTTAAACGCTTCGAGGCGAAATACCATCGCGAGCCGGACGCGTTCAACGCCTATGCGTACGACGCGGTCATCATTGCCGCCTATGCGCTGCGCGCCGGCGGTCCCGATCGCAAGGCCGTGCGCGATGCGCTGCCGAAGCTGCACGACATTCCGAGCGTCGTATTCGGTAAAGCCAATTTCGATCCGGCGACGCGTCGCGTGATCGGCGTGAAGAACATCAACGTGGTGGTGAAGAACGACAAGTGGGTGTTGCTTGAGAACAAGACGGCGGTTGCGCAGAAGTAGGAATTCAATCGTTCGTCTAACTATCCGGTCATTCACGACAATTTCGCTATGAGCCTGTTACTCGATCACATCGTAATTCGCGTCCACGACCTGACGCGGACCATTGAAGATTTCACGGCGCTTGGTTTCACCGTGCAACAAGGCGGCACCCATGCCGATGGCGTGACGCACAACGCGTTGATCGGTTTCGCCGACGGCAGTTACATCGAGCTGATCGCTTTTTTGCAGGCAGCGCCGCAGCGTCGCTGGTGGAACGTGGGGCAGCGTCACGGCGATGGCTTTGTCGATTACGCGTTGCTGCCGTCGAGCGTGGGGGCCGTGATCGACGCCGCGCATGGGCGCGGCTTGCAATACGACGGTCCGCAGGCGGGTGGGCGCGTGCGTCCGGACGGCGCACGGCTCGAGTGGCAGACCGGCCGCCCGCAAACCAGCGACTTGCCATTCCTGTGCGGGGATATCACGCCGCGTCATCTGCGTGTGGCGGAAGGCGTAGTGCGTGACCATGCGAACGGTGTGCGAGGGGTGGCGAGTTTGACGGTCGCTGTCGATGATCTGAAGGCGAGCCTGCAGCGGTATCGGGCGTTGCTCGGTGTGAGTGAGCAGGAGACGCGGGTGGTGGCTTTGCCGGGGCTGGGAGCGGTGTCGGCAACGGTGTGGGTTGGCGATACGCCTATCGTGTTGCTGAGTCCCGTGAATGTCGATGCTTCGCGCGTCACCACCGAAGGTGCGGCGTTGCGCCGGCAACTCGTCACGCGTGGGGAAGGGGTGTTCGGTGTCGCTTTGCGCGCTGATGGTAACGCGGAGCCGCGGGTGCTCGACCGTGATCGCACGCATGGCGCGTGGTTCGAGATCGCTGCAGGGTAAAGGGAATCGCCTTTCAGTGCGCAGCGCTTAGGAAGCTAAGTGGATCAAGCAGTTGGCGTTGTTGTGGGGGTGTTATCCACAGGCTTCTGAACATTTTCTGTGGACAAATCGAACTAAGGAATCCGTTCTATAGAGCTGCGTATTGCGCAACCGTATACGTTTTGGGGAAGACGACGCATGTCTTGAGCGAAATGTGAAGCGCGCAATGCGTTCTGCACGGCAGGACGTTGGCTGGCAGCGGGAATCACCGTAGGCGGGATCATCTCGTTGCTTGCTTGAGGGGCGGGGAGGGAGAGGCGCTTGCCGTGCATGACGCACGACAAGCGCAACGACCGGCTTGGCTTAGCGGTCGAGGAACGACTTCAGGCGATCTGCGCGGCTCGGATGCATCAGCTTACGCATGGCCTTGCTTTCGATTTGACGAATCCGCTCACGCGTGACGTCGAATTGCTTGCCGACTTCTTCGAGCGTATGGTCCGACTTCGTGTTGATGCCGTAACGCATGCGCAGCACCTTCGCTTCGCGCGGCGACAGCGAGTCGAGCGCGTCGTCGATGGCGGCGCGCAAGTCGGCCTGCATCGCTGCGTCGGCCGGCGAGGAAGCGGCCGAATCTTCGATCATGTCGCCGAGCGTGGCGTCGCCGTCGTCGCCGACCGGCGTTTCCATCGACACCGGCTGCTTGGCGATCTTCAGAATGCCGCGCACCTTCTCTTCCGACAGTTCCATACGCTCTGCCAGTACCGACGGATGGGCTTCCTGACCGGTTTGCTGCAGGATCTCGCGTGAAATGCGGTTGAGCTTGTTGATCGTTTCGATCATGTGCACCGGCACGCGAATCGTGCGCGCCTGATCGGCGAGCGAACGCGTCACAGCCTGACGAACCCACCAGGTTGCGTACGTCGAAAACTTCCAGCCGCGGCGGTATTCGAATTTGTCCACGGCCTTCATCAAACCGATGTTGCCTTCCTGGATCAGGTCGAGGAACAGCATGCCGCGGTTGACGTACTTCTTCGCGATCGAGATCACGAGACGCAGATTCGCCTCGATCATTTCGCTCTTGGCCTTGCGCATCTTCGACTCGGCCGCGACCATCTGACGATTGATCTCTTTCAGATGCTTGAGCGGCAGCGAAACGGTTGCCTCGATGTCGATCAGCTTCTGCTGTTCCGACTGGATTGCCGGCAGATGGCGCTCCAGCGCTGCACCAAACGACGACGAGCCGCGCGCGGCGCGCTCCGTCCAGCCGAGGTCGGCTTCGTGACCCTTGAACGATTCGATGAACTGCTCGCGCGGCATACCGCTCTTCGTCACGACGATTTGCAGAATGTTGCGCTCGATCGCACGAACTTGCGCGACCTGGTGTTGCACGTCGCCGCACAGGCGGTCGATGGTGCGTGCCGTGAAGCGGATCTTGGCGAGGTGCTGCTGGATCTCTTCGCGGGCGCGCAGGTAAGCCTTGGAGCTGACGTCGCCGCGCGTGTGCGAGGCGTTCTGCTGGTCGGACAGAATGCCGACTTGCGCGAAGATTTCCAGGCAATCGCTGGTGAGTTGCTTCAGGCGCGCTTCGTCCGCGGCCGAGGAGTCGGCCGGGCCGCTATCGTCGTCGTCTTCGCTATCGCTGTCGTCATCGTCGGTCGCGTCGGCGTCGACGTCCGCTGCGGCGTCCGCGCTGGCGTCTTCCGCTGCAACCGTGTCTTCGTTCAGACCGTCGACCAGTTCGTCGATGCGCAGTTCGCCGTCCGCGACCTGTTGGGCGCTGGCCAGAATGGCGGAGATCGCGAGCGGGCAGGCGGCAATTGCCTGCACCATTTCGTGAAGACCGTCTTCAATGCGCTTCGCAATCGCGATTTCGCCGGCGCGGGTCAGCAGCTCGGTTGCGCCCATTTCGCGCATGTACATGCGCACGGGGTCGGTCGTACGGCCGAACTCGGAGTCGACGGTCGACAACGCGACTTCGGTTTCCTCGTCTGCCTGATCGTCCGACACCACGGCGGGGGCGTTCGAGTTGAGCAGCAGGGTTTCTGCATCCGGAGCCTGCTCGTAGACCTGCACGCCCATGTCGTTGAAGGCGCTGACGATGCTGTCGATCGCCGCCGTCTGCGCGAAGTTGTCGGGCAGGTGGTCGTTGATCTGCGCGTGGGTCAGGTAGCCTTGCTCCTTGCCCAGCTGGATCAGCGCGCGCATCTGGCGCTGGCGTTCTTCGGCCTGTTGCGGCGGCAGTTCAGCCGCTACGGGGATCGCTTTGCCTGCGCCTTTGCCCTTGGCTGTACGGCCAGCGGGCGCCTTGGCGGTGTATCCGGCAGTTTCGTGTTGCGAATCTTCGCGATCAAAAGGGTTCACGTATTCTCCTCTAGAGGCTTCGCTATGAGACGCAAGACGCTACCGTCAGGCGTTTCGAGCATGGCTCAACATCACCTGAGTGACTCAACGCGGTTGTTTGGCTGTGCTCTGGGGAGCAAAAAAGATGAGCCCGCGCGAAGCGGGCCGATAGAAATGTGCGAAATTCGCGCGGCTCGCATTATATACGAGCTTGCGCCTTCGCGCGCATTTTGTGAGCACATCATTTCGTCACATGCTCTTGCCGCAGGTCCCTTCACCGCCTGTCATCCTTAGCTTCATCTGGGGGCGGAAGGCAGTACTTCAACTGCTCGTCGCGCGCGTATGCAGGCTCTTCACTATAGGCTATGTCGGCTGCTCCCGCACGACCGGATGACTTTCCGTCGATCATGCTACATATAGTGGGGTGCATGTTTCGGCGCCAAATCGCACTTGGTCAAAAGAAAATTCACAAAAGGGGGTTGACGACCTGTCGGTCGTTCTC
>NZ_JAQQCQ010000027.1:0-111782 GCF_046030355.1 Paraburkholderia caffeinilytica
TACATTCGCATCCACGACGCGCTTGACTGCCACCAGAACCTTCACGACTTTCTCCTTGACCGCTTCATGTTGTTGAGCGCCTAGCGCGTACCGCAATCGATATCGAGCGTCATCGCGTTCAGATACGCGTTGCCGATCACATGCTGCACGAGCGCCGCGAATTCGGCCGCTTTGCCCATGCGGCGCGGGAACAGCATCTTTTCGATCAGGCCGTCCGAGACCTTCTGCGGCATCCCCATGGACATACCCGACTCGAACAGGCCAGGCGCGATGGACACAACGCGGATGCCGTATCCGGCGAGATCGCGCGCGACCGGCAGCGTCATGCCGATTACACCCGCCTTGCTCGCGCTATAGGCGGCCTGCCCCATCTGCCCCTGGCGCGCCGCGCCCGACGCTGTATTGACGATTACGCCCCGCTCGCCCGTCTCTTCGGGCTCGTTCGCGCTCATCGCGAGCGCGGCGTGACGAATCACGTTGAACGTCCCGGTCAGATTCACGCCGAGCACGCGATTCCACAACTCGGTCGGAAACAACTCGCCATTCGAGATCGTCTTGCACGGACCGAGAATGCCGGCACAATTGACCACGACATGCACCGCGCCGTATGCCGCGACCACTGCATCGACACCCGCCTTCACGCTCGACACGCTCGACACGTCGACGGCGATGCCGTCGATTCCGGCCCCGAGCGCCGCGTCGAGCTTGCCCTGGTCCAGATCGAAGCCCACCACGCGCGCGCCCGCGTCCGCCAGCGCCCGGCAGGTCGCAAGCCCGAGGCCCGATGCCGCGCCGGTCACGATGGCTACCTTGTTCTCCAGTTTCACGTCCTGTTCCTCACATCAAATGGCTCGTGCTCGCGGCCCGCTGCGGAATCGGTTGTCGATATCGACCGGCGCGGCGCGAGATTGCAGGCCATGCCGTTGCATGGAACCCCACATCCGCTGCACACGACTCGCCGCCAGAAAGCGGCACGGAATCAGAATAAGGGAATCGGCAACGAATGCCCCCCGCCCAATTTGGGGGGGCGCCGCATGCCTGCTGTCATTCGTCGGTGGAATAGAAACAGCGCCGGATGCGCCTCGCGAGGCCATGACCGGCGCCGTGTGGAGAGGCCGCGCCGCGCGCGGCACAGCTCATTTCGCCATGGCGGCCGCGCAGGTCTGTTTCGCGCTCCGGGGTTGCAGGAGGAAGTGCGAAAGCGCGGGAATGAGCACCAATGCCCCCACCATGTTCCAGACGAACATGAAGGTCAGCAGAATACCCATGTCGGCCTGGAACTTGATGGGCGACCATGCCCAGGTCACGACGGCGGCTGCGAGCGTTACGCCGATCAGTGCGATCACCTTGCCGGTGAATCCCAGCGCCTCGCGATAGGCCGCTTCGAGCGTCGCGCCCTGCCGTTGCAGCGCAAGCTGCACGCTCACCAGATAGAGCGCGTAATCCACACCAATGCCGACACCGAGCGCCGTCACCGGCAGCGTCGCCACCTTCACGCCGATGCCGAGCGTCACCATCAGCGCCTCGCAGAGAATCGACGTAATGACGAGCGGCACGACCGCCACGACCACCGCCCGCCAGTTCCTGAACGTCACGAAGCAGAGCGCGACTACCGCGGCGTAGACGAGCAGCAGCATCGAACGGTTGGCTTTTTCGACGGCGATGTTCGTCGCCGCCTCGATACCCGCACTGCCTGCCGCGGACAGGAACTGCAGCTGCGCGGTATCGTGCTGCGCGGCGAAGCCCTCGACCGCGTTCACCACCTCCTTGAGCGTCTCGGCCTTGTGGTCAGCAAGGAACGCGATCACCGGTGCGACCGACCGCGCGCCGTTCACGAGTTCCGGATTCGCGACGTAGGCGTTGTTCACCGCGTCCGTGGAAACGAACGGGTCACGGCTGATCGTCATCCAGCGCGGATCGCCTTCGAAACCGGCCGCCGTGTTGCGACGGCTCGCGCCGCTGATCGACATCGTGGTCTGCACCCCCTTTACATCGCGCAGAACCTGCTCGAGGTTGTCCATTTCCATCAGCGTCTTATAGTCGTTGACGCCGCCCGGCGGTGTCTTGACGATCACGGCAAACTGATCGGTGGACAGACCGTAGTGGCTCGTCACATACGCGTTGTCGCGGTTGTAGCGCGAATTGGCGCGCAGCTCCGGCGCCCCCGGATCGAGATCGCCGATCTTGAGATGCGCGGAGACCAGCAGGCCGCCCGCCGTCAGCGCGCCCGCCACCAATACGGCGAGGGTCGCCGGCACGCGCCGCGTGAACGGCACGAGCAGCGTGGCGAGCGGCTGCCGCTCGCCCGCGCGCAGGCTGCGCGCCGCCGCTGCGGCACTCACGCCCGTATACGAAAGCATGACGGGCAGGAACACGAGGTTCGTGAAGATCAGCACGGCCACGCCGACGCTCGCCGCCACCGCCAGCCCGCGAATCACCGGAATGTCGATCAGCATCAGCACCGCGAAGCCGACGGCATCCGCCAGCAGCGCCGTCAATCCCGCGAGAAACAGACGGCGGAACGTATAACGCGCGGCGACGTAACGATCGGTGCCGCGGCCGATGTCCTGCATGATGCCGTTCATCTTCTGCGCGCCGTGCGACACACCGATCGCGAAGATCAGGAACGGCACGAGGATCGAGTACGGATCGAGATCGACACCGAGGAGATGAACGATGCCGAGCTGCCAGACAACGGCGGCGAGCGAGCAGCCGATCACCAGCGCGGTGCTGCGCACGCAACGCGTGTAACCGTAGATGACGGCCGTCGCGATCGCACTCGCCGCGGCGAAATACAGCGCGACCTGCAGCAGCCCATGGATCAGATCGCCGACCAGTTCGGCGAAGCCGATCACATGAATGTCGATGCCGTCGTGCGCGTAGTCGTGGCGAATCTGATCGAGCGAGTCGTGCAGCGCGCGCGCGTCGAACGGCTTGCCGGTGTCCGCATAGCGATCAAGCAGCGGCACGAAAATCGTGCTCGAGCGCTGGTCGTCGCCCACGAGCGAACCCACGATGCCCGCGCGCGCCACGTTCTGGCGCAGCTTCGCCATACTCGCGGCCGAACCGTCATAGTCGTCAGGCATGACCGGGCCACCCTGAAAACCCGCCTCGGTCACCTCGGTCCAGCGCACCACCGGCATCCACAGCGACTTGACGAAGGCGCGATCGACGCCGGGCAGCAGGTAGATCCGATCGTTGATGTCACGCAGTGCTTTCAGGTACTTCGGATCGTAGATGTTGCCATTGCGGTTCTCGACGACCACGCGCACCGAATTGCCGAGCGAGCGCAGCGAGTCGACGTTCGCGAGGTAATTGCGGATGAAGGGGCTCGACTGCGGCATCATCCGCTCATAGGATGCGCTCACGTTCGACTTCATCGCCTGGAAGCCTAGCAGCGCCGTCAACACGACACACGCGGCCACGATCCATAGCCGGTTGTTGAAGATCAGCCGTTCGAGCCGCGATCCCGACTTCGTCTCGAACTCCGCTCTCGCGCGCACGACGGGCATCGCTTCGCCACGTTCAGAATGGGGATTCATATCAATACTCTTTTTGCAGGTCCAGCAATCGTTATCGCGCGGACGCGAGGCTCGCGCCGCCCAGCGAGGTCAGCACGAGCGCGTCGCCGCCCGGCGCCAGAACGCCGGTGAAAGCGGCGGGACGGCCAGTCTTCACTGGGTGGAAGGTGTCGGTGGTTTCGTCATAAAGCGTCGCCTCTCCGCTCGACGAGACGAAGACGACGGCGTGACGCGATTCGATTGGCACCGCACTCGTAACCGCACCGTGCAGCGGACTCTTCAAGGGGGCCCAGCTCGCGCCCTGATCCGTGCTGCGATAGATCGTGCCGCGCAGACCGTAGGCGAACAGCGCGCGCTCGTCGCCGGCGATGCCGAAGAAGCTTCCGCCATAGCCGGATTCGACCCGCGCAAACTTCCCGCTTGCGGGATCGAATCGGAACACCGTGCCTTTCTCGCCCGCGATGAATACGCCGCCCGCCACGCCACGCACCGCATTCAGATGCAGGAATTGCGGATTGTCGATGCGCTCGAGCATCGGCATCCAGGTCTTGCCGCCGTCGTCCGTGACGATGGCGGTCCCGAAGGGCCCGACTGCGATGCCGTGCCGGGGGTCGCTGAACCAGACGCCCAGCAGCGGCAAGGACGGCCCCGCTTTGTAGTTGAGCAGCAACTGGTCGACATACGGCTGCAAGGCTGCGTCACCGGCCGCGATTTTTGCTTTGTAGTTATTGACGAGCGAAGCCGCCGCCATGCGGCCGTCGAACTGGCGCACCCAGGTGCCGCCGCCGTCCGCGGTATGCAGGACCACGCCGTCGTGTCCGACTGCCCAGCCGTCGCGCGAGGTCGGAAAGCTCAGCGCGACGAGGTCGCTGCGAACCGGCGAGCCCACCTGCGACCAGTTTTTCCCTTCGTCATCCGAAACGACGATCAAGCCGCGCATGCCGACCGCGACAAGACGGGTTCCGGCGCGCGCGACCGTCATCAGGGGCCGCCCCGCCACTGCTGCGTGCATGATGGCGGGCGCATCCAGCGGATCGACGAAAGGGTCTTTCCGGATCACCGCCGAAGCGGGCGCGTCCGGTTCCGCGACTGCGTGCGCTGCCCAGCCGGCGGCGACCAGCGCCGAGCGCGCGGCGCTTGCATGATTCATCTGAAACCCCTTCTTCGTCTAACGTCTTGAGCCGGGCCGTCGCTCTGGATTCCGCGCCGGTTCCATGCGCATGCGTGCCGAAGCGACCCAAGCCCTGCTCTTCCTGTGCAATGCGCCTTCAGCGCAAGCCCGTGCCCGCGATGCCCGCTGGCGTGAACAGATTCGGCTTGTCGAGCTTGTCGGACACGCGCAGAAGCGGTGAACCGTTTTCCCCCGTCGTATAGGAAAGGAAGTAATTGCCCTTCTCGAGGTCGTAGAAGCCGAGCGTCACCGCGTACACGCCACCGCCGTCATAGAGCGGGAAGTGGTAGTCGAGCCCCACGCGCCACAGCTTGCCGTCGTGACCGAAGCCATCGGTCTCGACGAAGTTCCAGCTATCCTCGTCGACGTAGAAGGTGCGCTTCGAATACGCGTGACGCGCGTCCGCCTTCAGCGTGGCCTCGACAACCCACACGCGATGGCGCTCCCAGCGCACCGCGTCCGACTTGACATGCTTCGGCCCGAACACGTCGTCCACCGGCAGTTGCGAGAGACGATAGTTGTTGTACGGGACCAGCATCTCCTTCTTGCCGATGAGCTTGAAGTCGAACTTGTCCATGCGTCCGCGGAAGATGGACGCCTCGTCCCAGAACGTCACGCCGCCATAGCTCGCGGCGGGCGTGTCGTACTTGTAGTCGGGCGCCATGCGTGTGCGCCGCTGCGCCGGAAAGTACGCCCAGCTCACCTGGTCGTTGTCGGAGTAGTTGATCGAGTAGTCGACGAGCACGCTCTGGCCCGCCGCGGTCGGCGGCGTCTGAATTTGCACCCACAGACGGTCATAGGGCCAGTCGGCCTTCGTGCCCGCGTTCTTCGGGTCGTAGAACGGCCGGTATTCGACGAAGTTCAATACAGGGAGTGCCGTGCGTCCGCCCGACGTATCGACGAGATACGCGCCCACGTTGGTCGCCGAATACTCCGTGCGCTGGTAGTTCAGAAGCGCGTTCCACATCACCTCGTAGCCGCTCTTCGGAATCGGGAACGGAATGCCGCCGAACGCCCCGGCCACGCCGTCGCCCTCGACCTTCCCCACGAGATGCGCGCTCGTCGCATTCTTCACCGTGTTGTCGAGCACCCACTGCGGGTAGAACACCGAGCGGTGCGTCGGATACACGTCTACGTGATAGTCGGGAAAGCGCTTGAGCAGCGCCTGCACGCCGGGCGTCAACTGCTCCGCGTACTGGCTCATGTTCGCGGCCGTCACGCTGAAGAGCGGCTTTTCGCCCTTGAACGGATCAGGCCACTTGCCGCTGTTCGGCACATAGTCAGCCGGTGGCGTAGTCATTCCGCCCGTGTACGCCGGAATGACGCCATCGGCGCTGCCGGCTTTTTCGGCGCCGAACGCCGTCAGTGTGGTGCCGAGCTGTTTGGCCTCGTCTGCGGATACCGCTGCCCACGCGCCGGCGGCGTGCAGCGTCACGAGGCCTGCCGCGGCCAGATGAAGCAGAGTTTTCATACGTTTGTCTCCTGGATGTTTTGAATGCTTCAGAACGACGACTGCAAGGTCAGCGAGACCCACGGACGGTCGTTCAGGTCGTAAAGACCATTGCCGGCGCTGTCAAAGGGCAGACCGCTCGGCGTCGTCGACGTCCCGTTCACATGCGAGTGATAGCCGATGTACGACAGCGTGATCGTCGCGCGCTGGCGAATCAGCGCCTGCACGCCGATCGAGTACGTAAAGGAGCCCTGGGCGCCGGCCGCCGAGCCCGGATTGATCGGATTAGTGCCCCAGATGCCGCCTGTTACCGAAGTCGGCATGCTCAGGTCGACGCCGGGGAACACCTGCAGCCATTGCGGCTGGAACACGACGCCGAAGCCGACGTAGTCCTTCGTCGAGCAGCCGTTCCACTTGTTGTTGCTCGGGCATGACGCATACCCCACGCCGTTGAAGAGCTGCGCGTTCTGCGTGACGGAGAGCAGGTGGGTATAGCCAATTTCCGCCGTAAGCGCGCCCGTGTCCCAGAGCGGCGAGCGCGAGAGCGGCACGATCGCGTTCGCCACGAGGTTGATGATGTTGCCCTTCGCGCCCTCGGTCTGGGTCGCGATGGCCGGACTGAGCGCCGTATTCAGCGCGGTGTTGTGACGGTACGAAGCTTCGAAGCCGGTAGCCACGCTGCCGATCGTCGTGTCGAAGCTATAGCCCAGCAATTGCGCGCCGCGGTTGTAGGCGAGGTGGTAGTCGGTTGGCAACGCCGTCTTGAGCGCGGGAATGGTCTTCCAGTCGGCGAGTATCCAGGGCTGGCTTTCGTCGAGACGCCGGAAATAGAAACCCATCGCGCCGTCGATGAATTGCGGCGTCCAGTTGAGCTTGATGCCGAAGTTGTTGTCGACCTGCGGCGGCGTAATCGAATTGCCCTGCGGCACCTGATAGGCGAAAGGCGCGCTGCTCGGGGGCATCCCGAAGAGCGGACGCACAGCGCCCGGCAGTGCCGTGAGGAAAAGCCCGGACGGCCCTTGGGCGATGAAGTCGGCGGCCTCGATATACGTGCCGCCGGTCGGCAGACGGTTGTAAGTCCAGCCGAGCTCGTACTGGCCGGACACGGATACTTCAGGCGTCACCTGGGCGGTCAGGCTGATCTGCGGCCGCGGCAGCAACAGTTCCTTGGTCTGCGTGCCGGGCGTGTTGTACGCCTTGATGCCGTCTGTGGCGCCCTGCGCGTAGGAGATGCCCTGCGTCGGCGACAACAGCGAATTGCCCCAGTACTCAGTGAACTGACCGGCCTTCAGATAAACGGCGTGGCCCGCGACCTGCGAGTTGTAGAACGCGAAGCCGTCCAGCAGTTGCGCGCCCTGTACGTAGTAGCGGTCCGTATAGGAGCCGTAGACGCCGTTCGGATAAGCGCGGATCGACTGATAGGTAATGCCCGGCGCGTAGGTCCCTGGATTCGTGTTGTCGCCGCTGCCATAAGCGAAGTCCTTCCACGCGGAACCGGACAGCCGGATACCCACATAGCCCTGGTAGGACGCCGTGAACTCGGAGAGGATCGAGGCGCGGTTGGTGACGACGTCGCCGCCGTGGCTGAACTTGTAGTCGCCGTCGTCGAAGTTCGGGTTGTTGCCGATCATCGGGTCGACGCCCTGGGCGCGCACGCCGAGGTTGTAGCTGAAGGTGTTATCCCAGCTCACGTCCCAGTCGGGCGAACCGGTGTCGATCTTGAACGCGTAGGCATGCAACGGCATCACGGTCGCGATCAGGCCGGCCAGTACGGTGAGGCGAGGCAGGGTCATGGCCCTGCTGTTTTTGCGGCGCTTGCGATCCATCTAGTGGTCTCCTTTTGTCTTCGTCTTCATCGTCGGTGCTTTCCCTGGACGCCAGCCTCCCTTGCCATGCCCGCGTGCGAGTTCGCGGACCGCCGGCACGTATTGCGCGGCGCGGTCGATACCGGGTAGCCATGCCGTAAATTGCCAGCACTCCCCCCCCTCCCTCCCCTGTAAAAAAGGAGGGGATGGGTAAACGTTGTTGGGGTAACCAGGCAGGCCGGACCGCCTCCCTGTAAAGGGAGGGGTCAACGCGCGACGGCCGCGCCATCATGGCCGGCACTCACCCCCGAACCGGGCCAGGCGCCTGGCGCGTGCTCAAGCGCACGCACAGGTCGGAGGCAACCACCCGCACGTGGCGCGCCTCCGCGCGCAGCGCAGGCGCAACGGCTCAAGACTCAAAGGAACCCAGCATGACGGCGCAGTATCAGGCTCTCGACGGCGTAGCCGTCATCACGCTCGACCATCCCCCAGTGAACGGCCTCGGGCTCGCCACGCGCATCGGCATCATCGAAGGCATGACGCGCGCCCTAGCGGACGATGCCGTGCAGGCGATTGTGATCGCCGGTGCAGGCAACGCGTTCTCGGGCGGCGCGGACATTCGCGAATTCGGCACGCCGAAGGCCTTGCAGGAGCCGAGCCTCGCCACGGTGATCGCCACCATCGAGGCGTCGGCGAAACCCGTGGTCGCGGCAATTCACGCCACCGCGATGGGCGGCGGCCTCGAACTCGCACTCGGCTGCCACTATCGCCTCGCTTCGTCCACGGCCCAGATTGCGCTGCCGGAAGTGAATCTCGGCCTGCTGCCGGGCGCGGGCGGCACGCAGCGTCTGCCGCGCGCGATTGGCCTCGAGCCTGCCCTCAACATGATTCTCTCCGGTGCGCCGGTCAGTGCCGGCAAGTTCGCGGGCACACGGCTCTTCGACGAAATCGTCGAGGACGACGTGCTCGGCGCGGCCATTAAATTCGCGCGGGCGACCGCCACAGCCCCTTGTCCGCACCCGCGCTTGCGTGACCTTCAGGTGCGCCACGAAAACGACGAGGGTTATCTCGGCGTCGCTCGCCAGACAGTCGCCGCACGCGCGGGCCAGTATCCCGCGCCGCTGCGCTGCGTCGAGGCCGTGGCTGCTTCGCTGAAGCCGTTCGATCAGGGTCTGGCCGACGAGCGCGACCACTTCGTCTATCTGCTCGGCACGCCGGAAGCGCGCGCGCTGCGTCACGCGTTCCTCGGTGAGCGCGCCGCGAGCCGCATCCCCGACGTGCCAGCTGATACGCCGACGCGCGAGATCGCGAGCGTCGCCATCATCGGTGCGGGCACAATGGGCAGCGGGATCGCCATGAACTTCCTCGGCGCGGGCCTTCCCGTCACGCTGCTGGAAACGAAGGCCGACGCGCTGGAGCGCGGCGTCGCCACGATCCGCCGCAACTACGAGAACAGCGCGAAGAAGGGCAAGCTCGCGCAGGAAGACGTCGAGCGCCGCATGGCGCTGCTCTCGACCACGCTCTCGTATCACGACATCAAGCACGCCGACCTCGTCATCGAAGCGGCATTCGAAGACCTCGGCGTGAAAGAGACCGTATTCCGTGCGCTCGACGAAGTCATGAGGCCCGGCGCGATTCTCGCCTCGAACACGTCGACACTCGACGTCGACCGCATCGCCGCCTTCACGCGCCGTCCCGCGGACGTGATCGGCATGCACTTCTTCAGCCCCGCCAACGTGATGAAGCTGCTCGAAGTGGTGCGCGGCGCGCAGACCGGTAAGGACGTGCTCGCAACCGTCATGCAACTCGCGAAAAAGATCCGCAAGACGGCGGTGGTCTCGGGCGTGTGCGATGGCTTCATCGGCAATCGCATGATCGAGCAGTACAGCCGCCAGGCCGGCTTCCTGCTCGACGAAGGCGCACTGCCGGAACAGGTGGACCGCGCCATCGAAAAGTTCGGCTTCGCGATGGGTCCCTTCCGCATGATCGACATGGCCGGCAACGACATCAGCTGGGCGATCCGCAAGCGCCGCGCCGTCGAGCGGCCCGGGTTCAACTACTCGAAGACCGGCGACCTGCTCTGCGAGAACGGCCGCTTCGGGCAGAAAGTCGGCGCGGGCTGGTACGACTACAAGCCCGGCGACCGCAAGGCCTATCCGAACCCGTGGGTCAACGAGATGATCGTGCAGCACTCGAAAGATCTCGGCATCACACGCCGCAGGATCTCCGACGAGGAGATCGTCGAGCGGCTCGTGTTCGCGCTCGTCAACGAAGGCGCGCTGATCCTCGACGAAGGCATCGCGTCGAAGGCCTCGGACATCGACATGGTTTATCTGAGCGGCTATGGCTTTCCGCGCTTTCGCGGCGGCCCGATGCTCTACGCGGACCAGGTGGGCCTCTACAACGTCGTGCGCGCGATGCGTCGCTACGCGCACGGCTACCAGGGCCATGCGTGGGAAGTCGCGCCGCGCCTCGCGCGGCTCGCCGAAGAAGGCACCGGTTTCAACGGCTAGGCGCGCCGCACCGCACAACATCGAAGGAATGTCATCATGAATGAAGCAGTCATCGTCTCCACGGCGCGCACCGGTCTCGCGAAGAGCTGGAAAGGCGCCTTCAATATGACCCATGGCGCGACGCTCGGCGGCCACGTGGTCGAGCACGCCATCGCGCGCGCGGGCATCGAGCCCAGCGAAGTCGAGGACGTGCTGATCGGCTGCGCGAATCCGGAGGGCGCGACGGGCGGCAACATCGCACGCCAGATCGCGCTGCGCGCGGGCTGCCCCGCCACCGTGCCGGGCGCTACCGTCAACCGCTTCTGCTCGTCCGGACTCCAGACGATCGCAATGGCGGCACAACGCGTGATCGCCGGTGAGGGCGACATTTTCGTGGCGGGCGGCGTCGAGACCATCTCGTGGACGCAGCGGCAGATGAACCAGCAGTTCGCGAACGACCCGTGGCTGGTCGAGCATAAGCCCGAGATTTACTGGAGCATGCTTCAGACCGCCGAGAACGTCGCGCGCCGCTACGATATTTCGCGCGAGCGCCAGGACGAGTATGGCGCGCGCAGCCAGCAGCGCGCGGCGGCCGCACAGGCGGCGGGCCGCTTTGACAACGAGATCGTGCCGATCACCGTGCTCGCCGGCGTGAGCGATGCCGCAACAGGGCAGATCGTGACGAAACGCGTCACCATTGCCGTCGACGAAGGCATTCGCGGCGACACCACGCCCGAAGGCGTGGCGAAGATCCGCCCGGCGTTGCCAGGCGGCGTGATCACGGCGGGCAACGCGTCGCAGTTTTCGGACGGCGCATCGGCGTCAGTCGTGATGAGCGCGCGTGTTGCGGCCGCGAAAGGGCTTCAGCCGCTCGGCCGGTTCGCCGGCTTCAATGTCGTGGGCTGCGAGCCCGACGAGATGGGCATCGGCCCCGTGTTCGCGATCCCGAAGCTGCTCGACAGGGCAGGACTCAAGGTCGACGACATCGGCCTGTGGGAGCTGAACGAGGCCTTCGCGGTGCAGGTGCTCTATTGCGCGGACAAGCTCGGCATTCCGATGGACCGTCTGAACGTGAACGGCGGCGCGATTGCGGTCGGGCATCCGTTCGGCGTCTCGGGCGCGCGGCTCGTCGGGCACGCGCTGATCGAAGGCAAGCGCCGCGGCGTCAGACACGTCGTCGTGACGATGTGCATCGGCGGCGGACAGGGGGCGGCGGCCCTGTTCGAAGTGCTTTGATCGTCTGACCGCGCGAACAACCGAATGAAAACGGGGCCGCGCGGCCCCGTTTTCATTGGCGCATCCACTCGCAAATCAGAACTGTTCCTCGCTCAACGCGAATACACCTTCGCCGCCACACGCGCTGACGATCGTGGTTTCGAGGGCGCCGGCCTGCGGCAGAACATGCGTCGCGTAGTGGTGCGCGGTAGCGATCTTCGCGCCATGGAATGCCGGATCGTCCTGCATCAAACGCTGTGAGGCGATCAGCGCACGCGCCATTTGCCACCCGCCCAACACGATGCCGACAAGTTTCAGGTACGGCACGGCGCCCATATACGCAGCATTCGGATCCCGTTTGGCGTTGTCGACCATGAACGTCACCGCGTTGACAAACGACCGGTTCGCCGCCGCGAGATGCCGGTGCATCGCCTTGAACGCCGCGCTGTCCGCAAACGCCGGGCTTGCTTCCAGCGTCTGCACGACCTGGCCGATCTCGCCGATGAGCCGCTTCGCGACCACGCCGCCGTCGCGCACGGTCTTGCGGCCGATCAGGTCGTTGCCCTGGATCGCCGTCGTGCCTTCATAAATCGGCAGGATGCGCGCGTCGCGGTAGAACTGCGCGGCGCCGGTTTCCTCGATGAAACCCATGCCGCCATGGATCTGCACGCCGAGGCTCGCCACGTCCACCGACATCTCCGTGCTCCAGCCCTTCACAACCGGCACCATGAACTCGTAGAGCGCATGATGTTCGGCGCGCACAGACGCGTCGGGATGATGATGCGCGTGGTCGGCATGCGCCGCCGCGACATAGGCCACCGCGCGCGACGCCTCGATCAACGCGCGCATCGTGCCGAGCATGCGGCGCACGTCCGGGTGATGGACGATCGTCACCGAATGCTGCGCCGATCCGTCCACCGGGCGGCTCTGCACGCGCTCCTTCGCATACTCGCGCGCCTTCTGATACGCACGCTCGGCCACCGCAATACCCTGCATGCCCACGGCGAAACGCGCCGAAATCATCATGACGAACATGTACTCGAGCCCGCGATTCTCCTCGCCGATCAGTTCCCCGAGCGCGCCGCCCTCGTCGCCGTATTGCAGTACCGCGGTCGGGCTGCCCTTTAGCCCCATCTTGTGCTCGATAGAGACGCACTGCACGTCATTGCGCGCACCCGGCGAGCCGTCTTCATTGACGAGGGTCTTCGGCACGAGAAAGAGCGAGATGCCCTTCACGCCTTCGGGCGCATCGGGCGTGCGCGCGAGCACCAGATGCACGATGTTGCCGCTCATGTCGTGCTCGCCCCACGAAATGAAGATCTTCGTGCCAAATAGGCGATACGTGCCATCCGCCTGGCGTTCGGCGCGCGTGCGCAGCAAGCCGAGATCGGAGCCGGCCTGCGGCTCCGTGAGGTTCATCGTGCCGGACCATTCGCCCGAGATGAGGCGCGGCAGATAGCGCGTTTTCTGTTCGTCGCTGCCGGCCATCAGCAGCGCCTCAATCGCGCCGTCGGTGAGCGACGGGCACGTCGCGAGCGACAGGTTTGCGGCCTTCTGCATTTCGAGGCACGCCGCGCTGACTAACTTGGGCAACCCTTGGCCGCCATATTCGACTGGATGCGCGAGACCTTGCCAGCCGCCCTCGGCGAACTGGCGAAATGCTTCCCTGAAGCCCGGCGTCGCGCTGACGCGCCCTTCGCTCCATTGCGCGGGCTGCCGGTCGCCCACGACGTTCAGGGGCGCCCAGACCTGGCTGGCCAGCTTGCCGGCTTCCTCCAGCACGGATTGTGCGGTCTCCGGCGTGGCTTCTTCGAAGCCCGGCAGACCGGCCACATCGTCGAGACCCGCCAGTTCCTTCATGACGAACAACATGTCCTTGACGGGCGCGCTATAGCTCATCGTGTACTCCTGCTCAGTGTGCGCGGTCGCGGGCGGCCCGCCTGTGCAAGCGTGCGAGCCCCTTGCGCCACAAGTTTGATCCGGCGAACGTTTGCGGTTCGCGCACGCGCGTCGCCGCCGCGCGCGTATTCGCCAGACGAAGGTGAACCTCGATTTGAGCAGGCGCAGCGATGCGCCGCCCCTGTCCTGAAGACGGGGGCGCCGCGTCTGGCGGACGAGCATAAGTGCCTCTGCCCCCTCGGAATGGAGGGGGCAGAGGCAGGGCGAATCACGATATAAGTCGAATCTGCCAGCAACGTGCCGATTCGAATGACTCCAGCAAAGGGACCGCAGCAATGACTGACGCGAACCATCGGGACGCAGGTCTCGCCTATCCCTGCGGCACGCCGCCGGAACGCGGCGAAGCGCGCGAAATCACATCGGGCGTGCGCTGGATGCGCCTCGCGCTGCCCTCGACGCTCACGCACATCAACGTCTGGGCGCTCGAGGAAGCGGACGGTCACACACTGATCGACACCGGGCTCGGCAACGAGGACACCGTCGACACGTGGCGCATGCTGCTCGACGGACCGCTCGCCAAAGGCGTGACGCGCGTGCTCGTCACGCACCTGCACCCCGATCACGTGGGCATGGCCGGCTGGCTCACGCGCCGCTATGGCCGCCGCCTGTGGATGACGCGTACCGAATACCTGCAATGCCGCATGCTCGCGGGCGACACCGGCCATCCCGCGCCGGACGAAGCCATCGCGTTCTACCGCCGCGCCGGCTGGGACGATGCCACGCTCGACGCTTACTGCAAGCGCTTCGGCACCTTCGGGCGGCTCATTTTTCCGCTACCCGGCGGCTATCGGCGCATCCGCGACCGGGACATCATCGCGATCGGCGGGCACGACTGGGAGGTCGTCGTCGGTGCGGGCCACACGCCCGAGCATGCGTGCCTGTACTGCCCGGCGCTGAAGCTCTTCGTCTCGGGCGACCAGGTGCTGCCGCGCATTTCGTCCAACGTATCGGTGCTGCCGAGCGAGCCTGACGCCGATCCGCTCGCCGAGTGGCTCGCCTCGCTCGACGCCATCCGCGAACGCGTGCCCGACGACGTCCTTGTCCTGCCCGCGCACAACGAACCGTTCACCGGCCTGCACGCGCGCCTTGCACGTCTCGCGACGTCCCAGCGGCGCGCGATCGAGCGACTGCACGACGCACTGGCCGAGCCCAAACGCGCGGTCGACACATTCAGCACGCTGTTCGGCCGCACCATCGAGCCCGGCAACGCATCGACTTACGGGCTCGCCACGGGAGAAAGCATCGCCCACCTGAATTACCTCGTGATCCGCGGACTCGCGGCGGTCGACGAAAAAGACGGCGTGGCCTGGTATCGGGCCGTCTGAACGGAGCGGACCGCCGAAGCGGCCGTCACGGCTGAAGTGAGACAATGGGCCATGCGCGAGCCTGCGCCCGCCGCCCGCCACGTCCCGTTGCCCGAAGACGGCTCTTGCGCCACCGCCTGTACGACGCTGCGCCCCCCGAAAAGGAGGGAGCGACGCCCTAAGCAAATGCAGACAATCAGCTCTAGGCAGGGCTGTCCGGGTGCCGCACGCATCCGGGCAGCCCGGCGAAAAAGAACCGGAGACATGGGATGAAAATGAATTTTGCGCGGATCGTTGGCTATACCGCGCTGCAATACGCGAACAATGAGGCGCTCGTCAACATCGAACGCCAGCGGCGCTACACGTTCCACGAGCTTCATTTGTTGACCAACCGGATCGCCAACATGATGCGCGAGCGGCTGGACCTGCGCCGTGGCGACTTCTATATGTGTCTGCTCGAAAACGACAACATGTCGCTGCTGCACACGTGGACGGCGCTCAAGGGCGAGGCCGGCGCCGTGTACACCAACTTCCGCGACTCGCTCGAGGAGCACTGCTGGCAGATGGACTTCATCAAGCCAAAGGTGGTGTTCATCGAAAACACGCTGCTGGAACGTTATTTCGACCTCCTGACGCAACGCGGCATCACGGTGGTCTGCATGGACCCGCCCGCCGCGCCGCGCGACGGTCTCCACGACTTCTGGCGTCTCGTGGAAGGCAGCAGCGAGGCTAACCCCGACGTCGAGAGCGACACGTCCAATGACGTGCTCATCTACCGCTTCACCGGCGGCACGACGGGCAGGAGCAAATGCGCGCAGTACACCATCGACAACTGGATGGCCATGCGCGACGCGTCGTACTTCGAAAACGAGCAGTACTTCGACGAGCACACGCGCAATCTGCACATGGCGCCGATCAGCCACGCTTCCGGATTCAGCATCCTGTCGACGTTTTTCCGCGGCGGCTGCAACGTCACGCAGAACCTCCCGGACCTTCGCCAGTGGAGCCTCAACGTCCAGACGGAGAAGATCACCAACGCGCTGCTCGTGCCGACGCTGATCTACCGCCTGCTCGAGGTGAAGGAGATCGCCGGATACGACCTGTCTTCGCTCACGACGATCTTTTACGGCGGCTCGCCGATGAGCCCCGCGAAGCTCAAGCTCGCACAGGATCGTTTCGGCAACGTCTTCACGCAGATCTACGGCGCGACCGAGTGCCTGCAGATGGTCGGGATACTGTCGAAGGCCGACCATCTGACCGGTGTCGCGACAGGACGTCTCGCGTCGGCGGGCCAGGTCGGCACGGGTATCGAGGTCAAGGTCGTGGACGACAACGACAACGAAGTGCCGCAAGGCCAGACCGGTGAGATCTGGGTACGTTGCCGCGGCACGATCGCGGCCTACTTCAATAATCCCGAGGGCACGGCGGCGGAGTTTTCCAACGGTTTCTGGAAGTCCGGCGATCTCGGCTATCTCGACGACGCCGGCTACCTTTTCATCGTCGACCGCAAGAAGGACATGATCATCACGGGCGGTTTCAACGTCTATGCCGTGGAAGTGGAAGCGGCGTTGAGTTCACACCCGGCGGTGGAAAATGCGGCCGTGGTCGGCGTGCCGCATGTCGAGTGGGGCGAGACCGTGCACGCCGAGGTGCTCGTGCGGGCCGGCAGCGAGGTGAGCGCCGAGGAATTGATCGAGCACGTCAAGGGCCTGCTTGGCCGCTTCAAGGCACCGAAAAGCATCAGCTTCGTCGAAGCGCTGCCGTTGAGCCCGGTTGGCAAGGTGCTTCGCCGTCACGTGCGCGAGAAGTACTGGAAGGATCAGGCTCGCCGCATCGGCTAGGCGGTATGGGCGTACGGAGCGCGCGGCGCGGCCCTTCCTCTTCACCCTGCCGCGCGCCCGGCACGACACCGCCCGAACACGACACGACCGCTGAATAAAAAAACCGCTTCTACGGTCCCACCGTAGAAGCGGCTCGACGAATCCCCCGCACCCGCTACGAAACGCGCCGCAAGATACCTTTCCAGTATTTCTCCCGCACCGCGCGCCGCAGGACCTTCCCGACGGTGCTAAGCGGCAGCGACTGCACGAACGCGATCGATTTTGGCGCCTTGAAGCGGCCGAGCCGCCCTTTCACGTGCTCGATGAGCGCCTCGCCCGACACCTCGGCGCCGGCACGCAAGACGACCTCCGCGTGCACGGCCTCGCCCCATTCCTCATGCGGCACACCGACCACGGCCGCATTCTCCACCGCCGGATGCGAACTCAGCGCCGCTTCCACTTCCACGGCATAGACGTTGAAGCCGCCCGTAATGATCATGTCCTTCTTACGATCGACAATGTAGAGATACCCTTCTTCGTCGAGATGGCCGAGATCGCCCGATTTCCAGTAGCCGTCTTCGAATTCCGACGCGGTCGCGGCCGGATTGCCGAAGTAGCCGGAAATCGTCGCGCGCGAGCGCAGCCAGATTTCGCCGGTCTCGCCGGGCGCGAGTTCGTTGCCGCGCTCGTCCATGATCTTCAGGTCCATGCCCGGCGACGGGCGCCCCGCCGACGCCAGGTGGTGTTCGCCGGGCCGCCCGTGATCGGCCTTCGTGAGCGTCGAGATGGCCTGCAGGCATTCGGTCGATCCGTACTGCTGGATGAACACGTTGCCGAAGCGCGCCTTTGCGTGCGCGAGCTTTGAAGGGCTCATCGGCGAGCCGCCATAGACCAGTGTGTGCAGGCTCGAAAGATCGTGCTGCGCGGCCTCGGGCAGTTCAAGCAGACGGTAGACGAGCGTAGGCAGCAGCAGCGTGGTCGTGACGCGCTCGGCCTCGATGTTGCGGCACCATTGCCGGAGGTCAGGCAGGTTCTGCGTGATCGTGCAGCCGCCGCGAAACAGCGTCGGCAGCATCGCGAGGCCGGAGCCGTGACTGATAGGCGCCATGTGGAGATAGCGCGTTTCTTCCGAATAGACCTGCTCGAACTCCACATACAGCGAGTCGCGGCTCGCGAGCCAGTTGTCCATCGTGTACCGCGCGCACTTGCTCGTGCCCGTCGTGCCGCCCGTGAAGCGGTACACGAGCGGGTCGGAAAACGCCTCGCTCGCCACCCCCGGTTTGTCGTCGCGCACGCCGTCGAGCAGGTCCCGGAAATACGCGAGCCCCTCGCGCGGCGCGGCCGGCGGATCCATGCACACCACCTGGATGCCGCGCTCGTGCAGCCAGTCGAAATAGCGGTCGAGCAACGTGTTCTCGATGAACACTACCTTCGGCCGAATGAAATCGACCTGCCAGCGATGCTCGTCGATCGAATCGCGGAAGTTGGTCCAGGCCGCGGACGCTTCCCCCTTGAGCGCGGTCCACGCGTGCAGCAGCGACAGATTGTCGTTTTCAAGCAGGCAAAGATAAACGTCACCGCGGCGCAGGCCTAGCCGCTCGCGCATCATGTTGACGATGCGGTTGGTCAACAGATGAAGCTCGCGGAACGTATAACGCCGCTGGCGCTCGACGTTGACGAGCGCCTCGCGATCCGCGAACCGCACCGCAAGCTGTGACATGACATTGGCAAAGTCCAGTTTCACCGAATTCCTCCACCCTGAAAATGCACACGGCGTCCATGCGGGACGCCGTGTGCGAGTCTTACCGACCTATGCGAAGGTTTAGCTCGCAACGGGCGCGAGGAACACCTGCACCTGCTCCGTCACTTCCTTGTAGGCCCGTGCGGTGCTCCAGTCGGCGATCTGCGCGAAGCGCGCAGCCACGCCTTCCGGGCTCAGCTCAGCGTCCGAGAGATGGACCGGTGCGGTCTCCATGACCGTGGCGGTCGAGAACGTGCCGCCGCCCGCCGCGAGGATCACCTTCGTCGGCGCCTCTTCGCTGCACAGATACAGCACGCCCGGCGTGACGCGCTCCGGCTGGATGCGCTGCAGCGCCTCGGGGGGCAACACGTCTTCGGTCATGCGTGTCGCCGCGACCGGTGCGATCGTGTTGACCTTGATGTTGTTCTTGCGGCCTTCCACGCTCAGCACGTTCATCAGGCCGACGAGCGCCATCTTGGCCGCGCCGTAGTTCGCCTGGCCGAAGTTGCCGTAGAGACCCGCTGCCGACGTCGTCATCAGGATGCGGCCGTATTCCTGCGCGCGCATGACGTCCCACACCGCCTTCGAGCAGTTGATCGAGCCCATCAGGTGAACGTCGAGCACCAGCTTGAAGTCTTCGGGCTGCGACTTGGTGAAGCTCTTGTCGCGCAGGATGCCCGCGTTGTTCACGAGGATGTCGATGCGGCCGAACTCGGCCATCGCCTGATCGACCATTGCCTGGACCTGCGCCGCGTCGGCGACGTTCGCGCCGTTCGCGATCGCGGTGCCGCCCGCCTTGCGGATTTCGTCGACCACGGCCTGCGCGGCCGACGTCGAGCTGCCCGTACCGTCCCGGCTGCCGCCGAAATCGTTGATCACCACCTTCGCGCCGCGCGCGGCGAATGCCAGCGCATGCGCGCGGCCAAGACCCGCGCCTGCGCCGGTGACCAGCGCAACCTTTCCGTCAAAACGGATGCTCATGAAAGTCTCTCCAATGTCTCGATCAAAAGAATGAACCTGTACCGCGCCGCGCGCCGTTAGCGACATGCCGCGCCTCCTCGTCGCGCGGCACGCGCAACCAGCGTGCTCGACGAGGGCGACTTGCCCGCCGGGCGGCGCGCAACGCAGCACACCTCTGGTTGTGAACCAAGCATAGGGCACCGTCCCGGACAGCCGCCCCCTTCCAGATGGGGGGCATCCAGACCACTCCCTCACCCCCCTCCAATGTAGGGGAGCGACGCTCGCCCGCACCGTTCATAGTGAAAGCAGGCACCCGGGACCGCGTGCGCGCCACGCGCACGTCCGGCCTCTGTCGCAACACCATGCGGTGGCGCGCCTCGCGGCGCACGCCACCGCGCACGTCCAACCAGGAGAGAGAGAACCCATGACCGACGTATCCGCAGCGTTCCTGAGCGAACAGGAAGTGATGATCCGCGACTCGGCGCGCACCGTCGCCACCGAAATCGTTGCCCCGACGGCCGCCGAGCGCGACCGCACCCACGCATGGCCGACCCGCGAGCTCGATGCAGTCGCGAAGCTCGGCTTCCTCGGCATGCTGGTGCCGGAGGAACACGACGGATCGGGCGCGAGCTTCGTCGAATACTGCCTCGCCCTCGAAGCGTTCGCCGCCGCCGATGCGGGATTCGCCACCGTCGTGCACGTTCACAACACCATCGCGGGCCTGATCGCCGAGCTGGGCAACGAAGAACAAAGGAAGCGCTTCCTGCCAGGCATGGTCACGGGCGAGCGTTTTGGCGCCGGCCTCTTTTCAGAACCGCAGGCCGGATCGGACACCGCTGCGTTCCGCACCTCGGCGAAGCGCGACGGCGATCATTACGTGCTGAACGGCAACAAGCAGTTCATCTCCAACGGCAACCAGGCCGGTGTCGCCGTGGCACTCGCCATTACGGACCAGGCGTCGGGCAAGAAGGGCGCGAGCATGTTCATCATCGACACGTCCGAACCCGGCTACCATGTCGCGCGCGTCGAGGACAAGCTTGGTCAGCGTTCCGCGCACCTCGCACAGATCCAGCTGATCGACTGCTGCGTGCCGACCGCCAACCTGATCGGCGAGGAAGGCAGCGCGTACCGGCAGATGCTGCGCGGCATGTCGGAAGGCCGCATCGCGATCGCGGCCATCGCCGTCGGCACGGCTCGCGCCGCGCTCGACGCTGCCGTGCGCTATGCGAAGGAACGCGAAGCCTACGGTGCGCCGATCATCCAGTTGCAAGGCGTCGCCTTCGATCTCGCCGACATGGCGACTCAGGTGGAGATCGCGCATCAGTTCGTGATTCACGCGGCGCGTCTTCAAACGGCCGGTCTGCCGTGTACCAAGGAAGCATCGATGGCCAAGCTCTTTGCGAGCGAAATGGCCGAGAAGGTCTGCTCGGATGCCCTGCAGATCCACGGCGGCTACGGCTATCTGAGCGACTTCCCGGTCGAGCGCTACTACCGCGACGTGCGCGTGACGAAGATCTACGAGGGCACGAGCCACATCCAGAAGCTCATCATCTCGCGCAATCTCTGAGCGTCGGCGCAACGGCAAGAGAGGGTTCGTTGTCGTTTGTGCGGGAACGCGGCGAGGATGTCCGCGTTCTCACTTCACGGTGAGCTACTTCGCTGCGAAGCGCGCGCAGGCGTTGCGGAAGAACGTCGAGCGCACGAGACCGCGTTGCAGTTCGCGCTCGTCTGCGAGCGACTGCTTCATCGAAACCTGACCTGAGCCGTCGACGAGGCGGCGACACTCGCGCACCGCCTCGGTCGGCAGCGCGGCCAGCTTTCCTGCCATCGCGAGCGCCTGCGGCATCAGCTCCGCGTCGTCGAGACAACGCCATGCAAGGCCCCAGGCTTCCGCCTGCTCGCCGCTGATGCGATCCCCGAGCAACGCCATGCCGAGCGCGCGCGGGCGCCCAAGCGCACGCGCAATCACCCAGTTGATGCCGAAGTCCGGCACGACGCCCAGCTGCGTGACCTGCGGCACGAGGAAATACGCCGAGCGCGCGCACAGCACGATGTCCGCGGCCAGCGCATAGCCGAGCGCGCCGCCCACGCACGGGCCGTTGACGGCGCTGATGACCGGCACCGGCGACTCGGCGATGAAACGGGTAATCGGGTTGCCGAGGTCCTCCATGAGCGCGCCGATAGTGCTCGACAACACGTCCTCTCCTTCCTGCGCGAGTGCGTGAAACATATGCACGTCGCCGCCCGCCGAAAACACGCGCCCGGCGCCCGTCAGCACGATCGCGCGAGCGCCCTGCGCGACCACGTCACGAAGCGCGGCGCCGAGCTGCTCGAGCATCGCGCGATCCATGACGTTATAGGCCGACGCGCCCTTCATCGTGAGGACCGCGACGCGCTCCTCCCAACTGATTTCAACCATAGCTTGACTCCTGGCCGGCCGCGCCGGCCGGCCACATACTTTCCGCCGTTAAGCCTTGCCGAGAATGGCAATGTGCTCGAGCGCCTCTTCCACGCGCCAGAGGCCGCCGCCGTTGCCCTGAATCGCAAAGCGCGCCCCTTCGACCTGACGCTGGCCGCAGTTGCCGCGCAGCTGCTCGACCAGCTCGAAGATCTGGCCGAGGCCGGTCGCGCCGATCGGATGGCCCTTCGATTCGAGGCCGCCCGACGGATTGACCACGATCGAGCCGCCAAGCGAAGTCTCGCCGCGCTCGGCGAGGATGCCGCTCATGCCCGGCTCGCGCAGGCCGAGACCTTCGAACGTGATGAGTTCGCCGATCGCGGTGGCGTCGTGCAGTTCGGCGACGTTGATTTCGGACGGGCTGATGCCGGCTTGCTCGAAAGCATCCTTCGCCGCTTGCGGCGTGCAGGCGTTCTCATAGTCGTCGGCCGCGCGCGCGGAGCCCGAGCGCAGCACGCTCGCCATGACCTTGACGGCGCGGCTGCGGTCGAACCCGTACTTCTTCAGCGCGCTTTCCGTGCAGAGGATCGCAGCGGCGGCGCCGTCCGAGATCGGCGAGCACATCGGCAGCGTCATCGGGTAGGTGATCGGCGGCGCGGCCAGCACTTCGTCGATCGTCATCGGCTTACGATATTGCGAGCGTTCGTTATGCACCGAGTGGTTGTGATTCTTCGCCGCGACCGCCGCAATCTGGCGCTGCGTCACGCCAAAGCGCGACATGAACGCGCGGCCGAGCGCTGCATAGACGTCCATGAACGGGCTGTACGGTTTGTCGGACTGCGAGCCGGGCGGCGGCACGATGTCCTTGCCCATGCCGGCGAGGCAGCTCTTGTTCTCGTCGAGCGTCTCGACGTCCCAGGCCGATTCGAAGCACGAGAACATCTTGGCCTTGTCGTTCGAATACATCTTTTCGGCGCCCACGGCCAGCACGACGTCGGCCGCGCCCGCGCGCAGCTGCATCACGGCGAGATTGAACGCCGCGCTCGACGACGCGCACGCGCCCTCGATGTTGTAGATCGGAATGCCGCCGAGGCCGATCGGCAGAAGCGCCACCTGACCGCGAATCATGTGCTGGCCGTCGAAGTGGCCCTGCGCCGTGTTGCCGAAGAACGCAGCCTGAACCCACTTGCGCTCGCAGCCAGCGTCCTTGAGCACGTCCTCGACCGCCCACGCGGTGAGCTGCTTGACGCTCTTGTCCATGTGACGGCCAAACGGCGTCATGCTCACGCCGACGATATAGATGTTTTCCATGATGTCCCCAAAAAATCAAACGAGCCCGTGCGATGCCGCCGGGATCAGTAGCCCTTGAATTCCGGCTTGCGCTTTTCAACGAACGCGCGCAGCCCTTCCTGAATGTCGTATGAACGCTGGTGATTGCGCAGCTCGAGCACTTCGTGGCGCAGCGCGTCGGCGACCGGCTTGTCGGCCGATTCGTCGGCGACGCACTTCATCTTCGAGAGCACGAGCGGGCTCTTCGCTGCGAGCTTCTCGCCGATCGCCTGCACACGGTCGAGCAGTTCCGCATCGGCGACGACTTCCGCGACGAGGCCGTACTGCTCCATCTTCTGCGCCGACACCGAGTCGCCCGTGAACAGCAGATACTTCGCGATGTTCACGGGAATCTTGCGCGGCAGCACGGCGGCACCGCCGCCGCCCGGGAACACGCCGAAGTTCGAGTGGGCGTCGCCAAAGCGCGCGCTTTCCGCCGCGATCACGAAGTCGCAGGTCATCACAGCCTCAAGGCCGCCCGCGAGCGCGAGACCGTTGACGGCGGCGATGACCGGGCGCGGAAACGCGCGCATCGTGTCGAACAGCTCGATAATCTTGTCGAGGAAGTCCTTCTCGCCTGGCTGCGCGGGCGCGCCGGCCGTCTTCAGGTCGGCGCCGGCGCTGAACGCGCGGCCCGTGCCCGTCAGGGCGACGACGCGCACCTGCGGGTTGTCCTTCCATTCCACGAGCTTCGCGGTGATGCCTTCCACCATCTCGCGCGACAGCGCGTTCATGGCTTCCGGACGCGCAAGCGTGATCCAGCCCACCGGGCCCTTCAGTTCAAATGTGACGCTCATCTATTGCTCCCCAATCCATGCCAGTCCTGGCGAAAAATCGTCTGCTGCGGATGATTCACACAACGCGGCTGCGGCGCGACGGACAAAGCGCGCATCGAGCCGGCGCGGCGATCCCCGGCGCCGTGAAGCGCGCCATGCGTACGTTGCAACGATAGGGAGCGAGGCGCGCAAATTCCCCTTCATTTGCGGGGGGGCCGCGACTCCACACCCGATAAGAGGGGGTCACCGGCGCATCATGCGTGCTAGCATCGAAACCGACGAGATGCCCGGTACCGGTGCGGCGCCCAGCGCACGACTGCCGCCTTGCCGGACGCGATGAGACCTTCGCACGCGCAACCGGTCTCATCTGCCGCCCGGGCCGTCCGGAGCGCGTGCCGCCCGCGGCGAGCCAAGCCATGACGTTGACAATCCAGACACCCCAGCCCGACGAGTCCAACCTGCCGGCGAAGTTCGCGCCGCCGCGCATCGGCCCCCGCCATATCGTGCGCAAGCGGCTCATCGAGCGCCTGCGCAACGAGGCGCAGCATTGCGCGCTCACGCTCATCACGGGGAGCGCAGGCTTCGGCAAGACCATCCTGCTTGTGCAATGGCGCCAGGAACTGATGAAGCACGGTGCGGAAGTCGCCTGGCTCGCGCTCGCAGCGGACGACCGGCGCAAGGCCGTGTTCTGCCGCGATCTGCTTGGCGCGCTCGCGCGCCTCGGCGTCGCGCCCAACGACATGCCCGCCGCCGAAGACGACGACCGGATGTGGCCGGTCGAGCCCGTCGCCGCGACACTCATCGCGCTCGCGGAGCGGGTTGCGAAGGATATCTATCTTTTCATCGACGACTACCATCACGTCGACGACCCGTGGGTGCACGAACTGATGCGCAAGCTCGTCACCCACAGCCCCGCCAATCTGCACATCGTGATCGCCTCGCGCACCACGCCGCCGCTCTCGCTCAGCCGTTTGCGCGTGTACGGCCAGCTCGCCGAGGCCGGTTTCGAAGATCTGCCGTTCAGCCTCGACGAAACCCAGGCGTTTTTCGAGCAGAATCTCGCGACGATCAAGCTGACCGCCGACGAACTCCAGCTGATCCAGGACGTCACGCACGGCTGGCCGGCGAGCCTGCAGCTCATCGCGATCATGCTGCGCAATCGCCCGGCCGCGCGCGGCCAGTTGCCGGTGTTGTTGCGCCGCTCGGGCGATCTGCAGAACTACCTTGCCGAGGACGTGATTGCGCAGGTACCGGCGGACATGATCGCGTTCCTCGAAATGCTCGCGCCGCTGCGGCGCTTCAACGCGGCACTCGCTGCTCACGTCACGGGGCAGACGCAAGCCGCCGATCTCATGAAGCGCGCCGAAGAGGAATTTCTGCTGATCCAGCGCGTCGAAACCGACGATCGCACGCCGTGGTACCGCTTTCATCCGCTGCTCGGCGAGTTCCTCGGCAACCGGCTCGCCGCGCGTGGCGGCGACCTCGTGCAGGCGCTGCACCGCAGCGCGAGCGCCTGGTTCGCGAGCCAGCAGATGCTCGTCGACGCCGTGCGTCATGCGAAGTTCACCGGCGACCTCGCGCTCGCGGTGCGGACCGTCGAAAGCGCCATGCCGCCCGACTGGCGTTTCAGCGCCGTCGGCGCGATGGCCCAGCTGCTCGACCATCTGCCCGAGGAGATGCTCGCCGAACATCCGCGGCTCTCCTTTCTCGGCTGCCTGACCTATGCGCTGACCGCTCGGCCGGCGCAGGCACAGCGCTGGCTCGACCAGTTGCGGCGCAGCCACGCGGCCCGCCTGCCCGGCATGGAAATCCAGCTCGCGCTAGCGGAAGCAACCATCGCGACGCAGCGCGACGACGGCCAGCACGTCGTTGGTTTGCTGGAGCGCCCGCAGGAATCGTGGCCGTCGAACCGGACCTTGAAATACGTCTACATCGGTGCGCTGGTGACCGCCTTCGCGCACGTGGGCCGTATTCGTGAAGCCCTGCGCCTGCACGAAGAGCACACCGTGCAGAGCGACGATCAGGGCAGCGAGATCGCGCTGATGTTCGAGGCCACGCTGCCCGCGACCCACCTGAAGCAAGGCCAGGTCCGCGAAACGGCGCGCCTTGGCGCGGCGCTGCTCCAGCAGGCCGAGACGACCTACGGGCGGCACTCGGTCTGTGCGGACCTGTGCGCCGCCATGCTCGGCGACGCGTACTACGAACTCGACCGCATCGCCGATGCGCGCGACGTCCTCGCCAACCGGACGAACCTGCTGCGCGCCTCGTGGCCCGACGTCATGGTGCAGGCATCGCTCGTCCACGCCCGGCTCGACCGCATCGATCAGGGTTCGGCGGCGGCCCTTGCCTTCCTGCAGCGGCAGGCCGCGCATTTCCGGGCGCTCGGCCTGCCGCGGCCCGCCGCCTTCATGCTGGGCGAGGCGGTGCATATCCTGCTCGACGAAGGAGACCACGTGCGCGCGCAAGGCGTCATGGCGCAACTCGACGCGCTCGCCACAGCGGACGTTGGCGCAGCCGAGCCGGCCCTGGCCGACGAAACGCAGGCGATCGCGGCGATCGCGCGTGCCCGCCTCGCGCTCGTGAACTGCAACACTTCCGAAGCGCTCAATGCCCTCCAGCAGGCGCGCGCCTTCGCGCTCGCTGCCGGCCGCGAACGACTGCTCGTCCGCGTGAACCTGCTGGCGGCGGCCGCCTATGAGGACATCGAGCAGGCGCCGGCAGCCCGGCAGTGTCTCGTCGATGCGTTGAACACAGGCGCGACGCTCGGACTCGTGCGCACGTTCATCGACGACGGCGGGCCGGTCGCGCCGCGCTTCGCCACGCTACGCAACGCGGCGGCGCTCTCGCCGCAGGCCGCGATACTGCTCGACGCGCTGCTGAAGCCCGGTGACGCCGCACACCCGCCGCCGCCCATCCGCACCAGCAAGCCGGACACGCAGGCGCTCGCGCGCGAAGGCATCAATCTCACACCACGCGAACGCGAGATCCTGCTGCTGATCTCGCAGGCCATGTCCAACAAGCGCATCGCCCTGACCCTGAACATCTCGGTCGGGACTACGAAATGGAACGTGCGCAACATCCTCACCAAGCTCGGCGTCTCCTCGCGCTACGACGCCATGACATGGGCACGCGAGCACGGCTACATCGAATGAGCGTGGGCGGCGGGACCTGAGCCGCCGTTCGTTGCACGGCCCTCTGCACTGCCTTGCCCACTGCCTTTTGCACTGCACTTTGCGCCACCCTCTGCACTGCCATGTGCACCGCCCTTCGCACTACCTTTTGCACCACTTTTTGCACTGCCTTTTGCACCGCCCTCTGCGCCGACTCGCACACACACTGCGCCCGCCCCTGCCTTGAATAGGGGGCGCACGCGCCGCCGCCAGACGCCGCCGTCCGCCGCCCCCTTTCCTTCCGAGGGGGTGTCTGCGCGCCGCGCGCTCTCTATCATTGGCCGCATTCAACGATGATGAGGCAAACCATGACGCCAGACTGGCAAGGCCCGCTCTCCGGTGTGCGCGTGCTCGAAATTGCAGGCATCGGACCGGGGCCGTTTTGCGGCATGTTACTCGCCGATCTGGGCGCGGACGTGGTGGTGGTGGATCGCGTCGAACCCGACGCCGACCGGGTCGATCTCGGCAATCACGACATCCCGAATCGCGGCAAGCGCTCGGTGGCCGCCGATCTGAAAACGCCCGAGGGTGTCCAAACCGTGCTGCAACTGATCGCACGATGCGACGCGCTGATCGAGGGCATGCGGCCCGGCGTGATGGAGCGCCTCGGCCTCGGCCCGGACGTGTGCCTGCAACACAACCCCAAGCTCGTCTACGGCCGCATGACCGGCTGGGGACAAACCGGTCCGCTCGCACACGCCGCGGGGCACGACCTGAACTACATCGCACTGTCTGGCGCACTCTGGTATTCAGGCCAACCAGGCGAACCGCCCATCACGCCGCCGAGCCTCGTGGGCGACGTTGGCGGTGGCGCGCTCTATCTCGCCGTGGGCCTGCTTGCGGGCATCATGCATGCGCGCGCGAAGGGTGAGGGGCAAGTGGTGGACGCCGCCATTGTCGACGGCAGCGCGCACATGATGACCTTGCTGCATGCGCTCCAGGCGTCCGGCAAGTTCACGGCGACGCGTGGTCAGAGCCTGCTCGACGGTCCTCATTGGTACAACACCTATCGCTGCGCCGACGGCGGCATGATCTCGGTTGGCTCGCTCGAACCGAAGTTCTATCGCCTGCTGCGCGAAAAGCTCGGTTTCGCCGACGACCCCGCGTTCGACAAGGCCTACGACGCCAGCGCGTGGCCCGACCTGCGCCAACGTTTCGCCGACCTCTTCGCAACCCGGACCCGTGACGCGTGGTGCGCGCTGCTGGAAGGCAGTGATGCCTGCTTCGCGCCCGTGCTCAGCCCCGACGAAGCCGCGCAGCATCCGCACATGCAAGTGCGCAAGGTCTACACACGCGAAAGCGGCGTCCTGCAGGCCAATCCCGCCCCGCGTTTCTCGGCCACGCCGCTACCCGCGCCACGCAGGATCCCGCAGCGCGGCGAACACACCCAGGAAGTTCTGCGCGACTGGGATACGCGCTGAGCGCCGCTCGGCCGCCCCGCCCGCCTCGACCCAACACAAGGATGACCATCCATGAGTAAAGATCTCTCCGGCCTGTTCCTCAACGAGCAGCAGATCATGATTCGCGACTCGGCGCGCCGTGTCGCGAACGAAATCGTCGCACCGACGGCCGCCCAGCGCGACCGCGAGTCCGCATGGCCGCACGCCGAAATCAAGGCGCTGGCCGAGCTCGGTTTTCTCGGCATGCTGGTGCCTGAGGCTTATGGCGGCACGGGCGCGGGCGTGCTCGACTTCTGCCTCGCGCAGCACGAGTTTGCCGCGCACGACGCGGGCCTCGCCACGATCCTGCACGTCCACAACTTCACGGCGATGTGCATCGCTAAAAACGGCACCGAGGCGCAGAAGCAGCGCTTCCTGCCCGCGATGGCGAGCGGCGAGTCGATCGGCGCGTTCCTGCTCTCCGAAGCGCATGCCGGCTCGGACACGGCGGCACTGCGCACCAGCGCGGTACGCGACGGCGATCATTACGTCCTCAACGGCTCGAAGCAGTTCATCTCGAACGGCAGCGAGGCCGGCGTGGGCGTGGCATTCGCCATCACCGACAAGGCAGCCGGCAAGCGCGGCGCCACGACGTTCATCGTCGATCCGTCGCAGCCCGGCTACGCCACGACGCGCATCGAGGACAAGCTCGGTCAGCACACGGCCCACACGGCGCAGATCGCGCTGGAAAACTGTCGCGTGCCCGTTGAGCAGCGGCTTGGCGCCGAGGGCGGCGGCTACCGGACGGTGATGAGCGGTTTATCGGATGGCCGCATCGGCATCGCGTTCATCGCTGCGGGCGCGGCCCGCGGCGCGCTCGACGCGGCGGTGAAGTATGCCAACGAGCGTGAGGCCTATGGCGCGCCGATCGCACAGCTCCAGGGCGTGGCGTTCGATCTGGCCGACATGGCCGCGCAGGTCGACGTGGCGTTCCAGTACTGCCTCCACGCCGCGCGGCTGTGCGACACCGGCGCGGACTGCATGAAGGAAGCGTCGATCGCCAAGCTCTTCGCGAGCGAGATGGCCGAGAAGGTCTGTTCAAGCGCACTCCAGATTCACGGGGGCTACGGCTATCTGTGCGACTTCCCCGTGGAGCGCTATCTGCGCGACGTGCGCGTCTGCAAGATCTACGAAGGCACGAGCCACATTCAGAAGCTCATCATCTCGCGCCAACTCGGCTGACGCACATTCGACGCGGCCCCCTATTAACGAGGGGTGATTCGACGCGCCATGCCCTGTTATTTTGAAGTCGGAGTCGTCTCCCGGGCCGAGCGGACCCGGTGGACGGCACGAGGTATCCGTGCTTTTCCGGATCGACTGCGGCGGCGAACCGCGTGGTGGCATGGCGCCTGCCGGCGCCCGGTCCGTTCACCAGCCAGTCACCGGCCATTACCACAACGGCAGGAGACGCCATGAAACACATCATCCCAGCCTTGCTCCTCGCAGCAGGAGCGACGCTGGCCCTCTCATACGCGGTCAGCGCGCAGACGATCACCGAACCCACGAAAGAACAGGGCCTGGCCGGCTACGACCAGCCTAACCAGTATCTGGCGTCCCGCACGGTCAAGCTCGCGGACAACATGGAGCCGGTCATCGCGCATGCGGATCAGGCGCAGGAGGCCGCCCGCAAACTGGAAGCCCTGCAGAAGAAAACCGGCAAGCGCCCCAACATCGTGGTCTTTCTGCTCGACGACGTCGGCTATAGCGACTTCGGCTTCAACGGCGGCGGCGAGGCGGTGGGCAACGCCACGCCCGACATCGACCGCATCGCGAACCAGAGTCTGATCCTGAGCTCGGCCTATTCGCAGCCGAGCTGCTCGCCGACCCGCGCGACCATCATGACCGGCCAGAACATGGCCCACCACGGCATCCAGATTCCGCCGATGTACGGCCAGCCAGGCGGCCTCGAAGGGCTAACCACGTTGCCGGAACTGCTCTCGCGCGCCGGCTACACGACTCAGGCCGTCGGCAAGTGGCACATGGGCGAGAACGCCGGCTCGCAGCCGCAGAACGTCGGTTTCGACGACTTCCGCGGCTTCCTCTCGGTCTCCGACATGTACACCGAGTGGCGCGACCCGCAATACAACCCGGAAATCGCCCTGAGCCCGCAGCGCTATCGCTACATTCTGAATCTGCCGTTCAACAAGAGCGACGTGCACGCGGTGAAAGGCGGCCAGGTCGAAAGCCTGTACGAGATCAACACGGACACCATCAAGGACCTCGATACGAAGTGGCTCGACTACACCGTCGGCTTCCTCGACCGCCAGAAGAACGCCACCAAGCCGTTCTTCCTGTACTACGCGCCGCGTGCCTGCCACTTCGACAACTATCCGAACGACTACTACAGGGGACGATCGGCGGCGCGCACAAACTACAGCGACTGCATCGTGCAGGTCAACGACATGTTCAAGAAGCTGATCGACACGCTGCAGGCGAACGGCGAACTGGACAACACGATCGTGTTCTTCACCTCGGATAACGGCCCCGAGCAGGAGGTGCAGCCGGCCGCGCGCTCGATGTTCCGTGGCGGCAAGGGCTCGACCTGGGAAGGCGCGGTGCGCGCACCGTTCTTCGTCTACTGGAAGGGTATGGTCGAGCCGCGCCGCTCAGACGGCCTGTTTGATTTCGCCGACCTGTTCAACACGTCGATTGCGCTGGCCGGCACGCCGGGTGCGGGTCTCTCGAAGCTCGTGCCGCCCACGACGTACGTCGACGGCATCGACCAGACCTCGTTCCTGCTTGCCGACAAGGGTGTTTCCAACCGGCGCAGCGTCTTCTACTTCTGGAACGACTCGCTTTCCGCGGTGCGGGTCGACGAATTCAAACTGATGAAGAAATTCCAGCTTCCGGACGCGGTGACCCAGAAGGGCTACAACGGCGGCTTCGCCGGGATGGTCGGCGATGCGTGGACCGTGCTGGTCTTCAATCTGTACACGGACCCGAAGGAAGAGGAGTCGATCGCGATCCGGCATATCCCCGCCAGCGTGCCGCTCGTGATGGAGTACGCCCGCTATCAGCAGGTGCTCAAGAAGTACCCGCCCAGAACCCAGGCCTCGCTCAAGTAGGCTTGATCGCGCCGACGTCCGAACCGACGCCGGCGCTTTTGGTATTGGAAACAGCAATGAAGCTAGCAAATAAACAGTGGCACAAGGCGGGCGCGGTCGCGCTCACGCTTCTCATGACCGGCACCGCGATTGCCGCGTATGAGCACTTCAAGGGCCCTGCCCCGCTCACCGTGGGCGACGGCGCGGCCGGCCCGCAAGACATGGTGTGGATTCCGGCCGGTGAATTCATGATGGGCAGCGAGCACCCGCGTGCGTTGCCCAACGAACGGCCCGCGCACGAGGTCAAGGTGCATGGCTACTGGATCGACCGGCACGACGTCACCAACGCGGAATTCGCGCGTTTCGTCGCCGCGACCGGCTATGTCACGACAGCCGAGCGCAAGCCGCGCTGGGAAGATCTGGCGGTTCAGTTGCCGCCCGGCACGCCGCGCCCCGCCGACGACACGCTCGTCGCCGGCGCCCTCGTCTTCACCGGCACGGACGCGCCCGTCGCGTTGAACGACTACTCACGCTGGTGGAAGTTTGTACCGGGCGCGAGCTGGCGGCATCCGGCCGGACCCGGCAGCAGCATTGCCGGCAAGGAGAATCATCCGGTCGTGCAGGTATCCTACGAAGATGCGCTCGCCTACGCGCACTGGGCGCACAAGCGGCTACCCACCGAAGCGGAATGGGAGTACGCGGCGCGCGGCGGCCTCGAACAGGCCGACTACGCGTGGGGCAACGAATTCGCACCGAATAGCAAAAAAATGGCGAACACCTGGGACGATGCGGCGCGTCCGTTCCCCGTCACCGAGGATCGCAGCAGCCACGAGAAGGTTCAGGTAGGCACGACGGCCGTGGGCCGCTTCGCGCCAAACGGCTATGGTCTCTACGATATGGCGGGCAACGTCTGGCAATGGGTGGCCGACTGGTATCGCGCAGACGCGTTTCGCATCGAGTCGGCGTCCGGACGTGTCGTCAGCAATCCCCAGGGACCCGCTTCGAGCTACGACCCGGACAACGGTCCGACCGCCTCGGCCCCCGAGCGCGTGACGCGCGGCGGCTCGTTCCTGTGCAGCGAAACCTACTGCATCAGCTATCGAACCAGCGCGCGCCGCGGCACGGATCCGATGAATGGCATGTCGCATCTTGGCTTCCGGCTTGCGATGGATGAAGACGCGTGGGTCCGCGAATCCCGCCATTGAGGCAATGCTTCGTGCGGAGGATGCCGGGCGGGAATGAAGCCGCCCGGGTCTGCGTAGTTCGATTCACCAACCTCCCTTCGCGGGCGCCGCTGCATTTTCGAATGCAGCGGCTCATCAAGGTCAGATAAAGCGCGACCGCTTTCCGGTGCGTTGCCGTTCTTCAGAACCACGCGTCCTGCATGTCGAACGCAGTGCGATCCAGCGAGGCGAGCAGATTCAGTTGCGGCGTGACGCGCGGCAATTCCCATCGATAGAAATACGCCGCTGCGGCAAGCTTGCCGCGATAAAACGCCTTGTCGCCGGTACCGGTGCCGGTGCCGGCAAGCGCGGCCTGCGCTACAAGCGCCTGTTCGATCCATATCCACGCCACCACCACATGGCCGAACGCCTCAAGATAGATCGAGGCATTCGCGAGCGTCAGCGCGGGATCGCCGGCGGCCCATAGTGCGTCGGTCACCTCGACAAGCCGCGTCACGATCTCATCGAGCATCGCGCCGTACTCCACGAGCGCCGTGTCGCCGGTGGCCGTCGAGCGCGCGGCGCTCGCCCGCATCCGGTCGACGAGCATTCGCAACGCCTTGCCGTCCTTCATCGTGACCTTGCGGCCGAGCAGGTCCAGCGCCTGGATGCCGTGCGTGCCTTCGTGTATCGGATTCAGGCGATTGTCCCGGTAGAACTGCTCGACGTTGTATTCGCGCGTGTAGCCGTAGCCGCCGTGCACCTGAATGGCGAGGTTGTTCGCTTCGAGACACCATTGCGACGGCCAGCTCTTGGCGATCGGCGTCAGGATGTCGAGTAGCAGCGAGTACGCCTGCGCCGTCTGGCCATCGTTCCCGGCCTCGGCTGCGCGTGCTTCGTCGACGAGCTTCGCGCAGTACAGATTGAGCGCGAGACCGCCCTCCGCATAGCTCTTCTGCGCCAGCAGCATGCGGCGGATGTCCGGGTGTTCCACCAGCCTGACCTGCGGGCTCGCCGGGTCCTTGCCGGCCGGCCCTGTGGCACGTCCTTGCGGACGGTTGCGCGCATAGTCGAGCGCATGCAGATAGCCGGTGTAACCGAGCGCCGCCGCACCGAGCCCTACTCCAATGCGCGACTCGTTCATCATGTGAAACATGTAAGTGAGCCCCTGGCCGGCCTCGCCCACCAGATAGCCGATCGCGCCCGCCTCGCCGCGCGGCCGGTACTTCACGCCCTCGCCGAAATTCAGCAGGCAATTGGTGGCGCCGCGATAACCCATCTTGTGGTTCAGCCCCGCGAGGACCACGTCGTTGTGCTCACCGCGCGAACCGTTCTCGCCGACAAGGTACTTCGGAACGATGAAGAGCGAAATGCCCTTCACGCCCGGCACCAGCTTGCCGTTCGGACCGGGAATCTTCGCGAGCACGAGGTGCACGATGTTCTCCGACAGCTCATGCTCGCCGCCGGAAATCCACATCTTGTTGCCACGCAGACGATACTGCGCACCGAGTAACGAGTCTGTCTCGTACTCGGCGCGCGTCGTGATGTCCGAGAGCGACGAACCCGCCTGCGGCTCGGACAGGCACATCGTGCCGAAGAAGCGGCCCGCCATTTCCGGCAGCACGAACGTGTCGATCTGTTTGCGCGTGCCGTGGGCCAGCAGCAGGTTCGCATTGCCGATAGTGAGAAACGGAAATGTCGTGGTGCCGATGTTCGCCGCGTTGAACCAGGCAAAACCGGCTTTTTCGAGCACCATCGGCAGTTGCATGCCGCCAAGCTCGTAGTCCTGCCCGGCGGCCATCAGGCCGGCTTCGCAAAAGGCGGCCAGCGCCCGCCGGACCTCGGGAATGACATGCACGGTCTCGCCGTCGAAATGCTGCTCCTGCTCGTCGTTCTTCTTGTTGTGCGTGGCGAACAAATCGGTGGCGATCTTTTCGCAGGTGTCCAGCGCGGCGTCGAAGGTCTCGCGTGAATGGTCCGCATAGCGCGCGGCCGTCGTGAGCGTCTCGACGTCGAGCCATTCGTACAACATGAAATCCAGATCGCGGCGCGAAAGAATCAGTGACATGGTGGCGTCCTTTTCAATGCGTTTCGCGGCACACTGCCTTGGGGCGCAGCATGTCGTCGAAATCGTCCATTGACGGAAACTGCAGGGGCTCAAGGCTGTCGATCTGCCGGAGTCGCTGGCGATACTGCTCCAGCATTTCCGTGCGCTGCTCGGGCTTGATGTAGGGAACATGCCAGGCAACGAACGGCGGCAGCACGGTCATGCCCGTATAGGCCAGCGTGCCGCGCAGAATCGGCCTGAGCATGTCTTCCAGCTCGCCGTGAATACCGCCCTCGGACAGCATGTGCTGCTGGCCGCCGATAGTCATGGCGAGCATCGTCTTCTTGCCCTTCAGTCCGCCACGGTCGTAGAACCGCATGCCCCCATAGCAACGGCCGGAAATGAGGACTCTGTCGACCCAGCCTTTGAGAATCGCCGGCATGGAGAACCAGTAGACCGGAAAGTTGAAGATCACCAGATCAGCCCGGTCCAGCTTGTCCAGTTCGGCCTGGATGTCGGGCGCGAGGGTCTTCTTCTCGTAGCCGTGCCGTTGCTCCAGCGCATAGACGAGGTAATCGGCGTTGGCGCGGCTGCCGAAGTCATCGCGATCCGCAACGGGATTCCATTGCATGGCGTAGAGATCCGATACCGTCACCTCATGCCCTTGCGCCTCGAGTTCCTCGACGGCAAGCGTCTTCATGGATGCGTTAAACGATTGAGGCTCGTTGTGGGCGAACACGATCAGCACGTTCATCGCGACGTTCTCCTGTAATTTCGGTTTAGGGTGGGCAGCGCGATTACTTGCGACGGTCGGCGGCCAGGCGAGCCTGCAGCGCGTCGATGCGTTTATGGTTCTCGTCCGAGCCGATATAGCTGCGGAACAGCCACTCCTGAGTCCGCATGGCGCCGTCCAGGTCGAGATTCAGCAACTGATTGGAAAGACGCTTCGTTTCAAGCAGGCACATGCGGTCACAGTTGGCCATCTCCGCCGCAATAGCGCTCACCGACGAGAGCAGCTCGCCTTCCGGATACACACGGCTGACATAGCCCATCCGTTCTGCTTCCGCCGCGTCATAGATTCGGCCGGTCAGCGCGACTTCCTTGGCGCGGCCGAGCCCGATGATTCGCCACAGCGGATCGAGTACGGGCGTCAATGCCAGCATCACTTCGCGTTGGCCGAACTTCGCGCGGGTGGAGGCGTAGCGGATGTCGCACATCATGGTCAGATCGAAGCCGCCCGCGATGGCCGGGCCGCCCACTGCGGCAATGACCGGCTGAGGATAGAAGAGGATCGCCCGGTAGGCGCGATGAAAAAGCGCCGTGTACGCTTCGTTCGAGACCTTCTCCAGCTTGCGGATTTCGTTGAGATCGAATCCGGCCGAGAAATAGCGCTCACCCCCCGTCAGAACGACCACGCTGACGTCCTCCCGTTCGCCGAGGCTTATGAAGACGGAAATGATTTCCTCGAGCACGCCGGGCGCAAGCGCATTGCCTTTGTCGGGACGGTTGATGGTCACCGTCGCGACCTTGTCGGTAATGTCGAGCAGCAAATACTGATAGTCCATTGAATGGTTCCTCGTTTTCAGGTGTTCCGCAGGCTCGATTCGGCGACCGCCAGGGCGAAATAGCGAAAGCACGTGCCGACGAAGCGCCGACGCCGATTGACGGCGTGGCGTGGATCGTTCGCCGCGATTGACGGTTGACGCGCCCCGACGCGTTCGGTTCGAAGACCTCGAAGAGGCCATTTTTTGACGGCCCTGCGGGAAACAGTGGACGAGAATGCTGCTTCACGGGCTCGCCCCCGGATCCGCTTGATGTCAAATCGAGACGGTTCGTCAGGGAGTGTAGGCAACGTTCAAGGCTGGCCGCCCCTTCCTTTTCGTGCGGGGTGGCTCATCTGGTCCGGTGTGCTGGACGGCTGAACGGAGTGAGCCGGTCCGGCGGACAGCGTAGGTGCGTGTGGCGAATCGTTCGATAGCGTCAGAGCGAAGCACCACGCCGAGGAAGCGCTGAAGGACGAGACCATCGCAGAGTGGTTGCAACGGAACGATCGGCAACCTCTTTGGCAAGCCCAGCCATTGGCCGGGATTTATCGACCACGAAGAATCCCTCCATCGCGCCACCGTTGATCCGTTGGACAACACTCAATCGGATGACGAGTGACTCAGTTCGACCCCGAGCCATCATCGGATATTCCCCAAAACACTCATTCGAATTTTTGCCAGGTCACGCCGTTGTCATCCAACATTGTTTGAATCGCCTGAATTCGGTAAGGAGCGGCCATGTCGCTCCTTTTTATTTATCTCAGGGGAAAACAATGAAGAAAGCGTGGATTGCTTTGTCCGCCGCCTGCCTGCTGTGTATGTCTGCCGCTCAGGCTCAGACTTCGCGCACTAGCTGGGTGGTGACGCAAATCTATAACTATAACCATCCCTTTGCGGCTACCGACAGCACCGACCTCGCGACCAAGATGGCGACCATGGCAGGCGGCGCTTTCGATTTCTATCGCGGTACCGACCACATTTTTTACCAGGACATGCTGACCCTGCCTGCATCGAGCTACACCACCACGCAGACTGGCTACACGTGGATTGGCGGCGATGCCCACATCGGAAATTTCGGCGCGTGGCAGGACAGCAATAGCAACAACGTGTTCTCTGTCGACGATTTCGATGAGGGCTATCTCGGCCAATACGTCTGGGATCTGCGCCGGCTGGCCACCAGCATGGTCCTCGCGGGGCGCGCCAATGGCATTGCCGATAGCGACATCACGACCGCCATCAAGACCATGGTGGCCGCCTATGTCAGCGAAATGAACAATTTCATGGGCAGCAGCGCCGAACTCAGTTTTCAGCTCAAGAACGGCAATACGTCCGGCGTCGTGCAGACAACGATCAGCAACTCCAACGGTGATAGCCGCTCCAGCCTGTTGAGCAAGTACACTCAGGTGACGAATGGTGTGCGCAGCTTCCAGAACATCGCCAACACGCTGGTGGCCGTAAACAGTGCGACCTACAGCAACATCGCCGCAGCGATGAGCAGCTATATCAGCAGCATCTCTTCATCCAAGCAATACGCTGCCAGTTACTACCAGGTGAAGGATATTCACCAGAAATTGGGTTCGGGCGTCGGCAGCCTGGGCAAGCTGCGCTACTACGTCTTGATCGAAGGTCCGTCAACCTCCACCTCGGATGACGTGATTCTCGAACTGAAGCAGGAAACCACTAGCGCCGTGGCTGTAGCGAGCAGCAATGGGCAGACGTTGGCGTCCGCTGATAACAGCAACGACGGCGCCCGCGTCGCCTTGACCAACAAGGCCCAAACGCTCAATGCCGACGTGCTGGCGGGTTACGCCACGATCAACGGGCTGACCTTCTACTTCCACGAAAAGTCGCCGTATGAGGAAGACTTCGACTATACCCAGTTGAGCAGTGCCGGCAAGCTCAATACCGCTGCCACTTATCTGGGCCAGGCGCTGGCATCGGCTCACGCCATCTCCGACCAGGACTACAACAGTGCGATCGTCCAGTACAGCATCGATAAGCAGGTGAGTAATGCTGTCACGAGCACGAGCGGATTGGAGTCCGAAATTTCAACCTTCGCGTTCAGCTACGCGACTCAGGTCAACCTGGACTGGCAGTCCTTCGTCGGCGCTTACAATTCGGGAACGCCGCTGTACTGAAACGTTACCAGCTCGTAGCAAAGCTACCCTCGCCGCAACGATGCGGCGAGGCTGAAGCCGGTCTTTATTCGGCTATGCGCTTAAAACTGACGTAGTAATCTTCGGTGTAATAGCAGTCGCTGGTCTGCCTGCGCGGGCCGCCGCATACGATCCGGCGCAGCCCGCGATCCGTCGAGCCGGGCGTGCGAACTGTGTATGTGTGGTAGTAGCCGCGCGGATGCGTCGGCAGCAAAAGCGCACTGTTACGGAACAGGACACCATCTTCGCCAAAAGGAAACGGGCCACCCGCTTTGATCAGCCGCAGTGTTTCGGCTGCTTCCGCCGGCAACTGTGCCTTGGTGACGGCGCCCAATGCGTGGGTCTGTTGCGCGCCTGACGCAGCGAGCGTGCCGCTCGCGCCCTGCTCTGGCTGACCCGGCGCCTGACTTGCGGATGCACCCGACGCCTCCGTCGCGTTTCGCGATCCGTCCTTACCGCACGCACCGAGGATCGCGCTCAAGGTGACGACGCAGCAGAATGCCCACGCTATCTTCACGAAACGGCCCTCCCCTCGTTCACCCGAATTCGACGACCAGGATCGATGTAAAGATATCGCTAGTGGCAGAGCGAATCAAGGTTCAGCCCAAAATAGGCACTTTTTACACGGCAATCAAGCCGGTGCCGTTGCAATTCAGGGGCGAGCCATCCGCGCAGGCTCTGGAAAGGCAATCTAAAGAATGCTGTCCAACGCCTTGGTGAACCTCGCGACCGCGCCTTCGACGTCATGCAGTTTGTCCAGACCGAATAATCCGACGCGGAAGGTCTTGAAATCTTCAGGCTCGTCGCATTGCAGGGGAACGCCGGGTGCGATCTGCAAGCCGGCGTCGGCGAATTTCTTGCCGGATCGAATGCCATCGTCGTCCGTGTAGCTGACCACGACGCCCGGTGCCTGAAAACCTTCAGCCGCCACGCTTCTGAAACCTTTGCCAGCCAGGAGCGAGCGAATGCGCTCACCGAGTTCAAGCTGCTCCGCTCTCACCTTGTCAAAACCGTATGCCTCGGTTTCCTTGATCACGTCGCGCAGCGTGGCGAGACTGTCCGTGGGCATCGTGGCGTGGTATGCGAATCCGCCGTTCTCGTAGGCTTCCATGATCTGCAGCCATTTGCGAAGATCGCAAGCGAAGCTGGTGCTGGTCGTGGCATCGATACGTTCGCGGGCGAGCGGGCTGAGCATGACCAGCGCGCAGCAAGGTGAGGCGCTCCACCCCTTTTGCGGCGCGCTGATCAGCACGTCGACGCCGTTGGCCTCCATGTCGACCCAGATCGTGCCGGAAGCGATGCAATCCAGTACAAACATGCCGCCGACGGCGTGCACAGCGTCGGACACTGCGCGCAGATAGGCATCGGGCAGCATCATTCCGGATGCGGTCTCGACATGAGGCGCAAAGACCAGATCCGGCTTGTGTTCCCTGATCGCGGCGACCACTTCTTCGATCGGGGCCGGGGCATAGGCGGCCTGCCTTCCTTGTTCGACTGGGCGCGCCTTCAACACCACCGATTCAGACGGAATGCCGCCCATGTCGAAAATCTGCGACCAGCGGAAACTGAACCAGCCATTACGAATGACCAGACACTTCTTGTTCGTCGCGAACTGCCGGGCGACGGCTTCCATGCCGAACGTTCCGCTGCCCGGCACGATAACGGCCGACTTAGCGTTGTAGACTTTTTTCAGGGCGCCCGAAATATCGCGCATGACTCCTTGAAAGAGCTGCGACATATGATTGATCGATCGATCGGTGTAAACCACTGAATACTCAAGGAGTCCATCGTGGTCGACATTGGGAAGTAAACCCGGCATGCTCGCCTCCGGTAAAAGATAAACAATAGAATCAGGCCAGCAGTATTTGTGATTCGACACCGCGGCGCCAATGAAAATAGGCTTTTTTGTCTCGGCGAAAACTGATTCTAACGAAAGCCGCCTGCAGCCAGGGCTAATTTTCGATTATTCCCTGGACATGCACGAGGCTCAGCGGCCGCAGAGCGGAGCAAAGCGCCGGCGGTAAACGCGGGCGGAGATAACGACATGACGCTACCCACTGGTGCGTCAGGTTCTCCCGGCGTAATGGACGCCTTTCAGGGTGCTGGCTGCGTTGACGCGGCTCACAGCTGTATTGAATCGACTGCTGCCATGCAGCATGACACCTTAACGTGACATATCGCCGATGCGCGCACCATGTCTCAGCAATGCGCGCAGGTATGGATCTCCGCGCCACCAGGCAACATCCCTAACCTTGACCGCATGGCACAAATCCGGACCGCACGGACCGTCTGGGTAGCGTCACTGGGGTTACTCCGGACGCAATTTCCCGACAACTCGCAATAAGCAGATATCTCTGCATTGTGCCGATCACTAATATTCGTCGAACCGAGACCACCCGGGTAGCGGAACAGTCGGAACGACAGTGTGGTGTCGACTGAAAACTGATCGAGCGGAGTGCTGGGATGGAGGAAAGGAATCCGCGACGCCAGCGTCGATCCATCGCGTTGATCGCGACTGTTTCGACATTGGTGCTGGCATACGGTGTCGCGAAACATCTGTCCTGGGGGTCCTCAAGACTTCCGGATCGACAGATTTTCTCCGTCTCCGTCGATCGGGACAAGGCCCCGTGGGAACGATCCGTGATAGCGATTCGCGAAGGCATGGCGGCGCATATCAATGTTCATTCACAAGAAGCCGGCGTTTTGATGGTCCATGAAATACCCGGCGCTGTCGCCGCTTGCGTATCCGGGACCGATCAATCGCTGGACATTCTGCCGGTTGGTATCACCGGGCGTTTTTCACTTCACCTTCATAGTCAGAACGGCGAACAGCTCGAGGTCGCCACGATCGAGATATATCCGAATGACTAGCTAAAGAATTCGGCTCATCGAGTTATACAAAACAGGAGGAGACAATGATGCAATTGCGGAACGGGTTAGCGATCGCGATATCGCTCGGCACGCTCGTGCTCACAGGTTGTGGCGGGCACGCCGACGATACCGCGGGTCCAGCGTCCAATGTATCCGTGGCGGACTATGTCGTTCCACGGGTGCCGAACTGCAGCGCGGGCGATACACCCGAGACGGCGCTGCAGGGCCAGGTGCCGGCCGCGCTTCGCCAGTCCGGGTTCGGTGGCTTCAACTGCAATCTGAAACGTGTCAGCCAGCTTCAGGGTGAAGGCGCGTCCTGGTCGGCCGCGACCTACACCGACAAGCAAGGTCAGACCTGTTTCTATCATGCGACGATGGGCGCAAGCCCGCTATTCACCAATCCTGCTGCTCCGCCGCGCGTGAACCCCGGAGTACCGGTGATCAATATCACCGATCCGGCCAACCCCGTGCGGGTAAGCTCGTTGACGTCCACGGCGATGATCGATCCGTGGGAGTCTTTGCGCGTCAATGTCGCACGTGGAATCCTGGCAGGAGATAACGGGCTCGGCGGTGGCGGCGGCCCCGAGCTCGATCTGTACGACATCGCTACCGACTGCACCCGGCCACAACTTCTCGCTAGCGTCCCCGTGGGCACGGGAGCAGATGGAGGCATCGTTCCGACCACATCGCCGCTGGGCCATGAAGGCGGATTCTCCCCGGACGGCCTCACGTATTACATCGGGTCACCTGGTGCGAAATCCTACTATGCGATCGATTTGACGGTACCGACGCGACCGAAGCTGATATCCACAATCAGCATCTCCAATCTGGGCTTCGGATCAATTCCCCACGGCTTGTCCGTGAGCCAGGATGGGACGCGCGCATACTTCGTTGCGATCGGAAACGGAGGCACGGCGGCCGGCACGGGAGCACCGCCGCTGAACAATATGAACTCGAATGGGGATAACGGGTTCTTCGTCATCGACACCAGCCAGGTACAGAGCCGGCTTCCAAATGCACAAATGCAGCGAATCGCGACGGTGCCGGTTCGCGATGGCAGTGTGGCGCAACATACGATCCCGTTTTCCGTGGGTGGCAAACCCTATCTGGTTGAAGTCGATGAAGGGGGATCCGGCGGCCTTCAGGATGCCGGAGCGACGGCCGTAAAAGCCGCCTGCAATGCCGGTATGACACCCTTTCCGCTTGGACATATCTACGACATGTCGAACGAAACTGCCCCGCGGCTTGTATCCGAGCTTCGACTCGAAACGCACGCAGTCGAGAACTGCAGCAAGGTCATTCCTGACATACAGGGCCTCGCCACGTTCACCTACGGCAGTCACTACTGCAGCGTTGACAATAGAGAAAACGCGACCGCACTTGCCTGCAGCTATTTCAATTCTGGTGTGCGCGTCTTCGATATCCGGGATCCGTCAAAGCCTAAGGAAATCGCGTATTACAACCCGCCTTCCGTGCAATCCCCCGGCGCCGGTTCGGGACATCTCATGCTTGGCCAATATCGCGCAGGCGGCCCGGACTGGTGCGCTTCGCGCCTAGATTTCGACTTCGACCGGCACCTGCTGACCACAGCGTGCGAGGACAATGGCCTGCTCGTCCTGTCGTTCGAAAACGGCAGTTGGCCGTTCCCCGAGAGCACAAAAGCGACGGAGATCGGCAATTGACGCGCAGGCATCACGCCCCCCTCGTGTCGCGTCACGAGGGGCATACGGCCCGCACGGTCGACGTGCGGCGCCTCGCGCGGCGCAACTCGGGCCCCGCCACGCTGTTATTGCTGGCCGTGCTCGCCATTCCGCTGACCTGCGCCGGTTTTGAATCGGATGTGCACTTCGGTCTCACGTTGTGGCTCGCGAAGCAGGCAGGCTTCGCACCCGGCGAGGCCGACGCGATCGCGCTTGCAAATCAGCGCATGGATGCCGGCTCGATCGAATACATGACGTCGCCTTTGCAGTTTGCATGTCTATCGCGCTTCACGCCCGATGCCGTGGATACTCAGGCTGTGCACTATCCGAGCGCGACCAGGGTTCCGGCCAGCGTGCAAACCCGAACAGTGGTGCCGGACGGACCGGCTCCCCGAGCTTTGATCGATACGACATTGCGGCGGGCCGAAGGGCGTAACGCGGCGTTCATGCTCGGCGAGTTCGGTCGATCGCTCCATTCGTTGCAAGACGCCTGGGCGCACCGCGGCACGCCCTCCGTTCCGGACTGGAGCCGCTACGGAATCGAATGCGACGCCAGTCTCGCGATGGCTGCGCCGGCCGATCGCGGTGGTCCGTCCAGTCATGTGGCCGATATAACCTGGCGTTGGTCTGCCGATGTGGAGGCGATGGCAAAGTCCACCTACCTTCAGATGCTGAGGTATCCGAATGTCAATGGATCGCTCAGGCATGCGTTGCCATGGGAGCAGATACGGCAAACTCTCCCTCGTTTTATCGACGCGCGAACAAAGCGGGCGAAAGCGGACTGGTTCGTCGCGAACGGTATTGCAGACACCTCCTTTCTCGACGGAACGAGTCTGCCGGACGGTCCCGCATGGAAGGCTGCCCGGTGGGGCGGCCGGCGCGACATCCCGACGCCCGCGCCGCCAACCGCGCAACCGGGTGTGGAGAAGGCACTCATAGAGTTCTACACGCACTTCTTCAGCGACTGGTTGACGACGTCACCTGTCGACAAGCACTGGCTGTCCGCGCTTTCACCCGATCACAGCCGCAAGCCGGACGGCGCGCTGGTCGATCAACTCGTCGGATGGCGACTGCGGGATCACGGCACGTACCTGGCCATGGAGGATCAACCGCATTCGACAGGAAATTCGTACGCGCCGTTTCGCAACCGTGCGTCGTTCCAGGTTTTCAAGTCGTTGAACGATGCCGTGCTGCCTCTCATCGTGGAAGGAGACAAGCCATCCCCGATTCTGCCTTTCCTGGTTTTCGCACTGCCCAATTCGGCCGATGGGAACAAGCGTGCCGTTGCGTTGATAAAGCTGCTTGACTCACCTTACGACACGATCGGGGTTGTCTCGGAACAGGAAAAGGACGTCGGCTGGAAGATAACGGGATTGATTTCATCTGCCGACTATTGATCGAAAAAAAGCGAGGATCGTTGGAATGCGTGACGATATCGAGGGCGGGTCATGCGGCATGAACAACCGCGTAAAAATCCATTCGCCGCGTGGAAAAAGCTGTCTGTTCCCAGTGGCTGCGTCGATCCTCACCTGTTTTCCGGCGTTGGCCGACGCGCATGCGTGGAGTATTCCTTACTATCTTCCCGTTCCATTGTGGCTCTATGCTTATGCTGCCACCGGAACGCTCATCGTCTCCTTCACGATCCTGGTATTCGCATCGGGCGCCCGCAGCCCGGACATGCGAGCGTCGGCGCATCAATGGGACGGAACGCTGCGGATACCAGCCGCCATACTCCGGGTCGGACAAATCGCAAGCACGCTCTTCGTTGTTCTGTTGATCATTTCCGGCATCGCCGGAACCCAGAACCCGTTCCTGAACATCAGCATGTCAGGCTTCTGGCTCTGGTTCTATCTGGGATCGATGTATGTCAGCGCGGTATTCGGCAACATCTATTCGTTCACGAATCCGTTTGCGTTGATACTGCGAATCGCCGCGCGTTACTTTCCCGGAATAGACGGAACGCGGTATCAATATCCTCGATGCCTGGCATCGTACCCTGCCCTGCTCGCTTATATCGCGCTCATCGCCCTGGAACTATTCGGAGCGGGAAGGCCGCGAGATGCAAGCCTGTTTCTTGTTGCCTATCTAGCTTATGCGCTGGCCGGTTCGCTCTGCTTCGGCCGAGAGGTGTGGCTCAATCACTTCGACGCGTTCGGTATCCTGTGCCGACTGTGCACACGACTTTCGCCGTTCGAGTGGTTTCGTCTACCGGAGAACGGTATCGGGATCAAACTGAGGGATCCAATCACCGACATTGCATCGGAGAAGCCGCTGGATGCCAGCATCGTGATCTTCCTGTCGTTCATGCTCTCGTCGACGGTCTACGACGGTTTGCGCGACACGGCGAGCTGGAACAACTTCTTCTGGCGCAGCATTTACCCGTTGATCGTCCAGCTGTTTCCGGCGCTCAAAAACAACTATGCGATATCAGGGGAGATTGTTCTTGCCGGGCAGTGGGTCACGTTTGCTGTGATCGGGCTAGCCTACTATTGCCTATTCAGAGGCTTCTGCGTACTCGGCGCCCTTGGATCACGTTCAGCGCTGGATGGAAAGGTCTTTACGCGGCAATTCGGCCTTTTGCTATTGCCGATTGCATTGTTTTACAACGTTTGCCACTACTTCACGCTATTCCTGGATCAGGGCCGGCAAATCTTCTCGATCCTCTCAGATCCGCTCGGACTCGGCTGGCGTCTGCTGCCGACGTCGCCAGATCCCTCACCGACATCGCTTCTCATCAATGCCGGATATATCTGGCATGCCCAGGTGTTCCTGATTCTCGTCGGCCATATTCTGAGCGTTTACATCACGCATGCAATCGCCATCCGGAATCACGTGCTGGCCGGCACCGTGATGGGTAATCAATTGCCATTGCTCGTACTGACGATCGTATTGACGATCAGCGGTCTATGGATCCTGTCTCTTCCTCTCGCGTAACGATCGCGGAACGCGACTTAAGTCCGGACGGCGAAAAACCCCACCGTCTGCGGAACGTTGCCGAGAAGTGGCTCGTTGTCGAAAAGCCGCACGCGAGCGCGGCCTCGGTCACGTCGCATTGCCGGCGTTCGATCAGGTCCCGCGCGGCTTGCAAACGGCTCTCGATGATGTACTGATGAGGGGTGAGTCCGTGGGCTTTCTTGAAACTTCTGATGAATGAATACAGGTCGCCGGGATAGTCAGTCGCTTCGACGAGCATCACGAGCGCCAGCGGCTCCCGGAAATTGTCGCGGATGTACTCGACGGCCTTTTGCATCGCCCGCGCATGCGTGTATTCCCTGACTTGCCGCTTCGACTCCAGATACGACATGCGGCCAAGCGCGGCTGCGCCCAGCGTTTCCGAGTACGTCGGACCCAATGGCATCCCCGCGAGTGCATCCTCATGGAGGGTCCTGACGATCTGCATGAGCAAATCGTCGCTCACGTCGAAGTGGGGTTCCGGCGGGACGGTCCGCGCACTGACCAGCAGACCGGACCGGGCCAACCATGACGAGTCGAAGTGGACGGCAAGCCATTCGATATCATTCGACCATCGGCTGGAGGCCGCGAATCCGGATGGCGCGTACGCCAGCGGCGCACGCACGGGCTTCGGGGCCCACCCTTTATCCGTACGCATCTCAAGTGTCGTCAGCGCCTTTAAGTGCATAGTAAAGACCGGCTCCGTCGTCTCCAGATCGATAAGTTCCGACGCGCCCGCGATATAGTGATCGATCGCAACGGGTCCAGGCAACGGCACCACAAGTTGTTTTTTCCAGCCCGGGGGTGGTGTCCAGTTCAACCGATGCCCATCGGGAGCAATCGTGCGCACATAGCTTATAGTCGGCCGGTTCTGCATGCTCATTCCTTCGTGTAGTCCGGGTATTTCCGGAACTGAAACATACTGTGACTATCATGTTCCGAGGATGAGCAAACTGTAGGGCGCTGTTCTTACTCGATGCTTACTGGTCTCAGTTGACTATAAAAGAGTCTGGCCTCGTTTTGATGCATTCATGCCCAGCGCCTCTCAGGAGGCGTCACCGCTCAACTGTGCGGGTATTCTGCGGCGAACGTCATCACTTCACTCTATCGCCGCCCCCTATCAACCTGACAGAGCCTCCACGACAGCCACGCTCACCGGCGTTGCCATCTCCACCGCCTGCCCCGTAGCCGCCACCTTGCCGGACGCCGGATCGACGCTGAACACATTCACCGTGCCGCTGCGCTGATTGGCGACCAGCAGCCACTTGCCCGACGGATGAAGCGCGAATCCCCACGGTTTTTCACCGCCTGAGGAAACACGTTGAACGAGAACAAGCTGGCCCGAATCCGGATTCACGCGATACACCACGAGCGTATTTTCGGCGCGGTTCTCGACATAGACGAACCGGCCATCACGGCTGAGCGCGATCTCGGCGCCGCTCTTCACGCCCTGGAAATCGGGACTGGTGGTCGGCACCGTTTGCACCAGTGTCAAACGTCCTTGCAAGTCCGGATAGCGAGCCTCGACTTCTTTCCAACCTCCATCGGCGCGCCTGGGCGGTGGTTGGCGCGAGGGACGTGCGGTTTATGGGGGAATGGAGCAGGTTCCGACGGCGGTCAACCAGCAACGAGGCACGGCTCCCGCAGGGCAGCCGCGCCAATCAGTCAAATGCCGGGTGCGTTTCGACGGCAGTTGCCTCCTCGGACCAGGTCACGCAATCGCGGTCATTGCGTTTGCCGTAATTACGCGACACACAACCCACGCGGATTCCCCTGCCAAAAAATCTTTCCATACGCTTACGAACGTCGTGACTTCTTATCAAATATGAATTGCGCGGTGATCGCTTTCCTCCGCTGGAGGGACTGCTTAAACTCGTCTCAAAGCAAGAATAAGCAGCGAAACATCGTCTAGCGGACGCTAAGTTGGCCGCGATGCGTTCATTCCTTTTCATGCATAAAGTTGCGTACCCATGTCCGAGTCGAAAACGCAGATAGCCGACGTCCTGATCGATCGCATCGAGATTAAAGGCCGTGATTTGGTCAGCGATCTGATTGGCCACTACACGTACACGGAGATGATATTTTTCCTGCTTCGCAACCGATTTCCGACGCCGGCACAAACCAGGGTTCTAGACGCCGCTCTGGTTACCCTGATGGAGCACGGGCTGACGCCGTCAGCCCTGATCGCGCGATTGGCGGCCCATAGTGTCCCGGCTGACGTTCAGGTGGCGATGTCTGCGGGGCTGCTCACCGTAGGCAGCGTATTCGCCGGCACCATGGAGGATTGTGCAAAGCTGCTCAAACAAGGCATCGATTCGGGGGAAGACGCCGAACTGTATTGCGACCGGATCGTGCTCGGCTATCGCGATCGAAAACTGGCTGTACCCGGCTTCGGTCACCCGATTCACAAGCCGGACGATCCGCGTACGCCGCGGTTGCTGTCGATCGCGCGCGACTGCGGTCTGGCAGGCGACTACGTCAACCTGCTGCTGGTGTTATCCCGTGCAGTCGATCGGATCTATCAGCGGCATATAACGATCAACGCGACCGGAATAATCGGCGCGCTGCTGCTCGAGATCGGCTTTGAGCCGTCCATCATGCGCGGGCTGGCAGTTATCTCTCGTGCGGGTGGTTTACTTGCACACGTGCAGGAAGAGCAGCAAACCAATTCTGTACGCACCCTGCGGCAAGCCGCCCGGAAGAGTATGCCGTACGTATCCCCTGTCGACGCGCCGTCTGATAACTAGGTGCTTTTTGCGGAACTGACGCTTACCTGGTCGAAACCACCTGTTTTGCCACTACTCGCAAGAAAGGAAAGTATGGATTTCACGATGCCCCACGAAATGGAGATGATCCGAAAAACCGTCAGGAAATTCGTCGATGAAAATCTGCGCCCCCTCGAGCGAGAGGTCGACGAAGCCGACGAGGTCGATCCGGTAGTCGACAAGCAATTGCGAAAATTGTCGGTCGAACTGGGCCTGTACGGACATAACCTGCCGGAGTCGGTGGGCGGCGGCGGATTGAACGCGTTGGCGCAGGTGGTGATTGGCGAAGAGTTGGGGCGCACGACCGTCGCATTGGCGGCCACGCTCGGCTATTTGCCTGGCAGCCTGAAATTCGTGAGTCCCGCACAGCGGGAATGGTTTCTCGAACCCATTCTGCGAGCCGAAAAACTACTCGCCTATGCGATCACCGAACCGGATGCCGGCTCCGACTTTAGCCGTGTTGCGACTCGCGCCAGCAAGGTGGGCGAACGCTGGGTCTTGAATGGCACCAAACAGTTTATTTCTGGCGCGAAGACCGCGGACTTTGTCATCCTCCTTGCAGTCACCGACCCGCAAGCGCCGTTACGTTCCCGTTATACGCTGTTCGTTGTCGAGTGCGCACATCCGGGTTTCTGCTATTTGCGGACATTGAAAAAGATGGGCTGGCATGGCAGTTCGCTCGGCGTATTCGCACTCCAGGATTATGAAGTTCCCGATACGCACGTGCTGGGTGAGGTCGGCGGCGGATTCGACGGCATTATGGCGACCATCAACGCTACGCGTATTCAATACTCAGGCCGATACATCGGAATGGCCAGCGAATTACTGGAACTGGCAGTCGCATACGCGAAACAGCGGGTGACATTCGGCAAGCCGATCAGTGAGCACCAGGCAATCCAGTTCATGTTGGCCGACTCGGAAGTCGAATTGCAGGCCGCGCGTCTGCTGACATATCACGCGGCATCGCTTGCCGACGCAGGTGATTCGCGAGTGCGGGTGGCTGCTTCGCGCTCCAAGCTGTACGGCAGCGAAATGGTCGGCCGCGTGGCGGACCGCGTGTTGCAGATTTTCGGCGGCGCTGGCTATGTGTCAGATCTGCCGATCGAGCGGATGTATCGCGACGCGCGCGCGTTTCGGATTGGCGAAGGAACGTCTGAAATTCATCGAATCCAGATCGCCCGGGATCTCCTTGCTTAAGCTAATTTTTCGAAACATATAGATATGAAAATAAGGAATCCTGTTGAGCCACTATTGCGCCCAAAGTCGGTTGCGATGGTTGGCGCATCTGCGGCGTTGAGCAAAGTTTCTGGCCGCATTCTTGCGACGATGATTAAAGGCAAGTTTGCCGGAAAGATATTCCCCGTCAACCCAGGGTATCAGACCTTACTCGGATTGCCCTGCTATGAGTCATTGGATGCTATTGGACAGCCGGTCGATCACTGTATCGTCGCGTTGCCAGCGCAGGGTGTTCCACAAGTATTGAGCGACTGCCGCCGGCTCGGGATCAGCGCGGCCACAATCATCGCAGCCGGTTACGCAGAACTAGGCGAGGCAGGCAGCAGGTTACAGGCCGAATTAGTAGGCTCCGCTGGCGAGGTGGTCTTCCTTGGGCCGAATTCAATGGGTTTCGCTAATCTGGTCGACGGTCTGTTCGCGACCAGCGTGCCAACGCTTGAACATCAGGTCGGCGTCGGAGATGTGGCGATCGTTTCCCAAAGCGGCGGGCTGGCATACTCCGCCGCCTGGTTCATGGCGCAGGCCAGCATCGACCTGAGCTATCTGGTGATGACCGGAAACGCTGCTGGCGTTTCGTTCGAAAATCTGCTGGAATTTTTTTTCGACGACGAACACACGAAAGTAGTCGTCATGCTGATTGAAAGCGATGCGATCGTGCGGGAGCTGATCGCCACGGTCGAGCGACGCAGCCTGCTCAAACCGGTTGTATTGTTAAAGGTGGGCCGTGGAGCAACCGGCGTGGCAATGGCAAGATCGCACACCGGATCGCTGGCAGGCGACTACCGGGTGACACGGGATTGCGCAGAACAAGCTGGTCTGATCTTCGTGGATGATCTTGACGAAGTGGTCGGCTGTACCAGTTTGCTGCGCCGAGGAATCGGTGCTCCCAATGGCGACGACATCGCCGCGCTCTCGGTGTCGGGCGGCAACGTAGCCCTCTTCGCCGATCAGGCCGATCTCTCGCGGGTACGTTTTGCCGGATTGGCCGACACCACGAAGCGTCGTTTGCGCGAGGTCTTGCCCGATTTCATTGCGGTGCAAAACCCGGTCGACTTGACGACGCAAGGTTACATCGATCCTACCCTGCAGGAGCAGACGATCCGGATCCTTGCGGAAGACGACGGGGTGATGACCATCTTGCCGATCATTACCGCCGCAGCCAACTACCAGCCGACCTGTCGGAGCCTTGCCATGCTCGCGCCGCAGGTGAAGTGCCCACTGATACTGGTCTGGACCGGTGGCAGTTACGACACGGAATCGAGCGGCATTCTGGCCCAGGCCGGCATTCCGGTATTTCACAGCGCAAACCTGCTGATGCGATGTTTTCAAAAGATGAAGGACGCCAACGCGAACACCGCAGCGCAATGCAAGCCGGTCTGGTCCAGCGAGTCCGGCCCAACCACGGCGCTCCGTGAAAGCGACAGTATGCGGTTTCTCGACGAACACGGGGTGCGGGTAGCCCGGTTCGCTACTGCGGATCGCGCCGACCTGGCGGCCGCTGCCGACTTGCTTGGCTATCCGCTGGTGTTGAAAAAAGATCTGTTGGAGACTCACATTTCGGACCGCGGGGGCGTGGTGCTAGACATCCGTAACGCCGTCGAACTGGATGCCGCAGCGGCCAGCCTCCTTGAAGGAGCGGTGGCGCCCCTTATTTTGAGCCAGTTCCGCCCCGGTCTGGAGTTGATCGTCAGCGCGTTTACCCATCCCGTGTTCGGGCCATTGCTGATGACCGGCTCAGGCGGCATCTGGACCGAGGCGCTTGCTGATGTGCAGTTCATTTCGCTGCCAGCCCCGATTACGACGCTTGAGCACGCGCTCAAAAAGACCACCATCGGCAAGATATTGCATGCCGGCGAACGTGGCGCTTCAGGTTTCGCCGCAGCCCTCGATTTGTTGAACCGGGTGGGTGTCTGTTTTCTGACCCATGCCGGGAAAATTACGCAAATCGAAATAAACCCCGTTACCGTCAGCCTCAACGAAGCGCGCGCGGTCGACGCGTCCGTGATCTGGGTGGCGAATACGATACGCGTGGGGAGCATAGATGAACGAGCCTAAAACAGGCGTGAGTTTTACACTGCGAGGACATGCAGGTGTGATCATGATGCACGATGAGGCGCACCACAATGCGCTGTCAACCGTGCAAGTCGCGGCACTGCTGCAGGCCATTTCAAATAGCAGGCAGCTCGGCGCGCGAGTCCTGATCATCGCATCGGGTATCAGGAATTTTTGTGCGGGTGCCGATATCAGCGAGATGCTTGGCGGTAACTGGCTTCGTCCTGGAGCCGCTCCTGCCGATTCGATGACCCCGTTGGCTTTATTCAAGGTGCTTATCGGTGAAGCCCGTCCTGTCATCGCCGCGGTCGACGGATTGGCGCTCGGTGGCGGGCTCGAATTGCTGCTGTCATGCGATCTCGTGCTCGCCTCGGGAAACGCCCGTTTCGCGATGCCCGAAATCGGCCTGGGGGTCATCCCACGCACGGCGCTGGCTCGACTACCCGAGATCGTTGGCCGTCGTAAAGCACTCGAGCTTATTCTGACGCGCCGGCGATTCGATGCGAACGAGGCGCTTGGGATGGGCCTAGTCAATGAGCTTGTCGACAGCACATTGTTGATTGATCGCGCTGTCGCTGTCGCGCACGAGATCGGGACGTGTCCGCCCGCGGCGATCGCTGCGGTCAAAGCCTCACTCGGTCGTGTGGCCCCGGCGGATTGGGCCAGCATCGACGCGTTATTGGGATCGATGGATCCCGCAGAATGGCAGGAGGGATTTTCCGCGTTTCTGACGAAACGATCGCCAGATTATGCGTCGTTCTGGTCGGCCATGCTATGTGCCTGAGGCGCTCCAAACAAGATTGGATCCGGGTGCAGAGATGACGTAGCGGACGATACTTCCAGTACGTCGTGCCGCGGCGATTCAGTTTGCAGCAGGTCGACCAGGAAATCGATAAAGCAGCGCACCCGCCGTGTCAGATGTCGATTGGGCAGGTACAGCAGAAAGAGCGGATAACTGCTAGGCGTATGGCGTGTGAGGATGGGAACGAGTTCACCGCGCGCCATCTGTTCGGCTACATTGACCTGCGCGACGTTGACGATGCCAGAACCTGCAACTGCCGCATCGACCAGCGATTGCACATCGTTCGAGCTCAGTGCCTGCCGTACGGGTACCGCTCGCGTTCTTCCGCATTCAACGAACGACCACTGATTATGCCGGCCAGTGCGTGGGTTGACGAAACTTAGACATCGGTGGTGCACCAGGTCATCCAGTGTTTGCGGGGTGCCGTGGCGGGCTAGATACCGGGGGGATGCGCAGACAACGCTTTCCGCATCACAAAGCTTGCGCGCCACTATGCGTGAATCGGGTGGGCGACCGAAACGCAACGCAACATCGATCGATTCTTCTGCTAAATCGGGGGTGCGGCCGCTCAACTCCAACTCGACCACCAGGTCCGGATTGCGTTCGAGGAATTGCGGGAGCGCCGGTAACACAGCTTTACGTGCGTAGGCTGCCGGCATCTGCACGCGCAAAATGCCGCTCGGCGTGCTGCGCGAGTTGGTGATATGCGCGTCGGCGTCCTCCATCTCGGAGAGGATCATCCGGCATCGCTCGACGTAGACGGCGCCTTCGTCGGTCAGGCTCAGGCCACGGGTCGTACGCTTGACCAGTTGCACACCCAGCCGCTTTTCCAGGCGCGCAATCGAGCGGCTAACGCCAGAGGCCGACATACCGAGCTTGAAGGCCGCATCGGTAAAACTATTGCATTCGGCAACGCGAACCAGAATCACAATAGCGCTGAATTTGTCGTCGCTATAGCTCATTTCAGATCCGATCGGTTGAGTGGCGACAACATCGGCAGCGTCCTGACCCTGGTGCCGACCGGAAAGACGCATCCGGCAAGCCTCGAAACGTAACTCAGTATCACACTAAATTAATGAGGGCGGGTATCGGGAGTCACCCGAGCACAGAGGCCCGAGCGGCCGTCATGTGCCGTGACATACTGTCAAAGATGAAATGCGTCGGAACGTCTTGCTGGTAGCCGGTGTGGTTCCTAAACTCCATGCCAGTAAGAACGATAATCGGCGAGACAGATCCAGTGTTTCCATCCGGATGTCGGCCGAGCGATATCAAAAAAACGATACTAAAAGACGGACATGCCGGTCAGGCGGATGCGTGTAAACGCGGTGCTAAAAATGACAGGGGACAAATTTTGGATATTGCAGAGGTCATAAACCAAAGCCCTGTGAGCCGGCTTCAATACCGGGTGTTCATTTTGTGCTTTGCCGTGTCGTTGCTGGACGGGTTCGATATGTACATCCTTCCCTATGCGGCGCCCGCGGTCTTACGCGATTTTCAGATTTCCCGATCGCTTCTTGGATCACTCATTTCGGCCGGCCTGATCGGTATGACGGTGAGTGGCTTGATTGGTGGAATGTTAGCCGACAAGCTCGGGCGCCGTTCGGTCATTGTTTCGAGCATTTTCATATTCGGCGTGGCGACGCTCGCCAAAGGTTTTATCGGAAGCTATACGGCATTGCTATTGCTGCAGATCGCCAGCGGATTCGGACTGGGCGGTGCGTATATGAACGTAATGGCGCTTACTGCAGAGTATGCGCCGTTGAGAGTACGTCGCTTCGCGGTTACCTGCGTTTCATGTGCTTACCCGCTGGGTGGCATCCTTGCCGGCTATGCAACGGCCGTCATCATCCCGTTGGCAGGGTGGCGCTCGACATTTGTGCTGGGTGGCGCGGTCGCGCTGCTGATCTTTGTCGCATGCTATTTCAGTCTGCCGCACTCAGTTCGACAGTTGGTCCTGATGCGGCACTCACCCCAGCGGGTTCAGGCCATCATGCGCATTATCGCGCCGGCGATCATCGAGCCGACACCGTGGACAAGCACCGAGCAAGACCTGGGCGGCTTGCCGATAAGCGACATTTTCAGACAGGGGCGCGCGTCACTGACCTGTCTTCTCGCGCTGGCGATGCTGATCAGCCTGATGACCGGCTACTTCATCACCAGCTGGTCGCCTACGCTTCTCAACGAGTCCGGGATACCGCTGAGCAAGGCAATCGTCGCCAGCACCATGGGGCAGGCGGGCTCCGTGGCTGGTGCGTTGCTGTGGGGGCGCCTGATCGACCGCGTGTGGCCGCCTGCGATATTTGCCGCTGCGGCGATACTCGCTGCGGTGTTCTACAGCCTGATCGGTCATGCCATCTTTCTTTATCCATTGCTCCTGGTCGTATTCTTCGTGGGCGGCCTCGGCACCGGCGTTACAAGCGCCTATAACGGCTTCACCACGTCCGTCTATCCCACACCGATGCGCGGCACCGCGTTGGGATTCATCCTCGGTGTCGGTCGGGTGGGAGCGATCGTGGGACCGTTGGTGGGCGGGTTGCTGTTAGGGGCTCATTGGCCGGTAACGCAAATGTATTACGTCCCGGCCTCGGCGCTGATCATCGTCGTCATATGCATGCTGCTGCTTAGCTTTCTAAAAGCGTCCAGAACCATTGTGTCGTCAAGTCGACCCTCCGCGGCATAAGGCGTGACAGCGGCGTTGCCGCAGCGCATGCCCGGCGCGTCGATCCGAATGAAAGCATGAATTAAGCGTGAAGTTTCCCATGTCGTGTTCCGGATGGAGATAGGCTAAATGCTCAAAGTCGCTTTTGTAATGGGTCAATATCCTGAGCAGGAATTCAAGCGACGCGCCGATGTTGCGCTGTCGTACGCGTCGGAGGAAGTCCACATTGGCATTTTTAGCACTCAGGGCACGGCCTATGTGCCAGGAAACACACCCGCTTTTCTCGACTCCGCATCATCGGGTTTTGTAGAGGTTTTCCGTGAAGTAGAACGTCAAGGGTATGACGCAGCGGTGCCGCTGGGCGTGCTGGACTTGGGCGTGGACGCAGGCCGTTGCGCGGTCGACATTCCGATCATTGCGCCAGCTGAGGCCATGTTGCACCTCGCGTGCATATTCGGTCACCGATTCGGCATCGTCATGTACCACGAGTCCCGCTTCCCGCTGGTCCACCGCATAGTTGAACGCTATGGAATGCTCGACCGGGTGGCAGGATGGCGCAGCTCAGGATTCGAAGGCCCCGACATCGCGGCGAACAGCGATGCCATGGTCCAGAATTTCGTCGCCGAGTCGAGGTCGTTGATCGAGCAGGATCGGGCTGACGTGATCATTTCGTTCGGTATCACGCAATGTCCGGTTCACATCAAGCCAGCGTGGCTCTCCGCGCAGCTCGGCGTCCCCGTCATGGAAGGGATCGGGGCGCCTCTGCGACTGGCGGCGATGGCGGCACACCTCGGCTTGCGTCACAGCAGGAAGTATTGGCCCAAAATAGGGTGATCAAAAATCGTAAACAAGCTCGATCACGACAATGTCAATTAGGAGGACATATGAAAAATGTGGAGACAAGTATTTTGTTATTCGTGGCCGCGACCTTCTCGGTCCCGGCTCTCGCTCAGTCAAGCGTCACACTTTATGGGTCGATCGACGAAGGTCCTGAATACAATAGCAACGCCGGCGGCAAACAGCTCTACAATTTGACGACTGCCGCGTTGGGAGGGAGTCGCTGGGGTATTCGCGGCGTGGAAGATCTGGGCGGCGGAATGAGCGCATTGTTCAGGTTGGAAAACGGATTTGACGATGGCACCGGCAAGCTCCTGCAAGGCGGCCTGCTATTCGGTCGTCAAGCGTATGCCGGTCTGTCATCCAGCCGCCTAGGCACCATCACGTTCGGGCGTCAATACGATTCTGAAGTCGACTATGTGGGACCGGTTACGGTCGGTGACCAATGGGGCGGCACTATAGGCTCCCACCCAGGTGATCTTGATAATTTCGACAACAGTCAGCGTACTAACAACGCAATAAAGTACTCCAGCCCCGACTACGATGGTTTTACATATGGTGGTCTGTACAGCCTGGGTGGAATTGCTGGCAATGTTACTCGGAATCAGGTTTGGTCATTGGGCGCAGCTTATTCAAATGGACCGCTGGTGCTCGGCGCCGCTTACCTGAACGCACGCAACCCGAACGTCAGTTTCTTTGGCACCAGCTCGTCGGGTACGCTGACCGCCGCCACGAGTAACAATACCAGCCCGGTGTTCAGCGGTTATGCGTCAGCCAATACGTACCAGGTCATCGGTGCCGGTGGCAATTACACCATCGGTGCAACGACGCTTGGGGCCAATTACTCGAACGTCAAATTCCTCAACCTTGGTAATACTGCGGAGAGCGGTCCCAATCCAACCAAATTCTCGGGTGACGCTACGTTCAACAATGTAGAGGTGAGTTTGAAATATCAGTTTACACCGGCACTCCTGGCGGGCGTGGAGTACACGTACACGCGAGGGAGTTCGGTCAACGGCCGAGATCCTGCGCAATATAATCAGGGCACCCTTGGCGTGATGTACAGCCTGTCGAAAAGAACTGACCTGTATATAGTCGCGGTGTACCAGAAAGCATCCGGTGTCGACTCAACTGGCAAACCAGCGGTTGCGGCAATCAACCAGGTGACTGCGTCGAGCAGTGATCGCCAGACTGTGGTTTCGCTCGGATTTCGTCAGAAATTCTAGGCATGCCACTACGTGCGATCGTTCTTCGAAACGGACTAGCGGTCGCGACGCTGAAACGTAGCGTGCGCGCTGCCAATACTTTACTTGCGAACGGTGTAGTAGATGCGTTAATTGTTTTTTCCGACGGTATTCGATCGATCTGCAGCGTGCATATTCAATGGCAATGCCACGCAGCAACGAACGTCAGCCAAGGCCGATGACGCGGCTCCTGCTTTCGGCGATCGAGTAACCGCTTGCTAAGCGAAGCTGCCGTCTGAATGCGCTCACGATGCGTCGGACAAAGCTCGCTTTCTCCTCTTTCCAATCGTCTACAAATAACCGAAGTCAACTATCGTTTACGAGTCGCGAGAAACGCCAATGCGCATCGCGGTCGCGGATACCCGAAAGATATAAGTCACCGCAACCGACGACCCCTTACACATTGGCTTTTATAAACAAAGGCGCCGACGCAGAAACCGCTGCGCGTCTCCCACAGTGCGCATCAACGCCCTTCAAGCTGCACTCACTACCAGCCCGCCCCATCAAAAAAACTTCCGCAGCCGACGCACAAGCCACTCCGGCTGCTCCTCGGCAATGAAATGTCCGCAGTCGGGCACAACGTCACCTTCCAGTAATACCGCACGTCCCTGCAACTGTTCGTGCAAATACGACCGCCATGGCGAATGGTCACCCCCAAGCGCAAGCACCGGCATCGCCACTGACCTGTCATTCGCCGCATTGTCGACCGCATCCTGCGCAAACGCACGATAGTATTCAAAACCCGCCTGCAACGATGCTGGACGCGCGTACGCTGCAGCATATTGCTGGACATCGGCATCGGTAATCGCGTCTTTCTGAAAGGCGTTGTTATAGAACCATTTCAGATACGTTAACTCGCGGCCGGTCACAAGTGCCTCAGGTAAATGCGGAATCGCGTGAAACGCAAAGTGCCAGCGCGGCCACTTCCCTTTGACTATGTCCCAGTCTTTCAGGCCAGGGATCGGATCGTCCATTACCACGAGCCGCGTAAGTTCCGCGGGAAACTGCTGAGCGTACGCATAGGCAATGGATGCACCCAGATCATGACCGACGAGTGCGAAGCGCGAATGCCCGAGTCCGTTCACCAAGGTCCGGATATGCCTGGCAAGACTGCGCTTATCGTAGCCGCCTGACGGTATATCCGAATCGCCGAGCCCGGGCGTGTCGATCGCGATGACGCGAAAGTCCTCGGCCAGCAGCGGCATCACCTTTCGCCACGCCCACCACGTCTGCGGCCAGCCGTGCAATAGCACGACAACGGGGCCTTCCCCGCCTTCGACATAATGCATGCGGAACCCGTCGACCAAGGCATAGCGACTTGCGAAACCCTCCGGTATAACGGCTGCGTGGCGGTCTGCGAGTTCGGCGTGGACATGCGTCGGTGTGTCGACCAGCGACGAAAGCATCAGCCCGGTTGCAAGCCGCCCGAGCATGCGGCGGCGTTGCACAGCTATCTGAATCTGGGTCATAGGCTTACCTGTTGAAATGAGACATTGAACCGTCGCCTTCGGGCCGACAAGCGCGCAAACACGAATAGCGGGTAGTCGGTATGATCTCCAGCATTACGGCGCAATGAAATATTGGCTATGAGCAATCCCAGTTTGTCCGCACGACAAGGAATGTTCGATCTGGAGGACCTGCGGCTCCTCGCCGCGCTAGGCCGGACCAACACGCTGGCGGGCGCGGCGCGCGAGCTGAAACTGAACCATGCCAGTGCGTGGCGACGGTTGAACCACCTCGAGCGCCGGCTCGGTGTGCGGCTCTTCGAGCGCAGCCGGACAGGTTACATCTCGACAGTTGCGGGAAGTGAAGCCATCGGACTGGCAGAGCGGGTGCTGCGTGAGATCGACGAAACTGGGCGCAGGCTCGCCGGGCACGATTCGAGGCCGACAGGAACGGTGCGGCTGACCACCACTGAAGCGCTATTCGGCTTCATCGCGCCTGCCCTTGCGGCATTGCGTCAGTCTCATCCCGGACTGCTTGTGGAGGTACTCGTAACCAACGCATTTTCTACGTTGATGCGTCACGAAGCCGACATCGCGCTACGGCCATCGGCCACGGTGCCGGACGATCTGATCGCACGGCCTCTTGCTACCGTCGCGTCCGCGATCTATGGCGCAGATCGGTATCTTGCGGACAAGGTCGACGCCGATCCACTTGCGCTCGACTGGTTGAGTCCGGACGAAAGCCTCGCCCATCTCGCATCGTCGAAATGGATCGCGACACACGTTGATTCCGCCCGGATCGTGCATCGATCCAATTCACTGCTTGCGTTGCGAGAGGCGGCGGCCACGGGCATGGGTATCGCGCTGTTGCCCTGCTTTCTCGGCGATGCCGACCGGCGGCTACGGCGCATGACACCACCGCTTGCAGCTATCACGTCGACGCTGTGGCTCGTCGGCCATCCTGATCTTCGCCGCATGCCGCGCATTCAAACAGTGGTCAATGCACTCGCAGGCTACGTGTCCGACCATCGCGAGGTGCTTGAGGCTTCCCGTCCGACGCACCATCTACCGCTACAGGCTCTGGAGGACCCGGTACAGCCCGGACCATTGCAGGGGTGAGCGAAAACATGGCGGCTCTACCGAAGATACCGTCAGCGGATCACCAGCACTGCCGCCCCCGTCAGCCTTCCCTCCCGCAGATCGGCAAGCGCCTGGTTGGCCTCGCCCAGCGAATAAGGCGTCGTTTCTATGTCGAGCGAAATCTCCGCGGCCAGATGCATGAACGCAAGCCCGTCTTCGCGCGTGAGATTGGCCACCGACACCACGCGACGCTCGCCCCATAGAAAGTCATACGGAAAAGACGGGATGTCGCTCATGTGAATCCCGCCACACACCACAATGCCGCCCTTCCCCACCGCCTTCAGAGCAATCGGCACGAGCGCGCCGACCGGAGCGAAGAGCAGCGCAGCATCGAGTTCGTGCGGCGCGGCCTCGTTGCTGCTGCCGGCCCACGTCGCACCGAGTCGCAAGGCGAGCTGTTGCGCAGCCATATCGCCATCACGCGTGAAGGCATAAACGGTGCGCCCCTGATGAATCGCGACCTGCGCGACGATATGCGCGGCTGCGCCAAAGCCGTATATACCGATCCGCTGTGCGTCGCCTGCCATGGCCAGCGTGCGATAACCGATGAGTCCCGCGCACAGCAAGGGCGCCGCTTCCACGTCCGAATATCGGTCAGGCAGATGAAAACAGTAACGGCTGTCGGCAACGGTGCGCTCGGCGTAACCGCCGTCGATCGTATACCCCGTGAAACCCGGTTCATCGCACAGATTCTCACGATGAGAGAGACAGTAACGGCAGTGACCGCAGGTATGGCCTACCCATGGCACGCCGACCCGCTCCCCCACATTGAAACCGCTTACTCCGGCTCCCACCGCCGCAATCGTACCGACGATTTCATGGCCCGGGATCACCGGCCGCTTTGGATGAGGCAGTTCGTGGTCAATCAGATGCAGGTCGGTACGGCAAATACCGCATGCGTGGACGTCGATCAACAACTGCCCCGCAGCCGGCACAGGATCTGGAACCTCCAGGTCGCGCAGGGAGCCTACGGTATCGTCGAATACCATTGCGCGCATCTCACACCTCCCTTGCGTGATGGTTGCCGTTGGCACCCATAGTGTATCGCGAGGCATGATTGAACGCCGGGCGCAGATACGGCTAACTAAATATCGTAGACGTCACCGCATTTCGCGCGCTGCCTCGCAAAAATTCATCTCCGCACCTTAGTCGAATGCCGACCGTTTTCGGTGTTGTCCGCTAGATGCCCGGCATTACCGGATAGGGCTCGGTGTGATCTTCCACGCGCTTGACGCCAGGTATGTTTTGCGCCGCCACGCGAACCGCGTCGACGGCTTCTATCGAATGGAAGATGCCCCAGAGATGTACGACTCCGTTGGTGACGACGATATTGCGTCCCGCGAAACTCCACTTACGGCCAGCCAGCTCGCCCATCAACATGGCGCGAATCTCGCTGTCCGAGAGCGTCACATCCGTTGACGGCTCGTCCGGTACGCTTGCCAGCGCCTGCACAAGATTGGCACGGCTCACGATGCCCACAAGCTTTCCGTCCTTTATCACGGGCACGCGTTTGATGCGCCGCGTCTCGAGAATACCGGCCACTTCGCCAAGCGGTGTTTCAGGCTGAACGCTCACCACGCCAGGAGTCATCACATCGCGCACTTTCACCGCATGAGTCTTGATGTAATCTCGTGCCTCATGGCTCACGGACCAGAGATCGAGCCACGACGTTCGCGTGCGCTCGTCGGTACCGATCTCACTGCGGCGAAGCAGATCGCTTTCGCTGATCATGCCGGCAATACGGCCGTCCGAATCGACGACCGGCGCGCCGCTAATACGATTGTCGACGAAAATTCTAGCGACCTCTCGCACAGTCATGTCGGGCGTGACCGATATAACGTTGCTGGTCATGACATCTGATGCGTGCATGGTAAGCCTCCTTAACAGTTAGGATCATTGAATTCATGGTACCGGCCCGTCCCGATCGTCAGCATCCGGCTGCCGGCAAGCCCTCGCATGGTTTGAGATTAGGCCGGCATAGCGTCCTGTCGTTTGACATGGATCATCTCGAAGGCGGCATGACATTCGCCAGCAGTCAATGACGAAGTCATTCTCGCCGCACGTATTGCGATTGATTTGCATCAAGCACCAACCGCTCTTCCCTGCCGTCCTTCTCTTGATTTGCGTCAATCGCACGCTCGTCCCGGCGGTCATAGTTGACCTGCACGCACGCATCTGCACCACGGCCATCAAGAGCCTTCGCTCAAGCGACTCGCCGTTTCAGGCTTCGCCCTATCCTTGACTTTCATGTGAGGAGACACTGGATGTCTACCATCGAGCTTAATCAACTCAACGCTACGGCGCCGCATATCCCCGCGCTCAAGCACGCAACCATCGACGGCATGGATGCTTACCATGCGCTCGTGGCCGAGGCCGAACGCGATCACGAAGCATTCTGGGCACGCCTCGCCAGAGAGCATCTCGAGTGGCGCCGACCATTCACGAAGGTCCTGAACGAGACGAACGCGCCGTTTTATCAATGGTTCGAAGACGGTGAACTCAACGCTTCATACAACTGTCTGGATCGCAACCTCGCTAACGGGCTCGCCGACAAGACGGCGATCGTGTTCGAGGCGGACGACGGCAAGGTCACTCGCGTCACCTACCAGGCGCTCTATCACCGCGTATGCAGACTTGCCAACGCGCTACGTGCGCGTGGTGTGAAGAAAGGCGACCGGGTAGTGATTTACATGCCGATGTCGGTGGAAGGCGTCGTCGCGATGCTGGCGTGTGCGCGCATCGGCGCGCCGCACTCCGTCGTGTTCGGTGGTTTTTCCGCCAAATCGCTGCATGAACGAATGGTCGATGTCGGCGCGGTCGCCGTGATGACAGCCGACGAACAGGTGCGCGGCGGCAAAACACTGCCGCTCAAGACGATCGTCGACGAAGCCCTCGCGATGGGTGGCGCCGAAGCCGTCAAGACAGTCGTCATCTATCGGCGTACGGGTGGCCAGATCCCCTGGATCGCAGGGCGCGACATGTGGCTGCACGAACTCGAACGAGACCAGCCGGATACCTGCGAGCCGGAATGGGTCGGCGCTGAACATCCGCTATTCGTGTTGTACACATCAGGGTCGACCGGCGCGCCCAAAGGCGTTCAGCACAGCACCGGCGGTTATCTGCTGTGGGCCGCCGTGACGATGAAATGGACCTTCGACATCAAGCCGGCCGATGTCTTCTGGTGTACTGCCGATATCGGCTGGATCACCGGTCACACGTATATCTGCTACGGCCCTACCGCCGTCGGTGCAACCCAGGTCATTTTTGAAGGCGTGCCCACCTATCCGAATGCAGGCCGCTTCTGGGACATGATCCAGCGTCATCAGGTCAGCATCTTCTACACCGCGCCGACCGCCATCCGGTCTCTCATCAAGAGCGCCGACGCTGACAGCGCGGTGCATCCTCGCAGCTTCGACCTGAGGAGCTTGCGCATTCTCGGCACGGTCGGCGAACCGATCAATCCAGCCGCATGGAACTGGTACGCCGAACATGTCGGCGGCGGCCGCTGTCCGGTGCTGGACACATTCTGGCAAACCGAAACAGGCGGCCACATGATCTCGCCGCTGCCAGGCGCCACCTCACTCGTGCCCGGATCATGCACGCTGCCGCTGCCTGGCATCGATGCGGCGATCGTCGACGAAACCGGTCACGAAGTGGCCAACGGCCAAGGCGGCGTGCTTGTGATTCGCAAGCCGTGGCCGTCGATGATCCGCACGATCTGGGGTAATCCCGAGCGCTTTCGCAACGGCTATTACCCCGACGAACTCGGCGGCAAGCTGTACCTCGCCGGCGACGGCGCGATTCGCGACCGGGACACAGGCTATTTCACGATCACCGGTCGTATCGACGACGTGCTGAACGTGTCCGGCCACCGCATGGGCACGATGGAAATCGAGTCGGCGCTGGCGGCCAATCCGCTCGTCGCCGAGGCCGCCGTCGTCGGGCGTCCGGACGAAACGTTCGGGGAAGCGGTCGTTGCCTTCATTGTTCTGAAGACGGCGCGACCCACCGGCGCCGAGGCGAAGCGCATAGCGGACGAGTTGCGCGCCTGGGTGGCCACTGAGATCGGTCCGATCGCCAAGCCGAAAGACATCCGGTTCGGCGACGCCATGCCCAAGACGCGGTCCGGCAAGGTCGTGCGCCGCCTGCTGCGTTCAGTCGCGAAAGGCGAAGCGATTTCGCAGGACACGTCGACTGTCGAAAATCCCGCCGTGATTTCCCAGTTCGCCGACTCGATCTGACCGCTTTCAGGTGCTCGATCCTGTTGTGGCCGAAGCGCGGCGCCCGTCTCGAGGACCGCTGCGCAATCGGCTTCTACTTCCGTTTGCTTGAGGAATGAATCATGAATATCAAAGCTCCTAATCCCGCTTCACTCGGCCTCGCCGGTTTTGCGCTGACGACCTGGTTGCTTAGCATGATCAACGCTGGCTGGTTCAGCGGCGAGTCGATGGGCATGGTGCTCGCCGTGGCTTTCGCTTATGGCGGCACGGCGCAGGCGCTGGCCGGACTCATGGAAATACCGCGCGGCAATACGTTCGGCGCGACGGCCTTTCTGAGTTATGGGGCGTTCTGGTGGTCGCTCGCCCTCTTCGTGCTGTTCCTGCACGGCACGGTTCCTGCGACGTTCGTCGGCTGGTATCTGTTCCTGTGGGGCATATTCACGCTTTATATGTGGGTCGCGACGTGGCGTGCACCGCGGGCATTGCAACTGGTGTTTCTGTCTCTGTGGATCACCTTCTTCGTGCTGGCAGCGAGCGAATGGACCGGCTTTGTGTTGCTGCACCACGTGGGCGGCTACCTCGGTCTGCTGACGGCGCTGCTGGCTTTCTACCTGTCGGCGGCGGAGATCATCAACGAAACACATGGGCGCACGGTGCTACCGGTTGGAACCGTGGTTCGGGAGATCGACGTGACTGTAACGGTCACCGAGGGACTCCGTAGCGCGTGAAAGCAGGCGCACTCGAAAATTTCTCAACACCGGCCTACTTTCGTTTCGGCTCAGCGGCCGCGCTGCACGCGCAGCGTGTTTCGATTTGTTTGTCAGTAGAGAAATTCCCTGAGGGCGAACTGGAGCGCGTCGTCCGGTTCGCCCTTCCAGGACGAAAGGAGCAACATCATGAGCGACCTTCTTTCAAGCGCCCGGTCTGCCCGGCAACATCGAACGCCAGCACCGCCAGGCCGCTTCACTTCAGCGGAAAGTCAAAGGCGCGGCTGCCCCACCCAAGTCCGTGCGCTGAAAACCAGATTGCGCGAGCGTTATAGCGGATGGGCAGATAGTAGCGATGACCGGCAAAATCACCGTTTGCTTCTTTGCCCGACTAGCTTGACGATGTCGACCGTAGGCGCGCTGGTCAAGAGACGAGAGATGTCTTCAAGATGGACCCAGCGGCATTTGGAGATTTCGTTACTCGGGCGGGCCTTGGCACGGCTGGAGATTTCGCAGAAAAACACGTGATGGTGCTTCTGCTTGCGACGAATATCGAAGAGAAATCTGGCGGACTTCCCGCAGAGCCGCGTCTCCTCCTTGAGTTCCCGAAGCGCTGCGTCCGAAAGATGTTCTCCGCGCTTCAGGATCCCACCCGGTAGGGCCCATTTCGACTGGCTTCGCGCAACCAGGAGAATGCGCTTGCCTCGGCGACAGATCACGGTGGCGCGTTTCTTCAAACTAAACTCCCACTTTTCCAGTAAAGGTATCTTCGAGGCACGCGCGATGCAACGCCGTGCCAACAGTGTTTGTATCGTGCATCCTAATGCAAAACGGCGGGCGCACGGCCATCTCTTGAAGCGAAAGCGGTTCACACGCGACAAACTACGAAGCGCTTCATCAAATCGTCACATAAATGGTGATAACGAGAACGTCAGTATGGTAATGTCAGGGGCAATATTTTATTGTCCGACTCGAGGCGTCAATGGTAGATATGGATGCTGACTGGCCGTTGCCACGGCCGCTCAGTCTTAACAAGGAAAACAGGCGACCCGCCGTTTCATCGATATCAGACACAGGTTCCGTCGCAAGCACGTTCTCGTCACTGGCGATACCGGTTGTCGCCGAGGCCGTGCAGCGGGCGAAAGGACTGAGCACACATTGCGAAGCTGAAGCATTCCATCAGCTTCGTGTCGCATTCAGAAAGCTGCGTGCATTGTACTGGGCCTATTCTCCCTACCTTGGCGAAGAGGTCACCGCGCAAGCCACTGAAGAGTTCAAGCGCCTTGCGGCGGTCGCCGGTGAGACGCGTGACTGGGATATCGCGGGCGATCTTTTGACAGCCGCGCAGAAGTCACGCGCATCCATGCAACTTCTCGTGGCCGCCACGAGGAACAAGCGGGCACAGGCGGTCGTGCATAGCCAGAGGATGATAAAGAGCGACGATGTCGAGTCGTTCCTGAACGATGTATTGCTTCGGGCGCAAGTGACATTGGCGTCAAGGTGCAATGATCTTCCCATCCAGGGGTTCGCCGAGAATCGCATCCGTCGCGCGCAACGCTCACTCAGGAAACGTAGCAAATACGCATCTCGTAACGAGTCCGTCCACGAGGAAGATCTTCACGATGTTCGCAAGGCCGGCAAAAAACTCAGGTATCTGCTTGAGTTTTTTCAGCCCTTCATCAATGGCGGACATACCCGTACGATAAAAGAACTGGCGTCCGTTCAGAACAAGCTTGGCCAGTTCAACGACATTGCCGCAAGCGAGACCCTGATTCGGGGCACATCATTCGAGAGCGTTCCGCCCGAAGTCGTGCAGGAATCCCTGCAATGGTTAGAAAAGCAGAAGTGCCGGCGAATGCGAGCAGCATCGCAGCGTGTCCGATCCATCGCGAGTGACGTTTGAGGCGAGCGTCCTGGTTGGCCACCTCCAACCTTTCGTCCGGTCTCGACAGGCTAGCAACCAAAATATGTGGAAGTAGCGCCAGTCACAACTACTGAAGTACCGGACTGGGAGGAACCGCCGCGCCATGTATGACACCCGCCTGACTGCAACCCTTGCGTATCGCAACCCGGTCAAGCCAGATTTCACGGCGGCGGCCTGGCACTTCACCCGCTTATCGATCCCCTTTAAGCCTCGCATGGATCCGCGCGATGTCGCCCGCGTGCACCCGATGCAGCGTGCGCATCGCGTGCAAAACGCGGGTTGGTCGCTGTTCGACATCGGCACGCAGGGCCTGGACCGCCTCGTAGAAGTCCGCGCTGACCGCGAACTGCCCATGAAATCGTGCAAGCCGCCCCAGTTCCAGCAGCTGGGCGCTACGTCCCACGCGTGGGAAGCAGATCAGACTGGGAATATCCGCGCCACGCAGGATGAGCAGATAGCGCCAGCGGTGCTCCGGTGTTCGCCCGGCCGGTATCAGTTCGACACTGGCTGCGTCCGGATCGCCCGCCGTCACGAACGCATAGGCCCGGGTCACCCGTTCCGGTGAGTTGCCCGCGAAAAGCATGTAGTGGCCGGCGTTCGCCGCGGAATCTGCCGCTTCGCCCGCACGCTCGCACCGCGGGTACGTGAGCCCGAATATCGACATCAAACGCGAAAGCACGTCGTCGGCCAATGTTCCTTTGCGCGCGAGCCATGCATCGAGCTCAACCTTGGTCACGCCCGCGCGACTTGCGACAGCCAGCCACGGTTCGGGCCAGCAGCCGAGCAACGCGGAGACGATTTCAGCGGCGTTGTCATCCCGCCCGGCAGCCACGTTGGGAGTGGACGCATTACCGCCGGCAGGGCGCTCACCGGGAACGCCGCACTGCCCCCGATACGCAGTGACGCTGCGCTCTGCAACACGCGTTACCGGCACGGCAGGCGCATGCCTGCCTGTGTCCACCGCTGAAGCATGAAATCGCGAGCCGACGCCGCGAAAAAATCGCAGCGCAGCGGGTTCACCCATCTTGCCTCGCAGGTCAAGACGTAATTTAGGAGCATCGATCCGCATAGCCGTATGGTCCTCATCAGCCAGAACCGGAATCCGATATCGTCCCGGTATGTCTATGATCGACGCAAACCCAGTCCGAAACCATCCCCTGTAAGGGGGAACGCTCTCGCGCGATTTCGCTTAAAACCGGTACCCGATCCCCACGAATGCGATCCACGGGTTCGCCACGATATGCGTTTTGTTCGACAGCACCGTCTCGCCGTTGGCAGCCACGGCATTGACCGTCGCATTCGTTTTGAGCGGCAGGTAAGTCATCGATGCAGTCGCGTACCAGTTCTTGCTGAAGTTATAGGAGGCACCGACGTTGAACGCCGGGTTCCATGACGAACTGAGCGAGGTATCGACCTTGCCGCCCGGCCCCGCCACCTGCTGCAACGCGCCGCTGAAGGTGGGATTGAGTTCGGTATGCGAGTACCACGTGTAATTCACGCCGACACCCACGAAGGGACGCACCTTCGCCTCCGGACGGCCAAAGAAGTACTTGACGAAGAGAATCGGTGGCCATGACCGCGTGGTCGCAAGCGGCTGCAGATTGCCGAGATCGAGTTTCGGACCGCCGGGACCGAACGGCGCCACGGCGCCTTGCGCATAGAGCTTGAGCTTGGGCGGAATACCCGAAGCCAGATCCAGTGCAATGTTGTCGGTGATGAAGTACGTGAATGCGAGTTCAAGGGTGGCCGTATTGTGGATCTGTCCACCCGTTCCCGGCGACGTAAAGTTGCCCGCAGCGGAACTGCTCTGCAACGGCGTCGCGGACGAACCGCCGAAGTCGAGCCAGGCGCCTCCCACACTGGTGACCATACTGCCGGCGCTCTGAGCCATCGCATTAGAGCAGAGCGCGCCCGAAATGAGCGCAAGGCATGTAATTTTTTTCATGGTCTCGTCTGTTATTTAGTTCGTCATACCTATCAATGTGTTCATACCGGATCGCCTGGCGATCGCAGTACGGCTCAGAGTGCTTCTGCGGCGAAACTGTTGGCACTTGAAGCGCCACTGCGCACCGATTCGAGCAGCGCCTGCGTTTTCGGCAGGATCTTGTCGGCGTAGTAACGTGCGGTGGCAAGCTTGCCGCGGTGGAAATCCGGGTCTTCGTTCGCGGCGCTTTTCTTCGATGCCACGAGCGCCGCCCGCCCCATCTGCCACCCGCCGCATACGTAGCCGGCGAGCATCAGATAGTCGACGGAGCTGGCAAGCGCGGCGTCCGGCTGGCTCGCCAGTGCCTGCAGCATCCAGGCGGTGGCGTCGTCGAGCGCCTGCACGCTGGCGGTCAAGGCCGCGCCAATCGCCGTCACCTGCGCGTCCGTGCTGTGCGCGAGTTCGTGGGCGGTCTCACGCATCTGCGCGATCAGTTCCCTCATCGCCGCGCCGCCATCCGCCGCGAGCTTGCGGCCCGCAAGATCCGCTGCCTGAATACCTGTCGTGCCTTCGTAGATCGGTGCAATGCGCGCGTCGCGCAGGAACTGGCAGGCGCCCGTTTCTTCGATGTAACCCATCCCGCCATGCACCTGCACGCCGAGCGACGCAATCTCGACACCCAGTTCCGTGCACCATGCCTTCAGCACCGGAATCAGCAGATCGACACGCGCCTGCCGGCGGGCGCGCTCCGCTTCATCGGGATTGCGGTGAGCATGGTCCATATCCGCGGCCATGACGTAGGCGAACGCGCGCATCGCTTCGATCTGCGACTTCATCGTCATCAGCATGCGCCGCACGTCCGGGTGATGAACGATCGCGACGGCGTTCGGCGATTTGCTGCCCGCGAGCCGCCCTTGCACGCGTTCCATTGCGTACTCGCGGGCCTGCTGGTACGCGCGCTCCGCGATCGCGAGACCCTGGATACCCACCTTCTGGCGCGCCTCGTTCATCATCGTGAACATATGCGCGAGCCCCTTGTTCTCCTGCCCCACGAGATAGCCGATCGCCCCGCCGTGATCGCCGAAGCTCATCACGCAGGTCGGGCTCGCATGGATGCCGAGCTTGTGTTCGAGCGACACGCAGTGCACGTCGTTGCGCTCCCCAATGGAGCCGTCGGCGTTGAGCAGAAACTTCGGCACCAGAAAGAGCGAGATGCCCCGCACGCCCTCGGGTGCGTCCGGCGTACGAGCGAGAACGAGGTGGATCACGTTCTCCGTCATATCGTGATCGCCCCACGTGATGAAAATCTTCTGGCCGGAAAGGCGATAGTGATCGCCTTCCGGCACCGCCTTCGTACGCACGGCGGCGAGATCCGAGCCTGCCTGCGGTTCGGTCAGGTTCATGGTGCCCGTCCACTTGCCGCTCACGAGATCGGGCAGATAGCGTGCCTTGAGCGCATCGGAACCGTGGTGCCTCAATGCTTCCGTGGCGCCCGCCGTCAGCAGCGGACACAGCGCGAATGCCATGTTCGATGCATTCCACATTTCGACGGTGGCCGCATGCAGCACCTCGGGCAATCCCTGGCCACCGAATTCCGGGTCGCCGCTCAATCCCGTCCAGCCGCCTTCGACGAACTGGCTGTAGGCGCCCGCAAAGCCGTCCGCCGCGATCACGCCGTCGCCCGTCAGGCGTGCGCCCTGTGCGTCGCCGGGCTTGTTGAGCGGCGCGAGCACTTCGGTCGCGAGCTTCGCGGCTTCATCGAGTACCGCCTCGGCGAGTTCGGGTGTGGCCTCCTCGAAGCCCGGCAGCGCGGACACCGCATCAAGGCCGGCCAGTTCCGTCATCACAAAGCGCATGTCGCGCAGCGGGGCAATATAGGTGCTCATCGTTGATTCCTGCATCAGTTCCGTTGAAGGGTGTCGGGTCAGGCGCTTGCCCAGTGCAGCTCACTGGACTGAAGGCGCTTCGATGCGCTCGATATGCCCTCTTTCAAGGTCGTTGGGCGTATCATTTCCTGAGCAACACATCGTTGTCCGGCTGCAGGAAGTCGATCTCATCGGTTGATTCCATGATGCCCGGGCGTGATGCGGTGCAATATCCCCCGTACAGGGGAGCGCGATCGCATGGATGGGGAACGGCAGTCAGGGTCAACCCGAACGCCTGGAGCACTCAATGCACGTGATAGAAGCAAAGCCCCCGGCAAGGCCGCCTCTTTTCCTCGCCACGAAGGTCTTGCCGCCGCGCCTGCCCACCGGCCTGATCGAGCGGCCACGGCTCGTCGCCCTCGCCGAACAGGCGGAATCCAGACGGCTCACCCTCATCAAGGCGCCTGCCGGCTTCGGCAAAACCTCGCTCGCGCTCATGTGGATCAAGCAGTTGCATGCAGACGGCGCACGCGTCGCGTGGCTTGCGCTCGATATCGAGGACGACGAGCCCGCGCGCTTCTTTCACCATCTGGCGCGGGCCTTGCACAACGCCTGCGCGAGTGTCGGCGCGTCCGCCATCACCATGACGGCGGAGGCTTCGCTCGTGCCGGCGCAGTCGGTCGTATCGACGCTGATCAACGAGCTCGTCGATGTCGACGACGAGGTCTATCTGTTCCTAGACGACTATCACCTGATCAGCCTGCCTGCCATTCACGAGGCGATGTCGTGGTTCATCGCGAACGCGCCGTCGAACGTGCACGTCGTGGTCTGCACGCGCACCGATCCGCCGCTGCCGCTCGCGAGACTCGCCGCAAAGAACGAACTGCTCGAAGTCGACGCCTCGACGCTGCGTTTCAATCTCGACGAAACACGCAGCTTCGTCGAACACGAATACCCCGGCAGGCTGAAGGCGGCCAGCGTGAAATCGCTGTTCGACAGCACCGAAGGCTGGGCCGCGGCGCTCCGTATATCGGCCTCGGCGCTTTCGCGTGACGCAGGCAGGACGGCCTCGGACGTGAGCACGCCGTCCGGTGCTTCGCGGCCGTTTGCGGCCTACCTCGAAGACATGCTCAAGCGCCTTCCGGCTGAGATGGTCGGGTTCATGCTGCGCACCTCGATACTCGATCGCCTGACGGCTTCGCTATGCGAGGCCGTCACCGGCGTCGCGGAAGAAGATGGCATGCTCGACGCGATCGCGGCACGCCAGTTGCTGCTCGAACCGCTCGACATCGAAGGGCACTGGTTCCGCTATCACCCCCTGATGGGCGAGTATCTGCATCACCGGCTCGAAACGCGCCATCGCGACGAGGTAGCCGAACTGCATCGCCGTGCCTGCCAGTGGTACGCCGACCACGCGCTGTGGACAGACGCGGTCCGGCACGCCATCGCAGCGGGCGATACGGAGCGGGCCGTCGCGCTGATCGGCCACTGCGCGATGTCGCTCGTCACGCAGGGCGACCTGCTCACCCTACTCGGCTGGCAGCGGCAGTTCCCCGCGCATCTGATGCGCGGACAGATCAAGATCAGGCTCGCGATCGCATGGGGGATGGCGCTTGCCCTGCGCTTCGACGAAGCACTGCCGATGCTGGACGCCGCCGAACGCGACACAGACAGCGACATCAGCGCAAGAAACGCTGCGGAGGACATCCATTGGGAATGCCAGGCAATCCGCTCCGTGGTAGCAGCACTGCAGGACGATCCAGCGCGTGCGCTGCCAATCGCGCAGGCCTGCCTCGAACGGCCCTCGACCGACAAGTGGACCACCAATGTCGCTTCCAACGTCGTGCGCTTCGGGCACTGGAAAGCGGGCAACCTCGGGGCGCTGTACGCCACGCCGTGGGTCCCCTATTCGATCGAGGAAGACCAGCGCAACGTGTTCGCTTCAGTCTACCGCCTGTGCCTGCTCGGACACGCGGAAATGCAGCAGATGCATTTCACGCTGGCCGAGCGCTACTTCAACGAATCGATCCAGCTGGCCGAACGTCACGCCGGTCCGAAGTCTATCTCGGCCGCGTTATGCGCGCCGATGATTGCGCAGATCTGGTACGAGATGGGACGACTCGACGAAGCCGAAGCATTGCTGGCCGACCTGATGCCGGTGATCGATCTCGCGGTGCTGCTCGATAGCACGTTCATTGCCTATCGTGTGCTGGTGCGCATCGCCATTGCGCGCGGCAACACGCGGCAGGCCTATGCGCTGCTCGATCACGCCGAGGCGCTGGCCTATTCGCGCCACTGGGAACGGATGAAGGCCGGCGTACTCGTCGAACGCGCGCGGCTCTATCTAAGGGAAGGGAGGAGCACCGAAGCCGCGGCCTGTGGGGCGCAGCTGGATCAGCTGGTGGCCTCGTATGCCGCAGCCGGCCGCGCGTTGTCACCCGAGATCGAAACCTTTCATGCGACCGCGGTGGCGTGGCTCGCCATCGCGCAGAACCGCATGGAAGACGCGGTCGGATCGCTGACGTCCGCTATTCGAAGCGTCGAAAACCGGCATAACGACTACCTCGCGTTTCGCCTGCGCACCGTGCTTGCGCTCGTCTGGCTGCGCGCGAACGAACCGGCCCGCGCGGTTGCGATGTTTCGCGACGTCCTCAATGCGAGTCGCGACATCTACCGTTCGATTCTCGACCAGGGGCCGGAAATCGGGCAGCTCCTGCGCGCCGTGCGCGACGACACACGCACCACGCCGCAACCCAGAGAAATGGTCGCGTATATCGATCGTCTGCTCGACGGCTGGCGCGCGCTATACGATCCCGCGGCGAAATCCGCACGCGAGGTGGAGCGCGAAGCGTTGAGCGCACGCGAACGCGGCATCGTCGAGCTGATTGCCCAGGGGCAGTCGAACAAGGAGATCGCGCGCAGCCTTGGGATTACGCCTGAGACCGTCAAGACGCACGTCAAGAACATCTTCGTGAAGCTGGGGGTCGACAAGCGTGCGCAGGCCGTTGCCCGAGCCCAGGCATTGGGGCTCGTCGCGGCGGGTTGACGTTCGGCCCAGCTTGCGAGGCACCGCTTCAGCGCGCGACGGCCAGCGCGAGGGCGTGCAGCAGCAAACCGACCATGCCGCCCACCAATGTCCCATTGATCCGCACAAACTGAAGGTCGCGACCCATTTCGGCTTCGATCTTCCGGCTCACTTCCTCGGCATCCCAGCTCTTCACGACCTCGGTAATCAGCGCGGACAACTGGCGCCCATAACGCACGACAAGCTCGTGCGCAAGCGCGAGCCACCACGCATTCAGCTTGTTTTGAATGGCGGCTTCGCGGCTCACGCGTTCGCCGAGCGAAGCGAGCAGACTCGCCAGCACATCGCGCATCGCAGTCTGCCCCTGACCCGGTTCCCCGAGCAAGCGCGTGCGCACATGATCGAGCAGCACGCGACAGTAGTTTCCCCGCCTGAAATGGCGAATACAGTCGCGCATCAACAACTTGCCGAAGCGGCGATGCACGGGCGACGTCTGCAACTTTACGATCAGTTCCTGCAAGGCCTCGTCGAACTGCAGGCGAAGCGCATGGTCCGGGCTCGCCGCCACTTCATGCAGCAACGCAATGATGCCTTCGACGAATTTTCTGACAATGTACGCATCGAGTGGTGCGGGCGTGTACCGCGACGCCTCGCTGAAGCGGGCCTTGATCATCTCCACGTTCGCCGTCAACCAGCGTTCGAGCGCGGCGAGTCCGTGATCGAGCAAGGGCTGATGCCGGTCGCCTTCGGTCAGGACCTTGAGCGCATCACCCGCCACATGCGAGATATCGAGCGTACGCAACTGCGGGATCACGAGGCGATCGAGCAGCCACTCGACATCTTTTTCGCCGATCCCGTCGAGCAGCACCGCAAGCGAATCCGCCACGGCATCGGCGATCGCTTCGCTGTTCTTGCGTTCCGCGAGCCAGCGGGCAAGCGCCTGTGCAGTGTTGTGCTCCCGCAGCCGTCCGACGACCAGTTCCGGCGCGAGAAAATTCTCTTCGATGAAGCGACCGAGGTTCTCGGCAATGCGTTGCTGGTTGCGCGGAATGATCGCCGTATGCGGCATGCGCAGCCCCACAGGATGACGGAACAGCGCGACGACGGCATACCAGTCCGCGATTGCGCCCGCCGTGCCTGCCTCCGCAAACGCGCGCGGCCACGCAAGCCAGGCATACCCGGGCTGCCAGACCACGCACACGAGCAGCAGCGCAATCATGAGCGCCAGCAGGCACGTCGCCGTCACGCGCATGCGCTGCAGACCTTTGATCTTGCGTAGATCGCGTACGCTCGCCGATGCAGTCCGCGCACCTGCCCCGCCGTCCGCGAAGAACCTCAACTTGCCTCCTGCCGGAGAAACCGTCGCACCACCGGCGCGACGTCGCTCGCACGCGAGATCAGAAACAGGTGGCCGTCGTCGATCACATGGAGCGTCGCATCACGGATACGCGCAGCCAGAATCTTCGCGTTGGTGAGCGGCACGATCGGGTCGTCGCTGCCGTGCATGACGAGCGTTTTCTGGCGCAACGCACCGAGCCACGGCAGGCTGCTCCAGCCCGACATGGCCAGCAGCTGATACAGGTAGCCACGGCCGCGCGGCGCCTGAATGTGACGGCTATGCTCCTTCAGCAGCGCCGGATTCCGACGGTAAGCGCCCCCATACAGGTCCGCGCCGATCTGCTGCATATAGGCCGGATCGAAATAGCGGCGCGGCCCGATCATTTTAGACAGCACCGAGAGCTTGCCCGGCACCATGATGACGCCGGGCGAAGTGGCCGCCAGGATCAGCCTGCGGCAGCGCGCCGGGTACAGACGCGCGAACTGCTGTGCGAGCGCCCCGCCCCACGATACGCCGAGCACATCGACAGCGCCGTGATGGCCGAGCCTCGTCAGCAGTTTGTCGGCCAACACCGACAACGTCGAAAAACGGTACGGCACGACCGGCGCGGGCGAGCCACCCACACCGGGAATGTCGAAGATGATGACGCTCACATCTTCGAGCGCCCTGACGAACGGCTCCACCAGTTCGAGGTTGGCGCCGATGCCATTGAAAATGAGGAGCGGCGGCGAAGCATCGCTGCCGCGCCAGGTTGCGACACGCAGCGTCTGCCCGTCCAGATCGACTAGCTGGACGGACATGCTGCAATCAGACTCGAGGCTCGTGTGCATCTTATTTTCCGGATGATCTTCTTGAACGACACTTCATTCGAGGCGCCGGCATGCCGCAAACGCGGTGCCGCCTTATTTCTTCGGCTGCAGCAGCGTCTTCAGTTCCTCGACGCGCTCGGCAACACGCTTCGTCACCACCGCAAAGCTGTCCGACTGGGCGCGGTAAGACGTGTCCGCCAGTTCCTGCATGTCGACGAGCGCCTTCTGCATCGCATTTTGAACGATCTCGCCCGCACCGGCTGCGCTCTGGCCATCCGCCTGCGCCGAACGCGTGACAAGCGACTGCAGTCCGCTCAATGTCGTGCGCAGGATTTCCGCCTGCTTCTGCGCCAGCGACTGCACACCTGCGAGCGCGGTCGTATTGGCTTCGGCGATCGCTTCGATATCCTTGCGGTGCGATTCGAGGATAGCGGCGACGTCGATGCCGGGCAGCTTGAACTGACCGATGACCTTCTTGTACTCCGCGAAAATGTTGTTGGTCGTGTTTGAATCCATGATTCGGTGCTCCTTTAGAAACGATGTTTAAAAAATGATGACCCTCATGCGGTCAAAGGGTGCACGTCATGCTTCCATGACGTAGGTGCCCGGCGCTTTCACGCCTGCGGGATACCGCGCATTGCCGACCGATGCCGGCGCCGCACGCCGCTCGCCGGAACGATCGGCGAGCCAGATGCGCCAGTTGTCCCACCACGAGTCCTTTTCGGCCTGGGCGCCGGCGAGCCATGCGTCGGCATTCGCTGGCAGGTTGGGGTTGAGGAAGAACTTCGCCTTCGGGTTGCCCGGTGGGTTGATCAGGCTCTGGATATGGCCGCTCGAACTCAGCACGAAGCGCGTATTGCCGCCGAACACACGCGCCGTGTTGTACACGCCCTTCCACGGCGTGATGTGATCGGTCATACCCGCCACCACGTACTTGTCGCACGTCACTTCGGACAGGTCGATCGGCGTGCCCAGCACCGTCAGTGCACGCGGCTTGCTGAACAGGTTGCCCGTGAAGATATCCAGCAGTTGTCCATGCATACGCGCAGGCAGGCGGGTCGCGTCGTTGTTCCAGTAGAGAATGTCGAATGCGGGCGGCGCCTTGCCGAGCAGATAGTTGTTGACCCAGTAGTTCCACACCAGATCGTTCGGCCGCATCCACGCGAACACGCGGCCCATTTCCTCACCGGCGAGCACACCTTTCGACGTGCTGTTCTGCTTTGCCGCCGCGATGGCTTCGGGTGTGGCAAAGAGACCGAGCTGCGAATCAGCCGTGTTGTCGAGCACCGCCACCATCAACGTGGCGGCATGGACGCTCTTGTCGCCACGGCTGGCCAGGTGGCCGAGCAGCGCCGAAATCGTCATCGCGCCCGAGCAGGCACCGTGCAGATTGACGTCGTCACTGCCGGTGATGTCGCGCACGGCCGCGATCGCTTCGAGAAGCGCGGCCACGTAAGTATCGAGGTCCCAATGACTCTGCGTCGCGACGGGATTGCGCCAGCTCACCACGAACACCTGAAACTCGCTCCTCACCAGGTAATCGACGATGCTTTTGCCTTCCGACAGGTCAAACACATAGAACTTGTTGATCTGCGGCGGCACGATCAGTTGCGGGCGCGCGTACACCTCGCCTGTCGACGGCGCGTACTGGATCAGCTCGAGCACCTCGTTGCGAAACACCACCGCGCCCGGCGACGTGCCGAGATTCTCACCGACCTTGAACGCAGTCTTGTCGACCTGCGCCGGCATGCCCTGGTTCTGCAGCATGTCCGTCACGAGATTCTTGACACCACCGAGAAGGCTCGCGCCGCCCGAGTCGATGACCTTCTTGAGCGCCGCCGGATTGCCGAACAGCGTGTTCGTTGGCGACAGCGCATCGGTCATGAGCGACAGCACGAATTGCGCGCGCTCCTTGCTCTTCGGATCGAGCGCCGAGCGCTCGACGAACCCCGTCAGCGCATTGCGCCATGCGACGTAGCCCTGCATCGTCATGCGATACAGCGAATTGTTCTGCCACGCCGGGTCGGTGAAACGCTTGTCGCCTGCGGGCGGGGTGCTATCCGCCGTGCCGCCGAGCACCGCCATCAGATCGCGGGCAAGCGCCGCCTCCTGCTCAAGGAGCAATGCCGGTTGCCGCAGCGCCTGGGCACCGATCTGCTGCACGGCAGCCATGATGTCGCGCGGGCGCAGGCCCACGAACGGGTTGGGCCCCAGCATGCCTTCCGCGGCGCTCGCCGCGATATCCTCCGGCTGCGCATTGCGCGCCGTTTTTTCGTTTACAGCCGCCATTCTGCTGCTCCTCGAATATCGATCAGGTTCGTCATCAGACGATTGTTCAAGATTGCTAAAGTTTTCTCAGGGTTGCTCACGCAACCAGCATCGCCAGGGTTTCGGCGACCAGCGCCGGTTTCTCCTCACCCTCGATCTGCAGCTCGTTCATCGTCTTGATGATGATCCGGCCGCCGCCCTTCCTTTCCACCGATGCGAGCGTCACGCGATTTCTCACCCGCGCGCCGGCTTTCACGGGGGTCATGAAGCGCACCTTGTCGAGTCCATAGTTGAGCCCGGCCGATGCGTCCTCGGGAATGAGGCCGAGTTCGATGGCGAGCGCCGCCAGCAGCGACAGCGTCAGATAGCCGTGCGCGATCGTGCCGCCGAAGGGACTCTCGCGTTTCGCACGCTCCACGTCCACGTGGATCCATTGCCGGTCGCCCGTGCAGGCTGCGAAGGCGTCGATGCGCGCCTGATCGACGACGACCCAGTCCGATACGCCCAGCTCGCGCCCCACGAAGTTGTCGATCGTGGCAATGCTGTATTCCTTGATGCTCATCGTGTGTGCTCCTTGTGAAGGGTCAGGCGAACTGCTCGCGCAACCACTTCTTGTTGGTCTTGCCGACACTCGTCTTCTGCAGCGAATCGACGAATCTGACGATCTGCGGCACCGCGTACTTCGAGATGCGCCCGGTCTTGCTAAAGCTCATCACGTGCGCCTTGACGTCGTCTTCGGTGAGCTCGGCCTCTTCCTTGCACACCACCAGGGCGACGGGCCGTTCGCCCCACTTGTCGTCCTTGATGCCGATCACCGCGACTTCCGCGACGCCCGGATGCAGCGAAATGAGGCTCTCGATCTCGAGCGACGAGATCCACTCGCCGCCCGACTTGATGACGTCCTTGATACGGTCGGTGATCTGGATGTTGCCGGTGGGGTCGACGTTCGCGATGTCCTGCGTATGCAGATAGCCGCCCGCCCAGAGTTGCGCGGACGCTTCCGGGTTGTTCCAATAGCCCTGCGTCAGCCACGGCGTGCGCGCGACGATCTCGCCGTACGCGCTGCCGTCGTGCGCAACGTCTTCCATGTTCTCGTTGACGATGCGCAGATCGACGAGCGGCACGGGGAAGCCGGTCTTGCAACGCAGGCGCACTTCTTCGTCGAGATCGAGTGGCCCGGCGTGCGGCGGCAACTGCGCGAGGCTCAATACGGGGCACGTTTCCGACATGCCGTAGCCCACGAAGATGTCGATGCCGCGATCGAGCGCGGCGCGCGCCAGCCCGTGCGGCAATGCCCCGCCGCCGATCACGATCTTCCATTTGCTGAAGTCCGCATGCTTCGCGTCCGGGCACGACAGCACCATGTGCAGGATCGTGCTCACGCAATGCGAAAACGTGACGCCCTCCTCGCTCGCCAGTTGCACGAGACGCTCGGGCACGTAGCGGCCCGGGTAGACCTGCTTCACGCCCATGACGGTCGCGATATAGGGCATGCCCCATGCATGCACGTGGAACATCGGCGTGAGCGGCATATACACGTCGCCGCGGTGAAAGCGCTGCCCCGACATCGGGCTCGACAGCGCGGCCATCAGCGTGATGGTGTGCAGCACGAGCTGGCGATGCGAGAAGTACACGCCCTTGGGCAGGCCGGTCGTACCGGTCGTGTAGAACGTGGTGGCGCGGGTGTTCTCATCGAAGTCCGGGAAGTCATAGCTCGTCGCGCTCGCGGCAAGCATGGCTTCGTATTCCGTTGCGAACGCAATGTCGTGCGTGCAAGCTTCGCTGCCCGGCTCATCGATCCACACGAACGTGCGGACCGTTTCGAGCTGATCCTTGATCGCATCGACCACGGGCAGGAAGTCGGTGTGCACGAACAGCACGTCGGCGCCCGCGTGGTTGATCGTGTAGACGATTTCCGCCGGCGACAGCCGCACGTTGACCGTCTGCAGCACGGCGCCCATCATCGGTACCGCGAAGTACGATTCCAGGTAGCGGTGGCTGTCCCAGTCCATTACGGCGACCGTGCTGCCGTGCCGCACGCCGAGCCCGTGGAGGCCGTTGGCGAGCCGCGCGATGCGTTCGCGCAGCGTCGTATAGGTCATCCGCAGCTCGCCGCGGTAGACGATTTCCTGGTTGGGCGCCTGGATGAACGGCGTGTGCAGCAACTGCTTGATCAGCAGCGGATAGGCGTAGGGGGATGGCGTCGGCTCCCGTGCGGCGTCCTGCATCGATATCTCCTGAGGTCGAGAATGGATTCGGGCTGACACAGGTCCGGTGAGACATCTCTCGCACGGCGGCATCCCGAGTGATGCAATGATCGATTGTTCAGGGGCGCCGGACTATCCCCTGAACAGGGGAGCGAGGGGGAGGGATCGAAGGGGGATGGGCCGCTCAGGCCTGTTCGGTAAACACGCTGTCTGGGCGCTGCTCGAACATATCGATGAGATAGCGCTCCAGCGGTTTCTCGGACGCGGTCTTCGGAATCTCCGGTACCACCTGCAACCAGGTGATGACGGAACTCGCTTCGAGCCTCGCCCGGCAGGCGCGGAACACCTGCTGCGGCTCGAAACGCGATGCGTGCTTGGGCACGACGGCCGCGACCACGTCCTTCTCTCCGGGCGCGCCGGACGCGGCCTTCACGCCGTAGACATAGACGTCCTCGACCATGCCCGACTCCGCAATCACCTTTTCGATTGGCGCCGGGTTGATGAACTCGCCGTTATGGCGAATGCCGCCGCCTTTGCGGTACTCGAAGTAAAGCCAGCCGTCGCCGTCCTCGCGCACGACGTCGCCCATGTACAGCCAGCCGTCCTTGCACTTCTTCGCCGAGGCCTCGGGATTGCGGAAGTACTCGACCCGGAAGGGCGACCCGTCAGCCGGCCGGAACAGCAATTCGCCCGGTACGCCGGGGGCGCAGTCGTTGCCCTCGTCATCGACGATGCGGTATGCAAGCATCGGCGCCGGCTTGCCAATACTGCCGACCGGCCCGACACCGAGCGGCTTGACGGTGAGGCCGCCTTCCGCCGCGCCGTAGAACTCGACGAGCCGCACGCCAAAGCGTTCTTCGAACGCGCTCCAGATCGCAGCCGGCATCCCCGCAGAGATCACGAAGCGCACGGGGTTGTCGGCATCGTCGGGCCTGTTGGGCTCGCTGTAGATCGCCGTGGTCATTCCGCCGAGCAGCGTGAAGGTCGTACACCGGTACTTGCGCGTGATGTCCCACAAACGCGACTTCGAAAAGCGGCGCGACATCACGGCGCGCATGCCCGCGGCCAGCGCGGCGCCCAGACTCACGATCTGCGCGTTCGCATGCGTCAGCGACAGTCCTGTATAGGGCCGGTCGTCGGGTGCATAGCCGAACAGCGCCGTGACTGCCGCCGACGTCGTGCAATAACGCCGATGCGTCATGACGATGCCTTTCGGGTCGCCCGTGGTGCCGGACGTGAAGATCAGTTGCATCGCGCTATCGGGGTCGCGCGTCATCACCTCGATTGCGGGCACGGTTTCAGGCAGCAATGCGCGATATGACGCCACACCCGGAAACGCGGAGAGCGGCTTCGTGCTTTCGTCCGTTTCGAGCCCGATCACCCACGAGAGCCGCGCGCATGTATCCCGTACTGCCATCAGGTTGTCGAGCGCGTAGTCGGCCGCGATGACGCCCTGGCACTGCGCGTTATCGAGCATGTACGCGAGCTTGTCTCCCTTCGTACGCGGATCGATCGGCACAAACACGGTCCCCGAGATCGATGCCGCGACCATCGCATCGAGGAACTCGGCATGATTGGCCATCAGCAAGGCGAAGTGGTCACCGGGACGCAGCCCCTGGTCGCGCAACACCTGCGCGAGCCGCTGGCCGTTCTCCCAAAGCTGCCGGTAGGTGCGCACGTCGTCGGAACGCACACCGGCTCCTTCGACGGTCAGGACGTCGAGATCCGGCATGGATTCGACGCGGTTGGCGATCAACGCCGCCAGCGTGGTTTCAGGTCGCGTGCTCATTGCTCAATGTCTCCTTCCATATCGGGTCCGCGTTCGCGTTCACATTCGTTTTCGCGTGCGCGCGGGAACCGGTCGTGCGCCTGACGATGCGGCCTCAACGCCCCAGAATCGTGATGCTGGCCACGGCCTCTTCCACGCCGCACAAACCGCCGCCGTTCTCAGCGATCGCTATGCGTGCGTCCGCGACCTGGCGGGCGCCCGCGTCGCCGCGCAGTTGCGTCACGAGTTCGTAGAGCTGGCCGAGCCCCGTCGCGCCGATCGGATGCCCCTTTGATTCGAGGCCGCCTGAAGGATTGATCGGAATCCGCCCGCCAATGGTCGTCTCGCCGCGTTCCGCGGCGATGCCGCCCATACCCGTCTTGCACAGGCCGAGAACTTCGGACTGGATGATTTCACCGATCGCCGTCGCGTCATGCACTTCGGCAACCGAAACATCCTGCGGCGCGACGCCCGCCAGCTCATACGCGCGGGCCGCACCGAGCCGGACCAGATGCCGGTCGAGCGCGGCGGCCGGCCGGTCGCTGCCCGTTTGCAGCACGGACGCGAGCACGCGGATCGCACGCGAGCGCCGGCCGCTCAGACGCGCGAGACCTGCCTCGCTGCACACGATCGCCGCCGCGGCGCCATCGCTGACGGGCGAGCACATCGGCAGCGTCAGCGGATAGGTGATGGCCGCCGCGCTGAGAATCTCGTCGATCGTGTAAGGCTGGCGATACTGGGCGAGCGGATTGTGAACCGAGTGCCCGTGATTCTTCGCGGACACGGCCGCGAACTGTCGCTGCGTCGTGCCGAATTCGCGCATGTGCATGCGGCCCATGGATGCGTAGATATCCATGAACACGCTGTACGGCTTCGGCGACATGCTGCCTTCGGGCGGTTCGATGCCGTTGCCCATCTCGAGCAAAGTGCGCTTGCCGTTCTCCGTGTCGTGTACGTCCCATGCGCCGTCGAACGCGCTGAAAGTGCGAGCCTTGTCGGTCGAGAACATTTTCTCGGCGCCCACCGCGAGCACGATATCGGCAGCGCCTGCCCTGACGTAGTTCACCGCGAGATGAAAAGCGGTGCTGGCGCTCGCGCACGCATTCTCGACGTTGATCACGGGCACCGTGCCCACGCCCATGGCGCGCAGCGCAAGCTGGCCGCGAATCATGTGCTGACCCTCCATGTGCCCCTGCGTGGAATTGCCGAAAAACGCACCCTGCAATTGCGCCGCCTCGCAGCCTGCGTCGGCGAATGCCGCTTCGACAGCAGCGCGCGTGAGTTGCTTGACCGTCGTATCCAGGTGCTTGCCGAAGGGCGTCATTCCCACGCCCGCGATGTACACTTCGCTGCCCATTTCCTCTCTCCATCGCTGGACCGCTCGCGCCAAAAGCGTATGGCACAGGCGGTTGTATTCCCTGTCAAAAACTTTTGACGTCGTGAGCCAGATAACCTTCCTCGGCCAGCGCGGCAACGAGGTTGCGAGCGCCAAAAGCCTGCGACGGCGACACGAAACCCACCGCATGAAGCTGCCCGCGCAACACGCGGCGCACGGCTTCCGCACCGAGCACGCCAGTCTGCGCATAAGGCGAATTGCCGCGCAGAATGACGCTGACGGAATTCGTATTGCCACGCCCCTGGCATGACAGCGTGCAACGATTGATATCGGGGTTCTCGCGCGGCGGCTCGACCTGCGTGACGGCTTTGCCCCACTCGTTCGTGATTTCTTCCTGCTTTGCGGGGTCGAGATGCCGGCACTCTTCCTCGAACTTCTTCAGCAGCCCGACCACCGCGTTAAAACGCTCCTGGTTTCTGAACGACACGAGCGTCTGGCAATTGCGCACACGCGGATCGTCTTCGAACCAGACCGGCTCGCCGCCACCGCCCCACGGCAACGCGTTGAGCAATACATGCTCGCCAGGCACATGCACCTGATACGGCGTCGCCCACGGCCACTGCACGCGCTGGTTATTGCGCAGGGAGTACTGAGGCTGAGTGCACATGCGCAGGAACGACATCGTCGACGCGACGCTCACTTCGGAGTCCCCTAGATAAACGATGTCGAGTGTGTCGATGCCCGGTGTCTCGAGCGCAATCTCGGCCGCCAGATTGCCCTCGGTCCACATGTAGGAGTTGCCTGGGCATAGCGCGAGGCCTTTCGCTGCGAATGACGCGCCGTATTCGCGCTTGAGCAGGGTCATCCAGTCGGTTTCGCCCGTGGTGTCGAAGTAGTGGCAACCCGCCGCAAGGCTCCCCTCCACGACAGGACGGCCAAGCTGCATGAACGGCCCGACGATGTTGATGACCGCCTTTCTGCCTTTGAATAGTTCCGTCAGCGCGGCGGTCTCATGCTCGACGGCCACGCACTGATAGTCGTGACCCGCGAGTTCGGGCACCTTAGCCATTTCTTCTTCCAGCCGGGCTTTGTTGCGCCCGGCTGCGATGAACGGAATCCCGCGTTCGGCAAGCTTCCATGCCGTGAGCTTGCCTGTGTAGCCGCTTGCTCCATAGAGCACCACTTCATATGCCGTCGTCATTTCACCGTCTCCTTGGGGTATTGATCTGTTTGCGCGATTCGATCGCTACCGCTCACAGCAGGTCGGGATCGATCAGCGAGTAGCCGCCCTTGATCGCAAGGACTTCATTGCAGCCGTCCTCGATCAGCGATGCGCGGGCATCGCGCCAGATCTTCTCGATCGGGTATTCGCGCGTGAGGCCGTTGCCGCAAAAGATCTGCAATGCGTCGTTGGCGACTTCGAACGCGCTCTGCGTCGCGGTAATCTTCGCCGTCATCGCCGCATGCAGCGACGGCTGCGGCGCCGTGAAGTTGTAGTGGACGATGCGATGCGCGAGCGCGCGAGACGCCTCCACCTTGCGGAACATATGAAAGAGCCGCGATGCCACCGCCTGATGCCGGATGATCGGCAAGCCGCCCTGCTTGCGTTCATGGGCATAGGCATGCGCGAGTTCGTACGCCGCGCGCGCCGTGCCCGTGAAGACGGCGGCCATGATTGCGTTGGCGAACGCGTGAATCGCATAGACGGCGTCGAGGTATTGATCGGGGCCCGCGAGGATATGCTCCTTCGATAGCGTGACGTTCTCGAAGAAAATCTCACCCTGGTTCAACGCGCGCTGGCCAATCTTGTCGAGCGGCTTGCCGCGCGACACGCCCTTGGCATCCATCGGCACGATAATCACGGCGCCGCGCTTCGTATCGGCGCCCGCGCCGCTGTCGGCCGCGCAGTAGAGAATGCACACGTCCGCGATGATGCCGTTCGAGACCCACGCCGACTTCTGCCCGTTGACGATCACTTCGTCGCCGCGCAGTGTCGCCACGCAGTTGGGCCGGCCATAGGTGCCTTGCGCGTGGAAGATCGCGCCGCTGGCATCGAGCATGTCGGAGCCGTGATCGGGCTCCGTGATGGCCCAGCATCCGAGCTTCGCATCCGGCGCGAGCGCCCGGCAGAATGCGTTGCCGAACAGGGTGGCCAGCATTGCGGGCAGCAGACCCGCGCCGAACGAAACCGCGAGGCCCGCGTCACCCCAGCCCAGTTCCTCGAACAGGATGCACATGGTCTTGGCCCGTTCCGCGGGCTCGAGCTCGAAGATCCCGTCCACGCCGAAACCCAGTTCGACGAATTTTCTGCGCGCCTCCCAGTACGGCGACCCTGGCGCGATCGCTTCTTCGGGCGTCATGCGATCGAGCTTGACGCCGATCGGACGCATCACTTCCTCTGCGTAACGATGGACGGTCTGCTGAACCATCTGCCCCATCTCCGACAATTCCGGCTCAGCGCCGAGCGGCCCGAGTTTGTGCGTTGCAATGCGATTCGATGTGGTAGACATGTCTCCTCCTCCGAGGTGGTTGGCGTATCATTTCGTCAGCTGCGCAGGCCGCCGTATGCTGCGTGGTTGTCCGGCCCACAGAACAACGATCTCTTGTATGAATCCATGGTGTCCGATCGCGATGCTGCGCAGAATCCCCCTAATGGGGGTACGTGAACCGACGCATGGCAAATGGCGGGAAGGGTTATCCCGAACACCCGGAACGGCCCGCACATGACTGAAGCGATGCCGGCAATGGCACCCCCTCTCCTGCTCGCCTCGAAGATCGTCCCGCCACGGTTGCCCACGGGCCTGATCGATCGGCAGCGCCTCGCCTGTCTCGTCGGGCAGGCTGAAACCAAACGTCTCACGGTGGTGGAAGCGCCGGCCGGCTTCGGCAAGACATCGCTCGTGCTGAGCTGGCTCAATCACCTGCGCGCGAGCGGCGCACGGGTCGCATGGCTATCGCTGGATGCGGAGGACGACGAACCCGCGCGCTTCTTCCATCACCTGGCGCACGCTTTGCGGCATGCCTGCGGCGACATCGGCGCGCCGGCGATCGGTCTGACTGCCCAGGCGTCTCTCGTGCCGGCGCGTCCCGTCGTGTCAATGTTGATCAACGATCTCGTCGACGTCGAAGACGAGGTCTATCTGTTCGTCGACGACTACCATCTGATCAGCGCCGAGGCGATTCACGACGCGATGGCGTTTTTTGTCGCCAATGCGCCGTCACATGTGCATGTGGTGATCTGCAGCCGGATGGATCCTCCGCTGCCGCTCGGCAAATTGAGAGCCCGCAACGAACTGCTGGAAATCGACGCTTCGACGTTGCGTTTCAACTTCGACGAGACACGCAGCTTTGTCGAGCAGGAATGCCCCGGCGAATTGCGCACGGCCGATATCAAGTCGCTGTTTGCCAGGACGGAAGGCTGGGCTGCGGCGTTGCGTATTTCAGCCTCCGTGCTGGCGCGGGACGATCGTCCGCCGGGCTGGGCGTTGAGCGCGCCGACCGGTGCGTCGAAACCGTTCGCCTCCTATCTCGAGGACATGCTCGAACGTCTGCCCGTCGACATGGTCGATTTCATGCTGCGCACCGCGATACTCGACCGGCTGACTGCGCCGCTGTGCGAGGCGGTCACAGGCGTCGAGTCGAGCCAGAGCATGCTTGAGACCATCGCTGCGCGCCAGTTGCTGCTGGAACCGATGGATCCGGAGGGACGCTGGTTCCGCTATCACCATCTGATGGCCGAGTATTTACGCCAGCGGCTCGCAACGCAGCATCGTGATGACGTGGCCGGCCTCCATCGCCGGGCATGCCAGTGGTACGCCGCACAGGAGCACTGGACAGACGCGGTCAGGCATGCAATGGCCGCCGGCGCCACGGACGAAGCGATTCGCCTGATGGAGCACTGCGCGATGGCGCTCGTGAAAAAGGGTGATCTGCTCACGCTGCTCGGCTGGCAGCGCCAGTTCCCCGCAGACCTGATGCGGGCGCAGGTCACGGTCACGCTCGCGATCGCCTGGGGAATGGCGCTCGCCATGCGCTTCGACGAAGCGTCGACGATGCTGGATGTGATCGAACGCGACGCCACCGCGAGCACGAACACCGAAACCGACGGCATTCTGCGGCAGTGCCGCGCGATCCATTCGGTGCTCGCGGCCTTGCAGGACGATCCGCAACGTGCGCTCACGATCGCGCAGGCGTGTCTCGACCGGCCATCGACCGATATCTGGACGACCAACGTGGTATCCAACGTCGTCCGGTTCGGCCACTGGCGAGCAGGCAACATCGAAGCGCTCTACGCCACACCGTGGATTCCGTATTCGCTCGAGGAAGACCAGCGTAATGTGTTTTCTTCGGTCTACCGGCTCTGCCTGCTTGGCCTCGCGGAACTGCAGCAGGTGCACTTCGCGCTTGCCGAGCGGCACTTCAACGAGTCGATGCGCCTCGCCGAACGTTACGCGGGTCCGCAGTCCATTTCGGCCGCACTGTGCGCACCGATGCTCGCGCAGCTACGCTACGAGCAGGGCAGGCTGGACGAGGCCGAAGCGCTGCTCGCCGACCTGATGCCGGTGGTCGATCTTGCGGTGTGGCTCGATTGCACGCTGATGGCCTACCAGGTGCTCGTGCGAATCGCCTGCTCGCGTGAGAACACTCCGCATGCGCATGCACTGCTCGATCAGGCTCAGGCGTTGGGTCACGCGCGGCGATGGGACCGGCTGATCGCAGGCGCCCTCGTCGAGCGCACCAGACTGTATGTCGCCGAAGCGCGGCTTCCGGAAGCGTCGGCGTGCGTCGCGCAACTCGACAAGCTGGCGGCCTCCAACGCCGATCCTGCGCGCCCGGTCTCTGCGGATATCCAACACTATCGCGCACTCGGGGCAGCCAGTCTGGCGATGGCCCAACACCGGGCGCACGAGGCGGTCGACTCATTGAGTGCCGCGCTGCAAAACGTCGAACGCCGCCATGACGACTACCTCGCGATACGTTTGCGAACCGCGCTCGCGCTGGCATGGCTCGGTGCGCAGGATCGGGCGCGGGCCATTGAGACTTTCCGTCCAGTCTTGCGCTCCGCCGAGCCGGCCGGCATCTTTCGGACCCCTCTCGATCAGGGGCGGGAAATTGGGCCGCTGCTGCAGGCTGTCCGGGAGGACATGCGCAGTACCGCATCGGGCGGGGAGATCGCCTGCATCGATCGCCTGCTTGGTGGCTGGCGGGCACAGTACGAGCCCGCCAGCAAGCCTCAGCGCGACACCGCGGGGGACTTGCTGAGCGCACGGGAGCGCAACATCCTCGAGCTGATTGCGCAAGGACAGTCGAACAAGGAGATTGCGCGCGCGATCGGGATTGCGCCGGAAACCGTCAAGTCTCACATGAAGAGCATCTTCCTGAAACTGGCCGTCGACAAGCGAGCTCAGGCTGTTTCGCGTGCGCAGGCGCTGGGGCTGGTCCGACACGGCTAGCGGCGCGGAGCCGTGATTCATGTTCTGCTGCCTGGGCGGCATCTGCACCGCTATCGCGGACTGACACAAGTCCCTCATTGCGATTTTCCGGATGGTGGCTACCCATCTACCCACGTTGTGCGCGCCGCATCCAGTTCCAACAGGTCACCCAGCACCAGCAACACACCGCCGCCGGCCTCTCGACGCTGAGTGCCGAACCAAAGGAACTCCCTCGTGTGCGCCTTTGAACCTCGCCCGATGTTTGCATCATCGCGTGCGCAACAAGGTTCCATGGTCAGCAAGGACCTTCAAGACGAAATCGTTTCCGGTAGTCAGCATACGACCAGTTATCGACCGCCATGCGGCTCAGGCAATGGGCCCCCAGGCAAGGGATAGCCGTGACTTCAAATGTCGCTGCGAACGCGCCATGTGCAAACTCCGCTCGAAACTACTCAGAAGAGGTATTCCCGTGAACAGGTTAAGCAGTCTCAGCGCCCTCATCGCCACACTTCTCGCTGCCAGCGTCAGCTTCAACGCTTCCGCGGCGCCCATTTCCACGGACACCGCCACCACACCTGCCTCAACCGCGGCCGATAGTTTCCATCATCCTGACAATGCCAGTCCCACAGTGATCTTTGTCCATGGGGCGTTCGCCGACTCATCCAGCTGGAACGTGGAGATCAGTGTGCTGCGCAGTGCCGGGTATTCCGTCATTGCCTATGCGAATCCGCTCCGTGGCATTGCCAATGACGCCGCTGGCCTGGACGCGCTGGTCAAGTCCGTCAACGGCCCCGTCGTGCTGGTGGGTCACTCCTACGCGGGCATGGTGGTCAGCCAGGTCGCCGCCCAGGAGCCGTCGGTGAAGGCGGTCGTATACGTTGCCGCGCTGATCCCCGTGGTGGGCGAGAGCACCAATGACCTGGTCACGAAGTTTCCGGGGTCCGAACTTGTCTCTGCGAACCTGCATTCCGTTGCTGCCGCTGGCGGGCAGACCGACGTGTACATCAACCAGGACAAATACGGCACCGTCTATGCCGGTGGACTCAGCCAGCCCGACATAAGCGTCGCCGCGGCTGGCGAACGCCCACTTGCCGCGGCGGCCTTCGCGGAAGCGGCCACGCTAGCGGCGCCTGCGTCTGTCCCAAAGTGGGAAATCGTCGCGACTCAGGACCATGCAATTCCTACTCAGGTGCAGGAATTTATGGCGAATCGGGCCGGTGCCAGGATCGTCAGAACCAGGTCTGGTCATGATGTTCCGGCGGCGCAGCCCTTCGTGGTGGCCCACGTGGTCGAGGAGGCTATTGCTGCGGCCAGCAAATAAATCCGTCTTTGGCATGGCGGCGGTCGTCGGCGCCAATTCCTTGGGGCGCCGACGGAACTGTGCGTACTTAGCACGGGAAATCGGCCCCTTCCGAATAAAGCCCGGGCGGTTCACGCCGTGCCGGGCGGCCAGGGTGCTGACCGGTTCGTTGCCTGCCGGGACCCGCACGGCGATCATCTTGCAGATCGGCGAGCAGGACGCACTCCATCCCTTCGCTATCCGAAACGTCTGCGCCAGCCATGGCGATCACGTGAACGTTCATGTCAACGTCGATCGACAGGTGCATCTTACGCCACGGCATTTTCGTCGACGTTTTACCGTACGTCTACTCGTACCACTCACTGGCCCGGCCGGAACTCATCCCCGTGCTGTCGAGAATGAGGCTCACGTCCTCGCCATTGGTTAGGCGTCTAGCCAGACGCTCGCAGCGTTGCGTGACCTTCCCGCCACGGCGGAAATCGTGTTGGTGGGGAGAAATGGCAGGGCGGCAACTGCCTTTGGAAGGCATCGTCTGTTCTTGGCATCTCTTTTTCTTACCGGGAGCAAATCGGCGTGGCGGACCATTTCTCTCTGGATCCTAAAACGAGCCAGGTTCGCTCCGTCGAGCGAATGGCCGCTGCAAGAGGTCAAGGGGACATCCAAATGTCAGTGCGCCGTCGTGGTTGAGTGACCGCAGTTACGCGACGACCGAAGGCAACGAGAGCACTATATGCACAAAGCCAGGTTAAATTGGCGGATTGCGGGAACTGAAGGCTTCCGCGAGCGGGTCCCGTTCAATACCGTCAAAGCCGAGCGTTTTGAGGTCGCTATTGCCGACATTCGGGTATCGGCGTTGGTTCGGCGGCTACGGATAACTTTCCTGTCATTCGCATGCCGGCAGACGCGAATGATCGATCTCACCGCAAGCGCATCGACGAACCCACACCGGCTATCGTCCTGCGGCGGAGCCCTCCGGTAAGGTTGTAAACAGTCCAGATCTTGAACAGATGCTTCGGCATCGCAATGGAGAAAGACTGGTGAGCAGCAAAACTGTTGTCGTAAGCCCTCCAGCCTTTCGCCAAGCTCAAACTGATAGCCTTGGGCTGGATTGATTACCTGCCCCAAGACGTTTTCATCACCAGGTTGATGAACGAGTATTGAAGAATATCTCGTATAGGCAATGGGCACGAATTCAGAAGAAATGCATCAGCCCAACTCGCAAGATAATCTGCCGAGCGCTATTCGACGGTGTCACGGTGAGAATCGAAGCAACCGCCTGTTGTTTGGTCGAGTCGGTGCCGCCCGCCATGACATAAGTACCCAGCAAGTAAATGTCCGTACGTTTTGAGAGCAGATAGTGAGCCGCGGCATTGAACTGGTTATAGTGCGCGGGCGGTTTGCCATCTATCGCGCCCCCTGTAAGGAAATCATAGGCGCCCACCAGGGCGACCGCTGGCGTGACCACATAACGCACATACGCGGCGTAGCTGTTAAACACGGCATTACCCTTATATCCGAACGGATTGGTGAGTGAGAGCGTTCCCGAGGCAGGATCCCCCAATCCGCCAAAGCGAATATTCGAGTAATTGACGCCAATGAAGAAAGTCGTGGTTCCATACTGCGCGCCTGCGGCAATCACCTGATACGTGCTCGCCGAAGCGAATCCTCCATAGACCGGATTGGCCTGCACATCCGCTGTCGCGCCCAGGTTGTTGGCCGTAGTGGAACTGAGCTGGTTGTCGCCAAAGAACGACTGATTCGGATCATGCACCTTCAAGTAAGCGCCGGCTACCTTGATGGGTCCCTGGTTGAAGGATGCGCCGAACGAATAGATACTGTTTCTCGATATGGATCCGGCCACACCGCCGAAGCTATACATGCCACTCACGACCAGCCCGTGATAAGGCGCACTCGTCAACTTCACCGCATTGTTCGTCCGGTACGTGTCGGCGAAATTGTCGATATCGTTGCCGTGCGACGTGTACGTTCCACCGCCGCCTGCGGATGCCGCGCTCAACGGCCGCAGAAAATCGACGACCGAGTCGTATTGCCGCCCAAGCGTCAGCGTTCCATATGGCGCGCTCAATCCCACGTAACCCTGGCGGCCAAAGAACGTACCGCCTTCCTGCAACTTGCCTGTACCAATGTCGAAGCCAGTTTCAAGCTTGAAGATTGCCTTGTAACCAAGCCCAAGATCTTCGGTGCCTTGAAAACCTAGCTGGTTTCCTGCCATCACGGTGCTGCTAGTCGTGTACTGAGTATGGCCTGCGCGGTGGCCAGACGGGTCGATGGATTGCGCGTTACTGACGTAGTTGATGCCCTGATCGATGATCCCGTAGATAGTGACCGAAGATTGCGCGATGGCGCCTGTAGATACCAGGACGCTCGACGCTATCGCCATGATTAGAACGCTTCTCTTCATTTCGTCTCCTTTGTTTGGTTCACAAGTCTTAAACTCGCTCCAAAATCCATTCTTATTTATTAGTTATACTATGTATTATTGATGCCAGTTAAAAATACGAAACAACATGGACTAGCTGACGTCAGTGCCCTTTGCATCAACGGTAGAGCGTGCGGGACTGTATTTCTCATGCACGGAATCGGGAATCTGATTGACGGGCTCCGCCTCGAGATCGAGGCCCTTCGTTTCAGGCAGGAAAATAACGCCGACAACGAAGGTCATCGCGATCAAGCTGACCGGATACCACAACCCTGCGTAGATGTCGCCGCTGGCTGCCACGATCGCAAACGCTGTGGCAGGCAGGAATCCACCAAACCAGCCATTGCCGATGTTGTACGGCAGCGAGACAGCGGTATAGCGGATGCGCGTCGGAAACATTTCTGCCAGCACCGCGGCAACCGGGCCATAGGTTGCCGTGATCAGCAATCCGAGGCCAATCAGAATCAGCAACGCCATGACCCAGTTGATTTGCGCGGGATCCGCCTGGTTCGGGTAGCCGGCCTTCGACAAAGCGTCGCTCAGCGCTGCGCTGAAACGGCGTTCCTCCAACGAGGCTTGCGGACCTCCCGCCCGGTAGGACTGGACGCTGGCGGCACCGATATGAACAACCGCCACAGTCGCATCAACTGCTTCGACGTTCCGATAGCTCAAGCCAGCTTTCGCCAAGGCCTGCTTCGCGACGTCGCAGGAACTCGTGAAGCGGGCCGTGCCGGTCGGATTGAACTGGAAGGAGCAGTCTGCCGGATTTGCGACGACTTCGATCGGCGACTGATCCAGCGCATGCTCCAGGGCTGGATTCACATAATGCGTCAGCCCTTTGAATAGGGGAAAATAAGCGAACGCGGCTATCAGAAGCCCGGCCATGATCACTGGTTTGCGCCCCACTCTATCCGACAGCGCACCGAAGACGATGAAGAACGGCGTGCACACGATCAACGCAACGCCGATCATCACATTCGCCGTCATGATGTCGAGTTTGAGCGTCTGCGTCAGAAAGAACAGCGCATAGAACTGCCCCGTGTAGAGAACGACGGCCTGGCCGGCCACCAGACCGAACAACGCAATTAGCGACAGACGCAGATTGCGCCATTCACCAAATGCTTCCTTGAGCGGCGCCTTCGACACCTTGTTCTGGGCTTTCATCCGGCTGAATACGGGCGATTCGTGCAGTTTCAGGCGAATCCACACCGAGGCCGCCAGCAGCACGGCTGAAAGGAGAAACGGCACACGCCAGCCCCATGCGGAGAAAGCCGCCTCGCCGACGCTGTAGCGCACTGCAATGATGATCACCAGTGAAAGCAGCAGGCTGAGCGTCGCAGGCGTCTGTATCCATGCGGTCCACGCGCCGCGCTTCGCATTCGGTGCATGCTCAGCGACATAGGTTGCGGCGCCGCTGTACTCGCCGCCGAGCGACAAACCCTGCAACAGGCGCAGCCCGATGAAGATAATCGGCGCGGCTATGCCGATCTGACTGAACCCAGGTAACAGGCCAATGAGGAAAGTCGAAATACCCATCACCGAAATGGTGAAAAGGAATGTGTATTTGCGCCCGATCTTGTCGCCGATTCTGCCAAACACGATGGACCCGAGTGGGCGCACCGCAAAACCCGCTGCAAAGCTCAGGAGTGTGAACACGAAGGCAGCGCCGGGATTCACGCCCGCGAAGAACTGCTTGCTGATGATCACCGCAAGAGAGCCGGCCAGATAGAAATCGTAGGCCTCGAAGACCGCGCCTAGAGACGACGCAATGAGAACACGCCGGTCGTCGCGCGACATGCGCGCGCCCCGGCTAACGTTGCTAGCCATTCATGTCTCCTTCCGGCAGCCGCTTCCGGCAGCCTTGTTATTCAACGGTAGGTATGCGACTGCTTGACGCGTCAGGCCTTCGCACGCCTTCGTTTGGGCGCGGCGCCCGAGTCGATCAGTGCACGCGCGGCTTGCGCGTCATAGCCAGCTTCGTGCAGCACGGCCTCGGTATCGGCGGCAAAGCCGGGTGGCGGGGTGCGAACCGAACCGGGTGTGCGCGACAACTTGACGGGAATGCCCACGCCCTTGTAGTCACCAAGCTGGACCACCATCTCCCGTGCAAGCGTGTGCGGATGCTGCAACGCCTCCGCAACGGAGTTGATTCGTGACGCGGACACGCCGGCCTCAGTCAGTCTGCGGCACAGATCGGTTGCATCGAAGTCGCGCAGTACGGGCTCGAGTTCCGCGCGCAGCGTTGCGCGATTCTCAACCCGCGCCCGATTGGTGACGAAACGTGGATCGCCGATCAGCTCGGCACGTCCGATCACATTGCAGAATCGGCGGAACTGACCGTCGTTGACCACGCCGATGAAAACATCGCCACGTGCCGCAGCGAACGTGTCGTAAGGAGAAATGTTGGGATGCGCATTGCCGGTAAGGACAGGTGTATTGCCCGAGGCAAACCAGTTGGCCGGATGCGGGTGCAACAGACCAAGCGCGGTTTCGAATAGCGACGTATCCACCAGTTGCCCGAGACCCGACCCCGCCCGTTCCGCCACGGCCAACAGAATGCCGATGACCGACGACAGACCCACCGCTGTATCCACGATCGGAATGCCGATCCGCGTCGCACCGCTTTCGCGGTGACCGTTGATACTCATCAGCCCGCAAAATGCCTGAAGCACCGCATCGTAGCCGGGCATCGAAGCGAGCGGCCCGCTATCGCCGAAGCCCGAAATACGGCAATAGATGAGTCGGGGAAAGCGCGCCTGTAGCACCTCGCCGTAGTCCAATCCCCACTTTTTCATCGTGCCCGGCAGGAAATTTTCGACTAGCACATCGGCGTCGGCGAGCAGGGCGAGCAGCACCTCACGGCCTTCCGGACGGGATAGATCGAGCGAGATGGCCCGCTTGTTGCGATTCAGTCCATGAAAGTACGCGGCGCTGTCGTCAACGAAAGGCGGCCCGAGTTCACGTGTTTCATCGCCCTGCGGCGGCTCGATCTTCGTGACGTCCGCTCCGTGGTCAGCAAGTATCTGGGCAGCAAAAGGTCCCGCGAGCACTCTCGACAGGTCCAGAACCTTCAGTCCGTGCAATGCACCACGCGGTACTCCCGTCTCGTTCGAGGTGTCCCCTCGCGCTTCAGTCATCAACGTCTCCTGTTTTCATGAAACGGGCCGTTATGCTCGGCCCTCGCTTCCGTGTTTTAACCGCGGCTTGGCAACTCCACCACGCCGCTCCCGAGTGCCGACACCTCATCGTCCTGATTGCGCGCCTCCTGCTCGATCTCGACGAGATGTCGGCCTGCCTCGATAAACTTGCGCTTCACTTTGCCTTTGATGAACAACATGTCGCCTTGCGGATTATGGCGACGAATCTTACAGGTGGCGCGACGCAGGAAGCCATCGTCGCCCATCCAGTTCGTCAGATGATGCGTCAGCCACGAACAGCGCTCCGGACCGTAGTCGTAAGCACCCGGCGCCCCGACGCGAAGCGCGAACTCTTCTTCCCAGTGCACGCGTTCCGGACAGTCCGGAATGCCAAAGCGGTTCTTGATACCCACGCCCGGATGCGCGTCGATCAGTTGCCAGGCCAGCTTGTTGGCGCGGATGTAGAGGCCTCCCCAACCCTGTGCATAAGCGATGAAGCCTGTTACGGTCATCGGCCCCTTGAACATGACCGGCAGTTCTTCGCCTTCCGTGACGTCTTCCCAATAACGAGTCTCGGCGCCGCGAACCTTTTCGTTCCGATAGAGTTCGTAGGCTGCGGCCAGCTCTTCTTCCGTGTAGATTCGCGGTGGTTTCGACTTCACGTCACGGTATTTCGTCCCCTGTTCGCGCGCATGATCGCGTTCGGTGCGAAAGCACCAGCTATCCGCGTCGGCAACGAGATCACCGTGCTGGTTGTAGAAGTCGACGTGATAAATCTGCTGGATCGCCCGGCCCGCAAAGCGGGTCTCGTGTTCGATCAGATCTTTCAGCTTCGCCTGGGTGGTAATCACGTCGTTGCGCTTGACCTGTTTGTGCCAGTTCCAATCCGCACCGGACCACATGGCGTGAACCCCGGGCAAGCCGCCCACATAGCCGGAGACGATCCGGCTCGTGGTGAACAGGAAGCTCGGCAGCGCAACGATTCCCTCATGGCGCGTCTGCGCCGCATAGTCCGGATCGCACCAGAGCGGATTGTCATCGCCGATGCCGTGAGCGTAGTGCCGGATATTGTCGCGCGTCGCTTCATAACACCATGGTTCGGCGGTGGCCCCCACGTCCACGCCGATTCTTTTGCTCAATTCTTCCAGACCCTTTTCAGTGATCTTGGGGAACATTACCTGATCTTCTGCCATGCACTTTCTCCTCACGATTTAACTGGAAACTGCCGTCGTGACACGCTCGCGGTCACGCAAAGCTTTTCGATTGACCTTGCCAGCCGGATTCTTTGGCAACTCGGCCACGTACTCGACTACTCTGGGGTACTCGTGCTGACTCAGCCTCACTCGTACGGAATCCTGAATTTCCTTTGTAAAATTTTCGTCGCCAGGTCGTTCTGCGACTACGAATGCCTTGACAACCTGTCCACGCAACGGATCCGGTACGCCAATAGCTGCAGTTTCCCGGACGTCCGGATGTTTCAGCACGGCGTCTTCAATTTCAACGGCACTGATCGTCCAGCCCGCCGAGATGATCACATCATCGGCCCTGCCGCGATGGTAGAAATACCCGTCTTCATCGATCCGCCCGAGGTCTTTGGTCGGCAGCCATTTTCCACCTCGCCAGACAGTCAATTCGCCGGTGACGTCGGCACCGCAAGGACGTCCTTCCGCATCGTGAACTTCGACACGTACGCCCGGCACTGCTTTACCGAGCGAACCAGGCTTGACTGGGAAGTCATGGGCGCCCGGATAACTGACCAGAATCACGCCGATCTCCGTCGTACCGTACATGCTGCATACCACGCAGCCGAAGGTCTGGCGCACGAACTCCATAGTTTCACTATCAATGGGTTCGCCCGTGAACGACAGCTTTTCGATTGCATACGTGTAGCGGCTGGCCGCACCGGAGTTGCGCATCATCCGGTAGTGCGTCGCAGCGGCAGACATATTGACGAAGCGGTGATCCTGCAGAGCCTTCAGCAGTCGCTCCGCGGAGAACTTGCCGGCATACGCACCGATGGTCGCGCCCAGTGCGAGCGGCGCCAACGTGCCATGCCAGAGACCATGCCCCCACGCCGGCGACGAAGGACAGAAAAAACGCTCGCCGGGCCGTACTCCGGTTCCGTAGAGCGCCGCGCGCAGCACCATGACGAGAGCACGATGGGTGTGCCGCACCGCGTCGGGCAGCTCACGAGTAGTCCCGGAGGTGTACTGGAAGATCGCAAGATCGTCGCTGTGAGTCGCGGATTCATAGTGCGTCGGATAAGCAGCCAGACCTTGCAACCAGTCGTGGTTCGCCACTATCGTTTTCATTCCCTCGATCGCTGCTGCAGTCGCTGCCTTCTCCTCATTCGTGATGAGTATGCGTGGTTTGCAGTCCTGAACACGAAGTCGAAGCCCATCGGGTCCGAAGAGCGTAAAGAGCGGCACGGCAATGGCTCCAAGCTTCAATACGCCAAACAGCGAAGCGTAGAAAGCGAGCGAAGGTTCGAGCATGATGCCGATGCGATCGCCCGCCCGCACTCCCTCTGCATGCAGATAATGGGCGACCTGCGACGAAGTCTCCGAGAGTTCGCGAAAGCTGAGCACTTCGTCGTGCCCCTCGGCGTGCGCGATGATGACGGCGCTGCGGTCTTCCGTGGCGTATCGGTCAATGCACTCGTGCGCGATGTTCAGTAGCGGGGGTTCGCCATCTACGAGGTCCCACAGGTTCTGCGCGCTAAAGTGTCGTTGGGCGTCGGCATAAGACGTGTACGCCGTTAATCTGGTCATCTTGATGTGTCTCCGCTGTTTTTGCTGATTCATCTTGTTGAACTCACTTTAGGCGCGGCTTGATCTTTTGTCAAATAGCATGTACTTTTGTCTATATACAAAACGGAGGAACGATGGCGACAGCAGGACATGCAGAACAGAAAGAGAAGAAGGCGGGCGGACCGCGCGTTCGGCCAGTGCCAGCAGTGACGCGATCCATTGCCATCCTGCGGTTGCTCGGCAATAGCGCGGGCCCGCTCGGAGTGAAAGCGATCGCGGACGAACTGGAATTGGTGCCGAGCACCTGTCTGCACATTCTTCGCGTGCTCGTCGAGGAAGAACTGGTCAAGGTCGATCCGTCCACCAAGCGGTATTCGGTGGGCGCAGGCATGTTGTCGCTCGCGCGTAGTGCGCTGAGAAGCGGTGGATTCGGCGATCTCGCGCAACCGTTCCTCAACGAACTCGCTACGCGATACGGTGTGACAACCATGGGTGTCGAGGCGAGCGGCCTGAAGCATATGGTCGTCAAAGCGCTGTCGGCCTCCGAAATCTCACTCAGCTTGCGTGTCGAACTGGGTAGTCGCTTCCCGGCGCTCATCAGTGCAACCGGGCGCTGCGTGGCTGCGTACGGTGACTACACACGCGAGGAGCTGCAAAGCGGATTCGAATTGCTACGCTGGCAAAACCCGCCCACATTCGAGACCTGGATGAAAGAAGTCGACGCCACGCGAAAGCAGGGCTATGCCGTCGATCGCGGAAATTACATTGCCGGTGTGACCGTGATTGGTGTGCCGGTGCTCGACTCGAGGCAGCGGATGGTGTTCGGTCTTGCTGCAGTCGGCCTCGCGACACAGCTCAACGCTGCCGACACGAGCGCGCTCGCAAGCGATCTCGGCAAGGCGGCCACCGAACTCGCCGCCACAGTGATTTCGATGCGCTGATCATGACGACCTCCGAAACGGCCGAACGGCTTACGCAGGATGGATGGCGGCAACACGCTCCAAAGGGTTTCACCGGTCTCGTCGGCCCTTTGTGGAGCCGTGCGAATCTGGACTTGCTCACGTTCGGCGTCATAGTTGACGAACAGCATCTGAATCCTGCCGGCGTTGTTCATGGCGGCATGCTCACCACGCTGCTCGATCAGGTGCTCAGCACAGCGGCGTGGCAGGTAAGCGGGCGCCAGCCTTGTGTGACGGTTCAGTTCGACACACAATTCCTTTCCTCCGTAAAAGCCGGGGTATTCGTGGAGGCTCGCGCGGAAGTCGTCAAGACGACACGCGAGCTGGTTTTTACACGTGGAGAGCTGACTGTGTCGACCGATCGCGTGGCAACTGGAAGTGCCGTGTTGAAAATATTGCGAGCGCGGTAAACCCGGTTTTCGCGAAACGAGGCCGATCTTCGCTTGAGACGATAATATGAAACTCAAACGCCTTCTCTGGCCGTTCTCGTGGAATTCGGCGCGTTTGCGAGCCGTGCCTGCGTCGCCTACGCGTACTCACCCGCCCCGGTTGACCATGCTGTTGAAGCGTTCCCACCCAATCCGGGCGACTGATTGTGAGGACAAGAGGTAGCGATAGCTCAGGTTGACTATGCTCCAACCAGGTCGCGCTGATAGAACCCGGAATACCGCGCCAGATGGCTGGCTGCATCAGCCGGATCGAGACCTTCGTTGAGTACGGCGCTTGAGAAGCCTGTTCGCGCTATCTGCAGAATTTGATCAATCTGTACGTCACCAGTTGCTCGCAAATCTCCCGTGAAGCCCAATCTGCGCCGAAGAAGATAGGCTTGGCTATATGCACGGCCGTCGGTGAAATGCGGAAAATGCAACTCGATTCGCTCAATTCCGGCCAAGCCATCTACAAGCGACATGGGGTCTGCATCATTAGCAAGCTTGAGGACATTGGACTGTTCATCGCCTTGGACAGCGTGCCATGCAATGACATTCAGTCGGGGGACGTTGCTCACGCGGACACCTCCTGTTTTACTCGTGCATTGTTCGCGGCTGCTTTGAACGGGTCAAGGCCGGTCCGGCGCAACGTTTCGATGAAACGCTCGTATCGTCCTTGTCCTCGGTATTCGCGCAGGTCGCGGTACGTTCTGAGCATGGCCTCGATTACATCGGGCACCTCTGCAGCAGAGAACGATGGACCAATGACCTTTCCGGGTTGTGCGGCGCCGCTCGCAGCGGTTCCGTCGGCCCCTCCCAGCGTAATCTGGTACCACTCCTTCCCATCCTTGTCGACGCCCAACACGCCGATGTGCCCACTATGGTGATGACCGCACGAGTTGATGCAGCCGCTGATATGGACATCGATATCACCAATATCGTCGAGTTCGTCAATGTCCTGATAGCGTTCGGCAAGTGCCTGAGCGATTGGAATTGAACGCGCATTGGCCAGCGCACAAAAATCTCCCCCGGGACAGGCGATGATATCTGTCAACAATCCAACGTTCGTGCTGGCCAAACCCAGTTGCCTGGCGGCCTCCCACAAGGCAAAAAGGTGGTCCGCAGCCACCCATGGAAGGACGATATTTTGAGTATGCGTCACGCGTGCCTCGCTCGCTGAGAAGCGGTCCGCGAGGTCGGCAAGCCTCTCCAGCTGCGCGGCTGATGCATCTCCAGGTGCTTGTCCAAGACGCTTGAATGACAGCGTAACGATGCGTAGTGCCGGGTCCTTATGGAGAGCCACGTTTCGCTGCATCCATCGCATGAAAAGCGGATTGTCAGTCGGTGCATCCTTTCTCGCAGCTTGCGCTGACGCGCTACGGGTCACGGCAGGCGGCGCAAACGAGGCGGCCACGCGGTCCAGTTCCTGCTGCGGAATCGTATGCGGACCGCCATCGTGCTCGACGATTTCCCGAAACTCATCCTCAACATCGTCAATGTAGCGCTGGCCCTCGGCTTTAACCAGAATCTTGATGCGAGCCTTGTACTTGTTGTCGCGCCTTCCGTAGCGGTTGTACACGCGCACGACCGCTTCGATGTAGTTCATGATTTGATTCCAGGGCAAAAACTCACGAAGCACTGAGCCGACCATTGGCGTGCGCCCCATCCCTCCGCCAACCGTTACACGAAAACCCAGTTCGCCCAGGTCATTGCGCAAGAGCCGGAGGCCGACGTCATGCCAGTCGGTCGCGGCGCGGTCCTCCGCGGCGCCTGTTACCGCAATCTTGAACTTACGCGGCAGGAATGCGAATTCAGGGTGAAGCGTCGTCCATTGCCGCATGAGTTCGGCGAAGGGCCGTGGGTCAGCGATTTCGTCAGGGGCGACACCGGCACGCTCGTCGCACGAGATGTTGCGAATGCAGTTGCCGCTGGTCTGAATGCCATGCATGTCGACGGACGCTAGCAGGTCCATCACGTCAGCCGCCTTGCCGAGGGGAATCCAGTTGAACTGCACGTTGGTGCGCGTTGTGAAGTGCGCAGAATTCGTTGGCAGATGATGCGTCCCGAGCTTGCGCTGGGCGTCGGCGGCCTGAAGATAGACCTCAGGCTCCGGAGCATCGTACTCTCGAGCGATGCGCGCCAATATCCGTAGCTGAGCACTCGACAACTCGCCATAGGGCACTGCGACACGCAACATCGGCGCGTGACGCTGTACATACCAGCCGTTCTGCAGGCGCAACGGACGGAAGTCGTCTTCACTCAGCTGGCCACTTTGCCAACGGTCAAGCTGATCGCGAAACTGCGCTGCACGGCTCCTGACAAATGCTTTGTCGAACTCGTTGTACTGATACATGGATAGGTAGCGTCTCGCGTCGCGGTATTACGCGACGTAGTTGAAGGCAAGGGATGTTGGAGGCATCCCTCCGAAAGGCACGCGTACCCACGATAGGCCACCCGCTGCCCAGCGAAAAGAAGCAGATGCCACTGATGTTTGCGTAGCAGGCAAGCCCGGTTGGCGCGCCCACTCAATCGCTGCCAGCCCCAACCGCAATCGTCGCTCGCTCATCGACAGAAGCTATAGTATTGCGGCACAGTTTCCCGGTAGACATGCCGGGAATCTCGCGACACAGCGTGCGCTGTGGGTTCGGTCCGCGAAGAACACGGTAAGGGCAATCAATGAATCGCTACGAGACTATTGCGAAGAATCTGGCAACGCAAATCCGGGAAGGCTTGCTTCCCGCCGGAGCCAGGCTTCCGTCGCTTCGCCACCTGATCGCGCAGTATGGCGTGAGCCAGTCGACGGTATTTCGCGCCTACGCGCTCCTTGAGCAGTGGGGCCTCGTGCGCGCCGAGGAGCGTGCTGGGTACTTCGTCACTCAGGGCGCCACTGTGAACGAGGCGGTTCGGACAGAAGGACTCGCAACGGAACCAAAGAAGGTAGATGTCAGCGACCTGGTGTTCTCCGTGCTTGAGTCAGCCCGGCATCCTGACATTGTGCCGTTGGGTTCAGCGTTCCCCTCACCACTGCTCTTTCCATCTGCGCGGCTTCTGAAGTCACTGGTCTCCGGCACGCGGTCGCTCACCCCATGGAACACGGTAGAAGATCTGCCGCCCGGTAACGACCATCTCCGCCAGCAAATCAGTCTTCGGTATGTTGGAACGGGTATGTCCGTGTCGCCGAACGAAATTCTCGTTACAAACGGCGCCCTCGAAGCATTGAATCTATGTCTGATGGCCGTTACCCGGCCTGGAGACCTCGTAGCTGTAGAGTCCCCGGGTTTCTACGCCGCCCTGCAAGCGATTGAACGGCTCGACCTTCGCGCTGTGGAAATACCTGTTGACCCGGTGTCCGGCCTTGACCTGGAAGCGTTACAAAGTGCGCTTGACCAGCATCCCATTCGAGCGTGCTGGTTCATGCCCAATTTCCAGAATCCGACCGGCACATCCTTGTCAGCAGACAAGAAGCGCGCTCTGGTCGAACTACTGCGTGGACACGAAGTACCGCTCATCGAAGACGATGTCTATCAGGAGCTTCATTTCAGCCGCGACCGTCCGCTGCCGGCCAAAGCGTTCGATACAGAGGGGCTTGTCATGCACTGCAGTTCATTTTCAAAAACACTCGCACCGGGCTATCGAGTCGGGTGGACAGCGGCTGGCCGATTCACTGATAAAGTCCGACGGCTGAAGCTGATGACAACACTTTCTGCGTGCATCCCCGCACAAGCGGGAATTGCCGACTATCTGCAGCACGGAGGATACGATAGACACTTGCGCTCGCTGCGGTCGTCGCTTCAATCGCAGCTCGATCGAATGGAGGCGGCTCTGCACAAATGGCTGCCGAGTACCGTTAGGTGGGTGCGTCCAACGGGTGGCTACCTTCTGTGGCTACAACTCCCACAGTCTATCAAAGCAATGGAGCTTCACGCGTTGGCAACCGCGCGCGGTATTAGTATCGCTCCCGGGCCGATTTTCTCAGCGATGCACGGCTTCCAGGACTGCATCCGGCTCAATTTCGGCCATCCTTGGGACAATCGCTTCGAAAACGCGATTCGCGGACTTGCCGAAATTCTCGACGATCCTTCTGTTCACGGCTAATGTCACCAATGCAGCATAAACGGTCGAGTTTACCCGCGAGGTACTCTGCGACGCGTTGCCAATTGAATCCGTGTGCACGAGTTCACTTGCAATCAAAATCCTTGCGTCGAACTTGTGACGTCAGCAACCAAATGTACGACTCCAAAGATGAGTAAGCCAATCATCAAGGCGAGTGCGACTGCGACAAACGGCAGCAGCACCATGTTGACATTCGCCAGATCTGCCTCATGAGCAGCGCGTTTGCGTACACCAAAAAAACTGGCCAACACCATGCAAACCATACGGAAAAGTTCCACGATCTTTCTCCCAAGGATTCATCTCATGCTTAATGGTCTCGTATAGCTCTCGGCACTAGAAGAAGCAGTTCTCGCCGATTCGAGGTAAGCAGAAACTTTGCCGTGTGTGAGCTAACCCGGACTGCCGCGAAGAATGCGATTGCAGACAGTCGAGACGAGAAAGACCGTCTATTCAACAGCCACATGGCGATGAGTGAAGCTCCAGATGCGGGCTGCGGCAATCGGTGCTATTCCCTTCGTGATATTCGACGGAAAGGGAGGCAGCCAACTCCCCCGGAAAGCCGCGCCAGGTTTGACTCCCAACGCTACGGATCGCCTCCCACCCATGATCCTACCCACACTTCGCGCCAAATCGACTGCAACCCGTTTCCGTCCCAGTGTTTTGGAACGATCGACCCGCATCGATCCAGCGATCACGATTCAGCGGTAAGAAACCGGATTGCCCATCACTTACAGCGAGGAACTGCGGCGCACTCGCAGCGCTAAAAAAACGACTCCCATCAGCACATAGCCATTAGAAAGCGATGCCTCTCTCTCATCACGCCACCCACGCCCCGGATCCTTCCGATCATCGATTCACTTGCACATCCGTACGAGAAATTCCGTTACCGGGCGGCGCCCCCAAGCGAGACCGTGCGCTTGATTTCTTCGGCCCATTTTTCGCCGATCTGCCGTCCCCGACTCTGCGGATCATGGGTATTAGTGACGCGGGAATAAACGATCACTTCTGGAACTCCTTTTTCATTTGACGACGCGTCAGAACGTGTGGGTTATTCCGAGCATTACCCCAAGCTGGCCAACTCCGTTCAGCAACGTGGGATCGTACTCGTAGACTGTCTGCGAACTTTGGCTGGAATTTCTCGAGTACGCGGCATTAAGGTATGTGCTGGTCCGCTTCGACAGATTGTATGTCATACTAAACGAATAGAGCGTCGGATTACCCACGCTCGGCGTGTTCGAAAGGGTTTGATAGACGCCGCCGGCAAAACTTAGATCCGAAAATATCTGGTACCTTGCCCCCGTCCACAGGACGGTCTTGACCGGCGCCAGATCTCCCGTCTGTCGTTCGAAGCCGGCGTAGGCGGTAAAACCGCCAATGTGGTAGTTCGCCGCGAGCGTTGCGATGACTCGCTTCAAACCTGAAGTGTCATCTGCATCGCTGACATAGGTTCCATACGACTCCCTGATCACGCCACTGGCGCCAAGCGAAGTACCCGAAAATTGGACACCGAGTTCAAGCACCCGGCCTGATGTCGAACGACCGGCGATACCGCCCGTGGCGGCCAACGCCTCCAGTTCGATGCCGCCCAGCGAGGCCGACTTGAACTTGACCGCATTGCTGACGAAATTATCCGTGACAGGTATAACCTCTCCGTCGGCGCTGTACGCCGAGAGCAACAGCGGATCAAAGTACAGGTTTTGGTCGAAAAGCACGGTTGTCTGCCGGCCTATCGTGGCAGTACCGAACGGGCCAGAAAGGCCGACGTACGCGCCACGGAAAAAGGCATATCCTGGCACCGTCGGGGTCCCGTCGTTCAGGTTGAGTCCCTGTTCGAGTTTGAAAACCGCGCTAAGGCCACCGCCGAGTTCCTCCTTGCCCGACATGCCAACCAGAGAGGGAATATTCCCGTAGTTCTGAAGGTTGATCTCGCTATTCGTTCCGTCGGCATGCGTGCGGTACTGAATCCCGGCATCAAGAATCCCGTACAGGGTGACACTACCCTGTGCGTGGACGCAGGCCGGCGCGGCGCACAAGAGCGCGGCGACACCAATGGCGCGGGCCAAAAGCCCCTGGGCGGGAAACACGCTTCCATCTTCACCCAATCGGGTGAAGGTGTCCGAAATCAGCTTCTTCAAGTTTAGTCTCCAAGCGGTTAAATGTTGTTCCAACCTTCTTTCGATTGCACTCGATACCCCCGTCGAAATCGCAAAGCGACAACGCCTCAAATTCATATTTTGTATACCTAATCAATATACGAATAGTGGCCTTTGATCCTGCATGGTGAATGACGCATCAACTCAGTCAGCAATCGAACATCGATTTGATTTCAGGAGCGGCGCCCAAAACGCGTGAAACGACACCACTCATTCCTATCGATATAGAGCGGCGGATGCCTGCTCCTTGGTCCATCCGACTTCTCGCGGTGGCTGCGGCCGCCTCGCTTCAGGCGGCCGTCAACCCTTGCTGGACCGCCCAGGCATACGTGTCGTCGAGCGCCTTGCCGATACCGTCGAACATCTCGTCAAGTTGATCCGGCGTGATGATGAGCGGTGGGCACAGCGTCACGGTATCGTTCAGTCCGCGCGTGATCACGCCGTGTGCGAGTGCCCGCTTCGCCGCATACCCGGCAACACCCGCGCCCGGATCAAACGATTCGCGGCATGCCTTATTCTTCGACACCTCCAGGCCGCCGAGCAGGCCGACGCCTCGTGCTTCGCCAATCAGCGGGTGGTCACCCAGACGTTGCAGATGAGCCTGGAACACGGGCGTAAGCTCCCGAACGCGCGCGACGATGTCGAATTCCTCATAGATCCGGATCGTGTCGAGCAGGTCAAGAGGACTCACGTCCTCGCGACGCAGCAGATCGACCACCTCACAAGCAGTTAGATCGATCAGGGTTGAATCGAAACTCATGATCTATCGCTCACTTCATTGAAATCTCGAGAAACGGCCGTGCCAATTCCGGCAGCGCGCCCACCCCGGTTGTGCTGCGCAGGGGCGTCAATGCTCTGCGCCGCTCAAGCCCATGTCTATTCCGGACGCGGCCTTTTATCCACCACTCTGCGTGGCCTGCATTGCAACCGCAGAAGACGGTACGCTGCTGCCGGGACAGGCGCGCGCGGATGACGACGTCGAATCGAACAGTTCGTCGAGCCGGGCCTGCTCCGCGGCGGAATGAGGAAAGAGGTAGGCGCACGTGGCATAGATCGCGAAGTTCGCCGCGAGCCCGATCACACCCGACGTCAGCCCATGAGCCCAAGGCACGGAACCGTGGTATATCCATTCCAGCGCACCTGTAACGACGAAACCGACGAATAGGCCTGCGATCGCACCTTGGCGATTGCCGCGCCGCCAGAAGATCCCAAGCATCAGCGGGACCGCGAGCTGGATGATGCCCTGATACGAAAGCACGGCGAGCGAGAAAAGGGCTGGCAGCGTCGAGCAGGCGGCCCAGGCGGCGAGCGCAGTGACGACCCCCATGCCGAGCTTCGCGATGACGAGAAGCTGGGTATGGGTGAACCTGCTGTTCCTGCCCGCAAAGCCGCCCGCGACCTGCGCCCCGATTGCCTGAATGCCGCCATCGATATTGCCCATCGATGCGGCCAGAACACACACTCCCGCCAGCGCCAGCGCGCCCAGTCCGCCGGCATCCCGGCTCAGTGTGAACCAGACGTTGTCGGGATGCGCGGCCACGTCCGGGAGTTGGCTGGCGAGCATGCAGGTGAAAAACAACCCGCTGCTGAAAATGATCGACCACGGCAGCGCAAGCACCGCCGCCTTCTTGACACTGCGCACACCGTCAGCAGTGAATAGACGAACGAAAATGGACGGCCAGCACCAGCCGCCGATCGCACCGCTGAAAATCAGCGCGAAGAGATAGAGAGATCCCTTGTCCGATCCGAAGCCGGGAATCGACAGTACACCTGTGCTTAACGACGACAGATGAATCCCGCGAGCTTCCACGAGCCAGATGAGCAGGCCCGCAATCAGCAGCGAGCCGCCACCGTACGCAACGATGCCCTGGAACATATCCGAGATCACCACGCCGCGCATCCCCATGCGGATCGTCCAGAACTGCCGGACGACCATCACCGCGACAGCAAGAATGACGGATGCGGTGAACGACAGATAACCCAGCGACAGGTCGTGAAACATCGCGCCCAATGCCTGCATGCCGAGAACAAGCCACGGAAACGCGGAGACGATGCCGATTACCGCCGTGAGCGCCTTGATGTGGTGCGAGTCGTAGCGCAGGGAAAAGAACTCTGACTGCGTGGCCAGATCGAAACGCTTTCCCCAGGTCCAGACCCGGGTCGCCATCGGGTACATCAACACGACGGTGAGCAGGCTGTAGGTCAGCAAATAGAAACTGAACACGCCGGTGCCTGCGGCCAGGCCGGCGAACGCCGTAAATGTCGCCCCTGGATACCAGGTGTTCAAAAACGACATGGTCTGGTACCACGGGCCGAACGACCTGCCCCCGACGGCATAGTCCGAGAAATTGCGGTCAGCCACAAACGATTTCTGCAGAATCCAGATCACCGCACAGAAAAATAGTGCCAGCGCACCGTACGTCACCCACATGATGTCTCTCCGGAGAAGGCTGATCAGGCGATACCGCGCCGGGTATCCACCCAGTACGCAAACGCAATGCTGGCGCAGATGCAAAGTGATACGCCAAGGAAATAGGCCAACGTAACCGGCAACCCCAAAACGTTGGGCAGGGGAAGTGCGATGCCCCAGTGAATGGGGGGAAAGAGCGCAACAAACCAATCCAGGGCGAACCAGATCGTCACGCAGCGCGACAATGGGGTATCGCAACGCAAGAACCTTGAACTCATTCGTGACTCCTATAGATGCACGCGCCGCCGCGCAATATGCGACTCAATATGTTTTGCCGGTCGCTGGACTGGTCTGTTTTTTGAAGGAATTAATCCGGGCGCTTTGTTGTCGGTCTACCCAAAAGCCCGCGGCATGCAAGCGTGCCGCTCAATCGATTCGCCGGCGGACAGGCACAGATCCTCGCGGAATGCCCCGGCGACGATCTGAACCCCGACGGGCACATCGCCATGCAGGCCGGTCGGTACGCTCAAGCCAGGATAGTTGAGCGCCGCAATCGCCATCATCGGAAGCTGTTCATCCATGATGTCCGACATGGCTTTATCACCGGCCAGATCGAGACCATATTTGAACGGTAGCTGCAGTGATGTAGGCATCAGCATCACCGGGTACTGTTCGAAGAATGCGTTCCATTGCCGGCGCAGGCCATCACGTTTCGCAAAGGCGCGGATGTAGTCCTCCAGCGTGGTGGACTTCCCAGAACGGGCATACATTGCGCGCACCGCTTCACGCGCGCCGTCATCCCCATACTGTTCGATAAGCGGTGCGTAGCCTAAGCCTAGTTCGGTCATCGCAATCGTCATCCAGACGTCCAGAGCCTCCTTCAACCCAGGCGGCGTCTTGCGCTCCACAATGTAGCCCTCCTCGCTGAGCCATTGAGCCGCGCGCTCCAGGGCAGCACGAACCTCGGGGGCAAGCGGAAGGCCGTCGAAGTCATCCACGAGCGCCACCTTGATCGGACCTTTGGCAATATCACCGGTCAACTGCGCGGGAATCCAATCGGGGTCGCGCACATCACGGGTGGACATGGCTGCGAGGCTGATGCGCAAGTCGCGCACGGAGCGTGCAATCGGCCCCTGCACGGCGAAATGCTGCGACGAGAAAGTCCGGACATCACCGCCGCTCGGCGTGAACGAAGGAATGCGACCGGCGGTGGGACGCAAGCCGGCCAAGCCGCATGCATAGGCCGGGTAGCGGATCGAACCGGCGATATCGTTGCCATGCGCTATCGGGCACATTCCGGCAGCCACCGCAGCGCCTGCCCCGCCCGAGGAACCACCGGGCGTGAGTTCGTCATTCCACGGATTCAGCGTGCGTCCGTGCAAGTCATTCTCGGTAAACCACCGGAACGAAAACGCGGGAGCATTGGTGCGCCCGACAATCACTGCCCCACTGTTCAGCAGGTTCGAGACCACCGGGCTATGAGCACGGGCAACGTCATCCCGTCTCGCGACCACACCGTTTGTGGTCGGTTCGCCGAGTACATCGATGTTGCACTTGATCGACACGGGAACACCATGCAGAGGACCTAGTTTCTGGCCCGACGCCCGCGCGGCGTCGGCGGTATCCGCCGCATGCAAAGCCGACTCTGTGTTGACGTGGGAAAACGCATTGATGCGGGGGTTGCTCGCCTCGATCCGTTGCAGACAGCTCGTCACGGCTTCGCGACTTGAGATCGTGCCATCCGCTATTGCATCGGCGATCTGCCATGCGTCCCACTGCCAGATGTCACGGGATTCGGTAGCCATCTCACTATTGAACCGGGTAATTTCCACTTTAACTCCTCAGAAAGCGCAGCTCGAAGCGCAAGGATTGAAAGATTCCGACCTTCCCGCCGCAGCCGCCCGCGGCTTCCATCGACGGAAGGTTGTTCACGCTTGATGAGGATTTAAACCGAACAAAAGATCGGTTTATATGCATAGAAACCCGTACTCGGCCATCCGCTGCCGGTCCGCAGACACAGATTGGGCAAATCGGTATGATGTCCGGACCATTGCCTCAGGAGAAACGCAGATGCAGGAAGAAACCTCGCCCGGGCGTGCCGGTCGGTCCGCCCGGAGCTTGTCAGCACGCAAGATGCCGCACCAGTCGAGAGGACGCGAGACAATCGAGACGATCTTGAAGGCAGCAGCCATTCAAATCGAGAAAGGTGGCCTGGATGGGCTGACAACCCGCCGGATCGCGCAGGAGGCTGGAGTTTCTGTTGGCGCCTTATATGAATATTTTCCGAACAAAGAGTCGATTATTCTGGCCCTGGCACAGCGCTGGATGAGCCAGATCTATGAGGTCACTGAGGCCGTTCACCCTCGCCATGGCGCCACGCATGACCTGCTGACCTACCTGAACAAGTCGATCGATTGCATTGTCCCGTTGTATCGCGATCAGCCGGGGTTATCGGCGATCAATACCATGCTCACCTCTGCCCCGGACTTGCGCGCAGCGGCCGAAGAGCACCGGCGCCGGTTTGTTGAACTCGTCGTCGATTCGATATCGATGCTCCTACCGAACGCCGCGGTAGCGGACATTGCCGTGCTGGCTCGTACCCTCCAGATAATCGGTCACGGCATGATTAGCGAGGCATACGTGCGCGACGCGCCGCATCCCGAGAAATTCATGGAAAGCCTGAAAGTTTGCCTGTTTGCACTTGCAGCGCGACTAATGCTTGCCCCGGGATGCCCGTGAACTGTTTGGTCCGATGACAGGGTTCAGATGCTCAAGGTGTCCTGACGGACTCTGTTGCCAATCGGCGGCGAGAGCGCGAAATTGTGTGTTTGTGTTTGCCTTTCAGGACAAGCTCGCATAGGCGAGTTCGTGACGCTTTTTATTTTGCGCCGACACTTTTTGTTTTTACGATCACATCGGAGATCAGAGAAATAGAAAGTGGCATGACTCGCCTGTCACGACGGTCCGTTATCGAGCCGGAACGGCCAGTCGCCGTTCTCATTAGCAGCCATTCGGTATCAGTCAGCAGGAAGTTGCCCAACTGCTTCAATCGACTATTTCG
>NZ_JAQQCQ010000028.1:0-111291 GCF_046030355.1 Paraburkholderia caffeinilytica
TGGACCGTATTGCTCAATGAGACTTGCGGGGGTCATTGATGCTCCTCTTCTTACCGTTAGAATGCTTTTTTCGGGATCGTATTGTGGGCGATGGTCTCCGCCACTGCAACCCGATGAGCACAGATTAGCACGATCGTTCTATTTGTGTGATACGGTATAGCCCGTAGAGACGGGCTTACCGCACCTGCCAATCGCGTCTGTAACAACAACCGAACAAGGAACGACAATGGGCCGTTCGATCAATCTGGAAGGCAAGGTCGCGCTGATCACCGGCGCCTCGAGCGGGTTGGGGAAGCGCTTTGCTCAAGTGTTGTCGCAGGCGGGCGCCAAGGTCGTGCTGGCGAGCCGCCGCACCGAACGCCTGAAGGAATTGCGCGCCGAGATCGAAGCCTCGGGCGGCGCGGCGCACGTTGTTTCGCTCGACGTCACGGACTATCAGAGCATCAAGTCAGCCGTGGCTCACGCGGAAACCGAGGCGGGCACGATCGACATTCTGGTGAACAATTCAGGCGTGTCGACTACGCAGAAGCTCTCGGAGGTCACGCCGGCCGACTTCGAATACGTGTTCGACACTAACACGCGCGGTGCTTTCTTTGTCGCCCAGGAAGTCGCCAAGCGCATGATCATGCGCGGCAATAGTGCGCAGAAGCCGTCATACCGGATCATCAATATCGCGTCGATGGCGGGTTTGCGGGTGCTGCCGCAGATCGGCCTGTACTCGATGAGCAAGGCCGCGGTCGTCCACATGACCAAAGCCATGGCGCTGGAGTGGGGCAAGCACGGCATCAACGTCAACGCCATCTGCCCGGGCTATATCGATACCGAGATCAACCATCATCACTGGTCGACCGAGCAGGGGCAGAAGCTGGTATCGATGCTGCCGCGTCATCGGGTCGGCAAGCCGGAGGATCTGGACGGGCTGTTGCTGCTGCTGGCGGCCGACGAATCGCAGTTCATCAATGGCTCGGTGATTGCCGCCGACGATGGCTTCGGGCTCGCCTGAACGCGTTTCGGGCGGTCGTTTTTGTTTGTCATGTATGCACCGGCCCACATGCCGGTTTCACCCTCGTTTCAACCCGTTAAAGAAGTACGATGAGCGATTTTCACGCAGTTTTTGAGATGTCGATGCCGATCCGCTGGGGCGACATGGACGCATTCGGCCATGTGAACAACACGGTCTATTTCCGTTACATGGAGCAGGTGCGGATTTCCTGGTTCGAACAGCTGGGTCTGGCCGGCAGCAACGCCGACGGGCAGGGGCCGGTGATCGTCAATGCGTCGATGGAGTTTCTCAAGCAGTTGCACTATCCGGGCGACGTGATCGGCCGGATGTCCGTGGCCACGCCCGGGCGCAGCAGCTTTGACACGGCGTTCGAACTGGTGCGCGCCGACGATCCGGACACCGTTTATGCCCGCGGCGCCGCGCGCTGCGTGTGGATCGACTACGCGGCGGGCAAGTCGGTGCCGGTTCCGGATATGCTGCGCGCGACCATCGAGCGCGCGGTGCTGGTCAAGGCGGCCTGAGCGCGGGGCTCCCGTAACGACTTTGTATGTGCCGTGCGCCCTAATCAAACCTGGTGCCGTCCTCACGTTCACTGCGGGTTGCTGCCTCAAGGCCGACTTGTTGCCGAGCCGGCTGCCGATTCCTACCCTCAGTGCCCGAGCAAACGCTGCAATAGTTCGGTCGCATTCCCCGTATCGTATTTGCGCATCAGCCGCGCGCGGTAGACATCGACCGTGCGCGGGCTGATATCCAGCGCCCGTCCGATCTGCTTGCTGGTTTTCCCGGTCACCAGCTGCGCGGCGATTTCCCGCTCGCGCGGCGTCAATTCGACCGCCACGCGCCGCGTCGCGCTCAAATCCTCGAACGTCCACACGCCGGCTGCATGCGCGTCGGCGCGTTGCTGCGCGCGGCCTGTCACATGGCACCAGAATAATTCCCCGTTGGCTCGCTTCATGATCCGGTCGTCCGCGTAGCTGCCCTGGGCGGTCATGATCGGCGGGATCCGTGCGCCGATCCGCTCGAATTCGTCCGTCGACGGATACAGGATCTGGAACGACTGGCCGAGCAGTGCCTCGCGCGTGCAGCCGAATATCGACGCCAGCTCGTCGTTGCAGTCTTCGATGATCCGTTCGCGCGACAGCACGAGTCCGATCGGGGCGAGGTGAAACGCGGTTTGGTAATCCAGTGCGGGCATGGGTTGGCGGCAAGTACTTATGTATTTTTGCGTATTGTGCCGTATGGCGCGCCCAGCGTACTCTTTCGGGCATATCACAACGCGGCGCAGCGTCCGCAGTGGGCGCGGGCGCGAAGCATGGCAAGCTGAGCGCAGGGCCCGCCGCGGATGACTAGAATGACGTGTCGGGCGTGTGCCCGCTCTCCGTCATATCGAAGTCGCAAAAATCCGTCGGCCGGCGTACCGGCGGCCGACGATCCGGTTTCGGGTTTCCATAAAGGAAGGGACATACTGATGAACAAGGTCTATCCAGGCGCCGCCGAGGCGCTGAAGGACATCGTCAAGGACGGGCAGACGTTTGCCGTCGGCGGCTTCGGGCTGTGCGGCATTCCCGAGGCGCTGATCGCGGCGCTGCGCGATTCGAAGGTGCAGGGCATCACCTGCATCAGCAACAATGCGGGCGTCGACGGTTTCGGCCTCGGTCTGTTGCTCGAAACGCGCCAGGTCAAGAAAATGATTTCGTCGTACGTGGGCGAGAACAAGGAGTTCGAGCGCCAGTATCTGGCTGGCGAACTCGAGCTCGAATTCACGCCGCAAGGCACGCTCGCCGAGAAGCTGCGCGCCGGCGGCTCGGGCATTCCGGCGTTCTTCACGAACACTGGCTATGGCACGCTGATCGCCGAGGGCAAGGAAACCCGCCAGTTCGGCGAAAACCATTACGTGCTCGAACACTCGCTGACGGCCGACGTCGCGTTGGTCAAGGCATGGAAAGCCGACAAATCGGGCAACCTGATCTATCGCCGCACCGCGCGCAACTTCAACCCGATGTGCGCGATGGCCGGCAAGATCACGGTCGCGGAAGTCGAGGAAATCGTGGAAGTGGGCGAACTCGATCCGGACGCGATCCACACGCCGGGCATTTTCGTGCAGCGCATTGTGCTCAATGCGAATCCGGAAAAACGCATTGAACAACGCATCGTCCGCGCGAAAGGAGACTGATCATGGCATGGACTCGTGACGAAATGGCCGCACGCGCGGCGAAGGAATTGCAGGACGGTTTTTACGTGAACCTCGGCATCGGCCTGCCGACGCTGGTGGCGAACCACGTGCCGCCGGGCGTCGAAGTGTGGCTGCAGTCGGAGAACGGCCTGCTCGGCATCGGCCCGTCGCCGACCGAAGAGGAAGTGGACGCCGACCTGATCAACGCCGGCAAGCAGACGGTGACCACGCTGCCGGGCTCGTCGATTTTCTCGTCGGCGGATTCGTTCGCGATGATTCGCGGCGGCCACATCAACCTGGCGATTCTGGGCGCGATGCAGATCAGCAAGAAGGGCGATCTGGCCAACTGGATGATCCCGGGCAAGATGATCAAGGGCATGGGCGGCGCGATGGATCTGGTCGCGGGCGTCAAGCGCGTGGTCGTGCTGATGGAACACGTCGCAAAGGGCGACCAGCACAAGATCCTCGAAGAATGCACGTTGCCGTTGACGGGTGTGGGCGTGGTCGACCAGATCATCACCGACCTCGGCGTGATCGAAGTGACGGAAGACGGTCTGAAGGTGACGGAGCTGGCGCCGGGCGTCAGCGTCGATGAAATCAAGGCGAAGACGGGCGCGCCGCTGGATGTGAGTGCGGTGAGCTGAATGGCGGTGTGAGCCGGCCGCCTCAGTCTATGTGAGCAGAAGTGGCCGGCTGCAGGCTGCAAGGCAAGTTGCCTTGTGAGTCATGGGCGGCTTATGAAGCAAGCTCAAGCGAGGAGTTGGAAACGGGCGAGGCGAGAGTCTCGTCCGTTTTTTTTGCGCGCCGTCTTTTCGTTCCGGTTGCGCTGCCCGCGTCCTGGGTGCCTGAGCTTTTACCTTAGGGCATCTGGTCCGTCCTAGGCCGTTCGGCCGATCCTTGCCGCATGGCAAAGCGGTTTACAATCTTTGGGGATTGGACGCTGACTGATCCCTACTGTGCCCAAGCCGAATCCGCAGCGCTTTTGCAAGGAACCCAGATGACCGAAACGTCCGCTTCCACCGCCGAGCGGCCCGCGCCGCGCCAACGTTATGTGCAGTGCGCGAGCGCCGGTGGCTTGCACCGTATCGCCTATACCGAATGGGGCGACCCGGCCAACCCGCGTGTGCTGCTGTGCGTGCACGGTTTGACGCGTTCGGGGCGCGATTTTGACCGTCTCGCGGCGGAATTCGCCGGCACGTACCGCGTGGTGTGTCCCGATGTAGCGGGGCGGGGCTTGTCTTCGTGGCTCGCGAACCCCAACTTCTATAGCGTGCCGCAGTACGTCGCCGACATGGTCACGCTGATCGCGCGCCTGAACGTCGAAACGGTGGACTGGTTCGGTACTTCGATGGGCGGTCTGATCGGGCTCGCGCTGGCCGGTTTGCCGGAAACACCGATCCGCAAGATGCTGCTGAACGACGTCGGCCCGCATCTGGAGCCGGTGGCCGTGCAGCGCATCGGCGATTACCTTGGCAAGCCCGTGCGTTTCGAAACGCTGCAACAGGGCATCGATTACGCCGCGTTGCTTGCGCAAACATTCGGTCCGCTCACGCCAGAGGAGTGGCGCGAGATCAATACGCCGCTTTTGCACGAGCAGGACGGCGCATGGCTGTTCCGCTACGATCCCCGGATCGCACTGCCGTTTGCCGCGACAACCGAGGAGGCGGCCAAACTCGGCGAGGCCGCGCTGTGGCATGCGCTGGCTGCGTTTCAGGGGCCGGTGCTGGTGGTGCGCGGCGAGCAATCGGATCTGCTTTCTCGCGAGACCGTGGCCAAGATGATCGAGACGGGGCGCGCCGTATCCAGCGCGGAAATCGCCGGCGTCGGGCATGCGCCGGCGTTTCTGTCGGCCGATCAGATCGATCTCGCGAGGCAGTTCTTTATCGGGCCGGCCGCTGACGCGTCATAATATATAGTTCCGCGCGGCGTCTTTCGCAGTGTCCTTTATTAGGCGCCATGCGTGGGTGCAATGCGGAACGCATCTACGATCCATTTCAACCAACTTCAGGATTCTTCATGGCAGTCATTCGTCATCACGTTGGCAAGCGCCTTTCGGAAATCGCCGTACACAACGGCACCGTGTACCTCGCGGGCCAGATCGCCGAAGACGACGATCAGGACATCACGGGTCAGACGCGCGAAGTGCTCGGCCACATCGACCGTCTGCTAGCTGAAGTGAATAGCGACAAGTCGCAGTTGCTGTCCGTGCAGATCTACATCGCGGACATGGTGCACTTCGCCGGCATGAATGCGGTGTGGGACGAGTGGGTCGCACAAGGCGACACGCCGCCGCGCGCTACCGTCGAAGCGAAGCTCGCGAACCCGAAGTGCCTCGTCGAAATCGTCGTGGTCGCGGCGCAGCGCGATTGAGTGTGGCTGAGCCTGGGCTCGCCATTGTTGTTGAAATTACGTTGATTCGTCTGGCCCGGTGGGCCGTCGCACCATGACTACCGAAATCGTTACGAGCACGCCGCCTTCCATCCCTTCCTTCGACGAAGCGATGGCATTCGTGCGCGAACATGCGGGCGAGGTGCGGCTCTCATCGGGCGAGTTGCTGGCGGATCATGCGGCGGGTACGGCGTCGATCATGCGCAAGCTCAACGTCGACCCGCCGGCCGTGCTGGCGGCGGCGTTGTTCGCGCTGACGCCGCATCTGCAGGACCCGGAGCGCGTGATCGCCGATAACTTCGGTGAGGAAGTCGCGCAACTGGTCGGCGATGTGCGCAAGTTGCTGCGCCTGGGTACGGTCAGCCTGCGCGCCGCGCAGAATGCGATGCCCGAAGCCGGGCGAGATGCGCAGGCCGCGCGTCGCGCGCAGGTCGAGGCGTTACGCAAGATGCTGCTCGCGTTCGCGCAGGATATTCGCGTCGTGCTGATACGGCTCGCGTCGCGCTTGCAATCGCTGCGTTATTACGCGGCGGCGAAAGTCACGCCGTCGCCTGATGTGGCGCGTGAGACGCTCGATATTTACGCGCCGCTCGCCAACCGTCTGGGCATCTGGCAACTGAAATGGGAGCTCGAGGATCTCGCGCTTCGTTTCGAAGAGCCGGTTACGTATAAGCGTATTGCCAAGCTGCTCGACGAGAAGCGCGTCGAACGCGAGAGCTATGTTGCGCAGGCGATCGCGCGGCTGCAGCAGGAGTTGGCCGCGGCGAATGTGGAGGCCGAAGTCAGCGGCCGACCGAAACACATCTACAGCATCTGGCGCAAGATGCGCGGCAAGGAACTGGATTTCTCCGAGCTCTATGACGTGCGCGCGTTTCGCGTCATCGTGCCGGACATCAAGGATTGCTACACCGTGCTCGGTATCGTGCACAACCTGTGGCAGCCGGTGCCGAAAGAGTTCGACGACTACATCTCGCGGCCCAAGCCGAATGGCTATAAGTCGCTGCATACGGTCGTAATCGGCGACGACGGCCGTGCGTTCGAAGTGCAAATCCGTACGCAGGAAATGCATCAGTTCGCCGAGTACGGCGTGGCGGCGCACTGGCGCTACAAGGAAGCGGGCACGCGCGGTTATGGTGGCCAGTTCAGTGCCAATGAGAAGTACGATGAGAAGATTGCGTGGTTGCGTCAGCTGCTCGCGTGGAAAGACGAGGTCTCCGAAGGCGAACACGGCGAGAAGCGCGCAGCGCAGCCGTGGGAGCAACTGCGCCAGGCCACGCTCGACGACGACCACATCTACGTGCTCACGCCGCAAGCGCGTGTGATTCCGCTGCCGCACGGCGCGACCCCGGTGGACTTCGCGTACCACCTCCATAGCGAACTGGGGCATCGCTGTCGTGGCGCGCGTGTCGATGGCGCGATGGTGCCGCTCAATACGCAACTGCAGAACGGTCAGACGGTCGAGATCGTCGCGGTAAAAGAGGGCGGTCCATCGCGTGACTGGCTCAACCCTCAACTCGGATATCTGCAGAGCCATCGGGCGCGGCAGAAAGTGCGCGCGTGGTTTAACGCGGTTGAAGTGCAGGAGCACATCGCGAGCGGCCGGGCCATGGTCGAAAAGACCCTGCAGCGCGAGGGCAAGACGTCGGTCAATCTCGACCAGCTTGCCGCGAAGCTCGGCTTCAAGACCACGGACGATCTGTTCTCGGTGGTTGGCAAAGAAGAGTTCAGCTTGCGGCTCGTCGAGCAGGCGTTGCACGATGCGCCGCCCCCCGAACCTGTAGTCGAAGCGCCAGAACAGTTCGAGAAGCGCAGTAGCGGCGCGAGCGTTGCGCGCGGGGCCTCCACGGGTGTGCTGGTGGTCGGCGTCGACGCCTTGCTTACGCAGCTTGCGCGCTGTTGCCGTCCGGCACCGCCTGACGACATCAGCGGCTTCGTCACGCGCGGCAAGGGTATGTCGATTCATCGCAGCGATTGCCCGACCTTCCTGCGCATGGCCGATCGCGCGCCGGAGCGTGTGTTGCAAACCGCATGGTCGGCAGATGTCATGAGCGGCCGCGGGCAATCGGTCTATCCGGTCGACCTCAGCATCGAGGCCACGGATCGCCAAGGTTTGCTGCGCGATATCTCCGAAGTTTTCGCGCGCGAGAAAATGAATGTGATCGGCGTGAAGACGCAGTCGCGCCGCAATGCGGCGTTCATGCAATTTACTGTCGAGGTATCGAGCGCCGCGCAAATTCAGCGCGCGTGCACGTTGCTCGGAGAAGTAATCGGCGTGGTGCGCGCTTCACGCAAGAGTTGATGTGCGGGCGAGGCGGCGGGTGCCTGCGTATGTTGGCAGGTATCAGTTCGACGCGTCAGCGCGTGTGAGTAGAAATTTAAAGTCGGTGCATAAAAGTACTTGCCAAGCGGTGTGGCGCTCCATATAATCTCGTTTCTTCAGGCTCGTAGCTCAGCTGGTTAGAGCACCACCTTGACATGGTGGGGGTCGTTGGTTCGAGTCCAATCGAGCCTACCAACGAAAGAGAAATTCCGGTTTTGCCGGGGTTTCGCAAACTGCAGTAAGCGCCTCGGCGCAAAAGGCGAGTAGGGTATGACACCGCGAACGTTGACCGAAACTACTTCGGAGCGACGCTAGTCGAGGAGCACTTTCGCCACTGTAGTTAGCAGGAAATGTGAATGCGGCCCCTCGAAAGCGGGGCCGCATTTTTTTTGGTTTTTTGACCAGGTTGTATGTGCCGCCGCCGGTCGGCACCACGGAGAACGCAATGGTTTCGATACGTCTGCCTGACGGGTCTGTTCGACAGTACGAGCATCCGGTGACCGTCGCCGAAGTGGCCGCCTCGATCGGCCCCGGCCTCGCGAAGGCCGCGCTCGGCGGCAAGATCGATGGTGAGCTGGTCGATACGTCCACGCTGATCGATCACGATGTGGCGCTTGCGATCGTCACCGAGAAAGACGCGGACGGCCTCGACATCATTCGGCACTCCACGGCGCACTTGCTCGCGTACGCAGTGAAGGATCTGTTCCCGGAAGCGCAAGTCACGATCGGTCCAGTGATCGACAACGGCTTCTACTACGACTTCGCGTATAGCCGTCCTTTCACGCCCGAAGATCTCGAGAAGATCGAAAAGCGCATGCAGGAGCTCGCGAAGAAAGACGAGCCCGTCTCGCGCCGCGTGGTGTCGCGCGACGAAGCCGTGGACTACTTCAAGAGCATTGGCGAAAAGTACAAGGCCGAGATCATCGAATCGATTCCCGCTACCGACGAGATCAAGCTTTACTCGCACGGCGGCTTCACGGATCTGTGCCGCGGCCCGCACGTGCCGTCCACCGGCAAGCTGAAGGTCTTCAAGCTGATGAAGCTTGCTGGCGCTTACTGGCGCGGCGACTCGAAGAACGAGCAACTGCAGCGCATCTATGGCACGGCCTGGACGAAGAAGGAAGACCAGGAAGCGTATCTGCACATGCTCGAAGAAGCGGAGAAGCGCGATCACCGCAAGCTCGGCAAGCAACTCGATCTGTTTCACATGCAAGACGAGTCGCCGGGCATGGTGTTCTGGCATCCGCGAGGCTGGACGCTGTGGCAGCAGGTGGAGCAGTACATGCGCCGCCGCGTGAACGACGCCGGCTACCTCGAGATCAAGACGCCGATGATCATGGACCGCTCGCTCTGGGAAGCGTCGGGCCACTGGCAGAACTATCGTGAAAACATGTTCACGACGGAATCGGAAAAGCGCGACTACGCGATCAAACCGATGAACTGCCCTGGTCACGTGCAGGTGTTCAACCACGGTTTGCGCTCGTATCGCGACCTGCCGCTGCGTTACGCGGAATTTGGCTCGTGCCACCGCAATGAATCGTCGGGTGCGCTGCATGGCCTGATGCGCGTGCGGGGTTTCGTGCAGGACGACGCGCACATTTTCTGTACCGAAGACCAGTTCATCAGCGAATCGATCGCGTTCAACACGCTGGCGATGAGCGTCTACAAGGATTTCGGTTTCGATAATGTCGAAATCAAGCTGTCGCTGCGTCCGGATGCGCGCGCCGGCACGGATGAGACCTGGGATCGTGCTGAGCAAGGCCTGCGCGAAGCGCTGACGGCTTGTGGCGTGACGTGGGAAGAATTGCCGGGCGAGGGCGCATTCTATGGCCCGAAGGTCGAGTACCACATCAAGGACGCGCTTGGCCGCTCGTGGCAGTGCGGCACGCTGCAGCTCGATATGGTGCTGCCGGAGCGTCTTGGCGCCGAATACGTCGCCGAGGACAACAGCCGCCGCCGCCCGATCATGTTGCACCGGGCAATCGTCGGATCAATGGAGCGCTTTCTCGGCATTCTGATCGAGCACCATGCTGGTGCAATGCCCTCGTGGCTCGCGCCCATGCAGGTTGTAGTGATGAATATCGCGGAAAGTCAGGCCGAATATGCGCAGTCTCTAGCCCAATCGTTGCAAAAACAAGGGGTTAGAGTAGAGGCCGATTTGCGCAACGAGAAGATTAGCTATAAAATACGCGAGCACACGCTAGAAAAGGTGCCGTATCTGCTTGTGGTCGGCGACAAAGAGCGTGAAGCCCAAACGGTAGCCGTGCGTGCCCGTGGTGGTGTCGATCTGGGTGTGATGCCTCTCGATACCTTCATTGAGCGTCTGCGCCAGGACGTGCAGTCGTTCAACTGAGCCACCTGGCAGCCCGGCTCGTTTTTTTAATTTTTAGAGGAAACGTAACATCGCTACTGATAAGTCTGCGCACCGCATCAACGGTGAAATTACAGCACCTGAGGTGCGTCTGGTCGGAGTCGAGAACGAACCGCTCGGCATCGTGAAACTCGCTGATGCGTTCCGCATGTCGGAGCAGCAAGATGTGGATCTGGTCGAAATCGCTCCGCAAGCGGTTCCGCCGGTCTGCCGTTTGATGGACTACGGCAAGTTCAAGTACTCGGAAGCGAAGAAGCAACACGAGGCCAAGCTCAAGCAGAAGATCGTGCAGGTCAAGGAAGTCAAATTCCGCCCGGGCACGGATGACGGCGATTACAACGTCAAGCTGCGCAACCTCATCCGCTTCCTCGACGACGGCGACAAGACGAAAATCACGTTGCGTTTCCGTGGCCGCGAAATGGCTCACCAGGAAATCGGTATGCGCATGCTCGAGCGCCTGCGCACGGACCTCGACGAAGTCGGTCAGGTCGAGCAGATGCCGAAAATGGAAGGGCGCCAGATGATCATGGTGCTCGCACCGAAGAAAAAGAAGTAAGCAACCGGAGCAGCGGCGCACCGAGTGGTGGGCGCTCCGGTTGTGAAAGATTCAAGCGATGCTATGCCGGGTGTCCGGCGCAGGATCGGCAGGTTTCGGAACGGCGCATGTGAAAATGTGCGCCGCTTCCTGAAAAGCGGCTGCCGGCAGTAGCGGCGGTCTGCATACCAAGTGGAATGGGTTTCGAAGGGCGGGTAATGGCCATCTGGCCGACCGCACACCCATATCCATCTAATAATGGAGTTGTCATGCCGAAGATGAAGACCAAGAAGAGTGCTGCAAAGCGCTTCGTGGTGCGTCCGGGCGGTACCGTCAAGCGCGGTCAAGCCTTCAAGCGCCACATTCTTACCAAGAAGACCACCAAGAACAAACGCCATCTGCGCGGTTCCACGTCAGTTCATGAGTCAGATATGAACTCCGTGCGCGCAATGCTGCCGTTCGCTTAACCCTTAACCGACACTCATAGGAGCAAGACATGCCTCGAGTAAAACGTGGGGTTACCGCACGGGCCCGTCACAAGAAGATCATCAAGCTGGCCAAGGGTTACCGCGGCCGTCGCAATAACGTCTATCGCATCGCCAAGCAGGCGGTCATGCGCGCAGGCCAATACGCCTACCGCGATCGCCGCAACAAGAAGCGTGTGTTCCGTGCATTGTGGATCACGCGTATCAACGCGGCGGTGCGTCAGCACGACATGACGTACAGCGTGTTCATCAACGGCCTGAAGAAGGCTTCGATCGAACTCGACCGCAAGGTGCTGGCCGACATGGCTGTGTTTGACAAGGCTGCTTTTGCTGCGATCGTTCAGCAGGTGAAAGCCGCCGTTGCAGCCTGATTGCGCTTTGGGCAATTAAACTGCGTGGTTCGTTGCAGCGAACATCCGGTAGTCTCGGTGACGCTGCAGCAAAAACGGGGCTCCTCACCGAGCCCCGTTTTTGTTGGTAGAACCGGATTTGCTTCGATAGAACACTGACGTTGAAATGATGGGATCAATGGATCTGGACCAGATTGTCGCCGACGCGCAAAAAGCCTTCGCAGAAGCCTCCGACGTCACCACCCTCGAGAACGAGAAAGCCCGCTTTCTTGGTAAATCGGGTGCGTTGACCGAGCTATTGAAGGGTCTTGGCAAACTCGATCCCGAAACGCGCAAGACAGAAGGCGCACGGATCAACCTCGTCAAGCAACAAGTGGAAGCCGCGTTGACGGCCCGCCGTCAGGCGCTGGCCGACGCGTTGCTGAACCAGCGCCTCGCCGCTGAAGCTATCGACGTCACGTTGCCCGGCCGTGGCACCGGCACAGGCAGTCTGCACCCGGTGATGCACACTTGGGAGCGCGTCGAACAGATTTTCCGGTCGATCGGATTCGATGTGGCCGACGGCCCCGAAATCGAAACCGACTGGTACAACTTCACCTCGCTGAACAGCCCGGAAAACCATCCGGCGCGTTCAATGCAGGACACTTTTTACGTCGACGGCAAAGATGCCGACGGCCGTCAACTGCTGTTGCGTACGCATACCAGCCCGATGCAGGTGCGCTACGCCCGTACCAACACGCCGCCTATCAAGGTGATCGTGCCGGGCCGTACATATCGTGTGGACAGCGATGCAACGCATTCGCCGATGTTCAACCAGGTCGAAGGGCTGTGGATCGACGAGAACATCAGCTTCGCGGACCTGAAGGGCGTCTACTCCGACTTCCTCAAGAAATTCTTCGAGCGCGACGATATTCAGGTGCGCTTCCGCCCATCGTACTTTCCGTTCACCGAACCGTCGGCCGAAATCGACATGCTGTTCGAAACGGGCAAGAACGCCGGCAAGTGGCTCGAAATTTCGGGTTCCGGCCAGGTTCACCCCACGGTGATCCGCAATATGGGCCTCGACCCTGAGCGCTATATCGGCTTTGCTTTCGGCAGCGGGCTCGAGCGGCTCACCATGTTGCGTTACGGCGTGCAAGACCTGCGTCTGTTCTTCGAAAACGACCTGCGTTTCCTGCGTCAATTCGCGTGAACCGGCGCGTACGAACGCGACAAGCATAGAGCGCGGCACTGCGTGCAGTGCCGCAGCAGCGTCCCCGGTAGTGCCCAGTGAATCAATGGGCCGCCTGCCGGACCTGGACCTAACCTGATCAGAACGTACACAGAACCATGCAATTCCCGGAATCCTGGCTGAGAACCTTTGTCGATCCGCAACTGACGACCGACGAGCTGTCGCACGCGCTGACGATGGCGGGTCTCGAAGTCGAAGACCTGCGGCCGGCCGCGCCGCCGACTTCGAAGATCGTCGTCGGCCAGGTGCTGGAAGTCGTCAAGCACCCGGACGCGGACAAGCTCAACGTGTGTCAGGTCAACGCCGGCACGGGCGCGACGCTGAACATCGTGTGCGGTGCGCCGAACGTGGCGCCGGGCATCAAGGTGCCGGTCGCGCTCGTGGGCGCGCAACTGCCGCCGGCCGAAGAGGGCGGCACGCCATTCGCGATCAAGCTCTCGAAGCTGCGCGGCGTGGAGAGCCAGGGCATGCTGTGCTCGGCACGCGAACTGAAGCTCTCGGAAGATCATAGCGGCCTGATGATCCTGCCGGAAGATACGCCGATCGGCCAGGACATCCGCGAAACGCTGAAGCTCGACGACACGGTTTTCGAAATCAAGCTGACGCCGAACAAGGCGGATTGCTTGTCGGTGTTCGGCGTGGCGCGCGAGACGTCGGCCATCACCGGTGCTGCGCTGCGTCCGCTCGAGATCAAGCCGGTCGAAGTGAAGCTCAACGAAACATTGCCCGTCAAAATCTCGGCGCCTGATCTGTGCGGCCGTTTTTCGGGTCGCGTGATCCGCGGCGTGAATGCGCGCGCGAAGTCGCCGCAATGGATGGTGCAACGTCTCGAACGCTCGGGTCAGCGCAGCATTTCCGCGCTCGTCGACATCTCGAACTATGTGATGCTCGAACTGGGCCGCCCGTCGCACGTGTTCGATCTGGACAAGATCCACGGCGGCATGGACGTGCGTTGGGGCCGCAAGGGCGAAACGCTCAAGCTGCTGAATGGCAACACTGTCGAGCTGGATGAAACCGTCGGCGTGATCGCGGACGAGCAGCACATCGAAAGCCTTGCCGGCATCATGGGCGGCGACAGCACGGCCGTCACGCTCGACACTGCCAACATCTATCTCGAAGCTGCATTCTGGTGGCCGGATAGCATTCGTGGCCGCTCGCGCAAGTACAACTTCTCGACCGATGCAGGCCATCGTTTCGAACGCGGCGTCGATTACGCGACCACGGTCGAGCACATTGAACGCATCACGCAATTGATCCTCGATATCTGCGGCGGCGAAGCCGGCCCGGTCGACGATCAGATCGTCAACGTGCCGAAGCGTGCGCCCGTGAAGATGCGCGTCTCGCGTGCGAACCGCATCATCGGTATCACGATCGAAGCGGACGAAATCGCGCAGATTTTCACGCGTCTCGGCCTCACGTTCGAACGCGACGGCGATACGTTCTCGGTGATGCCGCCGTCGTACCGTTTCGATATCGAAATCGAAGAAGACCTGATCGAAGAAGTCGCGCGTATCTACGGCTTCGAAAAGATTCCCGCACGTCCGCCGGTCGCAACCAGCGAAATGCTGCCGACCAACGAAACGCAGCGCTCGATCCACGTGATCCGTCACGCGCTCGCCGCGCGCGATTACGCGGAAACGGTCAACTTCAGTTTCGTCGACGCCGAGTGGGAGTTGGACTTCGCCGGCAACGACAAGCCGGTTCGTCTGCTGAATCCGATTGCGAGCCAGTTGTCGGTCATGCGCACCACGCTGTTCGGCAGCCTGATCAACGTCCTGCGCACGAACCTGAATCGTCGCGCGGCCGATCGCGTGCGCGTGTTCGAAGCCGGCCGCGTGTTCCTGCACGATCCGTCGATCAAGGCCGGCGAATTGACGGTCGAAGGTTTCGCGCAGCCGAAGCTGATCGGCGGCCTTGCCTATGGTCCGGCACTCGAAGAGCAGTGGGGCGCGCAAACGCGCGCGGTCGACTACTTCGACGTGAAGGGCGATCTGGAAGCCGTGCTCGCGCCGGCCGTGGCGCGCTTCGTAAAAGCGGAGCATCCGGCATTGCATCCGGGCCGCAGTGCGCGTATTGAACTGAATGGCCGCGCAGTGGGCTGGATTGGCGAATTACATCCGCGCTGGATGCAGAAATATGATTTGCCGCATGCACCGATTCTTTTTGAAATCGAAGCGGAAGCATTAATGCAGCGCGTATTGCCGACTCCGGCGGATGTGTCTAAATTCCCGCCGGTGCGTCGCGATATTGCAGTGGTCGTCGATCAGAAAATCGAGGTGCAGGCGCTGCTGGACGAACTCCAGAAGGCCCAGTCCGAAGCGGCTTGCAAGACCGTCCAGAAGGTTGTGCTTTTTGACGAATTCCGTCCAAAATCAAACACTTCCGGTGGCCTGGCTGTCCATGAGAAAAGCCTTGCGTTCCGTGTGACCTTGCAAGATACTGGCGGGACCCTTCAGGATGAAACGGTCGATCTGGCTATTCAAACTCTGGTGGAACGTCTGGCTCGAGTATATGGCGCACGGTTGCGTGGATAACCCGCATTTAACATTTGCACGGCATTTTTTCGCAACCTCCGTTTCTGCTTGGCGCGCCATTTGATAGATATGAATGAAATGAACTCGAGTGATTTCGAAGCCCTTCTTACGGCGCAACGCAGCGCCATGATTCGCGATATTCCGACATCACCCGCGGCCGTTTCCACAGAAACGCCGACGCTGACCAAGGCTGAACTTGCCGAGTTGCTGTTCGACAATGTCGGGCTCAACAAGCGGGAAGCGAAAGACATGGTCGAAGCGTTCTTCGAGGTGATCCGCGATGCGCTGGAGAGTGGCGATAGCGTGAAGCTGTCGGGGTTCGGCAACTTCCAGTTGCGCGACAAACCCCAGCGTCCCGGCAGAAACCCGAAGACCGGCGAGGCGATTCCGATCGCCGCGCGCCGCGTTGTGACGTTTCATGCAAGTCAAAAGCTGAAAGCGTTGGTCGAGAACGGCGCCGAAGCGAGCTTCGCGCGCTGATCGACTGGCGCGTTCCTGCGCAACCCACCACGACGGCTAACTGACGATGACAGCGACGATCGAAAAAGTCGTCTTGCCTCCGATTCCGGCGAAGCGCTACTTCACGATTGGTGAGGTCAGCGAACTATGCGGCGTGAAACCGCATGTGCTGCGCTATTGGGAGCAGGAGTTCACGCAGTTGAGGCCGGTCAAGCGGCGCGGCAATCGCCGGTACTACCAGCATCATGAGGTGCTGCTGATCCGGCGGATTCGTGAGTTGTTGTACGAGCAGGGCTTCACGATCAACGGCGCGCGCAATCGGCTCGATTCGCGTGGCGGTGATCCGCACGGTGAGCCGGCTGATCGGGTCGAGGAAGGTGAGGGCGCGGCAGCGCCGGCCGCAGCAACGGCTGTGGTCGATGTGGAGCAGTTGCGCAAGGAATTGCTGCATGTGATCGACTTGTTGGGTCACTAGCCTGCTTTGTTAGCGCAGAGCGGTTCTAATCGATTGAAGTGTCTGTTATAATTTTTAGCTGTTCGGGGCGTAGCGCAGCCTGGTAGCGTACCTGCATGGGGTGCAGGTGGTCGGAGGTTCAAATCCTCTCGCCCCGACCAAAGAAATCAAGGCCTTACAAGCAATGCTTGTAAGGCCTTTTTCTATTTCCAGCCCGAACCAGTCACATTCTCAGATCGAGCGACGCCTTCACCGTCACCAAAGCCCCGGAATGATATCCACGAACAATATCTTCACGATCGTCATAGCCGGAAAAATCATCGCGTAACCAATGGCCGGTTTGTCGGTCGGCGTGAGCTTGTTGGCGAACGCAAGAATGGCAGGATTGCCGCAAGCCCCGGCGACGATGCCGGCTACTTCGTCATACGGCAGCCGGTACACCAGCAGGCCCAGAATCAGAATCGGCACGGCCAGCGCAAGCAGCACGATCGCGCCTAAGCCGAGCATCAGCAAGCCGGTTTGCGAAACAGTCGCGGCGAACTTCGGCCCTGACGACATCCCCACCTGCGCGAGAAAGATGGTCAGTCCGAGATTGCGCATCACAAGGTTGGCGGGAAGCGGCATGGTCCAGTTGACGCTGCCGGTCCGGCGCAGCTTGCCCAGCACGAGCGCCACGATCAACACTCCGCACAAGCCAAGTGCGAGCTTGCCCAAACCCGGCAGCGGAATCTGGATCGCGCCCACCAGAAACCCCAACGCCATCCCTAGACCGACCGAAATGTAGCTGAACTCGGCTGTGCCCGTGATCGAGTCCCCGAAGAAGGTCCGCAATGCCGGAAATGCCGCGCGTTGCGTCAGCAGTCCAACACGATCGCCATATTCGAGTATGAGATCGGGGTTGGGCATGATGTCTGCATCGCCGCGCCGCACATGCGCCACAATTGACCCGTCCGGCAGATCGAGTTCAGTGAGCGAGCGGCCTATCACGCTCGCACGCGACGCAAACACGCGTATATAGTCCAGATCGCCGCGGTCGCGCAGCACGCGTCCCGGCGCGGCTTCGCCAAGACTCCTGCGGGCCTCGGCGAGCGCGTCCAGAGTCGGGCTGACGGCGAGCACCACGTCATTTTCCGCAAGGACGAGCTCGGGCGTGGCCGCTGCGTTGTGATGCGCGCTCCGCACAGCGACGATCTGCACGTTGGCGGGTAGGGCGGCGACCGCTTCGGCGAGCGTTTTGCCACAGAACGCCGGGTTGCGCAGCGCGATTTCGAGGATTTCAAGGCCGGCGTTGGAAGCCGTTTTGATTTTCGGCGCAAGGACCATGAACGCCAGATAGAGCAGCAGGATCGGACCGGCCACACCAAATGGATAGGAAACCGAATAACCCACGGCTGCGTCGTCGTTGCCGAGCGCGGCGATGGCCGCTTGCAGGGCAGCCGTACTGGTGCCTGAACCTGAGAAGAGGCCGAGTGCATAACCCGGATTCAGTTGCATGATTTTCTGAATCGCGACGCTTGTTGCACCCGCGCAAAGCACACCGATCAGCGCGAGGATATTGGCGCGGCGGCCGGCAGCACTGGTCAACCCAAGAAAAAACTGCTTGCCGTACTGAACGCCGACTGTGTAAAGAAAAAGCGAGAGCCCGAGCGTGCCGATCATCGGTGCGGGTGCTGACTTCGGCGCGAACCATCCGGCCGCGAGTGCGACGAACAGTACAGCGCCGACGCCGAGTGAGAACCCTTTGATGTTGATTTCGCCGACGAAATAACCTATCGCGATGGTGAGGAACAGCGTCATTAAGGGCTGCTGCTCAAGAAGCGTCTTCAGGAAATCCACGTTTCCTCCGATAGGGTTCGAGACTTCGGGTTCTGCTGATTTCCTGCAGTTGGGACGCTTATGCTGAATGACTCAGGGAGGGAGCCACGGGGGCTGGATGTTTGCCAGTATCTACCAGATTTCCTGTTTTTTCCTATGTGTTTGCGGGCGGTGCTGATTCGAGGAAAGCGTGGAAACCCGGCCTCAACCTCTGCCGAGCGCGATATACCGCTCGAGATGATGGTCTTCATCCCCGAGTTGATGGTCGATCATCACGAGGCGCTTCGCATAGTGAGCCAACGGCAACTCCCATGTCATGCCGATACCGCCATGCAGTTGAATACACTCTTCAGCGACTCGCGCACCAATCCTGCCAATACTGTATTTCGCCGCCGAAACTGCCCGTTCCCGCACCGTACGTTCAGCGCCCAGCGCGGCAGCGGCATTGATGACCGCCGAGCGCGCCTGCTCGATCTCGAGTAACAGATCCGCCATCCGATGCTGCAATGCCTGGAAGCTGCCGATCGGCACACCAAACTGCTTACGCGTGCGCAAGTACTCAAGCGTGTGGTCCTTGGCGACATCCATCGCGCCGACTGCTTCGGAACACAAGGCCAGCACGCCGCAGCTGATCGCGTATTCGAGCGTCGAAAAACCTTCACCGGCCGTTCCGAGCAATGCGTCGTCGCTCAACGTGACATTGTCGAACGTGACCTCGGCCGCGCGGCCGCCGTCGATCTTGCGATAGCCGCGCACGCTGACACCCGCGGCGTCGCGCGGGACCAGAAAGAGCGTAATGCCGGCTTCGGCATCATCGCCGCCTGTTGTGCGTGCGGAGACGAGGAAAAGGGACGCGTTTTCGCCCTGTTGAACCACCGCCTTCGCGCCGTTCAACTGCCATGTATCGCCAACACGCTGAGCACGCGTTGTGACGCGCGCCAGTTCGTAGTGGCCGTCCGGCTCGCCATGCGCGAGCGCAACGATCCGGGATCCGTCGATCAATTCGCCCAGCGCGGCTTTTTGCGTTTCATTGCCGCTACGCGCGATTGCCTGACCGACGATCAGCGTATCGAGAAACGGCTCGACCACGAGGCCGCGGCCGAGGCTCTCGAATACGACGGCAATATCGAAGCCGCCGCCGCCAAAACCGCCATCGGCCTCATCGAACAACGCGCCGATAATGCCGAGTTCCGCGAAACGATTCCACAGGTCGGCGCTGAATCCTTCAGGCGAACGCGCGATCCGGTCGCGCGTCTCGAAACCGTATTGCTCGGTGACAAAACGGTTGAGCGTATCCGCCAGCATGCGGCGGTCTTCGGTGTGCTGGAAATTCATGAAGTGCGCCCCTTACAGTCCAAGGATCATTTTGGAAATGATGTTCTTCTGGATTTCGTTGGAACCGCCGAAGATCGACAGCTTGCGGTTGTTGAAGTAGAGCGAGGCCGCGCTTGCCGCTTCGTCGGGGCCGACTGGCGTGCCCTCGAAACCGTCGTGCAGGGCTTCCTCGACGAACGGCTGCGCGTACGGCCCCATCGCGCGGCGCGTGAGTGACGAGATCTCCTGACGGATCTCGGTGCCGCGAATCTTCAGCATCGAACTCTCCGCGCCGGGTATGCCGCCGCCGGCCACCGCCGCGATCACGCGCAGATTGGTGGTCTTCATGTTCTCGAGATCGATCTCGACGCGCGCCATGCGTGCCGCGAACGAGGGATCTTCGGCAAGCGGCCGGCCGTTGCGCTGCTGTTTCGCGGCGATTTTGCGCAACCGGTTGAAGGCGGCCACCGAGAAGCCGACGCCCGCGATATTGGTGCGCTCATACGTGAGCAGGTACTTGGCGTAGGTCCAGCCTTTGTTCTCTTCGCCCACGAGGTTCTCGACGGGCACGCGTACGTCCGTGAAAAACACTTCGTTGACTTCATGTTCGCCGTCGAGCGTGATGATCGGCCGCACGTCGACGCCTGGCGTAGTCATGTCGATCAGCAGGAAGCTGATGCCCTCCTGTTTGCGCACGTCGGTGGCGCTGCGCACGAGGCAGAAGATCATGTTCGCGTAGTGGCCGAGCGTGGTCCATGTCTTCTGACCGTTGACGATGTAGTGCTCGCCTTGCGCGTCGCTGCCGCGTACCGCAGTGGTTTTGACCGACGCGAGATCCGAGCCCGCGCCCGGTTCCGAGTAGCCTTGGCACCACCAGTCCGAGCCGTCGAGAATGCGTGGCAACCAGTGGCGCTTTTGCGCTTCGTTGCCGTATTTGATCAGCACGGGGCCGAGCATGTTGACGCCAAACGGCACGACCCGCGGAGCGCCCGCCAACGCGCATTCATTCTCGAAAATGAATTTCTGCACGGGGTTCCAACCCGGGCCGCCGTACTCCTTCGGCCAATGATTGGCGAGCCAGCCTTGCGCGTTGAGAATGGCGTGCCACTCAGCCATGTCGTCGCGCGTGAGGCGGCGGCCGCCGTGTACTTTGTCGGCGAGACGTTGCGGGAGTTTGTCGCGCAAAAAGCGCTGTACGTCGGCGCGAAAAGCCTCTTCTTCAGGCGTGAAGTTCAGATCCATAACAGGTTCTTTCCTCGATATTTAGCAAACCGGCAACCGGGGCCGATCAGGCCGCCACCGGTCGAGAATGCGCCAAAGAGCGTGCCGTCTCAAGCTGTCTGGTTGAGGCTCGCGAAATCGGCGCCGCGCTCAACCAGCTCGACCAGCAGCGGCGACGCCTGCCAGAACAGCGGGTCTTCCTTGGCGAATTCGCGGATGTCCGCGAGAACCGTGGCGAGGCCCACCGTATCGGCGTATTTCATCGGACCCCCACGATAACGCGGAAAGCCGTAGCCATAGAGGAAGGTCACGTCGACATCGAGCGGCCGCAGCGCGATGCCTTCATGCACGACGTTGGCGCCTTCGTTGATCATCGCGGCCATGTAACGGCGCACGATTTCTTCGTCGGTGAACGTGCGTGGCGTGACGCCGGCGCGTTCACGCTCCGCGTCGATGATAGCCTCGACCTCGGGGTCCGGCGTGCCGCTGCGCGAACCTTCGGGGTACAGATAAAAGCCACGCCCGGTCTTCTGACCGAACCAGCCGCGTTCGCAAAGACGGTCGGCGATCTGCACGTAGCGCGCGTTGGGGTTGCGCGTGGCCGCGCGGCGCTTGCGCGTGGCCCAACCGATATCGCCGCCCGCCAGATCGACCACCTGGAACGGCCCCATCGGGAAGCCGAACGCGCGCACCGCCGCATCGATCTGATACGGCGACGCACCGTCTTCCATCATGGCGTCCGCCGCGCTGCGATACACCGCCAGCACGCGATTGCCGATGAAACCGTCGCACACGCCGGCACGCACCGGCGTCTTGCGCAGCTTCTTTGCGAGTTCGAACGCGGTAGCGACCACGTCGGCGCTGACCTGCTTCGGCACCACCACTTCCAGCAGCTTCATGATGTTGGCGGGGGAGAAGAAGTGCAGGCCGATCACGTCCGCGGGGCGTGAAATGCTGGCCGCGATCGCGTCGATGTCGAGATACGACGTGTTGGTGGCGAGCACTGCGCCGGCTTTGCAAACGCGGTCGAGTTCGGCGAACACGGCTTTTTTCACCGCCTGATCTTCGAAGACGGCTTCGATCACCAGATCGGCATTGGCGAGTGCGTCGTACGAGGTGCTGCCATGCCAGCGCGTCATGACGTCGGCCTTCTTCTCCGCACTCATGCGGCCTTTGGCGATCAGGCCGTCGTAGACCTTTTCGATGTGTGCACGGCCGCGCGCGAGCGACGCGTCGTCGCGTTCGATCATCGTCACCGGCAGGCCTGCGTCGAGCACGGCGACGGCGATGCCCGCGCCCATCGTGCCGCCGCCCACCACGCCGATCGTGTTCAATGCGCGTGGTTTTGCATCACGGGTTTCCGGCGCCTTGAGCACTTCGCGCTCGGCAAAGAACGCGTGAATCAAGCCGGCGCGCTGCGGGCTGTCGAGGCATTCCAGGAACAGTTTGCGTTCGAGCCGCAGGCCGTCTTCGAAAGGCTGTTCGATGGCGGCTTGCACGGCATCGACGATTTTGAGCGGAGAGAACAGGCCACGCGATTTCTTCGTCGTTTCCGCGCGTGCTGCATCAACGGCGGCGAGGCTCGCCGCGCGGTCGCTGAGCGCCGCGGCATCGCGCGTGCGGCGTACCGGCGCGTGAGCGGCCAGCAGTTCATGCGCGTAGGCGAGTCCTTCAGCGAGGATGTCGTCGCTGCTGCCGAGCCGGTCGATGAGGCCGAGCGCGAGCGCTTCTTTCGCGCCGGCATGGCGGCCGCTCAGGATCAGGTCGAGGGCGCCCTGTGCGCCGATCAGGCGCGGCGTACGCTGCGTGCCGCCTGCGCCCGGCAACAGGCCGAGTTGCACTTCGGGCAAACCGAGTTTCGCGCCGTCCACGGCGAGCCGGTAGTGCGCCGCGAGCGCCACTTCCAGACCGCCGCCGAGCGCGGCGCCGTGAATGGCGGCCACCACCGGCTTCGCACACGCTTCGATACGGTTGCACACATCCGGCAGCGACGGCGGCACCGGCGGCTTGCCGAACTCGCGGATGTCCGCGCCCGCGATGAAGTTGCGCCCGGCGCCGACGATCAGCACCGCCTCGACGGCCTTGTCGGCGTCCGCCGCTTCGATGGCAGCGAGCAGGCCGCGCCGCACGTCGGCGGACAAGGCATTGACGGGCGCGTGGTCGATGGTTACCAGCAGGACTTTGCCGCGCAATTCGCGCGTCACCACGTCGGCGGAAGGGTTGAGGGTCATCGTGTCATCTCCTGATTGATATCGGGGCGCATCGGGCCAAACCGGGGCGCATCGGGCAGGCCGGGTCTGGCGAATTCTCCGATTGTGGGTTGGTCAAGGTTTATTGACAATTACATAGTCCGTTGACAGACTGTCAAAGTTATTTTGACAAAGGCCGCGCCATGGACGTCAACTCACTGACCTTGCTGGTCGATATTCTCGATGCGGGCAACCTGAGCGAGGCCGCCCGCCGGCTGAAAATGAGCCGCGCGAACGTGAGTTATCACCTGAACCAGTTGGAGCGTTCGATCGGGCTGCAACTGGTCAGGCGCACCACCCGCCGGGTCGAGGCGACCGAAATCGGCCTGCAGTTATACGAGCATGGCCGCACGATCCAGAATGCGTTGCTGGCTGCGCGCGAATCGGTCGCCACGCTGGGGCAGAGCCTGCAAGGGCGCGTGAGGTTGAGTGTGCCGAGCGGCTATGGGCAACTGGTCATGTCGGATTGGCTGATCGCCTTCAAGCGTCTTTATCCGGGGATTGTGCTGGATGTGATGTTCGAGAATCGGGTCGAGGATCTGATGCGCGACGAGGTCGACATCGCGGTTCGGGTCATGTCCGAGCCGCCGCAAAATCTCGTCGCGCGTGACATGGGGCCGGTGCGCTATGTTGCCTGTGCGTCGCCGGATTTTGTCGAAAGGCACGGCATGCCGGTGCGGCTCGATGATTTGCACACCGCGCCGCTGATTACGGCGGCGGTGGTCGGCAGGCAGTTGCGGGTGGCGGCTTATCTGCGCGATGAACGCCACGAAGTGCTGCTGGCGCCCACGATTATTTCCGAGAACTTTTTGTTCTTGCGCCAGGCGGTACTGGCCGGTCTGGGCGTCGGTCTGGTGCCCGACTACGTGGTGCAGGACGACCTGCGTCGCGGCGACGTGGTGACGGCGCTCGATGAATGGCGTCTGAGCATCTTCGGTACGAACATGTACATGCTCTATATGCCGAATCGGCATCACACGCGAGCGGCGGCGAGTTTTATCGAGTTCATCCTGGCGCAGGCGCACGGAAGTGAAAGAGGGGAATGGCTCGAACCGCAATGAAGCTTTTGTTCGTTCGGCGCGCTGGTGATCTGTGCGTGACAGGTGGGTAGAGCAAAAATTGCCTTGCTGAGTTGGCGTCCAGAAGAAAACAGCGTCAGCACCGCTGCCTCACTCGCAGGTATGCTTAACAAAACGGCGAGATAGCCGTGCGCCTGGCGGCACATCAAACTTCAGGGGAGACGGAGATGAAAGGGACAATCGCATTTCTCGCTCTGCTTGCAATCGCCATTGTCATTGCGTTGATCTCGCGTCTCCCGAGCGAGGAGGCCGTCCGGCTCGCCGGCTACGCGGCCACTGCGGCCTTCGCCGCACTCGTCACCTTCCTGATTCGCTGGCGAGCGAATCGCGCTCAACGAAACAAACGCGTCGGGTAACCGCGCACGCGAGGTATTCGCCCGACCTGCATGATGACTCTGCAGCGGCGCTGTGCGGGATCGATCACATGGGCACTGGCTTCGCGTCGGGTTCACCTCACACGCGCTAGGCCGATCGAACGCTCGCTTTCAATTCGTCGCCGAGAAAGTCGATGAACGTCCTGAGTTTCGCCGACAACCGATGCCGTTCCAGATAGATCGCGTGAATGTCCGCGTTAGGCAGCGCCCACTCCGTGAGCAACGGCACCAGTTCGCCACGTTGCAAGTGGCGGGAAATCTCCCACGCGGATCGCACGGCCACACCGCGCCCATCGAGCGCCCACTTCAGCACGGCGCTGCCGTCGTTGCTGCTCAGCGGACCGTCCACCTTCACCGTCTCGGATTTCTTGCCGCGCGCAAAGTGCCAGGTGCCGTACGCCGACTCGTTTTCGCGTAACACGAGGCACGCATGGTGCGTCAGATCATGAGGCGTGGCCGGTGCGCCATGCCGCTTTACATAGCTGGGCGCGGCACACACCAGCCGCTGGTTCTTCAGCAGCAACCGCGCATTGATACGCGCATCCGGCACCTCGCCAAAGCGAATGCCCAGGTCGAAGCCTTCTTCCTGCAAGCTGACCGGGCGATCCGTGAGGTGCAACTGGATTTTCATTGACGGATAGCGCTCGCTGAATCGCGAGATGGCCGGCGCGACGTGCGCGCGGCCGAAGCCGAAAGACGCGTTCACGCGCAATAGCCCCGTCGGCTCGGCGCGGCTGCTGGTGACCAGTTGTTCCAGTTCCGCGAGGTCGTCGAGGATGCGCGAGCCGTTCGCCAGATAGATCTCGCCTTCGGCCGTGAGGCTCAGGCGGCGCGTGGTCCGGTTGACCAGCCGGACGCCCAGGCGCTGTTCGAGTTGCGCGAGCCGCTTGCTGATCGACGGCGGCGTCACGCCGAGCTCACGCGCCGCGGCCGCCAGACTGCGATGGCGCGCTACCAGCGCGAACAGATTCAGGTCGGAAAAGCCGTCCATCAATTCGTTCCTAAAAGTTAATTCCGGATTGCGTCAATAGAAACTATATCGCTGTGGGCATCAATTAGACTGCATTCAGATACGGGAGGCAACGATGTTTACAGGTTTCACCGACGCGTCGATCCACGTCGACGACATCCATATCCACGCGATCCGCGGCGGCAACGGCCCGGCTTTATTGCTGTTGCACGGCCATCCGCAGACCCATGCGATCTGGCACAAGGTTGCGCCCACGCTGGCCCAGCACTTCACGGTCATTGCCGCGGATCTGCGCGGCTACGGCGACAGCGGCAAACCGCAAGGCGCGCCCGACCACAGCAACTATTCGAAACGACGCATGGCCGCGGATCAGGTGTCGTTGATGCGTGCCTTAGGCTTCACACGATTTGCCGTAATCGGCCACGACCGGGGTGGACGCGTTGCGGCTCGCATGGCGCTCGATCATCCGCAAGCCGTGAGCAAGCTGATCACGCTGGACGTCGCGCCGACACTCGCCATGTATGAGCAAACCTCGTTTGCATTTGCGCGTGCTTACTGGCACTGGTTTTTTCTCGTGCGTCCCGCGCCGTTTCCGGAAACGCTGATTCGTGCCGATCCCGATCTCTATCTGACGCAGACCATCGGCGCACGCAGCGCCGGGCTGGCGCCGTTCACCGATGCTGCCTACGCCGAGTATTTGCGCTGTCTGTCAGACCCCACCAGCGCGCACGGCATCTGCGAAGACTACCGCGCGAGTATCACGATCGACCTCGATCACGACCGGGCCTCGCTCGCGGAAGGCCAGAAGATCGAGTGCGATTTCCTGGCGTTGTGGGGCGCGCAAGGCGTCATCGAGCAATGTTTCGAGCCGCTCGCCGAATGGCGTCAATGGTCGGCGCACGTGAGCGGCGAGGCGTTGCCGTGCGGTCACTACATTCCCGAGGAAGCGCCCGAGTTGTTGCTCGAACGCGTCCTGCCGTTCTTGCAATCCTAGCCGCCGGTCGGCCCATCATGTCAAAACGCACCCTTTACCAGAAGCTCGTCGATTCGCACGTTGTCACGCGTATCGATGCGCAAAACGTGCTGCTGTATGTCGATCTGCATCTGATGAACGAATACACCAGCCCACAGGCATTCAGCGCGCTTGCAGCAAAAGCACGGCCCGTACGTCGTCCGCGGCAGCAGTTGGCGGTGGTCAGCCACATCATTCCCACGCATGCGGAATCGCCGCGCGTGATTCGCGATGCCGCTTCGTTGTTGCAGGCCAACAATCTGGCGTGTAACTGTGAGCAGGCCGGTATCGAGCTGTACGCGGCGAACGATCCGCTGCAAGGCATCGAACATATCGTCGCGCCCGAACGCGGTTTGATTCGCCCGGGCATGGTCGTGCTGTGCGGCGACAGTCACACGACCACGTACGGTGCGCTCGGCGCATTGGGTTTCGGCATCGGCACCTCGGAGGTCGAGCATGTGCTGGCGACCCAAACGCTGGTCTATCGCGTCGCGCAAACCATGCGTATCACGATCGACGGAGCGTTGCCTTACGGAACGTCCTCGAAGGACGTGATCCTGTGGATCATCAGCCGCATCGGCGCACAGGGCGCGCGGGGTTATGCGGTGGAGTTCGCCGGCTCGACGATCGCCTCGCTGTCGGCGGAAGCGCGCATGACCTTATGCAACATGACCGTCGAAGCCGGTGCGCGAGCGGCCTTGATCGCACCTGATGCGACCACGTTCGACTATGTCCGCATGCATGCAACAACACTGGACGATGCCGCGTGGGCTGCCGCCATGAACGACTGGCAAGAACTGAAATCGGACCCGGGCGCGAGTTTCGATGTCGAACATCATTTCGATGCACACGATATCGCGCCGTTCGTCACGTGGGGCACGAGCCCCGATCAGGCGATTGCGATCGATCAGCGCATTCCCAATGCGGCTGCTCAAAAGACACCGGAGGCCGGCGCGGCGCTGCGGCGCGCGCTCGACTACATCGGGCTTGAGATGGACCAGCCGATTGCGGGTACGCCGATCGATCGCGTGTTCATCGGCTCGTGCACCAATGGACGCATCGAAGATCTGCGTGTGGTCGCGGCGATTGTGCGAGGGCGCCATGTCGCGCAAGGGGTGCGCGCGATGGTGGTGCCGGGCTCGGGCAGTGTGCGCCGCCAGGCCGAGGCCGAGGGCATTGCGGCACTGCTGCGCGCGGCCGGTTTTGAATGGCGTGAGCCGGGCTGCTCGATGTGTCTTGCGATGAACGACGATTTCCTCGCGGTAGGCGAGCGCTGCGCCTCCACGACCAATCGTAATTTTGAAGGACGTCAGGGACGCGGCGGCCGCACCCATCTGATGAGTCCCGCCATGGCCGCCGCCGCGGCACTCACCGGGCGCATCACCGACGTCCGCACGCTGGAGACGCAATCATGCTGACGAGACTCACTGAAATCGCGGGAATCGCCGCGCCACTGCCGATCGAAAACCTCGACACCGATCAGATCATGCCGAAGCAGTTTCTTCGCATCATCGACAAGGCCGGGTTGAGCGAGGGCCTGCTTTATGACTTGCGTTTCGACGCTGAAGGCGAGCCGCGCCCGGATTGCGTGCTGAATCAGGTGGCGTATCGCGACGCGTGCATTTTGATCGGTGGGTCGAATTTCGGCTGCGGGTCGAGTCGTGAGCATGCGGTCTGGGGGCTTCAGCAATTCGGTTTCGAAGCCGTGATCGCGCCCAGCTTCGCGGAGATTTTCTATTCGAATGCGATGAATAACCGCTTGCTGCTAGTGCAACTGGAACGCGAGGAAATCGACGTCCTGCTGCATGACGTGTCGACACATCCGGCCGCGCGGCTGCATATCGACCTCGACCGGCAAACGGTGACGGTCGCCGGCGGCCGCGTGTTCACGTTCCCGCTCGGCGCACGTCACAAACAAATGGTGATCGACGGCATGGACACCATCGACCTCACGCTCGCTTCACTGCCCGCGATTGAAGCGTTCGAGCAGGCCCATTTCGAACGGCATCGCTGGGCCGCCGTGCTGTAAATCCACTGGCGGCACTCGCGCCGCCATTCAAGCGAAACGCGCGTGACAGATTCCCCGGCAGAGGGGAAGGGACGCGTTTCGCCTTTAAAAACGGAGGAGACATGAAACGCAAACCGCTCTATAAAGTGCTGTACGTGCAGGTGATCGTGGCGATCGTGATCGGTGTGTTCGTGGGCCATTTCCTGCCTGCGGACGCGGTGGCGATGAAACCGCTCGGTGACGCCTTCATCAAACTCGTGCGCATGATCATCAGCCCGGTGATCTTCTGCACCGTCGTGACCGGCATCGCCAGTATGCACGACATGCGCAAGGTTGGCCGCGTGGGTGGCAAGGCGTTACTGTATTTCGAAGTGGTGTCGACTCTCGCGCTCGCCATCGGCTTGCTGGCCGCGCACGTGCTGAAACCCGGTGCGGGTTTCAACGTCGATCCCGCCACGCTGGACGCCGGCACGGTGTCCAGTTACGCCGCACAAGCCGCGCACGGTGAGGGGCTCCCGGGATTCTTCATGCACATCATCCCGGAGACATTCGTCGGTGCGTTCACGCAGGGCGATATCCTGCCGGTGCTGCTGATTGCCATGCTTTTCGGCACGGCGCTCGCCGTGATGGGTGAACCCGCGAAACCCGTCATTGGTTTGGTCGAACTGCTGTCGAAAACTTTCTTCCGCATTGTGCGCATGATCACAAGCCTCGCGCCGATCGGCGCGTTCGGCGCCATCGCGTTCACGATCGGCAAATATGGCATCGTCTCCCTGCTGCCGATGATGAAACTGATCGGCACGTTCTATCTGACCGCCTTCCTGTTCGTTTCGTGCGGGCTGGGCCTGGTCGCACGGGCATGCGGTTTCAGCTTGTGGCGCTTCGTCGTGTATATCAAGGACGAACTGCTGATCGTGCTCGGCACGTCGACATCCGAAGCGGCCTTGCCACAACTGATGGAAAAGCTCGAACGGCTCGGCTGCTCTCGCGGGATCGTCGGGCTGGTCGTGCCGACGGGATACTCGTTCAATCTCGACGGCACCAATATCTACATGACGCTTGCGGTGCTATTTCTGGCCCAGGCCACGAACACGCATTTGACGATTGCTCAGGAGATCACGTTGCTGGCGGTGACGATGCTGACGTCGAAGGGCTCGACCGGCGTCACAGGGGCGGGTTTTATCACGCTGGCCGCGAGTCTTTCCGTCGTGCCGACCGTGCCGGTGACGGCGATGGTACTGATTCTCGGCATCGACCGTTTCATGTCGGAGTGCCGCGCGCTGACCAATACGATGGGCAATGGCGTGGCGTCGATCGTGATTGCAGCATGGGAGAAGGAACTGGATCGCGACAAGCTCAAGGCGGCGTTGGCGGGACCGGTTTCCCCGGCTGGCCCGGTCGCCGCAGAGGAGGGCGTGGCCATCGTCGCTCGCGCAACCGAACGTGAAGCGCAGCGCTCGATCTGACTACGCCGCGGTGGTCGCCTCATGGCCATGCACCAGCGACAACAACCCGCGGCGCGAATTCACGCCAAGCTTCGCGAAGGCGCGCTTGGCGTAGGTTTCGACGGTCGATTCCTTGACGCCCATGGCCTCGGCGATCGACAGCGTCGTCATCCCCTTGACGAAGGCCGAGCACACGCTTGTCTCTCTCGACGACAGCAGGATCGAGTGGCGCGTCAGATATGTTTGAAGCATGTCCACCGGCGCGATCCTGTTGACGTTGTCGTCGAGTGGCACGCCGACCATTCGCGTATGCAGTTCCGCCAGCGGTAACAGCATCTGCGCGAGATGCTTCAGGACGCTTAGCTCGTACAGCGAGAACGCCGGCAAGCGCCGTGAACGGCAGATGGACAGCGAATAGGCGATGCCGTTGGACGGCCGCACCACCACGCATTCGTCGTGGATATTGGCGACGTCGTAAATCAGGCAGCGCAACTCCGTATCTTCGATCGCCTGTGCCGACAGGTGAATCAATTCGACCTGCTGGGCGTCGAAAAGACGGTCGTTGAGCGGATCGCGGTCCACGAAAGTGCCGAAGTAAGTCTCCATTGTCCGCTGCAACATCTCGAGGTCGGAGGCATAGCTGCCGATCCACTCGACACGCCGGGCGCGTGTTTCCCGCGGCGTGACGCGCGTGCGTTGCATGTGCAACGAATCGCAGTCGACGAACTGCTTCACGCAGTCGAACACGTGCCGCAGAAAGCGTGACGAGCCTGCGGAATCGACTACCGGACCCATGGCGTTCGACAGCGCGCCCAATTGCCCGATAGACAGCGGTGGAGGGGAGGAAGAAGCGTTCATGACCTGATATTTTTAGCGGAAAGCCGCAGCAGCTGTAACTGATAACACGAAAAAATCAGCGCGCCCATTGCGGCTTACCCATCCATCTGCATGGCCCGGATACCGGAACGCGGAAAACCCACGGCAAAGACGTTTATATCCCGCGTGTCCCCCCTGAGTCGGGACAGACGGCGTTTTTTCGCCTCCCTAGACTCTGTCCATCGTTGCATCACCATGAAACGGGGACGGAGGTCGAGGATGGAAATTAGCGGGTGGGGTAGGAGACTGACACGGCCGATGCGGGCGCTGTCGATATGTTTGCTGACTGCGGCGGCGCATGCGGACCCGGCGGTCGTGAACGTCTACAACTGGGGCAATTCGATCGGCAAGGATACGGTCGCCAACTTCGAGAAGGAGACTGGCATCCACGTGGTGTATCAGGAGTTCGACAGCAATGAGACCTTGCAGGCCAAATTGCTCTCAGGCAGCTCAGGCTACGACGTCGTGGTGCCGTCGGACGCCTTCTGGGCGAAGCAGGTGGCCGCCGGCATTTACCAGCCGCTCGACAAAGCGAAGCTGCCCAACTATGCACTGCTCGACCCCAGGCTGATGGCGCTGCTCGCCGCCGACGATCCCGGACATCAATACGGCGTGCCATGGAGTTGGGGAACAGACGGTTTCGGCATTAACGTCGAGAAGGTGCAGGCGGCGCTTGGCAAGGACGCCAAGGTCGACGGCCTCGATCTGCTGTTCGATCCGAAGAACGCCGCGAAACTCAAAAGCTGCGGCATTTCGTTGATCGATTCGCCGCGCGATGTGTTCGGCAGTGTGCTGCTGTATATGAAGCGCGATCCGAATAGCGCCAATCCCAAGGACTACCAGGACGCGATGACGGTGTTGAAGGGTATTCGCCCATATATCGCGCAGTTCAGCACCGGCAGCTATATCGGCGACCTCGCGAACGGCGATATCTGTCTCGCGCTCGGCTGGTCGGGCGACGTGAATACGGCGCGACGTTCCGCGCTGGACGCACATCGTTCCTATCACATCAAATACATTCTGCCGAACGAAGGCGGTCCGATCTGGTTCGACGTGATGGCCGTGCCGAAAGATGCGCCGCACCCCGATGCCGCGCTGAAATGGGTCAACTTCGTGCTGTCCGAGAAGGAGAGTGCGAACCTGACGAACGACACCTCGTACCCCACGGCGGTCGCAAGCGCGTCGAAACTGGTGCATGCGGATGTGCTGGCCGATCCGGCGGTGTTCCCGCCACCGGCTGATTTCAACAGGCTGTTCGCGGTCAAGCCGTTGCCGACCGAGATCAACCGGCTCGTGACGCGTCTGTGGCAACAGTACAAGACCGATTAGCGGCCCGAACGGACTATCTAACGAAGCGGGGGCACTCGGTTGCGTCACTGAGTTACGTCACGAAGTTACGTCACTGAATCACGTCACCGAGTCACGTCACTCAGTTTCGTATAACCCCGCGCTCAACCAACCTGCACGCTTTCCGCCGCCGCGTCTCGCGACGAGGTGCGGATCAACTCGTCCATTCGACGTCTTTCATCATGAAACTTAAAGTCGTTGTTCTCGTGAGTGCGCTCGCGTTCCAGTTGACTGCCCTTGCTGCACAGACGGACGCGGCCGCGCGGCCCACGGTCGCCGCGCAACTCGACGCATTACAGGCGCAAATCACATCGCTGCAAGCGGAAATTCATAGCCTGCAGGCTCAAGCCAAAACTCAGGCTACGTTGAACACGACGCCGCAGATCGCAGCATCCGCATCCGCACCGGCGTCTGTCGCAGCACCCATTTCCGCGCAGGACACCGCAGCATTAGCACACGATTTCCAGTCGATGCATGAACAGGTCAACAACCTCACGTTGAAAACGGACACGCTCGAAGACGCGGCCACCACAGGCCCGCTCGCCGGCCTGAGCGTGACCGGCTATATCGATCCGTTGTACCTGTATAACCGCGCGCAGCATTCAGGCGGCTTCCAGTTCCTGAATCATGATCCGGGCGTCTACGACTACTTTGAAAGCCAGATCGGCGATGTCTACCTCGACATCAAGAAGACGTTTGGTGTCGGCCCGCTCGCGCCGGCTGCGGAGATCGTGATCCAGCCGAATCGTGGCGTGGGTTCGACCTTGAGCAGCGGCCATGGCACCGTGGGCAACAACATCCTGACGCAAGCCGATGTGACGGTGCCGCTGAATTCACTGACGACTTTCACGGCGGGCCTGTTGCAGAGCCCGATTGGCTACGAGCCGCTGCCGTCGAATCAAATGCTGACGCTGACGCACAACCTGCTGTACGACTTCAGCGAGCCGGCGGGCATGGTCGGCATCGGCCTGAAGGGTAACAACGAGATCTTCACGCATTTCTGGCAGGTGTACATCGCGAACGAACAGTTGCGCACGTCGTCGGCTATCGTCAACGGCCCCAACAATACTTCGCAGAGCAACTGGGTGCCGTCGCTCAGCGCGCGCTTCGACAATGCACTCTCGACGGCGCTCGACATTGGCATAGCGGGCATGATCGGCCGCTCGACGCTGTTTTCACCGTGCGCGAATCCGGGCGGCTATGGTTACCAATGCAATGCATCGACACCCTTCGGCATGATGCGTTACGTCGAAACCGACCTGACCTACACGCGCGACAAGCTGCAACTGAACGCACAGTTCGACTACGGCGATCAGCAGAAGGGCGCTTACGACGGCGGCACCGCGCGCTGGTACGGCATTTCACTGCAGGGCCACAAGAAGTGGACGTCCACGTGGCTCGGCCACATGGGCGCAACGCTGCGTTTCGACTACCTGAACGACACCGCCAACGGCGGCGGTGCGCCGAACATTCTGTACGGCCTTTCAGGCGGCAATCCTTCGGTGAATGCCACGAGCGGATTCGGCATCGATCCGGCGTGCTTCTCCGCTTCGACACGCAATGGCACCGAATGCAAGGGCGCGACGCACTACGACATCACGGCCGACCTGCTGTTCTTCCCGACCCAGCAGATCACGCTGAAGTTCGAGTACCGGCACGACCAGGCCAACCATCCGGTGTTCCTGATGAACGACGGCACCTACTCACGCGCCAACGACATTCTGGCGACCCAGTTCATCTATTCATTCTGACGACGACCATGACGAACTTCTCACACGACGCAGCCCACGACGCGCTGCGCTACCGCAACTGCACCTTCGTCAACGGCGCGATCTACACCGGCGGCGCGACGCCGACCTTCGCGGAATGTCTCGCCGTGCGCGACGGCATGATTGCGTACGTCGGCAGCCGCGCCGGCTTGCCGCAAGCCCTCCGCAATACGGAAGAAATCGACCTGCGTGGCCGCATGATCGTGCCCGGTTTCACGGATTCGCACGCGCATCCCGTCGAAGGATTCCAGCTAACGTGTGACGGCGACCTCGGCGACGCGCATTCATTCGACGCCATTGCCCACCAGGTCCGCGAATGCGCCGCCTTGCATCCACAGCGCAGTTGGGTGATGGCCGGCAACGTCGCGCTTGAAGCGCTCGGCGAGCGACTCAACCGCACGGCGCTCGACACGATGGTGCGTGACCGCCCGCTGCTGCTGATTGGCCACGACGTGCATTCAGGCTGCCTGAACACAGTCGCATTGCGCGCCCTCGGCGTGAGCGCGACAACGCCCGACCCCGAAGGTGGCATTTACGAACGCGATGAGCATGGCGAGCCCACGGGCGTCGTCCATGAAGCGGCGTTATACGGGTTGTTTCGTCATCTCCCTCAAATGGGCGCCGACGAGTCCGCGTTCGCGTTGCAGAAGGCACAGCGCCAGGCCCACGAAAACGGCATCACGGGATGGTTCGAAGCGATGGTGGGGCAACGCCTCGTCGACGCCTACGTGCGGGCACGAGACCGCGGCGAATTGAAGGCAAACGTAAGTTTGGGCTTACTGGTGTCACCGAACATGGCGCTTGCACCCCAGATCGCCAAGCTGACCGACTGGCGTCACCAGTACGACGGCGGCCGCGTACGGTTGCATACGGCAAAGATTTTTATCGACGGCGTGCTGGAAAGCCGCACGGGCGCCTTGTTAAGCAACTACGAAGACGCCGACCACAACGGCGCAGCGCACTGGGATCCTACACAACTGCGCGAGGCCGTATTCGCTGCCGACGCTGCCGGCTTCGACCTTCACTTCCACACGATTGGAGACCGTGCGGTCCGCATGGCATTGGACGCACTCGAAGCACTGAACCATGAACGCGGGCGCCGCGACCGCCGCGCGCAACTGGCTCATGTGCAACTGATCGACCCACAAGACATACCGCGTTTCGCGGAGACGGGTGCAATCGCATCGATTCAGGCCGTCTGGGGCAGCATCGCCCCAGATTTGCGGGCGTTGTACATGCAATTGCTTGGTGAGCGACGCATGAGCCGCCAGTATGCATTCGGCGATTTGCATCGCCACGGCGCCATGTTATCCGGCGGTTCCGACTGGCCGGTCTCGACCCAAAACCCGCTAGTGGCAATGGAAACCGCATTACGCCGCGCGACGCCGGGCGACATCACCGACACGCCGTTCCTCCCCGAGCAAAGCGTCGACCTGGCGACAATGATGCAGGCCTACACCCACAATTCCGCATACAGCTTACGCTTCGACGACCGATCCGGAGAACTGCGTGCCGGCCGCCCGGCATCACTAGCGATATTGAGTGATGACATCCGCGACGTAGCACCACACCGCATAGCGGAAGTAACGACGACAATGACATTATTCGAGGGCGAACCAGTCCACGGCAACCTCGACTAACGAAGTCAGACCTCAACAAGGCGGGAAAAAAAATTTCCCGCCAAACAGACCAACGACACCGGTTTCCCAGGCAAACCCATCCGCGACGCACGCAGTGCGAAGTGGGCGCTGACGAGCCCCTTGTCACTAACGCTGAAGGTGCGAGCACACAGATTCCAGATGCACCACTACCGCCGCTGTGCGGGGGCCCCGCTTAAGAGTTTGCGGTGTGAGCCGCTTTCTTTGCTTATCTTTCTTTGCGGCGGCAAAGAAAGTAAGTGCCGCCCCGCACAGGGGCAACCCTAATAGACCAATAACAATTCAAGAAAAGGCCAAAGAGGCAACACCAGAGAAGCAACCCCAGACAGAAAACCAGAAGAAGAAAACCCCAAACCACAATCCCGCGACCGCACCCACCCCCATGCTACGATGCTCCGTCACCTGCGCAGAACACCGGAGACACAAATGCATCCAGAAAGCGCCACCCGTTTCGACGAACAATTCGCGCCTCGCATTGCCGCCGCAATCGCCGCATGTTTCGCTACCACCGTCCACACTGAAGTGCTCCCCTACGGCGGCCACGGCCACCCCACCCGCGTACGCATCCACGCAACACCCATCGAAGACCTACGCCACTACCCCCATCCATTGAATCTATTCCTGACCTGGGATAGCGACGAGATCGAACGGCTAATGGGCGCAGAAGGCCCAGCGCGCTTCGCAGGCTATCTAGCCGCATTGCCCCGCAAGCTCGAAGCCTGGCGCCACGTGCGCGAACTGGATTTTGTCTCGCACACCCAGGCTGAGCCGGCGGTATTGCTCGGCGGCCTCGACTTCGAGTCGTGATCAGGAAGCCGCGCCGATCCGGAAGAAGCTCACGCTCTGCACGAGACCCGATGCCTTGCTCTGCACCGCATCGGCTGCCGCAGCCGCCTGCTCGACCAACGCCGCATTACTCTGCGTCACCTGATCCATCTGCGTGACCGCATCGTTCACTTCCGCAATACCTTGTGCCTGATCGACGCTGGCCGTCGCGATCGCCTCGACGATGCGCGTTACGCTGCCCGCGCTTTGCACTACACCGTCCATCGTATTGCTCGCATGGTTGATCAACTGCGTGCCGGCGTCGATCGTAGCAACCGATTCGCGAATCAGCGCCTTGATTTCGCGCGCGGCATCGGCCGAGCGTTGCGCGAGACTGCGCACTTCACTCGCGACCACCGCGAAGCCGCGCCCCTGCGTGCCGGCGCGCGCCGCTTCCACCGCTGCGTTGAGCGCCAGAATATTGGTCTGCGCGGCGATCGCCTCGACCACCGCGATGATATCGACGATGCGCTTGGACGCCGCGTCGATCTGGCCCATGGTGCGTACGGCGTCGGTCATCACAACGCCGCCGTCGCGTGCCGCTTGCGCCGCGGTTTGCGCGAGCGAGGTGGCCTCGCGCGCGTTGCTGGCGTTGCGCTGAACCGAGTCGGTGAAATGCTGCATCGACGCCGCGGTTTCTTCGAGCGAGGCGGCCTGTTGTTCCGTGCGCGCCGACAGGTCGAGGTTGCCGGCGGCAATCTCCTGCGTGGCTGAAGAGATCGTGTTCGCGCCTTCGCGAATTTCGCTGACGATGTGCCGCAAGCGTTGATTCATTTCGTTGAGCGCAACCAGCAGTTGACCCGTTTCGTCGCGGCTCGCAACAGCGACGTCGGCGCGCAGATCGCCTGCCGCAACCGCTTGCGCGACCCCGACCGCCTGCCTGACCGGCACCGTAATGCTGCGGCTCAGGAACCAGATCGCGAAGGTGCCTGCGCCGAGCGAGCAGATCACGACCGATAGCAGCAGCACGCAGGCGAGCGTATACGCGCGTTCCGCAGCCTCGCTCGTGCGCACGTTGGAGTCTTGCGCCTGTTGCATCACCCGGGCGACGATGTCGTCGATAGCGGCGGTCGGCGCGCGGTCGATGCCCTTGACCAGGCCATCGACGACATGCGCCGTATTCGGATCGGCCGCGTCGTAGTGCTTGAGTGCGTCGAGGTAACTGTCCTGAAGCGTGGCGTGCGTGGCGAGCGCCTTGTCGACACCGTCGACGCTGGCGCCCAATGCGCTCAACTGATCCTTCAGACTCAGCAGGGCAGCGTGCGTCGTACCGCTTTCCTTGCTGAAGGCGTCACGGTATTTGGCAAACGCAGCCGGGTCCGCGCCGCGCAGCAACAGGTCCTTCCATTCCTGCACCTGCTTCTTGAATTCGACCTGCGCGACGCGCGCCGTGTCGGCGGCTTGCGCGTATTGACTGAGCGTTTGCGCGGACTGGATTTGCAATGCATGCGTATTCGACAACGCGTGCCACCCTTCGAGGCCCACCACCATTGTTGCGGCGAGCAGCACCGCGCCAAGCAGCGCCAACTTGACGGCGATCTTCAGGTTTCTATAGAACGTCACTACGATTTCCTCTGGCAGACCTTAGTCCAGCTTGAATTGCGTCACGGCACTGGCAAGACTCACGGCCTGGCTTTGCAACGCGGCGGCCGCCGCCGTGGATTCCTCGACCAGCGCGGCGTTCTGCTGAACCATTTCATCGAGTTGGCTCACCGCGCGGTTCACTTCCTGAATGCCGCGCGTTTGCTCGTTGGCCGCCTGGGTGATTTCGGAAATGATGGTGGTCACGTTGGCGACGTTGCTGACGATCTCCGTCATCGTCTCGCCAGCCTGGCGCACCTGGCCCGAGCCGGACGTCACGCTCGCCACGGTCGCTTCGATCAGCGCCTTGATTTCCTTCGCGGCCTGCGCGCTGCGTTGCGCGAGGCTGCGCACTTCGCCGGCCACCACGGCGAAGCCGCGGCCCTGTTCGCCGGCGCGCGCCGCTTCCACTGCTGCGTTCAACGCGAGAATGTTGGTCTGGAATGCAATGCCGTCGATCACGCCGATGATGTCGGAAATCTTCACCGATGCATGTTCGATCTCGCCCATCGTCGTAATCACTTCGGAGATCACGACGCCGCCGCGCGAGGCGACCTGCGACGCGGACACGGCGGTATCGTCGGCCTGCTTTGCGGCGCTGGCAGATTGCGTGACCGTCGAGGTGATTTCTTCCATCGACGCAGCCGTCTGTTGCAGGCTGGCCGCCGCGGATTCGGTGCGGCCCGACAGGTCGACGTTGCCCGCGGCGATTTCATTGGCGGCCACACGCACCGATTCGCTGGCGTCGCGAATCTGGCGCATCACGTGGCTGAGTTTGTCGATGAAGGTATTGAACGAGCGCGCGATCTGCGCGACTTCGTCGTTGCCGACAGCCGGCAGACGTTGTGTCAGATCGCCTTCGCCCGAGCCGATCGCGTCCATCGCGTCGCGTACTTTCGACAGGCGTTGGAACGACACGGCGGTCACCGCGGCCACGATGGCGGCGGCAATTGCGGCGATTACGATCAAGGCGATCACCGACGCGGTCAACAGCGATCGCATGCCCGCCGTCGCTTCCGATTTGTCGAGCGCGACGACCGCATACCAGTCGGTGCCGGGAATAGCCTCGGCGCGCAGCAGTTTCGTGCTGCCACCCATGTCGACTTCGACCGGGTGTTCGGCGCTGAAGAGTGCCGTCAGCTTGTCGCTGGTGAGCGCGGGCGCGAGGTCCGATACCGGCTTCAGGGTCAGCTTCGCGTCCGGGTGCGCGACGATATGGCCGCTTGCGTCGATCAACATGCCGAAGCTCGCGGGTGTTGGGTGAATCGCCTTGACGTTGGCAATCACGCTGTCCATCGCAACATCGCCGGACACCACGCCTTTCACCACGCCGTCGCGCACCACAGGCGCGGCAAATGCGACCACCAGCTTGCCCGTGCCCACGTCCACATACGGCGGCGTCACCACCGGCTTGCCGGCGGCGGCGGCCTGTTTGTACCAGGGGCGGCCGGTCGGATCGTAGTCGGGCGGAATGCCGGTCGGGTCCGAGAATTTGGCCGTCTTGTCCGCGTAGCCGACGTACACGTTGGTGAACTTGCCGGCTGCGGCGATCTGCTTCAACGCGGCCGACGGATCGGGTTGCAGAACCGCGTCCTGCAGGGAGTTGATCATCTGGCTATTGGCGGCGACCCAATCGTCGATACCGTCCGCATGACCGCTTTCGACAGCGTTCAAACTGCTTTCAATCGCATCGGCGTTATACGAGTTGGCGACGACATAGTTGAGAACCGCGTTAGCAGCGAGCGCAACCACAACGATGGCGACGCACAGGGCGACGATGCGCGCGCGAATGGAAGAGAACATGGTGGGAGTCTTTCGGAGTAAGCAGTGAGCCGTAGTCGGTGAGGCGGGGGCCTCATACGCGGTATACGGCGCGAGCGGTGCGGACTTGAGCCGGTAATGCTTTCAGTTCCTGTCGATTGCCGGGAAAGCCGCTTGTGGCAACGCGACGCGACGCCACACATTTTTTCGTGCGATACGGTTTTTTTCAATGAATGCCGAAACAGCACCCCGGCGGCGAGGTGCAGGGCGCTGTATTCGTATGACAATAACGGTGGCTAAGACGCAATGCGACGCTGTGTGTCGATGCGGGAAAATGGTTTCACATCACTGGAGAATGCAGATGATGCGGGTGGTCGAGTGTCTCACCTACGATGCGCAGCGCCTCTTCGCATTCTTCACGCGTCTTCGAGCCACCGAGGCACACGCGCATAGCGTTGGGCGGATTGCCGTCGGTGGAAAAGGCCGCGCCCGCAACGGCGGCAATGCCCTGGTTGCGCAGTTGCAATGCGAGTTCGGATGCGCTCCAGCCGCTTTCCACCGGTACCGGTAACCACAGATGAAAGCCGTCTGGATGTGCTTCGTAAGGCCACGCTTCGAGCATGCGCGATGCAATCGCCTGACGCGCGCGCGATTCGTTGCGGATCGCGTTGAGCATGTCGAGCGCGGTGCCGTCGGCGATCCATTGTGTTGCGAGGGTGACCGTGAACGGACTCGCCATCACCGTTGTCGCGCGCAACGCACCGGCGAGGCGCTGCGTTTGTCTGGCAGTGGGCGCGTGCAGATGCGCGACCCGCAAACCGGCGCCGAGACTCTTCGATAAACCTGTCACGTAGTAGGTCAGTTCGGGCGCGAAACTCGCGAGTGCAGCGGGCGCGCTTTGCGGCAGCATCGCGTAGGCATCGTCTTCGATGATCGGGACGCTGTAGCGCAACGCGACGTCGGCGAGCGCTTCGCGCCGTTTATGCGTGAGCGTGAGCGTGCTTGGGTTTTGCAGCGTCGGGTTGCAATAGAACGCGCTTGGCTTGTCGGTCTTGCAGAGCGCTTCGAACGCGTGCGCGAGCGGGCCTTCGTCGTCGCGCGGCAGCGCCTGCAGACGCACGCCGAGCTGCGCGGCGATCGCCTTGATGCCGGGGTAGGCAAGGGTGTCGAGACAGATCGTACCGCCGGGCCGTGCCAACTGTGAGACGAGCGCCACCAGCGCGCTATGAATGCCGGGGCATACCAGCACGTTCTGCGCGTCGCAGTGCGGCACGCGGCGTTTCAGCCACTCGGCGCCCGCGTCCTTGTCCTCCGCCGAGCCGCCGAAGTCCTGATAACGCAGTAACTGATAGGGATCGCTGCCGCTCATCAGGCGTGCTGCCGAGTCGCGCAAACGCGCGGCGTAGTCGGATGGCTCGGGTGGCGTATTCATCGACATTTCGATGCTGCTGCCGCCGGCGAGCGGCAAGGTAGCGGTACGGCCACGCACGAAGGTGCCGCTGCCCGCGCGCGAATCGAGCAGGCCGCGCTTGCGCGCTTCCGCATAGGCGCGCGCCACCGTCGTGTAGTTCAGCGCGAGTTCTTCAGCCAGATCGCGCAGTCCCGGCAGGCGGTCGCGCGGACGCAGTCGGCCGGTGGCGAGATCCTCTTCGATCAGATCGGGAATCGCGAGGTAGGCCGGCTTGCGGATGTCGGCGAGGCGTTTGATCCAGTGATGTGTCGGGCTGCTCATTGATGGTCTTCGGATGGGGTGAGGATCATTGATCGCATCCGTATGCGATCAATGATCGGATTGATCGTCTGTGGTGAATGAGTGCACCACGCCGACCCGTCTACGCAGGCAAACCGCACCTGGCTGGTGCGATATCGCGGGTTAAGGGCGATTGCCTGCGGCGCTCCGGCTGTACGCAAGCTTCGCGCCAAAAAAATTTTCGAGTCGCATCTCGAATCGAGGTCGAATTGATTGCTGATTGATCGCATTGGCGTGGTCGATCAATGGCACGGCCGTTGCGTTAAGAGAAGCGCGCACAGTTGAGCGCGCCTTCTTTTAATTAGCAAACCTGATCGGAGAGTGTCATGCCAGCCGTCAACAAACCGCTGCATCAGAAGGGCGATTATCTTGTCGACTACGAAGAGAAGGTCTTCGAAGACGTGAAGGCCGAACCTGGCGAGAAGGCGCTCGTCACGTTTCATACGGTCGCGTTCGAGGGTTCGATCGGCTTCGTCAATCTGTTGCAGGCCACGCGCTTGCAACGCAAGGGTTTCGAAACGTCGGTGCTGCTTTACGGGCCGGGTGTCACGCTCGGTCTGCAGCGCGGCTTTCCGACGCTTGGCGACGAGGCGTTCCCCGGCCACCTGAATTTCAACAAGCAACTGATGAAGTTCATGGAAGAGGGCGGCAAAGTGTACGCGTGCCGGTTCGCGCTGCAAGCCTTGTATGGTCACGGCGAGGCCTCGTTGATCGAAGGCATTCGCCCGATCAGTCCGCTCGATGTGCTCGACATCCAGTTGCTTCATCGCAAGGACAACGCGCTGATCATCCACACGTGGACCGTTTGACGAGAGGCGGGTGACCACTATGTCCGACAAACGCATCGTGCGTGCCGCCGCCGTCCAGATCGCACCGGACTTCGAACGCAGCGGCGGCACCCTCGAGAAGGTATGCGAGGCCATTGAGAAAGCGGCGCGCGAAGGCGTGCAACTGATCGTGTTCCCCGAAACCTTCGTGCCGTACTACCCGTACTTTTCTTTCGTGCGTCCACCGGTTGCTTCCGGCGCCGATCACATGAAGCTCTACGAGGAAGCCGTGATCGTGCCGGGACCGGTGACGCAGGCGGTGGCCGAGCGGGCGCGTTTGCATCGGATGGTTGTGGTGCTCGGCGTCAACGAACGCGACCACGGCAGCCTCTACAACACGCAGCTGATCTTCGACGTGGACGGGCAACTGGTGCTCAAGCGCCGCAAGATCACGCCGACGTTTCATGAACGGATGATCTGGGGGCAGGGCGACGCGGCCGGTTTGAAGGTCGCGCAAACGGCGGTGGCGCGCGTCGGTGCGCTCGCCTGCTGGGAGCACTACAACCCGCTTGCGCGCTATGCCTTGATGACGCAGCACGAAGAGATTCATTGCAGCCAGTTTCCTGGGTCACTCGTGGGGCCGATCTTCGCCGATCAGATCGAGGTGACGATCCGGCATCACGCATTGGAGTCGGGCTGCTTCGTGGTCAATGCAACGGGCTGGCTGAGTGAGGCGCAGATTGCATCGGTCACATCCGATGCGAATTTGCAGAAGGCGCTGCGCGGCGGCTGCAATACCGCGATCGTGTCGCCTGAAGGACAGCATCTGGCGCAGCCGCTGCGTGAGGGCGAAGGCATGGTGATTGCCGATCTCGACATGAGTCTGATCACCAAGCGCAAACGCATGATGGATTCGGTCGGCCATTACGCGCGGCCGGAATTGCTGAGTCTTGCGATCAACCGGCGGCCGGCGGAAACCGTCGCGCCGATGCCGGCGTGGTCCAGTGCTTCGAACACCGGCTTCAATTCAACCGAGGAATGGCGTGATGAGCTCCAGCGAGACACTGTCGGCAGCGAGCCGGCAATTGATGACTGAATTGCAGTCGACTGGTTTGCGGCTCGTGTCTCCGGATGCGGGCGCCGCGAGCCGGCGTGGCGGCGCCGGACCTTCGGACCACAAGGCCGTGACGGTGGATGGTGTGACGATCATGGTGCCGGTGCATACGAGCACCGCGTGGCACTCGCCGTTCGTCGCAGAGACGCCGGATGTGAACGGCTCGAGCGCGTTGCTGCGCGGCACGATTCCGATTGCTAATATCAGCTTTCCCAAAGCACCGCGCTTTTACGGCATGCAGACGCTCGACGGCGTGCCTTATTCGCACATTGCCGCGCTGCATAGTGCGGACGTGCTGGCCACGACCGTGCTGCAGACCTGCATTCGCTACGAGAGCCGCCGCAAGAGTTGCAAGTTTTGCGCGATCGGGCAGTCGCTCGCGGCAGGCCGCACGATTGCGCGCAAGACGCCGGAGCAGTTGGCCGAAGTGGCGCGCGCAGCCGTATTGCTCGACGGCGTCAAGCATATGGTGCTGACCACCGGCACGCCGCCCACCTCCGATCGCGGCGCGCAGATTCTGTGCGAAAGCGCGTTCGCCATCAAAGCGGCGGTCGATCTGCCGATCCAGGCGCAATGCGAACCACCCGACGACGACCGCTGGTTCGCGCGCATGAAAGCCAGCGGCATCGATACGCTCGGCATGCATCTCGAAGTGGTGACGCCGGCATTGCGCGAACGCATCATGCCGGGCAAAGCGAGCGTGCCGCTGGCGCGCTACATGGAAGCGTTCAAGGCGGCTGTGGCGGTGTTCGGACGCGGCCAGGTCAGCACCTACATCCTTGCCGGCCTTGGCGATAGCGCGGAGGCGATTCTGGCCATGTCGCGCGAGTTGATCGAACTCGGTGTCTATCCGTTCGTTGTGCCGTTCGTGCCGATCAGCGGCACGCCGCTCGAAGATCATCCCGCGCCCACGCCTGAGTTCATGAAGTCGGTTCTGCAGCCACTCGGCAGCATGCTCAACGCCGCGTCGATGCGTTCGAGCGATATCAAGGCCGGTTGCGGAAAATGCGGCGCGTGTTCGTCGTTGTCGTCGTACGAGGAGTGATCATGTTCGGTGAAGCGATTGCAGGCAACGCGCTGGATGGGGACGTGAGTTTCGCGCCCTACGCGCCGAGCGAATTCCGCATCAAATGGACCACCCTCGACTGGGAAGCCGACGAAGCGTACAAGCTGCGCCGCGCGGTGTTCTGCATCGAGCAGGGTATTTTTGTCGGCGATGACCGCGACGATACCGACCTGCACGCGCAGCAACTGGTGGCCGTGAGTTGTGTCGCCGGCATGCCCGAGCAGGTGATTGGCACGGTACGGATTCATCGCGACGAGGGCCGCGTGTGGTTCGGCTCGCGTCTTGCCGTGCATGCCGCCTTTCGCCGCCATGGAAAAATCGGCGCAACGTTGATCCGTCTTGCCGTGAGCAGCGCTCATGCGCTTGGTTGCGAGACTTTTCTCGCGCATGTGCAGAGCCAGAACGTGCCGCTCTTTCGCGCGATGCATTGGGACGTGCTTGCAGAGGAAACGTTATTGGGGCGGCCGCATCATCTGATGCAGGCGCAACTGGACTGGTATCCGCCGTGCGTGACGCCGTACAGCGGCTTTGTGACTCGCTTTGTGACTCATACGCAACCGCATGGCGTGGCTTCTGGACGGAGCACGGCATGAGGAGCATGGCCGATTTCGTCGCCAGCCTGCGCGAGAGTCGCGGGTTTCGGCACAAGACGGATATCGCCGAGGTGGTCGGCTCGCTCGCCGGGTGTTTGCCTCGCGGCACGCAGGATCTCGCACAGGCAGTCGCATTAGGCGACGATTGCGCGGCTATTGCCGATGGCGAGGGCTGCCTGCTGTTCGCCATCGAAGGCATGGTCAGCGATTTCGTGAGCGCAATGCCTTGGTTCGCCGGCTACAGCAGCGTCATGGTCAACATCAGCGATATCTATGCGATGGGCGGCCGGCCGCTGGCGGTGGTCGACGCGCTATGGAGTCGAGGCATCGATTCGGCCGGGGAGGTGCTTGCCGGCATGGCGGCGGCCTCCGTCGCTTATGGCGTGCCGATAGTCGGCGGTCACACGAATACACGCAGCGACGCGGCGCAACTGGCGGTGTCGATTGTGGGGCGCGCGAAAGCACTGCTGTCGAGTTTCAATGCGACGCCCGGTGACCGCTTGATGATGGCCGTCGATTTGCGCGGTCACTTCGAGGAACCGTATCCGTTCTGGAATGCGTCGGTGGGTGCACCGCCTGACCGTTTGAGAGCCGATCTCGAACTGCTTGCGCAGTTGGCGGAAAGCGGCTTATGCGATGCGGCGAAGGACATCAGCATGGCCGGCACGCTCGGCACGGCGCTCATGTTGCTCGAGTGCTCGCGGGTGGGCGCACGGATCGATATCGAACGTATTCCGAAGCCGGTGGACGTTCCGCTTGAGCGATGGGTCACTGCCTTTCCGAGCTTTGGCTATCTGCTATCGGTTCGGGAAGCGCAAGTGGACGCCGTGCAGGCGCTGTTCGATTCGCGCTCGCTGGCTTGCGCCGTGATCGGTTCTGTCGATGCATCGTCCGAAGTGGTTTTGCGTTACCACGATGAGACGGCGGTGTTGTGGGATTTCAATCGCGAGCCCTTCATGGTGGCGGAGGACGGTCCGCGATGAACGCGCTGCGTATCGCGTTGCTGACGCATTCGGTCAATCCGCGCGGCGGCGTAGTGCACACGCTTGAACTGGCGGCCGCGTTGACCGCGCTCGGTCATGACGTGACTGTCTTTGCGCCGGCCGCGCCGGGTGAGACGCTGTTTCGCCTGCCGCCATGCCGCGTGATCTATGCACCGGTCACGCTGTCTCAGTCCAGCACGGTAGCCATGGTGGAGGCGCGCATTCATGCATTCCGGCAGACGCTGATGGAGCACGACGCGTGGTCGTTCGATGTGCTACACGCGCAGGACAGTATCAGTGGCAACGCGCTTGCCGAGTTGAAAGCGCGAGGGCTGATTCGCGGTTTTATGCGTACCGTTCATCACCTGGATCATTTCGACGATCCACGTCTCGCCGCCTGGCAGCGGCGAGCGTACGAGGATGCGGAGCAAGTGTTGTGTGTCAGCGATACGTGGACTCGCGAGATGCGTTCGACTTTTGGTATCACGGCGCTGACTGTGCCGAACGGCGTCGACATCACACGCTTTACACCTGACGAGGATGCGCACGACGCGTTGATCAAGCGGCGCCTGGGTATGGATGGTGGCCCGATCGTACTTTCGGTGGGCGGTATCGAGGCGCGCAAGAACACACTCACACTGCTCGAAGCGTTCGCGTTGGTGCTGCGCACGGCGCCGGCTGCGCAACTTGTGATCGCCGGGGGCGCAAGCCTGCTCGACCACGACGTCTACACCCGCAGCGTGCTTAAGCGAGCGGCGGCGCTGGGATTGTCGATGGGTCCACATGAACGCGTGGTGGTGACCGGGCCGCTCGACGACGCCGCCATGCCCGCGCTCTTTCGCAGCGCCGACGTGTTGTCGATGGTGTCGTTGCGCGAGGGCTTCGGCCTGGTGGTGCTGGAAGCGCTTGCTAGTGGCACACCGGTGGTTGCCTCGGCAATCGCGCCGTTCACCGAATACCTCGACGGCGCCACCTGTTACTGGGCAAATCCGGCCGATATAGGGTCGATCGCGGCAGCCTTGCTGCGCGCTCTCAGCGGTAGTCGTATTGATTTCGACCGGGCAGTGCCCGCGTTACTCGCACGCTTCAGCTGGGCGGCGAGTGCACGGCGTCACGTCGACGTATACCGCCAATTGCTTGCAACACGCGCATTGGCTCTTCATTGATCACTTGAGGATTTGCGATGCCTGTCATGCACTTTCGGATTCAGTGGCCCGATGGCGATGAAGCGAACTGTTATTCGCCGTCGCTCGTTATCGGCGATTTCTTCAAACCTGGCGAGGCTTATGCACTGAACGATTTCGTCGAACGTTCGCGGCAGGCGTTGGGTATCGCCTCGGAGCGCGTGCGCGAGAAGTACGGCTTTGCCTGTTCGGCGGCAATGGATCAGCTCGCACAGATCGAACGCGACGCCGAGCGCTTTCGCGATCGGCCCGAGGCGACCGTCAAGGTTATCGAATTCAGCTAGGCGCTTATTTTTGCAAAGGATGCATCATGTCGAATCTAACCCACCATGTGCGCGCTGACGGGCATTACAGCGTGGTTGTCATCGGCGGCGGGCAGGCGGGCCTGTCGGTCAGCTATTACCTCAAGCAGGCCGGCATCGACCATCTGGTTGTGGAAAAGAACACGGTGACGCACACGTGGCGCCAGCAGCGCTGGGACGCGTTCTGTCTCGTGACACCGAACTGGCAGTGTGCGTTGCCCGGTTATCCCTACCTGGGCGACGATCCGCACGGGTTCATGAAGAAGGACGAGATCATCGACTATCTCGACGGTTTCATCGCGCACGTCGATGCACCGGTGATCGAGCACGCGGAAGTCAAACGCGTGAAGCAGCGCGACGATGGCATCTATACGGTCGTGACGACACAGGGTGATTTCACCGCGGACCAGATCGTGGTCGCCTCGGGTGGCTATCACACGCCGATCGTGCCGCGTCTCGCCGAGCGTTTGCCCGCCAGCATCGTGCAGTTGCAGTCCTCCGCATATCGGAATCCACAGCGCTTGCCCGAGGGCGCGGTCATGGTGGTCGGCACTGGGCAATCCGGCGCGCAGATCGCCGAGGACTTGCATCTGGCGGGGCGCAAGGTGATTCTCGCGGTCGGCGAGGCGCCGCGCTGCGCGCGTTTCTACCGGGGGCGCGACGTGGTCGATTGGCTCGCTGACATGCAGTACTACGACATGCCGGTCGAAAAGCACCCGTTGCGCGAAGGCGTGCGCGACAACACCAATCACTATGTGACCGGCCGCGACGGCGGGCGCGACATCGACCTGCGCAAGTTTGCCGCCGAAGGCATGGAGTTGTACGGCAGGCTCGACGATCTGCGCGACGGGCAATTCCATTTCGCACCGACACTCGCCGCGAATCTCGACGCCGCGGACGATACCTATAACCGCATCAACGCGAGCATCGACGGCTTCATTGAAAAGCATGGTATCGCCGCCCCGGCAGGGGAAGTCTACGAACCCGTCTGGCGGCCGGCCGAAGAGCGCACGACACTCGATCTCCACGCTAGCGGCATGTCGGCAATTATCTGGTGCATCGGTTTTACGCCGGACTTTAGCTGGCTCGACGCGCCGGTGTTCAATGGGCGCGGTTATCCGGCGCATACCCGTGGCATTACACCGATCGACGGTTTGTATTTTGTCGGCCTGCCGTGGCTGCATACGTGGGGATCGGGGCGCTTCTCAGGCGTTGCGCGCGATGCGGAGTTCGTCGTACAGGCGATTCGCGAGAAAACGCGCGAGCGTGAGTCGGTGAGGGCGGCCGTGGCGGCATGAGATTACGATCCAAGTGCAGCGACGCGAATGCATGAAAAAAACGGCCGCTGCTTTTTATCGCAGCGGCCGCTTCTTCTGGTACGGACTGGATCTAAGCGGAGCGGAAACCTAGCTGCCCAGCGCCGGATCGCTCATGCTGCTGCTGCCGGTTTCCACGTGGCCGGCGAGGCGTCGTGCGAACGACGGGTCGGTGTCGACGGTAATCGTCAGGTCGTACCAGCCGTACGCGTTGCGCAGATCGAGGTACAGCGGTTCGGTATCGCCGCCGCGCACCGAATGCTTGACTACATTGTGTGCATCGTAAGCATTGACGATCGTGAACTGGCAGCGTGCGCTGCCCACATTTTCCAGCCGCAATTGCAGGTTGCCGTTCGCGACGTCGTAGCCTTCGGCAATTTCCGGTCGCGCGATATCGGAGCCGTTCCACCAGTTTCTTGCGACCGGCTTGCCGGCGAAGCGGCGCAGAAATCCGTTCGGGCCGTGTACCGTGTAATCGTACGTGCCGTCGATATTCAGCGGCAACTGATCCTGCAGCCGCTTGCCGGCTTCGACCGTATATGTCAGCGGTGCGGCGAGACCATTCGCTGCATAGACGAGAAACACGGCACCCGTGCGGCCTGAATTGACGAAACGCATCGTCAGCTTGTTAGCCGAGCCTTCGCCATGCACGCGCACGAACAACTCGTACGGCAGCGCGCGCGCCGGGCGCACGCCGGGTTCCTGCTTCGGCACGGCCTGCAGAAGCGGCGGCAGCGGGACATAGTCCGGATGACGATTCTGATCGGGCGGTACATAGCCGCTGGTGCTCGGCAGTGTCGGAAACGCGTCGTTCGGGGTGCTGAAGTTGAATGCCGACATCAGATCGCCGCATACCGCGCGACGCCATGGTGTGATGTTCGATTCGCCGAGATTGTGCTGCTGGCCGAAGCGCTTTTCGATAAAGCGGATCACCGACGTATGGTCGAACAGTTCCGAGCACACGTAACCGCCTTTCGACCACGGCGAGACCACCAGCATCGGCACGCGCGGTCCGAGCCCGTACGGACCCGCTGGCGTACTGCCGCTGCCCGCATAATTTTCATTGCTGGTGTCGACGGTCGACAAACCGTTTGCGCTCGATACGGGCGCGAACGGCGGCGCAATATGATCGAAGAAGCCGTCGTTTTCGTCGTAATTGATCAGCAGTACGGTCTTGCTCCACACCTCGGGATTCGATGTGAGAATCTGCAGGACCTGATCGATGTACCACGCGCCGTAGTTCGACGGCCAGTTCGGGTGTTCGGAATACGCTTCCGGAGCAACGATCCACGAGACTTGCGGCAGCGCGTTGTTCTGCACGTCGCGCTTGAGAATGTCGAAATAACCGTCGCCGTTGGCCGCGTTCGTGCCGGTACGGGCGTTGTCGTACAGCGGGTTGCCCGGCTGCGCGTTGCGGTATTGGTTGAAGTAGAGCAGCGAGTTGTCGCCGTAGTTGCCGATGTACGGATTCTGCGTCCAGCCCCACGAACCGCTGGCGTTGAGCCCCATACCGATGTCCTGATAGATTTTCCAGGTGACGCCGGCGTTCTGCAGCACTTCCGGATACGTAGACCAGCCGTAACCGAGTTCCGAATTGTCGATCACCGGGCCGCCGCCGCTGCCGTCGTTGCCGACCCAGCCGCTCCACATGTAGTAGCGGTTCGGGTCGGTCGGACCCATCAGCGAGCAGTGATACGCGTCGCAGATCGTGAAGGCGTCGGCGAGTTGATAGTGGAACGGAATGTCGTCGCGCGTGAGATAGGCCATCGTCGTGGTGCCCTTGGACGGCACCCATTGATCGTAGCGGCCGCCGTTCCACGCTGCGTGCGTGCTGGTCCAATCGTGCGCGAGGTCTTGCAGAAACTGCAGACCGAGGTTCGGTGCGGTGGGACGGAACGGCAACACGTGGCCCAGATCCGCGGCGAGCGGCTGGTACCACACGGGCTTACCGTTGGGCAGGTTGATCGCGCGCGTGTCGCCGAAACCGCGTACGCCTTTGAGCGTGCCGAAGTAGTGGTCGAACGAGCGGTTTTCCTGCATCAGCACGACGATATGCTCGACGTCGCGAATGCTGCCGGTCTTGTTGTTGGCGGGAATTGCGAGAGCGTTGCGAATGCCCAGCGGCAACATGCTCAACGCGGTGGCGGATCCAGCGGCGTGCGCGGCGGAGCGCAGAAAATCACGGCGATTTCTTGAAGTCATGGTTTTGGCTTTCGATCTTCATAAGAGGAACGAACCATGCGGCGCGAGCGTGGGCCACGTGCCGCATGGGGTGCGAAACTCAATCTACGGTGTGGATCACAGGTGTAGCGAGCGGCGTCGACGCGGTAGAAGACAGCGCCGTGTCGGCGCTTGATGCGGGCAGTGCTGGGGTTTGAATCGTGAGTGCGGGGAGTGCGGGTGAAGCGGACGACGGATTTGCTGAGAGGGTCTGTGCCGTGCCGCCGTTATCACCGGCACTCTCGGTAGCGCGGGTTACGTTCGTGTCCGGCGCCTTGTCGTCGTCGTTGCCGCAGGCGCCAAGCAGGCCGCATAGGGACACGGCAATCAGCGCACCTGCCAAACGTTTGCGGTGTGAGGCAGCAGTCGGCTTCGACACAACGGACATGGAATGTCTCCGGCACGGGGGAGGAAGCGCCAAGGCATTCGCGTGCCCGGGTCAGCGATGCAGCAGAATAATCGTTGACCCGTGTAAGTTTTGTGAAGAGAGGGTGAGTATTGGTGAGGGTGAGGGTGAGGGTGAGGGTGAGGGTGAGGGTGAGGGTGCGGCCGGCCCGCAGTCCTCAATCCTGGATTGCGACGATCGCCTCGATCTCGACCGTGATATTGCCCGGCAGGGAGCCGACGCCGACTGCCGAGCGCGAGTGCCGGCCGGCATCGCCGAATACATCGACGAACAGATCCGAGCAACCGTTGATCACGCGTGGATGCTCGGTGAAATCCGGCGCGGCGTTGACCATGCCCAATAGCTTGACGACCTGCTTCACGCGCCGCAAATCGCCGAGTTCGTTATGCAGCACGGCGAGCAGATTCAGGCCGACCATCTGCGCGTGCCGATACGCTTCGTCCGCACTGACGGTGGCACCGACCTTGCCGGTCATCAGCGAGCCGGTTTCGTCCAGCGGACCCTGGCCGGATAGAAACAGCAGATTGCCCTCGCGCGTGCAGTGCGTGAAATTGCCGATCGGCGTCGGCACTTGCGGGAGCTTGAGGCCGCGCGTGTGCAGCCGGTCGTAGCAGTTCATCGATAAGGAAGTGATGGTGAGCGGTCTTTAAGGAGTCAGCGTTGCGCGCGGGTTGGGACTTAGGGCTTCGTGCCTGGAGCTGAGGGCGGCATTACGCCGCCGGTTCCTGCTCGCGATGCCGCCAGCCGAGGCGCGCTTCGATACGGGCGGCCACCGCCTGCACAGCGTGGGCGAAACGTTCGGTGCCGAGCTCGGCTTTCGCTTCGGGCATCACGATCGAAATCGTGAAGACGCACGCGCCGGTGTTATCGAGCACGGGCGCAGCAAGACACGCCACGGAGGCATCCGATTCGCCGATCTGAATCGACAGCCGCGCTTCCAGCGCTTCGCGGGCAAGCTGGGCGAGTACTTGCGGCCGGGTTTCCGCGCGGCCGGTCGGCGAGCTTTGCGCATGTTGCGCGAAAAACGCGACCCGCTCGGCATCCGGCAGGTGGCCGACGAGCAAGCGTCCGGACGCGGTCCAGTTGAGCGGCACGCGGCTGCCCACTCGCGAGGTCACCCGAAAATGCCCCGGCCCTTCGGCCATTTGCTGAACGACCATCATGCCGTCTTCGAGTCCGCAGACCTGCACGGTTTCTTCGACTTCGGCGGAGAGCCGCTGCATTTCCTCATGCGCGACCGCGAGGTAGTCGAGCGAACTGGCGTACGTCAAACCGTAACCATACAGACGCGAGCCGAGCCAGATCGTGCCGTCCATGCGACGCGCCAACAGATTCTTCTCGACCAGATCGTTGATGATCGAATACACGGTGGACAGCGGCGCGCCGACCATGCGCGCGACTTCATACGCGGTAGCAGGACGGTTCGCCTGCTGGAGCGCGTCGAGAATCTGCACGGCGCGCTCGATCGCGCTGGTGCGCGTGCGCGGCGCGGCGGTTTCAGCGTGTGCTTCGGCGCCGGTTGAAGGCGCCGCGGGTACTGCTTCGGACACGGAAGGTCGGGACGTGCGAGCCATCATGCTCCTCTGACGCGAGATGTTTTTGTCCAGTTGACGCAGGGTGATTGTATGCTAGACTGATCCTCAATTACAACATATATTCCATAATTAAGAAATACCCGGTCGGAGGCGCTTCATGGACATTCGCTCTCGCTTTGGCTTACGCCCCGTCATCAATGCCTCAGGCACGATGACGAGTCTTGGCGCGTCCATTGTTAGCGCGCCGGTAATCGACGCGGTGGCGCAAGTGTTGCCGCAATTCGTCGAGATCGACGATCTGCAACGCAGCGCCTCGGCGACGATTGCCGCGGCGTGCGGCAGCGAAGCCGGGTATATCACCGCGTCGTGCTCGGCGGCGATCACGCTTTGCATTGCCGCCACCATGACAGGCGACGACCGCGGCCTGATCGAACGGCTGCCCGATACGGCCGGCCTGCAGCGCAACGAAGTCGTGATTCAAACCGGCCACCTCGTCAATTATGGCGCACCGGTGGACCAGGCGATCCGTCTGTCCGGCGCGCGCGTCGTGCAGGTGGGCGCGTCGACCGAAGCGCACGGCTACCAGTTGAATACCGCGATCACCGAACGTACGGCCGCGGCGCTTTACGTCGTTTCGCATCATACGGTGCAATTCGGCATGATCCCACTCGAAGAATTTATTGCGGTCGCGCACGCGAAAGGCGTGCCCGTGATTGTCGATGCGGCTTCCGAATACGACCTCAAACGATTCATCGACGCCGGTGCCGATCTCGCGCTCTATTCGGCGCATAAATTTCTTGGCGGCCTGACCGCCGGCATTGTCGCGGGTAAGAAAGCGCTGGTACGTGCCGCGTATTTCCAGAACGGCGGCATTGGCCGCGGCATGAAAGTGGGCAAGGAAGGCATTGTGGGTGCGATCGCCGCGCTCGAACAATGGCAGCGGCGCGACCATGCTGCGGTTCGCGCCCGCGAACTCGGCTACCTGACGCTGTGGCGTGAAGCCTTGAATCGCTGCGACGGTATCCGGGCGGAGATCGACGCAGACCCGACCGGCAATCCGCTCGACCGTCTGAAACTGCATATTGATCCCGCGCAGGCACGAATCACTGCGTGGGATCTTGCCGACGCGCTTGCGCGGCCGCCTGAAGGCGAAGCGCCGGTGATCGTGCGCGATCATGAAGCGGAACTGCATTTCTTTTTCCTCGACCCGTGCAATCTGCATCCGGGCGAAGAACAGATCGTACTGGCGCGTCTTACTGCCGAACTCGAACGCGCACGGCAGTCGCCCGAACCTGTTGTCACGCCGTTTTATCAGCGTGACGCGCGCCGTATTGCCGCGCGGCGTAATTGGCCGGATTGATTTTCTCCCGGCCCACATCGATTTATCGATGACCGTTGTTTGACCGCAGCACCGGACGCCGATCCGGTGCGGTTTTGACTTGCCAACTTAGTACTACTGATATCGCCGGAACATCATCGTGTGACCGGCGGTCGTTTTTCTTTCGACTTGAGGAAACCATGATGCACAAGCAGATTCTTCGTACGGCTATCGCGTTCGCTGCTGCCGGACTCGCCGCGCAGGCCGCCCATGCGCAAAGCAGCGTGACGCTGTACGGCATTGTCGATGCCGGCTTTACCTTCACCAATAACCAGAAGGGTGAGAAGGCCTATCAGGCGACGCAGGGCAATGTGCAGGGCTCGCGCTGGGGCCTGCTCGGCAGCGAAGATCTGGGCGGCGGCAACAAGGTCTTGTTCAGGCTCGAAAACGGCTTCAGCATGGAGACGGGTGCATCCGGTCAGGGCGGTCGCATATTCGGCCGTAGCGCCTGGGTCGCGCTCTCGAACAATACGGCGGGCACGATCACGCTCGGCCGTCAGTACAACAGCGTGCAGGACTATCTGTCGAACATGCAGATCAATGGCGTCGGCGCAATGAGCCAGTACGGCAACGCAATCTACGACAACGACGATATCAACAACACGTACCGCACCGATAACGCGATCAAATACACCACGCCGACGTATGCCGGGTTCACCGCGAATGCGATGTACGCGTTTTCGAACACCGCAGGCGAGTTCGCCAACAACCGCGCATGGAGTGTCGGCGCCGATTACGTGAACGGTCCGCTGCATCTCGATGCGGCTTACTCGCTGGTCAATCAGCCGGCTACCAACACCGCGGGCGCAGCGCCGTCGGACAACTACTACGGCACCAGTTCGTCGATCATCAGCGGGGTGAAGCGCAACCAGGTGTGGGGCGCGGGCGGCGCTTACGTATTCGGCCCGGCGACAGTCGCGCTGCTGTACACGAACTCGCAATTCCAGTTGCTCAGCGGCGGTAGCCTGCGTTTCGCCAACTATGAGGCCAGCCTGAAGTATCAGCTCACGCCGGCCACGCTGCTCGCACTCGGCTACATCTACACGACGCAGAACACCAGCGGCACCACGGCCACCAATGCTCATTACAACCAGTTGAGTGTGGGCGGCGAGTACTTCCTGTCGAAGACCACGGATCTCTACCTGAACGGCATCTACCAACGCGCATCGGGTTCGCACGCATGGGTCGAAGGCATTTCGAATCCGTCGAGCAACAACGGCCAGTTCGTGACCGTCGCGGGCATCCGCCACAAGTTCTAAGTACGCCACCCGCGTCGCTGCGCATACAACATTCCGCTTAACGGAAGCCGCGGCGCGGCTCTTTCTCTTCAGGAGCACCTATGGCGACCGTTCAAGGAAGTCTGTTACTCGTCTATGCATTGATTGCCATCATCGCGCTGGTCGTGCTGATCGCGCGCTTCAAGATGAATCCGTTCATCACGTTGATGATGGTGTCGGTGGCATTGGCGCTGGCCGTCGGCATGCCGGCGACGTCGATTCTCAAGTCGTTCGAAACTGGTGTGGGCGGCACGCTCGGCCACATCGCCATCGTGGTCGGTCTCGGTACGATGCTCGGCAAGATGATGGCCGAGTCGGGCGGTGCGGAACGTATCGCGCGTACGCTGATCAGCCTGTTCGGGCCGAAGAACGTGCATTGGGCGATGATGTGCATCGCTTTCCTCGTCGGCTTGCCGGTGTTCTTTGAAGTCGGTTTCGTGCTGCTGATTCCGATCGCGTTCAACGTCGCTCAGCGGACCGGTACGTCGATGATTCGCGTCGGCATTCCGATGGTGGCGGGTTTGTCCGTCGTGCACGGCCTGATTCCGCCGCACCCGGCTGCGCTGCTCGCGGTCACCGCGTACAACGCGGATATCGGTCACACGATTTTCTACGCGTTGATCGTGGGCATTCCGACCGCCGCGATTGCGGGTCCGCTGTTTTCCAGGCTGATCGCGCGCTTTGTGGTGTTGGACGGTGTCAATCCGATGGCGCAGCAGTTCATCGAGCAGGACGCGCAGCGCTCGCAGCAGGCACTGCCGGGCTTCGGCATCACGTTGTTGACGGTGCTGTTGCCGGTATTGTTGATGCTGGTCGGCAGCTGGGCCGATGCGATCGCGCCGGCCAAGTCCTCGCTGAACAACGCACTGCGTTTGATCGGTCACCCGGACATGGCTTTGCTGCTGGCCGTGCTGTTGAGCTTCTACACGTTCGGCAAATCGCGCGGCTTCAACCGTGAACAGATCCTCAAGTTCACCAACGAGTGTCTTGCGCCGACGGCGAGTATCACGCTCGTGGTGGGGGCCGGCGCGGGCTTCGGACGCATCCTGATCGACAGCGGCGCCTCGAAGGCGATTGTCGATGTCGCGACGGGCGCACACGTGCCACTGTTGATTCTCGCCTGGCTAGTGGCGGCGTTGATTCGCGTGGCGACCGGTTCGGCGACGGTCGCAATGGCGACGGCGGCCGGCATCATTGCACCGATCGCGGCAGCGGCGGCGGGCACGGTGGGCGGCGTGCGGCCCGAGTTGCTGGTGCTGGCCACCGGTGCGGGATCGTTGATTCTGTCGCACGTGAACGACGGCGGTTTCTGGCTGGTGAAGGAGTACTTCGGCATGACGGTGCCGCAAACCTTCAAGACGTGGACCGTTTGCGAAACGATTATTTCAGTGACCGCGCTGGTGCTGACGTTGGGGCTTTCCACCGTGATTTGAGCGGGGAGAAGTGGGGGCGCGGCGTGTCTTTATGGCGCGCCGCGATTCCGCGTTGCCTTGCTGATGGTGTTCAACGATGTAGCGAGACAAAAGCCGCAATCGCGTCATTCAGCGCATCCGGTGCATCGCGATGCGGCGAGTGTCCACACGCGTCGAGTTTGACCAATTGCGTATGTGGCACGCGCTCGCCGATCGCATCGATCTGCGCCATGGTGCCGTAGTTATCGTCGTGGCCTTGTACCGCGAGTAAAGGTTGGTTGATGGCAGCTAGTTCATCGACGATGCGCCATTCCCGGAACGCGGGATTCAACCAGATGTCGTTCCAGCCATAAAACGCGGAATCGACGTCGGCGTGATAGCGGGCTAGCTTGCTGCGTAGATCGGTGGTTTCGTACAGCTTCTTGGTCTGCGCAATGCTTTCCACAGAAACGTCTTCGACGAATACATGCGGTGCGATGGCTACCGCACCCGCCAACTCATCCGGATGCAACGCCGCATAGAGCAGCGTGATCGAACCGCCGTCGCTATGGCCGATCAGCCACATGCGCTTGCGCTCGTGCATGCCGATATCGAGCGCATCGAGCAAAGCGGGCAGGATATCGCGCGCTTGCGCGGTCATGAAATCGACCGGCCATTTGACGTCATGCTCACGCGGTGTGGACAGTCCATAGCCGGGCCGGGAATAGACGAGGCCACGCATGCCGAGGCGTTCGCACAAGACTCGCGGCCAGTCGCGCCACATTGCAATCGAACCGAGTCCTTCATGCAGGAAGACGGCGATCGGCGCATTTCCCGCAGTTTCATTCACCCAACGATATTCGATGCGCAACGGCCCATGCGAGGCCGTAGCGGGCACTTCTGCGAATTCGCTAACAACGGTTGCGGTTGCGGGGTTCTGCATGGATCACCTTACGACTGCTCGCGCAGTTTGAAGCGTTGAATCTTGCCGGTAGCGGTTTTTGGCAAATCGTCGACGAACAGGATATCGCGCGGATACTTGTGCGGCGCGAGCCGTCCCTTGACGAAAGCCTTCAATTCATCCGCGAGTATCTCAGACGGCGCGAATTCACGCTTCAACACCACGAACGCGCGGGTCTTGACGAGGCCGCCGTGATCGACGCCAACCACGGCCGCTTCCAGCACCGCGTCGTGTTGCACCAGAACCATTTCCACTTCGACGGGGGAAACATACTGACCGCTCACTTTCAGCATGTCGTCGCTGCGGCCCGCATACACATAGCAGCCATTCGGCAACCGGCAGTATTTATCGCCGCTGCGAATCCACTCGCCGAGGAACGTCGCGCGCGACTTCTCGCGATTGCTCCAGTACATGAGCGCCGCACTCGGCCCCTTGATATACAGATCGCCGACTTCGTCGTCGGGCACCGCATGTCCCGCTTCGTCGCGTAGTTCGACTTCATAGCCGGGAACGGGGCGGCCCGTGGTGCCGTATTCAACTTCACCCGCGCGATTCGACAGGAAGATATGCAGCATTTCAGTCGAGCCGATCCCGTCGAGAATGTCGCAGCCGAAGTGCGCATTGAAGCGCTCGCCAATCTCGCGCGGCAGGGCTTCGCCGGCCGACGTGCACACGCGCATCGCGACATCGGCGCGCGCAGGCAGGTTGGGTGAGACGAGCATGCTCGCGTAGAGCGTCGGCACGCCGTAGAAAATGGTCGGGCGATGCCGGACGAGGCGCGTGAAAATCGCGTCGGCGGTGGGGCGCTCGGCCATGAGTACAGCCGTAGCGCCAACCGAAAGCGGGAACGTCAACCCATTACCCAGACCATACGCAAAGAATAGCTTGGCCGCGGAGAAAACCACATCGCTTTCGACGATGCCAAGAATCGGCTTCGCATACAACTCGGCGGTCCAGTACAGATTTGCGTGCGTATGGACGGTGCCTTTCGGTTTGCCCGTCGAGCCGGACGAATAAAGCCAGAACGCGATATCGTCGCAGCCGGTCGTGGGCGCCTTGATGGCCGGCGTGGCGGCGTCGATCAGATCTTTAAGCAACGGCGCCGTCAAAGGGATGCCCTCAGGCGGCTGCGAGACGATCAACTGACAACCGTCGTGTTCGGCGGCATCCATCGCCTGCGTGACATTCGGCAGCACTGCGCCGGATGCGATCACGGCGCGCGCGTGGCTGTGCGTCAGCATGTAGACGTAATCGGCTGCGGTGAGCAGCGTGTTCGCGACGACCGGCACGACGCCCGCATAGAGCGCACCGAGAAAGGCGACCGGCAGTTCGATGGTATCGAGCATCACCAGCAGCACGCGTTCTTCCGGGTGCACGCCGAGTGTGCGCAATGCGCTTGCGAAGCGCCGGGCCCGCTCTTCGAGTTCGCCGTAAGTCGTCGTGCCGACGTCGTCGATATAGGCGGTTTTGGCGGCGCGGGCTTCATTCAGCCGGAACAGGTAGGCCGCGAAATTGAATACCGCGGGCGGCGGTTCGACAGTCGGGGCGGGCCGACTCGCCGCCGTTTCCAGCAGGGCTTCCATATGTCTCCTCCATCGGGTGGGGGGCGGTCCGGCGCTTATGTGCTCTTGATCCGCTCGATGCTTACTGTCTGATTGTCTGAGGCCTGTCTCGTGCCACTACGCTGCGGGCAAATGCGTGGCGTGCGTCAATGTATCGATTGCAGCACTCGATGCCTGAACGGCCGAGCGCCTGTGATAGAAACCCAATGCACGTAGCCCGCCGAGTTCTTCGCCCCCTCCCGCGCGGCCCGGTCCACCATGCAGCGACATCGGCATCACGTTGCCGTGGCCGGTTTGACTCTGCTGGACGGAAGGGGAGATCGCATGGACGCGCCCGTGCGAATCGGCGAGTTCCAGTGCGAGCGTGCCGAGGTGCGCGTCGTCGTTCGAATAGATCGAGGCGACGAGCGAGCCCTGGCCGCGCCGCGCGAGGGCGACGGCGTGCGCTTCGGGAAGGCCGCCATTTGCTGCGCTGGTGACGCGATAGGGCGCCACGGTTGCCACCGGTCCAAACACTTCGACGTCGTGCAGCAGCGTTGCGCGATCAGGATCATTGACCACGAATAAATGCGGCGCGACGCAAGCCGCAATTGTCGCGTCCGCATCGATAAGCGCTGCGGACGAGCCGTCGTATGCGAGCACCGCTTCCTCGCGCAACGCGGCGATGCCGGCCAGTACGTTTTCGTATTGCTCACGGCTCACGAGCGAACCCATCCGCACGGTGTCGTTGCGCGGATTGCCGATGGTGATTTTTGCGAGCTTTGCTTTGAGTGCATCGAGCACCGCTTCGAGCGAGGCCTCAGGCACGAACGCGCGCCGGATCGCCGTGCATTTCTGACCGGACTTCACGGTCATTTCGCGCACCACCTCCTTGATGAACAGTTCAAAGGCCGGCGTATCCGGTGTCGCGTCGGCACAGAGAATTGCGCTATTGAGGCTGTCGGCTTCGACATTCAGCCGTGCGCCATGTTCGACGAAAGCCGGATGCGCGCGCAGTATTGCGGCGGTTTCCGCGGAGCCGGTGAACGACACCACGTCGAATGCCTGAATCTGATCGAGCAGACCCGCGGAACCGCCGCAGATGACGGACAACGCGCCGGGCGGCAGAATGCCTGCGTCGACCACATCGGCAACCATGCGTTGTGTGAGCCATGCCGTCGCCGTGGCGGGCTTGATGATGACCGGCACGCCGGATAGCAAAGCGGGCGCGGCTTTTTCCCACAAGCCCCACGAGGGGAAATTGAACGCGTTGATGAAGAGCGCGATACCGCGCGTTGGCGTGAGCACATGCTGCACGCTGAACGATTGGTCTTTGCTCAACGATACGACGTTGCCGTCGCGCAGGGCATGCACGTCGCCGAGCGAGGCACCGAGTTTCGCGTAATACGACAGCGTGAATAGGCCGCCGTCAATGTCGACTGCCGAATCATTGCGCGTGGTGCCCGAGTTTGCAGTCGCGATCGCATAGTAGTCGTCGCGCTTCGTCTGCAGCAGTTTGACGATCTCGGCGAGCCGGGCGGCGCGCTGCGCATAGGTCAGCGCACGCAAGGCAGCACCGCCTTCCTCCCGGGCAAAACCCAATGCACGCTTGAGATCCAGGCCCTGACTCGACACGCGTACGAGCGCCTCGCCGGTGATCGGGTCGGTTAGCGTCATGCCTTCGCCGCCGCCCGCGACCCACTGGCCGGCAACGTAGTTTTTCAATAATTCGGTCATGGCGAGTCTCAGGCGGAAGGTGAAGTTGCGGTGAATTCGATCGCGCCTTGCGGCAGCAGATACAGCACCAGCGCCTGCCCGTTCGCAACAGTCGGGCGGTGCGCGCTACCGGCGCCGTATACGCACCAGCCGGCGGGATGACCGTCGAACGTGGCGCCTTCGGTGAGCGGCATGATCAGATCGATTTCGCCGTTTGGGTGAACGTGATGCGGGCCGGCAATATCTTTCATATCGACCACGTCGACGGAAAAGCCGTGGGTCTCCGGCAACGCCTTGAAGATGCGGCCATAGCGAATGCCACCGCCTTCGCGGTTGCACAGCCAGCCTTCGGCCACGCCGGTGCGGCAGGCATCGGCCAACTCGCGGAAGGCCGCGCCGTCCGCGGGATACGTGTCGTTGAGCCACGTGGCCAGCGCGCCGTCGAGCGGCCGGCCGGCGAGTTGCCCGGTCACGCCCGCAATCAGGCGTTGGAAGTCGTGTGGGGACATGCGAGCCTCCAGATCAGCACGCGCACGCACCTTAATTCATGCGTGTTGCCGCGCTGTTTCCGTGACGCTGCCGAAAAACCTCGACAGCGTTTGTTATTGGATCAATATTTGGCGAAAATTAACCGTTCACCCTGCGCCTGTCAAGCACTATAGTACATGTAACGTATTCAAGAGGCAGTTAAACATGAACCAGAATTACTCTCCCGCGCCGCTGGATGATCCGGCCGATGAGGATGCAAGCCGCGCGGGCCGGGCCGACATCGGGGCTGAGCGTGGGGCGGAGCGCGAGGAACGCGATCCTTTTCTGACCGCGATGGGCGAGCGCGTGCGCCTGCTGCGTGCGCGCCGCGGCATCACGCGCAAGACGCTGGCGACCGAAACCGGCTTGTCGGAGCGTCATCTGGCGAATCTGGAGTCGGGCGTGGGTAACGCGTCCGTGCTGGTGCTGCGGCAGATCGCGGCGACGTTGAATTGCCCGCTGGCCGAAGTGATCGGCGACGAAACCACCGCTTCCGCCGAATGGCTGCTGATTCGCGAACTGCTGCAAGGGCGCGATCAGGCGGCGCTGCAGCGCGCCCGCGTGGCGCTTGCCGAGATGTTCGCGCAAGCGCCACGCGACCCGCATCGCAAGGACCGGATCGCGTTGATCGGCCTGCGCGGAGCCGGCAAGTCGACCTTTGGACGGATGCTGGCGCAGGAGCGCAAAGTGCCGTTCGTCGAACTCACGCGCGTGATCGAGCAACTCGCCGGCTGCCCGCCGTCGGAGATTCATTCCCTCTATGGTGCGAGCGCTTATCGGCGCTATGAACACCGTGCGCTCGAAGCCGTGATTCAGGAACACGAGCGCGCCGTGATCGCCTCGCCTGGCGGACTGGTGTCGGAATCGGGCACCTTTAACGCGCTGCTGTCGCACTGCTTCACGGTGTGGCTGCAAGCCACGCCGGAAGAACATATGCGCCGCGTCGTCGCGCAAGGCGACCTGCGGCCGATGTCCGGAAACAAGGAGGCGATGGACGACCTCAAGCGCATCCTGGCGGGGCGTAGCGAACTCTACGGCCGTGCCGATATGACCTTCGACACCAGCGAGAAAACCTTGGCCGACGCCTACTTGCAGCTGCGTGACCGGCTTGCAGCAAGGCTCGCAGCAGAATCGCCGGATGACGCAGGAGTGCGCTGAAATGCAGTGCGAGTCCAGGGTTTACTAGCAAACATGCATTAAAGTGCTTTACATGGGAATGGCGATGCACTATTGTTCAAAAAACAAGTTTTGCATCGTCCAGTCAGGAGACGCCCCATGTCCACAGCAGAAACCGCCATCGCGCCGGTTGACTACCGCACCGATCCCTCGCAGTACAAGCATTGGAAGCTGAGTTTCAACGGACCCGTCGCGACCCTCGGCATCGACATCGCTGAGGACGGCGGGATCCGTGACGGCTACAAGCTGAAGCTGAATTCATACGACCTCGGCGTCGACATCGAACTGCACGACGCGATACAGCGCATCCGCTTCGAGCATCCTGAAGTCAAAACGGTGGTGCTGACGAGCCTGAAGGACCGCGTGTTCTGTTCGGGCGCAAACATCTTCATGCTGGGCCTGTCCACGCATGCGTGGAAGGTCAATTTCTGCAAGTTCACCAATGAAACGCGCAATGGTCTGGAAGACTCGTCGCGTCATTCAGGTCTGAAGTTTCTTGCCGCCGTGAACGGTGCGTGCGCCGGTGGTGGTTACGAACTCGCGCTCGCTTGCGACGAAATCTATCTGGTGGATGACCGTTCGTCGTCCGTATCGCTGCCGGAAGTGCCGTTGCTGGGCGTGCTGCCCGGCACGGGCGGCTTGACGCGCGTCACCGATAAACGCAAGGTGCGTCACGATCGTGCGGACATCTTCTGTACGGTGGTCGAAGGTATTCGCGGCGAACGGGCGAAAGCGTGGCGTCTCGTGGATGAAGTCGTAAAGCCGAATCAGTTCGATCAGACGATCCAGGCGCGCGCGCTCGAACTCGCCGAACAAAGCGGTCGCCCGTCGGACGCGCAAGGCGTGATGCTTACGCGTATCGAACGCACCGATCGCGAAGACGGCCTGACTTATAAAACGCTCGACGTCACGATCGATCGTGCGAAGCGCATTGCCACTTTCACGGCGAAAGCGCCGCACGCCGGACAACCCACGGCGATCGAGGCGATCGTCGCCGCCGGCACGAACTGGTGGCCGCTGCAGTTCGCCCGCGAACTCGACGACGCAATTCTGTCGATGCGCACCAACGAGCTCGAGGTCGGCACCTGGGTCTTCAAGACCGAAGGCGACGCGCGTAACCTGCTCGCCGCCGACGCCACGCTGATGCAGCACAAGGACCATTGGTTCGTGCGCGAGACCATCGGCCTCTTGCGCCGCACACTGGCGCGTATCGACGTGTCGTCGCGTTCGCTGTTCGCATTGATCGAGCCGGGCTCGTGCTTTGCGGGCACCTTCGCGGAACTCGCGTTTGCCTGCGACCGCAGCTATATGGCGGCACTCCCGAGCAACGAAGACGAAGAACCGGCGATCACGCTATCGGAAGTCAACTTCGGTCTCTATCCGATGGTTACGCATCAATCGCGCCTCGCTCGCCGCTTCTATGAAGAGGCGGAACCGCTCGACGCCGTGCGCTCGAAGATCGGCCAGGCAATCAAGCCCGTTGAAGCCGAACGTCTGGGTCTCGTGACCGCGTCGCCCGACGATATCGATTGGGCCGACGAAATCCGCATCGCGCTCGAAGAACGTGCGGCCATGTCGCCGGATGCATTGACCGGACTGGAAGCCAATCTGCGCTTCAACGGCCCGGAAACGATGGAGACGCGAATTTTCGGGCGTCTCACCGCATGGCAGAACTGGATCTTCAACCGGCCGAACGCAGTGGGCGAGAAGGGCGCGCTCAAGGTGTACGGCAAGGGCAGCAAGGCGCAATTCGACGTCTCGCGCGTTTGACCCTTGTCTGACCCCTCCGACGCGACGCCACTGCAAGCAACGCCGTCTGCCTGATACGCGCCTCTCATACTCAAGCACTGCAGCTTCCGACCGGGAACCGACCATGTCTACGATCAATTACAGCGAAAAGATTCCGAATAACGTCAATCTCGCCGACGACCGCGCCTTGCAACGCGCGCTCGAACAATGGCAGCCGAATTTTCTGTCGTGGTGGGGCGATATGGGCCCGGAAGGCTCGCACGGCTATGACGTGTATCTGCGCACGGCAGTGAGCGTCGACGCCGGCGGGTGGGCGCATTTCGATCACGTGAAGATGCCGGACTATCGCTGGGGTATTTTCCTCACGCCCGGCGAGCAGGACCGCAAGATTCATTTCGGCGAGCATAAGGGCGAGGCTGCGTGGCAGGACGTGCCCGGCGAGCATCGCGCGAATCTGCGCCGTATTATCGTGACGCAAGGCGATACGGAGCCGGCTTCGGTCGAGCAGCAACGGCATCTGGGTTTGACCGCGCCGTCGATGTACGACCTGCGTAACCTGTTCCAGGTGAACGTGGAAGAAGGGCGCCACCTCTGGGCGATGGTGTATCTGCTGCATCGCTACTTCGGCCGTGACGGTCGAGAGGAAGCCGAAGCATTGCTCGGCCGCCGTTCCGGCGACGAAGACAATCCGCGGATTCTCGGCGCCTTCAACGAGAAAACGCCGGACTGGCTGGCGTTTTATATGTTCACGTACTTCACCGACCGTGACGGGAAATTCCAGTTGTCGGCGCTCGCCGAGTCGGGTTTCGATCCGCTGGCGCGTACCACGAAGTTCATGTTGACCGAAGAAGCGCATCACATGTTCGTGGGTGAATCGGGTGTGTCGCGCGTGATCCAGCGCACCGCGCAAGTGATGAACGAACTGGGTACGGACGACGTCGCGAAGATTCGCGCGGGCGGCGTGATCGATCTGCCGACTATCCAGCGTTATCTGAACTTCCACTACTCGGTGACGATCGACCTGTTCGGCGCCGATCATTCCTCGAATGCGGCAACGTTCTATAGTTCGGGTCTCAAGGGCCGCTATGAAGAGAACAAGCGCGACGACGATCATCAACTGAACGGTCAAAGTTACAAACTGCTCGACGTGCAGGACGGCAAACTGGTCGAACGTGAAGTGCCGATGCTCAACGCCATGAATGAAGTGCTGCGCGACGACTACATTAAAGATTCGGTGGCGGGCGTCGGTCGCTGGAACAAGGTGCTCGAGAAGGCCGGCATCGATTTCCGCATGACAGTGCCGCATAAAGCGTTCAACCGGCAGATCGGCACGTTTGCGGGGACGCGTGTTTCGCCGGATGGTCGCGTGATCAGCGAGACCGAATGGGCTGCGAACGAAGCGAAGTGGCTCGCCACGCCGGAAGACCGCGCGTATGTCGCGTCGCTGATGGGCCGCGTCGTGGAGCCAGGCAAGTTCGCGAACTGGATTGCGCCGCCCGCAATGGGCGTGAACCGTCAGCCGATCGATTTCGAATACGTGCGCTTTAACTGAGCACGGCGATTGAAAACGCGCGGCGTGCGGCGTTGTATTCGCACGAATATCTGGTGGAGGAAGTCATGAACGGCCCAGTATCGATCGAAGTTCTCAGGCAGCATCTGATCGATCCGGAAATCTGCATTCGCTGCAATACCTGCGAAGAGACTTGCCCGATCGATGCGATCACGCACGACGAAAACAATTATGTGGTCAAGGCGGATGTCTGCAACGGCTGCATGGCGTGCGTGCCGCCGTGTCCGACCGGCGCGATCGATAACTGGCGCACCGTGCTGAAAGCCGATGCGTATTCCATCGACGAGCAGTTCAAGTGGGACGTGTTGCCTGAGCAGAATACGATGGCCGTGCCGGCTGCGGAAGAGGAATCGGTCGCGGCCGGTTCGTCGGGCGATACACCGGCGGACGCAAGCGGTATTGAAGTGGATACCGTGCGTGGGTCGGTCGTCCCGCCGTGGTCCGCGGCGAAACCGTACGTGAATCTGTATACGCACAAGACGCCGACTACCGCGACGGTGGTCGGCAACTATCGGCTGACCGACGGCTCAACCGAGAGCGACATCCATCACATCGTGCTCGATTTCGGTTCGATGCCGTTCCCGGTGCTGGAGGGGCAGTCGATCGGCATTCTGCCGCCGGGCGCGACTCCGGATGGCCGGACGCATCACGCGCGGCAGTATTCCATTGCGAGTCCACGCGATGGCGAACGGCCCGGCTATAACAACGTTTCTCTCACCGTGAAGCGGGTTTCCCAGCAGCACGGCGACGCACTCGACGGGGTCTGCTCGAATTATCTGTGCGATCTGAAGAAGGGCGACGTGGTCAGCGTGATCGGCCCGTTCGGCGGAACGTTCCTGATGCCGAATCATCCGAACTCGCATCTGCTGATGATTTGCACGGGTACTGGCTCAGCGCCGATGCGCGCAATGACCGAGTACCGCCGTCGGCGTCGTCTGAAGGGCGCGACCGGCAAGCTGATGCTGTTCTTCGGTGCGCGTACGAAAGAAGAGTTGCCGTATTTCGGGCCGCTGACAAATCTGCCCAAGGATTTTATCGACACGAACCTGGCGTTCTCGCGTACACCGGGTCAACCCAGGCGCTACGTGCAGGACGCGATGCGTGAACGCGCAGTCGACGTCGCGCAGATGCTCAAGGACGACAACACGCATATCTACGTCTGTGGGTTGAAGGGGATGGAAGACGGTGTGCTGCAGGCGCTTAAGGAAATCGGCGAACAGCATCAACTCGATTGGGACGCGTTATGGATGAAGTTGAAGCGGGAAGGGCGGCTGCATCTGGAGACGTATTGAGCCGCCAGGCCTCGAGAGAGAGCCATCACTCAACGGTATGAAGGTCCGGCTGCTTCAAAAAAACGCAGCCGGGCTTTTTTATCTCGATGGGTCCGCACCGTCTTCGTGCTGCATCGGCGACACCGCCCCGCACGCCCGAATCACCAACTGCACGACTTCCTCCGTCGTCGCCTCAAACGCCTTCTGCGTCAGCGCGCGTTTGCCTTTAAGCGCGCGAATCTGCGCGTCGAAGTCGGCGTAATGCTGGGTGGTCGCCCAGATCATGTACATCAGCGTTTGCGCATTCACCGGCGCCAGCAGCCCGCGTGCGATCCAGTCGTCGATCACCTTCACCCTGCTGTCCAGCCACGGCTTCACACGCCCCGTGAGTATGTCCTCCATATGCTCCGCGCCGTGAATGATCTCGCTCGCCCACACCTTCGAGCCCAATGGCCGGCGGCGCGACAACTCCATTTTCGCGCGTACATATCCGCCGATCGCTTCGACCGGATCGTCGCTGCATTCGAACGTATCCGCCGCGCGGTACCAGTCTTCGAACAGGTCTTCGAGCACACGCCGGTACAACGCGAGTTTTGTCGGGAAGTAGTAATGCAGGTTGGCTTTCGGTAAGCCTGCGCGTTCCGCGATCATGGCCGTGCTGGTTCCGTCGAGTCCTCGCTCCGCGAAAACCGCTTCGGCGCATGCCAATAAATGCGCTTCATTCGACTCGCGAATGTGCGCCTTGCGCCGCCGCAAAGGTGCGCGAGTTTCGTCCTGTGTCTCGTCGTTTTCCGTGATGTCGGCAGCCACGTTGTCGTCTCTCATGTTGGCCTTCGTCGGCATGTGTGCCGCGTCGCGCTTCATTCTAGTCGTTTGAGCGCGGATGGACACGCGCATTCGAGGCCGTCGAAAAATGCGTGCTGCAGTGCAATGGCACGCTTCTCGCTATGTTTTCCACCGTACGAAAGGTATTGATTTGGCGGGCTTAATCGTCTACAACCTGTCCAACTGGACAGGATTGAGAGAGCGGGAGATGCCCTGGGGTTTGCCCTCTGTATAAGAGGCGATCGAAGGCATCGAGCGTGCACCGCCGCCGTGCGGCTACGCCCCAAAAGCCGCCGCCCTTGCACCAGTTTCATGTCGGTTCACCGAAAGGAGCGAGACGAATGAACGCGGTATCCGAAGCGCTGAAGCACGCAGAACCCGCTACGTCGATCAAGGTCGACGGCAAGCGGCTGTGGGATAGCCTGATGACGATGGCGAAGATCGGCGCGACGCCCAAAGGCGGCGTCTGCCGGCTGGCGCTGACCGACCTCGACAAACAGGGGCGCGACCTGATCGTCAGTTGGGCGAAGGAAGCGGGTTGCACGGTCAGTGTCGATCAGATGGGCAATGTGTTCATGCGCCGCGCCGGGCGCAACCCCGATGCGTTGCCGGTCATGACGGGTTCGCATGCGGACTCGCAGCCGACCGGCGGCCGTTTCGACGGCATCTACGGCGTGCTCGGCGGACTCGAAGTGATCCGCAGTCTGAACGATCACGGCATCGAGACCGAGCATCCGGTTGAAGTGGTGATCTGGACCAACGAGGAGGGCTCGCGCTTTGCGCCCGCCATGGTCGCCTCGGGTGTGTTCGCCGGCGTCTTCACATTGGACTACGGCCTTTCGCGCAAGGACGTGGACGGTAAGACCATCGGCGAGGAACTCAAACGCATTGGCTATGCGGGTGACCTGCCTTGCGGCGGCCGTCCCTTGCATGCCGCATTCGAATTGCACATCGAACAAGGGCCGATTCTCGAAGCGGAGCAGAAAACCATCGGCGTGGTGACTGATGCGCAAGGTCAGCGCTGGTACGAAATCACGCTGACGGGGCAGGAGGCGCATGCGGGTCCGACGCCGATGCCGCGCCGTCGCGATGCATTGCTGGGCGCCGCACGCGTGGTCGATCTCGTCAATCGCGTCGGGCTGGACAACGCGCCGTTCGGCTGCGCGACGGTCGGCATGATGCAGGTCTATCCGAACTCACGCAATGTGATTCCCGGACGCGTGTTCTTCACCGTCGACTTCCGTCATCCGGATGACGCGGTACTCGCGAAGATGGACGCCGCGTTACGCGAGGGCGTAGCGAAAATCACGGAGACCATCGGTCTGGAAACCGAACTTGAGCAGATCTTTTACTACGCGCCCGTCGCTTTCGACGAAGCCTGCGTGAAGTCGGTACGCGCCGCGGCCGAACGCTTCGGCTATCCGCATCGCAACATGGTGTCCGGTGCGGGACACGATGCCTGCTATCTGTCGCAAGTCGCGCCGACTTCGATGGTGTTCGTGCCGTGCGTCGACGGGATCAGTCACAACGAGATCGAGGACGCCACCTTCGAATGGATCGAAGCGGGCGCGAACGTCTTGTTGCATGCCATGCTCGGACGAGCGTGCGAGCCGGTTTCATAACGCTTTGACGGTAGCAGGTTGGGGTTGTAGTTGATTCTTTAGCCTCACCGTAGTGCCCATAAAACAAGCCGTCCCGGCTCCGCTTCAGCGCAGCCGGCAGGACAGGCTACGTCCTCACATCGAAGAAGGAACGTGTATGGCCATCAAGCAAACCGGCGATATTGCGGCTCAACGCCTATCGGCCGATCAACTCTCGTGCGAGTTTTCCGACATTGCGCCATTGCTCGACGCGAGTGCCGCGGCCGCCGCGGCAAGCCGCTGTCATTACTGTTACGACGCGCCGTGTGTGAATGCGTGTCCGACGCAGATCGACATTCCCAGTTTCATCCGCAAGATCAGCAACGGCAATCTGAAGGGCGCGGCCGTCGATATTCTCTCGGCGAATCCGCTGGGTGGTATGTGCGCGCGCGTTTGCCCCACCGAGATTCTGTGCGAGGGGGCTTGCGTGCGTAACCATCAGGATGCGAAGCCGGTGGCCATCGGTGCGCTGCAACGTCATGCGACGGATTGGGCGATGGCGCGCGGCGAGGCGTTGTTCAAGCGCGCGGCCGAAACGGGCCGCCATGTCGCGATGGTGGGTGCAGGACCAGCCGGACTTGCGTGCGCGCATCGGCTTGCATTGGCCGGCCATCACGTGACGATCTACGACGCCCATGAGAAGGCGAGTGGTTTGAACGAATACGGCATCGCTGCCTACAAAACCGTCGACGATTTTGCGCAGCGTGAAGTGGCGTGGCTGTGCTCGATCGGCGGCATCGAGATCAAACACGGCGTAGCGCTAGGACGCGACGTGGATCTCGACACGCTGCGCAAACAGCATGATGCGGTGTTCCTCGCGATCGGCCTCGCGGGCGTGCGCGCGTTGGCGATGGAAGGCGAGGACCTGAGCGGCGTGATGAACGCAGTGGATTTCATCGAACAGGTGCGCACCGCGAGTGACTTAGGCACGGTGCCGGTGGGCCGGCGAGTTGTCGTGATCGGTGGCGGCAATACGGCAGTGGATGCCGCCGTGCAAAGCCGCAAGCTCGGGGCAACGTCGGTCACGATGGTGTATCGGCGCGGCGTCGAGTCGATGAGCGCGACGTGGGCCGAGCGCGATTTCGCGCAGACCAACGGCGTCACGCTCGTCACGCACGCAACACCGATGCGTTTGATCGGAGAAGACGGGGTGGTCACAGGCGTCGAATTCGAACGCACGTCGAGCGACGGCAATCAGGAGCGCTTCGTGGTCGAAGCCGATATGGTGCTCAAGGCCATCGGGCAGACGCTGGTGCCTGTCGGCATCGAGCGCGAACTGCTGACGCTGGACGGCAGCCGTATCGCGGTCGATGCAAACGGACAAACCTCGCTGCCAGGCGTGTGGGCGGGTGGCGACTGCGCGGCGACAGGCGGAATCGATCTGACGGTACAAGCGGTCCAGGACGGCAAGATCGCCGCCGCCGCGATTGACGCCCAGTTCGCCCGCACAGTAGTTAAAGCCGCTTAAGACTACATAAAGCCGCGTGAGCTAACGCATTACACCAAGATAAAACAGCAGTCCCCAAGGAGCCGAACATGGCCGATCTGCGCTGTACGATTGCCGGCATCACGTCGCCGAATCCTTTCTGGCTCGCCTCCGCGCCGCCGACCGACAAAGCCTATAACGTGAACCGCGCGTTTGAGGCGGGTTGGGGCGGAGTCGTGTGGAAGACGCTGGGCCTCGACCCGCATGTCGTGAACGTCAGCTCGCGCTATGGCGCGGTGCAATGGAATGGCCAGCGTATCGCGGGCCTCAACAACATCGAGTTGATCACCGACCGACCGCTCGACGTCAATCTGAAGGAAATCGCCCAGGTCAAACGCGACTGGCCGGACCGCGCGATGATCGTCTCGCTGATGGTGCCGTGCAACGAACGCGACTGGAAGTGGATTTTGCCGCTCGTCGAAGACACCGGCGCCGATGCGGTCGAACTGAATTTCGGCTGCCCGCATGGCATGAGCGAGCGCGGCATGGGGGCCGCCGTGGGCCAGGTGCCCGAGTACATCGAGATGGTCACGCGTTGGGTCAAGGAAGGCTCGCAGCTGCCGTGTCTCGTCAAACTCACGCCGAATATCAGTGACATCCGGCTCGGTTCGCGCGCGGCCTATAAAGGCGGCGCGGACGGTGTATCGCTGATCAACACCATCAATTCGATCGTCGCAGTAGACCTCGACGCGATGTCGCCGTTACCGATGGTCGACGGCAAAGGCACGCACGGCGGCTATTGCGGTCCCGCAGTGAAGCCGATCGCGTTGAACATGGTGGCCGAAATCGCGCGCGACGTGGAAACGCCGAACCTGCCGATCTCCGGCATCGGCGGCATTTCGACGTGGCGCGATGCGGCCGAATTCATGGTGCTCGGCGCGGGCAGCGTGCAGGTCTGCACGGCGGCGATGCACTACGGATTTCGCATCGTCTCCGATCTCGCGGATGGTCTCTCGAACTGGATGGACGAAAAAGGCTACGCGACGCTCGACGACATTCGCGGTCGCGCCGTGCCGAACGTCACCGACTGGAAATACCTGAACCTCAAGTACGACATCAAGGCGCGTATCGATCAAGACAAGTGCATCCAGTGCGGCCTCTGCCATATCGCGTGTGAAGACACGGCTCACCAGGCGATCATGAAAGAAAAAGATGGCGTTCGGCATTTTGAAGTGATGGACTCCGAATGTGTCGGCTGCAATCTGTGCATGCATGTGTGTCCGGTCGAGCAGTGCATCACGATGGAGCGGGTGGACAGCGGCGAGTACGCGAACTGGACCACGCATCCGAACAACCCTGCACGGGTGAATGCCGGAGAAAGCAAGAAGTCGGACGCCATTGAAACCGCTGGGCATGAGCATGCTCACGCTGCAAAAGCGGCCTGAAACGTGAGCGTCCTATGGCAAACGAAGCGCTTGTACTGAACCTGTAATTTTCCCTCAAGGCCTGACGCGCCAGCAGAAGCCGCGCAGGCCTCAACGATCAGTGGAGATCTTTCGATGAAGCAGACAGCGCAACCCGTCGATCCGCAGTTCGCGGCCGGCGCGCAGGGCAGCAGTCTTTACAACGACGACCTTGCGCCGACCGGCGTCGCGCAGCGCACGTGGCGGTGGTATCACTTCGCCGCGCTGTGGGTGGGGATGGTGATGAACATCGCGTCGTACATGCTCGCGGCCGGGTTGACGGAAGAGGGCATGTCGCCGTGGCAGGCGGTGGCAACCGTACTGCTCGGCAATCTCATCGTACTGGTGCCGATGCTGCTGATCGGTCACGCGGGTGCGAAGCACGGCATTCCGTATGCGGTGCTGGTGCGTTCTTCCTTCGGCACGCAGGGTGCGAAATTGCCGGCGATGCTGCGGGCGATTGTCGCGTGTGGCTGGTACGGCATTCAGACATGGCTCGGCGGCAGTGCGATCTACACGCTGTTGAACATTCTGACCGGCAACGCGCTGCACGGCGCGGCGTTGCCGTTCCTCGACATCTCGCTCGCGCAGCTCGCGTGTTTCCTCGTGTTCTGGGCGCTGCAGATCTACTTCATCGTGCACGGCACCGATTCGATTCGCTGGCTCGAGAGCTGGTCCGCGCCGATCAAGGTGGTGATGTGTATCGCGCTGGTCTGGTGGGCCACCTCGAAGGCGGGTGGTCTCGGCTCGATGTTGTCGGCGCCGTCGCAGTTCGTGCCGGGCGGCAAGAAGGAGGGCCTGTTCTGGGTGACGTTCTGGCCCGGCCTCACGGCGATGGTGGGTTTCTGGGCGACGCTCGCGCTGAATATCCCCGACTTCACGCGCTTTGCCAGAACGCAGCGCGACCAGATCATCGGGCAGTCGATTGGTTTGCCGGTGCCGATGGCCTTGCTTTCGGTGATTTCCGTCGTCGTCACGTCGGCGACCGTGGTGATCTACGGCAAGGCGATCTGGGACCCGATCGATCTGACGAGCCGCATGACCGGCATCGGCGTCGGCCTTGCGTTGATCATCCTCACGCTGGATACGATGTGCTGCAATCTCGCGGCGAATCTCGTCGGGCCGGCTTATGACTTTTCGAGCCTCTGGCCGAAGGGGATTTCGTATCGTGTCGGCGGCATGATTACCGCGACCATCGCCATTGTGATGATGCCGTGGAAGATTCTCGCCACCACGCAGGGCTATATCTTCACATGGCTGGTTGGATATTCGGCATTGCTCGGTCCAGTGGCTGGCATTCTGATGGTCGATTACTTTTTGATTCGCGGCACGCGGCTGGACCCGCGCGAACTGTTCGACGAGCATGGCGAGTACAGCTATACCGGCGGCTGGAATATCGGCGCGGTGGTGGCGCTGGTGATCGGCGTGCTGCCGAATCTGCCGGGCTTTTTGCACACCGCCTTTCCGGCCTCGTTCCCGAATGTGCCGGCGATTTTCAACACGCTCTATACGTATGCCTGGTTTGTCGGACTCGCGTTGGCGTCGATCGTATACAGCGCATGGATGAAGCTGAGCAAAGGACCGAGTGCGCGCGTGGCGAGCGCCTGAAGGTGTCCGTGAACCACGCACGAAGCGAATGAAGTACGTAGCACCGAAACCAGCAGTTCATAAGGAGGCGGCAACATGACGACCCTGATTCGTGGCGGCACGATTATCGACGCGGAGAACACGTATCGTGCGGACGTGTTGTGCGCCGATCCGCAGGACGGTGGCACGATCCTGCAGATCGGCGCGGACCTGGCGGCGCCGGCCGGCGCGACGATCGTCGATGCGGGCGGGCAGTATGTGATGCCCGGCGGTATCGATCCGCATACGCATATGGAATTGCCGTTCATGGGCACCACGGCCAGCGACGATTTCTACACCGGTACGGCCGCGGGGCTATCCGGCGGCACGACCAGCATCATCGACTTCGTGATTCCAAGTCCAAAGCAACCGTTGATGGAGGCCTTCAACGAGTGGCGCGGTTGGGCCGAGAAGGCTTCGGCGGACTATGGCTTTCACGTTGCGGTGACGTGGTGGGACGATTCGGTCTATCGCGACATGGGCACGCTGGTGCACGAACACGGCGTGTCGAGTTTCAAGCATTTCATGGCCTACAAGAACGCGATCATGGCCGACGACGAAGTGCTGGTGAACAGCTTCTCGCGCTCGCTCGAACTCGGCGCGCTGCCTACCGTGCATGCGGAAAACGGCGAACTGGTGTTTCAGCTGCAGCGTCAGTTGCTTGCGAAGGGCTTTACGGGACCGGAGGCGCATCCCTTGTCGCGGCCGCCTGAAGTGGAGGGCGAGGCCGCCAATCGGGCGATCCGGATTGCACAGGTGCTGGGCGTGCCGGTGTATATCGTCCACGTGTCCGCGAAAGATGCGGTCGACGCGATTGCGCGCGCCCGCAGCGAAGGCCTTCGGGTGTTCGGTGAAGTGTTGCCGGGCCATCTGGTGATCGATGAGGCGGTGTATCGCGATCCCGACTGGACCCGCGCCGCAGCGCACGTGATGAGCCCGCCGTTCCGCTCGGCGGAGCATCGCGAAGCATTGTGGCGGGGTCTGCAAGCGGGTCAGTTGCACACCACCGCGACCGATCACTGCGTGTTCTGCGCGTCGCAGAAGGCAATGGGCCGCGAGGACTTTACGAAGATCCCGAACGGCTGTGGCGGCGTGGAAGATCGTATGGCGGTGCTCTGGCATCACGGCGTGAATTCGGGGCGCCTCACGCCGAATGAGTTCGTGCGCATCACCTCGACTAATGCGGCGCAGATTTTCAACCTCTATCCGCGTAAAGGCGCGGTGCGGGTAGGCGCGGATGCTGACCTCGTCGTGTGGGATCCGAAGGCCAGCAAAACGATTTCGGTGAAGACGCATCATCAGAAAGTCGACTTCAACGTGTTCGAAGGGATGACGGTGCAGGGCGTAGCGATGCATACGCTCACGCGCGGCGCGCTCGCATGGACCGATGGCGAGCTGCGGGCAGTGCGCGGCGCGGGGCGGTATCTGAAGCGTCCGCCGAATCCGGCTTACTTCGACGCGATCCGGGTTGCCAATCAACGCAAGGAGCCGCATCCGGTGGAGCGGTAAGCCGCTTTCAAACTGACGGGCGGCACTCGGAGTGCCGCCCGTGCCGTCTGTTTTTCAACGCCGTGCATTCGCCACGGCGACACCCCTCCCGCGTTTTCCCTGATGGCGCCCGGCGCGCGTTCCGTGGTGCGATGCATGCCGATCTCCCATATCTGCTGTAAAGTCGAGTCCGGCGCTATATGAGACGTTCTGGCTGCCCGCTTAGCACGCAAGCGCATATTGATCGGAAACCTGATCCTTTGTAAAAATGCAGACCGTTTGCTACAGTCCGCCCACTCTGCCGGGTTTGAGCGCCCGCGGAATGCCGTACACAAAACCATGCAACTGACGTAGCAAACCTTACGGAGCCACCTGATGAAGTCGATTCGTTCCATTCTACTGATCGCACTGCTGCAAGCGGTGACCCTGAGCCCGGCATTCGCCGCTGATGAGCTCGCGCAGATCAAGTCCGCAGGCGTGTTCAAGATCGGCACCGAAGGCACTTATGCACCGTTCACGTACCACGACGAATCCGGCAAGTTGACCGGCTTCGACGTCGAGATCGGCACGGCGATCGCGCAGCGCCTGGGCGTCAAGCCGCAATTCGTCGAAGGCAAATGGGACGGTCTGATCGCCGGTCTCGATGTGAATCGCTACGACGCCGTGATCAACGAAGTCGCCGTCACCGACGCCCGCAAGGCGAAATACGATTTCTCCGACCCGTACATCACCTCGCACGCCGCGCTGATCGTGGCGTCGAACAACACCACGATCAAGACCTTCGACGACCTGAAGGGCAAGAAGTCGGCGAATACGCTGACCAGCAACTTCGGCAAGATCGCGGCCGCGCACGGCGCCGAGGTCATCCCTGTACAAGGCTTCAATGAATCGATCGACCTGTTGACTTCGGGCCGCGTCGACGCGACCGTCAACGATTCGCTGTCGTTCCTCGACTTCAAGAAACACAAGCCGGACGCGAAGGTGAAGATCGCCGCGCTCGATACGTCGGCCGACAGCAGCGACAAGTCCGCGGTGCTGATCCGCAAGGGCAGCCCGGAGCTGCAGGCAGCCATTAACAAGGCGCTCGCCGACATCAGGAAAGACGGCACTTACGCGAAGATTTCGCAGAAGTACTTCGGTAAAGACGTTTCCCAATAAGCGTCATCTGCGAGTCTGAATCATGCCGGCATGGTTGCATCTGATGGCGCAGTCGCTGTGGCCCCTCCTGTATGCGGGGCTTGTCTTTACTGTGCCGCTCACGCTGGCATCGTTCGCGATCGGGATCGCGCTGGCGTTTCTCGTCGCGCTGGTCCGCCTGTTCGGGCCGCGATGGGCGGTCGCGTGCGTGCGCTTCTACGTGTGGCTATTTCGCGGTTCACCGTTGCTGGTGCAACTGTTCGTGATTTTCTACGGATTGCCGAACGTGGGCATCGTGCTCGATCCGTTGACGGCGGCCATCATCGGTTTTTCGCTTAATGTCGGCGCGTATAACTCCGAAGTGATACGCGGCGTGATCGAGTCGATTCCGAAGGGTCAGTGGGAAGCGGCGTACTCGATGGGTATGACGCGTGAGCAGGCGCTGCGCCGCGCGATCTTGCCGCAAGCGGCGCGTGTCGCGTTGCCGCCGCTGTCGAACTCGTTCATTGCATTGGTGAAGGACACCTCGCTCGCCGCGGTGCTGACCGTCCCTGAGGTGTTTCAGGCGGCGCAGCGGATCGCGTCGGTCACTTATGAACCGTTGATTCTCTACACGGAGGCGGCGCTGGTTTATCTCGTGTTCAGTTCGGTATTGTCGTCGGCGCAAGTCCGGCTCGAGCGCAAGTTCGGCCGTCACGCCCTTTTCCATGCGGGTAACTGATGATTCGACTGGAAAAAATCGACAAGTACTTCGGCGAGAACCGGGTGTTGAATTCGGTGGACCTGCGCCTCGCCTCAGGTAACGTCACGGCACTGATTGGCCCATCTGGCAGCGGCAAGAGTACGCTTCTGCGCTGCGTGAATCTGCTGGAAATCCCGGAGGCCGGCTCGCTTGAGCTTGGCGATCAGCGCCTCGAATTCAGCCGCGATCGCAAGCCATCGCGCGAGGCGGTGCTGACGATTCGCCGCCGCACCGGCATGGTATTTCAGAATTTCCAGTTGTTTCCGCATTTGACGGTACGACAGAACGTGATGGAAGGCCTGCTGACCGTCCAGAAGTGGGACAAGGAAAAAGCGCGCGTACGTGCGGACGAATTGCTGGAGAAAGTCGGCATCGCGCAGAAAGCGGACGCATGGCCCTCGACACTGTCAGGTGGCCAGCAGCAACGCGTAGCCATAGCCCGGGCGTTGGCTCCATCACCGGAAGTATTGTTGTGCGACGAGCCCACCTCTGCACTCGATCCCGGATTGGCAGCGGAGGTCGTAGACGTCCTCAAGCAGCTTGCGACGGAAGGCATGACGATGTTGATGGCGACGCATGATTTGCGTTTAGCCGCGACGATTGCGCGAGACGTGGTGTTTCTGAACAACGGCGTGGTGGTCGAAGCGGGCCCATCGCGAGACATTTTCATGAATCCGCGCCAACCAGAAACCGAGCGCTTCGTATCGACGCTGACGCACAGCTTGCCGGACACATGGACAGAGCGGAGCTGACAAGGAGAGGGTAAGGCGAAAGCAGGAATTTGCCTATCCATCTCCAGAGGCGCAAAAAAGAGGGGCGCCGCAGCGCCCCCAAGAAAAATGTAGAACAGCCCAAAACTTCCCCACTGGTTTTCCAGCAAGCTCTTCCGACGAGCACGCAGTGCGAGTCGGGAGGTATGACACCCTTGTCACTAGCGCTAAATGTGCGAGGGCACAGATTCCAGATGCACCACTACCCATTGCAGGCCGCGATCCCCGCTTAGCATTAGCGGTGTGAGCTGCTTTCTCTTGCCTACTTCTCTTTGCAGCGGTGTATGGACCGGAGACATAGGTAACAGGTGTGCGGGGACAGGGGCAACACTAATAAACCACTACCAATTCAAGGAAACCCCAAAAGAGCCGACCCTCGAAAAAAAGCAAAAACTCTCAAACCACCACCCGCTCCGCGTCATCGCTGAATGCAACCTCAAAAAACCGCTCTTGAGCCTCACCCCCAACCCGCCCATAAGCCCGATTAACCCCACTAATAACAGCCCGAATAGACGCAGTCACCAAATTAGCATCAATCCCCACCCCAAACGCACTCCCAGCCACATCCGCCCCCGCCATTTCAGCGACAGCAACAGCCCGCGCATCCGCACCCTGAGCCAGCGCCCGCTCCTCATAGTGCTGAATCCGCACCGGCACCTCCAAAGCATGCATCAACGCATCGAGCGGCCCATTCCCTTCACCACTCAACACGCGCCGCGAGCCATTAATCTCAACAGTCAGCTTGATATGTTCCCGATCGCCCCGCTCGGAGAGACTATGCCCAACATAGCGAATCGGCTCAGCACTCTGCACATACTCCTGCTGGAACAACTCCCAGATCTGCGACGGCGTCACTTCCTGCCCGCTATCATCGGTAAAGCGCTGCACAGCCGAGCTGAAATCGACCTGCAGACGGCGCGGCAAAACAACCCCATAACCCTGCTCGAGCAGGTAAGCAATACCCCCCTTGCCGGACTGGCTATTCACCCGAATCACTGAGTCATAGGTGCGCCCGAGATCGCTCGGATCGATCGGCATATAAGGCACCTCCCATACCGCATCCGGTTTCTGCACGGCAAAACCCTTCTTGATCGCATCCTGATGCGAACCGGAGAACGCGGTGAACACGAGATCGCCGACATACGGATGACGCGGATGCACCGGCAACTGCGTGCATTCCTCCGCGGTACGCGCGACTTCGTTGATATTCGAAAAATCGAGTTCAGGATCGACACCTTGCGTGTACAGATTCAACGCGAGCGTCACGAGGTCCACATTGCCGGTACGTTCGCCATTGCCGAACAAACACCCTTCGACACGATCCGCGCCCGCCATCACCGCCAGTTCCGCGGCAGCCACGGCCGTGCCCCGGTCGTTATGCGGATGCACGGAAACGATCAACGAATCGCGCCGCGCGAGATTGCGATGCATCCATTCGATCTGGTCCGCGTAGACATTCGGCGTCGCCATTTCGACGGTAGCGGGCAGGTTGACGATGGCTTTGTGCTCGGGTGTCGGTTGCCAGATGTCGAACACGGCGTCGCAGACTTCCTTGGCGAATTCGAGTTCAGTGCCGCTGAATACTTCCGGGCTGTATTGCAGCGTGAAGTGCGTTTCCGGCGTGGCGTCGGCGAGACGCTTCATCGTACGCGCGGCGTTTTGCGCGAGTTCCTTGACACCGCTCTTTTCGAGGCCAAACACGATGCGGCGGAATTCCGGCGCGGTGGCGTTGTACAGATGAACGATAGCGCGCGGTGCGCCACGCAAGGATTCGAAGGTGCGTTCGATCAGGTCGTCGCGTGCTTGCGTCAACACTTCGATAGTGACGTCGTCGGGAATGTGCCCGCCTTCAATCAACTCACGCACGAAATTGAAGTCGGTCTGCGAGGCAGACGGGAAGGCGACTTCAATTTCCTTGAAGCCGATCTGCACCAGCGTCTTGAACATGCGCATCTTGCGTTGCGCGTTCATCGGCTCGAACAGCGCCTGGTTGCCGTCGCGCAGGTCGGTACTCATCCAGATCGGCGCACGCGTGATGACGCGCGACGGCCACTGGCGGTCCGTCAAATTGATGGGCTTGAACGAGTGGTACTTGGTAGCAGGGTTCTTCAACATTTTCATCATCCTTGGGATCGATCAACCTGGGTGTCGACCGGACGACAAAAAGATAAAGCATGGCCGCCGGTCGGAAACCGGGGCTGGGTCAGTTACTGGGGAATTGAGCGGTGCTTCGGGTGTATCAGATGGAAGCGCGCAGCAGCAGACCTAGCCCGGTAGAGCGGGCTAGTAGTAGCGATAGGATGGTCTGGGCGCGGTACATAGTGCGCAATAGGAACATATTATTGAGACCGCGTCAAGCGCGGTGCGGCGAAGCACGCACCGGCCGGATGCGCTTATCCCGACCGGCGCGTGCGGGAACCCCGGCCGGTTAAGCCCGTCACCGGGGTTTCACGAAGCGCAAGGTCATGCGATCCGATTCGCCGATCGCCGCGTATTTCGCCCGATCGACGTCGTGGCCTTCATACGTGGGCGGCAGCGACCACACGCCGTGCGGATAGTTTTTCGTGTCGCGCGGATTGCTGTTCACCTCGCTTTGGCCGGCCAATTCGAAACCTGCGGCGCGCGCGTGTTCGATGACATAGGCTTCGGTGACATAGCCGCTGTCGATGGTCTGCTGCAAGGAAGTGCCCGGCGCCGCGCGATGTTCCTCGACACCGAGGATGCCGCCCGGCTTAAGTGCCGCGTAAAAGGCGCGCAGATTCGCGTCGATCTGGCCATCCTTGATCCAGTTGTGGATATTGCGGAAGGTCAGCACCTGGTCGACGCTGCCATTGGCCGGAAAACCGCTGAACTGACCCGCTCGAAGCGTGCCGACCACCACATTGCCGTAGACAGCCGGCGTAGCCGCCAGCTTGCGCGCGAATGACCCCCGGCCAGCCTGCTCTTCTGCCGCCGACGCAGCGTCCGGGCTGTCATACTGTGCCTCGTACAGCGTGCCGTGATCGTGCAGATAGGGCGCGAGTATCTCCGTGTACCAGCCGCCGCCGGGCGCGATCTCCAGCACGGTTTGCGACGACGTTACGCCGAAGAATTGCAGCGTTTCCTTCGGATGGCGGTAGACGTCGCGTGCGCGGTTCCTGTCGCTACGCTGCGGTCCGGAAATAGCGGCATCGAGCGAGGCGGAATCTGCCGCCGTGGAAGAGGTCGACGCCGTCGGGGCGGCGCAGGCGGCCAGCAGCAGCGCCGCGCTCAGTGCCGCGAGCGTGGAACGCAGCGCGCGGGCTTGGGGAGTGGGGTGGGTGTTCATGGCGCCTATTATCGGGCGCGATCCGCCTGGAAAGAAATCGCCAATCGGTATAACGATATGCGCCTGTGGTATTTGCCGTGCCTCTGCGGCTTCAGTCAGCTCCCGGTGTGCGCCAGTTCAGCCCTTGTGCAGCCCCTGTGTGACGGGCGCGCAGAGCTAGCCGAATCCGAAGGACGAAGTAGCGCGTATAAATGGTGTGATCAGCGTCCGCCGTGCGCACCGTGCGCCTGTATTGGAACTGCGGACATGATCGCCTTTCAATTCACTTTGCCGGAGGCTGGTATGAAACGAGCATCGAGGACGTCGAGAGTAGTGGGGGGCTTGCTGTGCGTGGTCGCGTGCAGCGTCGCCGCGCAGGCTGGCGCTCAGGGCCTGAGCGTGCAGGACGACATCAACGCGCCGCAAAACAGTACCCGCGTGATGCCGAACGCGGCGCGCGGCAGCGAATATCCGACGCACGGCAACCAGCAGGCGGGCGAGTTGAATCTGAACCCGACCGATCCGCGCGCACAACTGGTCAATGGATTGCCGAATAACACCCAGGCGGGTGGCTACGGTTCGCCGCTCGCCGGTCTGCGCACCTACGTGCAGCCGCAAATGCCGTCGAATTGAGTGTTCGCGCGGGTGATGGACGGTCGTGCTGCATCGCGCGCTGATAGCAGCGCATCCCGGCATGGGCTGTAGCGTTTTCTTTTTGGGTGCTGGCTTTCGGGCTCTGGGCCGCCTTCTCATGCGCACATCCCATTACTCGTTGACCGGATCGCCGGCTCCGCGTTTGTCTCAGAGACCGAACACGATCCGCAAGGTATCGTTCTGCACGATCACCGAGATGCCAATGATCAACAGAACCAGCGGCAGCAACGCGGTCCCGTAGCGCCGGATCGGCGCACCCAGCAACGGATGCTCGACCAGCCACGCCGCGCCCGCACACCAGAGGCCGATCATGACGACGAACACCAGCGAAATGAGCATGCCCTCACTATGCGAATGACTGGCGTACAAGGGCACGTAGATGGCGAGATTGTCCGAGCCGTTGGCGACCGCCACGCAGGCGACTGTCCACCATGACGAACCTGCGGCGGCTGTAGCCGGCGTGGCTGGTGAACGCGTGTGGGCCGGGGTGTGTGCCGTTTGATCCTGATCGGTGTTGCTGGTGTTGCCGGCATCGCTTGGGTTGTCGGGACGAAAGCGCGTCGATGCTTTGCTCAAGCCTACGCCGATCGGCAAGATGCCGAGCAGGCCGACATAGCCGGCGGGTAGTCGTGTCAATAGCGCGGCGAGCAGAATCGACCCCACGATCAAGGTCACCGAACCGGCAAACTGCCCCGCGATCACGCGACGCCGCTGGCCGCCCGCTTCCGCAAGAAAGGCGAGCAGCACGAAAAGGTTGTCGATATTGGTGGCGGCGTAAGCCGCGACGGCGAGCAGGGCAACGCTGAACATGCGGGAAAACCGGTCGATGCGCAGTGGGGAAACGGGCCCGCACCCATGAAGTGGGTACAGCTGAAAAGGCGCCGCACGGCAGGCAGGGCGGCCGGTCAACACGATGCCGATGCAAGGCGTCCAGGTCAAGCAGTCTCTTTGTATTGGGCGGTGTGCGGTTTGGAACGTTCTGGTGCGGTGGCGTCTTGCTTCGGTCTCGGTGTCTCTGTCTCTGCCTCTGCTTCAGTCCCGGTCTCTAATCCAATCTTTGTCTCAGTTCTGGTTCCAGTTCCACGGTCCTTGGTCCCAGTGCCAGTGCGAGTGCGAATGCCAATGCCTGCGGTCGGCGGCGATGCCGATCCATCAGCCCGTAAGCTACAATTGCCGACGGCTTGCAAAACGGAACATCAATGAAGATTCGGATTCTCTCTATCGCCTGTGTCACGACCGCTGTCGCGCTGCTGGCGGCCTGCACGGCCGTCTACAAGAACTCGGATGCATGCGAGCAGTTGATGCGAAGCAAGCTGGCTGCAACGTCGCCGGATACGCTGAAGATCGCTCATACGGGCGCCGGCATCGATGGCTCGCGGGTGGTCGTTGAAGGATCGATCGAGCATGTAATGACGGCGTCGGAGGTTGCGGCCGCCTCGGCGGCTTCCGCCGCGCGACTGGCGAATGCGCCTCATCCGGCTTCGGGCGTGCGCGTGGCGTCCGCGGTGCAGGGGGCGTCGGCCGCTGCGGCTGCCTCAGGCGTGACGGCTTCGGCTTCGGGTGCGATGGTCGCCTCGGCCAGCCTTGCTGCTTCCGGGGCCGATGCAGCGTCGCTCAAACCGGCGAAGCCGAAGAAGATCAACACCGCGGCGGCGGCCGAATGCGTGTTCCACGGGTCCTCACTGAGCGTATTCAGCTGGTTGGCGCCGGCAAAGCTCGCCACGCCGGCCGATGGCGCGGCCAGCGAAGCCGCCGAGTAAAACCGCGCCGGCAACTAATTCAGCCGGCTTTCGCTAGCGTATCCTCAGCCGCAAGCCGCAAGCCGCAAGCCGCAAGCCGCAAGCCGCAAGCCGCAAGCCGCAAGCCGCAAGCCGCAAGCCGCAAGCAGCTAACGCCCGAAGCCCGAAGCCCGAAGCCCGAAGCACAACGCCCAAAGCCAACCGCCAAAGCCAACCGCCAAAAGCGAATCACAAACCTCAAGCCGCCCCATCCGCGAGGCGGCTTTTATCTTCGCGCATCAATTTCAGCACGCTTTCGCCGAAGGCCTGCGGCCGTCCCTCAAAGCAGCGTTGCACCGCCTGCGTATCGATCAGGCGCTGTCGCAGCGCTACGCGCTCGTCATGCTCGTCGATCATTCGCACAGCCGCTGTGATATACGCCCCGACGCTGTCCGTGGTGGTCCACGACGGCATGCCCACGCGCTCGAACAACGCGCCGTCGATCTGCTCGAACACTTCCGGCCCGCGCTTGCATACGCCGGGCAAACCGAGCGTCAAGGCGTCGACGATGCCGTTGGTATTACCGAACGGAAACGGACTGAGGAACAGATCGGACTGGTTGACGCGCGCCAGGTACGCGGCATAGTCGTGAAAATCGTGCACGACGGCGCCCGGCACCGCACGCGTGACGGCGTCGCGCAGCGTGTCGAATGGCAGACCGGACGGTACGCCGCTCATGAAGTGAAACTCGACCGGCGCCGAGGCGCGTGCGCCGATCTCGCGGCACGCATCGAGAAAGCCGGGATTGAGTTTCATCGCGCTGGCGGTGATGACGACCTGCAGCGTCTCGCGCAGCGAGGGAATCTGCGCGACGATGTCGGGCAGCGCGACGGACGGGCGGTACGGTTGCCCGTCTTTCGGCAGCTTCATCAGCCGTTCGCTGAAGCAGGCCGGATCGCCGACATAGTCTTCTTCGACGCTGATGTAGTCGATTCTGTCGGAATGCGTGGTGGCGGGGTGGCCGAGCGCCGCGATCTGCAGCGGCGCGATGCGCAGGTTGGACATGAACACCGTCAGCACGAACATGCCGACGCTCGGCATGTACAACACGTCCGGCTGCTCGGCCTCGGCAAAGTCGCGAATCGTCTTCAGACATTCGCCGATGTATTCCGGCCGCTCCAGTTCAATGAAGCGGTCGAAGATGTTCCGCCCCACTTCGTCGACGGCGTAACCGAAGCCGAAGCCCACGATCTCGAAATGTTCGCGCGCGGCTTCGAGCGTACGCGAGTGCGTGCGGTAGATCGAATGGGCGCCGCTGAACCACTCCAGCACGACCACCATCAAGGGTTTCTTGCCGTGCCGGCGTTTGCCGCTGACCGGTGCGGGTTTCGGCGCGGGCAGGTCGGTCAGGCCGAGCTGCTTCAGCTTACGGCGCACCAGCACATTGATGTCCTGTTTGATCGCATGCCGCCGCGGCGTGTCGGCGTAGCTGCAGAACATATAGGCGTTGTGCAGCACGGCCGACGGCAGATCGTCGAGGTCGTCGATTTGCTGCAGCTTGCCCGGCAGCCACTCCAGCAGCGCCTCACGCTTGAGATGCGCGCTCGGCGAGCCCTTGAACACCGGCGCCAGCAAAACGAGCGCGAGACAGGCGGCGATGGTTTTGTCGTAGGCCCAGAGCGCGGCGAGGTCGAGTTCCAGTTCGGATTCGGTCGAGTAGAGCAAACAGAGCTTCTCGATGAAGCTGTCTCCCGGCAGAAACTGTGCGTCTGCGGGGCCGCGGGGATTCAGATGACGCGCGATGTGGTCCGCATTGCCGAGTGGCGTGGCCGAGAACAGCATGCCGAACCATTCATGGAGCGTGAGAAATAGTTTGAAGCACTCGGTGAGTGGCCGGAAATCCGGGTCGGCGAACAACGTCGACATGGCGCTTGTCAGGCGGGTGCAGAAACGCAGGCGTTGCTCTGCGGGAGAAAGGCCGGTCATGCCCGAAGCCAGGAAGTTCGCGTCGAGCTCGCCGCGCGTTTGATGGAGAAGCGCCAGGGCGGAGACAAGCTGGAGGGAAGCCTGGGTATGCTGCCGCGCATAGACGAGTTGCTCGAAATCGTCGAGCGAAAAGGTGACTTCCATCGTTTGGCTAGTGTTAGATATGCAGGACTAACGATATCGAGACGTCGCCAGCCGGAAACGACGATTATTACAGTCAGGGCGTATCAAATAAGCCCGGGATGAGCGTTTCGGAATTTTCCGTGCGGGAAATTCGAATCGGCCTGTCGGCGTTGTTCTGTTTCGGTGCGGGAGTTTGGCAGTGGTAGAGGGCCGCTCGAACACTCGATCGAACCCGCCCAGCGCCACAGTTCGCGGCAGGCGGATTCCGGCATCGAGCACTCAGAACGCGTAATACGGGCCTGGCCCGGCCGACGTCACGCGCGACGCGATCGCCGTATAGACCCGCCGTCCAAAAAAGAACGGCAAGCCCCAGCCAAAGCTGTTACCGGAAATGCCCGCCAGATTGTTGAACGCATTATTCGACGACGCGAATAACGTGGTCGCATTGCCGATCGAGAACGACACTGTGCTGGTCGCGCCATTGGTGCCCACGATGGAGGCGCTTGCTGTTTGCGTGGCGCTCGGGCAGTACCAGTAACCGCATTGCGGCAACTGAGTATTGTTGAAAAACAAGGCGTTCGAGCCGCTGTCGATGTAGCTCTGCGAATAAGTCTGGCCGGCGCTGCTGGTGACCACATACCCGGTGACCTGATTCGTCTTGACTACACTTGCGCCGCCGAGCGTGTTGTTCGCCTGGGTGCCGATGCCGAAGATCAGCGAGCCTGACACGCTGGCCGCGCCGGCATCGGCGATGGCCGGCAGGTCGATCACCACGCCGTTGTTGTCGAGTGCGAAGCGGCTGACCGGATTGCTCACCTGCTGTGCAAGCGCCTGCGTACTCGCGAGGCAGGCGCCGCTGGCGTCGCAGCTGTAGTACCACCGGGGCAGCGCGGTATTGACGCAGCCGCTGCCGCAGTCGGCGGCGAACAGGCCGACGCCGAGAATACCGTTGGCGCGCAGGCTCGCGACAGTCAGCATCGACGGACCGGCGCCGGCGCAGTCGGTGGGCACATCGGGCAGCGCGGGGTCGGCGATCAGCTGGATCGGAATCGAGGCGGCCAGTTGGCCGGCCATGCGCACGTCCGCGCTGCGCACCGCGCCCCACGTGTAGCCGCCGCCGAATACCGCGCATTCGCCCGTCACGCCGCTGCCCGAGCCCACCGCCGCGAGCGGGAGGCTGGCCGGTAACGCAGACGCGAGAATCCGCAGCCCGTTCGAGCCTGTGTCGACCTGAATATTGTCGATCGTCGCGCAGTTGCTGCTGCCGGTCTGGCAGACGGTGACGCTGGTCGTCAGCATGTTGCGCGTCAGGCCCGGCGCGGTGCTGACCGTGATCGGCTGGACGTTCGGTGTGTTCGATTGCGGCACGGAGGTGGCTGTGCTGGAGACGGCGTCCCCGGATGGTGCGCTGGCGCCTGATGGGCTTGCGGCGCTCGGACTGCTGGCCTGGCTGGCTGCCCCTGCCTGTGACGAGTCACCGTTACCGCCGCCGCAACCGGCGAGCGCCGCGCAGACGAGGAGCAGGGCAGGGAAATGAGAGGAAATCTTCATGAGCTTGTCGGCAATCGATCGTCGAGGCGCTGTTCTGCTGGCGTGCGCGTGGCGTCAGTGGAAATCAGCGGCTGTGACACCGGGCGGCAACGCCGCTGGCAGCCACGCGCGCCCTGCATAGCCGCGCATCGGACCGCCGGATTCCACGATCACGTCCGGGCGAACCACCCGCGAGGCATGCAGATTGCCGTCCGGCGCCGACGCGGCAGCACCCGCCCAGTAGGAGTCGGCGTACTTTCCCAGCAGCGCGCGCAGGTCCGGCATGGTCGGGCCCTGCCACGTGTAAGCGATGATCTGGCCGCTATTCGTCGCGTATTCGTTGAGGGTGGTGTTGCCCGCGTCGGTCAGCGTGCGCAGGCGTAAGGCACCGTTCAACAGGATGCGGGGCGCCGCAGCCGTCGAATTCGCCTGGCTGGGCATCGTGCCGCCCAATTCGGCGCGCACGCCGCCACTGGCGCACAGCACAGAAGCCACCACGGCTGGGACAGCGAAGGCCGATAAGAAAGAAGGATTTGGCATGGCAACCTGGCTCGTAGTTGGCGCGCTCAATCTTTATTGAGACGTCCAATTCAAGATAACACTCGGGTTTCCCGATCGTTGTCAGGCGCGGCGTCCGGCGCTTCAGGGAATCTCGAAAATAGCCTGTGACGAAGGCGAAAAGTGTCTTTTAAAACAATGGTCTGACAATGAAGTAGGACACGCCTGACGAGCGCTTGGGAAGTGTTGTGAACTGTTAAATCTGTCGAGGAAGGAGACGATCGCTGCCGCAAAACGACGTGCTTTTCGGCAACGAGAAGCGCGTCGAGCCGGCGCGGTTCAGCGGCTTGGCCGCGCGCCAACGCACCCGCGTTTTGCCATCCGCGCGCGACTTAATTCACGGGCAAACCCCGGTTTTTGCACATGTCCCGCCGGGATCGGTAAAATGTTGGGTTGATCCACGGAAACTTGCCGTGGCGTAGCGGAAGGATTCCCCGAACATGACTGATCTTCGTCTTACCAAGCGGTTTGCAGTAATGCTGATGGCAGGCGGTCTGGTCGCCGGCTGCGGTACCTCGTCGCCGACCAAAATCGACTACAAAAGCGACTCGAAGTCGAAGCAGGTGTCACTTGCTGTACCGCCGAACATGATCGATGAGACGTCCGATCAGCGTTCGTTGCCCCCGCAAGGCGGCGAAACCTCGCTGTCCACGCTCAAGCAGGTCCAGGCGCAAGCACCGGCCGCCAACACGCTGACGGTGGTGCCGGCGGTGAACGGCATGCACATCCAGCGCGACGGTACGGAAAGCTGGCTCGTAATCGACAACAAGGCGCCCGACCAGGCATGGGCGCAGATCCGCCGTTTCTGGCAGGAACAGGGCTTCCTGCTGGTGGTCGACCAGCGCGACAAGGGCGTGATGGAAACGGACTGGAATGAAACGCACGCGCAGATCAACGACGGCCTGATCCGCGACACGTTGTCCAAGGCAATGGGCAACAGCTACGTGAGTTCCGAGCGCAACAAGTACCGCACGCGTCTCGAAGCGGCGCCGAACGGCGGCACCTACGTGTTCATCAGCCAGAAGGGCATGCGCGAGGCGATCACCGGCACGAACAACGATTCGACCAAGTGGGAAGCCAAGCCCAATGATCCGGGTCTCGAACAGGAGTACCTGAAGCGGTTGATGGCAGCCCTGGCGTTGGCCGATTCGCGCAATACGCAAACGGCCGAGCTTTCGCCGGCGGGGGCGCAAACGGCGCCGAACGCGGCAACGGCAGGTGCGAAGTCGGCGGCTGCGGCAACGGCGGCGCAAAACGTGGCGCTGTCGGCACAAGCGCCCATGCCGGATGACGCGGCAAACACCACGTCGGCACAGTTCTCGTCCACCGAGCTGACGCTCAGCGAGCCGTATGACCGTGCGTGGCTGCGCGTGGGCCTCGCGCTCGACCGCAGCAACTTCACGGTCGACGATCGCGATGCAACCCGCGGTTTGTACTTTGTGCGCTATGTTGATCCGAAGGATCTGACGTCGGCGGAGCAAGGCTTCTGGAGCCAGGTGTTCCATGGCAAGAAGGAAAAGATCGCCAAGCAGTATCTGGTGAACGTGCGCGCGGTGACGCCTGACCAGACCCGTGTGGCGGTGGTCGACGACAAGGGCTCTATCGATCAGAGCCCGCAGGCCAAGCAGATCATGGGTCTGATGGTCGACCAGTTGCACTGAAACACTGAACGAAGCCGTAGCCAGGCATCGAACGTTGTCAGAAAACCCGCCCGGAGGCAGTCCGGGCGGGTTTTTTTACGCCCTTGATTTGTCCTTGGCGCGGCAAGCCTTTGACCGCTGCTGCGGCTTGCACGTCTTTTGCTTGCCGTCTGAAACACCGGTATGAACCGGCGCTCAACGGGAGATGGCCATGTTCGACGTGATTCCTTACTGGATGTGGGCGGCGAGCTTGCTCGTCCTGGCACTCATCTGTGGCGCGGCCCTGGCGCCGCGTGAGACGCGGCGGCCAACGGGTTTGCGACTCCGGCATACCGGTGCGCAACGCACGAAATGGCCGGTGCGCTGACGGTCGACTCGCTTCAAACGCATGAAGCGAGTCCCCCGCGATCGTCGCTGTGCGGTCGCATGTAACGTGACGTTACCCCGGTGACGTAACTCGCGAATCCCCTTTTTTAGATCCTTTCAATATCCTTTCGGTGATAAAAAATATGATAAAAATCAACGATTTGCGAACATTTTCTTGCAAATCGCTATAACTGGCACGCAAGCTGCTTTTAAAGACTCATGGGGCCGGATTTGTAACATCCGACATGAGGTTGCGGCAAGTTTCCAATCGGCGATTCCCAGACCCTTTCAGCACCGGCGAATGAACCGGTGCTTAGCCCGATGATGGCCTGCGCGCGTGGCGCGCGGCCTCGGTGGCCCCGTCGCCTATCCTCGTAGGGCGACGGTTTCGCCCGCACTCCAAACGGAGTGCGGGCTATTTTTTTGGATTTTGAAATTGATTGTCATGCCGCCGGCGAGACGGCTGGTGCCGGAAGAATAAGCGGCGACGCTGAAGGAAGCGTCGCGCGAAGGAAGGGTGTTAGTGACTGGCGCGGCCTTCGCCGGGGCGAGAAGCGGGTCGCCCCGAACGGATCGCGCGAGGCGGCTCGAGGCGGCTTTCAGGTATCGGCGCGGCGCGGACCGACCCACGGCAGACGTTTGATGACGCCGGTGGCAAGCGCGGTGCCGACGAGAATCACGCCGCAGCCTTCGAGCATGCCCGGCGATACGGTTTCGCCGAGAAACAAGGCGCCCCACAGAATGCCAAAGATCGGAATCACGAAGGTCACCGTAATCGCGCGTGCCGGCCCGGCGACCGCGATCAGATGGAAGAACAGCATGTAAGCGACGCCGGTACACGCGATACCCAGCGCGATGACCGCGCCCCATGCGTGCAGCGAGATCGGCGCGGCCGGCCAGTAGATCACGGCGAGCGGCAGCAGCACGAGGGTCGCACCGGTCATCGTGCCGGTCGCGACGGTCAAGGCGTCGACGCCGGTCAGGTGGCGCTTCGTGTAGTTGGCGGCGATGCCGTAAAGCAGCGTAGCGCCGAGGGCGGCGGCCGCCGCGAGTGCGGTAGTCAACGGCGTGGCGGCGGAGCCGTCCGGTGTGGCAATCTGATCCCACACCAGCATCAGGACGCCGAGAAAACCGATCACAAGCCCGAGTGTGCGCAGCGCGCTCAGACGGTCGCGCAGCCACAGGAAGCCGACGAGCGCGCCCCATAGCGGCGTAGTCGCATTGATCACGGACGTCACGCCCGCCGACAGCGTCAGCTCGGCATACGCAAACAGGCAGAACGGCGCCGCCGAGTTCAGGATACCGACCACCAGCAGCGGAAAGGCGCGTGTGCGCAGAATCGTGGCGGACTGGCGCAGCGGCCGCCGTGTGACCAGCACGATCGCCAGAAAGGCAGCGCCAATGCCAACGCGCAACGCCATCAGCGGCGCGACGCCGAAGTCGGTCACGCCTACACGGATAAACAGAAACGAGGCGCCCCATAGGGCGGCGAGGATCAGCAATTGCAGCAGGTTTTTGGCGTTCATTATCGTGGCATCCCGCGCGGTTGAGTCGAGACGCCAATGCATCCTAGCAGCGCGATTGCGCGAAACGTTTCAGGGTGGAATGAAACGGCAAGATCCGGGAGATGAGGGGCGTCTGATAGTCGTCATCGTAAGCGCAGCCGGGTCGGCTGCAAAACGAGCAATTCTCACGCTAATGTGAGAAAAATTACGATGAGATTGGCGGTGTGAGGACGCAGTTGCAGGCCCGGCGGGGCCGGCAACTGCAGGGCGTGAATTATATTGCGGCAGCGCACCGGTAATCAGGCCCATCGACATAACGGCGCGCGCAAGCGGCCGCTGCGAGGAAGGAGCCAGTGCGCGCCGTTACGTCGATGGGCCCGGAATGCGTCAGTGCGGGATCATCCCCTGCAGGAAGTTTTGCTGCACCCACACCAGCACGCCGAGGATCACCGTCAGCAGAATCGAATGCTTGAAGGTCCTGGCGAACACGACACCCTCCTTGCCCTTGAGGTCCGTCGTCGCCACGCCGGTCGAGATGTTTTGCGGCGAGATCATCTTGCCCATCACGCCGCCTGACGAATTGGTCGCCGCCATCAGGATCGGGTTCAGGTTCAGCTGATGGGCTGCAACCACCTGCAGGTTGCCGAACAGCGCGTTGCCCGAGGTGTCGCTGCCGGACAGGAACACCGCGACCCAGCCAAGGAACGCCGACACCAGCGGAAAGAACGGTCCGACCGACGCGGCGCCGAGACCGAGCGTATAGGTGAGCCCCGAATAGTTCATCAGATAGGCGAGCGCGACGATGGTCGCCACTGTCAGAATGGCGATGCGCGTCTGGACCCACGTGTCGGCAATGGCCTTGCCGAATTCGCGTGCGCCCAGACCCGTCACGAGCGCCGTGATGATGGCGGCCACCAGAATCGCCGTGCCGGTAGCGAGCGGCTGGAAGTCCCACACCGCACCGTACGGCGTGTTGTACAGCGTGATGAACACGGCCTTGTCGAGGCCCGGCCACGCGACCTTGACGTCGCCGATCAGGAAGATTTTGGCGATGGTCCAGACGATCACCACCGCCGAGACGATGATCCACGGGTACCAGCCCTGGCCGCCGCTGATCTTGCCGCGCACCTCGCCCACGCGATCGATGTTGATCGCGAACTTCGGATCGACGGCGGGTTTCCAGACCCGCAGGAACGCGATGGTGAGAATCAGCGACACCATCGACGACAACACGTCGGTCAGGCTGTAGTTCACGTAATTCGACGCGACGAACTGTGTCAGCGCGAAGCTCGCACCCGACACGAGCAGGACCGGCCACACGCGCAACATGTTACGAAAGCCCGCATAGACGCCGATCACATAGAACGGCAGGAGAAAGGCAAAGAACGGCAACTGGCGGCCGACCATCTTGGCGAGCGAATCGGCTGGCAGGTGCGTGACCGCGCCGAGCACGGTAATCGGTACGCCGAGCGCGCCGAACGCGACCGGCGCGGTGTTGAAGATGAGTGTGAAGGTGAGCGCTTCGAGGGTGGGAAAACCGAGCAGGATCAGCAACGAACTGGTGATGGCGACCGGCGTGCCGAAGCCGGAAATCCCTTCGAGCAGCGCGCCGAACGAAAAGCCGATCACGACCAGCACGACGCGGCGATCGTTCGGCAGGTTATCGATCATCCACATGCGGAAGGCCGCGAAGCGGCCCGAGCGCTGCGAGATGTTGTAGAGCAGGATCGCGGCGAACACGATCCACATCACCGGCCAGCACGCGAATACCGCGCCGTTGGCGACCGAAGCGGCCGCGAGTCCGACCGGAAACTGCCAGACGAAGATCGCGACAATCAGCCCGACGACGAGGCCCGCCAGCGACGCCTCCCAGGCCGGCCGGCGCGCCCAGCCGAGCAACAGCAACACGACAATGATCGGTAAGGCAGCGACGAGGAACGAGAGCAATAGCGAATTGCCGACTGGAGTGAGTAGTTGGTGAAACATCACGTCTCCTTCGTTGTTGTTCGATTCGACGCGGGACTACGCACTACGGGGCGCGTCGCTCTGGCAGGACGGATGGGCGCCGGCGGCGCGTCGAAGACGTGCCGGGTCGCTTATTTAAACGGGTACTGCGTGTGGCTTTCCCAAGCATAGGGCCCGGTTGGCGCGCGTCAAGAAGGGAAAGTACGGGCGCAGGGGAGAAGGGAGCGCCGCGTCCTGTGTGCCGGCATCGTCGCGGCATGATTCGGCGGCGAGATTCAGTGCCAGTGGCCATGGCCACCCCAGCCGCCGTGGCCGCCTCCCCAATAGCCGCCGAAACCGAAGCCGATCGAGACCGATGGCCCGTACCAGCCCGGGTAGCCGTAATAAGCGGGATAGGCCGGATAGACCGGCGGTGGATAGTAGGCGGGATAGGCCGGTGCAACGTACACGGGCGGGGGTGGCTGAGCGACCGCGTAGGACGGCGGCTGGGATTGCGAATTGGCTCGCGCCTGCTGTGCCGCTTCAGCTTGCGCCTGCTGCTGTTGCGAGCTGGCCGAATCGCCGGCCGTCCCAACGGGGACATCCTGCTGAACGCCATTGGCCGGGACCGTGCCATAGGCGTAATACGGGTAGTAGCCTGGATAGTAGCCGTAAGGGTAGTAGCAGCCCGACAGCGTCAGTACGCAGGCCGCGCCGGCTAGCGCGATGCCGGTTTGAGAAAGACGCGGCAAGCCGCGCGGCAGACGCTGGCTGATTGCGCGAAGAGAGTTGATGACGGGGGACTTCATGACGCGCTCCTGTTTACATCGGACGCCGCCATCCGGGGCGTAATGCTTGAGCTTACCCCGCCATGGCGCCAGCAGGATTGCAAAACCGTAACGGCTTATTTCACCTTATTGCAGCGCTTTTGCGGGGTGACCGGCGTCGTGCCGGTCGTCTCCGCAGCTGCTTCATTTACCGGTCGATTCGTCATGTTTGCAAGGGGTGTCCGGCATTAAATACGTCACCCCGTCCGCGGAAACGCAAAAGCCCGCCAGTGGCAGGCTTGGGTGCTGCAATGCCGTGATGCAGAAGGCTCGAATGGCGGACGCATTTTCATGCGCCCGCGATCGTTACCTTACTGCCGCTGATAAATCTCAGCGCCTTTCTTCATGAACTCGATCGACTTCACTTCCATGCCTTTCTTCAGCGCGTCGTCGTCGGAGAGGCCTTGTTGGGCGGCGAATTCGCGCACGTCCTGGGTGATTTTCATCGAGCAGAAGTGCGGGCCGCACATCGAACAGAAGTGCGCGACCTTGGCCGAATCCTTCGGCAGGGTTTCGTCGTGGAATTCGCGTGCCTTGTCCGGGTCGAGACCGAGATTGAACTGGTCTTCCCAACGGAATTCGAAACGCGCCTTCGACAAGGCGTTGTCACGCACCTGCGCGCCCGGATGGCCCTTCGCCAGATCGGCGGCGTGCGCGGCGAGCTTGTACGTGATGATGCCGGTCTTGACGTCGTCCTTGTTCGGCAGCCCAAGGTGTTCCTTCGGCGTGACGTAGCAGAGCATCGCCGTGCCAAACCAGCCGATCATTGCTGCGCCAATGCCCGACGTGATGTGGTCGTAGCCCGGTGCGATGTCGGTGGTCAACGGTCCCAGCGTGTAGAACGGCGCTTCGTCACACCATTCCAGTTGCAGATCCATGTTCTCCTTGATCAGTTGCATCGGCACGTGGCCCGGGCCTTCGATCATCGTTTGCACGTCGTGCTTCCACGCGATCTGCGTGAGTTCGCCGAGCGTCTTCAGTTCGCCGAGTTGCGCTTCGTCGTTCGCATCGTAGATCGAGCCGGGACGCAGACCGTCGCCGAGCGAGAAGGCCACGTCATACGCCTTCATGATTTCGCAGATGTCTTCGAAGTGCTCGAACAGGAAGCTTTCCTTGTGGTGCGCGAGGCACCACTTCGCCATGATCGAGCCGCCGCGCGAGACGATACCGGTCATGCGCTTGGCCGTCAGCGGCACGTATTGCAAACGCACGCCCGCGTGAATCGTGAAGTAGTCGACGCCTTGCTCGGCCTGTTCGATCAGCGTGTCGCGGAAGATTTCCCACGTCAGGTCTTCAGCCTTGCCGTTGACCTTTTCCAGCGCCTGGTAAATCGGCACTGTGCCGATCGGCACCGGCGAATTGCGGATGATCCACTCGCGCGTTTCGTGAATGTGCTTGCCGGTGGAGAGATCCATCACCGTGTCGCCGCCCCAGCGGATCGCCCACGTCATCTTGTCGACTTCTTCGCCGATGGAGGACGTCACCGCCGAATTGCCGATGTTCGCATTCACCTTCACGAGGAAGTTACGGCCGATGATCATCGGCTCGCTTTCCGGGTGGTTGATGTTGTTCGGGATGATCGCGCGGCCACGGGCGACTTCTTCGCGCACGAATTCCGCGGTGATTTCCTTCAGGCCGTCGGGACCGAATGCGCTCGCGCCGAACGCCTGGCCCGGATGCTGGCGGCCCATCATCGCGGCGAGCTTTTCGCCGTTCGGGCCGCTCGTCTTCAGCGTCTCCAGATACGCGGCGCGTTGCTGATTCTCGCGAATCGCGATGTACTCCATTTCCGGCGTGACGATGCCTTTGCGCGCGTAGTGCATCTGCGAGACGTTTTTGCCGGCGATTGCGCGGCGCGGCGTGCGGTGCAGGCCCTGAAAACGCAGATCGGCGGTGGCGGTGTCGGCGGCGCGTTCGCGGCTGAAGTCGCTCGACAGGCCCGTCAGTGCTTCGGTATCGCCGCGTTCTTCGATCCAGGCTTGACGCAGCGCGGGCAGACCGGCGCGGATGTCGATTTTGGCTTCCGGATCGGAGTACGGGCCCGACGTATCGTAGACGAAGACCGGTGGATTCTTCTCGCCGCCAAAGCTATCCGGCGTATCCGCCTGGGTAATTTCGCGCATCGGCACACGAATATCGGGCCGCGAGCCGGTCACGTAGACCTTGCGGGAATTCGGCAGCGGCGCAACAGCGGCGGCATCGACGTGGGCGTCGGCGGAAAGAAACTTCGGGTTGGCGTTCATGCGTTATCTCCTCTGTCGACCGGAGTGGGCGCTTTAGCGCCTTACTCCAGTCCCATGCAACGTGTTGCGGTCGACGAGAGCGGGTGCCAAGCACTCACTCCGGTCCCAGTGTGGGGCCGCTAAGCAGGAGACGAGACGGAAGTTGTCGGAATTCGCGAGAGATGAAACGGTAGACCAGGTGCGAAATCCGTACGCTTCCCTGCGCTGGCATTATCCAGATCAGGTTCAAAGGGTATTTCTCACCCACGCAACACGGACCTCCAACCTCCGTGCTACGCAGGACCCCCGCGTTAGCAGCGCACACGATACACCGCCCGGGCGCTGCTTGGCAACCCGTCTTGAAAAAGTCGGATGTCGGAGATAACACCCGTCAGCCGCGCACTATTCTTGATGTGATAGGGCTGCCGGGGTTGATGCGGCGCAGCGTTCTGCGTCGCGAATGGCTTCGGCTTACAGCGTGAAATCGTCGGCGGCTTCGGGCTGAAACAGGATCTTGTCGAGCTTCAGCACTTTCTCCGTACCGCTCGGCGGCGTGAAGCGGATGCGGTCGCCGCGTTTGGCGCCGAGCAGCGCAAGACCGGCCGGCGAAAACACATTCAGCCGGCCCTGCGCGAAGTCGGCGTTGGGCGGATAAACAACCGTCCAGGTCATCTGCTCGCCGCTGGTTTCATCGACCAGGGTGGCCTGCGAATTCATCGTGACGATGTTCGCGGGGATGTCGCGCGATTCGACGATCACGGCGCGTTCCAGGACGTCGTCGAGCATGTCTTGCAATTTGGCGTCGGCGCCCGGCGCGGCCGCGTGCTTTTCAAGGCGGGCGACGTCGAGTTCGGTGAGGTAACAGGTTTTCGTCTTTTTCATGACGGGTTCTCCAATTCGATCTGCATGTAAGGGGACAGCGTGCGGATGAGATCGGCCCGGAGCCCGACGACGCGGCCCCGGCAATGGAGGGGAGCTGCGTTAGATCGGGCGCCGGGCGGCGGGAAGCGGGAGCGTTCGGGACGGCTGGCCGGCGTGGGGCGTCGCGATGTCCGCGCGCGCACAGCCGGTTGCGCGGCGGGGGCGCAAGCGGGTGAGGGCTCGGAAGAACGGAACGCGCATTGGGGTAGCCGGAAGCGTGCGAGAGGTTTGGGTGGGCGTCGAAAAGAAAGCTAAATCGACGCAATCGAAAGGTGAATGTTAGCACGGCCAGGTGCTGCTTTCGCCGCAGCCGGACGGTGCCGTGGATACGCGCTGCGGCGCGCGGATATTGCATCGAGTCGTTTGAGTCGTTCAAGGCCGTCGCGGCGCTGCCGTTAATCCGCCTGTAGGGGCGGCCGTTGCCCAGTCGAGGATCGGCGATGGGCAGCGCGTCAATGGCGCGATGCGGTTTGAGACGGCTTAAGGAGATGTGCTGATGAAAACGGGAACAGGGCAGTTTGGGGCACTCGGCGCGGTAGCTGCGATGGCAATGCTGGTCGCGCTGGTTGCAGCGCCCATGCCGGCGGTGGCCGCGAATGGTGGAACGATCAGTTTTTCGGGGGCGATCGTGGCGCCGCAACTGGCGATTTCGGTGGCGCCGGCCGGGGCGCGTGTCGATGCCAGGGGCGCGCGGTTCGAGCAGTCGGGTTCAGCGGTCACGCTGACCTTTAGCGCTGCGCCGGGCGTAGCGACGGGCGCCGATGTCGCGCTTCAGGTGAACAGCGGCGCGACGGCGCATAGCGGTGATGCGCGCGGAGATGCGCTGGCCGAGCGCTTTGTCGACAGCCGTGGGCGTGTGTTTCGTGCTGCCAGCGATGGCCACTACCGGCTTGGCCGCGATGGCGGGGTGTTGTCGCTTGCACCGAAGAATACCGGGCAGGATACCCGGGTGACGGTTGTCGTGAGTTACGACTGAGGCACGCTTTACGGGGCGCTTTGGGGTGTGCTTTGGGGTGGCCCACCCGCAAGCGTACAGACACCCCGCGTCCCGCGGGAATAAACAGCATGGAACGGTCTCGACCGTAAGCGAACAATCCGGACAAAAATAAAAAATCAGAATCGGCTGTCATAAGCGGTCTTGTGGTTCGACAAACGTGCAGATCCTGATGGAGCACGCCATGCAAACCGCACGAACCCGCCGAGACGATCGGTATGTCACTCGCGCAATCGCGCTAGCCGTAGCGCTAACAACCCTCTCTGCCAGCGGCCTTGCAAGCGCGGCCGGCGCCGTGTGCGCGTCGCACAGCCCGGCGCACCGCGTGGCGCTGGTCGAGCTCTACAGCAGCGAAGGCTGCAACAGCTGCCCGCCCGCGGACAACTGGCTGAGCCAGTGGAAAAACAGGGGTGCAACCCAGAGCATCGTGCCATTGGCGCTGCATGTGGACTACTGGAATAGCCTCGGCTGGACCGACCGCTTCTCGCAACATCGCTTTACCGAGCGTCAGCAAGCTCTTACTGATCTTGCCGGCGGCCACACCATCTACACGCCCGAGATCTTCGTATCGGGCCGCGAACTGCGCAGCTGGTCGCAACGCGAAAGTTTCCAGAGCCGCATCGGCCAGGTCGTTGCGGAACCGGCGCAGGCGAACGTGGCGCTTGAACTGAAACCGCAGGCGAAGGGCGCCTTCAATGTCGATGCGCAATTCACCAGCAAGGCGGCCGACACCACGACCCCACTGAATGCCTACGTCGCCGTCTACCAGAACGCGTTGAACTCGCAGGTCAGGGCGGGGGAAAACAGCGGCGCAATGCTGCATCACGAGCGCGTCGTGCGGCAATGGATCGGCCCTGTGCCGCTGGTTGCCGGCAATGCGCAAATCCGCCGGGATATCCGTATCGACGATGCGGATGCGAACGCTCCGGCGGACCACTTCGGCGTCGTCGCCTTCGTTGAAAACGCGGCGACCGGCGACGTGCTGCAAGTGGGCGAACTTGCTGCCTGCAACTGATCGCGCGACGACCTCGCAGCGCTTCCTGTTTCATCGGAGATTCTCATGGCTACCCCTCATGCACTTGGCGAAACCGCTCCGCCTGCCACGCCGGAGAGCGGCACGATTCATCCGGTGTGGGTACGCGTCACGCACTGGCTCAACGCACTCGCGGCCATCCTCATGATGCTGTCCGGCTGGCGCATCTATGACGCCTCGCCGATCTTCAAAGGCTTCACGTTTCCGCCGGCGATCACGCTCGGCGGCTGGCTGGGCGGCGCGCTGCAATGGCACTTCGCGGCGATGTGGCTGCTGGTCTTCAATGGGCTGCTGTATCTCGCGCTGAATCTGGCCAGCGGGCGCTTCATGCGCAAGTTCCTGCCGGTCTCGCCGCGCGCTGTGTTGCACGACTTCATCGCCGCGCTGACCGGCAAGCTCTCGCACGCCGATCTGCGGATCTACAACGCGGTGCAGAAATTCGCTTATCTGTTTGTCGTCTGCGATCTGATCGTGCTGGTGCTCTCGGGCCTCGCGATCTGGAAATCGGTGCAGTTTCCGCTGCTGCGCGAACTGATGGGCGGCTACGACAACGCACGCATCGTGCACTTTTGCGCCATGTCGCTGATGGCTGCGTTCATTGCCGTGCATCTGGTGATGGTGGCCCTCGTGCCGCGCTCGCTGCTGGCGATGCTGCGCGGACGTTAAACGGCCGAGGCACGGATACGCAAAGCCTAAGGATATCGAATCATGACCCGACCCGACGCACAACCCGATACACAACCCGATCGAAAACTTGCCGCCATGCCCGACAATAAGCTCGACCGCGACTCGATCCTGATCGACGCCCGGCGTGAACTCGCGATGCCGTCACGGCGTCTGTTCGGCAAGCGGCTTCTGACGCTCGGCGGCCTGTCGATGCTGACGGGCTGCTCGCTCACGGACAACGACTCGGTCAACGCATTCCTGACGGCCGTATCGCACCTGAACGACCGCGCGCAAGCCGCGTTGTTCGATCCGAAGCAACTCGCGCCGACCTACACCGAAGCGCAGATCACGCGGCCATTTCCATTCAACGCGTTCTACGGCATCGACGACGTGCCGGAGGTGAACGCCGCCGGCTACAAACTGAAGATCAGCGGCCTCGTCACCGGTCAGCGTGTCTGGACCTTGCCCGAGTTGTACGCGCTGCCGCATGCCGAGCAGATCACGCGGCATATCTGCGTGGAAGGGTGGAGCGCGATCGGCCGCTGGGGCGGTACGCCGTTTGCCGATTTTCTGCGGCGCATCGGCGCGGACACGAGCGCGAAGTACGTCGGCTTCAAATGTGCCGACGACTACTACGAAAGCATCGACATGCCTACCGCACTGCATCCGCAAACGCTGCTCACGTTCTCGTACGACGGCGAGCGTCTGCCCGCGAAATACGGCTTCCCGATGAAGCTGCGCATGCCGACCAAGCTCGGCTACAAGAATCCGAAGCACATCGTCGAGATGTTCGTCACCAACACGTTCCCCGGCGGCTATTGGGTCGACCAGGGCTACAACTGGTTCGGAGGCTCCTGACGCGCGCGGGTCGCCGCGTGTCGGACGACAGGCGCGACCCCGGGCGGCAGAAGCTTCGGAAGTACCCCGGCATCCGAGAGATGCCGGTTCAGATCGATCCATAACTAAACGGAGTTTTCCCATGAAGAAGTTCGCAATCGCAGCAATCGCCGTCGCCCTCCTGACCAGCGGCGGCGCCGCGTTCGCGCAGGCAAGCGGCGCAATGTCCAACGATGCGATGTCCAAGGACACGATGTCGAAGGATGCAATGTCCAAAGACACCATGTCGAAGGACAGCATGAAAAAGGACACCATGAAGCACGACAAGATGAAAAAGGGCAGCGACGCAATGGGCATGAAGCACGAGGCATCGGGCGCCATGGCCAACTGAGCGTCGCTGGCGATGCCGGTTGCATAGCTTGAGCGCCGGTGTCACGGATGAGCCCAAAGCCGGGGATCGATCCCCGGCTTTTCTGTTGCAAGTACGCAAAAAAGTTACGATTCTTTCAGCCGGCGCGGTGGGCGCTTACTGCATAATGCGATGCGCGCCGAACATTTGGCGTGTGTCAGCCGTGGCCCGATTTCCGTCGATCGCCGCGGCGTTGTGGCCCCTTTGGCCATCTATCGTCCTTCCGTTCCACCAACATGTCCGCCAGCCTCGCCCGTCAGACCGCATCGCCGATGCGGTGTCCGCCATCCCGATACCGGGTTTTCAGCGGGGGCGCAGCACCTCGAGCGGCACGGGCGGGTTGAACGCATGGCGCCGCAACTTCCCAGCCGTTTTCTCCGTGGTTTTCCCATTCGTTTGCCGCAGTCCCGCAATGGACAGATCGCGCTTGCACTCGCCGTCGTCTATCTCGTATGGGGTTCGACGTATCTCGCCGTGCATGTCGCGCTGGGTTCGTTTCCGCCGTTGCTGCTCTCCGGATTGCGCAATCTGTTTGCCGGGATAGGGCTCTTCATCTTCGCGGCGCGCCGCACGCCGGTCTGGCCGAGTGCAGGGGAAATCCGCAATGCCGGCCTGGTCGGCACGATGCTGGTGGGGCTGTCGAGCGGCATGCTCGCCTACGGCATGCGCACGGTCGGCACCGGCACCGCGGCCGTGATGGTCGCGACCGTGCCGCTGTTCGCGACGGTGATCGCGGCGGTAGCAGGGCGCAAGATTGGCCGCGGCGAATGGTTCGCGGTCGGCCTTGGGCTGGTGGGCATCGCGATCCTGAGTCATGGCGACAGTGCGCCGGGATCGGCGGGCGGCAGCCTGGCGATCCTGTGCGGTGCGCTTTTCTGGGCCGGCGGCGCGCATCTGGCCGGGCGTCTGAAGCTGCCGTCGGACCTGTTTCTCTCGACGTCGTTGCAGATCGGCCTGGGTGGCGCGATGTCGACGATGGTCGCCTGGGTATCCGGCGAGCGGATGATGGACGTGCATTTTCTGCCGGTGCTGGCCTTCGTCTACCTGATGCTGATCGGGACGATGGCCGCCTACGTCGCGTACGGTTTCCTGATCCGGCATACGAGTCCGATTATCGCCAGTAGCTGCATGTACGTGAATCCGGTGGTGGCGGTGGCGCTCGGTGCATTGTTGCTCGGCGAACCGGTCACGCATTCGACGGTCATCGCGACCATCGTGATTCTGGCGAGTGTGGGTCTGTCTTTCTGGTTCGATTACAGGAAGAAGCGGCTCGCCTGAGTGGACGGCGGATGGCGAACGGCGACTGCTGCCGGCTGCTGCGCGACGCCAGTTCACCGTTCTCCGCGTTGTGTTGCTTCCGAGCGTGGCGACCCCTTCCGCCTGCTTTTGCCATAGAGCGCCGAGGTTCACGCCTGCTCCCCGCTACTCCAGAGCGGAGTGACGGCGACCTCGATACTCCGCCGCTTCAGAGTGCCGCCGCCACTTCCGCACCTTCGCGAATCGCGCGTTTTGCATCCAGCTCGGTTGCCACCTTTGCGCCGCCGATCACGTGATAGCGCGGAGCCTTCGCGCCATTCGCGCCATTCGAGCCATTCACACCGTCGCCCCCATTCGCACCGTTTGACCTATCCGCAGCACGCGCGGCCGATTCCGGAAGCAGATCACGCAGCGACTCCTGCCCCGCGCACACGACGATCGTGTCGACTTCGAGCCATTCCTCGACACCTTCACGCGCGATTTTCAAACCGCGTTCGCTGATCTCCCGATACGACACGCCACCGAGCATCTTCACCCCGTTTCTTGCCAGCGTCGCGCGATGCACCCAGCCGGAGGTCTTGCCGAGCCCCATGCCGAGCTTGCCCGTCTTGCGCTGCAGCAACCAGATCTCGCGGGCCGGTTGCGCCGGCGCCGGCGGTTTCAAACCACCGCGTTCCCGCACCGCCAGGTCGACACCCCATTCGTCGAGCCATGCATCGCGTGGTATGGGCAAAGGATCGCCGGAACGATGCAGCAGAAACTCGCTGACATCGAAGCCGATCCCGCCCGCGCCGATCACCGCGACGCGGCGCCCCACCGGCGCCCCGCGTAAAACGTCTACGTAAGACAGCACGTTCGGCCCGTCGATGCCGGCGATCGCCGGGCTGCGCGGCACGATGCCCGTGGCGATGATCACATCGTCGTAACCGCCTGCCGCGAGCAGTGCAGGATCGACGCGCGTCTCGAGCCGTACGTCGACGTGATGCCGTTGCAACTGGCTCTGAAAATAGCGGATCGTTTCGCTGAATTCTTCCTTGCCCGGCACGCGCATCGCCAGATTGAACTGGCCGCCGATGGTTGCGCTCGCATCGAACAACGTCACGCGATGTCCGCGCGACGCCGCAACCGTCGCTGCGGAAAGTCCCGCCGGACCCGCACCGACTACCGCGACCGAGCGCGCTGTCTGCGCGTCCGCGATCGGGCGATAGATCAGCTCGGTCTCGCGTCCCGCACGGGGATTCACGAGGCAGCTTGCGCGCTGGTTCTTGAATGTGTGATCGAGGCAGGCCTGATTGCAGGCGATACAGGTGTTGATTTCGTGCGTGCGTCCTTCGGCCGTCTTCAGCACGAACTCGGGGTCGGCGAGGAGCGGCCTCGCCATCGACACCAGATCGCCCGCGCCCTCGGCGAGCAGTTGTTCGGCGACCTCGGGCGTGTTGATGCGGTTCGACACGATCACCGGCACCTTGACCGCCGCCTTCAGCCGCGCGCTCAGCGCTGCAAAAGCAGCCCGCGGCACCGAGGTCACGATGGTGGGCACGCGCGCTTCATGCCAGCCGATTCCCGTGTTGAACATCGTGACGCCGGCGGCTTCGAGCGCCTGGGCCACCTGCACTGTTTCTTCCCACGTATTGCCGCCTTCGACCAGGTCGATCAGCGAGAGCCGGTACACCACGATAAAGCGTTCGCCGCACACCGCGCGGACCCGCTCGACGATCTCGCGCGCAAGCCGCATGCGGTTCTCGATGCTGCCGCCGTAGCGGTCCGTACGCCGGTTCGTGCGCGGGCACAGGAACTGATTGAGCAGATAGCCTTCGCTGCCCATGATCTCGATGCCGTCGTAACCGGCGCGCTGGGCGAGGCGCGCGCAGCGTGCGTAGTCGCGCACGGTGCGGGCAATGCCGGCTTCGGTGAGCGCGCGCGGTTTGAACTTCGAGATCGGCGACTTGAGCGCCGACGCCGAGACGACAAAAGGCTGATAGCCGTAGCGGCCGGCATGCAGGATCTGCAGCGCGATCTTGCCGCCTTCGGCATGCACGGCCTCGGTCAGCAAGCGGTGATTGTGCAGATCGAGCACCGAGTTCAGCGTGCCACCGAAGGGCAGCAGCCAGCCTTGCCGGTTCGGCGAGATGCCGCCTGTGACGATCAAACCGACGCCGCCTTTCGCGCGTTCACGGAAATACGCGGCCAGTTTCGGGTAATTCCAGAAGCGATCCTCCATGCCGGTGTGCATCGAACCCATCACCACGCGATTGCGCAAACGGGTGAAGCCGAGGTCGAGTTCAGCGAGTAAGTGTTGGTAAGACATGCAGGGGACCGTGTAAGTATGGGTTGTGCGCGAACAATACACCGCGGAACGTGCCAACCCTCCGAGGAAAAATTCTAATCCTCGCAACGCGTTGCTCCGTAAGACATTCGTCTGGTGCCAGAAGCCATATCGAACCCGCGGCACAGGCATTGCTGAATGCAGGCGTCCATCGACACGGACCGCGCCGCTCACCAGTACGGGCGCGATGTGCAGCAGGCGATGTGCAGCAGGAAGAGGGAGGGGGCTGCTTCGTTTCGGAGAGCCGGCCGGGAACCGTTCCAACGACCAATGAACAAGGTTTCCAGACGGCGCGATATCCGGGAATGGAGCGCTCGCAGATTAACGGGTCGAGAGCCCAACATCGATATAGGTGAACACAATGAAAATGATCCGAACCATGGTGGCTATGGCCGCTGTTGCAGCCGTTCTGAGCGCATGCGGTGGCGGCGGCAGCAGCGACGTAGGCAAGGAACTCGGGCTGACGAATCCGGAGATCCATTTTATCCACGCCATTCCTGGCGGGCCGGCAGTCGACTTTCTCGTGAACGGCACCGCGCCCTCGGGACAGACGAATATCAGCTATAAGGGCGTGACGAACTTCACCAACATCAACACGGGTTCGACCACCGTCGCGTATTCGGCCACCGGTACCACGACCGCGTTGGCGAGCGGTAACTTCCCGGATGTGGCGAAGGGCCACGAATACACGGTGCTGGCTTTGCCGGGTGCGGCCGCGCCGGATATCGGCCTGATCGACGACCCGTTCGACAAGGGACTGCTCTCGAATAGCGCGCGTCTGCGCGGCTTCAACGCATCGGCTAATGCGACCAATCTCGACCTGTATCTGGTTCAGGCAACCAGCACGGATATCACCAACGCCAGCCCGACCATGGCGGGTGTGTCGTTCAAGAACGCGGTGCCGGCCAGCGGCCAGGATTCGATCTATGTGTCCGGCGGCCAATATGTGCTGATCGCGACAGTGGCAGGCAGCAAGACGCCGATCTTCCAGTCGCAGTCCTTCTCGCTGTCGAACAATGCCGACTGGCTGGTGACGTCGGTGCCGATCGCCGGTACGCTGAGCCAGCTTGTGCCGGGGCAGATCCATTTGCTGATTGCACAGAACGGCAACACCAGCACACCGAGCGTCGAGTTGTCGAACACACTGACGGGTCAATAAGCGGGTAATAAGCTCGCGAATCCGCATGCGTGTGCATGGCATGCGGCACGAACGATAGGCGATAGTCGCAGGGAGGGCATAGCGGCGGTCCACATACGTGGATCGCCGTTTTGCTTGCCGGTCTGACTATGGAAAAAGCCCGCCGCGGTTTCCCGCGACGGGCTCTGGTGTTTCTGCATGGCAAGGCGCCACGAGGCGCCGGCCATTCGACGAGTTGCCGCTAGCTTACTTGGCTTGCTCGGCCGAATTCGTGATGGCGTTGCCGCCCTTCGAAATGTCCTGCCCAGCGCCAGCCATCGTGTTGCAACCCGCGAGCGCAGCCGTCCCTGCAATGAGAAGCAAAGCGATCAGTCGATTCATGAAAGTTCTCCTTGTCGAGGATGCATCGGTTGACGTGCCCATGTTTTACAGCACGCGCTAGCCTGGCTAGCTGTCGTTCGACCGGGGCTTACGCCAGTCGAGCCGGTCTGATTGCATGGTAAAAAAAGGGCGGGGGCGGCGCTGTCGGCTGCGCTGCGATTTTGTTGTAGGCGTGCTCCGGTGTTTGCGTCGGTGCACTCCTACACGCGCTGCGTCAACGTAGCGCAAAGCCTGGCTACACGGGCGTTCGGGTCGGCGTCGACGGCGGCAGATCTATAGACGGTGTGGCCGTGCTGACACTCGGCATGACCACGTGGATGTCGGTGCCGTTCGGCACGCCGCGCTGAATATCGAAGCGCCCGCCGTGCGCGGCGACCCGCTGGCGCATGCCGAGCAGCCCATGCGTGTGCGTGCGCTTCAGATCGGCGGGCGTGATGCCGACACCATTGTCCGCGATATGCAGCGCGACCTCGCCGTCGCTGACCCGCAAGGCGATCGACACCTTCGAGGCTCGTGCGTACTTGGCGGCGTTCGTGAGCGACTCCTGGGCGACGCGAAAGAGCGCGATTTCTGTTTGCTCGTCGAGCTGGATATCGTCGGCGGGCAAGTGCGATTCGAGCGTCCAGTTGTTGCGCTGCGCAGCTTCGTCGGCAAGCGTGCGCAGCGCGGTGACGAGCCCGAAGTTCGCCAGCACAGTGGGCCGCATGTCTTCGATGATGCGGCGCTTCAGCGCAATACCCTGGTCGAGATTGGCGAGTGCGCGCTTGAGTTTCTCGGAGACATCGGGGTCACTGTCCTTCAGTTTGCGGTTGGCCCAGGCCACATCCATTTTGCTCGCGGTCAGAATAGCGCCGAGCTCGTCATGCAGCTCACGCGCGAGTTGCGTCTTTTCATTTTCGCTGACGGCCTGCAAGTGCCAGCCCAGCGCTTCGAGCTGCCGCGTGCGTTCGTTGACGAGTTGGTCGAGCTCTTCCTGTTGCGTGATCAGTTGACGCTGCACGCGCGCCTGCCGATCCATCTGGATGCCGAGATTGCGAAACAGCAGAATGAACAGCACGATATTCAACGCGGACAGCCCCGCCGCGCACAGCGTGGAGATGCGCTGGTCGGCGCGGCTTGCGTCGAGCGCGTGCTGTGCACGGCGCTCTTCGTTGTCGCGCAACAGTGTGAGCGTGCTGTCGACCAGCGTCGCATCGGCGGGATTGGCCTCGCTTGCACTGCCGCAGGTAGACAGATCGAGCGGGCGAGGTGTCGCGCGTTGCAATGCAGCAGCGCCCGCGCCGATGCGTGCTTCGATCAGCGCGACGATCTGGGTGAAACTCGCGAGCTCGGCGCTGTCTGCCTTGCCGCCGCGGTAGAACCTGCCCAACTGTTGTTCGCTCTGCCGTATCCGCACGGCGGTCGTGCAAAAGCCTTGAACGGACCCGTCCTGCTTCGTCAGAAGAAACTCGCTTTGATGGGCGCTGAGGCGGGAGAGCTGGCTTGCGAGCGTGCTCAGTTGCACTGTGACGTCGCGCGCTTCGAGTGCTGTTTCGTACTCCGCGGCAATGCGTTCGCGCGCGGTTTCGAGAATCACGAGCCCGCCCACGGTGATGACGATCGCCACGGTCATCGCGATAGCCCAACTGCGATTGCGCATCCAGTCGCTCAGTCGCACGGCGGCCCCTGATTTTTGCGTGTTCGACACGTTTAGCCCTTTCGGCTCGTGAGGTGGGCATCAGTGTAACGCCCGCAGCACTCGACGATGTGAGTGCATCGTCTCCTGATTCACCCACCGTGTGCGGCTGGAGAATCGATGCAGGCGGCGTAACGCTGCCGTAATCCCATGTAAGCGGATTCTCACACGAAAAACGGAGCCCGTCGGAATGCGCCCACCGCCGACGATCGATAGGATGAACCTGATCGTTCATTGACTGATTCTGGAGGAAGCCATCATGTTGAAATGGGCATTGTTTTTCGCCGTCGTGGCGGTGATCGCCGGCCTTCTTGGCTTTACCGGCGTCGCTGCGGGCGCGGCGGCGATCGCGAAGTTCCTGTTTGTCGTGTTCGTGATTCTGTGCGTGGTGTTTCTCGTACTCGGCTTCGTTGTAACGAAGAAAATCGTCGATTAGCGCCGCTCAACGAGGTGGTTGCGTGCTGTTTCCCGCGGTTGTGAGGGAGCAGTTCGCTTCGGATTTGCCTCAGGGTCTCTTTACGCAGATACCAACAAGGAGAGTCACCATGCTTCACTATGCCATCGTGTTTTTCGTGATTGCGATCATTGCAGCCGTGTTCGGTTTTACCGGAATCGCCGCAGGTGCGGCTGAAATCGCGAAGATCCTGTTCTATATCTTCCTTGTCGTGTTCGTGGTCACGCTGTTGCTCGGCGTATTCCGAACGTAGACGAATACTCCATCCTTAAACCGGCGTATCAGGCGCGATTCGTGCGGGATACGCAGTTCCCCCATACCGGATAAAGGAGAATCTCAATGGCGAAGTCTTCTGGCGCCCCAGGCGCAGTATCTCAATCCAGCGGTGCGTTCGTGATGGACATCAAAAAGATCCGCGAAGACGCGCGCAAGCATATGTCGGACGGTCCGGTCACGCAAAGCTACGGCGCGGACCGTGAGACCGTGCTGAAACTGCTCAACGACTCGCTGGCCACCGAAATCGTCTGTGTGCTGCGCTACAAGCGGCATCATTTCATGGCCAAAGGTATCAATTCCGAGGCTGTCGCAACGGAATTCGCGGAGCATGCGGCGGAAGAGCAGGAGCATGCCGACCGCATCGCCGAGCGTATCGTCCAGCTTGGCGGCGAGCCGGATTTTGCACCGGACGGCCTGAAGACGCGCTCGCATTCGGAGTACCAGGAAGGCGACAATCTGACGGACATGATTCGTGAGAACCTGATCGCCGAACGTATTGCGATCGATACGTACCGTGAGATCGTGCACTATCTCGGCGAGAAGGATGTGACGACGCGCCGTCTGTTTGAAGAAATCCTCGCGGTCGAAGAAGAGCATGCCGATGATATGGCGGACCTGCTCGAGGGCCGCGAGTAACAATGCCGCAAGGCGCAGCCGATAAGCGGACGTCGACAGGCGTCCGCGGGCAGCGGTGCGAATTGACGCTTCGGCGGTCGTGTCTGCTCGGACGACACGCACCGGCGCGGGAGGGTCTGGATGGTTTCCCGCGCCGGCATCATTTGAAGCACCGCTACGGCGTGTAAATGGGTCTGCGGCAAAGACGGCGCCGGAGGTCATTACAATGTCTGCTTTGGAGCAATCCTGTTGCACGGACACCAGACCGATGATTCGAGTGCTGATAGCTGACGACCATGCGATCGTCCGAGGCGGTTTCAGGCAGTTCGTCGCTGACGAGCCGGATATGTGCGTCGCGGCGGAAGCCGCAACCGGCGACGAAACCATCAGACTCGTGCGCGAACAGGTATTCGACGTGGTGCTGCTCGACATCGCGATGCCGGACAAGAACGGCATCGATACGTTACGCGTGATCAAGCAGGTGCGGCCGGATCAGGGCGTGCTGATTCTGTCGGGCTACCCGGAGAGCCAATACGCGATCAACCTGCTGCGCGCGGGGGCCAACGGTTACCTCAACAAAGACTGCGAGCCCGACGAGATTGTGCGGGCGATCCGCGCGGTGGCGCGCGGGCATCGTTATCTGTCGGAGGCCGTGGCCGATACGCTGGCCAATAACCTTGACAAACCCGCTACGGGGCGGCCGCACGAAACGTTATCCGAACGCGAGTTTCAGATATTCTGCAAGCTTGCGGCGGGACAGATTCCGACTGACATTGCGGAGGAATTGCATTTGTCGGTGAAGACCGTGAGTACTTACCGGGCTCGCGTGTTGGAGAAGATGCGGTTGGCGAACAATGCCGATCTGACTTATTACGCGATCAAGAATGGCTTGATCGAATAATGGACGATCGAGATACACCGATGAACAGCGAACCGAACAATGTTGCCGAACCAGTTAGCCGCGCGCCGTTGCGCGTGCTGCTGATCGAGGATTCGCCGCTGATCCGCAGGAGTCTTGTCGAGGCGATCGATGCATCGGGTTTGCTGCGGGTGGCTGCGTATGCGGAGTCTGCTGATCAGGCGATTGCTTTGTTGAGCGATGAGGTTTTTGACGCGGTGATTGTGGATTTGCAACTGAAGCAGGGGTCAGGGGTGCCGGTGCTGGCTTACTTGCAGCGCGAAGGAATGATTGATTCGGTTTTTGCTGCTGTGTTGACGAATCATGCGTTGCCGGCTTATCGGGAGCGATGTGAACAGTATGGTGTTCGGCATTTTTATGATAAGTCGTTTGAGTTTGATCGGGTGATTGATGCGTTGCATGAGTATGTGTTTGCGCGGGGTGATGGGTGATGGGTGATGGGTGATGGGGGTTTTTTTGTGGGGTCTGGTTTGGCTGTTTGCTTATGGTGTTGGCCTTTCCTTGAATTGTTAT